>JAKPHF010000056.1 GCA_029550525.1 Planctomycetota bacterium
TGGGGGCTATATAATGGGTAACATGCTGCCGACGCGGACAGGGATGGAGAGCTCGCCCGTCCGGCTTCAGCGGGAGCCGGCGGTGATTCTCACTGCGCTGGTGGCGGCGCTGAACTTGTCGATCCTGGCCGGACGGCTCGGCGGGCGGACGAGCCCGTATCGCGGCGACGTACCGGCCTGGCGGGCTCCCATGACCGCCGTGCCCGGCCCGACCGGCGAGGCCGCTTCCACCGAAAAGCCCCCTTCCAACCCGACCCGCTTCTACAACGCGGGGACACTCGCGCTCAACACCGGGATCGCGGTGCTCGCCCTGGCCGCCTGGCTGGGCGTCATGCGGATCAACGGCTCCCGCGGCCAGTAAGCTCGCAGCAAACGGGCTCCCGCCCGACGACGGGCACCTGCCCGACGGTAGGCGCCTGCCCGACGGCAGGCAGACGCCCCGACAGCGAGGCCTGCCTCGTCATCTGTTTTGCCTCACTCGAAAACCCCATGCGGCCGATAACGAAAGTTTGAAGACTCGGCGAACTCCGCCTCAGGGTGAACTGACATGGTTGCGATTCTGGATTGGCCCCAAACGATATTCCGCAAGATTTTCGGCACTCGAAACGACCGACTGCTCAAGCGATTCGGCGCCGTCGCGGACAAAGTGCTCGCGTTCGAGGACGAGTACCGCAAGCTCTCGCCCGAGGAACTGCGCGCTCGCAGCGACGCGTTCAAGAAGCGCCTCGCCGACGGCGAGCCGGTCGAGTCAGTGCTGCCCGAGGCCATGGCCGCCCTGCGCGAGGCGTCGGACCGCGCCCAGGCCCACCGGCACTTCCACTGCCAGATCATCGGCGGGCAGGTCTTGTTCGCCAGCAACGTCGCCGAAATGAAAACCGGCGAAGGCAAGACCATCGTCTGCCACCTGGCCGCCTATGTGAAGTTCCTCCAGGGCAAGAAAGTCCACATCGTCACGGTCAACGATTACCTCGTCCGCCGCGACGCCGAGTTCGCTCGGCCCATCTTCGAACTCCTGGGAGCCACCGTCGGCTACATCCAGGCCGGCGAGGACCCCGGCGGGCACGAGGGCAAGCGAGCCCAGGCCTACGCCTGCGACATCACGTACGGAACCAACAGCGAGTTCGGCTTCGACTACCTTCGCGACAACATGAAAACCCGTCGCGAGGACCAGGTTCAAGGCCGCCTGGACTACTCCATCGTGGACGAGGTGGACTCGATTCTCATCGACGAGGCCCGCACGCCGCTGATCATCAGCGGGCCCGCTCACGACGACGTGAGTCGATACAAGTGGGCCGACGGACTGGCCCGCTCGCTGGTCCGCAAGCAAGGCGAGCTCAACCGCGAGACCGCCCGGCGTCTCGCCGAATGGGGCGACAACCCGCCCGAGCAGTTGCTCAAGAACCCCAAGTTCGATGATGCCCGCAAGCGGTTCCGCGTGGACCCGGACATGCTCACGGAGGACGAGGCCGAGGCCATTCTGCACAAGCAGTTGTACGTCGTGCAGCGCGACCGCAAACAGGTGCATCTGACGCACGAAGGCGTCGCCCACGCCCAGGAGGAAGCCGGCATCGGCAGCTTCTACTCCGGGGCCAACATGCAGTATCCGCACCTGATCGAGAACGCCCTGCGAGCCCACGTGGTCTACGAGCGCGACAAGGAATACGTCGTGCAGGACCGCGCCATCATCATCGTCGACGAGTTCACGGGCCGTCTGATGTACGGCCGCCAGTGGTCGGACGGACTCCACCAGGCCGTCGAGGCCAAGGAGAACGTGCCGATCAAGGAAGAAACTCAGACGATGGCCACCATCACCATCCAGAATTTCCTGAAACTCTACGACAAGATCGCGGGCATGACCGGCACGGCCATGACCGAGTCGGAAGAGTTCATGAAGATCTACCGGCTTGAAGTCGTGGCCATCCCGACGAACCGCCCGGTGAACCGCGTCGATCACAACGACCGGATCTACCGGACGTTCGCGGGCAAGTACGACATGATCGTGGAGGAAATCCACGAGATGCGGCGACGCGGCCGCCCCGCCGACCCGTTCCTGCTCGCCGAAGTGTTCAAGCGATATCGCCCCATCCTGCAGCGCAGCATCGCCGCGGGCACGGAAACCGACGGTGCCGCCAAGCTCGAGCGTCTCGACGAGGCGCTGCGTCGATTCGACGCCGCGGAACAAGGCGATCGCAAGACCATCGCCTTCATGATGGAGGCGTACGACTTCATCATGGGCGAGATCGCCACCGGCCGGCCCATCCTGGTCGGCACGACCAGCGTCGAGAACTCCGAACGGCTGAGCCAGCAGTTGACCCGCACGTTCGGCATCGAGCATGAGGTGCTCAACGCCAAGCATCACGCCCGCGAGGCCGAGATCGTCGCCAAGGCCGGCCAGCGGCAGATCCCCGAACGAGGCGATCGCACGCCACTGGGCAACGTCACCATCGCCACCAACATGGCCGGCCGCGGCACCGACATCAAGCTCGAGGCCGGCGTGGTGTTCCCCAAGTGCAAGGTGCCGTTGGACGTCCTCCAGGTGCAGCCGAACTACCCCGCCGACTCGCTGTCCATGTATCCCGAAGGGGCCACCAAGTGCTGCATCAACTGCCTGGAGTATGATCCCAAGACCAACTGCGCCCACTGTTTCAAGCCCAAGCTCGATCCGCGTTTTCCCGAGCTGGGCCGCAAGATCTGCTCGCTCAACTCGCCCTGCGGGTTGCACATCGTGGGCACGGAACGTCATGAGGCCCGCCGCATCGACAATCAGCTTCGCGGTCGATCCGGACGCCAGGGCGATCCGGGCTCCAGCCGCTTCTTCCTGTCGCTCGAGGATGACCTGCTCAAGCTGTTCATGCCCGACTGGATGCTCAAGATGATGGAGCGGCTGGGCTTCACCGAGGGCGTAAGCCTCGAGGACAAGCGCATCAGCAAGGGCATCGAACGGGCTCAGAAGAAGGTCGAGGAGCGGAACTTCAGCATCCGCAAGCACCTGCTCGAGTGGGACGAGCCGATGGACTATCAGCGGCGAAGCTTCTACTCCGAGCGGCAGCAGATTCTCGAAGGTCGCGAGCTCGACACGCTCATCTGGGGCATGATCGACGATGAGATCGAAACCTTCGTCGACGACTATCTGGCCCCCGACTACACCGCCCGCCGTGTGGCCGACTGGTGCCGCAGTACGCTGGACGTGTCGATTCCGCCCAGTGCGCTCATGGAGGAAGACGCCCAATTCCTCGAGCAGCGCATCCGCGAGAAGGCTCGCGACGAGGCCCACGACGCCATTCGCACGAGCCTCGGCGAGTACATCGACGCGGAGGCTCCACCCAACGAGTGGGACATCGGCGGCCTGATGAAGTGGGCGGAACGCATGTTCCACCACGTGGGGGCCACGCAAAACCAGCTGCGCAAGATGAGTCCGCCCGAGATCGAGGAACTGCTCATCGAGGCGGCAAACCGCCATTACGATGAAATCGATCTGTCGCCCATCGAAGCGTACCTCGATCCCAAGTACGCCCGCTCCGCGCTGGCGGACTGGGCCCGGGCCAAGTTCGGCATCGACTTGAAATCCGATGAGATCGCCGAAGGCTCGCCCGACCAGGTCAAGCAGATCATTCGCGAAAAGGCTCGCAGTGCCTACAAGTGGCGCGAAGTCCACTATCCGGTCGAGGCCATCATCAACCGGGCATTCGGGACAGCGGGGGCCGACAGCGTCTATGCGATTCAGCAGATCGTGGATTGGGCCAACGCCAAGTACCGCGTCGGCTGGACGGTCGATCATTTCGCAGGCAAGACCATCGACGCCATCGCCCAGGAACTTGTCGAGGCACGCAACCAGTTCCTCGACGGCGGACGGCTCGACCGGGAAATCGACGAGGCGCTGGCCAAGTACGGCAACAGCAACGGCGAGTTGATCGCCTGGGCCCGCGACCGCTTCGGCAAGACGGTGGATCTCGAGGCCCTCGAAGCGGCGGACGGCGACCGCCGCGACGTCCTGCGGCGGGCGGGCGAACAACTGGCCCGCTGGGAGCTGACGCATCTCGAACGCTACGTGCTGTTGCGGATCTACGACCAGGGGTGGAAGGATCATCTCCTGGAGATGGACCACCTCAAGCACGCGATCATGCAGCGGCCGCTGGGCGGCGACCAGACGCACCCGCAAAGCCAGTACGCCATCGAAGGCCGCGACCTGTTTGAGCAGATGTGGAAGATCATCCGCGACAAGGTCACGGATATGATCTTCAAGGTGTCGACGGGTGGCCCGGAAGGCGGTGAAACAGCACCCCGTACCCTGACCAGCAACCTGCAGACCCGCCACGACTCGGCCATTGGGGCCGGCTTCGCCGGGGCTTCGGCCGATCAGCAGGCGGGCCTGCGGGCCCAGGGCGAGGGCGCCAAGCCCGTCACTATCCGCCGCGAACAACCCAAGGTCGGCCGAAACGACCCCTGCCCCTGCGGCTCGGGCAAGAAATTCAAGCAATGTCACGGAAAGACCTGATCGGGTAAAATGGATCGAGCAGCAAGCCGGACTGCAGAACGATTGAGGAGTGTTGAGACTGCTTGACTCCCGCGGATAATCTGTCCGGCACGGAGCGATCGGGCCGGCGGATGAGCAACAAGTGCCGCGGCAAGATGCGGTAGCGGAGACAGCAATGGCTTTGGATGATCGTCGTATCGGTTCGCGGTTCGACCGCAAGCGAGAAAAGGAGCAGCAGATCAAGGCGGGTCTGCCCGGGGAGGATGAGCCCCCCCTGCCCCCGCCGGTTCAGCCCATCCACAAAGACCAGGAGATCGGTCGCAACGATCCCTGCCCCTGCGGGTCGGGCAAGAAGTACAAGAAGTGCTGCGGGAAGTAGGCCGACCGTTCCAGGATTCCAAGCAGCCCCACCCGGGGCCCGGACCCCACCCGGGGACTCGCCCCCGTCTGGGGCTTCAGTCCCGCCTGGAGCATGGGGGGCGGTGATCCCGCCAGAGAGTGGTGATCCCGCCGAACAGCGGCGATCCCGCCGGAAAGTCACACACCATGGCGCCCGAACCTCAGTTTGAGTCTTCTCCTCCGCCTGCGTCGCGCCGCGGCCGTTCGACCAGACCGGCTGCGCTGGCGCTTTGCCTCCTGCTGGCCTGCCCCGCACTCGCCCAGGCCACGACCGAGCCTGCGGCAACCGCTTCCTGGTTCAGCGAAGTGCTCGGGAAGGTGAACAGCCCCTGGTTCTGGTTCGGGATGACGGCCCAGTTCGTCTTCTTCATGCGGTTCGTCGTCCAGTGGATCGTCAGCGAGCGGCGGCGCCGCAGCACCGTTCCCGTCGCCTTTTGGTATCTGTCGCTGGTGGGCAGTCTGGCCCTGTTCGTCTACGCCGTCCATGAGCGGGACCCGGTGATCATGGCCGGTCAGCTCCTGGCCTGCTTCATATACATTCGAAACTTGATGCTCATATCCGACTGGCAGACTCGACGACGACGGGCGGGACTGCCCGTGACGGATCTCGACACCGAGGACGCCCTGAAAGAATCTGGAGCAGTGGCCGGCAAGTCCGGCCAATAGAGGCGGACCCGGCCCAGCAGCGACGTCCGTTGGACGCAAAGTCATATTGTGACGACATTTATAGATCCGCAGTCGCGCTGGGTTCTGTGGACATATAATTGGAGGAATAGTGGGCGTGTGGCCAATAATCGCCGCTATCAGGCCCGAACAAACTTGGTGGATTCTCGTCAGCTGCGCAGTTATTGCGCTGCTGGTCATTGTTGGCGGATTGGGCGTCTGGTACTATCGCAAGCAGTTTTTGTTCCCCGACCGGACGGAGGGCGGGGGGCTCTGGACGTTTGAAGATCTGCGGCAGATGAGAGATCGAGGCGATCTGACGGAAGAGGAATATCAGTCGCTTCGAGCCGCCATGATCGGGTCCTTCGACGCCAAGCCGAAACAAACCGGCGGACTTCCCAGACCGAATTCGCCTGAGGATCTCATCGATCCCGAGAGGTGATTTTGATCTGGAGAAAGCCCCGAAGGGCTGACGATAGATTCGTTCAGAGCGGTATTCCGTATATCAGACGTGGAAAGCCGTTTCACGCAGACTCATGGTCTGCATGACGTGTTCCTCAATAACCGGTGGTGTGAGACCGCCGGCGGAGATTCTTGAATGGCAGGGGCTCGTACCGGACATACAAGCGGAGGCGGCGGAGGCAGAGGCGGCCGGCGGACCACGACGTGCAGCTTCTGCGGCAAGACCCAGCGGGAAGCGGGGCCGATGGTGGAAGGCCCCGGCGACGTGTACATCTGCGCCGCCTGCGTCGATCTGTGCCACAACATCATCAAGCAGGAAAAACGCAAGACCGGCCCGGCGCGGTATCTTTCCGGTTCCATTCCCCCGCCGCGGCAGATCAAGGAGTTCCTCGACCAGTACGTGATCGGCCAGGAGCGGGCCAAGCGTGCGCTGGCGGTGGCCGTTCACAACCACTACAAGCGACTCGCCCACGCCGACTCTGCCGATGAAGACGATGTCGAAATCGACAAGTCGAATGTGCTGTTGGTTGGTCCCACGGGCTCGGGCAAGACACTGCTCGCCCGGACGCTGGCTCGCATCCTCAACGTGCCGTTCGCCATCGGCGATGCGACCACGCTGACCGAGGCCGGCTACGTCGGCGAGGACGTCGAGAACATTCTGCTGCGTCTGCTGCAGAATGCCGACTACGACCTCGAGGCGGCCCAGCGCGGGATCGTCTACATCGACGAGATCGACAAGATCGGCAAGACCAGCCAGAACGTCAGCATCACCCGTGACGTCAGCGGCGAAGGCGTGCAGCAGGCCCTGCTCAAGATGCTCGAGGGCACGATCTCGAATATTCCGCCCCAGGGCGGCCGCAAGCACCCCGAGCAGCAGTACATCCAGATGGACACGACCCACATCCTGTTCATCTGCGGCGGCACGTTCACCGGCCTCGACGAGATCATCGCCCGCCGGCTCGGCCATTCGTCCATCGGTTTCATGGGCGAGCTGAGCGAGGAGGACGAAGCGACTCGCAAGAGCAACATCCTCGCCCAGGTCACGCCGGAAGACTTGGTCGAGTTCGGCATGATCCCCGAGCTCATCGGCCGGCTGCCCGTGATCACCGTGCTGGAGCAGCTGTCCACGGCCACGCTCAGCCGCATCCTCACCGAGCCCAAGAACGCCTTGGTGCGGCAGTATCAGCGGCTGTTCGAGATGGAAGGTTGCGAACTGGAAGTGACGCCCGAAGCACTGACCGTCCTGGCCGACAAGGCCCTCAAACGCGACACCGGCGCCCGCGCCCTGCGCAGCGTCATGGAAGAGCTCATGCTGGATGTGATGTACCGTCTGCCCGAGGAAGGGGCCAACGGCAAGTACATCTGCACCGAGCGAGTTGCCCTCGGTGAGGCCGACCTGTTCGACCAGCGGGTCCGCCGCAAAGAGTCGGCGTAGGCGATTTCAAGAAGCAGCGAACACAACGAAAGCCCACGGATGCGAGTCCGTGGGCTTTTCTTTTGCGCCCCCAGTACGACGATCGAAGCGTCGTGGCCGTTGTGGTGCACGCTTCCAGCGTGCATTGTGCAGGCAGGGATGCCTGCACCACAACGCCCTGCCGGTTTACTCGGCGGCAGGCACCGCCAGCGTCTGCAGGTACGTGCGCAGGAATGCGTACGGATCGCTCGCGGCCGCCGCCTGGCGGAAGATCTCCAGGCTGGCGGACCAACTGCGACCCGTGCTCTCATAGACGTCGGCGAACAGATCCAGCTCGCTGTTGTATCGCACGTTCACCAGCAAGAAGGCGTTGTTGTAGTTGAGCGTGCCGTAGCCGCTGTAGGCCTCGGGATTATGCAGGAGCGGCTGCACCTCGGTCTTGAACCGCTGACGGGCGGCCTCGAAGATCGCCTCGCGCTGCGCAATCTTGTCTTCGGACGGAATGTCCTGGGCATACAGCGCCTCGACCTCGGCCGCCAGCTGTTTGAGGAACGCGTCGATGCGATCGGAGTTCTCGTGCAACTGTTGCGCCTCGGCCAGCAGGTCCGAATCCTGGCCGAACTCGAACGCCAAAAACTCCATCGACCCCGTGCGTCCTACGAACGTCGCCAACGACTCGTTGAACACTGCGTGACCCGTCTTCCAGATCGTATTGTGCAACAACTCGTGCACGACCGTGTCGGCCAGGCTCGGCAGTGGTCGCTCCAGCAGTGTGGACGCCACCGGGTCGGGCATGACGCCCAGCGTGCTGAACGCATCGAGTTCGTATAGGAACGTGTCGTAGCCGGCCGCAACCAGCCGGTCGCGCTCGGCCAGCGCCTCAGCCTCTTTGAAGAAGCCCAGGTACGGCATCTCGCCGGCCACCGGAACGTTCCAGAGGTACGGCTCGAGAGCATCCTTGCGTGACGCCGAAAGATTCCAGGCCAGACGCTCGCCACGAAGATTCACGAACTGCCGGAAGCTGTCACCCACGTTCAGACCGATCACGCTCTCGGCGTAATCGCGAACCCGGATGACGAACTCGAGACGGTCCTTCTGCTCCTGCGTGAGCTCGGGATCCTCAAGCCCCTGCTCGATGGGGACGGCCCGCGACAGATACTCCAACTCGCCGAGGAACGCCCCTATCGCATAGTTCCAGCTCCACGCGTCGGCTCCACAGCCCGTGAGCCCCGCCAGCAAGACGACCGTGATCAAGCCACCAGTGCGTTTGACAGGTTTTCGCAACATTTCGACTCCATCCCCGGTTTTGGAGGGTGGGATTATAACGGAATAACTTTTGGAGGCATAAGCTCTGAAGTCCGAGCCATGAGCTGTAAGCTATGAGCTCTCAGCCATTCAGCCCCTCAAGCCTCAAAGTCTCAGGTCTCAAGTCTTTCCCCCAATCCCCAGGCCCCAGTCCCCAGCCCCGCTCTATCGCCTGCTTGCGGTGGTACGGATCTTCCGTACCATGGGCGCCGGAACCATTCAACGGAGGTGCCACATGCGGCGCGGGATCCTCTTCTTCGGGCTGATCGGCCTGGTCTGCACGACGGTGCCGGCACAGGCGGGCGACGACGGCTTCACGCCTATCTTCGACGGCAAGAGTCTCGCCGGCTGGGACGGCGATCCCAAGCTCTGGCGTGTCGAAGACGGGACGATCACCGGCCAGACCAGCGCCGAGGACCCCATCAAGGTCAATACGTTCCTCATCTGGCGACAGGGCGAACTCGACGATTTCGAACTGAAGTGCGAATTCCGCATGGCCAGCGGCGACAAGGGCAATAGCGGCATCCAGTACCGCAGCTTCGAAGTGCCCGAAGCCGGGCGATGGGTAATCGGCGGCTACCAAGCCGACATCGACGCCACCAACACGTACACCGGCATCATGTACGGCGAACGCTACCGCGGCATTCTCGCCCATCGCGGTCAGAAGGCGATCGTCGGCGACGATCACAAGCCCAAGCCCGCCGGCAGCTTCGGCGAGAATGACGCCCTCAAGGCGGCCATCCGGCAGAACGACTGGAACGAGTACCACATCGTCGCCCGCGGATACACGTTTCGGCACTTCATCAACGGCAAGTTGATGTCCGAGACCGTGGACGAGGACAAGGCCGATCGCCGCCGCGCAGGGCTCCTGGCGTTTCAACTGCACGTCGGGCCGCCCATGAAAGTGCAGTTCCGCAACATTCGGCTGAAGCGTCTGCCGCTGGAGAACGGCCGAAAGGTCGTGTTCGTCGCGGGTTCGCCCGGGGAAGGTCACGGCGAGAACGACTACCGGGCCGGCTGCACGCTTCTGGCGCGGCTACTCAACGAGAACGTGCCCGGCGTGCTGGCCGTCACGTATCACGACAACTGGCCCGCCGATCCGACCGCGTTCGACAACGCCGACGCGGTCGTCTTGTTCGCCAACGGGGCCGAGACCAACCCGGTGCTCGTCCATCGCGACCGGATCGCTGAGCTCACGAAACGCGGCGTCGGCCTGGCGTGCCTGCATGAGGCCCTCGACGTTCCCAAAGGCGAGGCGGGAAACCAATTGCTCAGTGCGATCGGAGGATACTTCGAGACGGGCTGGTCAGTGCGGCCAGTGTGGACCGCAGAGTTCAAGAGTCTGCCCGAACATCCGATCACCCGCGGCGTGAAGCCGTTCACGGTTCGCGACGAATGGTCCTATCACATGCGCTTCGTCGATGAGATGAAAGGCGTGACGCCCATTCTCACTGCCGTTCCGCCGGACGAGACGAGGCGCGGGCCCGACGGGCCATATACGGGCAATCCGCACGTGCGGCAACGCCTGGGCCAGAGCGAGATCGTGGCTTGGGCTTACGATCGATCGGCCGCGGGCAGTAAGGGACGCGGATTCGGATTCACCGGCGGCCGGAGTCATCAGAACTGGACGAACGCCCCGTTCCGTACGCTGGTGCTCAATGGCATCGTCTGGGTCGCCGGTGCCGATGTGCCCGCGAACGGCGTTCCTTCCAAGACGCCCACGCGCGAGGAGCTCGAGGCCAGCTTGGCGGCCCCGGCTCGGAAATAGGGATGGGACTGGGGCTGGGGAAAAGAGGATACCGCTCCCCCAAAACAGGCACCAAGCCGTGGGCGCAAGCTTGCGCCGCGCGGACGGCGAGAGATTCAGATCGGACGGGTGCGTGCAGTATAATAGGCACGCAACGTCCGAGGCGGGCAAGATGCCCGCCCCCAGCGTCTGGCTCCTGTCTTCTGTCTCCTGGCTCCTGTCTACTTTCGAAATGCCTTCCCGCGGTCAAACCTCGGCTCGGTCTCCAACGCCTTGGTGATGGGCAGGTCGCCGTGATCCGGGTGGCCGAACCAACTGTCCTGCACGAAGATGCCGGCGTCGGTGTGATAGATCCACGACATCTGAGCGAACAAGGGATCTCCCCAGTACTTCGGGTGGTCGGGGTTGAACCGGCGGAAGGTTTCCAGGTTCATGTCGCGGTGCAGTTCGGGCGTGACCTTCGGGTAGTTCTTGTCGTCGTGGTTGTTGAGAAACGTTCCGCCTTCGGTGCTCAGGATTGGCACTGGGTACGGCAGGTACCGGTCCATGAGATGCATGATCAACTCGCCGCACAGATAGCACGTATTGTCCTTGGCGAGCGAGGCGAAGCGTTCCTCACGCGTCGCGTGCGGCAGGTTCTTCTTCTCGTTGAACGGATAATCGAGCGGGTGATTGATTGAGCCCAAGTGCGAGCCGATGGCGCAACCCGCAAACGCCTCTTCGATCTTGCCCCACTTCTCGAACGTGGCGAAGCAGTCGGCGTACCACTGGCCGGCCGAGCCCGGCGTCATGGCGTAGAACACGGGGATGCCGCCCGCCTCCTTGATGATGGGCACCACCCGCAACCACTGCTTGCACAACCGCTCGATGCGGTCGGGCTTCTCCCACTCGCCCACCGCCCATTCGATGTCGAGATTGGGTTCGTTACCGGTCTCGAAGTATCGGGCGCCGGCCTTGACGTAAGCCGCAAGCTCCGCCCGGACCCGCTGCTCTTCGGCACCCGGTGCGGGAAAATGCGGACTGGGCCGTTCCACGTACAGCCGCACGACCGGCTCCACCCCCTGCCGCCGAGCCGCCTTGACCACTTCGATCTTGTTCAGCCCGCAGGCGAGCACCTTGTACCAGGTGAAGCCGTAACGCTCTCGGAGTTCTTTGAAGAACGCGTCCGGATCGCGAGCCGCCCACGTGCAGTTCGGGTCGTCGTGGATGCCCCAGCCCGTGTCCGGCGCCGGCGGGCGCGGATAATCGGACAGCGCCATCCACGGAGCGGGCGGCTTGCGATCGCCCACCCGCGTGCATTTCGGCAATGTGTCGGGATCCCAGCCCAACGCCGTCGGGGCCGACAGCAGCACCGCCGTCAGACAGACCGCCAGAACCCTGCTCCTCCCCGAACTCGTCATCGGGCCAACCATCAGCTCACCTCGTGTATGAATGATCCCACACCGCCCGCCCCGAATGCGATGGCGGTTATCCGTAAGCCTCCATGTACTTGGCCCTGATCCCGCCGTCAAGCCGTCACGTGCCTGCACGTTATCGGGAGCGACCGCGGTCCTCGCCTCTCACAACGCGCACCGCGAGCCGAACTTCCCGTGGGTTTGGGTACAAAACCTTGTGTACGTTGTCGCCTCGCTGGACGATAAACCGACAGAACGACATCGCTTGTGTTCGAGAGAGTATCTTCATGCTGAACCATCCGCAGATTTCGCTCCATCGATTGCTGCTTTCGGTTTCCCGCGCCGTGGACCAGGTGCATCCCAGCGTGGCCGACCACCAACAACGCGTGGCCTACATGGCCACGAGCATTGCCCGCCAACTCGGGATCAAAGGCGCGGACCTTCTCGACGTCTTCCAGGCGGCTTTGCTGCATGATATCGGGCTTATCACACCCGAAATCCGCATCGCGGCCGCCAGGCTCCGGGACCTCGAGAGCATTGCCTGGCATTCCGAGGTCGGATATCAGTTGCTCAAGACCAGCAGTCTCTTCGCCGGCGCGGCAGCGATCCTGCGGGACCATCACGTGCCCTGGGGGCATGGAGCCGGCGCGACCAAGAACGGTCGAGCCGTTCCGTTGGCCGCCCATATCATCACACTGGCCGATAAAATCGAAACGAGCATCGACCGTGACGTGCCGATCCTCGAGCAGGTCAGCTCGATCAACGAACAGGTGATTGCGGGCAGCGGCGAGATGTTCCATCCGGAATGCGTGGATGCGTTCCTGGAGGTCGCCTCTCGCGAATCCTTCTGGCTCGACGTGGTGACCACCCACATCGGTTCGCTGCTCACGGATCGGATCGACTGGCCCGTGCTGACCATCGACGAGGCATCGCTCGGCCCGGTGGCCGAGATCTTCGGCCGGCTGGTTGACTTGGCCAGCCCCTGGACGGCCGTCCACAGCGCCGGCGTCACCGCGACCGCCGCCGCCCTGGCTCGGCTGATGCACTTTTCGCCCCGCGAACAACAGTTGATGCGAGCCGCCGGCTACCTCCACGACATCGGCAAGCTCTCGGTCCCCAGCGCCATCCTCGACAAGCCGGGCAAGCTGACCCGCGAGGAGTTCCTCGTCGTGAAGGCTCACACGTACCACACCTACCACATTCTGGAAGCCATCGGCGGGTTGACCCAGGTCAGCGAGTGGGCCGCGTTCCATCACGAACGGCTCGACGGACGCGGCTATCCGTTCCACCTCGGTGACGACGAGCTCACGCTGGGCTCGCGCATCATGGCCGTCGCCGACGTCCTCACCGCCATCACCGAAGACCGCCCCTACCGCAAGGGAATGGATCGTGCCGAAGCCATGAGCGTCATCAACAAGCTCGTCGACAAGGGGGGACTCGACGGACAGGTCGTTCGCGTGCTCGAGGCCCATTACGACGAGATCGTCGATGAGCGGCAACTCGTGCAGGCCGAGTACGGCGCCATGCAGAGCATACTCACCAACATTGTTCAGGGGCCGGCTGACGCGCACCAGTCGGTGCTGGCCGGGGTCGGAAACGCGATAACGTAACCGCCTCGGCAGGAGGAAAGAGGTACGCATCCGCGTGCATTCCGGCGGGGGAATGAGTAGGCGGGGCCACTCCGACGACGCGTTGAACTGACGCATTCGCGTGCGTTCTGACGCAAGAACGAGTCGGCGGGGTCAAGCCCCGCCGCTCGCTTGTTGAACCACCGTCGTTGGGGTGGTCAGCCGATCAGGTCGTCGCCCTGCGAAAGGCGACGAAGCATGGACTTGATGTCGGCCACGCCCTTGATAGCCACGTAAATGGTCACCGTGGAATACCACGTGAGGCAGGACACCACCAGCGCGAGCCAAAAATACTCTGCCATTACGCCACTCCTTTCGTCACGGCGTCTGCGTCGCCTGGTTGCCTCGGCTTGAGCAGCGACCCGACGACCATCGCCACGCCGGCGGCCAGGAATGTGCAACTCCCCACCACGTATTGCCATTCGTCATGCCAGGCCTTGTACCGGTCCGACTGCTGCATGACCAACAGGAAAATGGGAATCGCCGCTCCCACCACGATCGCTGCGCCCGCGCCCCAACTGTTCGCCCTCCGCCAATAGCAACACGCGATCAGCAGGATGGACATGCTCGACAGGTAAATGGCTCCGGTCACGGTGAGGTACGTCCATACGTCGCCCTTCAACTCGTAGTATAGCCCGAAGAAGAACAGGAACACGCCGATGAGGGCCACGATCATCCGGTTGATGAGGATGCCCCGCCGCTCGGACCATTTGCGACGGAACGGGGCCAGGATGTCGTTGTAGATCACACTGCCCCAGGTCAGCATGTAAGCCGAATCCGTGGACATGTCCGCGGCCAACATGGCCGCCACCAGGATGCCCATGAGCCCCATGGGTACGGCGGTGGACAAATAGCGAGGCATGGCCAACAAGGAGCGGCGAGCTTCCTCCTCACCGGCGAACAGCGTCGGCAACTGGTCGGGCGCAAAGGCGGTCAAGGCCGCCACACCCCAGATGCCGGGGATCAGGAACCGGCACACGAAGAAGAAGCTGGTCTGGGCATAAATGCGGCGGCCGGTCCGAGCATCTTTGGCTGACAGAAGCCGTTGAATCATGGTTTGCCACGTCAGGACCGCGGCCAGATTGACCAGACCCATGAACACCACGTAGTCCACGCCCATGTCCTTGTGCTTGAATGGGTTGAACCCGCCTTCGCCGTGGTGCTGCGCGACGGTCTCCACCATCTTGCTCCAGCCGACGTCATGGAGGATGAGAAAAGTCACCACCACCAAACCGGCGCTCATGACGATGAACTGCATGAAGTCGGTCACCAACACGCTGAGCATCCCGCCCAGGATGGTGTACAGTGCCACCGCGGCCAGCAAGGCGCCCATCGTGCCGACCAGCCATTTGGCATCCATCCCACAGGTCTGCACCAGGAAATCGCCGCCCACCCGCAGAAACACGCCCATGTTGAGCAATCCGCCCAGCACGATGACCACGCCCGCCAGCCAGCGGATGCGGGGCCCGAAACGGTTTTCGAACAATTCAGGAATGGTGACCACGCCGGCCTCGCGAAGCGGCTTGATACAGAATCCGGTGAGCCCCACCACCAGCATGGCCAACGCGTAGAGAATGCCCGGCGTCGCTCCGGCGAAGCCCTTGTCGTAGCCGTTCTGAGCGGCGTACATGCACGTCACCACGCCGAACTCGGTAGCGGCCAGTGAGGCGATACCGAGATACAGATTCATCTCGCGGCCGGCCACCAGGAAGTGCTCGACTTTGCCGACGTACTTGCGCACCATGACGCCGGCCGCCATGGTCACCGCCAGGTACACGCCCACAATCCCGCCGTCGATCCAGGTGAAGTTGCTCATGTCGAATCCTGCAGATTGGAGTCTGTGAGCCGCCGGTGCCCGCTGACGTAGCACGGACCCGCGCCGGACGTGCGTAGATTAAGGGCAGATCACCCTGTCACGCAACGGGCGAGTGACGAGGAATGCTACGGCGCCCGCAGCTGGACAGAAGCGATGTACGCCGAAGGAGCATCGTTCCTGTGCGGTCGCGGTTGGCGTCTCAGAACATCCTTGTCGCGGGTGGAACCGCCGGGTATCTTGGCGACGAACTCTCCCGTCTCCTGCGAGGAACGTTACATGCTTCTTCCCTGTCTGCTCACAGCTATGATGGCAGCACCACCCCATTCACCCACGTTTTCTTCGATCATTCCGGCTCCCGTCGAACTCACATCGGCGGCCGGCGAATTCGTCATCTTGCCGGAAACCGTCGTGGTCGCTGCGCCCGGCCCCGCCTCCCGGGAGGCCGAAAAGCTCATTGATGCGCTCGCTCCCGCCCTCGGTTGGCGGCTTCGCGCTTCGACCAGCCCTGTCGATGCATCCAACACGACCGGTTCCTCGCCCGGCTCCGGCCGCACCTCGAGCGGCTGGATGCGATGGACGTGAACTACCGAGCGATGAAATGACGAATGACGAAACTCGAATGTCGAACGACGATTTTTCTGATATCCACAAGAGGGGTAGGGTCATGAATCGGACACAAGATTTGTCACGTCGCAGCGTTCTCGCGGGTGCGGCGGGTGCGGTCGGCACGTTGGCAGTCACACCGCTGGCTCGGGCCGCTGATGCCGAGCGATCCGCGTCCGGCGGTCGCATCCAGCAATCCGTCTCCAAATGGTGCTACAATCGCAAGCTGGAATACGAGGAGTTGTGCCGCCATGCCGCGCACATCGGCTACAAAGCCATCGACCTGATCGGGCGGGAGGACTGGCCGACGGCCAAGAAGTACGGTCTGATCGCCTCCATGTGTCCCGGCTCCGGGAGCATTGCCAAAGGTTGGAACCGTCGCGAGCATCACGCCCAGCAGATCGACGAGATGAAAAAGAACATCGATCTGACGGCCGAGGCGGGCTTCCCCAACGTGATCTGCTTCTCGGGCAACCGCGACGGCCAGAGCGACGAAGAAGGCATTCGCAACTGCATCGAGGGCTTGAAACAGGTGGTCGGTTACGCCGAGAAAAAAGGTGTGACCATCTGCATGGAGTACCTCAACAGCAAGGTCGATCACAAGGATTACGCCTTCGACCACATGGCCTATGGCGTGGCCATCGCCAAGGGCATCGGCTCCGAGCGGTTCGGCATCCTGTATGACATCTATCACGCCCAGATCATGGAAGGCGACATCATCCGCACCATTCGCGAAAACCACGCTTACATCAAGCACTATCACACGGGCGGCAACCCTGGCCGAAACGAGATCGACGAGACACAGGAGATCTATTATCCCGCGATCATGCGAGCCATCGTCGAGACCGGTTACCGTGGATTCGTCGGCCAGGAGTTCGTGCCCAAGCACGATCCGGTCAAGGCGCTCGAGGATGCCTTCCGCATCTGCGATGTGTGAGCGCGGAGAGGGGGTTGGCGAAAGAATGTCTCAGGGGGCGGGTGTCTCGCCCGGTGCGTGGTTTGGGATTCCATTCCCTCGCTCGCGATGCCGGCAATGCCGTCATGTGGCTGGTCGTTCACAGGTTCGCGTAGAGCAGGTACGCGCCGCTGATAGCCAGAAGGATGTACACCACCCGGTGAAAGAGTGCGGGCGACATGTGATGGTTCATGGCCGCCCCCATCCAGACGAACAGCGGAGCCATCGGCAGCAGCCAGATGCTCTTGACCAGCGTCTCGCGGGTGATGAGCGGCTCGAAGTTCGAATCCAGGAACGGCACGACGGCGTAGAACGGAATCTTGGCCGAGTTGAACACGAAATAGAACCGGGCCTGCGTGCCCACGAAGTCGCGTTTCTCCATCCGTTGGGGCAGGAAGTAGATGGTGGTGATCGCCCCAGCCGCGTGGGCGAGCATGGTGGCGATACCCGCGGCAATCCCGAAGGGCATCGCGGTCAGCCACGTCGGTCGAAACGGCGGCAACTCCCCGTCACGATCGATGCGACGCTTGAGCCACGACCGAACCCAATCGAGTCCGACGAACGCGATGGACGTGGCCCCCACGAAGATCTTGGTCGCCTCCTGCGAGATTACGCCGAGCAGCAGCGCTCCCAGCATGATGCCCAGGAGCATCCACGGCGCGATGAGCAGGACGGGCCGGGCCTGCCACTCCCGCGGATAGTGACGCAGCGTGAGGATGTCGCACACGACCAGGATCGGCAGCCACATGCCCAGCGAGAACTTCGCCGGCGCCACTGCCATCATCAAGGGGATCGACAACACGCCCACGCCGCCGAAGCCGCCCTTGGAGATGCCCGTCATGGCCAGGGCCAGCGTGGCGACGATCATGTACACGGCCGGGCTCGCCGTGACCCCGGCCGGCAGGATCCAATCGTGCACCGTCAGTCCCCCCGCCCGGGGCGAATCTCGAAGATCCGCACTTCGGCGTCGCGATCCCGCAGCACGCCCAGCACGTTGCCGTCACGATCGGCCACCACGCTCAGTCCGCCGTACGTCTTGCCCTTCCACGGTCCGCGGGAGATCATCCCCACGCAGTCCGTCCCCACCACCGGGCAGCCGACCACCTTGGCCGCGCGGCAGACCACCTTCTCCAACTCCTTGCCGTGACCTGGCCACTGCTCTTTGTCGGCCGCCCACCCGTAGGGCACGAGCAGCAGATCCGGACGCTGCCCGGCCACCTTCTCGAGGAACTCGACCTCGAACGTGTCCGCGCAAATCAACAGCCCCACGCGGCCGATGGGCGTGTCGACCACGGTGATATCCTCGGGCTTGCCGTCGGCATACGGCGGCTCCATCAGCTTGGCGTGGTGCAGATTGTTCATCTTGCGATGCTTGGCCAGGAGCTTGCCGTCGGCCCCGATCAACACCGCCGAGTCGTACAACTTGTCACCGTCTTTCTCGTCCATGCCGATGCAGATCATCAGCTGATGTTTGCGAGCCAGCTCGGCCAGACGCTGCGTCATCGGCCCGGGGATGGGCTCGGCCAGTTGATGCGCCTCGGGGTTGATCCAGCCCAGAATGACCGACTCCGGGAAGCAAGCCACCGCCGCTCCCTGCCGAGCCGCTTCCTCGACCGCGTACGCAACCCGCCGGAAGTTGCCCTCGGCATCGCTGTCGATACAGAAGACTTGACACACCGCCACTCGAACGGGCTTGACGTCTTTTCCTGCGCTTGTTTCGTTCGGCACTGCACTCCCCACCAAAGCCGCCAACAGGCATGTTGTGAACGTGATCAACTGTCCGCCTCCGCTTCGCAAGTCTGGCCAAGCGACAGGTATCCCGCCTGCCTGCCGGCAGGATGCCCGCCTTGCCCATAACCATGTGCCGCGACAGTATACCCGCAACGGCGGCCCGGAAGTATGTGGTCCACGTTCCCGCGAGAAGCGTCGTCCATGTTGAGCGATTCGCTTTTTCGCCTTCCCGGAACGAGAGCCGCGCGAACTGACGGGCCAACGAGCCGGCAGGGGCAAGCCTGGCTCATAGCTCACAGCTCACAGCTCATAGCTTCCGCTCAGTGCAGTTCGCTGCCCGTACTGGTCATGGATAACTCGGCGTGCAGGACGCCCTTCTGCTGGTGGATGGCGTCGGCGAGCTTTCGGATCAGGCTGGCCCGGCCGCGAACCAGGATCACCTCGGCACACAGATGGTGACTCAAATGCACGTGCGTGGTGACCAGGACCGAGGCGTGATGATGGTGCTGCAGATCGATGAGCTTTTCCGCCAGGCGGCGCTGGTGATGATCGTAGACCATCGTGATCGTGCCCAGCACTTCCTCATCCTTGTCCCACTTGCCCTTGACCAGCCGGTCGCGGATCAGGTCGCGGACGAACTCGGAGCGGTTCTCGTACCCGCTCGTCTTGACCAGCTTCTCGAGCTGCTCGAACAACGGCTTTTCAATGGACAGACTCAATCGCACCAGGTCGGACACGCGGACACCTCACAAGTTCAGCACAGTGGTTTCAGCGTATGGCTCGCGGCACACTCGGTCAACCGGCAATACGGCCACGGGACCTGGCAGCGGTGGAGTTACCGCGTCGCACCCGGCGCTCGATGCCGCAACGGGTCGTTCGGCCCGGCCGAGTCATCAGCCAATGAACCGAGAGGCCCGGTGCGCCGGGATCTCCGGCCAGCGCGGCAAGCCGGCTCGAGCGGGGCCGGCATGGTAGCCGCCTCCCGACGCTTGTTCCCGGTGTGCCCGGCGGCTGCACCCGATGGACGATGGATGCCGGCTCCGATATATTCCTGGGAATGGTTCACAGGGACGAGAACAACGACGAGATCCTCGACCAGGAACACAAGGAAGACCCTGGCCCGACGGATCCGCACGCTGGCATCGACGACGCTCCGCAGCCGGACGAGCCCGCCGCGTCTGATCAGGACACGGTCGTCCCCGCCCATGCCGAGGACGATCGCGAACCTGCCCCTGCGCCTGCTGCGGATGACGACGTCGACCCGGCCGAGACTGCGCCGGCCGACGCTGCTGCGGACGATACGGGCTCCGACGAGACCGGCTCGGACGATGCCGAAGAGGCCCTCGTCACGGCCGAGAGCCCGACCGACGCCGACGACGAGGAAGGCCCCGTCGAGCGTGGCGAGGGGGATGCCGACGCGGACGTCGATACGCTCGAAGCACCGTCCGGCCTGGGTGAGCAGGAAGTCACCACCGAGCGCGTCGTCGAGGCGGTACTCTTCGCCTCCGACGCCCCGCTGCCGCTCTCGAAGATCGTGTCCATCCTGGGTGTCGGCTCGGCCCGCGACGTGCGAAACCACATCAAGGCCCTCAACGAAAAGTATGAGCGGATGGGCGCGTCCTTCCGCATCGAGCAGATCGCCAGTGGCTATCAGATGCTCACGTTGCCCGTGTACAACACCTGGATCCGGCGTCTCAAGCAAACCAAGCAGGATTCGCGGCTCTCTCAACCCGCCCTGGAGACACTGGCGGTGGTCGCCTACAAGCAACCGGTGGTCCGCGCCGAGATCGAGGCGATTCGCGGCGTGTCGGCGGGCGAGATGCTGAACCGGCTTCGCGAACTGGGCCTCATCAAGATCGTGGGCCGGGCCGAGGACGTTGGCCGCCCCATGCTCTATGGCACCACCCGCCGGTTCCTCGAAGTCTTCGGCCTGTCCAGCCTCGATGATTTGCCGCGCGTCGAAGAACTGCAGCCCGGAGAGTGATGCAAAGGGGGCTGAGGGCTAGGGGCTGGGGGTTGCGGTGAAAACCGCGATCCGCTCAGCAACGATGCAGATAGCAATCTCTCACGTTGCCCGGAAGAGCCGATGATGCGTGCCACCCGCGCCGATGCCGACGCGAACCGGCCGCTGACAACGCGGGCAATATCCTTCATAGGCCGTCGCCTCGCGGTTCCGGTAAATTCGCGTGTACAGGCCACAGCACTCGAAGTGAATGCCGATCCACGCCCGACCCGTTCGCGAACCGGTCGGAGACTCGGCCGGCTCGTCAGGCTCCGGGGACTCGCTCTCGGGCGAGTCGCATTGCAGGCTCTGCAAATCGAGAATATAGGACGGCTCGTCAGCCATAATATTTTCATCGTCTGAACCCGGCATCCGCCTTTAGCCGCCCCATGAGCCCGGTCCCCGCACCTGTGACGACGCAACGCTTTTTCTTTCGAGTCACTGGCTTTCCCCTCGGCGATTTGAATCGTAGGCTTAGTCGTCCGTGCCGCGGGGTCCGCGCTGCGGCATGGAAAGCACCGCGGGACACCGGTGCGAGCATCCCAGGCAATGGGGAAAAGGAGTGACCGGTGGAAGACAGGCTGATAAACTGGCGACACAGGACTCTGGATTTCCTGGTGGAGGATCTGGGCGTCAGCGCCGCCGAGTATGCGATCCTCCTGGCCATCCTGGTACTGGGATCGGTCGGCATCATCAAGTCGATCGGTTCGAGCTTCCGCGGAATCTATCTGGCCATCGCCGATCAGATTCCCGATGCGAGCGGAAGCACCTGACCGGTTGATCCTCAGTACAAGGCGCGAAGGTCCACGCCCTCGAAGTAATGCCGCACGATGTCGCGGCATGCGTAACCTTTGAGGGCCATGCCCAGGGCTCCGATCTGGCAGAGCCCCGCGCCGTGTCCCCATCCCGCGCCAACCAGCCGGATGCGGCTGGGCAGGCCCGCCTCATCCCGATCCATCTGCACTTTGAAGGCGCTGCTGAACAGGAACTTGTCATGCAGCGCCTCGCGAATACGGTACTCGCTGCGGACCACGATGCGGTGCGTCCGACCCGCCCCGTCCAAGTACTCGATATCCATCTCCGACGCCCGGCCCGAAGGCCCGCGTTGCCGCAGGCGCAAGTCGACGAGCTTCACCAGCATCGGCACCCGCACATCCATCACCCGCGGCGGCAGATCAGCCACGAGTATCGGCTCATCGGCCGGCCCGGAAGACTCGCCTGCCTCCGCGAACACGTGCGCCAACTTGCGACGCAGCAGTGCTTCCAACTGCTCGCGCGTATACTCGACGCACCACCGGAAGTGCCCGCCGCCCTCATCCACCGAGCCGAGATACCGTGGCAGATCGCAATCGGGAACCACGGCCGGGCTGCAGAACACGTCCGTGCTTTCCAGCCACGCCCCGGTGAGGAATTCGTCAAAGTTGGCGTCGCTGATGGGCATGAACCGCCGAGCCGTCGAACCGGCCGGCGCATCCACCGCCGCCCGCTGGCCGGTCTTGGACGTGAACCACACATGCTCGGGAGCCTCGATAATGCCGCCGCAGTTCTTGGAATAGTTCGCGTCGATGATGTGCCCGGCCGAGTCCACCACCGCCTGTCCTCGCGTGGCGAGCACGGCCTCCGTCGCTCGCGGCGTCAGATAACTCGTGCCGTGATACCGTTGGCAACAGTCGTCATTGCAGCGGTCGATGGGCCATTCGGTGTGCTTCTGCTCCGTGTGCGCCAGCACCCATGAGCGGGCTACCACGCACTGGGTCTTGAGAAACTCCACCGGGCACAGGCCGCTCATCTCGGCCGTGATTACCCCCTGCAGGTAATCCTCGAGCCCCAGCTCGTTGATTCCTAACAGCCGTCCCTCGTAGGCGCGAAACTCGAGCGTGCCTTCGAGCGAAAAGCTCACGCGCTTTTGCCAGTGGAAGCCTCGGCCGGTGAGTACATCGTGCAGCCGTACGCCCGAGCCCTGCACGGGCTGAGCCGTCTCGACCGGCACCAGCCGAATCGCCGTCCCACGATGTTTCGCTCCCGATGAGTCGGTCAACGCGACCTGGTTGCCATCCACCCGCAGTTCAGCGGCACCGGCTGCGATGCGACCGGCACGAGTGCCATTAACATGCAATTCGTACGGCCGGTCCGGCAAATCCGCCCGCATCCGCTCATTCCCGTCCGGCGGCAACACTACGCCCACCCGGATGTACGGCTCACGCCCGGTGCCCACACTCCATTCCGACAACGAACAACGAGACATGTCGCGCCCCTATTCCCCCCGGTCCCCGCGGCCCCGAGATGACTTCGACCGCGCAATCTCACTGTCTTTTCTTCAAATCTGAGCAATCTTGTAATCGGTGGATATTCACTCCGCTCCGCGTGCCAGTCCGGCTCACAGCATCCGTTCCGGCGCGCCCAGGTATGATCCACAGATTACAAGATTACAAGATTTACAGACCATTGACACCGCGGACAGGGCGGATGCGGGTGAACAAGGAGAAGGAATACGGCTGGCCTTCTTGCTCATGCGGCGGCGTTAGTTGTCCGCCGGGACCGTTGTGGCCGCACCCGCCGACGGGAGCTTGCCCCCGCGACGCTCGACGACCAGTCTGCGCTCCGTCAGCCGAACTTGGCCGCGCCGAGCCACCTCCGCCGGGTAAAAGACCGCCTGCACGCCGGCCTCATCCATGCTCTCGAGAATCACACGCGTGCGGTTCGGGGAGTCCGCCTCGCCGCGCAAATACCGGATCTGCAACGCCATCTCACGGTCGCGCATCACCGCCGAGGTCATCTGCGCGTTGCCGACCACCGACAGGATGTATCCGTTGACGATCTGGACGGTGACCGGCGGCGACAGCGGGCTGTTCGCATCGAGCCGCACATCGAACGTGTCGGTGGCAAAGGGCTCGGGGCCGTACGCCCGCAGATACCGCACCGGCGGCAGATGCGTCTTGCCGCAGATGAACCGCAACCGCCTCGTGCGGCGCGTGGTCTTATCCGCCTGCCCGCCGGTCGCCTCGTGGTCGCCCGGCAGAAACGAGAACGACACGTCGCGGTCACCCGCCCACCATTCCGTCTTGGGCGTCAGCCAGCGGCCTTTGGCCTTGCGGCCCGTCGTTCCCGCCCCCTCAGTGCCGCCTGGCTCGTCCTTCCAGTACTGCACCTTGATCTGTTCGCGATCGGCGATCGCGTGCCGAAACTCGATATTGACCTCGGCCAGCTCGCGAGGCTCGTCCCACTCCACGCCGATGGTGTACACGCCGTCGTCGCCACGGACCGCGTCCCAGCCGTTGGTCCCGCGAACCAGTTCGTCCGCCGCCGTCGTCACGGCTTTCGGCTCGTCGGGCATCGCCACCACCCGGCCGAACTCGACCAGGTCAACCCGTTTATCCGGCGCCGCCCATCCGCTGCAGGCGGCAAGCAAGCTCGCCGCCGTCGTAGCCGACCATCCTTTGAACTGAAGCATCGGTGAGTCTCTTCTCTCGAGCCCCGCTCTCAGGTATCCGGGGACTGAATTCGTCGATCTTCTCTCCGGTCGCCCGCTTGTCAAGCGGAACAAGCGGGCTGGCCCGGTGAGCAACGGCAAGCTCTCGGGCCGCTGATACGTGTGGCCGACCATCCGGCCTCGCCTTGTGGAAACGACCGCATCATATCTACAATTGGTCTTGACGCGCGTTCACGCAACCCCGGGGGCACTGGCGTCGGCCTCCTGTGTCTGCTGACGGCCGGAGCGGAGTCCGGCCCGCCGCGGAGGAACCACCGGCGTGCTGATCAGAAATAGCTTATCGCCCGACACAATCGAAATCCTGGAAACGGCTGATAACGCGGTGAGCGTCATCCGCCGGCTGGCTGAACGGATTGCCCGAGTTGGCAAGCTCGACGCCAGCCGCATCGAGCAAGCCGCCCTCGACCGCGAGCGGACCCGCACCACGGCGTTCGCCAACGGAGCGGCTCTGCCGCACTGCCGATTGGCGGACCTGTCGCGGTTTCTGACCGCCCTGGCCATCCTCCGCAAACCCATGCGATGGGACCTCGAAGGGCACGCCGTGGACCGGGTCATGCTTATCGTCGGCCCCCTGGCTGCCGTTTCCGACCACCTGCGCATTCTCGCCAACGGTAGCCAGATCCTCGACAGCCCGGCCATCAGCGCGAAGCTTCGGGCTGCCCCGGAGGCTTATTCCGCTTACGAACTGATGGTCGCCGCGGAGGAAACCCTCGAGGCTCGCCGCGCGCAAGTGGGTGTGTTGACCGAAATTCGACACCAGGGCGGCGAGAACAAGGATTTCCTCGCGGTCGTCGCGGACCAATTCCGGTGGTAATGACTGGAGAACCTCGCGGTCACGATGGACATGTTTCGTAATGAACTCCTGAAGTGCTATGCGCTGTTTTGTCGCTATTGAACTGCCTGATACGGTCCGCAATCGGCTGGCCGAACTTCAGACCCAGCTGCACGGCCTCGATCGCACCATTCGCTGGACCCGCCCCGAGCAGATCCACATCACGATCAAGTTCCTCGGCGAGGTACCGGACGCCGACGTTCCCCAGGTCTGCACGTCAGTGACCCGCACCGCCGCTCGGATGCCCGCAATTCCGCTGACGGTTCGCGGGCTGGGCGTGTTTCCTCCTCGCGGTCTCACCCGCATCGTGTGGGCGGGAATCGACGGGCCGCCGGCCGGCCTCGTCGCCTGCTATGGTGCCTGCGAGCAGGCCCTAGCCGAACTCGGCTTCGCCCCCGAGACCCGCGTCTTCAAGCCGCATCTGACGCTCGGCCGGGCCCGCGACCCTCGCGGCGCCCGCGACGTCCCGAGAGCCCTCGAGCCTTTCGCCGACTTCACTGCCGGCTCATTCACGGCGTCGCAACTCGTCGTGTTCCAGTCCGTGCTCTGCCGCACCGGCCCCACCTACACCGCGCTGGCCCGGGCTGATTTGGCCGGCTTACCCACCTGACCGAGACGGCGGCTGGTCCCCCGTCTTCGTTTGATGTGCCCGTGTCCGCCATCCGAAAGGCCGTCATCCCACGGTCCATCCAGGATTTGTGATGGTTTTGTCGGAAACCGGACTTGCCATTCGCCAACGAGCGGGAATAGAAACCCCGACACCGGAGGGGTCTGCGGTGCAGGCCCCATGCGTCACCTGCCGTCGGCGCGCCAAACCGCGCGACGCATGAACGTCAGCTTCGGCCCACGGGCCGGTGCCGCGTGTGTTGTGCGCCGACGACCAGATGCCTGGCCCGGCGGAGCCGGCGCCAGTCAAGGGAGGAAAGGCCTATGCCCGGACGGCTGACCGCATCAGCGGCGATCGCCCTGCTGTTGTGCACCGCGAATCTACAGGCCGGTTGGATCATGCTCGACACGTTCGATGGCGAAGGACCGATTGGCGGGGACACGTGGTATCAGACCACGCCCGTCCCCAGTTTTTACATGGGCAACGGGCGTCTCCTGACCACGGGCAAGGCCATGGCCCTCCATCAGGACTTCCCCGCTCCCGAAGGCCAATGTCGCATCCGCTTCGAAGCCTACAGCGGCTTGCCCGACGTCGGACAACGCAACGCATCCGTACAGTCCGTCAGCGCCATCGTCGGAGCCAAGAGCGAATCGGACTACTTTGAGGTCAAGCTCCTGTCCGACAACCTCATCACGACCGATTTCTATCGCCTGCAGCTATACACGGTGCTTGGCGAAGCTGTGACGAGCAGTCTGACCTTCGACTTCGACGAGCGGTACGACGCCGTGAGGCTGGACGCGCACTTCGGCGGCAGTACCGTCAAGGTGGAAGTGCAACCCTTCGACCGTACCTCCGGCAATGACATCGGAGCCGCCCTGAGCTTCACTTTTGACACTGTGCCGGCCGCCTTGGCCAACGATCCGGACGCCCGCCGCGTCGGGCTGGCCGCCCAGGGCGCGTATGTGGAAATTGATAATTTCGAAGGGTACATCATCCCCGAAGCGACTACATTTATGGCAGCGGCGGTATTGTCGGGGCTTGCGTTGCTGCGGCCTGGGCGGCAGAGGCGCGTGCGATAGTAGTGCGGTTTGTTCGGGGATCGGGACCCGAAGGCTGGGAAGAGTTACAGCCCGCTTTCATCTGGGACGGCCCCCCTTGGGGGGCGGGCGTCTTGCCCGCCTTGACGGCGCAAGCCGCCGAAGAATGCCGCCCCAACGAGGCGAGAATGTCCTCCAGGTGAACGAGCACGCGCGGGGAGCGTGCATTATAATAGGCACCACCGGTCGGAGGCGGGCAAGATGCTCGCCCCCCCGAAATGCGCGAAAGTCGGCAACCGGAAACGACAGTAGTTACCAACAACCCCACACGCCAGGGGAGGGCAGAGATGACATTCACCAGATCCGGACTGCTCATCGTGGCCGCGCTGGCCGTGGCCGGTGTTGCCTCGGCCGATACCAGCGTCACCGTCGTGAACGGCATCATTGTCGAAACCCAAACCACGTCCGGCAGTTTCGCTCCCGGCACGATCATTCAGATTGAAGCCCCCTGCACCCGCAGCCAGTTCCTGGGCTGGTCGATCGAACCGGTCACGCTGGAGTACTGGGAGGCCATCAACGATCCCGGCGAGCCGCTCACGCAGTTCACGGTGCCCGACACCACCGACGCCATCATTCTCACCGCCCACATCGACATCGACCAGGACACCATCGAGGATACGCTGGATAACTGCCCCAGCGTGCTCAACCCCACCCAGCTCGACACCGACGACGATACCGTTGGCGATGCCTGCGACAACTGCCTGAACGTGCCAAACCCGGACCAGGCCAACGACGATGAGGATCTGTTCGGAAACGCATGCGACAACTGTCCGACCGTGACCAACCCCGACCAACTGGATACTGACGGCGACACCGTCGGCGACGCCTGCGACGCCTGCCCGAACACCCCGCCCGGGGAGCCGGTCGATCAGACGGGCTGCTCGATCCTCGACGATGACAGCGATGGTGTCACCAACGACCACGACGAATGCCCGTTCACGCCCTTGTGTGCGCAGGTGGGTGCGAACGGCTGTCCTCTCGACGGCGATCTGGACGGCGTGCCCGACGGTTGCGACCTCTGCTCTCACACGCCGTGGTGTGCCATCACCGACGAAACCGGATGCCCGCAGGACTTCGACGGTGACGGCGTGCCCTTCGGGTGTGATGAGTGCGAAGGCCAGGTCCTGCCCGCTTGCGCCACCGTGGGTTTCACCGGCTGCCCCAGCGATAGCGACGCCGACCTCGTTCTGGACGGCTGCGATCAGTGCCCCGACACGCCGCTGGGCACGCCGGTGGACGAGTTCGGCTGCTCGACCAACGACTCTGACGGCGACGGCGTCCTGAACGACTTCGACGCCTGCCCCGGCACGCCGTCCTGCGCCATCGTGAACAGTGCTGGCTGCCCCTCCGACCAGGACCTCGACAACGTCGTCGACGGCTGTGACGCCTGCCCTGACACGCCGTTGTGCGCGACCCCGGTGGGCCCCGATGGTTGCGGCCGCGACAGTGATGGCGACGGCGTGCTCGACGGGTGCGACGCGTGCCCCGGGACGGCCTCTTGCGCGACGGTGAACGAATTCGGCTGCAGTGTGGACCTCGACCAGGACAAGATCCCCGACGGCTGCGACAACTGCCCGTCCGACTTCCAGAAGATCGAAATCGGTTTCTGCGGCTGCGGCGCGATTGAAATCGACAGCGATTTTGATGGAACGCCCGACTGTCTCGACGCCTGCCCGGCTGACCAGAACAAGATCGTGCCCGGCCAGTGCGGCTGCGGCGTCGCCGACGTCGATGCCGACAACGACGGTGTCGCCGACTGCATCGACCTGTGCCCGGGCGATCCCAACAAGATTACCCCCGGCGCCTGCGGATGCGGCAAGCCTGATGTCGACGGCAATCGCAACGGTATCCCCGACTGCAACGAAACGGACGACGGCCACGTCACGCCGCCCGATAACGAGCCCGGTAACGGCGGCAGCGGGGGCAACAACGGCGGCGGAGGCGGCGGTAACGGTGACGGCGATAACGGCGGAGAGGACAATCCGCCCAGTGGCCAGGAACAGCCCATCGTCGAGGACGACGAATCCACAACCGGGCCCTGCTGCGGGTTCGGCATCGGCTCGACGCTCACGCTCGCGCTCGTGGGGCTGGTCGGCCTGCACGCCCGGCGGCGCCGAACCATCAATTAGCCGCCCGCACGCACGGGCGTAACCTATACTCCGGTATTCGAGCACGGCGAGCGCGAGGTAGCGCTCGCCGGCTTGGCTGCGCACTCGGAAGCGTGCCATGCAGTACCGGCGTTTGGGCACCACCGATCTGAACGTCTCCGTCGTCGCCATGGGCGGCTGGGCCTTCGGTGCCGATCCCGCGGTCTGGGGCCCGGTGGACGACAACGAATCCATTGCCGCCATCCAGCGTGGGCTCGACCTGGGCATCAACCTGATCGACACTTCGCCCACCTACGGCCGCGGCCATAGCGAGGAGATCATCGGCAAGGCCATCCAGGGTCGGCGCGATCACGTGCTGGTGGCCACCAAATGCGGTCTGGTTCGCCGCAACGGGAACGGCACGTACGTGAGGTGCTTGCGCCCCGAGTCGATCCGCGCCGAATGCGAGCAGAGCCTCCGCCGGCTGCGCATCGAGACCATCGACCTCTACCAGATCCACCGCCCCGACCCGGACACGCCCATCGTCCATACCGTCGAGGCGCTGCTCCGGCTCCGCGACGAGGGCAAGATCAATGTTCTCGGACTGTGCAACTTCGGCTGCGAGGGCATGAGCGAGGCCCGGCGGCTGTGCGCCTTCCATTCGCTCCAAACCGAGCTGTCGCTACTCGAACGCGACGCCCGGGACGACCTCCTCCCGTACTGCCGGGAGTATTCCATCGGCGTGCTGGCCTACTCCGTGCTAACCCGCGGCCTGCTCACCGGCAAATACGCCGCCCCGCGACGCTTCACGGATTTGCGGGCGACCGATCCGAGATTTTCCGGAGAGGCGTTTTCCCGCAACCTCAATCTGGTACAATGCCTGACCGCCGTCGCCCGCCGGGTCGGCTGCTCCGTCGGCCAACTGGCCATCCGATGGGCGATTCAGCAGACCGGTGTCACCGCCGCCATCGTCGGGGTCAAACGGATCTCCCAGGTGGACGAGAATGCCGGCGCCGGCGACCTGAACCTTCCTCCCGAGGTAATGGAGGAAGTCGATCGACTACTGGCGGAGCAGGCCTGAACCAATGCCCGAGCAGTCGCACTCGTCCGACATTCCCGAGCCGTCGTCTCCCCTCACACCGGAGACTCCGCCCGATTCCCCCGATGCGGGCGTCCTTCCCGCCGCTGCGGACAATCCGGCGGCCGGGCACACGATCGAAATGCTCAACCAGATACTGGCCCGGCTGGAACGAATGGAAGGCGGGCTCTCCGAGCATGAGCAGTGGCTTCGCCGAATGGAGGAGGAGCAGCAGTCCGGTGCCTCGAAGACGCAGACCGGTCAATCCGACGAGGAACTGCAGCGGCTCGTCGGCTCGCTCACGCTGGAGCGCGACCGGGCAATCAAGTCGCTCAACGAGGCCCAACAGCAATTGGGTCGGTATCAGCAGGAACTCGCCGGGCTGCGAAAACAGACTGCCGAACTCCAGGCGCAGCTGGCCGAGCGGGATCGCGAAATCGCCCAGTTGACCAGCACCTCGGCCAAGGGACTCGAGCGGGCTCGCACCGTACAAACCGAGGCACAGCGAGCCCTGCAGGCGCAGCAGCAACAGCTCGAGCAGCTTCAGGCCCGTGTGACCGCCGCTCAGGCCCACATCGAACAGCGCGACCGGCGCATTGCCCAACTGCAGACCGCTCTCGAACATGCCTCGGCCCGGTTCGAAACGCTCACCACAGAGTTGAAAGCCAATGGGAGCGACCCGACCGCCGGCTTGGCCGACCGAGCGTGGGCGCAATTCGCCCGCGTCGCCCTGGTTGCCACGTTCTTGTGCGCGCTGGTTTCAGTCGGTCTGACCGGCTGGCTGCATCAGCACAACCTCGCGGGCAAGCTCCACGTGGCCAGTACCACGCTGTTTTTACCCGGCATCGATGCCCGGACGCTCGCGACCTGTGCGGCTGCCGCGCGGCGCGAGCAGGGAATCGAGGTGATCGGGGACTCTAAGCGCGGAACCATCGTGTTGACGCATCGCGGGCCGGATCCCGCCCAGGTCAAGGCTCGCCTCGACGCGCTGGCGACTGAACTGTTGGCCGGCATCAGCGCCCCCGCGTACGTTTCGACGCCCCAACCGGCCAGTCAGCCGGCGGCCGTCGCCTTGACCAGCCGGATCGCTCAGGCTGACGCCCAACTCGCCGAACTCGCCGGTACCGAATCGCCGCCTGATGCCGCCAATGCGGTTACGCTGGCGGCGCAATGGCAGGCACTCGCCGACGAGCGGGCGAGCATCGGCGAGAAGCTCACCCAATTGCGCGACCAGCTCGCGAGCGCCCAGTCGCAGCCGGCCGGCGTTGACGTCACGGCTGACCAGATCACCCGGGCTCAGGCCGCCGATCCCCATCTTCGGAGCGAAAGCGAGGCCCTCCAGCAGCGTGAGGAGCAATTGGCGGCCCGCCTGCGTGCCACCATCGACACCGCCGGCCTGCAATTCCAGTCGCTCCAGCAGGCCCTGACCGAGGCCGACGCGCAGCTCCAGAAAGATCTGCAGGATAATCATCCCGCGGACGTGAACGATCAACTCGTGGCGATCCGCGAGTCGCTCAAGACGTGGGCCCGGGCCGTGACCGATTTGGACACCGAGTGGAAACGTCAGCGGTCGCTGATGAGCCAGCCGGGCGAGATCGACCTGCTGGCCATCCAGGCCGCTCTGGAGAAATCGGCCCGCGCGTTCGTGACTGACATCACCGCCGCCAGTGCTGCATTTGTGTCAGCATTGGAAGCTATCGGCCAGGGCCAGGATCAGACCACCAAGCGGCTGGTGCTGCGCAACACGCTAACCAAGCAATTGACCCCGGCCACCACCGCTCAGCAGACGGTCACCGCCGCCGTGCGCAGCGCCGTGCTCGCCGACAACGTCGAGCTGACCGCCATCGTGCAGCGGTACGACTCGCTGCGCAAACAGGTGCAGCATCGGAAAAGCCAGATCGCCGCCGCGGTACGACAAGCCCGCACATCCGAATTGCAGAAGCAGCAGGCGTTGCACCTGGCCCGGCTCCGAAAGGAGGAGCAGGAACTGTCGAGCCGCGCCGCCCAGATCGATGCTCAGCTCCTCGAGCTCGGCCGGCAGGCCACGCAGGCCGCCGCGGTCCATGCCGAGCACGCTCGCCGTCTGGCCAACCGGGCCGAACTCGTCGGGCACCAGGCGTCCGATCTCAAGACGCTCCTCGGTCTGCACGAGGAGTACGCCCGGCGCGTCGCCGCGCTACCCGCTCCGCCTACGCCCAGCTACACGCCGCCCGCCCTTCTGGCGGGCGAATCGACCGGCCCCGGCTTTGCGTCCGCGGTCCTCCTGGGCGCCGCTCCCGTTCTCATCTGCGCTGCGGTCCTGGCCATGTGCTGGCTGATCATCTCCTCTCGACGATCGCATCAGACCATCGAGGAGTATGCCCGCACGCTGAAGGAAACCGCCCGCCGAGCCAGCCTCGCCGCCGACGAGCCCCGGGCATAACGCCGTTTCCGGTTCGCCGCCCCAACGAGCGGCGGGGCCTGCCCCTGCCGTCCCATTCCCTCGTCAGTTCGCCTTCCTCTCGCAAGATTCATAGCGCGTGCACTCGTTCGCGTGGGCGACCGGGCCCCGTAACTGAGTCCGCCGGGACAAGCCCGGCGGCTCTGATACCCCAAGCCCCAGGCCTCAGCCCCCAGCGAAGCGTGGCACGATCCGCCACGGACGAGTAACATGCGCCTTCGGTTATCCGCTTGTCCTATCTCTTACCGGCAGGTGACGCATGCGTGGGATCTCGGCTTGGATGACGTTGTGGGTGGCGTGGGTTGGCACGGCGGCCGCGGCTACCGAGGACCTTGGTAACGGATTTCTGCACCATGGCGTGGCCACGCCGGTCAGCAACCATCGCGGGATCGTGGCCACGGTGGACGGCCAGGGCCGCAATGTCGTACTCGTCTGGCTGTTCGATCACCGCGGCGGCTACGCCCTGCTGCTCATCGACGCCGAGACCGGCAAGAGCGAAGAGTACCCCATGCCTTTTCCGCCCGGCGGAGACTGCCCCTACGCTTCAATCCTCTCCAGCGGCAACAAGTTCTACACCCATTTCAACAGCCACTTCTGCGAGTTCGACCCGGTCAAGCGAGCGTTCACGTTCCATCACAAGACCGTCCCGCAGATGGCCATGGGCATGACCGAGGACGACGACGGCCGCATCTGGCTCGTGAGCTATCCGCAAAGCGGCGTGGCCTCGTTCGACCCCACGACGCGCGAGTTCAAAGACTACGGCCATGTGCATACGGAGAACTGGAACCAGTACCAGCGGCACGTCGCGGCCGACGATGCGGGCTGGATCTACTTTGCCGTAGGCAGCACGGCCAGCCATCTGCTGGCTTTCGATCCGGCCAGCGGCAAGGCTTCGCCCATGATCCCGCAGAGCGAGCGGCTGCCGGGAGTGGCGGGTGAGGTCGTCCGCGATCTGAACGGAAAGGTCTACGGTACACCCGGCGGAACCGACAATTGGTACGAACTGTACCGTGGCCAGGCTCGCAAGATCGGCCCGCGTCCGAACATCCAACCCAAGCCGATCATCACGGCCAGCCAGTCGCTGTTTCATCGCGAGTTTCCCGACGGCCGCCGCATCGTCAGCTGCGACCTGGGCGAGCGTGTTCTTATCGTCGAGGATCCCAAGAGCGGCCAGAAGCGCCGACTTTCGTTCGACTATCACAGCGAGGGAGCACACGTGCTGGGCCTGGCCGTCGCCCCGGACGAGACCATCTGCGGCGGAACCGCGTTTCCCATGCGATTCTTCAGCTACAACCCGCGAACCGATCGGTGGGTCAACCGCGCCTCCTACGGCCAGTGGAACACCGTCGTCCGCCAGGCCGACCGGTTCTTCGTGGGTGGCTACACGCAGGGCTTCCTGCTCGAGTGGGATCCCGCCCGCGAGTGGGTCGCGACCGTGAAAGACGATCCCGCATGCAATCCGCGCTTCCTCACGTCGTGCTCGCCGGACATCTATCGCCCGCACGCGCTACTCGCGCTGAGTGACGGCAGCCAGGTCATTCTGGCCGGCACACCGGGCTACGGCTACACGGGAGGCGGCCTGCTGTTCTGGGATCGCAAGCAGTCGAAGCCCACATTGCTCAAGCATACGGACCTGATTCCACAGCACTCGACCATGAGCATGGTCGCCCTGCCCGGCGGCAAGCTTCTGGCCGGCACGACCACGGGTGCGGGAACCGGCGGCGAACGCAAGGCGGAGCTCGCAGAATTGTACGTGCTTGATCTGGCCAGCCGAAAGATCGAGTGGCATGAGCCGGTGCTGCCCGGCGTCCAAACCTACGCAGATTTGCATGTCACCACGGATGGACGGGTCTACGGCGTGGCCGACTACAACCGGTTTTTCGTGTTCGACCCGGCCACTCGCAAGGTTATCCACGAACAGACCGCGCCCGGCGAATGGGGCCGTACCTGCACCGCCCAGGCACCACGAACGTTCGTGGCCGGCCCGAAAGGCGATGTCTACGTGCTTTTCACGAAAGGAATCGTGGGCGTGCAGCCCGACACGTTCGAACTCGTGATGGTCGCTGAATCACCTGTGCCGATCAATGCCGGCGGCGACTACCTGGACGGCCGAATCTATTTCGCGTCCGGTTCGCACGTGTACAGCTACCGGCTACCCGCCCCCACGGGCCCGCAACGACCCCAGTAGCATCCGCTCACCACGGATAACGGATGCAGTCAGCTGTCAGCTGCCAGCTCTCAGCCATGAGCCAGACGGTACGTGTTTAGCGTGCGGCACCTTCTCGCCGATCTCGCACGCTAAGCACGTGCGCCAGATGTCTGGCTCATAGCTCATAGCCCACAGCTCACAGCTATGTTCAGAAGGGAGCGGCGTCGTCGCCGGGGTCCGGCCGGCCGCAGCCGGGGCCGTCGGCGTTGTACATGGGCGTGGGCAGCGCCGGCTCGGCCTGGACGGCGTAGTCGGGCACGAAGCCGCCCGCGTTGGGTGCGTAGTTGTCGAAACGGGTGTAACGGTTGTTGAAGAACAAGCGAACGATGCCCGTCGGACCGTTACGCTGCTTGTCCACGATGATCTCGGACACGCCGCGCAGTTCCTCCGGGCAGTTCTCCTTCTTGTAGTACTCCTCACGGTGGAGCAGGATGATCACGTCGGCGTCCTGCTCGATGGCGCCCGATTCGCGCAGGTCGCTCATGCGCGGCCGATTATCCGTGCGCCCTTCCGGATTACGGTTCAACTGGGCCAGCACCACCACCGGGATGTTCAACTCACGAGCCAGAGCCTTGATGCCGCGGCTGATCTGCGACACTTCCTGCTGACGGCTCTCCTGACGCCCCGGACAGCTCATGAGCTGCAGGTAGTCGATGAAAATCACCTGGATGCCGAAGCGCGCCTTGAGCCGTCGCGACTTGGCCCGCAGTTCGAGCACGCTCATGCCCGGTGTGTCGTCGATGAACAACTGCACGTCCGCCAGTTGACCGCACGCCTCGTGCAGGGCCGCCACCTCGGCGTCAGACATCATGCCGCGGCGGAACTTGTGTGAGTCGATCCGCGCCCGCGAACACAGCAGACGCTGAACGACCGAACGGCGGCTCATCTCCATGGAGAAGAACGCGGCCGGCCGACCTTGGACCGCGGCGACGTGCTCGGCGATGGTCAGGCCGAACGCCGTCTTGCCCATGCTCGGGCGCGCCGCCACGACCAGCATTTCGCCCGGCTGCATCCCGCTCAGCATGTCGTCCAGCTCGATGAACCCCGTGGGCACGCCCGTGATGTAATGCCCGTCGCGCGACTCGATCAGCTGGAAGATCTCTTCCAGGCTGTCGCGAATCGGCGTCGCCTGATCGGCAATCCGCTGATCGGTGACGTTGAACAGGATCTGTTCCGCCCGGTCGAGGATCAGGCGGGCTTCTTCCTGCTGGTTGTACGCTTCCTCGATGATCGTCCCGCCGGCGAGGATCAAGTCACGCAACATGGCCTTGTCGCGGACCAGGCGGGCGTAGTGCTCGGCGTGAAGATGCGACGGGACCGACTCGGCCAGTTCGGCGAGATACTCGACGCCGCCCACTTCCTGAAGCAGACCCAGGCGGTCCAGTTCGTTGCGCAGCGTGACAATGTCGATGGGGTCGCCCCGGTCGTACATATCGACCAGGACTTCGAACAGCCGGCGGTGATCCGGCCGGTAAAAACGATCGGATTCGTTGCGGTGGATGATCGGCAGAACGTCGCCGATCGCGTCACGGCTCAGCATCATCGAACCGAGCAGGCTCATCTCCGCCTCGATGTCCTGAGGCGGAACCCGGTCGGTTCGAAGGATCGCAGGGCGGGTCGAGCTGCGCGACCCGCCCCGATCACCATGGTTGTCAGAGGTCCGTCTCGAGGGCGTCAACCCCGGCTCCGTAGCCATACTGCTCCGCCTCCCTGCGTCGCTTCTCGCGAGCTTCCTCGCGTTCCCTCTCCTTGCGGGCTTCTTCCTCTTCGGCTTCGTCGGCGGCGGTCTCGCGCACCACCCACACCTTCACCTCCACACGCAGGTCGTCGGCGAAGACCACCGGCACGGTCAACGAATCCAGCCGGCGGATGGGCTCGTGCAACTGGACCTGCTTGGGATCGACCTGATGCCCCTCGTCGCGGAGGGCGGCGGCGATTTCCCGCGGTCCCACCGAACCGTACAGATGCCCGTCCTCGTTGCACGCCGCGGCGATGGTCACCTCGACGTCGCGCATGCGGGCCGCCTGGCTTTCCAACTGGAGGCGCCGCTGCTTGCGTTCCTCTTCGGCCAGCCGCTTGTCCTCTTCAATCGCCTTCATGTTGGCCTGCGTGGGGAGCACGGCCAGGTGCTGGGGCAGCAGGTAGTTGCGGGCGTAGCCTTCGGTCACTTCCACCACATCACCCGCCAGGCCCACCTTCGGAATATCGCGTCGCAGCAACAGCTTCATCTTTAATCACCTCGGTTGACAGCGTTCTTTTTATACCATCTGGGGCGACGCGTTTCACGCGAGTTTTCGCCCTCGGCTTCGTTGTTCCGTCAACGGCTCGCTGGACCGTCGAGATCTCACATTGGCCACGGATATCACAACTTCTGTCCGGGCGAGCCGTTGAGTTTTCTTGATGGCGGCCCTCCCGGCCGGTTGCGAGCCGTTCCCTCACACCCGGCGCAAACGGGCCGGCAACTCGTTCCCTCACGACGCACGGTCGTGAATCAGAACGGGATGTCCGCGTCGGTCGGCGGAGGCATATCGTCCAGGGGTGGCGGCGCGTCGGGCTCCTGGCCTCGAGGCGCTCCCCCGGGCTGGGACCGGTAACCGCCGCCTCCTCCGCCGCCGCCTGCGCCTCCGTCGATGAACGAAAACGACTCGAGCACGACTTCCAGCTTGTTGCGCTTCTGGCCTTCCTTGCTGGTCCACTCCCGGTAACGCAGACGGCCCTCGATGAGAATGGGCCTGCCCTTGCGGAAGTACTGATTGATCACCTCCGCCTGCCGGCCGTATGCCGCCACATCCACGTAGCACACCTCATCCCGCTGGTTCCCGTCCTTGTCACGAAAGCGACGGTTCACGGCCAACCCCATGTCGCACACCGCCGTGTTCGACGGCGTGTACGACAGTTGCGGATCGCGCGTCAGATTTCCCGCGAGAATCACCCGATTGAAACTGGCCATGAGTTATGCCTCCGGGTCGTCATGCAGCCGGGTCGCCACGCCTGCGGGCGGTTATGCCTCGGGTTCGCTCTCCACCGTCTCGACGGCGGCGGGCCGGTCTTCCTCGCGCCGACGCTCCCGCCGACGCCCCGCGTCGCCGCCCTCGTCCTCGGCCGGCTCACCCGCGGACTTCTGCTGCTCGATCCGCGTGGCCGAGGCCGCTTCCTTCATTTCCTCCTCGGTCATGTCGTCGTCCAACCGCAGAATCAGGCATCGCAACGCCGACTCCGACAGGTTGACGTCCCGCTCGATCCCGGCGATCCGCGACGGATCGGCCTTGAAATACGTCAGGGCGTACACGCCACGCTTCCGCCCCTTGATTTCGTAGGCCAGACGCCGCTCGTCCCACCGGCTGCAGGCCACCACCTGGGCCTCCGCCCGCTCCAGGATGCGGTACACTTCCTTCTGCACGCTCTCCCAGTCGGTCAGAACGCCGGGATCAAACAGAAACATTCCTTCGTAGTTATTCAAGATCAGTACCTCCGCAACATTGCCGGAACGCTCGCATACTCGTTGTCGCTCACATCGCCGTTCGCATTCGCTTGTGGCTGTGCGTTATTCGCCTGTTCCACGTGGTTCGCTGGTCCGACGCGCGTCCGTTCGACTCGCACGGCGAACGCCGCTTCGCCGCCTACTCCGGCTTGGAGTCCGGCTCGCCGGACCGGTTGAACTTCGTCATGGCCAGATCCGGACCTTCCGTGACCCAGCACTCGACGGCATCGGCCGCCGTCCGCACCGCCCGCGATATCACCGGGCCCTCTTCCGCATTGAAAGTGCCCAGTACGTGACTCACCATCCGATCGCCGCCGACCTGGCCGATGCCAATCCGCAGCCGGCAGAATTCGTCGGTGCCCAACTGCTGAATCACGCTGGCCAGGCCGTTGTGCCCGCCCGCCGAGCCCTTCTGCCGAATCCGCAGCCGCCCGACGGGCAGGGCCAGGTCGTCCAGGATCACCAGAAGATCCGCGGTGGCGATCTTCAGGAAACTCGTCGCCTCGCGCACCGAGGTGCCACTGAGGTTCATGTACGTCTGCGGTTCGAGGAGCAACACGCGTTCCTGCCGGATGCAGCCGTCGGCCAGCAGACCGCTGAACTGACGGCGGGCCTTGCCGTAGCCCCACCGGCGGGCCAACTCCTCGACCACCAGGAACCCGACGTTGTGACGCGTCTTCTCGTACTTGCTGCCCGGATTGCCCAGGCCGACGACGAGTTTCATGGCCCGTACTCACCTGTCGGTCCCGCTGAGGGAGAGCCTCACTCCTCGGTTTCCGTCTCCTCCTTCTTGCGGGTGATGATCTCGGGCTCGGCCGCCTCTTCGCCTTCGGCCTCCGGCGCCTCGACCTCGGCCTTCTTGGTCCGCACCGAGCAGACGATCGCCTCGGGCGGGCTCACCGCCGTGACGTTCGGCGGCAGTTGCAGATCGCGCACGTGCAGCGACTGGCCCAGCCGCAGATCGGTGATCATGACGCGGATCGAATCCGGAATCTCCGTGGCCAGACACTCGATCTCGATGTCCACCATGTCGTGCTCGAGCACGCCACCTTCGTTGACACCCACCGGCGTGCCCTTGAACTCCAGCGGCACGCTCACCGTCACGCGCTCGTCGCGAGCCACTCGAACGAAGTCCACGTGCACCGGCTCGGTGCCCAGGTGCGCGTATTGCACGTCCTTGATCAGGGCAGCCTGCGTGCTGCCGTCCAGATCCAGCTCGACCAGATGCGCTCCGTGCTCCAGCAGCAGGTTCAGGTCATGCGCATCCACGACCACCGGCTGCGGCGCCTGCTGATGCCCGTACAAAATGCCCGGCAGCTTGCCGGCCTTGCGCAGACGCCGGGCTGCCCGGCTGCCGGCGGCCTGTCGGTTGTCCGCCCGAAGTTTCGCGATTTCCATCCTCGGCCACTCCTTACAAAGTTGCAGGCTCAGCCGGCGGTCGGTGCGGCGAGCCTCTTCGTGCCCGCCGACGCCGCGGCCGCCTTCTTTCCTAGTGCATGTTGAACAACGCACTCACCGACTGATTCAGGTGAATGCGCCGGATTGCCTCTCCCAACAACCGCGAGACGGTCAGCACGGTCACCTGCGGCAGCCGCTGGCGAACCGTCGGAGCCAGCGGGATGGTGTCCGTGACCACGATCCAATCGACGTCGGCCGCCTCCAGCCGTTCGATCGCCGGCGGCGCGAACACCGGATGCGTGGCCGCGACCAGGAAACGCTTGGCTCCGTTCTCGCGGAGCACGCGGATGGCCTCGGTCGCGGTCCCGCCCGTCGTGATCATGTCATCGAACAGCAGGACCGTCTTGTCCTTCACCTCGCCCATCACGCGGGCGGCCACGGTGTGGGCCCCGTCCACCCGCCGCTTGTCGATCACCGCGATGTCCATCTGCAACTGCTGGGCGTAACGGGTCGCCTTCTTCAAGTTGCCGACGTCGGGTGAAACGACCACGCCGTCTTTGATGTTCAGCGTCCGAATATGCTCGGTGATCACCGGCAAAGCCGTCAGATGATCGACGGGCAGATCGAAAAAGCCCTGGATCTGCTCGGCGTGCAGGTCCATGGCCAGCACGCGGTGGGCCCCCGCCTGCGTGATCAGGTTGGCCACCAGCTTGGCCGTAATGGGCGTGCGGCCTTCGGCCTTGCGGTCCTGCCGGGCGTACCCGAAGTACGGAATGACCGCGGTGATCCGGCGAGCCGAGGCGCGGATGAGGCAATCGATGAAGATCAGCAGCTCAACCAGCATCTCGTTCACCGGCGGGCAGGTGGACTGCACGATGAAGCAGTCGCGTCCCCGCACGTCGTCTTCGAGCTTGATCAGCGTTTCGCCGTCCGGAAATCGCTCGATGTTGGCCCGGCCGACCTTCACGCCCAGGCTCTGAGCGATCGCCTGCGTCAGGGCCGGGTTGCTCGAACCTCCGAAAATCTTCAGCCCGGCGTCGCCGATCGAGTTGATGAAATCAGGAGGATGACCGGTCATGACGCACCACCCTGCTTCGAGCAGTTCTGGGCCGATCCGTTGGAGTCGTTCTTCACCACGGTCCCGTGCGGGATCTGTTTGTTCTGGCCCACCTGGATCGGAGCCACGATGATCGAGCCGTTTCCAATATAGGTGTCGTGTCCCACCTGCGACCGGTGAATGCGCTCGCCGTCAAAATTGGCGAAGAGCGTGCCCGCTCCCACGTTCACGCGCTCGCCGATTTCCGCGTCGCCGATGTAGCTCAGGTGCCGTGCCCGCGTGCCGGTGCCCAGCGTCGAGTTCTTCAACTCGGTGAACACGCCCACCACCACGTCGTCGGCCAGGACCGTGCCGTCACGGAGGTACGCGAACGGCCCGATGGAACAATGCCGGCCAATCCGCACGCGTCCGTGAATGTACGTGAACGGATGAATCACCGTGTCCTGACCGATTTCGGCCCGCACGTCGATCCAGGTGTTTTCCGGATCGACGATGGTGACACCGTTCATCATCAGGTTGCGCTGGATGCGATTCTGCATCACCCGCCCGACCAGGGCCAGATCGAGCCGGCTGTTGATTCCCATGGCGTCTTCCGCCGCCACCGCGGTGATCGCCACCGCCCGATGTCCCGCACGAATGAGGATGTGCAGGGCGTCGGTCAAATAAAACTCCCCCTTGGCGTTGTCCGGCCGAACCTGCTCGAGGGCCTCGAACAGCAATTTCTTGTTGAAGCAGTAATAGGAGGGGTTGACCTCTTTGATCTTCTTCTGCTCGGGGCTGCAGTCGCTCTCCTCGACGATGCCTTCGAGGTTGCCGTAGCTGTCGCGGACGATGCGGCCGTACCCCGTGGGATCGTCCAGGACCGCGGTGGCGAGCGTGACCGCCGAGTTCTGGGCCTGATGTGTCTTGGTGAGCAGTTCCAGCGTCTCGTGTCGCAACAGGGGCATGTCGCCGGCGATGATCACCAGGTCGCCGTCGAAGCTCGCCAACGCCTCACGGCAAACCATGACGGCATGGCCCGTGCCCTTCTGCTCCTTCTGCTCGACGAACGTGATATCCGGCTCCCGGCCGAACGCGTTGATGACCTCATCCTTGCGGTATCCGACCACGCAGACAATGCGCTTGATCCCCGCCGCCCGGCATGCATCGATGACGTAGGCCAGCATCGGCCGACCGCAGATCTCGTGCAGCACCTTCGGCATCTCGGTGACCATGCGGGTCGATTTACCCGCGGCCATGATGACCGCAGCGGTTTCTCTGGGCATCACAGAACCTCAGAAAGAGCTATGAGCTGTGAGCTTTGGGCTACGAGCCGAACAAACAAACATCCGCTCCAGCCCGACTGATCGCCCACCGCTCATGGCCGCCAGCTGAGAGCTGGCGGCTGCCAGCTGACAGCTTTTTTTCCAATTCAACTACCCGGCCTGGACTCGAACCAGGAATGCAAGGACCAAAACCTTGTGTGTTACCAATTACACCACCGGGTAACGGAACACCCGACCACCAGGGTCGGTTGTCATGCGACGGATGATGGCAAGCCAGATCGGTCGCAGTGAACCACGCACGAGGTCTGAGCCCCCGCTGCGAGCCGGAAGCCCATTGCCCCGCAGCCCTCCTCGAGCCCGGGACCCACCCCATCAGGGCGTGGAACGCCGGCATGACCGCCCCAGCCAAGGGCCGGGCGGCCGGATGCCAGATCGCTAAGCCTACCCGAACTGCCGGGCCCGGGTCAACTCCAAGCGGTGCCCCTCCGACCCGGCGACTCTCGCGGGAAACGCCGAAGACCCCGGAATCTTGTCCTGGAGCGGCTTTTAGGCTAATCTGCCGGTTTCACCGTTCAAGGTGGACGATTCGGTCGTCCAGCAGGCACGGTAAATTCTCATCTTAACTGAGCCTCGCCCCGTTTAGGGCTCGGGGAGCAGACGGTATGGAAGCCATGCATTGCCGGATTCGGTCCGGCCGGCAGCCACGGAGGGTTGTTTGTTCGGCAAAATTCGCGAGGGTGCCTCGGCGATCTGTTCGGTGGGCACTCGTCGCGGCAGCCGCCCTGGTTATAGGGACGGGCTGCCAAAACTCGAACTGGTTCGCCAAGAAGGACGCCGGCATCAGCCGCCTCAACGCGCGGCCCGTCCCCTATCTCACGGGGGTGCCCGTCCCCGCGGGATTTCAGATTGCCGAGCGGTTGACCGATGCCTACGAGTCGGGCGGCGTGCGATTCGCACGCCAGGAGTACACCGGCAACGCCGAACCGGCCGCCATTCGAGAGTTCTACCGGGAACAGATGCCCCTGTTCGGTTGGCGGGAGATCAGCTCCCACGACATCAAGGGCAGGCTGTCCATGCGGTTCGAAAACAACCACGAGGAGTGCAACCTGACGATTGAACCGACGGGCTGGTTCAACCGGACCACGATCCAGGTCGTCGTCAAACCGTTCAAGAGGAGTGCTTCGGAGCCACCGGCCAAGCGACCCATGCCATGAAACAAGCCAGAAGAAAAGAGCTGAAGACCAACGAATTGAGCCTCTATCTGCAGCAAATTCGGGACGCCATGGCCCGTAACTCCAGCTACGTGATAGGCGGCGTGGTGCTGGTCGTGCTGATCCTGATGATCGGACTGTACGTTCAGAGCAGCCGGTACCAGACCGAGGCCGCCCGGTGGACCGAGTACCGCGAGATCGAGCAGGAAGCGGCGATGCAAGAGCAGATCAAGCCCGAGCTGCTCGACCGGGCCGAGAGCCTGGCTCAGCAGACCGCCGGCGATCCCAAGATCGGGCCGGACGCCCGTGAGTTGCACGCCCGACTTTCCTATCGCCGCGCATTGGAGACCTCGCCGGTTACGAGCCTCGACGAACACCTCCGTTCGCTCGAACAAGCCAAGGCCAGCTATCAGACCATGATCGACCGGTACGCCAACCGACCGGATGTCGTGGCCCGCGGTCGCATGGGTCTGGCGACTACGCTGGAGAGCTTGGCCGTGGTCAACAGGGCGGACATCTCCCAGGCTGCCGAGCAGTACCGCAAGATCGTCGACAGCGGCCATGCCTCCTGGGCCAAGGCGGCCAAGGACCGGCTGGATACGCTGACCGAGCGGACCAAACCGCTGCAGATCGTGGCGACGCGGCCGGCCGAACCGGTCGAGACGGCGCCTGCTCCGGTCACGCTGCCGGCGACGACCGCCCCGGCCGAAGCCGCCCCGGCCACAGCGCCCCAGCTCTGAAAGCCCAGGCAATTGAACCCCAACACATTCAGGGCGATCGCCCCGATCCACCGCCGCGTCCACAGCGACCGGCAGCCGTTTCCGATGCGCGCCGGCGGAAGCGTTCTCGAATCACTGGGTCGCTTTTGATACCTTCGACGCATGGGAGCACGTGGGGTTCCGGCTCGCTGGACCGCGATGCCCGCTCGCCCCTATAGTTACAGAACTCATCCCCGAACAACGATGCGGAGGTGCAACCGGTGAGTGACACGGCCCTGGACGCGAAGTTCGAAAAGCTCTTGGACATCATCCGCGGCATGCAGCGCGTGGCTGTGGCCTTCTCCGCCGGCGTGGATTCGACGTTTTTGCTGAAGGCGGCCGTCGAGGCGCTCGGGCCCGAGCACGTGGTGGCCGTCACCGGCAAGAGTGACAGCCTCGCCCAGGCCGAGTTCGAGCAGACCATCGAATTGGCCAAGTCCATGGGCGTCGAGCACGTTCTTCTGGAAACGCACGAATTCGAGGATCCCAACTACCTGGCCAACCCCACCAACCGCTGCTATTTCTGCAAGACGGATTTGTTCAAGCACGTGAATCGTTTTGCCGCCGAGCGCGGCCTGAACGCCGTCCTGACCGGCGTGAACTTCGACGACCAGTCGGACTGGCGTCCCGGCATCCAGGCCGGTCGCGAGCAGAACGTCCGGGCTCCGCTGGCCGAGGCCGGCCTCACCAAGGACGAGATCCGCGTGCTTAGTCGCCGCATGGGTCTGCCCACGCACGACAAGCCCGCCAGCCCCTGCTTGTCCAGCCGCATCCAGTACGGCGAGCAGATCACGCCCGAGAAGCTCAACCAGATCGATCGCTCGGAGCGGTTCCTCCGCTCACTCGGTTTCCGCGAGTGCCGCGTGCGCCATCACAACAACCTCGCTCGCATCGAAGTGCCCGCCGACCAGATCGAGCGTCTGTGCAGCCCCGAGATTCGCACCCAAGTGGATGCCGCCCTCCGCGAGTTCGGCTACGCGTACGTGACCATCGACGCCCGCGGCTTCCGCAGCGGCAGCATGAACGAAGTCATCGCCTTCGGCAAACGCCAGACGATCTGATCGTTCGCACGATCCTTGTCGGATTCCGATACGCAACGAAGCTCAGGTGGGCAGGCCGCCGCCGTTGAGCCCGATGGTCTGGGCATTGATGAAGCCGGCCAGCGGCGAGCAGAGAAACGCCGTCAGGCTGGCCACGTCCTGGACCGTGCAGGCCCGTCGCAGCGGGTTCTTGGCAATGCGCTTGCGCCGCAGTTCGTCCAAGTCGGCGACCCCTTCCTTCTCGCAGCTGATCCGCACGAGTGTCGGGTCCTGCCACGTCTGGGCGGGGGCATCGCCCTCGGGGTATACGTCGGACGGGCAGACCACGTTGCAGGTCACGCCGGCCGGCCCCACCTCCAGGCCCACCGCCTGGGCAAGCCCGCGAATGAAGAATTTGCTGGCCGAATAGACGCTCAGGCCGGCCGATCCCTTCATGCCGCTGCCTGAACCGATGAACACCAATCGGCCGTAGCCCCCCTGCCGCATGGGTTCGACAGCCGCCTGGGCCACCCACAGCGAGCCGCGCATGTTCACGCTGAAGGTGATGTCCACGTCGCGATCCGAGATGTCCGGCAGGTAGTTGGCGAGCGTCAGTCCCACCGACTGCACGCAGATCTGCAGCCGGCCGAACCGTTCGACCGTACGATCGACCGCCGCGCGGACCTGGCTGCGATCCGACAGATCGCAGGCCATGCCGAACGCACCGCCGCCGATGCGTTCGGCTTCCCGACAAGCCGCCGCTTCATCGCGGTCGGCGATTGCCACCCGCGCACCTTCCGCGCCCAACACTCGCGCGATGTGACAGCCGATACCACCTCCACCGCCGAACACGATGGCCGCATGATCTTTCAGTTGCAGGTCCATGATGCGCCGCCCTTTGCCGTGCTGTCTCCTGTCTCCCGGCTTCTGTCTCCTCTTTCCTATTTCCTATTCGGCTCCAGGCACGGCCGCAGATGCTTGTCGGCGAAGAAAGCTTCAACGCCGCCGGGGGCTCGCAGGTCGTCGAACGTGTAGGCCCTGCCCGCCAGCCGTGCCGCGTCGAGGCTGCCGCGAGCGAACAGGCCCAGGCAGATTTCCACCATCTTGGTGTTGCAGCCGCTCGTGCCGATTACGCCCGCGTTGCCGTAATGCCACACACCGCTGTCCACGCTGCACGCTCCGCGAGTGCCGGCAAACATCATGAGCCGCCCGCCCGTGTGCGTGATCAGCTGGTGCGAGATGGCCACGGTTTCGGCATCGCCCGCGCAAACAATTACGTCGTCGAAGCCGCGGAACGACCGGCCCGTCCGCTTCGTGTATGCCGCGGCGTACTGCTCTTGGATGGCTGCCTTCATGCTCCGCTGATCGGCACAGACCACCATTGCGACCGGTTGATCGTGCAGGATCTTGCGGACGAAGTCCGCTTTCTCGCGGCTGCGCACGACGAAGACGATTTCGCTCGCCCGCCCCATGCGGATCACGGGGTCATCCATGTTGGCGAACATGGCCGCCATCAGCGCCATCGATCCGCTGCCGACCACGCAGGTGACGCCACCCGGCCGCACACCCTTGACCAACACCGAACCGGTCGCGTTCTGTCCCACCTCATGCGTGGTCTTCTGGAAACAGTCGAGCAGACACGCCGCCGGTTCGGCCAGCGCCGCGGCCTCGGCCGACACGCCGGCAGGGATCGTCAACACCGAGCCGCTGCAGATGATCTCCGGCGTGAGCCGTACGCGCGTGGCGTATGCGCCACCCAGATTCATCGCCAGATCGGTGATGTTGCCGCCCAACAATTGCACGCCCCGTAAATCCCGCGAGGCGGGCGTCTCGCCCGCCTTAGTCGCACCGGATGGACGCCCTCCGCAAACCGCCATGTCGTCCACTGGCCATGCCGGCGGCGGGTCGTAGTAGGCGATCCGGCTCTGGAGCACGCAACGCTGCCCCGGCTCGAACGTCACCTGCTCGCGCGTCAATTCGACACCGTCCAGATAGCCGATGCCCTTGCGCAGATCCTTCACCCGCGACCCCACGCGCTCGACGGTTACCATGGTCTCGTGGCCCAGAATGCGTCCCCACTGCTGGCGCATGCGGCTTTCGAGCTCTGCGCGGTCGGCCGGCGACATGGCCTCGATCCGGGCCGCAATCGCCCGGTACAGCGGGTCGCGGATGTTCGTATCCACCGGCCCGCCGCGAGCGAGACGCGAGTAGACGAGAAACGGCACATCGCCCGGTTGTTCGTCGCAACCGAAGATCGCCCTGAGCTCGTCCAGCAGCGATTCCTCGCACTGGTCGGGCCGGCCGTTGTAGTAGATCTTCACGTCCGTGCCGCAGCGGTGCACGCGATCAACGCGAACCACGACGTCCTGATCCGTGCAGACGATCGGGCGATCATCGACCACCTGCATGTCGCCCTTCCCAAAGTAGACCAGGGCGGACATCGTGGACGCCCACTCGATGGGCCGCCCATCGCGGGTTTCGCCCACCTTCGTACCGAGCCAGTTGGGTTGAAAAGACAAGCGCGTCGCTCCAAAACGCCGCGGGCTGTTGGCCCGCGCGGCAATCCGAATCGAATGGTCACAGAGCAGGCACTCAGGCCGCCTTCAGTTTGGCGTAGCCGAGCGTCTCGAACATCTCGTCGCACACCGCCGCCACATGCCGCCGGCGAATGTCGTGGAACCAGCTCTCGCTGTTGATCCACAAGTTCTGACTCTCGACGATAGCGGCATGCTCGCGCAACAACCGGGCAATCTTCGTGCCGGCCCCCACCGCCATGGCCGTATAGAAGTTCACCTTCACGATGCCGTCGGCCGCCGTCGTGCCCACCTTGCCACCCAGGCAGCTCGAACCGTGCAACGACATGATCGCCCCCACGCGGTCGCGAATAGCCGCCGCCAGCTCGCGCTCGTATTTGCGTTCGGCCGTCCCCACGCCCACGCTGCGATGCTCGGTGCCCAGGTTGGGCACGATCAGATCCACACCCGTGCGCTTCACGAACTGCTCGACGAAATCGGGCCGGCTCAGTTGATCCTCGCGCGACAGTTTGAGCCGGGCGATGTCCTTGGGATCGTAAATCTTGTCCGCCGCCGCCTCGACCACCACGCGATCGCCGAACTTCTCGACGTACTTGGCAACTCTGGCGATGTTCTCCTCGTGATCGAACTTGCTGGCGTCGTACATGATGATGGCCATGCGATCAACGACGCTGGGATCGCAGAGCATGGCGTCTTCTTCGGCGTCGGGCACCCAGCCGTGATCGATGAACGGCAGGACGCGGACGGCAGGAAACGCATCGCCCAGATTCTCGTAGCATCCCAGCATCCGCAGCCAAATCTCGCAGCCCTGCCGAACGTTGCCGCCCGTGATGCTCGAAACGTCCTCGGCGATCCGGCAGTCGAACGAGAGCTTGCGGAACTGCGGGTTGTCGGCATAGATCCCGGTCATGCCGATCGCCACCGGGATTTCGGTCAGGCCGTGCCGGTCGGCGAACGCCTGGGCCCCCATGCAGATGCCCTCGAGTTCCGCCGGCAACTCGCCGTTGGGCGCGAACAACGCCGCCCCTGCCCGGCGAAAACGATCCAGAACGGCGAGCGTCTCCCGGCGCTGCGTGATGATCTTCATAACCTGGTCCTACCCTATAAAAACGATTTAATGATATCGTCAGATTCGGATATGATACACACGGCGCCGGCATTGTCCATCGGCAGCGGCGTTCCGCGGCTTGGGGTGGTCCCGACCGCCCCGCCGCCCGGAACGGACGCAGCTTCCCCTGGCCGATGGTAAGATCTGGCGCCATCCAGGTACCGTGCGATTTTGTCCTTGCGTTGGAGACCGAACATGCTTCCTCGCGTCGAGCGACTGCCCAAGCCCGATCCCGATGTTAACAACCTGCTGGCCGCGCTGAAGCGCGGTAAGCCGGCTCGCGTGCCCATGCTCGAAATCAAGCTCGACGATGAGGTGCAGGCGGCCCTGTTGGGCGAGCCGCTCATCCCGTGGACGACGGACGCGACGGCAACCGAACAACGGACGGCTTCGATCCGCCAGCATATCGGCCTGATGCACCGGTTGGGCTACGACGCATTCCGCATCCGAACACCCATCCCCTTCGTCAGCAACAAGGCCGTGACCGAAGACACCGCCGACCTGAGTCGCGGGCAGCGGGCCTGGCAGGACGAGCACACCGGCCCCATCCAGAACATGGCCGACTTCGAAGCCTATGCGTGGCCGCGGCAGGCCGACGTCGATTACTCGCAGGCGGAGGCTTTCGCCCGCGAACTGCCCGACGGCATGGGTTGCGTGGGCTACGTCAGCGGCGTGTTCGAGTGGTCCAGTTGGATGATGGGCCTCGAACCGTTCATGCTCGCCCTGTACGAGCAGCCCGAACTCGTCCGGGCGCTCAGCGATCGCATCGGCCAGATCATCTACGACGCGCTCGTGCCTTACACGCAGATGGACCACGTCGTGGCCATCTGGGTCGGTGACGATCTCGGCTTCAAGACCAGCACGCTCATCAGCCCGGCTCACCTGCAGGATTACGTGCTGCCCTGGCACCGCAAGTATGCCGAACTCGCCCATCGCGCGGGCAAGCCCTACCTGCTGCACTCCTGCGGGAACATCAGCCAGATCATGGAAGACCTGGCCAACGACGTTCAGATCGACGCCAAGCACAGCTTCGAGGAAGTGATCGAGCCCGTCGAGGACTTCCACATGAAGTGGCGGCACAAGGTGGCGGCCATCGGCGGCGTGGATATCGACTTGCTCGCTCGCGGCACGGAAGCGGAGGTCAAGAACCGCGCGTTGCAGATCCTCAACACCTGCGCCCCCGACGGTGCCTATGTGGCCGGCAGCGGCAACTCCATCACCAACTACATCCCCGTGAACAATTATTTGGCCATGGTTGAGGCACTGCACGAGTACAACGGCCGGATGTGATGTGGTGCAGGCATCCTTGCCTGCACTGTGCACGCTGGAGCGTGCACCACAATAGACACGCGCCCCACAAGAACGCGGGCATCACAGATGCCGAGTGCCTTGCGCCGGTTGAGGCGGGCGGGACGCCCGCCCCCCAATGCACTAGGGTTTCGCACTGGCGGCTTTCGCCCATTCGTGGGCGCGCTGGAGCGCAGCGTTGTTCTTGGCCGGACCGGCGCCGGGCAGGTAACCGGAATCCTCATCTGCCCAGGTTGCGCTGCGAGGATCTCGGTCAGACACGATGTGTAAGGCGCTTCCTCCTGCGGCACGATCGTCGAGATCAGTTCAACTGCCCAGCGTTTCTTCGCTGCCTCGTCAAGCTTCGCTGACCGGGCGGCTTGGATCAGGACGGATGCGGCGGCACTGCGGCTTGCCGTATTCTTCATCCGATTGATGAGCGCTCGCACCGCCGGTTTCCCAGCGAAGTAACTCTCGTGCAACTCTCGAATCACCTCGGCCGTGATGAAGGTCTCACCGGTAATCCACGTCGGCATCTCGATTCGCAGCGGGTTCAGCTGTTCGCGGCCCTGCACGGACGAGATGAAGTAGGACGCCAAGTTGCAAGCGCAACGCATAGGAAAAAAGGCTTGAAACCTGAGTCCTGAGACCTGAGGCAAAGCTATAAGCTGTAAGCTATATGATGTGGGGGGCGAGGCAAACAACCGGCTGACAGCTAAGCTGCCAGCCGGTTCCACTGGTGTCATTAATGGTTCACGCGCGAGCGACGTCTTGTTTACGCGATGGTGACCGTCTTGCCCGTGGTCGCGCTCTGCTTCTCGGCCAGGGCGATCATCACCGCGTCGCGGCTCTGCTGCGGCGTGCTCACCGTGGGCGTGCGATCCTTCTCGATGCAATCGAGGAAGTACTCGATCTCGTTGAAGTACCCCGTGTTCGCACCGACCTCAGGCACCTCGCCCGTCTTTTCGCCCTGGCGGAACACCGTCATGGGCTTGCCGGTGCACAGATCCCAGACGATGGCCGCCTTCTCGAACAGGATGGTCAGGCCCATGTTGAACCCGAACCCGTCGGGCATGTCCCAGAAGCCTTCGATCTGCACGACCGGACCGTCCGGGTAATGCCACAGGGAGTGGACGCGGTCGTACGAGTTCGTGCCCGCCCGCGTGGCGGCCTGGGCGGTCACGGCCTGGGGCTTGCCCAACAGCCACAGCGTGTAGTCCACGTCGTGCACGTGCAGATCCAGGATGGCCCCGCCGGAAAGCGATGGATCGAGCAGCCAATTCTCGAACGAATATCCCGGCGTGCTGGCCTGCCGGCGCAGGTTGACCGCCTTGAGCGCTCCGTACCGGCCGTCTTCGATGCACTGCTTGACGAACGCACACTCGGGCCAGAACCGAATGCACTGAGCGATCATGAACTTGCCCTTGGCTTTGGCGGCGGCCTTCAGCATCTCGTCGCACTCCTCGACGGTCAGCGCCATGGGCTTCTCGCAGAGGACGTGCTTGCCGGCCTCGAGAGCGGCGATGGCCATTTCGGCGTGCAGGTACGTCGGCGTGCAGATGTCCACCATCTGCACGGCCGGATCGGCGATCAGCTCGCGCCAATCGGCGTAGGGCTTGGCCCCCTTCAGGTCACGCCGGGTGCCCTGCATGTCGCCCACGTTGCCACCCACTTCTGACCAATCGCCCAGCCGCCGTGCCTCGACCCGATCGCTGATGGCCACCACCCGAGCCCGCTCGGCCAGTGCCTCGTACTGGTTGAAGTGGTTTCGTCCGATGAACCCCGCACCTATGATGCCGACGTTGATCATCACGTTCTCCCATGCCGTTTGGTCTCGATGCGATTCGGCCGGATGTGTGTTAACCGCGCCACGAGAACGTGTCAAGCCGTGCGGTCTACCCTGCCGCAGCCGCTGCGGGTGCCTCGTAGACGATGCGATCGAGCCTTTCCCCGCGTGCCAGACGGTCCAGATTCTCGGCAATGCGAGCCAGCCGCCGTTGCAGGAGCGGCTCGGTCCAGGCCGACGAGTGCGGCGTGAGCAACACGTGGTCCAGCTCGTGGAATGGCAGCTTCGAGCCATGCTGCCGAACCGCCGGCGCCGGGGGATAGTCGTACCAGACATCGAGAGCCGCCCCCGCGAACCAGCGCTCGCGTAGAGCGCGGTACAATGGCTCCTGCTGGACGATTTCCGCCCGGGCCACGTTGACCAGGAACGCCGTCGGCTTGAGCCGCCGGAGCCGGGCTTCGTCGATCAGGCCGCGCGTCTCGTCGGTGAGTGGACAGACGATGGCGACAAAGTCGCTCATCTCGATGAGCTGATCGAGGTCACGGGTTGTGCCGTACCAGTCGAGTTCCGGCTCGGTGCGTGGCCGACGCCCCACCGCCGCCACTCGCATGCCGAACGCCCGGGCCCGCCGTGCGGTCTCACGGCCGATGTGGCCGTACCCCACCAGGCCGAGCGTCTTGCCGTAGATCTCCCCGTGCACCTGGCCGTCGAACCGTCCGCTATCCGTCCAATCGCCCTGGCGAAACCGCCGTTCGATCTCCCGCAGCCGTGTGGCCAGCACCAGGATGGCCATCATGATGTGCTCGGCCATGGGGATCTCGTGCTCGTACACGTTGCACAACGTGCAGCCCGGAGGCATGCTCGCCGGGGGGATCCCATCGACGCCCGCGCCGACGCAATGGATCAGCTTGAGATTGGCCGCCGCCTCGCGCCACTCCGCCGAGAACACGTTCCCGATGAACGCATCGGCGTCAGCAAGTTGAGCTCGAAGCGCGTCGGTCCCGGCGTCGCCCGGCACAGCGGTCAGCGTCCACTTCGTGGTCAGCTTCTCGGCGAGCAGCGCTTTGCGACGGATGATGGTGCGGTCGTAGAGAACGGCTTTCATGTGTTTCCCGGCATACCGGCCGGCCCTCCGCGGCAATTGTAGGCCAGCGTCCGCGGGTCGGCCGCCGCGACGTGCCGACGGCCATTCGAGTTGCGGTCCGGACCGGGCCGTGGCATAGTGGTCGCCATCCTGCACCATTGGCCGCGCCGAACGCCGCACGTCTGGCGCGGACCGGGAGGAGTGTCGTGAAGTTGTTGACACCGTTCATCGTCGCCGTGGCTCTGCCGGCGGTCACCATCTGTTTCGCTGCTCAGGCCGCTCCCGCTCGCAGCGACGGGCCGGCCGAACCGCCCAACGTGCTGCTCATTGTCTCTGACGATCACCAGCACGACGCCTTGGGCTGTGCGGGCCACCCTGTGGTCAAGACGCCCAACCTCGATCGGCTTGCTCGCACCGGCGTCCGCTTCACGCACGCATTCTGCGAGACGCCGATCTGCACGCCCTCGCGTGCGGCCTACCTCACGGGTCGCTCCGGGGCGGCCAACGGCGTGACGTTTTTCGGCATGCCCATTCGCGAGAACACGCCCACCTGGCCGGCGTTGCTGGCCGACCACGGCTATCAGACCGCGTTCATCGGCAAATGGCACAACATGCGCCGCTTCGATGAGTACGGCTTCGACTGGACGGCCAACGTGTTCGACGCCGGCATGGGCAACTATCGGAATCCTCGGCTCATCCAGAAGGCCGGCGACAAGCCGCAGGTAGTGCAGGGCGAGATCACACAACTGATCACCGACGCCGCCGTGCGCTTCCTGAACGAACCGCACGACAAGCCGTTCTTTCTGTATGTGGCTTATACCGCACCGCACGATCCGCGTGAGCCGCCGCCCGAATACGAACGGATGTACGATCCCGAGAAGATCCCGTTGCCGCGGAATTTCCGGCCCGTGCCCGAACCGGATCCCGGCACGCTCGACATCCGTGACGAAAAGCTCCTGCCCCTGCCTCGTGATCCGGCCGCCGTCCGCCGCGAGATCGCCAAGTACTACGGCCTGATCACGTACATGGACGCCCAGATCGGGCGCATCCTCGAAACGCTCGATCGCCGGGGGCTGGCCGGCAACACGCTCGTCCTGTTCGCGGGTGACAATGGCTTGGCGCTGGGTGCACACGGCCTGCTCGGCAAGCAGACGCTCCACGAGGAAGGCGTGCGCGTGCCCATGATCATCCGCCATCCGCGTCTCGGCATCAGCGGACAAACCCGCGACGCCCTCGTGTACCTCATGGACATGATGCCGACGGTCCTGGAGTGGACGAACACGCCCATCCCCGAGGGCCTGCAAGGCCGCAGCCTCGCCGACGTGTATGTGGGCCGATCCCCCGCCGTCCGCGACTGCGTGTTCGGCCGATACGACGAACGCCAGGAGCAGTTGTTCCGCAGCATTCGCACCGATCGTTACAAGCTCATCCAGTATCTCCAGCTCGACCGCGAGCAGTTGTTCGATCTCGAGCAGGACCCATACGAGATGCACGACCTGGCCGGTGACGCCGGCCTGCAGGACGTCCAACGGCAACTGCGTGAACGCCTGCTGCAGTGGCGGCAGGAGCAAGACAAGCTTGAGGGTAAATGACGAATGACGAAGCCAGAATGTCGAATGCGAACTCTGGCTCACAGCTCATCGCTCATGGCTCATAGCTTTTTCGTCATTCGGATTTCGGATTTCGTCATTCGGTCTTTCGGTCTTCATTCACGAAAGGACTCAACTCATGTTCACATCCCGACGCCCGCGTCTCTTCCTCGCCGTCCTCGTCCTGCTTGCCGCGCCGGCGGCCGTGTGGGCCATGGCCCCCGCCCTGCCGCGTGTGTTCAGCGACAACATGGTGCTGCAACGTGAACGGCCCATCCCCATCTGGGGCCGGGCCGGTGCTGGCGAGGAGATCACCATCACGCTGGGTGACGTGACGGTCACAACCAAGGCCGATGCTGCCGGCCACTGGATGGCGCAGCTGCCCGCCATGCCGGCCGGCGGTCCGCATACACTGGTCGTCAAAGGACAGAATCCGGTCACGTTCAAGAACGTCATGATCGGCGAAGTCTGGGTCTGCTCGGGCCAGTCGAACATGGCCTGGACGCTGAGCCGAGCTCAGGATGCCGAGAAAGAAATCGCCGCCGCCAATCACCCGAACCTGCGGCTGTTCACCGTCCGATTGAAGACCTCGCCCCTGCCGCTGAAAGACGTGGAAGGCGGACCCTGGCAGGTGTGCACGCCACAAACGGCCCGCGACTTCTCCGCCGTGGCGTACTTCTACGGCCGCGAGTTGCAGGAAAAGCTCAACGTGCCTATCGGCCTGATCAACACGTCCTGGGGTGGCACGGCCATCGAGCCCTGGACGCCGCCGGTCGGCTTCGCCGCCATGCCGGCGGTCGCCCAGTATTATGACCAGATCGAGCAGGCGGACCGCGAGTACATCGAGGCTCTTACGCAGTATGTCCAAAAGCGAGCCGAGTGGGTGAAGTCCGCCAAGGACGTCAAGCTCGATGCCGACGACAAGGTTGATCCGGCACCGACCGTGCCCGAGCACGCCCTGGCCAACAACAATGGTCTGCCCTCCGTGATCTATAACGCCATGGTCGATCCTCTCGTGCCCTATGCTATCGCCGGTGCGATCTGGTATCAGGGCGAGACCAACTGCGGCCGCAACGACGGTCCCCTCTACCATGAGAAGATGAAAGCCCTTATCCAGGGCTGGCGCACGGTATGGGACCAGGGCGAGTTCCCGTTCTACTACGTGCAACTGGCCCCGTGGGAGTACGGCGCGAAGAACCCGGGCAGTCCGGACCGCCTGCCGCTGATCTGGGAGGCCCAGACCGCCACGCTGTCCTTCCCGAACACCGGCATGGCTGTCATCACCGACGTCGGCAACACGAAGGACATCCATCCGAGGAACAAGCAGGCCGTCGGCCGCCGGCTGGCGCTGTGGGCGCTCGCCAAGACGTACGGCATCAAAGACCTCGTCTACTCCGGCCCGCTGTACAAGTCGATGAAGATTGAAGGCGACAAGATCCGCCTGAGCTTTGACCACGTTGGCAGCGGTCTGGCCTCGCGCGATGGCAAGCCGCTGACGTGGTTCCAGATCGCCGGGGCGGACAAGCGGTTCGTGGACGCCCAGGCCATCATCGACGGCGACACCGTCGTGGTCTCCAGCGATCAAGTGAAAGAACCCGTAGCCGTTCGTTTCGGCTGGAACGAACTGGCCGAGCCCAATCTCATGAACCGCGAAGGCCTGCCCGCTTCGCCCTTCCGGACGGATAGATGGTGAGAGGAGCTATCAGCTAACAGCGGTCAGCCGTCAGCTATGAGCTGTAAGCTATAGGCCACAAGCCGAATAGCGTGTGGCTTTACAACAGCGTACGGCTTGGCTCAAGGCTTGAGGTCCAGGCTTGAGTACTCTGCACTCAAGCCTGGGGTATCAAGCCTTCTTCTTCGCCGGAGTCTCTGGTGTATCCCGAGCTTGACTATCTGCTGAGCCTCATCGAGCCGAACGTCGAGCGCATCGAACGTGGCCGTCGCCGCCAGGCGGCACTCTGGCGGCAAGAGAGGCCCGACTGCCCGCCGATCGTGCTCGGTCGATCCGAATGCCGCCAGATCCTCGACCGAGTCGGTCCGCAATACCTGCGGCTGTGTGAGCATCAGCTCCGCGGCGGCCGGGCCATCCACGAGTATTACCAGTTCGATCACTACACGCTGCGCCAGCAGTTCGACAACCCTCACGCCATGCTCATCGAGTCGTTGTGGGACATGGTCGGCTGGTCTCGCACGCCCGGCGATCAACAGCTCTCGTTTCGGCCCAACTTCGGCGTCGGCACGCTGGCCAGCGTGTTCGGCTGCCGCATCGACATGGGCGAGCAGGACATGCCCTGGGTGGCCGAGCGACCCGGCCGCCAGCAATTGCTCGAAGTCGATCTCGACGGGCTCGACCGCGCCGGCCTCATCCCCCGTGTCATCGAGTTCATCCAACTCGCCCGCGACGCCCTGCGAAACCTGCCCCAGATCCACCTGTTCATGCCCGACCTGCAAGGGCCCATGAACACCGCCTTCCTCCTTCGCCAGCAGGACATCTTCTTCGACATGGTCGATGACCCGGAATACTACCACCGGCTCATGGACGTCATCTGCGAGGTCTATATCCGGCTCACGCGGCGGCTCAAACAGGAACTGGGCGAACCGCTCGACGAAGCGTATCACGGTGCCATGTATATGACCAACGGCGGGGCCCGCGTGGTGGACGACGTGAGCGTCATGCTCTCGCCCGGCCAGTATGAGACGTTCTCGTTGCCCTACGCCCGCAAGTGCCTGGCGGCGTTCGGCGGCGGCTGGATCCACAGTTGCGGCGACATCTCGCATCAGCTTCGGTTCTACCTCGATGCCCCCGAGATCCGCTGCATCAACTTTGGCGAGCCCGAAAAGTACGACTTCGCCGAGGTCCTGCCTCGCTTCGCGGCGGCGGGCAAGTTCTGTTATGGCGGGCCCGTCCGCCGGCCAGGTGAGTCCGTCGCCGATTACTTCGCCCGCGTAGCCGGCTATCTCCGTGGCGGGGCCGAAAAAACGCTCATCTTCATGCCGCGCTATGGCGGCCAGGATCAATCCGAGGGCGATTGGCCGGATCCGGCCGAGATGGTCGAGATGTGGCGAGAACTGAATGCCGGCACGTGATCGTGGTCGTACCGAATGAACTTGACGCCCCCGCGCGGGACGGATATACGGGGCGAATTTCACGCGGAGATCGCAACCATGAGCGAGCCTGTCGTCATCATGCCGTGCCTCGACATGCAGAACGGTCGAGTGGTCAAGGGCGTTCACTTCGTGGACATCAAGGACGCCGGCGACCCCGTCCAGTGCGCGTTGGCGTACTGTCAGGCCGGCGCGGACGAACTGGCCCTGCTGGACATCACCGCGACCGTCGAAGGACGTCAGACGCTGCTCGACGTGGTCAAGCGCGTGGCTGACGCCACGACCGTGCCCTTCACCGTCGGCGGCGGCATTCGCGACGTGGCCTCGGCCGCCGCGGTCATCAACGCCGGCGCCGACAAGGTCTCGGTCAGTAGTGCCGCCTTCCGCCGCCCGGAAGTCATCGCCGAGATGGTCAAGGAGTTCGGTTCCGACAAGGTCACCGTCGCCATCGACGTCGATCAAAACAAAGCCCTGCCGTCGGGCTACGAGGTGTACGTGGACGGCGGGCGAACCGCCACCGGTGCCGATGCCATCGAGTGGGCTCGGAAGGTGGACGGCTTCGGCGTCGGCGTCATCCTGCCCACCAGCAAAGCCGGCGACGGGGCCAAAACCGGTTACGACCTGCCCGTCATCCGGGCCATGGCGCAAGCCGTCTCCGCCAAAGTCGTGGCGTCCGGCGGCGCGGGCAAACTCGAACACTTTTACGAGGCCGTGCAAGCCGGCGCGACCATCCTGCTGGCCGCTTCCGTCTTCCATTTCCGCATGATCGAGATCCCCGCCCTGAAGGAGTATCTGCGCGGGCGCGGCGTGACTGTCCGGTAATCGCCACGGAGCCAGCTGCGGGGGAAGCGTCTCCCGCGGGGGATTGTTGACCCATTTTGTTTAAATATGTAAACTGCCAACCTGTACCCTAAGGTCACGCGAACCTGAAATCGTCGAGGATCATCATGTCCAAGTGCCTGGTGAAACGGTGGTTACCAGCGGTCACATGCGCGGCATGGATGGCTTCGGCGGGGATCGCTCACGCCCAGTTGCAGCTCATCGGCACGTACTATCGGGCCGACCGAGACTTCCCCGAGTACTACCGCTTCTGGCACGAGGACGCCAACGACGAGCAGGAGCAGGCAGACCCCGCCAATGCCGCCCGCAAGGATGTGCTGGGCGCATCCGTCCACGTTTTCGTGAAGAACACGGGCACACAGCCGGCAACCGTCACCGACGCCCTGCTGGCCGGTATTAGCCTGAAGGACAGCCTGGCCTTCTCCGATCAACGCAAGACCGGCAAGCGTTTCGCCAGCATCTATTTCGCCGGGCTGCCGAAGGAGCGGTTGCAGAGACTCATCGACGCGGGCGAGCCGGTGTGGTGGAAGGTTGACCCGGTTCAGATCGCACCCGGCGGTTGCGGCGAAGTCATCGTCCGGCTTCGCCAAGCCCCCAAAGGCCAATCGCTCTTGCTCACACTCGTGACCGGCGCCGGCCGCATCGACGCGGAAGTACCCGTCCGCCCCACGGCACCGCGAGTGGCAGGCATCAGTTTCGGCCCCGACCTCACCGAGGTGTTCCTGTACTTCCGCCATCCCACCCGAGGCCAAGCCCCGGCAAGAGTCTTTATGGACGGCGTTGACGTGACCGGCAGTTGCACCATCCGGTCGGACTCGCGATTGAATCTCACGCCCGTCGTCCTGCGTCTGGCCGAACCGCTCGAGAAGGCCTCGTTTCATGCATTTTCCGCCGCGTACGACGACGGCTCAACGGCCGCGGCGGGCACGCGCGTATTCTGCGACGAGTTTCGCTACGGGATGTTCGGCGGCATGCCGGGCAAGGCCGAGCAACCGGAGATCGGCCGCCGCTATATTGACGACCTGGTCAGCCACAATCTCAACCTGCAAATGGCGCAGATCGGCTCGCCGGCCATCCAAAAGTACTTCCTCAGCGCGGCCGGCAAGCAGCACATGGACCGGCACGGGTTCAAGGTCGTCCTGTCCGACCCCGGCAAGTTCGGCATCACCGACCCGTATGCCCTATACGTCCACGACGAGCCCGACTGCGGCGACTACAAGGTGAACAACCTGCCCGAGGACAAGAAGATCGGCTCGATGGCCCGCTACTGCATCGAGCGCGGCTACGCGTTCCGCGAAGCCGCTCCCGACGTGCCGCAGATTCTCAACCTGGACATGACCTACAAGCCGCGCAACTGGCAGACCTACGGCCAGATTCCGGACTTCTTCACCGTGGATCCGTACTACCAGGCTCGCCAGCGTGCCGCGTGGCAAAAGCATCCGGAGCGCATCGAACTGTACAAGAAAGCCACCTACGTCCTCGCCGTCGGCGAAGTGGCGAACTCAGCCGGCGAACCCAAGCCGCTGCATGTCATCCTGTACGCCAACCGGCACATCCAGAAGGAAAGCGGTGAGGTCTTCCGATATCCGACGCCGCCGGAGAAGCGCATCGAGGTTTACTACGCGATCGCCGCCGGCGCCAAGGAACTTTCGTACTGGTGGTACACACCGACACAGCCGGCCTATGGCGTGGGCGCGGCCTCGCTGGACAAGCCCGATCCGCAAGCCCAGGCGTTGTGGCGTGAGATCGGCCTGCTGGGAGCCGAGCTGCGAACGGCCGGGCCGATCCTACGGACCTCCTGCCCGATTGAACTGCCCATCGAAGCATCTGAAAACGTGTGGGTGCGTTGTCTGGCCAGGGGGCATGACACGCTCCTCGTGCTGGCCGTCAACGATCAGTACACCAACACAGACAAAGGCACGGACATCACGCCAGTCAGGAATGCCAGCGTGACCGTGCCGCTGCCCCGGTGGATGCAGCGGCCCCAGGCGTTCGAGATCACCCCCGCCGGCACGAAGACGCTCACGGTTCGGACTTCGCGGTCGGGCCTCGCGCTGCCGCTGGGCACGCTGGACGTCACGCGGATGATCGTGATCACCACGGATGCGAAGCTCAGAGCGAAGTTGCAGGGCTATTACGCGGCCAAGCTCCAGGCCAACACCACCAAGCTGATGAAGGAGCCATGAGCTATGGGCTGTGAGCTGTGAGCCAACCGTCCGGCTGACAGCTGATAGCTGAGAGCTGACAGCGAACAGCTGACAGCTCTTCTTGCTGTCGAGTAAGATGTGCGGATGCACCACCGACAGCGGTATCTGATTCTTGTCGCGGCCGTGCTCATGCAAACCGGGCTGGGAGCCACGTATTCCTGGTCCATCTTCGCCGATGCCCTTTCCCGGCAGCTCACGCTGAACAAGGCTACCGCTCAACTGCCCTTCACCGCCTTCTATATCGCGTTCCCGGCCACCATGATCTTCTCGGGCATCCTCCTGCGACGACTTGGAATCCGCGGCTGCGCCATATTAGGCGGCCTGATCTTCGGTGGCGGCTGGATGTTCGCCAGTCTGGGCGGGCGGCACTTCGCGTACACCATCTTGGGCGTGGGGCTGCTCGGTGGTATCGGCGTGGGCCTGGCCTACGTGGTGCCGATCTCAGTCGGGATGCAGTGGTTTCCGCGACATAAGGGCTTGGTCACCGGTTTGATCGTGGCGGGGTTCGGGGCCGGCGCAGCCGTGGTGTCCAAGGTCGCTGAGAGTCTCATGCGGTCCGGTGAAACCACCGCCCTCGACGTCCTGCTCATGCTTGGCGCGGTGTTCGCGACTGTGATCGCGCTGACCGGCTCGCTCATGCGGTTGCCCCAGACACCGCCAGTACAAGCGGGGATTTCGCTCGAGCCGGAAGAAGAGCCACGTTGGCGCTACATCGTGTTCGGCGGCTCGTTCCGCCTGCTTTACCTGGCCATGTTCACCGGCCTGGCCGCCGGCTTCACCATCATCGCCAATCTCAAACAATTGTGCCCGAATATTGACATGGCAGCTGGCGCGGTGGCCGTCGGAGTCCTGGCGATTGCCAATGCCGCGGGGCGCGTCAGTTGGGGCTTCGCGTTCGATCGCCTCTTCTCGACCGCCGCCATCCGCTACAACCTGCTGGCCCAGGCGGCCGTGCTACTCGCCGCGCCGCTGCTCAGCCGCACGCCGACAGGGCTGTACGTCCTGGCCGCTCTGGCCGGCTTCAACTACGGCGGCGTGCTCGTCCTTTACGCTTCAGCCACCGCCCAAAACTGGGGAGCCCGCCGTGTGGGCCGCATCTACGGCTGGCTGTTCAGCGCCAACATCCCGGCCTCGCTCACCCCCGTCGCCGCCGCGGCCGTCTACGATCGTGCGAACACGTTTACGCCCGCGTTGCTGACCCTCGCCGCTCTGCTCCTCGTCGCGGGCCTGATGAGCCGACTGATTCAGATCCGTTGATCTCTCGTCAAGGAAAACGATGACATGTTTTTCTCTCGCCCGGCAAGGGGCGCAAGTTAATAGCCGGTCGGCGTAAGCCCCCGGTTGGCGACCAGCCCGGCATCTCAGGAAGCCCCGATAGGGGCGACAGAGATAACAACGCAGCGACGCATGTCGTGGGCGCAACTTGGGAGCTCTCGTTTGAATGTCCGTTATCCTCCGCGAACTGTCGCCCCGTTCCGGGGCTTGCACGCTTGGGTTCTCGCGTCCACCGGGGGCTGACGCCCCCGGCTACTAACCGCGGCCCGCTCACGGGCCGATACGCCTCCATCCTCGCTGATTGTCCGCTCGCGGGCCGATGTGCGTCCGCCCGCGTCGATTGGCGATGGCGTGTCCGCAAACACACGTGTGTCCGCCCACGCGGATTATCCCTACAAGCAGAACAGCGTCGTGGTGCAGACTGAATGCCTACACCACGACGCTGTCGTTCATACGCTGATCACGTACACGCAGTCCCTGGAGTGGATGCGGATCAGATCCACTCGGTGTGGAACGAGCCGGGCTTGTCCACGCGCTCGTACGTGTGGGCGCCGAAGTAGTCGCGCTGAGCCTGCAACAGGTTGGCCGGCAGACGCTCGCTGCGATAGCTGTCGTAATACGCCAGAGCCGACGAGAACGCCGGCGTGGGCACGCCCAGCTCGGCCGCCGTGATCACCACCCGTCGCCAGTTGGCCTGCGTCCGCGTGATGATGTCCTTGAAGTACGGATCCAGCAGCAGGTTGGCCAGCTGCGGGTTGCGGTCGTAGGCCTCCTTGATGCGATTGAGGAAATGAGCCCGAATGATGCAGCCGCCCCGCCAAATCATGGCGATTTCGCCGTAGTTGAGCGGCCACTTGTACTGTTCGGCCGCCGCCCGCATGAGCTGGAAGCCCTGGGCATACGAGCAGACCTTCGACGCGTACAGAGCGTCGCGAATCGCGTTGATGAACTCCTTCTTGTCGCCCTTGAACGTGGCGGTGGGACCGGTAAGTTCCTTGCTCGCGGCCACCCGCTCGGTCTTGATGGCCGAGATGGCCCGGGCGAACACCGCCTCCGCGATGGTCGGCGCGGGCACGCCCAGATCCAGTGCCGACTGGCTCGTCCAGATGCCCGTGCCCTTCTGGCCGGCGCGATCGAGGATCACGTCCACCATGGGCTTGCCGGTCTCGGGATCGGTCTTGGCGAAGATGTCGCGGGTGATCTCGATGAGGTAGCTGTTCAGGTCGCCGGAGTTCCACTCCTTGAAGACCTCGTGCAGTTCCTTGGCCGACAGCCCGAGCACGCCCGACATGATGCTGTAGGCCTCGCAGATCAACTGCATGTCGCCGTACTCGATGCCGTTATGCACCATCTTCACGTAGTGGCCCGCGCCGTCCGGCCCGATGTACGTGCAGCACGGCTCGCCGTCCACCTTGGCCGAGATGGCTTTGAAGATCGGGGCCACGTACTCGTAGGCCTCCTTCTGGCCGCCCGGCATGATGCTCGGGCCCTTCAGGGCGCCTTCCTCACCACCCGACACGCCCGTGCCGATGAACATCAGGCCCTTGTCGGCCAGGTACTTGTTGCGACGGATGGTGTCGGGGAAGTGGCTGTTGCCGCCGTCGATGATCAGGTCGCCCTTGTCGAGCAGCGGGATGAGCTGGTCGATGAACTCGTCCACCGGCTTGCCGGCCTTGACCATGAGCATGATCTTGCGGGGCTTTTCCAGCAGGCTCACGAATTCCGGGAGCGTCTTGGCGGCCTGGAAATTTTTGCCCTTGGCCCGGCCGTTGATGAACGCCTCGGTCTTTTCCCACGTACGGTTGAACACCGCCATGGAGTAGCCCCGGCTCTCGATGTTCAGGGCGAGGTTTTCGCCCATGACCGCCAACCCGATCAGACCAAACTGCTGCTTGCCCATGTTGTACCCCATCTGGATTACGACCCGTCCGCCGCGGACGTCCAACCAGCGAACCAGGGACGCTGAGCCCGCACGGGGTCCACCCGTACGAACGGACGCCCACCCGGGCGCACAGCGCCTCTCATCTGAGGACGCCCGACCGGCCCCGCGACAAAACCCCAGATTGTACGGACGGACGCCCGCCCTGCAAGGGATCGGCAGTCTCGGGGCCCTTTCGCGTACACCTGGCAGCCACCGCAATCTGCGAACGCAGCGAAACACCGCCGTTGCTTCGGTGCGGCGAAACCACGCCGACCGTGAATCCTTCGCGGATGGGCGGAATTCACCACCTCTGGGAATGTTGCGAGCTTATATTCCATGAGGGACACCAAGGCGGAGGACCGGACATGGCCGCAACACAAGGACGCGAGATTCACCTGCGGGAGTACCCCATTGGCGTTCCCACCCCTCACCACTTCGAGATCGTCACTGTACCGGTCCCCGATCCGGGGCCCGGCGAATGCCTCGTACGCAACGTCTGGATGTCGGTCGATCCTTACATGCGGGGCAGGATGCGGGCGGGCCCGAACTTTGTCCCGGGCTTCGACCTGGGCAAGCCACTGGAAGGCGCCTGCATCGGTCAGGTGATTGCATCCAACAACGGGCCGTTCGCCGTCGGCGATTACTTACTGGCCGAAAAAGGGTGGCGCGAGTATTGGCTCACCTCCGGCGACGTGGGAACGAAGATCGATCCGAGCCTGGCGCCGGTCGAGGCCTATCTGGGGCCGCTGGGCATGCCCGGCATGACCGCATACGTGGGCCTGCTGCGCATCGGGCTCATTCAACCGGGCGAAACCGTGTACATCTCCGGGGCGGCCGGCGCGGTCGGAAGTGTGGCCTGCCAAATCGCCAAGCTCAAGGGATGTCGCGTCATCGCCAGTGCCGGTTCCGATGAGAAGGTTGCGTGGCTCAAGGAGGAGGCCGGCGTCGATCATGCTTTCAACTACCGCAAGGTGAGCAACCTCAACGACGAGCTTCGCACGTCGTGTCCGCAGGGCATCAACGTGTACTTCGACAACGTCGGCGGCGAGCAGTTGGACGCCGCTCTGCGCAACATGGCCATGTTTGGCCGCGTCGTCGCCTGCGGCATGATCAGCCTGTATAACGCCGAGTCGCCACCCCCCGGCCCCCCGTCGATCTTCCGCGTGGTGACCGCCCGCCTGCGCATCGAAGGATTCATCGTCTTCGATCACGAGGACATGCGGCCGGCCTTCCTGGCTGATATGAGCAAGTGGCTGCGTGGCGGGCAGATCCGGTCGAAGCAGACCGTCTACGACGGCCTGGAAAACGCACCGAAAGCTTTCCTCGGCCTGTTCAAGGGTGAAAACTTCGGCAAGATGCTGGTCAGACTCGCCCCGGCTTCAGCCTGACCGACAGCCCGCCCCCCGGCTCGGCCGGAGAAGTCCTCCTCCGGACCCTCCCGGACCGAACCGATGGGGGCGGGCGGCTTGCATGCTCTACTATTGGAGCGGCTGGCCGTTCTTTTCCACCAGGTTGATCTGCACCGACGTGGTGAGGTTTTGTGTGATCTTGCCGACGCCTTCCCGCAGATGCTCCTCTGCCCGTGGATCCGGGGCCATGCTGACCTCCAGCGTGGTGCGCTGCGTCTCGCGCATCTGCAACAAATCGCCGGTGGCCGGATCCAGATAAGCGATGCCGTTGCCTCCGCTGGCGGTCATCGACAACTCCATGCGATCGAAAATGCCCTTGGGCATGCCCAGCTTGCTAGCGTCGGGCTTCTCGCCCGGCACGGTGGTCAGGCTCGTTTTCACGCGGATCTTCGCACAGCGGCGGCCGCGAAACTCCTCCATGCCCAGGAACTCATACTCGCCCTTGCCCTGCGTCATCACGTTGAACGGTGGCATCTTGACCCGCCATTCGCGCGTCCATTTGTCACCCACCCGGGCCTTGCCGCCGTCGGGCATCATCCGAGTGACCGACCGCATTTGCTCGGCCATGATGTCGTCGGCCAGGTAATCGCGGAATTGATCGAAGAACTGACCGAGCCCCGGCATCAGCTGGCTGCTGAACTCCTTCATGATGGACTCCATCCCCTCGCTGAGCCCTTCCAGCTTCAGCGGCTCGCCTTTGGGCGAGAACGTCACCGTGCAGCGAATCCGGGTCATGGCCACGAACAGCCGCCAAACCAAATCGTGCACCGGCTGCGTGGCGGTCGGCGGGTTCTCCTGCCGTGTATCAATCTCGATGCTGAAGCCCCCCATGTTCATCTTCATCGCCACCGCGGGCAGCGTCATCTCGAACACGCTCGTGCCGTCCGGCTTGACCTCCGTGCATTTCAGCACGATGTCCTGCTCATACGTCTGCGAGAATTTCTGCGTGAGCATGGAGCCGAACATGTTCATCGAGCCGGTCGCCTTGGTGGTGATGGTGGTTCGCGTGGTGTCTCCCACATTCGGCGTGAAACGGAACTCCACGACTTCGGCCGACGGTTCCGGCGAAGCGGCGTCCAGCTGAGCCCAGACCGGTCCGGCCAGCAGACAGGCAATCCATGCATATCGAAGCGTGTTCATGATCGGCTCCCTCAAGTGCGCAACGGACTCGGCGGTCCGGGAAAAAGCCCGATTGCAATTGTCATTGGGCCGGGGTCTCGGCCGGCTCGGCCTGCATGGCTTCCAGCAAAATGGCGTTGATCCGCTCCTGGTGCCGCCGGATGATCAGGCTCTGCGTCTCATTCAGCCGGATCGGCCGATGGTTCGCGGTCGCCTTGACGTTACCTTGGTCATCCAACGTCACTTCCACGTGAACCGTCGATGATCCCGACCTGCCGGCCGTCCACTCCGCCCGGTAGCCCTCGATCTGCGGAGCGGACTCGTCGTTGGCCGCCGCGATCTCTTCAAGCGTCTTGATCGGCGTCCAGTGCCGTTCCAGGCGGTCCAGCAACGCCGACAGGTCCTCCTGGATTTCGGCGAGGATCTCGATCTGGTTCGTCACCAGCCGCCGCGTGGGATGGGCGAGATCCGGTTCGGTCGCCACTGCCGATCGAAACGCGGTCATCGCTTCCGACAGCAACCCCATCGCCCGTTTCTGTAACGCCCGTCCCAACTGCAACTGCAGCGTGTACGCGCTCTCGGTCTCACTCGCCACTGCGGCGCGAAGCTCCGCGATGAAGTTCTCGTCGGGCTCGCCCAGCAACTCGAGTTCTCGCAGCCGATGTTGGACCATCTTGACCAGTCCCGGATGGTTCTGCATCACGGCTTGATACGCCGCCCGAGCCTCGCTGAGCCGACCCATTCCGAACAGGCAATCCGCCAGGCTCATGGACGCGTATCCATCCTCGTCCAGGTCGCCGTAGTCGCGCAGAAGCGCCTCGAACGCGGCCAGGGCCTCGGGCAGTTTTCGCTCGTTGAACAGGTCGGTCGCTTCGATCGACTTCTCGACGAACGCCATCTCCCGGTCCAGCGACTCCGAATCCGAATCAGCCGGCGCAGCCGTCGCCGCCTCCGTCCGCGCGACCTCGCCTTCCGAGGCGGCCCCGTCTTCCGCGGCGACGGCGTTGCGGCAAGCGAGGCCTGCCGGCACCATCGCCGGCATCACCACGCCACCGATGGCCGCGAACACCGCGGTTCGCGCGAGCAGCCCCGCCAAACGCGTGAGTACAACTGAAAGGTGAATCGCCTGATAGGGGTCACTCGACATGGCTTAAGCTCCCAGGTAACGGGGGGGCAACATCGGCAGCAACTGGAGATTTCGGGCGGGATCGGTCTCGGCAGGTTGCGTCGTCGAAACACCCGACGGCCGCTCGAAATACCGCACCGGCCGGCTTTCGGCGGGAGCGGGAACCATCATCTCGGGCACGACGCCGGAGGCGAGCATGACCGCCGGATTCACCGGCGCGGGCATGGCCGCCGCCTGAGCCATGCTGCTGAGCACCCACGGACTGACCATCACCGTGATCGTGGGCGCGGTACCCGTGCCCTCGGTCACGCCGGCTGCCGGTTGACGCCACCAGCCTGAGAACAGCCAGCCGGTCACGAAGAACAACACGCACGCGGCGATCGCACCGGCGTAATGCACCAGCCGGAACCGTCGAGCCCACGCCGCACTGGCCGCAACCCGCCGAGGCGAGTCCGCCCGTTCCGCCTGCCGCGTCTCCCACGCAACAAGAATGCGTTCGGCCAACCCTTCCGGAACAGCCACCGGCGCGGGGTTGGCGAGCAGTTCGATGAGCCCTCCCCATCGACGCCGACATGCCTCGCACGACGTTAAGTGAGCCTTGATCTGCTCGATCGACAACGCATTCAGTTGCCGGTCGAGATAAGGCTCCATCAATCTGTTCACATCGCCGCAGTCCATGCACCGTTCTCCGACACTGATTCGCCGGTCATGAGCTCCCGAAGCCGCTTGCGCCCGCGGTACAGGTACGTTCGCACCGTGTTCACGGGAACCTGCAGCACCTCGGCAATTTCCGTATAGGGCATCTCGTGGAAGTGAAACAGCACGATCGCCGCTCGCTGCATATCGTCGATCTGCGCCAACCAGTGAGCCCACTCACTCGGGCCGGGTACATCGTCGGCCTCACCACCGCCCCCCCGCTCATCGCACTCGACCAGCTTGAGCTGCAGCCGGCGCTCGCGGCCCCGCGAACGGATCCGGTTGATCGCCAGGTTGCTGGCGATCTTCAGAAGCCAGTTGCGGAACGAACGGCTGTCGTCGAACAGGTCCAGCCGCTCGAACGCCCGCAGGAACGTGTCCTGGCTGACGTCCTCGGCCTCCGCCGGCTGGCCCAGCACCCGCAGAGCTACCGAGTACACCGACCGCAAATGCCGGTTCACCAGCGTCGCGTAGGCCCCGCGGTCACCCTTGCGGGCGGCGTCCACCAGCTCCTGGTCGCTCGGGCCGGCGCCGGGTTCGCCCAGGTTGTGCTGTCCGTCCCTCACCGCAGTGCCTCGCATTCACCTGCTGCCGGTACTACATCCGAGCGGCGTTAAAGTTTCAGGATACCCCGCCCAGCGCCTATCCGAGCCGGAGTCCCCCGACCGACGCGTGTCCCATGCCGCCTCCGGTTAGCAGCGATCACGTCCCTCCGGCGGCAGGCAGCTTGTCCGCTCATCCGTGCTTGGCGCCCTGCCTGGGGCGAAAAAGCCCCCACGGGAGCCAGCGGCTCCCTCCTTGCCGAAGCGACGGCGGTTCGCCCAACGCCGATGCGTCTTGTGGACCAGCGATACAGATGCTCACCCCATCCAACGTCTAACCGGTCTTACAGGGACCCATCCTCGGAGTTCGCCCGATCGTGGTATAGCAAATCGTGTCGATATGTCCAAACATCCCAAATTTTTCTGAGGTTCCCTATTGCTTTCCGGCACACCGCGCGTTAAAAAGCGACAAGCAAATCTGTAAATGCTTCGTTTCTGTTCAGTTCGTTAGCAAGACCGTGGTCTGTCTGAACCATGTCCGCCAGCTCGCGCTGGCCAACTATTACTACAGCAGCGACCACCGCGGCCTGCTGCCCCACTACGATCGCTGGCTTTGGACCGGCGTCGCCAGCGAGGCCGTCATCGGTGGCACGCTCTGGGGCATGCGTGCTCCTAGCCAAGCCGACGCCCGCCCCCGCAAGAACTACGCCAAAAACGAAGAAATCTACAAATGCCCGGCGGATGCCGGCCTTCGCAAGACGTTGCCCGGCGTCTCCGAGCCCATCCTGCCCCCAGTCTTCAGCTACACACGCAACGTCTACGTGATGGATGTGATGCGCGACTCCAAGAAGTGGGGTGGCGAGACCGGGATCGGTGGGGCCACGACGTACGACTACCTGCCGTTTGAGAAACCGCCGGTCCCCGCCAGGACCCCGCTGTTCTTCGAGGAATACGAGCACTCGCCCATGAACGACGGCTTTGTGCTCAATAACGAGTACGACTTCCTCACCGAGCGGCACAATCGAGTCAGCGCTCCCGCGATAGGCAACCCGGGCCAGACGGTCGGCAAGGCCTCGGTCCCCTACCACGACCTGCACGCCTCGACCATCATCACCAAACAGTTCAATCGCTCCAGCAGCACCAGCGATTACCGGCACTTTTTCCTGGCGCCAGGCCTTCCGAACATCTACAAGAAATAGGGGAATTCATGCGATGGAACCACCAACTTGACTCCCCACCCCTCAACACCCAGTGACGAACACAGCGCGCCTCCCCCCGAGGCTGTTAATCAAGCAAGTGGAAAGGAAGGGACATGATGAAGAGATCGTTGATAGCTGGTACGGCCGTCGTGGTTCTGTGTGCGTCCGGTCTCGCTTGGGCCGCGGGCGATTCCGCCCCCGTGCTGGTCTGGTCGCAGCAGGCACCCGGATGGGGTCAACCCGGCGCCTCTGCCAACGTGTACTATGGCGGCGGCGTCTTCAACGGCCAATTCTACACCGCCGAACTCAACTGGGGCCCCCAAGTTTACGGGCCGACTCAGACCGGTGATCCGCCGACCGCCATGGTTCGTGATTTCAGGACCGCCACCGAGGCCAGCGCCTATAACGGCGCGAGAACCAGCGTTCTGATCGGTGACTACATCTTCTTCAATCGGCAGGACAAGTCGGTCGGTATGGTTCATTTGAACCGGCTGAACAGCGACTGGACCAATCTGGTCGCGTTTCCCGAGGACAACATGAACAACGACGTCGCCCCGGAAGGGATGACGACGGACGGCACGTTCTTGTTCACCACCCAGAGCACCGTCAAGAACGTCATCCGCAAGTACGCCATCGACAACCAGCCTGACTCGTTCACCTTGACCAAGACGCTGGAAATTACCGTCGCCGGCGCGAACACGTTCCGAGCCATCAGCCACTACAACGGCTTCTTGTACGTAGTGGATAACCTGGGCTCCAAAGGCATCTACGAAATCAACGCCTCCACCGGCGAGTACAGGCAACTGGGCACCCATGTCGGAGAAACCGGCTATCAGGCCGTCCGTTACGGTAACCGGCTCTTTGTCATCGACGGGCGGGAAAGCGGAGCGACACAAAACCTGACCATCTACACCATCTCGGGAGGAACACTGGCGACCAGCAAGTCCTACAACCTGACCGAGTCCAACCCGCTCATTCTCGGCTTGTGGGGCATCGGCGTGATTGGCAACGGAAACAACGTGGCCGGCTTCTGGGTCACCTCGTCCAACGCCTTCGTCTCGTTCTTCTCCTACAAGACCTGCAACGAACCGTTTGCCGACAGCAACGGCGATGGAGTTGTGGATATGAACGACTTTGCCGCATTCCAGGCCTGTTACCTTGTGGACGGCATGGCCCTCGAACAGGTACAGTCCTACTTCTGCAAGTGTTTCGATGTGGACGACAATGGAAAGGTCGATCTGGCCGATCTCCGCGCGTTTGAAGCCTGTGCGAGCGGGCCGGCGATCCCGTGGACCAGTTCCACGGAATGTCCGTAGCCTGTTGGGGCATGAACCATATGAGCGAATCCAAACGGACGATAGCCCTGGTGGCCGTGAGCGTGATTCTTCTCGGCGTCGCGGCGTGGCTCGCCTTCGGGCGTGCCCAAACCCAGGCCGGCGAGGGCCGTCTGGACATTCCCCTCATCTGTGCCGCCTGCGGCGATGGCCTGACCGTCGACTACGACGGCTTGATGCAATTCGTCGCAGGCGCCATTGAAAAAGGGCTCGCCAACCCGGGGGCGGGACGTCAGCCCATCGGCTATTGTCCGAAGTGCGGCAAGCCGAAGCTGTATCGCGCCGAAGAAGACCCGAAGACCGGCAAACCCGTCTTGCCGGATTTCGCTCGCAAGTCCGGCGTCTGAGTTGCCAACCAGATCTGTGAAGCCCGTGAACCTGCAGCTCCGGCTAAGGGACGTGCTTGTGGCACGCTTTCTTCCCAGGCGTCGTTACGCCGCAAGCTCGAGAAGTTGACGCCGGATGTCGCTCAAACGGCCTGCCACCACCTCGAACGGGCGAAGGATAGGGCCGATCACCCCTTCGAGCAGCATGGCGTCGATCTCCTGGGTGAGCCGGTCGATTTCCTCGTGCGAATCGAGGGCCGCCCGGGCGACCGAACGCCGCCCCCGTCTGGGCTTTTCGCCGGCGGTTTGGCCTTGGACGGCTTGGCCCCGGGCCGTCTGGATGTCCCGCACGCACCGGGCGTAGATGGCCGCCAGCATGGCCACGTAGATGATGCCCACCACGACAAACCCGTGCAGCAATTGCGTCGCTCCCAAGGCAAGGACCACACGGTACAGGCGATTCAGCCAGTCCGTCAGGTCCATGCCTGCCGTCGACATGCCCAGCAGTTCCGCCGTAATGGGCTGCACAAACGGGAACCACAGCAACACCGCCCACACCAGAAGCCTTCCCACCGCACTGGGACGGTACTCGTGCGATAACCGCTCCACGGTCTCGCGGTCACCTCGCTGCGGCAGTTCGGCCAAGTCCGATTCCAATTGGGCGGCCACGTCCTGGGCCTCGGGCAGCCGTTCAGCCAGCCGCAGTTGCCGCACGAGCGGACCGTGCTCCGCTTGCAGCCGATCCACGACGAGGCAGGTACGGTCGGCCATACTGCGGGCTCGTACGCGAAATAATCCACCACCCGTCAAATCGGTTGGACGAGCCTCGCCGGCACCGGCGCCCGACACCGCTCGCCCCAGCCGCCGGATGGCCCATCGGCTCAACCAGTACACGCCCCGCAACACCGGCCAGCGATTCGCCCGAGCATCCATCACCTCGTCCGCCAGCTCGACGTCGCTCCGCCGCGACCGCAGCAAACGCAACGCCAGCGTGCGGCACACATCTGCGCCGAACGCCGAGTTCACCAGCACCTGCCGATACTCCGGCTCGATCACCCGCTCGGCCTGCCGGACCCAATAATCCAACTCGTAGTGCTCGCACACTCGAATCGCGTTCTGACGCACCTGGGCTCGCAGGTTCTCTTCCTTGATGCGGGCCGCGGTCTCGGGATCCACCGGAGCCAGCACCGTGTCGCGCAGGCGATGCAGTTCCCGGGCCAGCCGCTGTCCGATGGCCGACACCACGTCGCGGTCCGATCCGTATCGTTTCCAGTGCGGGTCGTCCCAGATGGTCGCCACCCGCTGCACGAAGGCGGCCGCCTGCGGATACTGAGCCGCCACGAGGAACAGCCGGTCCTCCTCGACTTCGTAACCGGTCTGCCGCAGGACCTGGGCGGCCCAGCTTCGTTGTTGCCGGAGGAATTCTCCGGCCCGCCCGTCGATCTGCTCAGGAGAGTAGGCTTCGACGGCCTCACCATCCTCGTCTGACAATAGTTCGTCACTCTTGTTAAGCACAAAGTAGATGTTGGTGCTCGCCTTGACCACGTCGCGAGCGAACGACACCCATGCCCGGTCGGCGATCTTCCGCGGCGTCACCACCCAAATTACCCGGTCGAGGAACGGGGCTACCGCTCGAGCGATCGCCTCATGCTGACGAAAGTCGCTGTCGAAGTCGGGCAGGTCCACCAAAACCACGTTGCGGATGGAGTCGGCCTGGTGTGGAAAGAACCGCAGCTCGGCCGATCCCGTCGCTTTGTCGGCTCTTGGACGGGCGGAACCGCCGTTCGGTGTCGGTGAGACCGCCAGCGGCGAAAATGCTCCCAGCCGGTCGCGTGCGGGCGCGATCATGTCGCGATGCACGTAAACCAGCGGACGGCTCGTGCCGGCACCGACCTCCTCGCGATCGACCGAAATCTCCTGGCCGGCCAACGCGTTGATGAGCGTGGACTTGCCCACGTCCTTGCCGCCCAACAGGCCGCAGATCACCAGCGGGTCTCGGCGGGCGTTGTCAGCCCCGTCAGCCAACACCGCCGGTGCGCGATCCAGCAGGCCGGCGAGTTCCTGGTTCAGGCGATTCAGCTCGGCCGAGGCGGACTCGACCGGCACGCCCCCCCGCGGGCTTGCCGTAAGCGTGACCGTTTCGCCCGGGCCGGTCTGGGTCAATGGAAGATCCGGATCAGTCATGGCCCTCGTTCTCCTGATCGCGCACGATCCGCAATGCTTCCAGCAACGGCTCGCCCGGCGCGAGCGTCAGCCGCCCCGCCGACATCTCCAGTTCGCGAGCCGCCGCCTGCCCGTGCTCCTCGAGCAACTGCCGGAATCGCTCCGCCGCCATCCGAACGTCGTTGAACTCCGGACTGGCCAGCAGCTTCTCACGCACGATCTCGACCAGTCGCGCGATCGGACGGCCGCCGAGGGCTCCGAACACGCCGGCAGCGCCGATTTTCACCAGCCCCGCCTTGATTGCCCCCGCCGCCACCACCGGCGTCAACGCCGCGACCGGCCCGGGAACGGCCACCAGCACGGCGGCGATGCCCACCAGCGTCATGCTCAACGAGCCGACCACCGGCGCCGACAGCCCCTGGCACTCGTGAGCCACCTTCGCATCCCACGCCTCCAGCGCCCGGCCCAACGCCCCCACCGCCTCGCGGGCGCGACCGCGAAAGCTTTCCGTGAAATCACTGCCCAGCGGCTGGGGCAGCCGACCGGTAGCCCGCCGAACCTGATCCCAGAATTCACTGGCCGCTGCGTCGTCGTTCAACTGCCGGCGCTGACGCTCGCATTGCGCTTCGAAGAAATCCAGCCCGCTCTGTTCCCGCGAGAACGGCTCGGCGGGCAACTCCCGTTCCGGCGCGGACGAGGCCGCGGGCAGTCGCAACCACGGCACCCGCGACAGCGTACCTTCGATCCGGCGGCGCTGGCGGTCCAGCCAGTCACGAGCTTGAGAAAGCCCCAACAAGCGTGAAAAGCTGTCAAGCCGGTCGCGTTCCGCGGGGCTCATCAGCGCCGTCACGCATTCCCACCAGCTCGTGAGCGACATATTTGTGACACTATGGCGGAGGACGCGCCGCAGCCGATCGAGCGCCGCGAGTCGCCGTTCGTTCTCGACCAGCACGGCCGCCGCCCGAGTCGCCGCCTCCCGGCGAAGCGAGCCGCTGCGATCGCCCCGCGGCTCGTCGAGAAACGTCAACATTTCCCGCGTGAACTCGGGGCCGAACCGCCGGAAGCCGCGCCCCGAATGGTACTCGAGTACGCACACACGGTCGGCGGCCAACTGCCGGGCCTGCTCTTGGAGACGCTCGCGATCCGACGAGCCCAACGCGCCCTGTTGCGTGCGATTGAAGATGACCATCCGCTTCTGACCGAAGCGTTCGGCCGCCCCGCCCAGGTCGTCCATTACCTGCCGATCGAACCACCGCTCGTGATCGACCACCACCAGCAACCGGTCAAACCACGGCAACATGGACAGTGCGATGTCCCCTTCGCGCTCGGCCGCACTCGACGTGAAATCAGGCGTATCCACCAACACTGTGTCCCGCAGCGCCGGCTCGTCGTGATACAACACCGTGACCGTGAGCGGATCGCCCTGTAGATCGGTGTCGCCGGGAGCGGGCTGCACCACGAGCGTCGGCAGCAGGAGCCGCTCGTGGAGCAGCCATGTATCCAGTTGGGGTTGTTGATCGCGATGGGCAGCGAGGATGAGGCCGCGGGTGGCATGGCTCTTGATGGTCACCAGACTGGCTCGCCGGCCACCCAGCAGATTGTTGAAGACGGTGCTCTTGCCCGACGAAGCGCCGCCGACGACAGCCGCCAACTCGGGCAGCGGCCCCCGGCGAGCCGCTCCCGCCCGCGTGCGAAACCGCAGAGCATGCACAGCCTGGGCCGTCTGCTCGCTCCAGACAAAGCCCATCTCACCCCGCAGCCGGCCGCTCTGCGCGCTCAGGATGTCCAACGCGGTGTCAAAGTTCATGTCGGCGTCGCCTCACGAGGGAGACGATACCGAAGGCCGGCCGCGACGGCAAATGTGTGGCGCGGACATTCTGCCTGCACGTGCGCGCTGGAAGCGCGCCCCACAACGGCGAGTGCAGGCGGATGCCACGCTGCCGAACGACCATCCTCAAACGAACAATGATCCGGCCATCCCGAAGATGGCCAATATGACCCCGACCGCGCCGAGAACGATCCCGATGATGCTCGCGATGCCTCCACTCACTCGCGGTGAGGCAGCCATGACCAGGCCGATGATGCCCGCCACGATCGCCAGAATGTTCAGCAGAAACGACCACCCCGGATAGGCGGCAAACAGCACGATCCAGCCGACGATGGCCGCAATAATCGCGATCGTCGCCGCCATGCTCGTCTGTTGCGCGTTCCGGGAACTGTGAACCGGGGGCTGAACCGACATATGGACCTCCATAGGAGTGGAAAAGAACCAGGTCCCACACGCTGCGTGTCCATTCTCTTTATAGTCGGTGGATCGCGTAGGCAGCCGGCAGATCGGCGCCCGGTCGCCTGAATCCCGTATCAACAAACCCCTGATGCGAGTGCCGTGCCGGGTCTCGCCCGCCACGGCCATGCGGCAACCGTCCGATCCCGCACTCAGGCCGTTACCGCCCGGGGAGGCGAGCATCTTGCCCGCCTCAACATGGGGGCGTGCCTATTATCGTGCACGCTTTCGATGGGTACGCGATTGACTTGTGGTGCAGGCATCCTGCCTGTACGGGTGCGCTGGAAGCGTGTGCCACTTCTTCACGTTGTCCGGTACCGGAAAAGTTGGCCGCAGCAGCAAAAAAGGCGGGCGAGACGAGCGCCCCCCGAAAAGTGCGAATCGACGGGCCCGTTCACCAATGGGCCGTTTGGCCCGTACGCAGCGCGCGGTTGGCCAGGTGAGCACCGGCGGCCGCGCTGACGCCGGCCTCGGCCGGGGCCGCCGGCCGCTTTCGGCTGCGGATGCAGTCCACCCAGTTACTCAGGTGCAGCAGCTCGGCATCGGGCGTGCGGTAGGAGTCGGCGCCTCGGCCACGCTCCTTCTCCCCCAGCACCCACTCCTCGTACGCCCCCTTGTCGTTCTCCGGGTACAACTCGTATCGGCCGCGATCGATGTATAGCGTCGCGTCGCGGCCCATGATCTCGGTCATGGCCCGGTTGCGATGGTTAATGAACGTGCCCTCGAAATGAACCTGCAGCTGCTGCTCCGGATACTTCAGCAGCGTCTGCACCGTGTCCGGTGTCTCCCACAGATCCTTCCACAAGAAGTTGTCGCCGATGCTGTGGGCCTCGCTCGGATGGTCCAGATCCAGCAGCCATTGCGTCATGTCCAGCCAATGCACCATCAGGTCGGTGAAGATGCCGCCGCCGAAATCCCAGAACCATCGCCACTGCCGGAATCGGTACTCGTCGAACGGCTGATCCTTGGCGTTGCCGAGGAACGCCTTCCAGTCCACGCTCTTGGGGTCGATTCCGTAGCTCCGCTGCTCGCCGCGCGGCGTGTTGCGGTTCCAGGTCATGTGCACTTTGTGGATCTTCCCCAGTCGTCCCGACCGGATGATCTCGCGTGCTTTCTGCACGTGCGGCATGCTCCGCTGTTGCATGCCCACCTGAACGATTCGCTGGTTGCGATTCTGGGCCTCGATGACCGCCGGCCCTTCCGAGATGTCGTGCGTGAGCGGCTTTTCCACGTAAACGTCCTTGCCCGCATTGCACGCATCGACGGTCATGGGAACGTGCCAGTGATCGGGCGTGGCGATCAGGACGGCATCGATGTCCTTGCGGTCGAGAATCTCGCGGTAGTTCTTCGTGGCCAGCGTCTGCGGATCCGCCAGCTTGCGGCCCTCGGCCAGCGCACCGTCGTAGACGTCGCAGACCGCCGCGATGCGAACGTGTGGAATGGTCGCCAGCGGCTTCATGAGTTGCCGGCAACGCCCACCCGTGCCGATGCACGCTACGCGGATGGTCTCGTTGGCCGGATATCCATACGTCGGCCTCGCCGCCCGCGTTCCCGCCATCACCGCCGCCGCTCCCGTCAGTTTCAACATCTCCCGTCGTTTCATACCACTACCGCCCTTGCGTCCTGTCCTCGATACTTGATCCCGTTACTGAGGAGGATTATCCACAGATTACAAGATGTCTCCGCGTCACCGCGTCGCCGCGTTAACTTTTTCCAGGACGGCGCGGCGGGCACGCACCAAGGCCTTCTTCTCCTCGGGCATGTCCGGCTCGGCCAAGAGTGCGTCGCAGCCTTCGAGGAACATCTCGATGCCGTAGTCCGTCGACCACACGCGATCCTTCGGCTCACGGCTCCGCACCATCTTGAGGAAGCCCTCGAACTCGGCGAAGTAGCTGCCGTAGATGTGGAACGAATCGACGATGTGACAGTATTCGCCCACCGGCACGCCGAGCCGCTCGGCCATCTCACGCTGCAGCTCCACGAACGCATATATGTTCATGAACGCAGCCTTGTACGCGTCGTTGGAACGCATGTGCACGACCTGATTGAGCCGCCCGTCTTGGATGCGGAACCACATGCGTTGCAGGCAGGCCGGATCGGCGATCCCCATGTCCTCCCACACCTTCCACGTCACCGCCTGGGCCCGCCGCGTGTAGCCGCACTCCCGGAGCATCTCGACGCACCGGTCAATCTGGTTGAAGCGCACCTTCTGGCCGTTGCCCGCCGGCACGTCGTACTCGAATAGACGCTGGTGGTATGTGTACTCCCACTTGCCCGCCGCCGGGTCGATCCAGTGGTCGTGCACGCCGTAGAGCACTTCGGCCCGATACTTCTCCAGGTCGGCCAGCCCGCCCGGGAAGGCCCGGTGGATCCGCGGTTCGGCCAGCGGCCGCCTCACGTGGATCATCGCCACCACATCGCGGCTGTGCGGATCGTTCGGCTTGTCATACTGCGTGGGAAACCGCTCCCCCTGCTCCCAGCAGGCCATGACCGCCTTCTCCCACGCCATGGGCAGCGTCTCGTCGATGATGTGGATCGTCTTCACGTCCCGCCTCCTTGGTGAAGAAGCTGTAAGCTGTGAGCCATCGGCTATAGGCCGGAATGCTTATACCCTCAGAGGCGGGTTTTGGCGAGCGGGACGTCGACGCGCAGCGCCGGCGCGAGGATATGTCGAGCCTGGATCGCGAATCACAGAACTGCGGGGCCCGATTCGTTTACGGCACGAGCAGCGTGTCCGTGGCCGAGACCGGCGCTTCCGTACCCTGGTAGCGTGCCAGCTTGCCGGCCCGGTAAATGTTGTCGCGATCCACGCCCACCGTCGGGCTGGTGAACCACCGGGCGTGCCCCGTGACGTAGGCGACGTTCTGGCCTGCCCCGCCGTGCGTGGGCGAGTTGCAACTGTTCTCGTCGTAGGGATTGAGTTTGGACGCGTAATGCGGATCCGTCAGCGGATTGCGATCGCCGACCAATACCATGGCCCCATGCGAATCGGTCTGCATGTCCTCCAGCCGGCGCGGCTTGGGCAGGTTCATGAACAGGAAGCTGTAGGTGTTGTTGGCCGGCTCGGCGAAGTCCTGGAAAGCGCGATAATCGTCGGTCACCATGGGCCGCCCGTTCGGCGACGCCGGGCAGATGAACACTCGTGCGTCGCGAATGTACCCATCGCTGACCAGCTTATACATGTATGCGGTGTTGGAGACCCGCTTGACGTTGGGCGCGCGGGTCGGCAACCAGGATGCGCCGGGCACGTAGCCGGCGTGCGCGAGATAACCGTCATTGGCCCCGGCATACTCGGCCGCCCCCGCCCAGATCTGACGCATGTTGTCCAGACAGCGGTTGCGAATCGCGATGTTCTGGGCCTTGTAGTAACCCGGAACGAAAATTCCCACGAAGAGCGTGACACACGCGGCAATAGCGATCAGTTCCCGAAGGCTCAGCACGGGGCTGGCCGAAAGCTCGTGCGCGGATCCCCCGGGTACTGCCGAGGCCGGTTTCTCAAAAGGGTACAGGGCCGTCTGCGCTTCCACCTTGGCGAGCACCGCCTCGGCCAGACCCGGCCGGGCCGGCGGTGCGGGACAACGATCCAGCAGAGCCAAGACCTCCGCCAGCCGTTCGTTTTTCTCCGCCAGGTCGGGAAACGCCGCGATCGCTTCCTCGACGCGAGAGGCCTGCTCGGCATCGAGCTGCTGCAGATGCCAGTCGAGCAGCAGAAATTCGACTCGTTCGGGTCGATCCGTCATGTCAATACCCACACATATGTGAACGACCGTACCAAGTCATCCGTCACCGGCTCTCCACCGCCGCCTTGTAAGCCTGTCCGAACGCCGCCACCGCGGCGTGCAGCCGGCTCTTCACCGTGCCCAGCGGCACATTCAAGATCTCGGCGATCTCCTTGTACGGGAACCGGTGATAGTAACTCAGCAACAGCACTTCCTTCAGGTGGTCCGGCATCTTGGCGAGGACGCTCCGGACCAGGTCCTGTTCTTCGGATTGTTCCATGGCCCCGGAAGGAACGTGCGTGGCATCGGCGAGGAAATCCAGGAACCGCTGACCTTCCTCGTCCCCCGATGCGACCTGCGCGTCCAGGGGCATTTCCGGCCGCCGGCTTCGGCTCCGCATCATGTCGCGGGCCTTGTTGGCGGCGATGGTGAACAGCCACGGCTTGAACCGGCGGGCCCGATCGAAGCTCGCCGCCGACAGGTGCACCTGCAGGAAAGCCTCCTGCACGATGTCCTCAGCCGCCGCGGCGTTCCCGGTGAACCGCACCAGGAACCGGAAGAGCTCCTGGCTGTGCCGGCGGACCAGCAACTCGAAGCCTTCGGACTGTCCCCCGACGTATTCAGCCAGCAGTTCCTCGTCCGTTGGCGTGTTCACCGCTATCTGTCTTTCCTTACGATGCCTGGAGGAAGAGAGTTCACTTTCACAAACCCAACCGAGGCAACATCATAGTCTTGGCTTCTTTGCCGTCAAATTCCCTATTTGGCACCATGCCCGGGCAAGGTAAGTCCGCAGGCCCCCATCCGTGAATGCTGGGGAGCTGCCCGCGGAAAACGCCCGATAACAGCCTGTCCGGAATCGTTCCACGGCTTGCGCCGCCGGGTCGGACACCGGCAGCAGCCCGCTCTGCCCGGGTAGCCCCCCGGCTGCTCGCCAAGCCACGCAAGCCCGGCAAGCCCCGCCAGCTGAAGCACGGGAACCGCGACTCCTTCCCCAGCCCCCAGCCCCCAGGCCCCCAACCGACCCATCGAGACCTATATATGTCACTGAGCGGATGTGCCGGCAGCACCACGACGGCGGCGCCGCTCGTTGTAGATGATGAAGATCACGAAGAACATGCCCGCGCCGATCAACGCCAGCCACGGCGTGCCGCGCTCGGGCATGTGTGGCAGTTCCACGCCGCCGATCGTCCCCTGGCTGCCGTCGTCGAACACCACGCGAACCGTCCCCGCTCGCCGTTCCGCGCCCATGCCGGCGATGCGCATGCCGAACTGGGCCGACGCCCCCGGCGCCAGCCCGGTATACGGCGGGACCGGCTCGGCCCAGCACAGGCCGGGCCGCGTGTGGTCCCAGCCGACGTTGACGAGATTCATCTCCTTGATCGTTCCCTGCTTCCACGTGTCCGGCGTCTCGAACAGGTCGGCCCCGTATTGCGGAAACTCGATGCGGACGATGCGCTTGTTCGAATGGTTCGTCACCGTCCACTTGTACAAGTGGTGCGTTTCGTCCGCCCCGCCGGTGATGACCACGGCCGCGTCCTCGGCCGACGCGGGCCGCACGCCCCCCGCCAACGCCGCGAGGATGGCCACCGACAGAACTCGACCGTACCAACCGGATGAATGCATTTTGAACTCTCAGCGAGGCATCGCCTCATCTTGGACGCGACTTGAGCCGGCAACGTTTATCGGGACTCCGCGAGCCGGTAGACGCGCGTCTGCCCATCATCATATACGATGTCGAAGTATCGGGAATCTGCCAGTGCGGCCAAATCGCCATACCGCTCGCGTTCCCGCGGCCCGGCCAGCACGTACGTGACCCCCCAACGGCCGAAAAGCCGATGGGCCTGCTCGGCGTCCGGCGTCCGAAACGCCGACTCGATGTCGACCATCGCCTCCTGCATGCGCGGCTTATCGGGCGGACACAACACGTTCACATGCGGATCGCTGGGATCCATCACGCCCGCTCGCCGATGGGTCAGTTGCAGGAGCCTCAGCCCGGAGACCGGATCGGGCTGGGCGACGGCGCCGGGCGGCGTGGCCTCGCGAACGTACGCGGCCGCCCCGGCGTACGGCCCGTCCGGATTGGGTTCGATGAACGTCCGGACGGCCAGGAGCGGCGGCTCGTAGAAACCCACCGGTAATCCGAGCACGATGCCCACCACCAAGACCGGTTTGCGCCATCCGCGAGCGAACGGTCGAACCAGTGCCGGTTCGAGCAAGGCGCCCGTCGCCAGCGCGCCCAGCACGAGCGTCACCATGCTCCCCATTCGGTACGCGTAGTCGATGGAGTTGATGCCCGTGCGCACCGTCCACAACGTGACGAATCCCAAGAATGCGACAATCGCCAGCAAACGCGCGCCGTCGTCCCGCCATACCCGCCGCCAGAACGGGCCGGCCACGAGAATTATCGCGACCGCTCCCAACCCGAATTCGACCGGCACGAGCCACGGCGCCTCCATCCAGTTGGCCAGCACGCCGGGAGCGACGGCTCGGCCCAAGAATGCGAACGGGAACCGGTCCCACTCGAGCGTCACCCCGCCGCCGAACCGAGCGCTCATCACCTGGTAGTGCAACGCCCGCCAACCCATGAGCGCCGCCGAGAGAACGGCCATCGCCACGATCGCCAGCGTGAACCGTCCCACGCTCGCCCGCGGCTGCCGAAGCTCGTTCACGAATCGAGTCGCGACATACACGGCCGCTCCCGCAAAGCAGAACAGGGCCATGTACGCGCTGGCCCCGAAGATCGACGCCGCCGCCAACGGCCCGACAGCAATCCACCACTGCCGGTTCGGCGCGATCTGCAGCCAATGGCAACACAGCAGGAACGTGGCCAAGGCCGCAATGTGCTGCGGGCACCAGATGAAGCTGTTCATGATGTTGTGCGTGCGCCACAACACCGGGCACCACGCGTCCAGCACGATCATGGGCCGGCCGATGTGGAGACAGTAGGCCGTGGTGGCGATGACGTCCCAACCTCCGATCACCGTGGCACATGCGGCCGCGAGCAACGCCGGCCAGACCGCGCCGAGCAAGCCCCGAGCCACCAGGAAGACCATCGCGGTCAGCGCCACCGCGGCCGCCGCCGCCGCAATGCCGAACGCCGTCTCGACCCGGACGGCTCCCGCGGACAACACGCGGATGGCCGCCGGCAGTAAGTGGAACTGCTCGTAGTAGTAGTACGGCGCGTCCGACTGGGCGGCGAAGAAGACGTTGTGCAACGGCAGCGGATACTGCTCGAGCGACCAGATGATCGCGTGGTGCTTGACGTAGTCGCCCGACGGGCTCGGAATCGACCGCCCGCCCGCCACAGGCAGCCAGTTGAACAGAAAGACCGCGGCTGCCACCCAGATCAGCAAGAACGCGAACGCGAATAACTGTGCGGGCTCTCTGAACAGCGGCGACGTGAACGCCCTGCGATCACCTGCCCACGCGACGGCCAGCGCGAGCGCCGCGTCCGTCAACACGACGGCAGCGAGAATCGCACCCCGGCTGTTGGACAGCCACCACGCCCAGTGCAGGACCACCGGCATGAGCATGAGCGAGGCCGCCCAAGCCCCCCATCGCCAGCCCGGCTCATGGCGTAACGGCCGCAGCAGTTGCACCAGTAGGCGGCCCGGCACCCAAAACAGCAGGTAGCCGATAGCCACAATAGACACCGGCGCCCACGGCACCAGGCACAGCCCGGCGGCCGCGGCGATCCCTAACATCCGTACTAGAAGCAGCTTACTGCCGTCCACGGGGGCATTATCGACCGCCGCCCAATAAAGTACAAGTGGTCAGTGGCCAGTTGTCCGTGGTCAGTTGTCGGGCCCGTGGTCCGTTAATGAGTTGTTGGGATACACAGTACCGGATGCAACGGGCCAAAGGCCCAATGCCCCAACCACTGACAACTGACTATTCCAGAACGCCCTCAATCGTCTCGATCGCACTTCCCTCAAACCGATTATTCACGAACGCGTAGAACACGCGCTCGTCGGGTACGAACTGCTCGATGAGCTCACGCAAGGCTTGACGGCCCTCGGGGTACGGATCCTTGGTGGTCTCGTAAGGCGAGAAAGCCTCGACGGCCTGAGCGTACGTTCGTCCGGGCTTGAGCAGCCAGCGGCTGACCACGTGTGTGGCGGTGAAGATGCCCGGCATGCGCATCTGCTCGTACACCGGCGGCATACGCGTCCAACTGTTGAGCACATGGGCCACGTTATGCCGCCGCAGCACCTCCAGATACGGACTGCCGCTGTCCCTTTCTTTCGCCGCGTCGCCACGTCGTCGTGTCCCCGCGTCGTTCCTTTCGTCTGCTTTCGGCAGAAACTGCGGATTCCTCACCTCCACCGCCATTTCGAACCGTTCGCACGGCAATTGTGCGAGCATGCGGTCGAGCGCGTCGGCGAAGTTGGCCGGCTGGCACAGATCGCTGTTGTGGATGGCGGTGAACTCGAAGATCACCGGCCCGAGCTTGTCGCGAAACGGCTCGAGCCGGTCGAGCAACAGCGCCCGGACCAACTGCGGGTTCATGAAGTCGCGGTTCACCTCGCCCGCCCGCTCACCGTAGCGCGGCTGCCTGGGAAAGCGCTCCATGGTGACCACGTCCGGCACTTTGAGTGCGAACTTGTAACCGGCAGGCAGGCGCTCGAAGATGCCCTGCCACATCTCGTCCGTCGGAAACTGGTAAAACGCAAAGTCGCCGCAGACCGTGGGGAACACGGTGGCGTACTCAGCCAGACAGTCGTTGCGGAACTTGCGCTCGCTCAGGCGTCCGCGGATGGCATACCGCCCCGGGTCGTACACCTGTCCCAGCCAACCGGGGTATTTCCAACTGGAGGTGCCGATGTAGACGCCGCGCTTCGCGAGCGACTGCACGCGATCGGCGATCCACGCCGCCCGAGCCAGGCGCGTCGGCGGTAGCGTCTCCGCCGACGGCGGCTCGTTGGCAAAACCGAAAGTCATCTGCTCGTCGGACATGCCCGGCCTCCCCGGAGTACGACCGTACCATTGTATGCGAGGGGCCGGTGCCTGGGCACTGGGGCCTAGGGATCGGGGAAAAGCTTCGCCCTACACGGCAGTCTGTGGGCGTCAGTCCTTCGGCGGCCAGAGCTTGAACGTCTGCACGCCGTCGATGGGCGAGGCAAACGGACCCGGGAACAGGCGATCGGCGCTGCGAGGCTGACCGAAGTAGTCCGTGTCGATGCGATAGGGCGTGCCGTCGGGCTGCTCGTAAGGCAAGTCGGGGATGCGGGCCTTGCCCAGCAACTCGGTGGTCACAAGCGGCCGGGCCGCATCGCCCCACTGCTTGTCCAGCGCGATGCGCAGTTCCACGGCTCCATCGCTGACTTGCAGTTCGATCGCCGGATCGAACTGCGATGCCACGATCGGGCTCTGCTCGGCCTTGCACGGAGCGGTCCCGGCGAGAAAGACGTTGCCGGCCACGAACATGGGCAAGGCAGCCCGGTCGTACGGAGCCAGGCCCGTGCCGCTGACGAACAGGTTGTGGTAGAACCGGTTGTCTCCGCCCTTGGTATTGACCAGCCCCGCCACCTCCGTCGAGTGAGCCTTATGATAAGGCGTGTCGCGGTTCGGCTCGGGAAAGGTGATGATCCGGCCGGCGAAGAGGTTATGCACGAAGGCTCCTCCTTCCGAGACGTCCAGCAGCGACGTGGGCGAGAGGAACACGTTGTTGTCGATCATGTATGGCCCGTGATTGACCTCCATGAACAGGTCCTCGCTGGGGCCGTTGTCGTGCAACAGGTTTCGCGTCACCCGCGTGCCCTGAGCCATCCAGTCAAGCCAGATGCCGCGAGTCGTGCGGTAGATATGGTTGCGGCTGATCTCGGTGTCGATCGCCCCGTGGAACTTGATGCCGGCCATCTCGGCCCCGGTGAACAAGGCGCGAACGTGGATGTCGTGAATCACGTTGTCGGTCACGCGACAGAAGATCGGGCCCAGGCTGCCCACGATACCCGCCTGCTCGCAGTGCGAAATATGATTGTGCCGCACGATGTGGTGGCCGATGTTCTCGCCCGACCAGCCTCGGGCCAGCCCCCGCTCAATGGTTTTCACGTAGCCTTCGGCGGTATTGGCCGAGGTATTGTCGAACTCGTCGCCATGCTTGCCCAGGGCGATGCCCACGCAGGTCGAGTACGACACGTCGTTGTGCTCGATGATCCAGCCCTTGCTCCAGTTCGTGCCGATCAAGCCGATCTGTTCAGCCGTCGGCGGCGCCCAGGGCGTGGCCGCGTGCATCATGGTGAAGCCGCGAACGGTCAGATAATTGACACCGGTCTTTTCGGGATAGAACACGGTCTGCCGGACGTTGATCTCGACCCGGCCCCCGTTCGGGTCGATGCCGGGCAACTGGGCCCAGATGGTGGTGTGCTCGGCATCGACCTGGGCGAACCACAGCTGGCAATCCTGGGCATACTGCGTGGAAGGCTTGGGACGCGGCGGCCGAGGCGCCTCCTTGAACGTCAGACAGAGAGTCTTCCGGCCGCCGGTAGGCTTGATCTTGGCGGTGTAGGACTTCCAGGTCTGCCATCCGCCGGTATGCGGGACCTTGCACGTGCCCAGCAATTCGCCTTGCGGCGAGTCGAGTCGAATCTCGATGATGCCACCCCGTGTGGCCGATGCACAGCGAAGCTCGATCGCCTCCGTCCGTTCGCCCAAATCGACGTCGTCGTAGCGGAGCCAGTCGCCCGGCTCGATCCATCCGATGCATTCACCGCCCTCAGAGCACGGAGCCTTCTGCGTGCCGTGCTGGGCGGCGAAGGACGCGCCGGGGATGCGCTTGGCGGTGCCGCTAGCACGCCGGGGCTTGAACCACGCCACGTTCAGCAGCGTCGGGCCGCTGACCATAACCTGCCACAACGGCACGTCGCCGACCGGTTCGAGCACCATGCCGAGATTCGGCGCTTCCACGAGCCAGTGCCCGTCCACGTACACCGCACCGGTGTGATGAGCGCGGCCCCTGCCGTCAAACCAATCGCCGCGAATGGCGTCGGCGTACGGGTTGAACTTACCGAAGAAGCTGTTGGGAATCACGACTTTCCAGGTGTCGTTCTGCACCTTCTCCCAGCCCGTGATCACCTCGGAGCCTTTGATGATCACCTTCTCGCCGGGGGCGGCCTGGTAGACGATCCGTTTGTCGTCCGACTCGCCGCCGCGAGGTGGGCTGACGCGTTCGCGATAGACGCCTTCGTGCACGGTGATGATATCGCCGGGCTGGGCCAGCCGGGCCGCAGCCATGATCGTCTGCAGCGGCTTGGCCGCGCTGCCGTCATTCGAGTCGCTGCCCCCGGGCGACACGTGATACTCACGAGCCCACACAGCCGGAACGGCCACCGTCAGCAGAGCGATGAGCAGGTACTTGATCATGCGCGGTCCCCTTTGGAAGAAGCTGTAAGCTCTAGGCTGTAGGCTATAAGCCAGACATCTTGGTCAGTGGTCCGTTGTCAGTGGTCAGTTGTTGGGTCATTGGTCCGTTGGTCCGTCGTGATCAGGATGAGGTGCAACTGACAAATGGACTACGGACCCAGCCACTGACAACTGACAACTGACAACTGGCAACTGGCAACTGACTACGGGCTATTACGGCGAATCGTGGCCACAAAGCCGCCGCCGTCGTTGAGACGGATCACCCGCTGCGTCGAAGCGTTCACGCCCACGTCGCGCTGCACGTCGAGCTTGGCAGCCTCGCCGGGCGCGTCGACGAACAAATCGGCTCGGTAATCGCCGCCGGGCAGGAACGCGAAGTCAAGCGTGAACTCGCGAGCCTTGCCGCCGTTTATCACACCCACGTACCAGTCCCGGCCGCTGCGACGGGCGATGGCGGCCAACTCGCCGATGGCACTTCCGGGCAACACGACGGTCTCGTCCCAGACGGTCGGCACGTGCCGGATGAACTCCACGGCCGGACTCGCCAGATACAGATCCGGCTTGTCGGCCCAACACAGGATGGGTGAGGTGAACACCACCGAACCGGCGAGTTGCTGGGCAAACGTGGTGCCCTTGAGCCGCTCGGGTTGGAACGTCGTCGGCGTGAAATCGCCGTGGCCGGCGAGAAACCGCGTGAACGGAAGCGATGCATAGTGCGTCGGCGGCAATATATCCCACTTGTTGTACTCCAGGCCGCGCACGCCCTCGCGGGTCATCTCGTTAGGCCAGGTGCGAGCCTCGCCGGTGGGCTTGTAGGCACCGTGGAAGTTGACCATCACGCGATATCGGGCGGCCACTCGCAGGCAATCCTCGTAGAACGCGAGCCGGTCGTGCGACTCGCTGTCCATGAAGTCGATCTTCGTGCCCTTCACGCCGGCCTCGGCACAACGGCGGAAGAAGTCCTCGCGCTTCTGCGGCGTCTCCAGCCCGGGCCACTGGCGCCTCTCATTCGCCGTCCAGCCTCGCCAGACCCAGATGCCCACGCCCTTGCCGCGAGCGTAATCGCAAAGCTCTTTCAGCCGCGCCCACACGTCCTTGCCTTCGCTCGCCCACTCCTGTCGGCTGTGTTCCCAGCCTTCATCCACGAGGTAGTACCGGCAGTTCAGCTCGGCGGCACGATCGACGAACCACTTCTGCTTGCTCCAATGCGTGCCGCCATCGTCGTAGGCCCACCATTGCCAGAAACATCGGCCGGGTTCGAGCCAGTCGGTGCGAATGCCATCGGGAAACAGTTGAGGATCCGGCGGCGGACACAGCGCGGGCACCATGTCGTTGTTCACGAGGCCGTTCAAGTCTTCCGACAGCATCAGCACACGCCAGGGCGTGTGGATGTCGCCCGACATAGGCCAGCCCTGCGGGTCGTCGCGGAAAGCCGATTTGAGCACGCGGCGGCCCGGTACGGGAACCAGCGTCATGCCGCTGTAGCCCAGGAGGTTGGATTCGGTCAGCGCGGCGTAACCTCCGCCCGGCAACTCGAACGTCACAGGCATTCCGATGCCGCGAGGAAACTTGTCAGCCGGGATGGCGTCGATCGCGAACCGCTCGTGAACCCCTTCGTAGTTCGTGGTGTTGGGCTGACACCAAGCCCGCGTGCCGTCGGCAAACTCCCACGCGGCCGCTTCGCCGGTGACTTTGCGCGTGCCCTCGCCCGGGATGACGCAGCGATACGCCACGCCGTTGTCGAAACAGCTCAACTCGAGCGTCCAGGCCGCCCCGCCTTTCGTGCGAATCGGGATCGAGACCGCTCGGCCGGCAAGGTGGACCTCCGACTTGTTTCCCCGCCAGGCGAAACGCGACTCGAAATCACGCTGTGCAGCGGTCCCGAGTTCAACACCTGCGCCGTAGTCCACGCCGTCAACCACGACGCCGATCCGCGACGGCGCGAGCACGCTTCGGCCCGCGTACCGCGTTGCGTAGATCAGCCGGCCGTCCGGATCGACGGACACCGCAACCTCGACTTTGCCTTGCGGGCTCTTGATGCTCACCTGCGCGTGGGTGCCTGCGTGTGTGGTCATGATGATGAGTCCGATCGCGCTTGCCGCGGAGTATCGCCGCATGATGTGTGCCCTCGTGGTCCCGGGCGACCGGTGCCCCAGCCTCCGTTGCCGCCCCGCGGGCCGAATCGGCCATTACTTTGAGGCCAAAGCGAAGGAAACGCAAGAACCCCGTCTCGCGTATCCCCAGCTCGAACTGAGTCCGCCGGGGCAAGCCCGGCGGCTCGCGCCGGTTTACACCGAGATTGTGGTTTTCCCGCTCTTCCAGGGTGGTACCGCGTCGATCCTACGCTCAACACCTATTCCCAGGTGCACGGTTATTGTCACGCCGGAATGAAGGCAGGCGAGACGCCCGCCCCCGGGGGCTACACGACGCGCAAGGGGATGTGGAATCGCTCGCGCAGGTGGAGGCGGAGCATGGCCTCGGCCTCGGCCACGTTGCCCGCTTCGATGAGATCCACGATTTTCCGATGCTCTTCGAGCGTCTGCGTCACGCGCTGGAGCCACTCGTCGCCGCACGCCACTTCAGGTGGAATGATCGGCAATGGGGCCCGCTGATAGAGCATCTCGAGCCGATGGTTCTTGGCGGCCGAAACCAGACTCTCGTGGAACGCCCGGTCGGCAGTGGCCACCGCCGCGTAGTCGCCCTCCCGCGCCAACTCGCCCAGCCGGTCGCAGGCGTCGCGCAGCGGTTGAAGATTCTCCTTGGTGTTCAGGCCCAGGCGGCAGATGCGGTCAATGGCGCCCCCCTCGAGCATGATGCGGACTTCGACGATCTCGCCGATGTCATCGCGTGACAGCTTGGGCACAAAGTAGCCCGGCAAGACGCCCTTCTCGATCAGCCCCTCGGCCTCCAAGCGGGCGAACGCCTCGCGAAGCGCCGCCCGGTTCACCTGCAGCCGCCGAGCCCAGGCTTCCTCGTTCAGCCGCTTGCCTTCGGGGGCCTGGTGAAGGATGAGCATCTGCCGCAAGCGCTGGTAGGCCTGCTCACGCTGCGGGCCGCTCTTGTCTCCACGCGGCTCGGGTTGGGGGCGAATGATCATGATCCTCTTGCCCTCGATTCATCGACTCGCATGCGAGTCTACAGAGAAGGTCGCCCATGGTCAACCGAAAAACACCGATCGTAACCGCCGCGTGCCATACAATTGGCCAGCCGACTCAGTCGGTGAACTGCATGGCATACAAATCCGCATCCCGCAGCGAGAATCGCAGCCGAATCGGCCGGCCCGCCAGACCGGTCACGTCGCGACGGCCCTGCCAGCTCACCACCCGGTTGATTTCGTTGGTGGTGTGAATGAGGTCGCAGTCGTCCAGACCGTAGCCGGGCAACGGCGCGCCGTTCGCGTCCTGGATCTCCACCCGGGCGATGCCCGTGGCCGAGGTGTCAATGTTCAACACCAGTTGCCGGCCGGTAAACACCAGCGGCGGTGTGGCGAACTCGCCACCCGTATACGCGGCTCGCACGGAGACGAATCCGTCGCGGCGGAGCACGACGCGGCTGATCACGGCGATGTTCTCACTCGCTCCCAGCCCCGCCGCCGTCAGCAGTCGCTTGTTGCGTTCGTCGCGATCCCAGCCGTGCAGCCAGTCGCTCGCCCGGTAGTACATATACAAGTACCGACCGCTCACATCGGGGACCATGCCATAGAACACGCGTGCCGATGCCCAGTCGAACTCGCCCTTCATGCCCAGCGGCACGAACGGCTCACGACCGAATCGCTCCCAGCGGATGCCGTCACGGCTGGCGGCAAACTGCGTGTGCAACGGCCCGGCGTTGGTCGGCACCTCACCCTTGAACTCGGGGAGAATGCCGCCCAGGTAGTGGTAGTAGGCGGTCGGAAACATGAAGTACGCGCGGTCGGCCCAGGGATAGCGGATGGCCGCACTCATGTAGTAGTCCACCGCCGGCACGTCGTGGTGGAACAGATCGTCGCGATCAGGCCCGAAGACCACCGGCATGTCCTGCACAACCGGGAAGCCGTCCAGTGTGGCGGATTCGCCGCGGGCGATGGACCTGCCCTGCGAGCCGGCGTCCTTCACGTTTCGTCGCACGTAAGCGACGTACTTGCCCAGCCCGGCATCCCAGAACAGCACGTTCTGCGAGTCGAGGTGATGATTGCCCTGCTCGGGCCGGGCGGTGATGACCGAAGGATGCGTGCACCGCCAACGAATGCCATCCGGCGAGGAGAACACGTGCAGCCCTTCGCCGAACTCCTTGACGCGGATGGCCATGCGGAACTTCTGGTCCGGGGGCGCGGTCGGATCGATGAAGACCATCCCGCCGTCCTGACCGAGCTTGGCGCCGGCAGCGCCATGCCCCAGAACGATGTTGTTGCCGCTGCTGCCCTCGAAAGGAACCAGGTCCAGCGCGGGCTTTTCCCAGTGGATGCCGTCACGCGATCGGGCATAGCAGATCGCTCCGCGATCGTCGCCGGTATGCCATTGCGTGGTGGTCATGGCGTGATACCACATGTGATACGCGCCCGGTTCGCCCGGCTTTCCGGGCTCCCACAACACGCTGCTGTACGGACCGATGCCGCCCTGCTCCCACGGATGATCGGGCTTGATGGTCAGTTCGCCCGTCTTCACCGGCTGATGCACGCGCAGCTCGATGCCGCGGGCGTTCTCGATGAATGTCCGATCGATGAAGAGCTGCCGGTTGCCCGCGATGTTCAGGGGAGATGATCCGGGCTCGGTCTGAGCTCCGGCCAGCGTCGTGCCTCCGAGCCCGACCGTGGCTACCGCCACCAGTATGCTTGCGCGCGTTGCCTGCGGGTACCGCATCCATCCTCCTCGCTCATGAGCCGCAGATTCGTAAGTCCAGACCGCGACTCAATGCTAATAGGAGCCGCCAGGCGAATCCAGAACGGGTGCCGGCTGGCTGTGCAGGGCCCGATGCGGCATCGTGTGAGACGGACGCATCCCGGCACGGATGGCCACCCGTTACCCGTATGCGACAGCGGCCGGGCTCGCTACAATGCCGGGCATGACACGCCATACTGCACGATGGGCGGCGGCCGGCGTCGCGATCTTGCTGCTGGCCGGATGCGAGGACGACACGGCCCGGCTGCTGTCGGAGTTGGGCGTGCCCGCCACACAGCCGTCCGAAGCGCCGACGTCCGAGCCGTTCCCGTCGGACATTGGCGAATTGGCGCGCGACACGCCGGCCGGCGCTTCCGATCTACTCGGCGGCCGCCGGCTCGAAATGGTTCACGAGCCCGACCAGTCGAAAGTGACTCTGCGTCTTGTGGACGTTCGCGGAAAGCCGACGGGTGACCTCGATGCCGTCGCCCTCTGGCTGGCCGGTCCCGAAGGGCCCGAACCGACCGCGCTGGAACCCTGTTCGCCCGCCGAGCCCGGTTGCCGCGTGGCCCGATCGCCCTTGCTGAGCCGGGAGGCCCCTCGCGGCGTGCTGCGTTTTGAACTGGACGGCCAGCGGCACCGAATTTCCCTTCGGATCCGAACCACGAAGGCGCCCGCAACGTCCAATCCTCAATCTTCGCCGGAATCCCATGCTGCCATACCGCCCGGGGCGGAAGGAAAGCCATGAAACCACAGTTCGACTCCATCATTACGGTGACGCTCAATCCGACCATCGATCGGATTCTGGAGGTGCCCGGGTTCAAGATCGGCAGCCACCTGCAGGGCCGCCAGCGCCTGCGCGAACCGGCGGGCAAAGCCATCAATGTCTCGCGTGCCCTGTCGGAGCTGGGCGTCAAGAGCACGGCCATCGGTTGGGTCGGCATGAACGCGTTCGACCTGTTCCACGAGGCTATGCGCAAGGTGGGCGTCAAGGCGTGCTTCCTCCCCATCACCGGGGCGACCCGTGAGAACATCACCATCATCGATCCGAACACTCACACCGAAACGCACATCCGCGACGCCGGGCCGAAGGTGGATGACGCTGACGTCCGCCGATTGACGGACCTGCTGCAGAACGTGGTGACGGCCGAGTCGCTGGTGATTTTCACCGGTTCGCTGCCGCCGGGTTTGCCGCTGCACGCCTGGGAAAACCTGCTGCAAACCTGCATCGATCGCGGCGCTCGCGTTGCCGTGGACGTGTCCGGCCCGCCGCTGCGCGTGGCCTCCGAAAAGCAGTTGTGGATGATCAAGCCGAACGAATTCGAGCTGGGCGAATTGTTGGGTACCCGGCTGCCTCATGAGCAGGCTGTGGTCAAAGCGGGACGTGAACTGGCCACCCGCTACCCGTTCGTCCTGATCACGCTGGGCCGCAAGGGCGCATACTGCTTCGCGGAAGGACGTACGCTCCACGCCCGCGCCGAGCTTCCCGCGGACCGGGTGCGAAGCACAGTCGGCTGCGGCGACGCCATGCTGGCCGGCTTTCTCGCCGGCCTCCTGAGTGACGGCACTACTGACACGGCGCTTCGAGAAGGCGTGGCCATCTCCGCAGCCGCCGCCGCCACCGAAGAACCAGCCCGCTTCGAGCGTGCCATGGTGGCCCAACTCCGCGAGGCCGTGATCGTCCGCCCCGTCGATTGAGCCGACTCGGCGGCAGCTTGTGGTGCACGCTTCCAGCGTGCACAGTGCAGGCAGGATGCCTGCACCACAAGCAGGCGGGCAAGATGCCCGCCCCCCGAAATGCAGCATCATTCCTGCGCGGGGCGTGAGGCGAGCCGGGCCGTCAGCGCTTCCTCCAGACGAGTGAGTTCCCGCTTCCAGTACGGTCCGCCCAGATCCGGCGCCAGGAAACGCTGCTGGCGGATGGATTGCAAAATTACCGCGGGATCCGACCCCTGCCGGGCGTGACAGCGCAGGCTGCCCACGAATGCATGCCACCAGGGCTCGGAGTGTTCGGGGCAGGCCTGCCAAACGGCCGTGTACACCTCCAGCGCCGGGCCAGCCTCGCCGGTCTCCAACAGCGCGTCAGCTTTGCCCAATCGAATCTCCGTGAGCGTGCCGGAGTTGTCGGGCAGGACACCGCGAGTGTCCTGCTCGATCTGTTCGAACGCGGTCAACGCCTCGGCCGCACGACCGCTGTTCAACAGCGCGGTCGCGTACCAGCAGCGGATCACGATGGTGTCGCTGGGACGCAGCCGTTCCGGCCGCTCGACCGCCCACGCCAGCAACGATTGTCCGACTTGCACGGCCTCGGCTGCCACGCTTGCCGCCGCGGCGGCATCCTCGCGATTCCTCAGCGCGATGGTTTCCTCGTGCATGCTCTGCAGCAGGCCCGCCATGGCCGTGCCCGCGTGCTCGGGATCCGCCCGGAGGTACTGCTCGACCACCGCCCGCGCCTCGGCCAACCGCCGGAGCTGACGCAACGCCAGGATGCGCGACCGCAGCGCCGCGCCCAGTAACTCGGGGCAATCGGCTCCGTCGAAACGCATCGTCAGATCCGCCGCAGCCTGCGACATGCCCATCTCGGGATGGTTGAGCAACTCAGCCGTGGCCAACAGCAGCCGCGCTCGATCGCAACCGGTCGGTGCCGGACGACTCGCCGCACTCGCCACAGATGAGGCCGTCTCGCTCAGGAACGGGTACTGCTCGCGCACGGCATCGACCGCCGCCTTAGCGTCAGCGATCCGCGAGGATGTGGCCCCATCATCGGCGCCCTTACCGACCGCCGCTCGCTCGAGCGCCTGCCGCCAGCAACGAATGCGTCCCAGCGCGGCGTCGAGCGCATGTTCGGACCCGACCGGGACGGCCGCGTACTCGCCGGCCGCCTCCTCGAAGCGGCCATCGCTCTCCAGCGTCGCACCGATCGCATACGTCAGTCCCGGCACGTTCGGGTCGTCCGGCACCCGCTGCCGCATGACGCGAGCCGCACGAACGAACGCGCTGCGCGATTCCGGCGACGCCTGTCCACCGGCCCGGCGCAGTTCACGCCCCGCCAACGCGACCGCCTGGCGGATGGCTGATTCCCCCCGATCATGATCGGCGTTCTGCTCGGCCAGGTCGGTCAGGAACCGCACCGCTTCCAGGTCGGCTCCGGTAAGAGCCAGTGCCGCGCCGAGCAGGTACGTCAGTTCACCGGCCGCCTGTGCGTCTCGATTGTCCACCGGTCGTGCCAGCCTGGCCCGCAACGCGGCAATCACCATCTGCAGGCGATCCTTGGCCGACGGGTTCTCGCGAGCATCGGCTATGGCCGCCCCCGCCAGCAACTGCAATGCGAACAGATGCGGGTTTTCGGGCAACTCCACGCCGGCCAGCGCCGGAGCAAGGACGGCGTACATCAGATCCCGATGAGCCGGCGATTGTCGAGCAGTCTTCTCCAAAGCCGTCAGACAAGCAGCAGTGTGCAGCCAGGCGACGCCCTCTGTCGGCTGCTTCACCGCGGCCTTCCAGTTGCTGACACCGCCTTCCGCCGCGAGCGCCGCCTGCTGCTTGGCGTACTGGACAGATGCTTCCAGAAGGCTCACCGAAACCAACGCCGCCGGCTCATCGGCGCGGCTCTTGATCGCCCATTGGCGAGCCTGTTCGATCGCCTGCAGCGCGGCATCGTACCGACCGGCGTCGCGCACGGCCCGGATTTGCTCGAGCACGGCCACCAACGCCGTTTGTCGCAGACGGTCGCGCAGCGACTTGTCGGCAATCCGGCCCAGCACCGCGATGATCTGCCGGGCTCGGCTGTCAGCCTGATCGTGCAATCCCAGGTGCCGTTCGGCGACGGCGGCCATGAGCAACGCCCCAGCCTGTTCGAACTCGCGCCCAGCGGGCAGTTCCAGCCGACCCGAACGTTGGACCTCCGCCAACAGTTCCGACAGTGCCGCCTGGCGTCGCGGCTCATCGAGATCCGCCGCGAGCGTGTAGTGCAACTGTGCCCAACCGAGCAGTGCGGCCGACTGGGCGTCGAGCGTCTCGAGCGCCGCCAGTGAACCAGCGTCGCGCATGGCCACCAGCTCGGCCTCGTCCAGTTCCTCGACCGACTTCCAGGCATCGGCGATCTGGCGGCGCAGCCCGGTCAGCACGTCCACTGCCCGGCCGCTCAGATCACGGACCACCTCGCGATCGCGCCCGGGCAGTTCGTACAACAACCGGCGTTCGAACGCCGCCGGGCTCGTCCGTTCGAGGTAATCGCGGGCCAGTTCGTACATCCAGCGATATCGCCCCGGATTGGCGGGATGATCGGCGATGAGCCGGGCGAGAATCTCGGACGCCTGCTGCACGGCGCCGGGATCGCGACCGGATGCCGGTCCCGTGACCGTCGCCGTCGGAAGCACGCCGGCATCGGCCAACAAACGTTCCCGCCGGCGCAGCTGCCGCCCGATCTCGTCCGTAGCCTCACCGTTCGCGGCTGCCTCAGCCCCCACCGCCTCGGCCCAGACGTACAGGCCACGAGCCCGCAGCGCCTCGCGAAACACGATGTCGTCCACCACTTCAGGCAGGATCAATCCCGGCTGCGTGGACGGTGCCGCCGCCAGCAGGATGGGCAGGAGCACGAGCCAGCATACTGTGCCAATAAAATGACGTTCATCGCCGGCGCAGCGCGTGGAGCTTCCACGGCGCCAATACCGGCCCCGCCGCGACGCCCACGTCACACAATCTGTGCTCCGTCTGTCCATCATCATTGCGAACCAGCGAAGTAGATCTTCGTGAACTCGGCCGCGAACGCTGCGTTGTACGCATTCACCACGTGATCCCAGACCACGTCATCGCCGGCCGCCAGATGCACCGGCGTCTGCTCGTCGAAACCGACGTTCATTTCGCGAATCTTCTGTAGCGCCCCGGCCAGTTCGCTCATCGGCATGGGCGAATCGTTGAACCGTTCGATGATCGCCCGACACACTTGCGGATTCCCGGGTTCGGCTTCCAACCGCACGCGAATGGGCGTGCGCGGCACCTCCGCCGACACCGCCGCCGCCCGGGCGGGAATCTGCGCGGGTAGCGTTCCTTCACGAGCGGAGAATCGGCTGACGGTCAGGAAGAAGAACAACAGCAGGAACACCAGGTCGATCATGGGCGTCAGGTTGAGCGACATGGTCCAGGCCTTGCGCCGGGCCCGTCGCCGGCGTTTGGAGAACGCCGGGCGGTTCTGGCCCGACCGCGCCCACCGCGCGACCTGGTCGAGGTACCGCTGTACGGCCGCCGGATCGACCTCGCCGTGGATGTTGCGCGGCAAGCGGCTCATCGCACCCCCAGTTCGGCCACGACCTGTACTCTCGACAATCCCGCGCCGGCAATCGTCTCCATCATCTGCCGCACCTGACCGAACGGCAACCGTCGATCCGCCCGAAGGATCACCTGCGTAGCCGGGTTGTACCGGCCGATCGGGGCGAGATATTCGCCCAGCGCGTTGGGCGACGGCAGGTCAAACGCTCCCATCCGCAACGTGGCCGGCGCGTTCTCACCGTTGTAGATCATGTTGATGGTGACTTTGTCCGGAAACCGGCGTTCCTGGGCCTGGTTCTGATCGGGCCGCGGCAGGTCCAGCTCGACCTTCTCGGCCGAGGCGAAATGGCTCGACAGCGTGAAGAACGTGAGCAGCAGGAACGTGATATCGATCATGGGCGTCATATTGATCGTCAAGCCGCCCGTGAATTCTCTGCGCCGGATGTTTCGCATGGTCCGATCCCCGCCTCAGCATCGCTCGAGTCGCTATCGCGTCGCGATCGCGCGGATCTGTCCCGTTCACGCGGGCGATACACCCGCTGCGGCCTGCGGAGCCACCGCCGTCCGCGGTGCTGCGACCGCGCCGGCCGCCGAGTTCTCCACCGTCAGCCCCAGCAAGCCGTCGCACAGCTTGATGGTCTCGGCGGCGAACGCGTCGATACGATTGCGGAAAATGGCGAACGTGGTCAGGGCCGGAATCGCGATGATCAGACCCCAGAACGTCGTGACCAACGCCACGGCGATGTCGCCCGCGAGTTTCGACGCTTCCGGCATGCCGCCGCTGGCCGCGTAAATGCGGTTGAACGCCTGAATCATGCCCAGCACCGTGCCCAGCAGCCCGATCATGGGGCTCACGTTGCCAATGACGTTGAGATACTCAATGCGGCGGAACAGCTTGGTGGCCCGTTCCTCCACGGCTTCATCGACAGCCGCCCGAGCCGCCTCGCGTCCGGCGCGAATCTGACTGGCTCCCGCGAACGCGGCCACGCCGAGCATGGTCTCGTCCTGACCCGATACCTCGAGCAGCCGGGCCATATTCCCCTGACTCGCCGCGGTCACCAGCACGTGCGCGAGCGCCGGCGGAACGAGCGTCTTGCGACGGATGGTCAACAGGTAGTGCACGGTCAGCGCCACTGTCGCCATCGACAGAGGGATCAACAGGAACCACGTGATCCAGCCGCCAGCGACCACGAAGTGCTGAAACGCCGACTCCGAGGTCAGTTCCTCGGCGGCCAGCATCAGTCCGCCGCCGGCCGGGCCCATCGTCGCCATCAATGCCGTGTGCATCACTTCAACTCCTCTCGGGCCTTGTCCGCCAGGAATGCACCATCCGCGGAACGGGCTCGCGGGTACACCGCAATCAATTCAGACCACAATGCGGCCGCCTGGTCCGCCTGACCGGTTCGGCGGCACACCTCCGCCGCACGATACAACGACTCGGCAGCCAGGGCATGACGCGGGAAATGCACGACCACCCGCATGTACGCAATGCCCGCCTGCGTGAGGGCGTCGGCTCCGGAGTTCGCGGACGGCGCGTCGGTCGGTCGTGTTCGCACCGACGGCAGCGCGCTCGCCGCGACGGCCTCCAGCGCCCGGCCCTGCCAGTAATACAGGTCGCCGCGCCAGTTGCCCTGTAACTGTGTGTGCAACGAACCGATCCGCTCGAGAGCCTCGGCGTTTCGCCCGTTACGAACCAGTTCCGCGACGGCAGCCACCTGCTCGGCGGCGAAGCGATCGACCGGCTGAATCGGCGGCACGCCCCCGTCGGCAGGCATCGAAGCCGAAGGCCGCACGGGCCAGGTCGCCTTCCACTTGACCAGCGACTCTCCGATGGGGTCGTTGCCGTGCCGCTCGATGGCACTGTCAACCAATCTGCCGGCCATCTCCAGAACCGCCGAACCCGTTTCGGGAAACTTCGTCGGCCGCATGGCGTCAATCAGGACCGGCATGCGCTCCACGACTTCCAAATAGAGTTCCACCGCCCGCTCGAACCGGGCCTGAGTATCCCACACCGGGATGAGCCGGCACTGCACCAGGAGTTTACGATCCAGCGCGTCGCCGTTGCTGTCAGCCTGAAGATCCGCCAGCGCCTTCTCGTAGCTCACCGCCGCCCGCCGCCAGTCCGCAGCCCGACGCTGCTTCTCGGCGAGATTCAGCATTTGCCAGCCGGTGATCTGCAGGTAATCCACCTGCTCGATGGCGTAACTGATCTCGGTGCCCCCTTCGCCGCGGCAGAACAGCCGGCCGTTCTCCAGCCGCAGCACTTGCGTGGAAACCAGCGGCTTCTGGCCTCGCGCCGCCACCACGTCCGCTCGGGCAAGATTGGTGACCATCGCTGACAGCGCAATCGTCAGCGCCACGCAGTGCCGCAGTATTGTCGTCAGATTCGCCGCCATGTATTTGCGCCGCGTGATCATTTGGGCTCCACGAATCGGCAGTTCCCGCCGTGCACTTTGGCGATCCGCTCCAGCAGTGCCCGCGGCGCGGGCGAAGGACTGAACCCGATGACCGTGATCTTCACGTCGCCGTGCGCGTTCAGCCGCTTGAGAACCGCCTCGAACTCGCTCTCCACGTCCGCGTAGTCGCCGTCGGTCAGGAAATAAATCAACTCCGGTTGGGCGGCGAAGGCCCGCTTCATGGCCTCGATGGGATCGGCCCGGCCGGGCTCGGGCGTTTTCGAGAGCACGCGAATGAAGTCGTACGCTGCCGTCTTGTAGCGCGTGTTGGCTGGCACCAGCCGCCGGGCGCCGAACTCGCGGACGTGCCCGGGCATGGCCAGCACGATGTGAAACTCTTGCGTGGGGACCAGGTCGCGGATCGACTCGTTCATCTCGGCGACGATCAGATCGACGTAGATCATGAGCGAGGCGGACACGTCCACCACATACACGATCTTGTACGCGTTGCCCGGCTGGCCGAAAAACCGGCAGACCGGCCCCACCGGACCGGCGCCTCCGGCCACGCTGCCCGCCCCGACCGGATCCACGCCGGGCAAGGCCAGCGCCGGCGACGGCGCCAAGTCGGCGGCGCTCGGCTCGGCCGCATCCACGCTGATCAGGGGCAGTTCGTCCAGCAGCGCGCTCGGCGCGACGGCGGTGGGCGCGCGGGGCGTCTCGGCCAGTTTCACTGGCGCGCTGGGGGCGGCGTTCTCGGCCACCGGCCCGGCTGCCAACCTCGCCTCGGGAATGATCACCCGCCGCGACGGACCCGTCCTGGCAAACCCCAACTGGTAGAAGAGGATGAATAACGCGACGTGCAGAAGGACGGATACGATCCACGCGAACGTCCGCGAGCGCATGAACCGGCTCAGCCAATGGTTGCCGACTACCGGGTCCACGACAAACGGATTCGCGCTCATGCCGGTATCCAGAAGAAACGGCCGGCATTCGCCGGGACGATTCGGCATTTGCCGGTACGATTCGGCACTCGCCGGTACAGTCCGGGCCTCTCTCCCGGACCGGTGATCCAGTGCTGCACCTCCGCAGGACTACACTGCCCGGGCGAGTGTATTTTCGGCGTCAACTCGCGTCAAATCGGCCTCCGGCGTTTGTCTGAAGCACCGCCGAAGCCCGGTCGTCGGCGTCCCCACGGTTGCGGGTGGAGACCTCCCCGTGATAGCCTACCGATCATGCGAACTACCACCATTCACGGTCTGCGGATCGGTTGGGCACTTGCCGGCATCCTCATGGTCGTCGCGTTCGGTGCGCCGGCGCGAGCGGAGTTCATACCACGCGATCTCATTCGCGGGATGGAACCAGCTGAGCCGCTCTCGCCACCGAAAGAACTGACGGACGCCCTCGACGCTGCCGCCGAGCCGCTGGAGCGTGCCCACGCCCATCTAGCGCTGGCCAACTGGTGGGTGTCCACTGCCCCTGCACGACCCGCTACCCGCTGGCTGGTGAGCATGGAAGACGCCAGCGATCGTCAGGCCCTCGTGGATGCCGCGACCCAGGCCCGGCAGCATCTCGAACAGGTCCGCGCCCTCTTGAAGGAAGATGCCGAGGCCCGGCCCGACGAAGCGAAAGATCGCCGACGCCGATTGAAGTCGGCTGCGGACACGATTCAGCCCTTCGCAGAAATCTTCCACAATGCTGACCGCACCGGCGACACCGAAGCCGACCGGGAGGCCTGGCACAAGGCGAGCCGCGGGCTGGCCGTCGCTCGAGAGTCGGAGGATAAGCAGGTAGCCGCGGCCGCCCTGCTCTGGCAGGCGTTCGCGTTCAACAAGTCCGGTCGGCGCGACCGCGCCCTTGAAGCACTGCCCGAGGCGCTGGCCAAGCCCGAGCACCTGCCCTACAGCTTCATGAGCCGCGTCCTCCGCTGTCGGCTCATGGCCGAGGCCGGCCAGACCTCCGCCGCTGTCTTCCTGCTCAGCCGGATGGATGCGGAACTCAAGAAATGGATGACCGGCCAAAATCGCAACCGGGCTCGTCGGCTCGTCGGCCTCGTACAATACGAGATCGTCACAAATTGGATGAGTGAACTGAAGTCTGCCACGCAACCGTTCGCGCCGGACCAGTTCGATTCGCTGCTCGGTGACATCGAAGCCAGCTTCACGCAGGTCAAGAACCCGCAAGTCTACTACATGCCGACGGCCGTGCCGCCTGACATCGCGCCCGAATTCAAGCTCAAAGCAAGAAGCACCACCACTACGCGAGAAGAAGACCAAAGACAGGACACTGACGGCGACGCCGGCGATATCGCCGATAAGAAGGACGCGGAAGAAGGGACGACCGCCGACGAGAACTGATCCGGGGGGCGGGCTATGTTGCCCGCCTTTGCCTCCATCAATGCCTGCCCCGGCCCCTAGCCTGACTGTCGCACTTCGGGCCAGCGAAGAAACTCGGCGATAGCGCCAGCCCGTTGTCGTCAAAGGCCGACACTAGGCGCCGATTAGACTCAAAGGCCGCCCTGACGCCGCTATCAGCGATCCGTGTCCAAAGGTTCTTGCGAGTGGGAAATTAGGCTGACGGGAGGCAACGGAGCTAACGGAGAATTCCCTCTGCTACCTCCGTTATCTCATGTGAAATCCTTTTTATCCGTGTCCGTCCGTGCTATCCGCGGTCAAACATCCTCCACCATGCTGGAGCAGCGGCGCCAGTTGCCGGTCTTGGGGGAAATCGGCCCAAGTTTCGCATTCTCGAGAGGTGCTTGCCCGCCTTTGGCCTAGGCGGGCGGGGCGCCCGCCCCCCCCGAGAACTAGAAGTAATCCGCGTCTTCGTGTTGCGTCACGTTGCGAACCGGCTGCTCAAACGACTCGACCTCCGGTGGCGACGCTCCTGAACTGCTCGTCAATATCGACCGCTTCACCATCGAAACGACTTGCGCGAGCTCGGTGTGTACCGCCCCGGTCTTGCCCATCAGCACGAGTCCAAAGAGTGTGCTCACGATCCACTGCGCCCACGTCTCGGCAGACCCCGGCGCCGCTTCTCCGGACGCTTGCGCCGACCGGATGAGTTGCGTAATCCGCTCGATCATGTCCGTCTGTAACGCCTGCACGCGACTGGCCAGCGGCTCATCCGCGGCCTTGCACTCGGCGAACAACGTCACCAAGAGCCGGCAGTTGTACCACTGCGGCTGCTCGTTCAGCCGAACGAACCCGTCGAGTAGAGCTGCGAGTTGCCGGCCCGGACTATCGTGAGCCATCGCCGGCCCGAAGAGTTGAGCCTCGTAGTCTGCCTCCAGCACATCGAGAACCGCCAAGGCCACGTCCTGCTTGGCCGGGAAATGGTGATAGAACGCCCCCTTGGTCAGCCCGGTCGCCGCCTGGATGTCCGAGATGCCGGTGTTGTGATACCCGAAGTCCGCGAACAGGCGGCGAGCCACGTTCACAATGCCCGTCCGCGTTGCCTCGCCCCGCGGTTGGCGTATGCCGCCAGCCATGACAGCCGCTCCTTCTGAAAAACATACTATGCGGTCGGTATGCTAAGCCCTGGCGCCCCAACCGTCAAGGCGTCGCCTGGGGTTCTACTCACCGCGGCTCGGTCGCCTACAATGTTGGACCCTAATCCGACGTAGGTTATCGACCTCGACCGCATCGACGTGACAGGCGGGGTCCGCAGGAGAGACTGATGATCTATCGTACTTTGGCCACAGCAGTTACGTGTTTGATCCTGACCGCGGCGGTCACCGGGTGCCGCCGGTCGGGCGAAGTGCCTGAGACCGCTCCCGCCGCCTCGGATGCCCAGGACGTTCGCAAGCCGCCGGAGTTCAAGACAACCCCCTCCGGCGACAAAGCGGATGTGAACCAGTTGCTCGCCGAAGCCATACGCAGGGGCGAAGCACCGCTGCCGCCAGGTCATCCGCCTATCGGTGGCGCGACGGCGGCACCGGTGTCGAGCACCACGCTGCCTCCCGGACATCCGCCGATCGGCGACGCTGCGACCGCCACGACGGCCACCACGCTGCCCGCCGGTCACCCCCCCATCGGTCAAGCCAACGGCGGCATTACCTTCTCCGGCGACACGGCCCCGCCCCAACAGATGCTGGACTTCCAGCCCCCCGCGAGTTGGACGGCCAAGCCGGCCCGGGCCATGACCGTGGCGATCTACAGCCTGCCCAAACCATCCGGCGCTCCGGACGATGCCGAGCTGGCCATCTCGCATTATCCCGGCATGAAGGGCATTCCAATCGAACGGCAGGCTGAGCGCTGGGCTGGCCAGTTCACACAGCCGGACGGAACGCCGGGGCAGGCCAAGCAGACCGTTCTCGACAACACGAAATACCGGACGACACTCGTCGACGTCTCCGGAACCTATCACGCAGGAACCATGATGGGCGGCGACGGCACGCCGCAGCAGGACTATCGCATGATCTCGGCCATCGTCGAGACCGATCAAGGGCCGTGGTTCTTCAAGCTGACCGGCCCCAGCCAGACTGTCGCCGCTCACGAGCAGGATTTCGTGAACATGATGCGGCAGGTCAAGTGACCGCGCACCCGGGGGGCGGGCATGTTGCTCACCTGGTGCCTCAGGCGGGCGAGATACCCGTCCCCCGGCAGCGTCACTCTCATGATACCGACCGGGCGGAAGCGGCCCTCGATATGCAGGGTAGAATAACTGTCACGCCTCCTCGAGCACCTTCCAGCCCATCTCTTCGGCCAGGGCGAACACCGGTTCCTTCAGATCACCGTAGTACGTCACGCGGTGCCATCCCCACTCGTCCCACTGCGTGAAGAGCTTCTCGATGTCGCCCACCGGCTCGGCCGCCAACTTGGTGCGGCATGCCCGATCGTCATCGACGTTGGCCACCGCCTTGCCCTGGTGGAAGAGAATCTCCTTGCGATCGGCCGAGAACTCGACCGAGGTGGTCATGTAACCTACCGGCAGGAGCGACCGCACCGACGCCCCCTGGCGATCCTCCGAGTGCGTGAGAATCTGGAACGGATTCGCCTCACCCTTGGGCCCGAAGGCCTTGTTCGATGCCACGCAGTGTGCGTAGATGATTTGCCGCAACGATGTGTCGATCACCGGATCGGAAATGTAGCCCGGCCGTCCCTGCGTGAGTGCCGTCATGGCCACCATCGTCGAGGTCGAGCGCAAATCGCACTCGCACGCACCGATGAGCCCCTCGTTGAGCAGTTCGTGGAAGCCCAGGCACGGGTACGCGTGAATGTGGCCGCCGTAGAAGCCGCCCAGGCAGTTGATGGTGATGGCGTTGGCCCCGTACTTTTTCAGTATCGCCTTTTCCGCCAGATACATGGCCGCCGACTGCTCCAGCGTTTCCCGCGAAACGCCCTCGATCCGCGCCGCCGACTTCTGCCAGCGATCGGCGACAGCGTGTGTCTCGTCTTTGTCGGCCGCTTCCCAGGCAGCGTTCAACTCGGCGAACGGCACTTTGATCACCTCGATGCCCATGTTCTGGTGGATCGGACCGTGAGGCCCGCCTTCGACCGCCAGGATCTTCGATTCCTTCATGCGGGCGAGGCAGTCCTTCGGCGACAGCGTCGCTACCTTGTCGGACTTGCACGACAGATCACCCGGCTGAGGCGTCCGTTCACGTCGCACGCGAGCGACCGCTTCCGCGAACTGGGCGGGCGTGCCGCCGTTCTTCACCGTCGCAAAGCACTTCACTGCCGCCACCAAATCGTCCGGCCTGGACGAGCCGACGAACGCCAGATTGCTCGCCTTCTGGCGAAGGAACTGTGCCGTGTACACCAGGAAGCCGCCGCTGCCGCCGTACTGGAAGTCCACGAACAGCGTCGGCTTGCCTGAGCCGGCGATGGTCTGCACGACGCGGTTCCAGCAGTTCAGTTGGCAGACGATGTAGCCGCCGATCGCCGCCGTCTTGTCCTCTTCGAGAATCTTGGCCGCCTCTTCCGGCCCCTTGGCCATGGCCGTGACGAAATCGAATTCCGGGCACTGCTTGCTGAGCAGCGACGCCATGCGCTCCATCACCGGCTGGAAGTCGAAGCCGACGTTGGGCCAGTCCGGCCCCGGCTGTTTGGGCGCATGCAGCACGTAGACGATGCGAATCCGCATGCGACCGTCTTGTTCCGCCGCCGCCCGCGCCGGCCGCCCCCCGATCAGCACCCCCGCCGCCCCCGCGCATGCCGCGCACCCTGCCGCCAGGAATCCTCGCCGCGTCAGCGGACAACCCGCACATCCCGAACCTGCAAGCCGTGTAGACATGAGCGTGCCTCCGAGAAGAATGGACAAGAAGATCCACATGTGCCGGAACTGACGCTCTCACCTTACCGTCGTTCCCGGCCGGAGGCAATGACGTGGGGAGAAGACTGAGACCATAGGCCTGAGGCTTGAGTCCTGAGGTTCGGGCACAATGCGGGGCTGTGAGCTATGAGCTGTGGGCCATGAGCCAGACATCCGCTAACAGCCAATGGCTGACAGCTGATGGCTGACAGCTGCAAGCTCCTACTACCACATCGTCTTCGCTATTGGTTCAAGAGCCTTTTGGGCACATAAACCCCAGGATTTGCCCCTCGCCTCACGTACCTGCCAGGATGTTCAACGACTCCGTGTAGGAGTGAGCGGGGTAGTTCTCACAGGCCATGAAGAACCCGCTGCTGCTCGTCCGCACCGTCAACGGATGGCCGTCCGGGCACCGCATATTGGTCAGCCGCACCTTGAGCTTGGCGTCATGCTCGGACAATCGGCGCCGATAATAGCACTGGTGGGCCTGCCAATTGTTGCAGGACAGGAACCATCCCTCGCCCTTAAAGCTCTTGAGCACGAGATAACCAGTCGAGCATTCGGGGCAGACAAAGCGACTCATCTGGGCCGGGTTGGCCTCTTCATCGGCCAAGTGGGAGAACCCGATCCGCCAAAGGACGCGGCAAACGTTCGGGGACTTCATCGCCAGCCAACCGCCACGGTACGGGATGTGGATCACGCCGCCAATCGCCATCAGCTGCGGCAAGTCCTCATTGTCCTTTTTGAACCGGATGATCGCGTCTCCGCACTGCTCGATGTCGCAGTCCTCGGGGGCAACCAGGAGCTTCCGGGTGGCCTTGGCTTTGGCCAGGATGCCAGCATACTCCTCGATCGAGTCCTTGCTGTCTCCGTGCGAGTACAGGGCAGGCTGACCCGGATCGCCGTCCGGCCAGGGCCGTTCCGAACACCTGGGCCAGTGCCACACTCATCAGCGACGACGCCACGTATGGCCGGTCGTTGACGTACTGATCGAGCGTGCCCGCCTCACCGGCCGGTCCCTTCCGCCCCCGTACCAGCCAGACCGGGTCGACATCCAGGAGCAGCGCGGCCGTACACCGACATTCGTCGGCCTCTGGATAGAAGACGTGGGCTTTCCCAAAGCTGAGGTCGAACGACTGCACGCGGGCCGGATTCTTGTGCAGAAGGTAGCCCAGGTCTGTGGCCGGGGAGCGGGTTGTGGACAGAGTCAACAACATGCGGGTTGCCGCGTCTGAATGAAGGTAGCCAGGGTCGGACAACTCGGAGTCTAACCGACGCAGGTTTGGGCCGCAAGCGGGCGCCATCCTTGCTCCGGATACTGTCGTCGTAGACAATGAGGTTCAGCACCTGGGATGGGGACCACCGATGACCGGCTCACGCCCAAAATGCGTGCTCGTTTTGACTGTCTGGCTGGTTGGCATCACTTTTGCCGGATTCGCGGTCGCACCGGGCCTTTCACGGATCTCGTATCCGCAGCCACTCGATCTCCTGGTGTTGGCGTTCATCCCGGTCGGCGCATTCCATGCGGCCAAGTACGCTAAGGACCAACTGATCTTTCTGCTCTACGGTTGCCTCGCATCGACGGCGTTCGCGTTCAACTTCACAATTGGCCAGGGACGGATCGGCTTGACGATGATGTATCATCCCGAGCAGGGCTTCTCTCTGGTAGTTGTGGCCAGCATTGCGATGCTTGGGTTCGGTTTCCTCTGCCGGGCGATGCCCGGCATCAGAGAGCGATACCAGAATTGTCGTCGTTTCCCCCTTGGATGTTGTGAGCACTGCGGCTACAACCTGACCGGCAACGTCTCGGGCACCTGCCCCGAGTGTGGCAGGACAGTAATGCGAAGGAACGACCAGCCCTGAGGCAAATCCTGGGGTCAGAGCGCATTTAGTCGTTTGCAAGCTGCCCCTTCATTCTTCGCAAGGTGCGGTTCAGGCTTTCGAAACTCGCTTCCACCCGCCGGATGGCGGTGACCGCGCCGCCGGGGCTGTGGTAGCCCAGAGCCTCGGCGATCTCTCGCACTTTGTATCCGAAGCGACGACGGGCCAGCCACTCGCACCGCCGCTGCCGGTCGGCATCGTCGCGGACGATAGGCCTGCGGTCGTTGCCGCGGGACATGACGTGATACAAGGCATCGGCGAACTCGATCCGCAAGGGACGGGCCATGCGGAGTGAGCCTACTGCCCGGTGACCGGCGGGTCAAGAGCGACTCACATATGTCGTTTCGGTCCGGGCGGGCACGCCAAACGCCTAACGGCGCTCTGACCCCAGATGCTTCCCTTGGTTCCGATATTATCTCAATGTTGCCTTGCCCATCTCTTATCCCGCACATCGCAAATGAGGAAGCCGTAATTGACTACCGGCCTATGGACGCATAGGCTTTTGACAATTGCGGAGGGCAGAAGAGCAACGCGGCCGCGTGCGCCGCGAAAGCATCTCATTGTTCACGCGTGTTCACGTGGGGGGGAGTCTTGTGAAAGCATCAGTACATGTGTTGGGCGTGACCGTTGTGATTGCTGTGTTTGTAACGCCGGCGTCTGCAGTAGTTCTTCGGTGGGGAGAGACCAGCGATCTGGCGAACGGGGTGCTGGGGATCCCGGAGAATCTGACCGGAGACCCTACGACGCTGCTTTTTGAGAACCCCGGCAACGCTGGGTTTGATGTCGCCATCACGTTCTCAGCCTCGAACGGTACTTTCAGCGGCGGCCGTGGACAGTATGAGGCGCTGGGGACAGATCAGTACCTCCATTTCCAATCCAGCGCGTCGAATCATATTTCATGGGTTGAATTCTCCTTCTACAAGACCGGTACGAATGATCCGGCAGATGTATTGGGCTTCACGACCAAGATGGAGGACGTCGAGCGCGGTAACAGCACGCGCGAATGGCTTGTCGCGCCCCAGATCGTTTCCGATGGGGCGTTAATCGATCTTGATTTTCAAGATACGTCCATTTTCGATTTTGGTGGATACGGCACGTGGGGCCCCGAGTACGGCACCAAAACCGTTGGGGGTATCATCTATCCGGTTGCGGTACCTGGGCACAACTTGGAAAACGGAACTCAGGCCGATAAGGCGGTGGGTATTGACCTGTCCACCACACCGCTGTCGTACTTCCGGATTGGCGAGTCCAGGAATTCAAGCTCCGCCGGCAGCGTGCTGATGGGGCCGACGATTGGGGACATTACGCTCGTTCCGGAGCCGGCCACGCTGAGTCTGCTAGGGCTGGGCGGGCTGATGCTGATTCGCCGCCGGCGAGCAGCGTAAACCTGGCGAAGACCGTCTGGTAGGGTCGATATCGAGAGGCCGCTCCGGCTGAAGGGGCGGCCTCTTGCTTGTATTATTGCGGTGCATGCTGCAATGACGCCGCGGGGCATGTCCCGGGAATAGTTGAAAAAGAGCGGTTCTCCCATGGAGTTTGCCACGGTGGGAAACTCCGCTTGAACAGTGAATTAAGGAAGGAGAACCGCAATGAGAGCAACGTACCGAAGAAAGGTGGACAAGCCCAGCATCGGCGCTGAGGCTGAGATCATCGGCCGGGAGGACGCGTTGCGCGGACGGGTGGCGGTGGAACTGCCGGTGTCGCTGGCGGAGACGGTACAAGGGGCAGCGAGCAGATCGAACAGCTGGCGGGCCAGGCGGGCCTGCTGATCATGCGGCAGGTGATGGAGGCGGAGATCGCGGCGTTGGTCGGCCTGGTGGCTGCTGGCAGCGGCGAAACGCTTCCGGCGCGTACGCGGTTGCAAGCTGATGGCCTCCTTGATTGAAGCGCTGGACACAGCCGATGCCGTCGTTGCAGCACGGCCGGAGGCAGCGTAGAGTAATGATCCTTCAGGGGAGAGCCGCTCGAAATTCAACTACGAACGGGACAACTTCGGTCGAAGCAGTCGCGGTCGAAGATGCCGACCATCTTGCCGGTCTGAGCCTCGGCGAGCGGAACGCGGACGTGCCAGCGGCCTTGAGGCAATTCTTCGAGCGGCCGTATAGAAGGATTGATAGCCCGGTCAGCGGTACTTCGCGCGATCCGTGGGGCAGACCGGGCTTGTGATACCGGCAGTTGGTTCAGGATTGAGGGCGCTGGGACTCGAACCCAGGACCCACGGCTTAAAAGGCCGTTGCTCTACCGACTGAGCTACACCCTCGACATTCGGTCCGTTAGGCATGCCGTCTGCTGTCGGAAACACCGACGTCGGCGTGCCGTCGGAGCCGAAGCTCACGACGACGTATTGTAACGCGACCGGGGCCGGGCGCCCAGTGAGCCCGAGGACTCGCCCCACCCCGGCGCCCTGTCGGCTCGCCACACGACTGCGCGGTTTTCGCGCTTGGTCGCGCTGCCCGGTGCTTCCCGTCGAAGGCGGCGACTCGCCGCGGCGTGGTATCCTGCGTGGCGGACCGAAACGGCCAGTAGCATCGTTGGCGACTGTGGCCGGGATGCAGCGCAACAGAGACGGCGGGGTCAAGCCCCGCCGCCCGCTTTCGGTTACGCGTTGTATGTGGGCCGGAGCCGGCAACCGACTGCCCGACTCAGAGCTCCCGGCTCACCGCTGGTGGCTCACAGCTCAAAGCTCACGGCCCACAGCTTTTCGTCACTTCTTCTCCTCGAACTCGGCGTCGATGACGTCCTCGTCCTTGGCAGTGCTGCCCGCTCCCGCGCCGGCGGTCTGGTTCGCGCCGGACGACGCGTCGGCTGAGCCAGCCCCCGAGACGCCCGCCTGCTTGGCCGCCTCCTCGTACATGATGCGGCCGATGGTCTGCGAGGCGGCAGCCAGGTTATCGAGCGACCGGCTGATGGCGTCGCGGTCGTCGGACTTGACCGCCTCCTTCAGTTGGTTGATGGCGCTCTCGACGTTGGCTCGCTCCTGCGCGGGCACCTTCTCGCCGTGCTCCTTGAGCGTCTTTTCGGTCTGGTAGATGAGGCTGTCGGCCCGGTTGCGGAGCTCGACCAGCTCGCGGCGAGCCTTGTCCTCCGACGCGTGAGCCTCGGCGTCGCGCTTCATGCGCTCGATCTCTTCCTTGCTCAGGCCCGAGCTGCCCGTGATGCGGATGGACTGGGCCTTGCCGGTCGCCAGGTCCTTGGCGCTGACGTTGAGGATACCGTTCGCGTCGATGTCGAACGTGACCTCGATCTGCGGCACGCCGCGCGGAGCGGGCGGCAGATCGGTCAGGTTGAACCGACCCAGCGAGCGGTTATCGGCAGCCATCTCGCGCTCGCCCTGGAGCACGTGGATAGTGACCTCGGTCTGGTTGTCGGCCGCGGTGGAGAAGATCTCCTTCTTGCTCGTCGGGATGGTCGTGTTGCGTTCGATGAGCCGGGTCATCACGCCACCCAGCGTCTCGACGCCGAGGCTAAGCGGCGTAACGTCGAGCAGCACGATGTCCTGCTTCTCGCCCGTGAGCACGGCCCCCTGGATGGCGGCACCGACCGCGACCACTTCGTCGGGGTTGATGCTCTTGTTGGGCTCCTTGCCGAAGACCTCCTTGACCAGCCGCTGCACCGCCGGCATACGGGTCGAACCGCCCACGAGCACGACCTCGTCGATGTCCTTGGGCGAGAGCTTGGCGTCCTGCAGCGCCTTGAGCATCGGGCCGCGGGCCCGCTCGGTCAGGTGCTCGGTGAGCTGCTCGAACTTGGCCCGCGTGATGGTCTGCTGCAAGTGCTTGGGCCCGCTCTGGTCGGCGGTGATGAACGGCAGGTTGATGGTGGTCTCCTGCACGTTGGACAGTTCCATCTTGGCCTTCTCGCAGGCCTCCTTGAGCCGCTGCAGGGCCATGGGGTCCTTGCGCAGGTCGATGCCTTCCTTTTTACGGAACTCCTCCGCGACGTAGTTGATCAGTTCCTCGTCATAGTCGTCACCGCCCAGGTGCGTGTCGCCGTTGGTGCTGAGCACCTCGAAGACGTTGTCGCCGATGTCGAGGATCGAAATATCGTACGTACCGCCGCCCAGGTCGAAGACGGCGACCTTCTCGTTGCGCTTCTTTTCCAGACCGTAGGCCAGGGCGGCCGCGGTGGGCTCGTTGATGATGCGCTCCACCTTCAGGCCCGCGATTTCGCCCGCGTCCTTGGTCGCCTGACGCTGGGCGTCGTTGAAGTAGGCGGGGACGGTGATGACGGCCCGGGTGACGGGCTCGCCCAGGTAGTCCTCGGCCGTCTTCTTGAGGTCGCGGAGGATCATGGCCGAGATCTCGGGCGGGGTGTACTCCTTGCCCCGGACCGAGACCTTCACCAAATCGCTCTCGCCGCCGACAACGTTGTAGGGAACGATTTTCTCCTCGGCGTGGACCTCGTTGTGGCGACGGCCCATGAACCGCTTGATGGAGAATATGGTGTTCTGGGGATTGGTCACCTGCTGGTGCTTGGCGATCTGCCCCACCAGGATCTCGCCCTTGTCGGTGAAGCCGACGACTGAGGGAGTCAGTCGAGAGCCCTGGGCGTTGGTCAGGACTTTCGGCTGATCGCCCTCCATGACGGCCACGACGGAGTTGGTGGTCCCCAGGTCGATACCGATGATTTTCGACATACGCTCAGCGCTCCTTCGTCAGTGCAATCTAGCCGATGCGGTCACGACTGGAATCAACTCGCCAACTCGACGGCGCAACCGCTATGCTGAGGGAGAGGCAAGGCCGGTGCCAGGGACCCGCGGAAACGCCACTTTTTTCTTTAACCACTTATCTTACAGAAACTTGTACTCCTCGGCCGATATAGCCTATCATTCCAGGTCTGCCAGACTGGCAGATAAACCCAATCAGGACTGGCACATACGCCGGAGGTGCACGGATGGCGATGCAGCATCAGCCTTTCGAAACCATGGACGCCCAGTCGCTGCCCCTGGTCCGGCAGGTGTCGGTCTTTCTGGAGAATCGGCCCGGTCAGCTCTTGAAGCTGACCCAATTGTTCGACGATCAGGAGGTGAAAATCCTGGGGCTGAGCCAGGTGGACGCGGGAGACTGTGCGATCGTTCGTCTGGTTTTTGACCGGACGGACACCGCTCTGGCCGTCCTCAAGGAGGCGGGTTTCGCGGTGGCGGTCAGCGAACTGATCGTAGTCCGGGTGCCGGCGGGCAAGCGGGCGATGATGGCGATCTGGTCGGTGCTGCTCATGGCCGAGGTGAACGTCGCCTACACCTACCCGCTCCTGATGGTGGGCGGCGGCCCATGCCTGGCCGTCTCGGTGGACTCGGTCGAGATCGCCGTGGAGACGCTTCAGCGACGGAATTTCGACGTCTTGGGCGAGGCGGATCTGCAGGACGAGGCGAATAATTGAGATTGGTCAGTGGCCAGTTGTCCGTGGCCAGTGGTGAGTAGCTGGGTCCGCTATCTGTGTGCCGATGGTTCTCGCTTTGGTTGATGGAAGCAATCATGGCGAGGAGCCGCCGACTTTACGGGTAGCCGACTTGGCGGCCTCTGCCATTGTGGCGGAAGTCTGTTTTGAGACTTGATGCGCCTAAAACATTGCTGGAAAGGAAGTAAGTTACAATCGAGCTGCGGTCGGCGGCGTGGCACCGATCTTGCACGATGCTCGGACGTAGCATACGTGCCCCGCCTGTCGGTGAAGACTCGGCGGGTTGAACGAAAGGAAGATCGGCAGGGCTTACTCCTACCGATCGCGGCGAGTTCACGAGGGTAGGGACAAGCGGTCACGATAGAGGATTCGGACTCAGGGAAGAAGACCGCGATCACGAGAGAGAGGACAAGCGCATGGACGTCTGGTATTTCATCATCATCTTGCCTGGCGTGGCCCTGGCGCTGTATGCGAGCGCGAAGGTCAAGTCCACGTTCGCCCGGGCCAGCCAAATGCCGTCGCGCATGGGATGGACGGGGGCACAGGTCGCTCAGGCCATCCTCGACGCGGAGGGCATCCACGATGTCGCCATCGAGCCCACGCAAGGCTATCTGAGCGATCACTACGATCCGACGTCGAAGGTGCTGCGGCTCAGCCCCGACGTGTATAGCGGCCGATCGTTGGCGGCGGCCGGTGTGGCGGCCCACGAAGTCGGCCACGCGATCCAGCACGCCCACGGCTACGCCCCGCTCTCGCTGCGGAACGCGGTTGTGCCCATGGCCAGTATCGGCTCGAGCCTGTCGTGGATCTTCATCATGATCGGCATCGCGACCGCACTGCAGACGCTGGCCATCGTGGGCGTCGCGCTGTTCACGATGGTGGTGATTTTCCAGGTCGTGAACCTGCCCGTGGAGTTCAACGCCAGCGCGCGGGCCCGCCAGGTACTTCTGACCAACGGCATGGTGACGCAGGATGAGGATTACCAGATCGGCAAGGTGCTCAACGCGGCTGCTCTGACATACGTGGCGGCCACGGTCACCGCGATCCTGACGCTGCTCTATTACCTCTGGCGGGCAGGGCTGATCGGCGGCAGCAGCCGGGACTAAGGGCATTTGCCCTCCAGTTTCAGGCATTTGCCCTTCTATCGGCGGCTTGGACGGGCTGGACGCCTGCCCCCGAAGCGGTTGCGACACGTGATGGAAATCATGGCACTGGCGGTGAAGAACCGCCGGTGCCTTTTTCGTTTCGGCGGCCGTTTTTGGGCGGACCGGTAGACGCGCAAGCGGAACCGTGCACTATCGTTTCTGAGCCCGGATGGCGTGAAGGCACGCATCCTCCGGGTGCCATTGCGCAACGCAACGCCTGGCTCGGAATGCGTGACACGGGTGAACGCCCAGCGAGCACGCCATGACGCGAGATGCTTTCGACATGCCGTTGGAGGAAGAGAAAGCATGCTACCTGCGAGGAATCGCTTTCTTCAACGCATGGGAATTCTTCGAGGCCCACGAGACGTGGGAGGACGCTTGGAATGGGACGTCCGGGCGACGACGCGATTTCTACCAGGGGCTGATTCAGATGGCGGTGACGCTGGTGCACCTGCAGCGGGGAAACCGGCTCGGCGTCCAGAAGGTGTTCGCGCAGGCACTGGCGCGGTGGGCCGAGCTGCCCGACGTCTACATGGGCATCAACCGGCGGGATTTCGAGCGGCGCATGCGGGAGTTGCTCTGCGACGTGCTGAACGCGCCCCCCGGCTCGGCGGTGCGGTTCGACCCTTCGCGATTCTTCGCCATCCGGTTAGAGTACGACCCGTTCAGCCGGGCGAGCGACGAAGCCGGCGATTCGTAGACCCGCATGCCAAGCACTGGAGGGCAGGATGACTCAGGAGCAGCGGACTCCACGCCGGCGTTGGATTCGGGCGGCCGTTGCCGTCTGCGTGCTGATCGCACTGGTGACGGTCGTCAAGGAGGGCCGACATTTCATCTTTCCGAAACGGTTCTTCGAAGTCGTGCCCGGGCGGATCTACCGGTCGGGATATCTCGAGCAGGGTCCGCTGCGCCGAGTGATCGACCAGCATGGGCTCAAGACGGTGCTCGCCCTGCTGAACGATGAGCCCGAGGATCCCGACCAGCAGCGGGAGAACCGAATCCTTGCGGAAAAGGGCGTGAAACTGATCCGAATCGGGATGCCGGGCAACGGTCTGGCCGATTTCGACCTGCTCGACCAGGCGGCGACGATGCTGGCCGATGCGTCCACGCATCCGGTGCTCGTGCACTGCTCGGCGGGCGTGAACCGGACGGGGGCCGTGGTGGCGGCCTGGCGCATGAAATACTGTGGATGGGATCCGGATCGCGCGATCGACGAGGCCCAGCGCTGTGGCTGGTCGCCGTGGAAGAACCCCGAGCTGCGCGACCATCTGCGGGAGTATCACCGCACGCGCGTGGCTAGTTCACAGCCGGCCAGCGCGGCGTCGCGGCCGGCGGCCTGAATGCGGCACGATCGGTTTCCACAGGTACGGCTCTGCCCGCGAATGATCTGACGCGGCGACACGGCGACGCGGTGACAGGGCCAGTTTGGCCGACCGTCTCCCACTCTGAGGCGGGCAAGATGCCCGCCCCCCCCTTAGACTCGGGGCAGGATGCCCTGCCTCAAGGCGGCGTCAAAACAGGAATTCCATGCCGACCATGTATTGATCGCGCACCTGGGCGCAATATCGGACGGCAGCGCGACCGCAGAGTGTCGCCTCGGGCAGATGGATGGCAATCTCGACGTTCTGACCGGGCGCGATGTGCTCGTCGCTGCTTAGGCCCATGCCTGTCTCGCTGATGTTCAGGCAGGTGGCATGCGTCACCACGCTCCCGTCGCCGCCGTCCGGCCAGATCTCAACCGCACCCTTGAACGGCCAGCGCGGACTACGCCGCCGCTCCGGGCCGTTGTGCTCGGGCAGCGGCATGGCCGCAGCTTGCTGTCGGGCCTTGATGATGGCCGCAATCCGGTGAGGCGTGAGCCTGACGATCTCCTGCGTTCGCATTGACTATCCCCCTGAAAGCATGGCGATTTGCGGCGAGTTCCCCTGTTCGACTCCCCCGTGGATGCGCTTCCGTGCGGCGAGATACTGTCACGTTCACTGTTGCCGCCGCGACCGAAGGCCCGGACGCTCACGGCTCATTGGCTCACCAGCAAGACACCCGTGCCGGACCTGCACGCGGCCGCCTGCCCTCAGTTCACGATCGGGGCGGCAGCATTGTTGCGGGACGGGCCGCTGCGGTCGGTGCGGCGGAACTTGATGTTGAGTCCCCCGTTGTTCTGCAACGTCAGCGTCCAGACGTCCCCTTTCATCATCGGCTCATAGACCGACTCACCTTGGGCAACTCGCACCCGATCACGGGCGGCCAGGTCCGGATTGCGAGCATATTCCCAGAACCGCGACCAGAGTTGCCGCTCAAACGGGCTCGGATCCGGGTTCACCCGGTAGACGTCGGGCACATCGTTTTCGGGATCGAGCCGAAAGCCTTCGGCGGGCGTCTGGTTTTCGCCGTAGATCCGCCGGAACAGGGCGAGGCTCTTGCCCCGCAGGCTGTCCCCGGCGGCAACGTCCTCCTGTTCGAACTTGATCACCAGCGCGTCGAAGTGCACGATGCGATCGGGGATCACGAACCGCTTGCTCGGCAGCGGATGGCCCTGACGATCGATCTCGATGAATTCGATCGTGGTGGCGTCCCGCTCGACCACCTTACCATCGACGATCTGGCCCGCGAGCACCTGGTCGATGACGTGCACTTCGGCCACGCGGTCTTCGCCGGTAAGGCGTTGGATGGCCCGCTGCAGCTCGAAGCGTTCGCGTTCGAGCCTCTCGTTAGCCTCACGCAACCGATCGGCCTCACCGGGCAGGAGCATCCAAACTGCACCGGCTCCGAAGCCGGTCACCATAACCAGCGTGGTCAACCACTGTGTGATCCGCACGGCTCACCTGCGCGCAGTCCGGTGTGGCCTGGCTTCGGCGGGATGCGGGGCATCGCCTCCTGCGATGCACCGGTTGTTTGCGGCCCTTGACAGGGCCGAACGCCCTCCGCCGCGCTGATCAGACCGCGACGGACTCTCATCCCCCGGCCAATGCCGATCCGGACACACTCTTTATACGATTGAGTTCGGCCATCCGGCGCAACCGCTTGCGACAAAACGGCGGCCTGCGACCGATAAGTTACGTCAATCCAGCCATTTGCGAAAGTGCGCGGCCTTTCGGGCCGCCGACGAATGCGACAGCCGAGCGGCCCCCACGGGCTCAGACGGGCAAGATGCCCGCCCCCCCAAGGCTGGTGGCGCAGGCGACACCACTGCCGCACGGGGCTCACAGTCCACGAACCATGTAGGCCTGACAGCGCCCGCTCTCGTCGGAGTTGAAAAAGGCCATGGTGCCATCGGGCGAGAGGAACGGGTGCAAATGTGCCGACTTCTGACCGGAGCTGCGTGGCCGGGCGATGCAGGTCCAGTCGCCGAGCGGATCGCGACCGGGCTCGCCCAAACGGGCGAACATGATGCGACCCTCCGGTGTGAACGGCTCGGCGTCGGTGATGAACCGCTCGCCGGCGATGTCGGTGGCGAAGTGGTGGAAATGCGGGTCGGGGAAGGTGCGGCTCAGGTTGTTGCGCACGCCGCCGGGCGTGTTGAGGCCGATGTGCCCGCCGGCCGGGACGGGCAGGCTCTCGATGAGTTGGGCCTCGGCCGACTTTCTCACCTGCGTGCTGGTAATCGCCCAGCCCGTGCGTCCGCGCCAGCATTGGTGCCCTTGGCAATACTCGTTGCCGTCGCGGCCCCAGGGCAGGTCGCGGAAGTTCGTGCCGTCGTCGCGGATCACGTGTATGTCGGCCCCCAGCCAATTGGGCGCGCGGACTCGCTCGCCCTTCTCGTTGACGTACTGCTCGTGATTCTCCTGGATGAGAATGTCGTGGCCGAGTTCCGGATCGAGCGAGCGGCAGTACTGCGGGTGCATGTTGGACCAGGTCGGGCCGTGGATGATCAGCTCCACCGACGGACGCTCGAGGTCGAAGACGAGCAGCCCGAACGGCTCGGGCCGGACGCGTTTCGTCAGCAAGGCAGAGATGGCCAGCCTCTTGCCGTCGGACGAGATGGTGGCGAGCGGATAGAGCCGGCTGGGCCGGAAAGACGTGCCGGGCAAGTCATGATCGATGACCATGAGGGTCATTCGCTCGGTCCCGTCCAACCGAACCCGCTTGAGAATGGCGCGATTGCCGCGACGACGCGTCGTTTCATCGACGAAGTAGTACAAGTATTGACCGTCCGGCGAAACCGCCGGGCCGGTGGTGCCCAGCTCGTCGGTGAGCGGATGAAGCGAACAATTATCCTCGATGTCGCACAGGAGAAACTGGTGGTTGGGGTCGTTGCGATCGCTGCCATGAGGATGGCCGGACCGCTGGAGCACGAACTGGCGCGAGCCGGGCGTGAACACCGGCGCCTCCATGTAAATGTGCGAGCCCCCTACCTCGGGATCGGTGGTGAGTTGAATGAGTTCGAGGCGGTCGCGCACGGCCTCGTCGAGCAGGTCGGGGCGGCGAACGAACGAAGTAGCCTTCGAGCGGGCCGGCCGAGTGGCAGGCGCTGATTCCGCCATGGTGGCCTGACCGCTCAAGAAGCGAGACCCCGCTGCGGCCAGTACTCCCAGTTTTAATGCGTCGCGGCGAGTAACGTTTTTTCTGCGGATTGATGAATCGGGCACGGCTCCCTCCGGTATCAGCATGCGTCACGAGACGCTGATTGTAAAGGGAGCCGCCGCGAGTTCAAACCAGCCGGGCCCCGCCAACGGCATACACGGCGTCATCCCGAGGCAGACGTTCTCGCACCCCGTCGTGGCGGTCCGATGTGGCGCCGGCCTCTATTTCAAATGTTCGAGGAATTGCCGCCAAGGCGTGCCGGGCATGGTCTCGGTGATGACGTGGCCGTACGTCCGCACGATCATGGCCGCCTTCTCGACTTCGGCCGGATCGTCAGCTTCGATGACATCCACCACATCGAATCGGCCCATGGTCGCGTAGCTGGACTTCCATTGCACGCCCGGACATTCGGACTTGATCTTCTGCGACACGGTATCCGCGATTTTCTTCAGATCCGCGGGACTCTGGAGGGCTTCGGGCAGGAGCTTGCTGAGCATCACGTACGTGGCCATGACAAACCTCCCTCTGAAACGGGCTCTTCATGCCGACGACTGTCTGGAGCATAGCGCCGGGCGGTCGCGACGTGGCATCAGGAGCCTGCCGAACAAGCGCCTTCCAGTCGCGCGCAGATCACGGCTCGGCTTGATCGGGGCGGGTCGCAGGCTGTTTGCCCAGGAGATGCACGTCGAAGAAATCAGCGATGATGGCCATGTCGGCGATCCAGTCCTTCCAGCCGTGCCCCTCTCCGGGCTTGACCACCAGTTTGTTCTCGACGCCGGCTTCTTCCAGTCGTTTGATGAAGACTTGCGACTGCTGGATGGGCACCAGCTTGTCCGCATCTCCGTGGATGATGAGCGCGGGCGGATCGTCGGGCGTGACGTGCGTGATGGGAGAGATGTCGCGGGCGATGTCGAGCCTGGCCTGCGAATCTTCGATGCGAACGAAGCGGCCGGAAGCTGTGTCGAGCCGAACGAAATCGAACGGGGCCTTGAACGGCTTGAGCTCCGATTCGAGTGCTTTGAACACGTCGCGGCCGGTCTCGCCGTAATTCAGGAAATCGGTCGGCGGAAAGTAGCAGCCGACGGCCTGCACGCGGCTGGACTGACGATCGACGGGATCTTTGGCGTTGGGATCGCCGGGCCGTCCAGCGGTGCCCATCATGAGCGAGAGATGCCCACCCGCCGAGCCGCCGGTGATGCCGATGCGGTCCGGCTGGATGCCGAAGTCCCCGGCGTTGTGACGAATGTATCGGATGGACCGGTGCATGTCGTCGAGGATTTCGGGAATGGTGTACTTCGGCTGGCTGCCGTGCACGACGGCGAACACGGTGTAGCCGCGTGACAGGAAGGCATCGAAGACGGCGGGATTGATCATCTCATGGGCCGAGAACCAGCCGCCGCTCATGACCATGATCACGGCTGCCCCGTTGGCGTTCTGGGCCGGGGTGAACACGTCGAACGTGAGCGCAGTGCCAAATTTACGTCCGTAGACCACGTCCTGCGTTCGTCGGTATTCCGGCTGATCGGCGGCTCGCAGGCCGGCGGAGGCGGTGAGCAGGACAAGCGTGGCAAGCAGAGCACGTGAGCAACGATTCATGCGACACCTCGGTGTTTCAGGGACATGCGGCACACTTGTTTCGGACCAACGCCGTGCATTATGACCGCACGATCCCGAAAATGCGATAGAGCGGCCGAGGTATATTCGCGGGATTTCCCGGGCAGCGATCAGCAGGTAGAATCCCCGCGGAGACGGGCGCCCCGCCCGCCTTTTTTCGACATCAGCAGGGAACCAAGCAGGCAAGATGCCCGCCCCCCCCGAAAAGCGTGAACTGACATGAAGCATGGAGCGGTGTACGAAATCGCGTGGATTGTATTGGTCATATGCGGAGCGCTTTGGACCACGGCCGCAGCGAGGGCGGATTCCGGTCGCGTACCCTTTGCAGCCACGCAGCCCGCATCGATCCAGGAATGGGAGCAGCAACGGGTGGCACTACGGGCCCGGCTCTGGCGCCTGCTCGGCGATATGCCCGCTCGCTTCGTGCCGCAGGCCACCGTGTTGAACCGCGAGGAGCGGGACGGCTACACGCTGGAGCATTTCTCGTTCGACAATCATGCCGGCGACACGGTGTTCGGCTACCTGCTCATCCCCGACGGCGGCGGAAAGCGCCCGGCCATCCTGTACCATCACTGCCATACGAGCCACGAGCGGGTCGGCAAGGAAGAGATCATCCGACCGTCCGAGACACTGGGCGGTCAATTACCAGGCGAGGTTCTGGCGCGAGCCGGCTATGTGGTCATGTGCATCGACGCCTACACGTTCGGCGAGCGGCGACACGCCGGACCCGGCGGTGCGAAAGAGAACGGCAACCAGACCGAAGAGTCGTTCTTCAAGCTCTTCCTATGGGAAGGGACCTCGCTGTGGAGCATGATGGTCCGCGATGATCTGCTGGCCTTGGAATACTTGCTGACCCGGCCCGAAGTGGATACCCAGCGAGTAGGATCGGCCGGCTTCAGCATGGGGGCCACCCGCACATGGTGGGCGGCCGCTCTGGACGACCGCATTTGCGCGGCGGTGAGCGTCGGTTGTCTGACCCGCTATCAAGATCTGATCGCGGCAGGCGGGCTGCGCTTTCACAGCATCTACTTTTTCGTCCCCGGTATGCTGAAGGAAGGCATCGACATGGAAAGTGTGGTCGCGCTGGTGGCTCCCCGGCCCCACCTGACGCTCACGGGCGACCGGGATGATGGCTCGCCGGTCTCGGGCGTGCGAACCATCAACCGCTTCGCGCAACACGTGTACCGGCTCTACGGCTGCGAAGAGGACTTCCGCGGCATCGTATACCCGGACACCGGTCACGCCTTCACGCCGCAGATGTGGCATGAGATGCTCGCCTGGTTCGATAGCAAGCTCAAATGAGCGATGAACTGTGAGCTATGAGCCTTGAGTCGGAAAGGCTGGCTGTCAGATACCAGCTCTGGGCGTGGGCCAAACACCCCGCCCAGAGCCGCTGACTGATGTTTGCTGCCTGATGGCTGATAGCTGATGGCTGACAGCTGCTTCTCACCAATTATCGTCGCAGCTCGGATCGGCGGGGATACCCGGACCACTGACACAGCCCGCCGTCACATCCGTCCCGGCGAAGTTGGCGAAGTCGTACTCGTCGATGTCGCCGTCACCGTCGGTGTCGAAGCACGCGCAAGAGAAGGGTATCTCAGGCACGACCGCTCCCACGGTCAGACAACGCTGGAACTTGGCGAAGTCGACCATGTCCACATCGCCGTCGCGGTCGCTGTCCACCATCGGATCGGCGCAGCACCGGCCTTCCGCGACGCCGCAGACTGTCCCGAGACCGGCAAATATCGCGCCTTCGATGGCGGTGCAGGCAGTCGGCGTCGCTTGCGAGCAGGTGTCGCCCATGCAGCAAGCTCCCAGATCCTCACAGACGCCGGGGAAGTGGGTGGCCACGCCGCCGGACAGCTCGATGTCATCAAAGCCGGCCGGGGAATCAGGATACTTCGGAAGGTTCGACTGGTCCCAACACTCGCCGCCTTCTTCATTGGGCACGCCGCCCATGGCGAGCGACGTGAACGGACCTATATATCTGCGGTCCAGAGTAACGGTCCGGGTGTTCCAACTTCCGTCACAGCCCGTGCCGTCCCATTTGTTATGGATGGTCACCTCGATCGTGGTGCTCTTGATAACCAACCGGACGAAATTGTACTTGGGGCAAGTTCGCAGTTCGTTGGCCGTGAAAAAGTGCCACCTGCGACCATCGTACACACTCAACCGCCAGTTTCGCTGTACGAACTCACCGGCATCATCGCACGGATCGGTATCGGCCATTGCGATCTGGCCGACCGCGATCGCTCGATGCACCGTACCGTCACCGTCGAGTTTCAGGTGCGGATAGACATTGCCATCGGCACAGGTAACCTCTTCGGTGGGCGTGGGGGCCCGATCCGACCCGCAGGCGATCTCGATGTATGCGTTCTTGCGGTAGTGAAGCGAACTATTCGGCCCGAGATAGAGATAAAAATCGAGCGTCAGCGGGTTGGCGTCGGTACCATCCACACAGTTGGGGGCATCGCCCTGCACAACGCCGGCATTCAGGAGCTCGGCGGTGGTCAGGTAATGCCGATTGCGGAAGGTCACTCGCTTATTCGTCGTGCCATCTTTGTGGTCAACGACAGACAAGGGCGCGCTCCAGACATCGCTTGGGTTTGCAGAGAGTTTGCCGTCCCGGCAACCGTCCGTCACCCAGACGCCGTCGCTGCTCAGCGACAGCCACATGCCGGAGTAGGAGTCGAACTTCTCTTGGAAGATCTGGCCGTTGGCCAACTGTGAGGAAACCACGACCGCCGCGGCCGCCAGTGCCCAGTCAATGCCTCTCATTGCAATCCCTCCCGGTCAGATCTGCCGACCCAATAGGCTCGATCTTGACAACAATGCCGCCTGTTTGTCGCGCGCATGCGCCGGCACGGAATACTATGTGCCAATTCGTTCGAGTTCCACGAACCTGCTGCGATTAACTTGCGTGATTTGCTCCAATTACCCGGCAGTTCAACCGGTAAAGTGCTCCGGTCGGCCTGCACCTCGAATCTGAGAAAGTGTGGGAACGTGTTGTTCCTCTACACTAAAGTTAACAAGTTGAGGCCATACTTGTCAACAGGCAAAACCATCGGTCATGCAAGAATCAGCATTTTTTGGATGCCGGCGGCCCCTGGCGACAGTTGCCCGGAGAACCGGGCAGTGGCTTGCTCTCTCGTGAGGCCGCCGCACTCGTCCCGATAATCGGGAGGCTCTCCCTGCGACAGTGTCTCAGTTATGGGTGTCACTGTCGTCCGTTGTCGAGCGCGATAGGGCTTGCCGGATACGACATCTGCTCGGTGAGCGCACCGGATGGACACTCACCGAGCAGATGCCTGAGATTGACATTCTAGAACGTCTGACCGATGATCAGCCCCTGCGCCGACGCAGGAACAGCCCGCCCAGGCCGAGTAGCATCAATGCTGTCGCCGGTTCGGGAACCAGAACGCCACCGGTGACGGAAAGGTCGTCCAGATAGGCCGCACCCGTCCCCCCGTCGCTCACATGACGGATATTGATCTGCGTGAACGTGCCGGTGTATGTCCGCACGAAACCGCTATTCGAGCTGTCGCCGATAAGAAAGTCGATCTCGTTCGATTTGACGGTCATCTTGAACTGCTGCCAATTGGCGCCGGTCGGGGCCAATCCAGTGTTGGCCCAAGTGGCGCCGTCGAAGAACCAGCTGGCCGCAGCGTCTCGCACCGATCGCGGCATCCCGAACGCAATGACGTTAGCGGCACCACCCGATTCCCCCGGCGCGATCGCATCGTCCTTGCTCAATTCAACAATGAGGTCAAGGTGTCTGCGGTGGGAGTTGCCCCCGGGAATTCTCAGGTAGAACTCGACGACAATCGGGTTCTCGTCGGTCGCTTGCCACTCCCCGCCCAAGTCGTGCGTGATGGCCATCTTGATATCGCTCCAGCCGGTATTGTGCACCAACAGGCTGTTGGGCGAGGAGCGATTCTGAGCAGTCTCCACGGGATATCGATTGGTGACACCCGTCATATCCGGCCACGTTGATTTGTATGGCTCCTCAAACCTGTTCGCGCTACCAGCCAGATAGCCATCCCAGTTCTCGTGGAAGTCCAGCGGCGCAGCTACGGCCGGCAGCGCCAACCCCACGACGGTCAAGAGAAATAGTGTCTTCTTCATTTTTCTCCTCCTCACGGTCCAAGACCCGGCCCCCGTTTGGTGGGCGACGTCACGAAATGCATAATGGGTGGGCTTCTCCCTCCACGAGAACCCCTCTGGCGATTCTATCCGGAGATTCGCGCCTCCACGCGAGAATCCCTCCGTTCGAGATGCAAACCAGTGCTTGGTACTTCAATGTAGCCGAGTGGCGGCACAGTGTCAACAAAATATTGCCGTTTTTGGTTGTCAGGAACGCGAGAGGTTCTTGGAGCCGGATCCACTGCGACCCCAAACAGCCGCCCCGCGTCGCTTCATTGCGTCCCACTACGGGGAGCCACACTTCGGCTCTCCCGCAACGCGCGGCTTGGTCTGAATCGGTTCAGCAAGCTCAGCCGAACGGCATTATCAGCCCTTGCGAACGCCCGGTCGACGCTCACATCCTCGACCGACCAAGCCGCCGCAAGACCGAACCCCGTGGAATGGCATCATGGCGTGCTCGAGATCGCATCTTCGGACGCCGTCGGATCTGAAGCAATTCCGTTGCGCCATTCCGCGTGCAACCGCCGCAACTCCTCGGCGCGTTCGGCATGAACGGCCCGGAGGTTCCGGCGTTCGCCGGGATCGGCGGTGACATCGGCCAGAAAGACCACATCCTCGCCGGTGGCGCGGTTGGTCCGGGACAGGTGCATGTCGATGAGTCCGTTTTCCACCAGCTTCCATCGTCCGGCCCTGACCGCATGCTGCCCCTGCCACTCGAAGAAGAGGGCTTCGTGGATCGGCCGTGTGGGATCCTTGAACAGAGGCAGCCAGCTCCGGCCGTCAATGATCCGGTCCTTGGGCAGTTCGGCGCCGGTGGCGTCGGCGACGGTGGCGAAAATGTCCATGCCGATCACCGGCTGGTCGCACACAGCGCCGGCCGGCACGACGCCCGGCCAACTGACCATGCCGGGCACGCGGATGCCGCCTTCAAAAAGACTCCGCTTGTATTCGCGGTACGGCGCATTGCTGCCCCCGCCCTCGCCGCGCATCGACGCGTTGGGGGCGCCGTTGTCGCTGGCGAAGAACACCAACGTGCGGTCGAGTAGATCGCGTTCCCGCAGCCGAGTCATGATCTGGCCGACCGAGTCATCGATGCCGGCCACGAGGGCGGCCACGAGTTGCCGGGCGCGCGGCAGGTGGGCGTACTTCTTCATGTACCGCCCGTGCGCGACCATGGGGTAATGGGGCGTGTTGTAAGCCACGTAGATGAAAAACGGCTTCTCGCGATGCTGGTCGATGAACGCGAGTGTTTCGCGCGTGACCAGGTCGGTCATGTGCACGCCGTCCTCGAAGATCTCGTCGCGATTACGATAAAGATCGTGATAGTACGGCTCGGTGGCGTAGTACCAGTGCGATACCGGATCGACGCAACTGGCGTGATGTCCCACGAACAAGTCGAAGCCCTGGGAATTGGGCTGACATTCCGGCGTGGAGCCCAGGTGCCACTTGCCGAACACCGCCGTGGCGTAACCTCGCGTGCGGACCAGCTCGGCGATGGTGATCTCCCGCGACGGCAGGCCGGGCTGGTTCAGGCCCGAGGCGATGTTCTTCGTGCTCGGATGGCCGGCCCGCGTGGGATAACGCCCCGTCAGCATGGCCGCCCGCGACGGTGAGCACAGTGGGGCCGGCGCGTAGTAGCTGGTGAACCGCATACCCGAGGCGGCCAGGGCATCGATGTTCGGCGTCGCGATGTCGGTGGCGCCGTAACAGCTCAGGTCGCCCGAGCCCATGTCGTCGGTATAGAAAACGATGACGTTGGGCGGAGCAGCCAAGCTCGCGCCGCCGGTGGTGACTACGAACACGACGTACAAGCTGATCTGGAACACGGATCGCATACGTGCCTCCCTGGCTGAACGGATGGGCACCATAGCTCGCCGCCGGCCGCCCGGCAAGTGTTCAGCGCCCCGGCTTCTGTCCACACAATCGGGCCGGGCTTGCGAACAGGCCCCGGCCGGTACAGAATGCGCCCCGCACTTTTCTGAGGGAGACCACACATGTACACGCGAATCGTGCTGGTAGCCGCGACCCTTCTGACATGCCCGGCCGGCTTGGCGGCCCAAGCGTCCGGCCGGGAAACGGAAGTCGAGGACCGCTCACGACCGAACTTCGTCTTCATTCTGGTGGACGATCTTCGGTACGACGCGCTCAGTTGCACCGGCAGCCGCATCGTCAAGACGCCGCAGATTGACCGCATCGCCTCCGCCGGTGTGCGGTTCACCAATGCATTCGCCACTACTTCGCTCTGCTCGCCCTCCCGGGCATCGTTCCTGACCGGCATGTACGCCCACGCTCACGGCGTGCGCGACAACGATACCGAGCTCGACCCCAAGTGGCCTACGTTCCCTCGCGTCCTGCGGGAACACGGCTACGCCACCGCTTACATCGGCAAGTGGCACATGGGCATGGATGACCAGCCCCGGCCCGGCTTCGACTACTGGCTGAGCTTCAAGGGCCAGGGCGAGTACTATGACCCCCAGCTCAATGAGAACGGCCGGCGATTCCAGGCCCGAGGCTATACGACGGATATCCTGACGCAATACGCGGTGGATTACATCACACAGGATCGCGACCGGCCGTTCTGTCTGTACCTGTCGCACAAGGCCGTCCATGCCGACTTCATTCCGGCCAAACGTCACGAGAACCTCTTGGCCGACTTCGATTTCCCCGAGCCGGCCAACTACCGCGATGATTACGCGGGCAAGCCCGAGTGGCAGCGCGTGGTTCGCATCCGTGGCGGACGACTCAGGAGGCCCGCCCCCCCTACCATCCCCAAGACGCTGGAGGTCAAGCCGTGGACGGACGAGCAGAGCCGACTGAAACGGCGGCTGGACTATTACCGCACGCTGGCGTCGGTGGACGAGAGCGTGGGCCGCGTGCTGGGTGCGCTGAAGGAGACGGGCCGGCTCGCCAACACGGTGGTCGTATTCGCAGGCGACAACGGCTTCTTTCAGGGCGAGCACAACGGGCTGACCGACAAGCGTTGGGCCTACGAGGAATCCATCCGCATCCCGCTGCTCGCCGCCGGGCCAGGTATTCCGCGTGGCCGGCAGATCGATGCCATGGTGCTGAATCTCGATCTCGCGCCGACGTTTCTGGACCTGGCCGGGGCACCCATCCCGCCGAGCGTTCAGGGGCGATCGCTGCGACCGCTACTGGAGGGTCGGGAAGTCGCGTGGCGCACGTCGTTCCTGTACGAGTATTTCCGCGAGGATTGGCTGCCCGGCGTTCCCGACATCCTGGGCGTGCGTACCCAAGAGTGGAAATACGTGACCTACCCGGGCCTCGAGGACACGGCGGAGTTGTACGATCTTCGCACCGACGCGTTGGAACTGCGCAACCTGGCCGACGATCCTGCGGCTCGCGATCAACTCGCCCGCATGCAGGCAGAACTCGATCGACTGTGTCGGGAAACGGGTCGCAAGTGACCGATCCAGGCGCAAGGAACGGCCATTGGGCCTGCCTTCGAGGCGAGCGAGACGCCCGCCTCTCAGCGCGAGATGCCGCGTTCGTCAGACGTTGAGCGTGCGGCGCACCGCCTCGATCACAAGATCATGGATGTGGCCGTTGGTCGCGACCACGCCGCGATTGTCACGGAGCGTGCGGCCGATGGAGAAATCGAGCGGCTTGCCCGTGATGTCACTTACCTGCCCCCCTGCCTCGCGGATGACCATCCAACCTGCCGCGTGGTCCCAGATCTTCTCTTCGTAGCCGGCCCGGGTGGGCAGGCGGAGGTAAATGGAGGCATCGCCCCGGGCCACGGCGGCATACTTGCACTGGCTGTCGATGCGGTACGGCGGCCGGGTCACGCCGAGCAGCCGGGCGACCGCAGCCGAGTCATCGTGGGCGGAGTGACCCGATTCGACCGACTCGCAGAACACTGCCTTAGCCGGCTCGGTAATGTCGTCTACGCGCACGGGCAGCTCGTGGGCATCCCGCAACGGCCGTACGTGCGCCCCCTGCCCGCGAACGGCGATGAACAGGCAGCCGGCAGGACTGTCGGGCCGTCGGGGGTCGGACGGCAGGTTGGGACAACCCAGTACGCCGAGCACGGGCACGCCGTCTTCGATGAGCGCCAGAGCAACCGCGTATTGCTCGCCGCGCAGGAAGCCCTTCGTGCCGTCGATCGGATCGACGCACCAATGCCGCCCTTTCGCCCCACCGGGATGCGTGCCGCGGCTAATCGCGCGGAGGATCGTGGATTCGGTCAATTCGGGTGCGACCGCCTGAACGCTGCGCACCACACGGTCGCGCAGCTCGGCGGCGTCCGGCCCTTCGAGATCGGCGGCATGCTCTTCACCCACGAGCGGGTCGTTCGGAAACGCCGTCGCCAGATCGTGGCTGATGATCGCCTGGACACCGAAGTCCGCCACCGTCACCGGCGACTTGTCCTTCTTGGCCATGGTGTCGGCGGTCACCAGCGCCGCCCGCACCGCCTGGCACAACTCGCTCGCCCGCAGGACGGCCTGAACCGCCACGTCGCGTTCCACTTCGTACGGCATCCCATCATCCTCGTGTCTCGCCCCCGAGCGCTGCCACCGCGTGTCACCGGCCGGGAACCTCCGAGCTTGTAACGACAGAGCCAACGCTTTGCAAGCGACGTCATCAAGGGACACGCAACACCGCCGCCTGATCGATCTCTCGCCAGCGGCAATTCCTCTCGAGATGAGCGTCTCGCTCACATCATGCGCGCAGCATCCCTTCCGATCGGGAGCAGAGCCCCAATTCGAAAGCCCCGATCACCGGCCGTTCCCGCGGCGCTGGACCCAGAAGAAGTCGAGGCCAATCTGCGGCGCGGCGACACCAGCCGGCGCGCCTTCATAGCGCAGGACGAGTTCGTGATCGCCCTGCTTGAGATCGACGACATCGGAGATGACGTCGCGAGAGAGCACGCGATACGGTTCGTGCAGATCGATGCCGTTGTCGCCGCCGAAGCCGATCCGTTTGCCGTCGAGCCGGACGCTGATGCGGCCGGACTGCGGCAGGCGGGCGGTGGTCAAGTGGATCGCGTATCGGCCATCAGCTGTGACGGGCAGCCGGAACGCGATCGCCTCGCCCGGTTCGGCTGGCTGCCACACGAGCATGCGTCCGCCAGCCCACAAGCCGCTCACGGCCAGGGTCGTCTTGACCCGCTCTTTCGACTCCGGCGTGAGCACGTCCTCGGCTTGGTGGAACACGGAGTTGCGGGCACCGCCGCGAGCAGCGGGCTCCCACGTCGGGGGCAGTTGCAGATGCCGTACATCGGCCTGCGTGATCGCCAGATGGTCGTCCATGAGTCCCGGCCTGCCGTAGTGATAGCCGATGCGAGCGTACGACACGCCGGGCGTCGGCTCGTGACTGAACAGCTCCATGTAGAAACGCAGGCGGTTGCGGAATGGCAGGTTGTCCAAGATATGCCAGCGGGTATTGGTCACGAAGCCGCGGTTGGCTGGTCCGTCGTTGCGGGGCTGGCCGCAGTACGGGAAAACAAAAATGTCAGCCGACGACCATGAGTAGTTGAAGTAGTCCTCCGAGCCCGTGCCGAACGTGGAAGGCTGAACATCCTCATCCACGAAGATTTTCTCGTCCCCTTCGCCCCACCAGCATCCGCCGCTCGAGGGCACGTCCGAGGGGTTGAGCAGCATGAGGGCGGTGCCCACATAGCGTCCGGCACCGTCGGCCAGGAGGTAAGGCATATCCTGCACCCGCTCGCCGCTGGCGATCAGATCATGATCGACGCGCCAGCGAGCGCGGAAGTGCATTGAGCGAGCGTCATCCCATGAATAGTTGATGGGCAGGACCGAGCCGGTCGCGGTGATCGGTTGACCGCCAAGATTCTGCAGGAGAATGCGACAGTTCTTCGCAAAGGGCATGACGTAGCGACAAGTCATGGTGCCGTCGGGCTCGACGGTGAACGCGGCCGAATCATACGGGTTGATGCCCGGCGCGGCCCCGAAGAAGTCGCCGACCGGCGATTGCACCTGGCCCCAGGGATAATCGTCGAACATGATGTGAAGGATGGTCTGCCGCAAAGCCCGGTCCAGATCGGCGGCGGACACCCTGAGCGTGAGCCGCTCGATGGCCTTGCTTCCGTCGATGGCCAGCACCTCCTTCGTCTCGCCGGGCTGCACGCTCGCATCGATGGGCAGGACCAGCTGCGTGGAGCGGTACTTCCAGTGGGCCTGCGGGCTGGACAGGACTTCGGCGACGCTGCGGATTCGCTCAGCGTAGGTCTTCAAGTCGGACGGCTTGAATGTGACCACTTGCGCATTCGGCTCGTACCGGCGGATCTGCACCTGATAGAAGTGGATGTCCTTGTGGTTGCCGATCCAAACGATCCGGCAGCGCTTGGCGAAAGCGATCGGGAAGTAGCAGGCGTCGCGCTGACGAAACGTGCCGTCGAAGACGCTTTCGTCGAGGCCGGCCTGCGCGGCGTACCGGCGATATACGGCCCGCAGGAATTCGTCGGCCGAACCGTCGTAGACCGGCTCGCTCGCGTCATCGAGCCACATGCGGATGTTGCCGGCGATGCGAGCCGTCCAAAGCCGCACGATCGCGCCCGGGCCGGCTACGTCACAGATGAGGTATTCGCCGGGCTCGTCGCCCTGCGGCGGCTTGAGCACTTTTTCGAAGTTGGGCACAGGCTCGCCGCCGAACCCGTCGGAATTGGCGAACCAATCGGGCCCACCGGGCAGACTGCTACGATGATCGTACGACGAGAACTGCACCGTCTTGTAGTACGGCGACGGGAATTCCGCCAGTTGGTGCATGTCGATCATCTCGCCGATCAGCGAGCCGGTCGTGATCGGTTCGGCGGAAGCCAAGGTCACGATGGGCACAGGAACGACGATGGCAGCAAGTGCGACGAAGATGCGTGTCACGAATACCTCCTTGTCAAACCCGGCGCGACGGCTCGTTTGCGAGCGCACGCAGTCGAAATCCTCTGCCCGAGGGGTCGCTGGCGGCATCTACAGGGCCCACCGAGCCCGGTTCAGCACGCGGTCCCAATCGAAGGCCGGGCCAGGATCCTGCTTCTGCTTGGTGATGTGCCAGTGGCCGACCAGGCCGTGGAAGTTCTTCAGCTCTTCCTCGCTCAGCACGTCGTTGCGAACCTTGCCATCGGGGCCCCGGGGCACGGCCAGTTCGATGCGCGGCAGCACACGGTGCAAGGCCGCGGTGAGTTTGCCGAGTGCCTCGTACTGCTGCGGCGTGAAATCGTATTGGTAGCGTTTCGAGCCGTTGATCTCGCCCTCGATCAGCTCCTTGCGAGCAGGCCGGGCCACAAAGTTGGGCGTCAGCAGCTCGCGGCGGGTGAACGACTCAGGGAAGGTCACATACGGATACCCCCATTCATCGAAGGCATAGTTTTCTGCCGCCTTCTCGGGAGTGTTGTAGGCGCCCCAGTGAGCGATCTCGACGCCGACGGAGCGGTCGTTGGCAGTGCCGGCATGCCAGCCGCGCTCGGCCAAGTCGAGCGTCTGATACACGGTCCCGTCGAGGTCCAGCATGAAGTGCACGGACAGGCCCCGATAGTCGTGCAGGATGTAGAAGCACTGCTGCGATGTCCCGCACACATCGTAGTGAATCACAAACAGGTCCACCTGCTGGCGAAGGTTGTCGATGGTCCAGCCCTGCTCATCTACCGCTTTCTGCAGGTCTTCGGGCAAATTGCGGCGGAAGCCATACCGGTTCGGGTTGTCCTTGTCCACCGGATTCTTCGGAGCGGTCTTGGAAGGATCGAAATGGTTGTAGCAGCGGTAAGCGTTGTAGCCTCGCGGCTCGAGGTAAGTCACCACCCGCGTACCGGTGTGATAGAACTGGCCGGCTACGATGATCTCGTCGCCGATTCGCGGTGCCTTCCATCCCGCACAGCCACTCGCGACCACAAGGCAGAGCAATCCCGGGCAAATCAGTAGTCCGTACCGCATGTGTCCTCCCTTTCCTTGGCGAACGGGCCTCGAAGAATCCGGCCGGACAGGGACCGGCTCGCCAACCACGCGGAACACTGTAACCGACAGTTTCGACCGCCGGAAGGAGGGGAAACGCGATTGCTGGCGCGCCAGACAAATGTGGCACCTCACGTCAAATAGACGTCGTAGCGGATGGACTGGCCTTTGTACTGAATATCGGGGGCAGGCCCCAGCGGCGGAGCGTGCAGCCAGCGCTTGACAGCCACGCGATAGCGGGCCACCTGCCGAGCGGCAACCAGCAGGTCGGCGGCGTCGGGATCATCGCCCGCGACGAGCCGACACAATCGCATCTCCTTCTTGCTGGCTGCGGTCTTGGCTCGCGGCTCGAACATCGGGTCGATGTACACGGCGTCGGGCCGATCGGCCTCAGGCAGCGCGGCAAGGTAGCCGCGTGCGTCGGCCTGGACTAAGTTCAGCCGGTCGCGAATGACGGGAGCCACGTCCGGGTCGGCCAGGCCTCGGGCCAGACCATCCTCCAGAAGCGCGGCGATCACGGGCGAGCGCTCCACCATGGTCACACGACAACCGGCCCAGGCGAGCAGAAAGGCATCGCGACCGAGTCCGGCGGTGACGTCGAGAACGCTCCAGTCCGTCCCTTTCCGCCCCACAGCCCGGACCAGAGGATCGCGAGCCAAGCCGCCCCGCCGTCGCGAGGCGAGTCTCCCGCCGACGAAGTCCACATAGACCGGCCCAGTCTGCTGCCCCACCTCGCGCAATTCGAGCCGCCGGGCTGTCACCACCAGTTGGAGCTTGAAGTCCGGCGCGTCCAGCGCGACCAGCGGCAGACCGAGCCGCTCGGCCAAACGGGCCGCCCGTTCGGCGAGCACGGCAGACTCGGACCCGACGGTAACTCCGATCGAACAGTGCATCCGGTCCACTGTACACCCGGTCGAGTGCAGCTCCAAAAAGGTTTCAGACTGGACATTTCGCGGCCGGCGCTGGATAACATGCGGGCCTCCGGCGCACCGAAGGTACCCGCGGACGCGAATCCGTGGAAGTGCGAGCACGTTTCGCCTGGCGAGCAGAATCATGCGCGAGTTTGAGCGGGTCGTCACTCGGAAGCTTCTCTTCGCCGCATTGTTTGCGGCCGGCATTGTTCTACCCGCGCCGGCTCATCCCGTGTACATGGACCACATCGAGCATCACGTGAAGATGGAGGTCGGTCCGACCAACATCGACGTGACTATCGAGCTTCGGTTCAACGAACTGCGGTCGCTGTCCGAGCGGCGACGGATGGATGCCGATCGCGACGGCCTGATCGGGCCCGCCGAACAGGAGCGCTATCTACGCCGGATCGGCCGTGAACTGCGCGACGGATTCCAACTGCGCTGCCGCGGAGAAAAGCTCGACCTGGTGGAACTCTACGAACCCCGGCTCGATCTGCTCGATGGTCAGGGCGTTTCGCCCACGCATCACGTACTGCGACTCTACTATTTCGCGCGAACGCCGGGTCCGCTGACCGGGCCGGTGCGACTGGAGTTCGAAGACCGGACCTGGCCGTCCGCGCCGTCGCTATGGTTCTTTAGGGCCTACAGCGAGGACGGCTTCAACCTGCGAGTCGATCCGAGCGCGTCGAGCCAACCGGCCGGCGAAACCGAACCGAGCCCGGGGCATCGAGCCACGATTACCATCGTCCATCCACCCGTGCCTGCCACCCGGCCAGCCGGGTCCGCGGAGATCCAACCATGAGGAGTTGCGGCATGCATTCTAAAGCCCTTGTCATCCTGGTCGGTCTGGTTCTGTTCTCGCCCGCGTCAGCCCCGGCCACGCCGGAGCTCACCAATCCCGACGAGCTCGTCCGTCTGGCCGGCCGGCTTCTGCAGGAACATCCCTACCTGCTTAAAGATGCCGATCGGGCCAAATTGGACGAACTTCACCGCAAAGCCCGCCAAGCCCTGGATCGCGTGAACCGGGCTCAGGACGACGCGGCCAAGCGCCAGGCCAAGACCCGGTTGCTCAAGGCCGCGGCGGCGCTCGTGCCCGTCCTAGAGAGCAGCCCGAATCTCATCCGCTTGGACCTGCAGCCGGATCGTCCAGTCCTGCCGCCGCTGGGAACCATCGAGTGCCCGTCCGACATCGGCGCGATGCTCATCCGCGCCCGCATCACAGGCAGCGGCGCCGACGACACGCTTCATGCTGTCGTGCGACACCTGGATCTCAGCGGGATGTGGACCGAATCCTCGACGATCCCCACGGACATCGCCCCCAGCGGCACGTCGCTGGTCCTGATCCCGATCACCAATGTGCCCAAGGACCGCACGTCGCAGCGACTGGAGTTGCGGGCGGGCGATCGCGCCTATCGGGCGATGCTGGAGCTCCGGTCGCCACCACGCGGCCGGCTGAAGCTCACCGTGCTCGGGGACACCGGAACACCCACGCCGGCGATGGTTCGGCTGGTGTGGAAGTTCAACAACCAGCCTCAACCGATCACTAACGCAGTCGATATCAAGTCCCAATTCGACAGCCAGGGGAGCCTCACCAACAGCCGCAACTACGTGGTGCAGGGCCGGGTCGCCGGCGAGTACTACTGCATGCCGGGCCCGGTGGACATGGAAGTGCCCGCGGGCGAGTGGGAAATCGCGGTTCGTCGCGGAATCGAGCATGTGCCGGTCTACGACAGCTTCCGCGTGAGCGCGGGTGAGACCGTGGAGAAAACGTACGCGCCGCGTCGCTGGGAGGACATGCGGAAGCGCGGCTGGTGGTCGGGCGACGATCACGTGCACGCTCGCATCCTCAGCGACGACGACGCCCGCCGGCTGATGACCTACGCCCAAGCCGAAGACGTCCATCTGTGCAACGTGGTCAAGATGGGCGACATCTATCGAACCTGGTTCGATCAGCGCGGCTTCGGTCCCGAGTATCGCATCGTCGATGGCGATTACGTGCTGTGCCCGGGCCAGGAGTGCCCGCGTACGCACGACCAGATGGGCCACACGATCTCCATGAACATCAAGCGGATGGTCCGCGACACGGATCAGTACTACCTCTACGACAAGGTATTCGACCAGGTGCACGCGGACGGCGGCCTGTGCGGCTATGCCCACGTGAGCAGCGGAATGTTCCACGTCCACCGCGACATGTCAGTGAACGTGCCCAAGGGCAAGGTGGATTTCGCCGAGGTGCTGCAGTTCGCCGGCCTGGGCCTGGACATCTGGTACCGATTCCTGAACAGCGGGTTCAAGATCACGGCCTCGGCGGGCTCGGACATTCCCTGGGGCGGCACGCTGGGTGAGGTCCGCGTCTACGCGTACCTCGGCGATCAGCCGTTCACCGCCGACGCGTGGTTCGAGGCCATGCGAAAGGGTCGCACTTTTGTCACCAACGGACCGATGCTCGAGTTCCAGGTGGACGACGCCCTGCCCGGCGACGAGCTGGTCGTGAAAACCGACCGCAAGGTGCGGGTCAAGGCCCGGGCCTGGGGCGATCCCGAGCGGGTCTGGCCGGCCAAGCTGGTAGTCGTGCAGCACGGAAGGGAAATCCAGGTCGTCGAGTCGGCCGAACCGAAGAAGGAACTGACCATCGACATGGAACTCGACGCCGGCGGCGGCTTCTGGATCGCGGCACACGCGGTGGGCAACAGCGGCGAGCACGCCCACTGCACGCCGGTGTACGTGGTGCGACCGGGCCTGCGATTCTGGAAGTATGACGAGGTGGACAAGCTCGTGGGTCAGGCGCTGGATTCGCTCGGGCAAATCGAAAAGATCGTGGCCGACGCCCGCGAACGGGATGCCAAGGGCGAGCTCGAAGACGATCGCACGCTCAAGCAACTGGCGCTGCAAGGTCCGGCGCTGCTCGAGCGAGTGGCCGAGGCGCGGAGCATCTGGGAAGAGCTGAGGAAAGTCGCCGAGCAGGAGGCGCCTCTGCGGGCGAAACTTGCGAAGCCGTAATCGACCCGCGCTCCCTGTGAAAAGACTCGACGCAAACAGAACCCACGGGCCCTCGGTCCGTGGGTTTTCTTTGCGCCCCTACCTGGCCTCCGGCGCGCACGGCGAGACAACAGCCGGATCCGGCCCGGACCAGCAATCCAGAAACACACGGATATCATCGACGTCCACATCGACGTCTTCGTCCAGGCGGGCAATGAGGCATGCGGTATCGGCCGGCGGAACGTTGGACGCCGTCATGCAAGCCTGCAGGAGGCCGAAGTCTTCCTGGTCCACATCCCCGTCTCGATCAAGGTCGCCCGGAATGAAGGCGAACGTGGCACGCTTCGGAGCGGTTTGATTGACGACACCATCGATATCTGTTGCGCGGGCGGTCAGCAGGTGCTCGCCACCGGACTGCCCGGCGAGCCCGAAGTGATACGGCGGCGTGTGCCGCACGCCCATCCAGTATCCGTCGATGAACAGCTCCACGAGCGCAATCGGCTTCCCGAACGGATGCTGGACGTTGACCGTTATTCGGTCCCCTCCGCGATAACTGTTCCCGCTGCGCGGAGCGGGTTCGATAAACACGACGGGCCGCGATTGGCTGACCACGCCGGGCCAGATGACGCCCTCAAAGCTCGCCGACGCCGCCGGGATGGCGGAGTTCCCTTGAACGATAACGTTGCGAAAAACCGGCTTGACCGCCCCCCGCACGGAGCAGGATTGGCAAGGCACGACCACCACGTTCTCCAGGAGAACATCGCTGATCGACGCCCCCGAATCGTTGTGGAACTGAAACGGCGCGCCACCCGTCTCGGCCATCCAGGGGAAATTGAAGACGCGGATGTGGCGCCAGGTGATGCGGGAGATCGGCGCGACGCCGGTTTCGGGCCGGGTGTAGAGGATGCAGCCGCGGTCGGCATCCACCGCGTCGCAGTGGTCCCACGTGATGTCGCGCACCGCCCCGTGGTAGTTCTCGGTCCCGATCTTGAACGAGGACGCGCAGCTGAACACGATGCAATCGCGCATGGTGACGCGTTCACAGCTTCGATTGGCAAAGCGGCTCTTGACCGCGAAAGCGTCATCAATGGACTGAATGACCGTGCGATCGATGCGAACGTCCCGCGAACCGTCGGGATCGATACCGTCCTTCCCGCTGAACAGCTTCAGATTGGTGAAGGCGACCTGATCGCATCGCCGGATATGAAGCATCCACGAGTTGGAGTTCCGAAAGAGCAGGTCGTCCAAGCTGAGCTGGCCGCACGACTCCATGTCGATCAGGTGTGTCTTGGAGGGCATGTTGTCCGCGGTGAACCCGTTGGCGTCGATGGTGCCCAGGCCGGCGATTCTCACGCCCCACGCGCCGTTGATCTGAATGTAGCAGGCGGTGTTATAGTCGTCGGTTCCCTTGAGCAAAGCGCCGGGCGCCAAGTAGACGGTCGTGCCCGATTGGATCGAGAGTTGTCCCGTCCGATAGATTCCGGGCGGAAAATAGATGGCCCCGCCAGTATTGAGCGCCGACTGGACGGCCGCGGTCTGGTTCAGGCCGGGATCCGATCGCACGCCGTGAGCGGTCACGTTCCGAGCAGTCGCGAACGCCGTCTGATACGCTTGGTACACGGCCAGGTCGTCGAAGAAGAAAAAGACGGTGTACGTGGCCTTGCCGGGTGTGTTCAAGTCGGGCAACTGCAGATAGTAGTTGCCGGGGCCCGGCAGCGTGAACCGGAACGTCGAGCCCGTCCGGGTGAACGGCAGATCCGCCCCGACGGTGCGGAGATACGCCCGCGAAACGGCGGCATTGACGGCCAGTTCGACGTCCACCGGACCGTCAGCGGCAAACCGCACGTAGTTCGCTTTGAAGTCCTTCTGCCCGGCCGATTCCGGGTGGTACGTATGCTGATACTCGAACTCGACGGGCACGCCGTTCAGCGTTCCCGTGATGCGGTCGTCTGACCGGTGGTCGGGAGGGTTGGGATACACGACCAGTGTGGTCGCTCCATAGACGAGACTGCCTCCCAGCCAGCATGACAGCAAAAAGACACACAGTGAGCCGGCGGCGGACAAGAGGCGACTCATGGCCGATGTTTCGAAAAGACGCATCCGCTTTGCTCTCAAGGGAAGCACACGGGCTCGGGACGGCGATTCGGCCCGGACAGACAGACCTGAAACAGATTGACGTCGTCCTGATCCACGTCCAGATCCTGGTCCAGGTTGGCGTTCGCGCACTCCGCGTCATCCTGGACGGCGCCGGGCCCGGTGATGCAGCGCTGCATGTGGCCGAAGTCGTCGATGTCCACGTCGCCGTCGCGATCGAAATCGCCGCGGGCAGCCAGATCGAACACATGATCGCCGGAAGTGACGCTGATGTAGCCCGACGCCGCGCTGGTGATCTGGAAGTGATATCGCGAGTGAGCCGTGAGGTTGCTCAGCGTGACGCGGTGCTGCGTGACCAGAGCCGGGTCGAACACGGATTGTCCGTACGTGGCGGTGGGCCCGTAATCGACGCGGGAGTCGGCGGGCACGTCGGTCGTCCAGGCGATGGTGGCGGAGGTCTCGGTCCTTTCCACAACCGCCGGCCCGGCGGTGATCTGGATGTTGGCGCCGTAGTCCATGCAACAGACCCAGCCTTCCAGCTCGAAGTCGGGGTAAGCGGTGGTCCCCTCGAAATAATGGCCGGCGGCGTAATTGTTGCGCACGACGCGGTAGCTGTTCATCCCCGTGCCGTCGCGCCAGATCTTGAGCATGTAGGTCTGGCCGGGAACGACGGGCACTTCGTTGACGCCCCAGGTGATGACCCAGCCGAAAGGAAACCGAACGGAAGTCGACTTTGCTGGCCCGACCGGCTGCAAGCCCGGCCAGGTCACGATCTGGGCCTTGAACTCCAGCGTATTATTGCCGCCGATAGTGCCATGGCCCCGCATGGCCACCACACGATTGCCCGTCGCCACGAACGTCTGGCCGAAGTAGGACGCGGCCGACTGCCAATTACCCAGCACGAACTCGTCGGAGCGATAATCGGCACAGTTGATGCTGTTGAAGGCCAGACTCTTGCTGTACGGCGCATCGAACGTCTCGGGGCAATTGCCATAATCCGGACAACCTGGATTCAGCGTACAGTGCAGACTGGTGTCGAACGAGCCGGGATTCGCGGCGTCGGCCTTGTAGAGGAAGCCGACTTCAAAGGAGTAGTGGCCCCAACAAGGACGGAGGCGGCTACTCATTTCCAGGGCGATGTCGCTGGTCGCTCCGCTAGCATCGGTGCAGACGAAATCGTAGCGTACGTTGGCATTGTCGAGGATGATTTGGCTTAGTCCGTCAACATCCGTCGTGCCCAGAAGGACACCCCAGGTGGTCTTCAACTGCACGCCGGGCCTGGGCGCTCCGGCTTCATCGAAAACCCAGACGTTGATGACGTGATTGCCGGTGCAACCTGCGCCCGCGCCGTTTTCGTAATTGCCGAGCTGGCGCCACCAGGCCAGCGTGTAGTGACCGGCAGCGAGCGCGGGTCCGGCCGCTCCGAAGGAGACAAGTGCCGCGGCAAAGACAGCACGATAATCCCGCCATGTGTGGGCTGCGACATGGTGGTGGCTTCTCACGAGATGCACTCCCCCCGGCGAATCCGGATCGATGCCCGGCATGCCCGGCCGGGCCGGCTCAACCGCCAAGGCCCGGCCAGGCACCCCGGCTGACCTTACCGACGGCGGCGAACCCAGACCATGGGCCACGCCAGGGCCAGGAGCAGGAACGTAGCCGGCTCGGGAATCACCCCGATGTTATCGGCACCCCAGCCAAAAGCGAGATAATCGTACACGACGCCGGCATTGGCGACGGTGCTGGTGAACCCGAACTGGCACGAATTGCTGGGTGACCCATTGTAGGTGCCCCACATGTGGCCGACCGCGAAGCCCTCGCGAACGAGGTAGGCTTCCCAAGTCTTGGCCTCGTCGTTGCCGAAGATGAGTTGTACGGTCGCCCATTCGTTGGCCGGCATGAGCCAGTTGCCAGTGATGCCCGCGACCGTCGCGCTATTGGGCTTCCAGTTACTCTCGACACCGGCCACGTTCTGGACGGTGTTGTACCAACGCAGTTCCATCTTGCCGGTCTCGCCACCGGTGATGATTCTCGGGTAGCCCGAATCGTCGGCGACGAAACTGGAGACGACGTTGCCACCGGCGGACTCGACATACGTGTAGTCCACCATCTCGGTCCCGCTGAGCACCTTCAGGCCCAAGGCAATGCTCGACGGCACGCCAGGCGAGTAGTCGGGCGTGTGGCCGTTCGGCGGAACGCGATGCCCTTCGGGGCTATGGTCGAATCGCCACTTGATCTTGCCGCCGGTCGGGCCGGTCCAGTCCATCATGCCGCCATACTGATCGTCAAACCGGCCCAGGCGATCGGGAACCTTGGGGCTGGCGTACGTCCCGCTGGACTCGCGGTAGATGCTCTCCTGGTACTCGGGATCGCCCCAATCGACGATGCGGGTATACGTGTTGCCCTCATAGAGGGTCTTGCCCGAATCCCAGATGTAGTTCGGATCCCAATTGCCGGCCATCGCGGGCATGGTGACGGCCAGCCCGACAACGCACAAAAGCCTCGCTCGCATGCTGCCTCCTCCCTATCACCAGTTTTCTCGACCAGACTCTACTCACTGCGCCGGCGGGTCGTCGCAACTCGCGTCAGCCGGAATCTCTGCGCCCGAAGCGCAGCCAAGCATCATGACCAGGTCGTATTGATCCACGGAATTGTCCTTCACACCGGCCGGGCCGGTCAGATCCAGGCACTTGCAGTCGCCGGGCAGCGATTCGAAGTGCACATTATTCGGCCCGCCGACGGTGATGCAGCGCTGGAAGAAGGCGAAGTCCAGCATGTCCACGTCCCCGTCGATGTCGGTATCAAAGGCCAGAACCATGTTGCAGGCGCAGTGGACGTCGCCCAAGCAATCCGCATCCTCACAGTCGACCAGACCGTCGCCATCCTCATCGATGCCGTTGCCGCAATCGGTTTCGTTATCTGGAGCCAGGCCGGTGTAGACGTACCGGAGATTATCCACCTTAATGACGACCTTCTCACCCAGAGTGGCGTCCACGAAGCCGCCTTCGGGCCCGAGACTCACCAACACGTTCAACCGGGCCCGGTCGAGGAACTGGCTTGTCGTGTTAACGATCACGTCCTGCCAGCCCGTCCCGGGCAACACGTCCACCTGCACCGGCGTGTCCGTCGTCCCGGAGGGCAGGCCGGCCAGATCCATCCAGATCCTCGTGGTGATATCCGAAGTATCGCCGTCACCCGCAAAGTCGTCCCGCCGAACGGAAATGATGAAATAGGCCGGTGCCGTCGGATCCGCCGGAGGCAGTCCGCGGGCCACTCGGGCGGCCTCGAACTCGAATCGTGTCGAACTGGTCGAACCGCATGTGGGGCTGGCGGTGTTGTCATAGTCGATCCAGATGAGGTCCCCAGCACCGAACTTGCTGGCACTGTGATTGTTGGCCTGATTGCCGAACACATCCCCCAGCGCGAAGGCCTGGGCGGCGAAGCCTTGGGCCGGCTCCCAGTTGTCGCCGTACATGTCGGCCGGGAAACCCATGTTGCGCCACTCATGGTCAAGACTTTGCGGTCCGAAGACATCGCAGTCCGGGTGCGTCGTGGTGATCCCCTCCGGGCAGGCCCCGCACGAGACGGGATCATCAAAGGGCTCGAGGCAGCCGCAGCCGTCGAAGGATTCGACCAGCATGGTGACCAGGACGGGGTGGTCCGCCCAAGCCGCGGATGAAACCAGGGCGAACGCGCTCGCCCACGCTGCCAACCGTCTGCGCGACGTGTGCATGGTGACTCCTCGGATGTGAATACCAGGCCCCCTCCCCGGAAATGCGCGGGGGGCAGCCGTCTGCGACCGCCGCCTACATGACCCGTTGATCCGGAGATCTCGATGGGGTAAAGTAGGCAAGTACTACGTTGTACTTCCAGCGTACTGTTTCGAATGTGCGATGTCAATGTTATTTTTTCAGCCGAGTCGCGACCTATGGCCAAACCGCCCTCCCATCCCGTGACCACCGTGGAACTGGCCGCCCGGCTGGGCATCTCGCCCAGCACGGTGTCGATCGTGCTGCGGGGCCAGTCCGAGCGGCGGAAAATATCGGCCCGAACCGTCGAGCGAGTGCTCCAAGCGGCTCGCGAGCTGAACTATGTGCCCAATCAGTGGGCCCGTAACCTGCGGCGTCAGAAATCAGGCATGATCGGCGTGATCCTCGCCAGCTTTCGCTGGGACTGGGCCCAGGAGCTGACGACGGGCATGGCCGAGGTGTTCGAGTCCACAGGCTACACGCCCTTCGTGGCCGTCCACGCTTACCAGCCTGAGCGGGCCCGCCGCGAGTTACTCAGTTGCCTGCAGCGCCGGGATGAAGCGATCATCATGGTCCCCCTGCCGGGATTGGATGACGCTTACGAGCGGGCGCGGGCCATGGGGATTCCGATCGTGTTCGTGGCCGACCGTCCATCCACGCTCGCCGACGCGCACTTCGTGGCGTGGGACAGTCCGGCCGACATCAAGCTGGCCGTCGAACACCTTGTGCAGATCGGCCGTCGGCGGATTGGGTTCGTCGGGTTCGATTACCCCATGCCGCTCAACGCCGCGCGTTACCGAGCCTATCGGTCGGTCCTGCAACGAGCCGGCCTGCCCATCGACCCGCGCTGGGTCGCCCGTGGCTCCATGCTGCTGTCGCCGGAGGAGATCATCGAGAAATCCATCGCCCAGTTGTTCCAGCCCGGCCAGCCGCACCCCGATGCCATCGTGGTCCAGCATGACGGCTTGGCCACGCTGCTCCTGGATGCCATACGCACGCACGGCATTCGTGTGCCCGACGATGTGGCGTTGATCGGCATGGGCGACTATCCGATCACGCGATTCGCCGGCGTCAGTCTTTCCACGGTCAAGGAGCCCATCGCCGAAATCGGGCGGGAAGCAGCCAAGGCCGCGCTCGATCTGTTGAGCCATCCCACACAGCCGCCCATCCAACGGCTCTTGCCTTGCGGTGAACTCAAGATCCGCCACACCACCGTCCCCGGCGCCAGCGGAGCTTGACGCCCTGCCGCGTACCTCCTGATATCTCGTGCTGCCCAACCGTAGCTTCGCCCCGTCGCGCGCAGTACAATGCCGGCTGCCGTTCAACGGTCATCTGATTTTCACGGGATCGAAGCTCCATGTACCGCATTGCAGTCGTGAGCCTGGTCTGCCTGGCGACGGCGTCGCCACTGGCGGCCGCCGGCGCGACGAGCCGGCCCGCCGGTGAGCCGGAGGTGGTTTATGCGACCGTAATTCTGGAAGGTGACCCGCCGGGCCGGGTGGATCTCGCGTGGCGACCCGTCGGATTGTCCCGCCGCCCGGTCATCCTCATGCTGGGAACGCTCAAGCCGGGAGAACTGCCGCCTTGGAGCACGGGGCTGGTGGACGAAGGATACATGCTGGCCGCGTTCCGGTTCGAGTACCCGCCCGATCCCGATCCGCAGCGGCGGGCCCAATGGCTCGTGTTCGACGAACGGTTCGCCCACAGCTTCGCGCTGAGCGGTGCGCGGGCTCCGCAGGACACGGCTCGCGTGATCGACTACCTGGTGTCGCGCGGCGACATTGATCCGAGCAAGATCGGCTGGCTGGGCAGCTCATCCACGGGCATCCCCGCCCTGGCGGCGGCGACCGGCGAAAAACGCCTGGCTGCCGTGGTCGTGTTCGTGAGCACGGGCGCCTATCGCCAGTGGTTCGAGTCGTGGAAGAGCAACGGCCTGTGGAAAGGCAAGACCGACCAACTCTGGCCGGAAACGCAGGCTTTGCTCGAACGGCACGATCCCATCCTGCACGTGGACAAGTTGTTTCCCACTGCCATCCTGATGGTCAGCGGAGGCCACGACAAGATCGTCGATCCGAAAACCGCCCGGGCATTCGTCGAGGCAGCCCGGCCGCACTACGAAGCAGACCCGGAACGGCTGAGGCTGGTGGTGTACGACGGGTTCGGGCACAATCTGCCGAGCGACGTGGTGAAGATGTACGCCGAGGCGTGGTTCCGGCTCTACATGCACCCGACGAATCCGCCGCCGCCTCCGCCGAGCGTCCCTGCCGGGCTGCCCGAGATCATCGAGAACACACGGATCAACTCGGCCGAACACCGCGACGTGGTGGGAGCCGAGTAGGCCAGAGATCGCATTCATGACGGCGCACCGGGACGGCCCCGGCGCTTGCACTCGAACCCGCATGCAAACCACGCAGACCAACTTGCTGAGCGCCGTTCGCGACAGCCAGAATCGCGAGGCCTGGGGCCATTTTTACCGCATCTACGCCCCCATGCTGCGGAATTTCGGGCGACGGCTGGGCGTGAACGAGACGGACCTGGACGATCTGACGCAAGAGGTGCTGATGATCGCCCACCGCTCGCTCTGCGACGACGTCTACGACCCGGCCAAGGGCCGATTCCGGATGTGGCTGTTCGGCATCGCCCGCCGCAAGGCGCTGGAGACGCTACGGGCCCGCGGCCGCCGCACCCGCGTTCAGCAGCCGGCCTGCACCGAGGGCAATGGTGTCGATTTGTTGGCACAGATCGAGGATCCCCGCACGCAGGAAACCATGCAGCAGATCTGGCAACAGGAATGGCGCTACGCCCTGCTCGATGAAGCCCTCCGCCAGATCCGCACCGAGGTCGGCGAAAAAGAGTACCAGGCCTTTGTCCGCTACGCGGTGGAACGCCAGCCGGTGGCCAAGGTGGCGGAAGAACTCGGCATCACCTCATCGAGCGTGTACGTCTACAAGAGTCGTGTCCTCACCGCCATCCAGAAATGGGTGGAACGGTTCGAGGAGGAATAGCGACGCGTATTTGTGTGGTGCACGCTTCCAGCACGCACAGTGCCGGTAGGGATGTGTGCGCCACAATGATCCCGTGCACCACAATGCCGCTCGGTCGGCTCAGTGGTCGCATCCGGGCGTGGCGAGGTTTCCCGCACCGGACAGGCAGTTGAGCAGCGTGTTCACGTCAAACGTGTCGATGAACCCGGATCCGTTGAAGTCGGATGCCTGACAACCGGGCACGCCGGCCTCCTTGCCGAGGCACAACTGGAACAGGCCGAAGTCGGACTGGTCCACGTCGCCGTCGTGGTCGAGGTCCGGCGCCACGGTACGAACGTTGACCGTCACCTGAACCGTTTGCGGGCTGTTGCCGGCTTCGGCGGAGGTCACCGTGATAGTGGCCTGGTGCTGCCCCACGGGCAGGGCGACCGTGGCATACGAGACTGTGATAGTGTCTTCTTCGCCTGACGAATCGCCTTCAGTCGGCGCGACGGTAAGCCATGGCGCATCCGACGTCACGATATAACTCAGCGAGTCCGGACCGCTGTTGGCGATGGTGAACGTGTCGTTGGCCAGCGTGCTACGAATGTGCACGTCGCGGGTAATCTGCTTGGTGCTCAGAGCCAGCGTGGGCCCGACGTAGGCGATGCCGAACGGATTCGTAAACGTCGTGCCGCCCTGCCCGATGAGCTCGGCCCGGACATATTTGTCCACGCCGGGTGTCGTGCGATAGTTGATGGTCGGACCGACCTGCACCTCGCTGGCCATGGACACCCACCGGTACTTGTCGGCCGGCAAGGGCTGCCCGCCGGACGAAGCGCTCACCGTGATCGTGCCCGCCGCGTGGTCCACCAAGATGGAGTCGATGACCGGTGTCTCGGCCACGCTGCGGACGGCCGTCGGATGCGTCCCCACCGAGCTGAAGTAGTATTGCCCACGTTCGGTTGCCTGTCGCACCACCGCGCCATCGGGAGCGGTGTCGGACAGGAACGATTGCATCCACGGACGATCTTCCCATCCGGTCACGCTCTGCGTCTCGGTTTCGGAAGCGGCGGGCGGCACGAGATACGTCAACCAGTCGCGGCCAAGATGGCTCATGCTGTGCATGTCGTCAGCAGCAACGCCCCACACCGGCCGATCGGGCATCATGATCGACAGCACCTGGTCCCACAGCGGCAAGTCGATGAATCGGCCGCCCTGATTGATGACCTCCATCGCCACCAGGTGATCGAACGTGCGGTACCAGTTCACGTAATCCTGCACGGTGTAGTTGTAGCGGCCGGGATGGTTGAGCACGGCCAGCCCACCCGCCAGTCCGATCTGCGTGAGCGTCAAATCGACGTTGGTCGAGCCGGTGGTGAAGTTGATGAACAAAGCGTTCAGATGATGATGCTCGGAGGCTTCGTTACCCGGAATCGCCAGCATGTTCAACAAATCGGGATAGCGGTTCCAATTCTCCCACGGGAACGTGCAGCGGTTGTGATCGGTGATGGCCAGCACGCTGTAGCCGCGAGCCTTGTACTCGTCGATGACCTGGTCGGGCGTCAACGAGCCGTCGCTCTGCGTGGTATGCGTATGAACGTTGGCCTTATGTCGCTGGAACCCCGCCCAGTCCACGCTCTCGTAAGGATTGACCACGACCTGGATGTAGTCCAGCTTGCGGACCGACACCGGCAACACGGCGTCAGTAAGGCCGCCGTCGTTGGTGGTCCGCAGATGGGTCTCGCCCTGCCCCTCCGTCCGGATATCCACCGTCTGCTCGGTGGGCGCACCTGGAGCAAAATGAAGCACGACGCGATCATCGACCGCGTTGGCAGGCACGGCGATCTCGGGATCATCGCTGATGAGCGTGACGTTCACCGGCCGCGTGGCATTGCTGCCCGGTGTGAGGCGAATCGTGACGGGTGTCGTGGAGGAAGGCGATGCGATCAACGCCGGGGTGGTGAAGTTCACGCTGCCCGCCTCGACGTCCACGGTCAGCACTACGTCATTCAAACCGGCATCGTTGGCGGTGCTGATGCGAGCCTGGCCGGCAGAGCCGAAGCCGATGGTGACGGTCTGCTCGTTGGGGCCGCCGGCAGGCAACGTCACGGTGAACGGCTGGCCGCCCGCGCCCTTTGGCTCAGCCACGTCGGGACGATCGCTGACCAGCGTCACCGTCACCGGATTGGAAGCGTTGGCTTCCGGCGGAATCTTCAGCGTCACGGCAACATCGGCCGCACCAACGACCGCACTGAGCTGACGGGGCACGAACTGAACGTTGTTGGCGGCTCCGCTCTCGGCCAGCATGAAGGCGTCGAACGCGTATGCCCGGTGGTCGCTCGTGGCCGCCTCGGCACGAACCTTGAAAGACCCGTCGGGCCCCGGATCGATGTCCACCCACCAGGCCACGTAGCCGGTCTGCGTGTTGTAACCGGTGTTGAAAACTGTCGAAGCTCCATCGGCTTCAATCGTGGTTCCGGGTGAGCTGACGTTGGTAAACCCGTCCGCGCCCGAGATCGTGTATCGCGTAATCCGCGTGGTGTAGCTCGGATCGTTGCGGTTGGCGGTGGTGACGAACTCATACCGGCGAGCCGGATCCAGACCGGTGAACGTGATATCCACCCACCAGCCCGGGTCGCCGTAATAGACGGTGCCCATGAGGCTGACGGAGCTCGCCGGATCGAAAATGTTTCGTGCATCCGTACCGGGGCCGCAGTCGCTTCCCCCTGTGGTAGCGCTCGACTGCCAGTGAACGCCACCACTCTGCGTCAGCGTCACCGTGACGGCGGTGGGCAGACCCGTATTCTTGTCGATGAGGATGCCGGAAGACGGCCCCGGTGCACCCGAGCCGATGTTGAACGTGGTGACGTTCGGCGTGAGCGTCGGGTGGCCGTTCGCCGGATCGTGAACGAGGTCGTTGTAGGCGATGAATCGGTTCGAAGCCGCGGAAGCGGTAACCGGCAGCCCCGGTCCGACGATTCCGCCCAGGCCACACAAGACGGACACGACAACGAACCACCGTGCCGGGCATGCTCGCTTCACGAGTTCCTCCTCCGCGCAGCCGAAACCGGCGCTCCTCGCGCAAATTCCGTTGTTGATCGTGGCGGCCCGTTGACCGCAAAGCATTCAGGAACTTGATACTGTAGACGCCCATCCCGCCCGAGTGCAAGAAGCGGTCGCTCGCGATTCTCGGGCTCGGCGGAGGCGACGGCATTCTCGGGCCTTCACACGTGGATCGCACGCTGATCGACAGCCAGTGCGGCTTCTTTCATCGCCTCGGCGAGCGTGGGATGAGCGTGGCTCGTGCGAGCGACGTCCTCGCTGCTGGCCCCGAACTCGATGGCGGCCGCCGCCTCGGCGATCAGGTCGCCGGCCCGCGGGCCGATAATGTGCACGCCGAGAATGCGATCGGTCTCGGCGTGAGCCAGCATTTTGACGAAGCCGTCCACATGGCCGAGAGCGCGGGCCCGCCCGTTGCCGCGAAACGGAAACACACCCTTGCGGTACGGCGTGCCGGCCTCCTTCAATTGATCCTCGGTTTTGCCGACCGAGGCGATCTCGGGCATGGTGTAGACCACGGCAGGAATCGCGTCGTAGTTCACATGTCCGTAACCGGTCACCAGATGCTCCACGCAGGCGATGCCTTCCTCTTCGGCCTTGTGAGCCAACATGGCTCCGCCGATGACGTCACCGATGGCATACACGCCGGGCGCGGATGTGGCGAAATGCTCGTTCACGGGGATGCAACCTTTGGCGTCGGTCTGGATGCCCACCGATTCGAGCCCGAGCCCTTCGGTGTTGGGCACCCGCCCCACCGCCAGGAGCACGCGCGAGCAGCGTATCGGCTCAGCGCCGGCACACTCGACGACGCACCCCTCGCCTTCCACGCGGGCGGCGGTGACACGGCTCGACAACCGAAACTCGATGCCGGACTTGGCGAACAGTTTTTGTGCCTCCGCCGCCAGTTCCGAGTCCATGCCGGGCAGGATGCGGTCGAGGTATTCGAGGACGGTGACCTTGGCCCCCAGGCGACTCCAGACGGCAGCCATCTCCAGACCGATGTAGCCGGCGCCGATGACCACCAGGTGCTCGGGGACGGATGAAAACGCCAACGCCTCGGTGCTCGTGCCGATTCGGTCGCCATCGACCACCACGCCGGGCAGATCGGCCGAGCGGCTGCCGGTGGCGATCAGGATGTGCTCGGCTTGCAACTCGGTTTCGCCCTGCGAACCGGTGACCACCACGCGATGGGCTCCCGCGAGACGACCATGGCCGGCGTAGTGAGTAACGTTGTTCTTGCGAAGCAGCGCGGCCACGCCCTTGGTCAACATGGTGACCACCTGGTCCTTGCGCCGCATCATGGCCGGCAGGTCGAGCCGCACGTTCTCCACGACGATGCCGTGAGCCGCCAGCTCATGACGAGCCTGGGCGTACAGCTCACTGGACTCGAGCAGCGCTTTGCTGGGTATGCAACCGACGCGCAAACAAGTCCCGCCCAGAGCCGGCGCCTCCTCCACGCAGGCCACGTTCAGACCGAGTTGGGCGGCCCGAATGGCAGCGACGTATCCACCCGGTCCCGCGCCGATGATGATCAGATCATGTTGTTGGGCCATGTATGTGTCCTTGGAGGGCCTGGGAGCTGGGGACTGGGGGCTGGAAAAAACGTCTGATCGCCATGCCCCTGGCCCCAGTCCCTAGTCCCCAGTCCCCGTCTTCCTACGCTTCCAGCAGCATTCGGGCCGGATTCTCTACGCAGTCCTTGATCCGCCGGAGAAACAGCACGGCCTCGCGTCCGTCCACGATGCGGTGGTCATACGTGAGGGCCACATACATCATCGGCCGAATCACGATCTGGCCTTCACGAACCACCGGTCGCTCTTGGATAGCGTGCAGCCCCAGGATGCCGCTCTGAGGCGGGTTGAGAATGGGTGTGGACAACAACGAGCCGAAGACGCCGCCGTTGGTGATGGTGAACGTGCCGCCTTCCAGCTCGTCGAGCGTCAGCTTGTTCTCGCGGGCCCGACGAGCCATGTCGGCGATGGCCTGTTCGATCTGAGCGAAGCTCATTAGCTCGGCGTTGCGCAGCACGGGCACGACCAGGCCACGGTCGGTCGAGACGGCTACGCCGATGTCGAAGTAGTTGCGATAGACGATGTCATTACCGCGAATCTCCGCGTTGAGCTGCGGAAACGTTTTCAAGGCATCGATCGCGGCTTTGACGAAGAAGGACATGAATCCCAGCTTGATGCCGTGCTTTTTCTCGAATGCGTCGTTGTGTTCCTTGCGAAGCTGGAGAACGGCCGACAGATCCGCCTCGTTGAACGTGGTCAGCATGGCCGCGGTCTGCTGGGCCTCGACCAGACGCTGGGCGACCCGCCGCCGCAGCATGGACATGGGCACCGCCTCTTCCTGACGCAAGCCGGCCGGAGCGGCCACCGGCTCGGGTGCGGCCGCGGCAGCCGGCGGCGTCGCACCGGCGATGGGCAGCTTGGCGGGCGCTTTCTCCCGGGCCCGCTGCACGTCCTGCTTGAGGATTCGTCCGCCCGGCCCCGTGGGCTGCACCTGGGCAGGCTCGAGCCCGGCCTCGGCCATGGCGCGACGAGCGGCGGGCATGACCACCGGCGACGCGGCGTCGCCGGGACGTGGCATCGCCGAGACTTCGCGCGCCGGAGAGACTCCTGGTTGCGCCGGCGGTTGCGCGACCGGCGCGGCAGCAGCTGGTTCTGTCGGCCCGCCCGGCGCCGGCTGCGGCCGGACGGCAGACTCGTCGATGGCGGCCAAGACGTCGCCCGGCTTTGCGATTTCGCCCTTGCGTTTGTGAATGATCAGCTTCCCACTCACCGGCGCGGGCAGTTCCATGGCCGCCTTGTCGGTTTCGATCTCGACCAGGATTTCGTCAACTTCCACGTAATCGCCGTCGGCCTTGCGCCACTCGCCGACCTGGACCTCCTGAACGGATTCGCCTGCCTGGGGAACCTTCAGTTCGACCGCCATTCGTCGTGTCTCCTCGCGTGCGTACCGGAATCGCCTTTGCCTTGCTGTTCTGTCTCACCGAAGTGATTTGTTCGGACCCGCGCCAGTCGCCGTCTCGCCGAACGCCTGTTCGAGAATCATCTGCTGTTCGAGCTTGTGGCTGGCCGCCGAACCCGTCGCGGGGCTGGAGGACTCGGCTCGGGCGATTCCCTGCAGCGGCCAACGTCCGCAGATCTTCTCGCCGAAGCGAAGCCGCATATGCGGCCAGGCGCCCATGTTCCGAGGTTCTTCCTGGACCCAATAGACGGGTGTATGGTCGGGATAGCGCGAGAGCGTCGAGCACAGCTCGGAGTCGAACAGCGGATACAGTTGTTCGACGCGGATGATCGGGATGTCCTCCCGGCCGAATGCGTTGCGATGCTGCACGAGATCGTAGTAGATCTTGCCCGAACACAGGATAACCCGCTCCGGCGATCGCTCGGCCGTCTGATCATCAGGGATAATTCGCCGGAACGTGCCGGTGGCCAGCTCGTTGAGCGAAGACGTCGCGGCCGGGTGTCGCAGTAAGCTCTTGGGCGTCATGACGACCAGCGGCTTGCGCCAACGGCGAATCACCTGGCGGCGCAACGCGTGAAAGATCTGAGCGGGCGTGGTCGGGTTGATGATCTGCATGTTGTCCTCGGCGGCGAGCATGAGGAACCGCTCGAGCCGAGCGCTCGAATGCTCGGGCCCCTGCCCTTCAAACCCGTGCGGCAACAGGAGCACCAGCCCGCTCAAACGCTGCCACTTGACTTCGGCACTGGCCAGGAACTGATCGATGATGACCTGGGCGACGTTAACGAAGTCGCCGAACTGAGCCTCCCACACGACCAGTCCGTCGGGACAATCCAGGCTGTAACCGTACTCGAATCCGAGCACGCCGGCTTCGGACAGCGGGCTATTGTAGATTTCGATGGGCGCCTGGCCGGGAGCAACGTGCTGCAGCGGCATGAACGTTCGGCCGTCCTCGTAGTCGTGAAGCACGGCATGCCGATGGCTGAACGTGCCGCGAGCCGAATCCTGACCGCTGACTCGCACGCGATATCCCTGAGCAGCGAGCGTCGCGAAGCCCAGGGCCTCGGCGGCCGACCAGTCCAACGGCCGCTCGCCGCGGGCCATCTCCCGCCGAGCCGCCAGCCACTTGACCAACGTAGGATGCGGCCGGAAGCCCTCGGGCAAGCGCGTGGTCGCTTCGAGCAACTGGCTCAACCGTTCGCGATCCACGCCGGTTTCGACGTCATGCTCGAGGCGAGCCGGGCCGCCGAAGTAGCCGGACCACACGCCAGTGTGCAGTGGACAGACGGGATGATAGACCTCGGTCTTGGCCTGATTGAGCGCTTCTTCGAGGCGAGCCCTGCGCTGCTCGGAGATGCGGTCGGCCTCTTCGCGCGTCACCTCGCCGAGTTCGAGCAGATGCTCGAGATAGCTGTCGCGCACGGATTGCCGCTGGGCCAATCGCCGATAGAGCACCGGCTGTGTGAACGCCGGCTCATCGGTCTCGTTGTGGCCGTACCGCCGGAAGCAGTACATCTCGATGACCACGTCGCGGTGGAAATCGCGGCGGAAGTCCATGGCCAGCCGGATAACCTGGGCCACCGCCTCGGGATCCTCGCCGTTCACGTGGAAAATCGGGATCTGAAGCATCTTGGCCACAGCCGAGGCGTGCAAACTGGATCGGCCTTCGGACGGCAACGTGGTGAACCCGATCTGGTTGTTGACGATGACGTGAATGGTGCCGCCGGTGGAGTAGCCTTCCAGTTCGCTGAGGTTCAGCGTCTCCTGCACGATGCCTTCGCCGGCGAATGCCGCGTCGCCGTGGATGAGCAAGGCCATGCCGCGGTGCCGTTCCTTGTCGCAGTAGCGGTCCTGCTTGGCCCGCATGCGGCCCTGGACGACCGGGTTGACGAATTCGAGGTGGCTCGGGTTGAAGCACAGCGACAGGTGTACCTTGCGACCTTGAGCCGTCACCCAGTCAGAGCTGTAGCCCAGGTGATACTTCACGTCGCCGCGCCCCACGTTCATCTGCGGGTAGCGATCCTCGAATTCGCGGAAGATCTCCTGCGGCCCCTTGCCCATGATGTTGGCGAGCACGTTGAGCCGCCCACGATGGGCCATGCCCAAGACGATCTCGCGGATGCCGTCGGCGCCCGCCTTTTCGATGGCCAGGTCGAGCAGAGGAATGAGGCTTTCGGCGCCTTCGAGCGAGAACCGCTTGGCGCCCACGAACTTCTTCTGGATGAACTCCTCGAAGATAACGGCATCGGTGAGCCGGGTAAGGACGCGGATCTGCTCGTCACGAGTGAGGCGGTAGCGGCTTTCGCCTTCGATACGGTCTTGCAGCCAGTGTCGCACGCCGATCTGGTCGATGTGCATGTACTGCACGCCGATGGAGCCGCAGTAGGCCCGCTGCATGCGTTCGAGAATTTCGCGGAGCGTGCTGACGTCGGGACCGTAGATAGTGCGGGTGGAGAAAGGCCGATCCATGTCGGCCTCGGTGAAGCCGTAGAAGCCTGGGTCGAGTTCGGGCTGATACGGGCGAGGACCGCCCAGCGGATCGGTCTTGGCCACCACGTGGCCGCGAACGCGATAGGCCCGGATCAACTGGTCCACGCGGTCCTGGAGGCTGACCACGTCCAGCGTGCCGGGGGGTACGGCGCGGGTCGGCCCGGCCAGCCGCGCCCCGTCTCCGTTGACAGGATTGAAAATGGAACGGGCCCGAAAGCTGGGCCCGATTCGCCCCCCCTCCGCCAGTTGACCCTCTCGACGGAGCCGGTCGAAGTACTCGCGCCAATGTGCCGGAACAGAGGCAGGATCCCGTGCATAATCCGCCAGCAACTGCTCAACGAATGGCAGATTGAGGCTGCTCAGATCCGGCTGTATCTCGGAGCCCATACGCTGCTGCACCTCACGTAAGACCTGAATTCCGGAGTCATTGTAGTCCTCATGTCCCGGAAAACTGACAGGACCGGTCGACCGAATTCGACGCGTTTTCGCCTCGGGTACGTGTTTACCAGTAAAGGTGAGCGAACGGACGGGGAACAGAGTCGGCGGGGTCAAGCCCCGCCGCTCGCTGGTCTGTGTGTGTCCGTACGCGAGAAGCGAGTCGCCGGGCTTGTCCTGGCGGACTGAATTCCAATGGGGCGTGCGCCGTTCGGAGGAGACCTGCGTCAGAAGAGCATCTTCCACAGCAGGTCGAGGCGACCGCGACGGATGAGGGCCCAGCCGGAGTAGCGCATGACCCGGCGGATTTCGTCGCGGTAATGGGCGTGGTAACAGTGGTCGGGGCAGTGCTTGCAGGCAGGTTTGGGATCGAGCGGGCAGTGCAACCGCTTGAAGAAGGCGTGTGCCAGGAGCTTGCCACAGTCTTCACACAGGACCGGGGCCCGGCCCAGCAAGTCTTCGACGCGGCAGAATTTCAGATCGGCGGCCCGCCGTTCCTCGCCGCGATGGTGGCCGTCGCAGTACAACTGGATGAACCGGCCGAGTACGACCAGGTCCCGTGCGATCTTCCTGTGAGGGGTGGCAATGACCATGCGGCTATTCTACGCTGAACCGCTCTCCCGGTTCTTGACGCCCGTCAAGTCCCGCACCAGGGGGGCCGGCGTCCAGGCCGCCTTGCCGATTCTGTAATGCACGCGCTTAGTGGTGCGCACGCAATTGTGGTGCACGCTTCCAGCGTGCACAATGCAGGCAGGATGCCTGCACCCCAGCGGCGGGCCAGTCTCCCGCCAACAATCCTACTTGCCGGTGAAGCGGTCCCGAACCATCTGGTTGAAATCGGCCACCACTTTGGGCAGGTCAACGCCCGTGATACGCCCGTTCTCGACGACGGTTCGGCCGTTCACGATCACGCGGAGCGGTCGTGGCGGATGGCAAAGCACCAACGCCCCCAACGGGTCGTGGGCGACGGCGCCGGCCAGAGCGACGTCGTTCGCGTCGTAGATGACCAGGTCGGCCGCCGCCCCGGGCTCGATGCGTCCCAGCTCCGGACGGCACAAGACATCGGCTCCGCCCACCGTCGCCAGCCGGAACGCCTCCGCAACCGTCAGCGCCTTGGCCCCACCGCTCACGCGCTGGAGCAGAAGCGTCTGGCGAGCCTCGGCCAGGAGATTGCCGCCGTCGTTACTGCTGCTGCCGTCGACGGCCAGGCCCACTCGCACGCCCGCGTCGAGCATGGCCCGGATCGGCGCGATCCCGCTGCCCAGGCGCATGTTGCTCGACGGGCAATGCGCCACCCCCGTGCCCGTGCGGGCGAACAATTCAATCTCCTCGCGGTTGAGGTGCACGCAGTGAGCCAGGTACACGTCGGGGCCGAGCCAATCGTGTTGCCGCAAGTATTCTACCGGCCGCACGCCGAACCGTTCGAGGCAGTACCGCTGCTCGTCGAGCGTTTCGGCAATGTGCGTGTGCAGCAGCACGTTGCGCTCGCGGGCCAGTTGCCGTACCTGGTCGAACAGTTCGGGCGTCACGTTGAACGGTGCGCACGGAGCCAGATCGATCCGGCACACGGCCAGCGGCTTCGGGTCGTGCAACTCGGCGATGACACGCTCGCAGTCGGCCAGCACGCGGTCGTCCTGTTCGACGCAACGGTCCGGCGGCAACCCGCCCTGCGACGCGCCCAGCGTCATGCTGCCGCGGCAGGCGTGAATGCGCATCCCCAGGTCGCCGGCCGCTCGCACGACCGAGTCCAGGCGTACGTCGCTGCCGCAGGGAAACAGGTACATGTGGTCCACGCTGGTGGTGCAGCCGCTAAGAAGCAGTTCGGCGAGGCTGATCGTGGCGGCCGCGTGGAGCGCCCGGTCGTCCAGCCGTTCCCAGATGGGGTACAGATTCACCAGCCAGTCGAACAGCTCAACGTTCTGCACCTCGGGCATGCCGCGGGTCAGTGACTGGTACAGGTGGTGGTGGGTATTGATGAGCCCGGGGATAATCAATCGGCCCGTGGCGTCAATGACCTCAGCCGGTTCGCTGCCCGGGACGGGACCGGCATCGCGACCGGCCTGAACGCTCAGTGCCCAATCGACGTCGGCATCGGTGACGTAGCCGAGCTGGACGAGTGTCTGGCCGATGACGCCGTGGCGGGCCCGCTGGAGTTCCAACGCCTGGTCGATCTGCTGGCGAGTGATTTTGCCGGCCGCCTCCAGGATGCGTCCGAGCGGCCGACCTCGCAGTTCGGCAGGCGAAACGGACCTGGCTGCTGCGGCAGCCGCCCGCACCGCCTCGGTCGGCCCCACGTGACGGATGACGCCACCCGAAAACGTGATTGAGGTGTCCGTCAATGTCACTACCTTGCCGTCCCGCGAGGTGACGACAGTTGCATGATCGATGCGTGTGTTCATGCCGGAAATGTAGCCGGAAAGGATTCCGCAGGCGAGTCCGGCCGGCGCGGGCTGTGCCACCGCGATCTGCCATCGGGCAACGCATGTCGACGGGCGGCAATGAAACCACGCCACGCAGGCAACCCCCTCCGGCTCCCCGCGCGGCGTGATACACGAAACGCCCTTGATAAGGCGCTTAGTCTGGTCGTCGGGAGGTTGCTGGCAGGCTCCTCTCCCCCGTGAGTCCCGCTAATATAGGCACTCCCCACAGACGCGACCATCATCACGTGAAGATTTACTCGTTCGAGGATTGGCACTGGTTGTCGGTAGCCCGGCCGGTACGACACGGCTGACCCCGCGCTGCGGTATTGTGGATCACCGCCGAACCGATACCATAATGCCCGGACAACCGCTAGCGAAACGTACGAAGGAGGTTTCGTCAATGAGACTGCGCCTGAGCGTACGAGCGACCGGCTTCGGCCTGTGCGGCATGGCCGGCGTCCTGCTTCTCCAGCTTTCGTCCACGACCTGGGCGACGGCTCCGGCATCCACACAGCCGGCGGTCGCTGCGGCCGAGCCCCTGCCCCACACCAATACCGTGTTCAAGCCCGTCCGCTACGAGCGCCGCAAGCAATGGGAATGGCGCCGGACGTGGCTCCGCGACCAGGTGCGACTCGCCGCGGGGCTGATCCCCGAATGGCCGCGGACGCCGCTCAACGCGAAAATTTTCGGCAAGCTCATACGCGACGGGTACACCGTCGAGAAGGTCTACTTCGAGAGCTCGCCCGGCATCTATGTGACCGGCAACCTCTATCGTCCAGCATCCGAGCCGCCGCCCGGCGGTTATCCCGTCGTCGCGTGCCCGCACGGCCACTGGCAGAACGGTCGATTGCATCACGACGATCGCGGCTCGGTCCCCGCCCGGTGCATCACGCTGGCCCGAAATGGCGCGGTGGTGTTCGCTTACGACATGGTCGGCTACAACGACTCGGCCCGGATGTTCAAACATGGCGATCCGCATCTCGACACGCCACAGACCGTGCTGTGGGGCATCGGGCACTTCCAGTTGCAGACGCTCAACAGCATCCGCGTGCTCGATTTCCTCCAGAGCCTGCCGGGCGTGAACCGCACGCGGATCGGCGTGACCGGTGCTTCCGGCGGCGGCACGCAGACGTTCATCCTCAGCGCGGTGGACGACCGCGTGGCCGTCGATTGCCCGGTGAACATGATTTCGAGCACCATGCAGGGCGGTTGCATCTGCGAAAACGCCCCCCTCCTGCGCATCGGCACGAACAACATGGAAATTGCCGCCGTTTTCGCGCCAAAGCCGCGGCTCATGGTCAGCGCGACGGGCGACTGGACGAAGCTCACACCCGAAGTCGAGTACCCGTTCGTGCGGAGCATTTACGAGCTGTACGACGCGGCCGATCGCATCGAGAACGTGCATATCGACGCCCCGCACAACTACAACCTCCAGAGCCGCCAAGCCATGTACCGGTTCTTCGGTCGAGAGCTGTTGAACAGCAGCGATCCCGACGCGATCCAGGAAACCGACATCCCGGTCGAAAAGCCCGAGGATATGCTGGTCTGGAGCGATGACAATGTGCCGGCCAACCTGCCTGATGCCGAGCGGGTCGTCGCGCTCATGAAGCAACGCATCAACGAACAGGTCGAATCGCTTCGAGACCGTCCCGCTTATCTCGCCCACCTTGCCCGTCTATGGCTCCGGCACGCCGCCGGCCGCTACGAACCGGATCTCGCGATGGAGCAGACGGTGGTGCCGGGAGACGGCAACGAGGACACGTTGGAATTCAAGACCGTTCACGGCAGCCAAGGTCGTCAGGTGACCTCGATCAGTCGCGTCGGCCGAGCCTTCGCGTCCGCACCGAGGGGCTATGTGTTCATGCTCGATCCTGCCGGCCTGGCCGCGGCCACGAAATACGACGACTTTGCCCAAACGTTAATAAAGGCAGGTCATTGCGTGGTCTTCGTCGAACCGTTCGGCACAGGCGGCAACCGTCGCGATCCGGCCAGCACGCAACCGGCCGATCGGCACAAATTCTTCACCACGTTCAACCCGACCGACGACGCCCTGGCCGTCGATGACATCGCGACGGTCGTCACTCAATACGCGATCGGCTCGGATTGCCATGTCACGCTGGTGGGCTTCGACCGCATGGGCCCGCTCTGCGTGCTGGCCCGGGCACTCCTGTCCGAGCGCCCCCACCATTTGCGCGTGGTCGCGGATTTGAACGGCCGCGACTGGAACGACGACCAGACATACCTGGAGCAACTGTTTATTCCGTTGATTCGGCGATTCGGCGGCCTGCCCGTCCTCGCCGCCGTGCCGGCCAAAGGCGCATTGTGGCTGCACAACACCGGCGGAAAGTTTGACGCGAATTGGCTAAAGGGCCGCGCGGACACCCGAATCCAGGACACGCCGGCATCTCCTGATGAAATCGCGACCTGGCTCACGGCCACCAACGCGCCGCGGTAGAATGCACTCTGTGCTGCACGCTTCCAGCGTACGCCGCGCAGGCAGGATGCCTGCACCACAACCACGTATAGCGAGCCGCGGGCCTGTCCCGGCGGACTCTTTACATATCCGGTGTGCGCGCGATTCCGGAAGCCCCCCTGATCACGCGCACGACGGGCATGCTCGTACGAACTGAGTCGGCGGGGTCCAGCCCCGCCGCTCGCGTCCGCCGGCGGACTTTTTGCCTATCTGGTGTGCGCCGGGCCTTTCGGAAGCCCCGGCGACCGTACGCAAACCGGATCGTCCCGGAGGGCAATTCCGGCGGGTGCCTATCCTCCGTTCAGCACTCGGCTACATATGCTGCGTTGGAGACGGATTCGGCCGGCCGGTCCGTGCCCGAAGTGTCTTCGACGAAGTCCGGCACAACTACCCGGCCATCGGCTGGCATCCGTCACGATCTTGGAGACATTTCATGAGCTTCACCTATCGCCGCCTGGACAAGAACGATGCCGCGGTTCTGCTGGTCGATCATCAGTCAGGGCTGTGCAATCTGGTAGGTGACTTCTCGCCGGATGAATTCAAGAACAACGTGCTGGCTTTGGCAGCCTCGGCCAAATACTTCCAACTGCCGACCATCCTGACGACCAGTTTCGAGGACGGTCCCAACGGTCCGCTCGTGCCTGAACTGAAAGAGATGTTCCCCGACGCCCCGTACATCGCCCGGCCCGGCCAGATCAACGCCTGGGACAACGCCGACTTCGTCACTGCCGTCAAAGCAACCGGCAAAAAGCAGCTCATCATCGCCGGCGTCGTCACCGAGGTCTGCGTGGCCTTCCCCGCCCTGTCGGCTCTGGAAGCGGGTTACGAGGTATTCGTGGTCACCGACGCATCAGGAACGTTTAACCCCACCACGCGTGAGACCGCCTGGCTGCGCATGCAGGCCGCCGGAGCCCAGATGATGACCTGGTTTGCCGTGGCGTGCGAACTGCATCGCGATTGGCGCAATGATGTCGAAGGATTGGGTCAGCTCTTCGCCACGCACCTGCCCAAATACCGCAACCTGATCACCAGCTACAACGCCAAGAGCTGAAGGCTCAACGCAAGGACTCTCGATCCGTCGGATCCACCGGAACACGCGCCGCCACACGTCGCCGCGAGTGCAAGTCCGCGTATAATGTCCCCCCTTGCCCTATGGGGAGACTTAACCATGCGCATCGGATTCATGACCACACACGACCCCGAGCGGATCGCCTTCGCTCGGAGCAACGGCTTCGGCTGCGTCGAACTGATCGTCAAGCCGGATACGCCCTACCTGCCGGGCAAGGACGGCTGGCAAGACCGAGCGGCCCAGATGGAGGCCGACTTCGACGCCGCGGGCCTTCGCATCAGTTGCGTCGCGGGCTTCTACGTCAATCACATGGACGCCGATCCACAGGTGGCCGCCGCTCACGCCGAGCAGACTCGCCGGACCATCCTGCTGGCCGAGTTCCTGGGCGTGCCGACGGTCGCGGGGTTCAGCGGCCGCGTCGTGGGCGAGGATCTCGAAGCCTCGCTGCCCCGGTTCAAGCAGATCTGGAGCGAGCACGCCCGCTTCGCCGCCGACCACGGCGTTCGGATCGCGTTCGAGCACTGTCCCATGGGCCGGTTTCACTCGCCCTTCGGCGGCATCAACTGCATCTGCACGCCGGCCATGTGGGACCGCTGCTTCGACGCCGTGCCCTCCGATGCCCTGGGCCTCGAATGGGACCCTTCGCACCTGGTCTGCATGCAGATCGACCCCGTCGCAAATGCCCGGCGCTACGGGAGTAAGGTTTTTCACGTCCATGCCAAGGATGCCAAGGTAAATCGGGATGCCGTCGCGCGGTTCGGCCTCTATCATGAAGGGGCGACGGAGCACTGTTTCCCCGGCCTGGGTGACACAAATTGGGGCGCGGTCATTAAGGAACTGCGGCGAGCCGGCTACGATGGCGACCTGAACATCGAGGGCTGGCACGACGACGTGTTTCAAAATCACGACAACGGCCCGCAGCTCGAGGACCTGGGCCTGCTCATCGCCAAACGACATCTGGAACCGTTTGTGGATGGAGTGTAGTTGGTATTGGGCAAGCCGCCGATCGCGTCTCGTCGGCGGCGAACCGTCCCGTTCTTGCCGGCTTCCAGCCTAAAGCGCATTGCTGATGGCTGAAAGCTGACAGCTGAGAGCTATTTCCCATGAGCATCCTCGTCAACTCGAACACGCGCGTCATCTGTCAGGGCATCACCGGCAAGGCCGGGGCTTTCCACACCGCTCAGTGCCTGGAATACGGCACGAAGATGGTCGGCGGCGTCACGCCGGGCAAGGGCGGCACGAAGAGCGAGCACGGCCTGCCCATCTTCGACTCCTGCCACGACGCGGTTCGCGAGACGGGCGCGGATGCAACCATGATTTTCGTGCCCGCCCCCTTCGCGGCCGACGCGGCCATGGAAGCCGCCGACGCGGGCATTCGGTTGGTCGTGCTCATCACGGAAGGCATTCCCACGCTGGACATGGTTCGGCTGCGCAAGTTCCTCGACGATCGCGGCGTGAACCTCATCGGGCCCAACTGCCCCGGCATCATCACGCCGGGCGAGTGTAAGATCGGCATCATGCCGGGCTATATCCATCGCCCCGCCCGCGACGGCGCCAAGAGCGTCGGCATCATCAGCCGCAGCGGCACGCTTACCTACGAGGCCGTCTGGCAATGCACCACCCGTCAGATCGCCCAGTCCACGTGTGTCGGCATCGGCGGCGATCCCGTGAAAGGCTTGAACTTCATCGAGTTGCTGGCCATGTTCCAGGCCGACCCCGACACGCACGCCATCGTGCTCATCGGCGAGATCGGCGGCACGGACGAAGAGCAGGCCGCCGAGTACATCAAGGCCAACGTCACCAAGCCGGTGGTGGCATTCATCGCCGGCCGCACCGCCCCACCCGGTCGTCGCATGGGCCATGCCGGTGCCATCATCTCCGGCGGTGAAGGAACGGCTGAAAGCAAGATCGCCGCCCTGCGGGCCGCGGGCATCACCGTCGCCGACTCGCCGGCCGATATCGGAGCAGCGGTCGCATCGGTGCTGTGAAAACAGGATCCAACGCCTATTCCGGCCGCGTCTGCGTCGAGGTCGTTTTCTCTTTCCAACCGTTCATCAACTCGTCCGGCCAGTTACGGCTGATGCAGCGGGCCTGCTTGGTCTTGATGTTGTACAGAATCAGTTCGGGCCGGTTGGGCGAGCCCCACGGGTGGCCGGGCGGGGCAACGAGCGAAAGTTCCTCGTTGTTGCGCCAGGCGGGCCGTTCGAGCAACTCCCACTCCTCGTTGTCGGTCGCAACGTACTCCAGGCGGCCCGTAGCGAAGGTGTACCAGCCGACCTCGCCAGCCCGACCGTTACCGAGCATCGTCACCGCCCCGCCGTCCGGCCGCACGTCAAAGGCGCCATGTTCGAATGCCGCTGTCGGTGCGGTCGCCTCGGCCGAGCGAGTCAGCATGGGCACAATCGTCGCTCGCGCTTCCGGCCGGATACTGAACAACGTGGGTCCCTTCGGACTCTCGGCCATGGCCATGGGCAACACGAGGTTGATGGCCGAAAACAGGATCTCGCCGTCGTCGAGACACACGATCCGCGTCTGCGGAAAGTAGATGATGCCCACCAACTGCTCGGGCTCCCCCACCCGCACGCGTCCATTTTCGTCCGCAATGCTCCGCCGCTCGATCGATCCCAATACGAGGTTCCCACCTTGCGGCACGGGCTTGGTCGTCGCGTACACCAGGCTGCGACTGTCGGCGGTGAAGTCGCTGCCCGCGGCGGCGAACGATTCGACGACCTGGGGCTGGGCTCCCTCCTGCAGGGCAAGCACCATCAACGTGCCGCCCGCATCGGATATCGTGCCGCCCGTCTTCGACGAGCGGTCTTCCGCCACACGTACGTTTCGCAGCACATAAGCGATCTTCGACCCGTCCGGCGACACGTGCAGCGAATCGGTTGCGATGTCGTCGAGCGTCTCGACCAACACGCGGCCCGGCCGAAGCGTCTCGTCCACCTCGCACAACCGCAGTTGTCCCAGCGGCAGACCGAGCTTTGAAAACTGCTCCCAGGCATCACCCAGCTTGCGTTGCAACTCCTCGGGATGCTGCTCGCGTATGTACACCCACAGTTGGATGATTTCCCGGTCTGAAACGTCCGTGTTCAACTCGGGTCGCCAACCCTCCCACGAACCTTCGTGAGCCAGCACCTGCCGGCGGAACGGCTCGGCAAGTTCCATGATCCGGGCGCGCTGGTCGGACGACAGATACGGCTGGATCTCAGCCCAGGTCATGAGCGACTTCGGTTGGACGCCAACCAGTCGCTTCGAGTCGGCGAACCAAGCCACCTGTACGAAACTGGCGGGAGCGGGCGCGGAGAGTTTGCCGTCGAACGAGGCCACGTACGTTTGATCGCGGCCGACGATCACCGCCTGTTGCCCGTCGGGCGACCAATACACGGTCTTGGAAATGCATTGAGGGCCAGCGGCCGCCAACGCCGCCACGCACAACGCACCCAATAGCCTGCCCGAGATGACTCGCCGTACCTGCATCACTGTTCTCTCCCGAATCCACATGGCGGAGCATTCAACCGAGTGTCATCGAATCTTGTCAGCGGCCTCGCGCTTCATGTCGGTCGGTAGTATCGCGGCCACTGCACTTGGATACTGGGGCTCGACTGGTTCGGCGTCGGCAGACGTTCTTGCTCCTGCTCTCGCTTCTGCAGCAGTCGCTCCACCGACCAGAAGCCGGCATCGTTATCGTTCGAATCAGAGCGTGCGAACTGCGTGGGTTTGGGCTCCGTCGCGTTGGCAAAATCGCTCTCATGTGTATCAGATGTCTGCACGATCTCGACTGCAGACGGGCCGGGCACGGGAGCCGATGCGACAGGGACGGTCATTCGCCCGAGCCCCAAGCCGATGGTCAGGCAGGCCGCCAGTCCTCCCGCGTACGTGAACTGCCGCACGCGCCGGCGCCATCGTTCGATCTGTTGAAACCCCGCCACCGGGAACGCGGGCATGGACGACGGCTGCTTCTCCGCCAACGCCGCCCGAGCCAGACGGACCGTCCGCTCGATCTCGTCAGCCGTCGCTGCCGCTTCCGGAGCCAGCCGCTGATACGCATCGAGCAGCTGCTCGACGTCGGCCGACAGCGCGCCCATGGCCCGATCCATCGCCAATCGCTCCAGCACGTCACGTTGCATGTGCATCCTCGTCTTTCGCGAGTTCATCCCGCAGTTGCCGCACCGCGTGGTGCAGCCGCGACCGGACCGTGCCGACCGGGATCGACAGCACGGCGGCAATCTCCTCGTAGCTCAACTCATGCCGCAGCCTCAGTTCCAGCGTTTCGCGCAATTTGTCGGGAAGCTTGTCGATGGCCTGCGCCATCCGCTCGAGCCGCGGATCGGCTCCGGCCACCTCGGCGGCGGGAACATCCTCCGCGAGGGCGGCCACCGGCCGGCGCCGCCGTAGCGCTGAGATGCCCACGTTGCGAGCGATGGTGAACAGCCAGGCCCGCGGCGAGACCACTTCGTCCAGCCGATCGACGCCCCGCAAGGCCTGGACGAACGTCTCCTGCAAGAGGTCCTCGGCCAGCTCGCGGCGCCCTGCCAACCGGCGCAGGTAGACCAACAGCGCCGGCCCGTACGCCTGGTAGAGTCCTTCCACTTGTCTGACCGCCTCGCTCATGAAGCCGCCATCCGCACCCGCGCCCCCGCTGCCGGATCACCCGCCGCCGCACGACCTCTCTCGCCCCGGCCCGATGGCCGGCCCACCCTGCCCTTCGCTTTACCCTACACGTCGCCCCGCCCCCAAGGAAAGTTCAACCGTACTTGAGGCCATCCGCCGGCCCCGCCTGCGATCCTCCGGACGCTCGTGTATCTACAAAACGGATCGCACTACTTTGCATAAATTCTTGCATTAGAATATCTTACGAATGCACGAGAACATCCTCGCCGGCTTCGGCCCCGTGCTGGGTGGAGCGGGGCAAATTCGGCGCCGACGCCGGCCGAATGCAACCGGGAAGGCGGGGCCGGAGTATAAGACCGGGGCAAACTACGCTCGCGCTGCGCTGACGGGGAAGGTCCTCGCCGGCGGTGACGCCGTCAGGGACGGAGTTCGAAAAACCGTGGCCTGTGAAACAACGGGAAACCGACCTGTGAGTATTGGTGACATTCTTCTGGAGCGGGGCAAGATCACGCTGGACCAGCTCGACACCGCCCTGGCTGCCCGCAAGACGCCTTACGACCGCTTGGACAAGATCCTGGTTCAGATGGGCTTCGTCGGCGAGCGCGACGTGCTGGAGATCCTCGGCGAGCAGATGAGCATCGAGGTCATCGATCTGAGCCAGACCGACCTCGATCCCGAAGTCCTCAAGGAAGTGCCGGCCCGCCTCGTGCACAAGCGGGGCATCATCCCCATCGAGCGCACCAACAACACGCTGAAGGTGGCCACCGCCGACCCCTACTCGGCCATCGCCGCCTTCGACGAACTGCGGATGGTCACCGACCTGAAGGTCGAGCCCGTCCTGGCCAGCGAGACCGAGATCCAGCGGCTGATCCGCCAGCACTTCGGCGTCGGCGGCTCGACCGTGGACGAGATGACCGAGGCCGAGGAAGGCAGCGGCACCGCCGATCAACTCGAACTGCTCAGTGACTCGGTGGACGAGACCGGCGACCTCATCGAGATGGCCCAGGAGGCCACCGTCGTCAAGCTGGTCAACGACATTCTGGCCGAGGCTCTTCGCGACAAGGCCAGCGATATCCACATCGAGCCCTACGAGCACGACTTCAAGATCCGCTACCGCATCGACGGCGTGCTACAGAACACGCCCGTGCCGCCGCAGATGAAGCGCTACCAGGCGGCCATCGTCAGCCGCATCAAGATCATGAGCAACCTGAACATCGCCGAGAAGCGGTTGCCGCAGGACGGCGGGTTCAAGGCGCGAATCCACGGGCGCGAGGTCGACTTCCGTGTGTCTGTGGTTCCGACGGGCCACGGCGAAGCGGTCGTGCTTCGTATCCTGGACCGTCAGTCGATCAACCTGTCGCTGCAGCAGTTGGGTATGAGCCCCGAACTGCTCGAGAATTTCGAGTCGTTGATCACGCGGCCGCACGGCATCATCCTGGTCACCGGCCCGACCGGTAGCGGTAAGACGACCACGCTCTATGCCGCGCTGCACACCATCGTCTCCGACGAGATCAAGATTCTGACCATCGAAGACCCCATCGAGTACTACCTCGAGGGCATCAACCAGGTGCAGACCCGCGAGAAGATCGGTCTGACGTTCGCGCGGGCCTTGCGTGCGTTCCTGCGTCACGACCCCGACGTCATTCTGGTCGGCGAAATTCGCGACCGCGAAACGGCGGAAGTCGCCATCAACGCGTCGCTCACCGGTCACCTCGTGTTCAGTACGCTTCACACCAACGACTCGTCGGGTGCCGCCACGCGTCTGCTCGACATGGGCGTCGAGCCGTTCCTCGTGTCGAGCTCGGTTGAGGGGGTCCTTGCCCAACGTCTGGTCCGCAAGATCTGCCCGCATTGCAAAGAAGCGTACGTGCCCGACCGGGCCGCCCTGCCCGCGGACTTCGAGATCAAGCCGGGGCAAGAGCTCTATCGCGGCCGCGGCTGTCGTGAGTGCCGTCACATCGGCTACAAGGGTCGGCTCGGCATCTACGAACTGCTCCTGATGAACGACGAAATTCGCGAACTGGTCATCCAGCGTGCCTCGGCCGGCGCGATCCAGAAGGCCGCCCGTCGCAACGGCCTGCGTCTTCTGCGCGAGGACGGGTGGGACAAGGTCCGCGCCGGCGTCACCACCCCCGAAGAGGTTCTCCGCGTGACGAAGGCGTAGTAAGAAAGGCTTGAGTCCCGAGGCTTGAGGTAATCGAATAAGAAAATGGGCCGTGACGCCGAACGTGGCGACACGGCCCATTTTTTGTTTGGTTGCTGTGACCCGGACGCGGTTCGCACCGCGAGCGGCCGATGGCGTCGGTCAGAAGCTCATGGTCATCAGGAACTCGGCGTTGGTGCGGACCTTGCTCAAGCGGTTCCGCAGCAACTCCACCGCCTCCACCGGATTCATGTCGCTCAGCACGCGGCGGAGCTTGTACATGAGCTCCAGTTCCTCGCGGGCCAGCAGGAGTTCTTCCTTGCGGGTGCCGCTGGCGTTGATGTCGATGGCCGGCCAGGTGCGGCGATCGACGAGGCGACGATCAAGGTGCAGTTCGGCATTGCCAGTGCCCTTGAACTCCTCGAAGATGACCTCGTCCATCTTGCTGCCCGTATCGACCAGCGCCGTGCCGATGATCGTCAGCGAGCCACCCTCTTCGATGTTGCGAGCGGCGCCGAAGAAGCGCTTGGGCTTCTGCAGCGCGTTGGCGTCCACACCACCGGTCAGGATCTTGCCCGAGTGCGGCACTTCGGTGTTGTACGCCCGGGCCAGACGCGTGATCGAGTCGAGCAGGATCACCACGTCGCGGCCGTACTCGACCATGCGCTTGGCCTTCTCGATCACCATCTCAGCGACCTGCACGTGCCGGCTCGCCGGCTCGTCGAACGTCGAGGAGATGACTTCGGCCGTGGTCGCCCGCTGCATTTCGGTCACTTCTTCCGGACGCTCGTCGATCAGCAGAATGATCACGTAGGCGTTCGGTTCGTTCTTCGAGATGGCGTTGGCCATCTTCTGCAGCAACACCGTCTTACCCGTGCGCGGCGGAGCCACGATCAACATACGCTGGCCTTTGCCGATGGGCGTGACCAGGTCCACGATCCGCATGTTCATCTCGTCGGGCGTGGTCTCGAGCCGCAGTCGACCATCCACGCCGAGCGTGGCCGTGCTGGGATCCTTGGGACCGGGATGCAGCGGCGTGAGATCCTCGAAGTTGGTCTTCTCGGTCACCCGCTCGGGATCCTCGAAGTTGATCGCCTCGACGCGAAGCAGCGCGAAGTAGCGCTCGGACTCCTTGGGCGGACGAATCTGACCGGCCACGATGTGGCCCGTCCGCAAACCGAACCGCCGGATCTGCGACGGGCTGACGTAGATGTCATCCGGGCACGGCAGGTAGTTGTACTCGGGGTTCCGCAGGAAGCCGAAACCGTCGGGCAGAATCTCGAGCACGCCTTCGCCGTACATCAGGCCGTTCTGACGAATCCGCTCCTTGAGGATGCGGAAGATCAGCTCCGACTTGGTCAGGCCCGTGTACTCCATGAGCCCTTCCTGACGGGCGATCGCGTGCAGTTCTTCCACGCTCAGTTTCTGGAGGTCTTTGATGTGCAGGTCGCCCCGCTTGACTTCCTCGTACTTGGCGTGGGTTTCCGCGTCAATCTCGCTGGCCGAAACCGGTGTAGGGTTCATCTCGGGCTCGGGCAGATCGTTCTCGATCTCAACGGGTGCTTCGTCCTGAACTTCTTGGACCTCGGCAGGCTTGCTCGTGGTGGTGCTCTTGCGACGCCCGCGCACTGTTGACTGACTCTTGTTCGGTTTTTCGCTGGCTTTCGCCATCTGCGATTCCTCCTAGCGGAATAAAAAGGATGCTTCCCTGCACCGGGATCCCCAGCGGGGGATTGCACTGGTTGGCAGTTACGGAACTCTCTCCAGGATTGATTCCCGGCGATCCTCCGCGACAAAAACCTTCATGAAAAACGCCGGACGGAACAAGGCGGCTGGGATTACCCGCAAGAGGTTTCTGCAGCGGAGAGTATTCGGAAAAAGATGCTTTCCACCTCGCGGCGGACGGCATCCATGTCGGAGTTGTTCTCTACTATATAGTCGGCACGCTGTCGTTTGAAGTCAAGCGGTTTCTGCATTTTCTCGAACCGCTCCAAGTCCTCCTCGGTCCAGTTCCGCGTCTGTCGCACCCGGGCGAGCCGCGTGGCCGGATCCGCTTCCACAAAGATGATGTAGTCACACGCATCAGCGAGCCCCGCCTCGAACAGAAGCGGAGAATCCCACACGATGGCCCGGATACGACTGTCCGCCTGGAACTCCGCCATCATCTGCCGGCGCCGTGCGTCAATGCGCGGATGCGTCAGGTTTTCCAGCCGCCGTCGAGCCGCCTCGTCGCCGCGCACTATCTCACGCAGAACGGCACGGTTTGCCCGGCCCTGGGAGTCGACCACACGATCGCCCCACCACTCCCGCAACTGAGCCAGTACTTCAGGTGAGTCGAGTTCGGTGTGGTTGAGCCGGTCCGACGATATTACGCCGGCGCCCAGCGACTCCAAAATCGAGGCAACGGTGCTCTTACCTGAGCCGATGCCCCCGGCCACGCCAATGATGGGCTTGTTGGTTCTCATCCGCCACCGCCTCGCCGGCCCCTGCGGTAGACGCCAACCAGCTTCGGCTGCCGGGAAACCATACAGGCCTCAACGTCCCGCCCCCCGGTGCTGCGACAATCGCCCGATCGCCGCCAAAGCCGCGACCGTTCCCCTCGCCCGAGCTGCATCAAGATCATAGACGGCTCGTGCCCATCGGCCTTGGCGGCCAATGATCGCGGCTCGAGCGTCACCTTGGGTCGGTCGAATTCCCCTCCGCGGCACGTGCCCGAAGACCGAACGGAGCCCGCCGCAACCTGTACGTGCGGCCGATCCGTGGTGGAATTCAACTCAACGATCCAGGAATCGCAGGCCGGCGAGTACTGGAAATGACGTCTGGAGTCAGCGTGAACGGGAATGCCTGAGCTAGCCAATCATCCTCAGGGCCCCGCTTTCGCTCACAGCGCCCCAAAACATCAAGGCCACCGAAGTATAACACGGCACAAATGGCTTGTCACGTCCCCTCGTCGACAGATCTACCCCATTCCCCGGGTGCGTATCCCCGCCCGCCGACCTGCCCCGCCAACCAGGCCCCACAAGATATTATCGGACATGACATTACAGAAATATCGACTCAGAAGGGATGGGACGAAATCAGCTCGATCCAATTGGCCCCCGGGTCCAGGAGACCGATCCGCCGGTCGAAAAAAAACCATCCCCGGCTCCACTCGAACTCTATCCGCCGCTCGGTGAGAGCCTCCGCGTACGGGGCCAACGACCCTTCCACCTGCAGCAGGGCCTGCCGCCGCATCGGCTTCTCCTCGGGCGTCTCCACCAATTCGATGATCAATCGCGGGCCCGATCGCGGCTGGCCGCGAAACCGCAGGCACGTCTCGTCGTCGCCGCCGGCCAGGACCTCCAGCCCCAACACGTCGGCGTACAACTCGCACAAAGCCTCACGGACACTGCGAGGCGCCGTCATGTGCACATCGTTGATCGCCAGCAATCTCGGAGGGTTCCGCTCGCCGGTCGCCGAGCTGTTCATCTCACCGACCACCTCCGAAACCAGACCATCATCGTCAGCATGGCAAATCCTGTGGTCAGGGCCAGCGATTCAATCCCCAGTCCGCCGCACGGGAACACGCGAGCCACAGGCAGACCTGGTGCCGACAACACCCGCACCTGTGTTCCTTCTCCGGCCTGCAACGGCTTGGCCGGCGGCGGCACCACTCCCGCCGTTTTCGCCAACAATTCGTCTTCGGTGATCGACGAACGCACGGCATCGCCGATCGAGTTTACGAACCGGTCTAGCGGCACGCCCAGCACGACGCCCACACCCGTGAAAGGCTGGTTCTCGACGCGGCATTCGACTTCGGCTTCGAGCGTGAATGTCTCCCCCACCATCGCGTTGTACGTGTAAGGAATCGACATGGCCGGTAGCGCGACGAGGTACACGTCGCCCAGCGGCGAAACGGATCCCAGCGTGTCGAGCAGCACGACGTTGTCCGTGCCGAGATCGCCTTCCGCGACCAGAAGAGGGCTTCCATCGCTGTTTTGCGACAATCTCAGCGACGCCTGCATCACCGCCTGCCGCTCCTGGCCGGACCGCGTCTGGTATACCTCCACTCGCAGCTGGGCACCGGTCGGCCCCGCGGCCGGAACCAGGTCGCCCCAGATGATCAGAAAGCCGTCGAGGAAGAAGTGGCTGGTAACCTCCAGTTCGGCTCCGTCCACGACGCCGATCTCCTCGGCCGTGAATACGATCTCGCGCGTCTCGACCGCCGCACCGGTCGCTTCGTAGCGCGTGACCGGGTCGAAGCTGTAAGCGACCAACTCCAGGCCGAACTCGCGTGGGTTCGGCGCGTCGCTCAGCGTCGGATCGCTGAACGTGGTAATCGTCGTGGCTGAGCTGAAAACCGTCGCCTCGGAGTCGACCAGGCTCAGCCGAGCATCGGCGATCAGCGGCAGGTTCGATGTCGTCTCGTTCAGGCTCTCGATAGCCTGGTCCGAGTTCACCACACCATCACCCACGAACTGCCGAACATTGGATTCCGCCCGTGCGTCGATGGTCTGCACGATCGCCCGAGCCGTGCCGCCGCACAGGCAGAAGCACAAGGCCGCCCTCGCCGCCACGCCGTGAACGTGCCGCATGTTCGCTCCTCGCATTCGCGATTGTTGGGGGGAATTGCCCCTGGCCGTCCATCCATTGAAAGACAGATCCCGGGGATTGTAAAGCCGAAACCGGCGCCGGCCACGTCGCAACGTATTGTTTGCCAACGGTGAGATCGACGCCATCCGAGTCGATCCGCCGCTCTGTTCCGAGCCGTTTGACATCGGCGGGGCCTGATCGGTACGCTGGGTTCGTGACGGCTATCTTCTCGCCAGATGGACGCGCGGGGGCTCGCTTGGACTGCTCAGCCCTGAAAAAAACCATTTACGCAATTCCGGGCATGCTGCTGGCGTGCCTGACGCTGGCCGCCTCGTCCGGCTGTGACCCCACCGGTGAACTGCGCTGGCCGTTCGCCACGGACAGCCCCGCGCCACAGACGCAGCCGGCGACAGACCCCACACCTGCGGCCCGCACGAGCATTCCGTCGGCCACGCCACCTGCCGCCGACGCCCCCCGGCCCAACCGGCCCGCCATCGTCGTCACCACGTTCACGTTCGACATCCTGCGGGTCCGCGTGCCGCAGGGGCTGTTCAGCGAGTCGGGCAAGGTCTGGAACCACCTGGAAAGCGACTTTCTGCCTGCCGATACGGCCAAGCTCCTGCATCGCAACGGCATTCGGGTCGGCCGGGCCAACGCGGAATCCTGGCCGGCGTTGCGGGCCATCTTGGAGACGGAACCGCGGGCTGAGACCGCCCAATCCAAGCTCACCATGAGCAACGGCCTGCCGCTACTGCTCGAGCTGGACCGCCACCCCAAGGACCAGATTCTGTTCCTCTATCGCCGCGACGGCACGCTGGCCGGTGCGCCGTGGCGAAGCAGCACCAACGTGCTGCGGATCGAGTATGGCATTCCGCCCACGCAGCCGGATGCCATTCTGGTGGAGGTCGCGCCCGAGTTGCGGCTGGATTCGCCCGCCGCTCATACCCTGCGGGGTATCGAGCATTGGGATCCCACGGCGATCCCCGAGCGCAGCCGGGTCATTCGCGATTTGGCGTTTCGAGCGACACTGGAGGCCGGGCAATTCCTGGCCATCGGTCCCAGTTCGGCGACCCGCGACCTACCCTATATCATGGGGGCGCTGCTCTTGTGTGAGGAACAGGGAGGCGAGAAGTTCGAATCCATGTACTTCATCACGCCCACGGTGTCGCGCACGGGTGATTGACCTTCGGCGGCGGAACCGCTCGAGGGCTTCGGTTTCGGCGGCGTTTGCCGTATCCTGATAATGGTGGATGCGTCTGCTTGCCGAGATTATTGCCAGGGATTTGCCGCACCGCCCAAAGTTGAACTGCTTTTTATGTCCGCAGAACTGCCGCAGGGATATTTCGAGACTATGAGCCGCAGTGCCGGCCTCGGCATTGTGGCCACCGACGAGCATCTGGTCGTTCGCTTCTACAACCCTGCCGCCGAGGAACTGCTGGGCCGCCCGAGCGCTGAGGTCATCGGGCATCATCTCCTCGGCATCGTCCCGCCGGAACGCACGGAGCTCGCCCAGCGACTGCTCGAACGTATTCTGCAATCCGGCGAAGGCACAGATTTCCAGATGCGTTATTCGCGTCCCAGCGGTCAGGCCATGCAACTGGCCATTACCGTCTCGCCGGTGGTCGAGGAGGGACGATCGCTCGGCATGGCCTTGTACCTGCGGGACATCTCGCGACAGATCGCGTTACTCCGGGACGTCGCCCAGGCTCAGAAGATGGCGGCGCTCGAGTCGGTGGCCGGAGCCGTCGCTCATCATTTCAACAATATTCTCGGCGGGGCCATCACCACCGCCGATTTCGCCCTGGCCAGCGACGATCCCGAACTGCACAAGCGCACGCTGGGCATCACCGTGACCGTGCTCTCGCGAGCCAATGATCTGACGCACGGCCTTCTGGCGTTCGCCGAAGGTGAGCATACCGATACGCTCCTGGTGGATATTCGTCAGACGCTGGATCGCTACATTGCCGGCCTCACGTCCACGTTGGAGGCTCGCGGCATTCACCTGGAAACCGACATTCAGCCCGTGAATGCCGCCGCCCCGCCCAAGGGCATCACGCAGGTGCTCGACCGTCTGACGGCCAACGCCATCGAGGCCATGGCCAGCGGCGGGACGCTGTCGATTCAGCTTGCGCCCGCCCCCGATGACGAAGTCATTCTGCGCATTTCCGACACCGGCCCCGGCATTTCCGAGCATCTCCTGCCCCGCATTTTCGAGCCGTTCTTCACGACCAAGCAGCCGGATCGCTATCGCTCGACCGAGCACCCCGGACTGGGCTTGGCCGTGGTCTACGGCATCGTCAAGGACCTGGGTGGAACCATCAGCGTCACGAGTGCGCCCGACACCGGGACGACTTTCGCCGTCCGGCTTCCCGCCAAGCCCCCAATCGCCACGGGTTAGGGGTATGCCGGACATGCGTCCCGCCGCCCCCGCCGCAAACTCAAGTTCCGTTGCAGAATATGTTTGAATTAACCCGTCTCAGACGGTATATTTCATTGGGTTCAAGCCTGACGTTCGTTGGCCGTTTCGACGGATGGCGCAACCGCTGGAACGGCCTTAGGGAAAGACAGGGAAGGGTTCTCTTCATCACCTTAGCACGTTTCAACACTGCGAAGAGAGATCCCACGCGACATTGCGGCGTGGATCGCTGCAGCCCTTCGAAATCACCAACCGATAAGACAATCGACCGAGACCGTTCGAGGACGGTCGGATGTTGTCGGTCGTCCGGCAAGGCGATGGGCCGCCCGGCAATCCAGGCCCGAGCAACTCCCGAACCGACGGATAGTTGACCGACGGAGCCCTGCGCATCCGGGTTGGGCAAGGAAGCCCAGATCGAACCTCGCGGATCATAACGGAAACGGAAGAGGTGCATAGTGCTGAAATCAATGAATCCCAGGCGTTTTCGGTATGTGGTTGGCCTCGCCCTCCTGGGCGGCTTGGGGATTCAGATCCAGCAAGCCCTCCAGGATTCGGCCGATGAAGCGCCCTCCGTCGTAGTGGTCAATCCGGCCAAGCTCACCGGCAACGCCGCGATCGCCGCTCCCGCTCCGCCTGCCGCGAATCGGATGGAGACCCTCGAAGAGCGGGCCGCCCGTGACCCCATCGGTTTCATCGAATTCTGCATCGACCGCTACGACCAGAGCGTGCGCGACTACAAGTGCATCTTCACCAAGCAGGAACTCATCGCCGGCAAGCTCAGCGCCGAGCAGGTGATGAGGGCCTTCTTCCGCGAGAAGCCCTTCAGCGTCCGGCTGGAATGGATCAAGAACGAGGACAAGTGTGCACGGGTGCTGTACGTCGCAGATCGCTGGATCGAGAAAGGCAAACAACTCGCGGTCGTCGAGCCGGGCAAGATCGCCCGGCTGTTCATCCCCTACGTCATGATGGAGATCGACGGCCGCGACGCACAGAAGAGCTCGCGCCGGACCATCAACCAGTTCGGGTTCCGCAATTCGCTCTCGCTCATTCTCAAGTACTGCAAGCTCGCCCAGGAAAAGGGCCTGCTCCACTTCGAATACGTGGGCCAGGGCGAGGTGGACGGCCGCGCGACGCTGGTGTTCGAGCGGCGGCTGCCCTACGTCGAGGGCGACCCCACGTGGCCCGACCGCGTTCTCGTCGTGCACATCGACAAGGAGCACCTGCTCCCATCGTTGTGCATCGCCTATGCCGACGACGAGAAGACGCAACTGCTCGGCAAGTACATGATGACCGACCTGCAGCTCAACGCGAACCTGCCCGACGCGGTCTTCACCAAGGAAGGCATGGGCCTGTAATCGTCGTCCGCATCGCCGGTTTTCACCCGCCACGCCGTCCGAAGCGTGGCAATCTTTTGCGCCGGCAGTATGATACACGCATGCTTCAGCGTTCGAACCCCAGCGAGGCGTGGGATTTCTGCCGCCACATCCTCGTGGACGTATCGCGATCCTTCGCCATCATCATCCCCGAGTGTCCCCCGCCCATCGATCGCGCGTTGTGCGTGGCTTACCTTCTTTGCCGCATTGCCGACACCATCGAGGACGAACCCGACCTCGACGAATCGCGGCGGCTCGAACTGTTCGACGCCTTCCTGCGGGCTCTCAATGATCCCGGCGACGAGCACGCCCTGAGCGAGTTCCTGAATCGCTGGCCCGCCATGGAGTTCAGCGAGAGCGGCTACGGCGAGCTGGTCCGGGGGACAGCCCACGTACTGACCGTCTATTGCGAGTTGCCGCACGAAGTCCGCGAGCCCATCCGGATCTGCGTGCATGAGATGGTGGCCGGCATGCGAGCGATCGCGCCCGTCGAGACGCGCGACGGAATCAGCTTCTTCTGCCGCGATCTGTCCGACTTGGACCGGTACTGCCACATTGTGGCCGGCACGGTGGGCGTCATGTCCACCGCCCTGTTCGAGTGGAAGCTCGCGGGCAGCGGCTTTGAGGCTTCTCCCGAATGGCGTGAAAAAGGCCGGCGGCTGGGGCTGGGCCTGCAGATGACTAACATCATCAAGGATTGCCGCGTCGACGCCGAACGTCGCGTCAGCTTCATCCCGTCGGCATACGTCACGCTAAACGAGGGCCGATTCGAACTGACCGGCCCCGGCCGCCGGGAAATCTTCACCCGCGCCGTCGAGCATCTGGACGCCGGCCTCGAGTACACGCTAACCATTCCGCGGGAGAACACCGGCATTCGACGCTTCCTGCTGGGTTCACTGCTCCCGGCTATCGCCACGCTGCAAGTGGCCGCTTCCGGCACAGAGCATCATCCCAAGATCGATCGCGACAAGATGATGCACATCATCGAACTGATCGCGGCCGAGCAAGTGACGGACGAAGCCATTCGCACGTGGTACGCCGAACACCGCGCGAGCGTCCTCGACTTGGTATAGAGCTATGAGCTGTGAGCCATGGGCTCTGAGCAAAGGGCGGTGTTTATCCAAGAAGATAATTTCGGTGAGGCGATCCGTGGGTTTACACACGCGGCTATCGACTTTCGCCCCTTCGGGGCGGAATCGAGTCCTGGCTCATGGCTCACCGCTCATAGCTCATAGCTTCAGAGGACACCATGAGAATATCGCGTAGAAGTTTGCTGGCAACAGGCGGTGCCTGGGCCGCCGGTGCGACTTGGCAGCGGATCGCCCAGGCAGGCCAGGTCGGCGGAACCATCCAGGAGTTCGAGCGCGATCTATGGGCCGCCCGGCGAGAGAAATACCATCATCCGAAGATCGATATTGTCGGCCGAGGCTTTCGGCCCGTCGGCGGCGCGGTGGCCGACTTCGGTCTGGCTGAGCACGACGGACGCGTGCATTTCTTCTACATCGAACGGCGGCTACAGGAAGGTACGCCCTTCTATCCCGGCCACGAAATCTACTTCGGCCACGCATCGACGGCCAATCTGTTCGACTGGGAAGTGCACGAGCCGGTCATGCTCATACGGCCCGGCACGTGGGAGGGCGCACACGTGTGGGCGCCCTGCATCGTCCGCCGAGGCGACGAGTTCATCATGGCCTATACCGGCGTGAACCGGCACATGTCGCAGGACATCGGCCTGGCCTCCAGCCGCGATCTGTTCGAGTGGACACGCTGGGAGTCCAACCCCATCTCGCCTTGCCGCAACAGCGACTGGGCCGACTGGCGTGAAGACCGTATCTCCTCCTGCCGCGATCCCCACCTGTTTGAGCACGACGGGCAATGGTGGCTGAGCTACACCGCCAACACCAAGGAAGGTGCGTCCTGTGTGGCCCTGGCCCGCACGCGCGATTTCAAGACCTGGCACGATTGCGGCCCCATCTGCATCGGGCCGGCCGACGGCTACGAGATGCGCGTGGACGGCGGCCATCCGCAGGGCAGCCTCGAGTCCGCCCACATCTTGCGCCGTCGCGGCCGTTGGCACATGCTGGTCAAGGCCAAGGTTCGCGACGCCGACCAGGCCAATTGGATCATCACCAGCGACCGGCACGACCGGTTCGACTTCGCCGCCCGCCGCGAATTCTGGCCCGAGGGCTTCGGCATCGAGGTCGTCCGCGACCGCGGCGACCGCACGCTCCTGGCCACGTTCTTCGACGGACACATCCGCTTCGGCACGGTCGATTGGCGAGCGGATACCCCCACCGCGCGGTTGATCGCCAGTGCCGACGAACTCCGCGAGTGGCAATGAGGGGCGGGCTGGCGCCCGCCCAGCTGTGAGCTATGAGCTATGGGCTGTGAGCTATGGACATGACGTTCCAAGCTCATGGCTCATGGCTGACAGCTGATAGCTGAGAGCTGATGGCTACCGCAGGGCTACGATTAACACGATCACGGCCAGGATGATGCGGTACACGGCGAACGGCGTGAACTTGTGCGTCTGGATGTAGCGCATGAACGCCGCCACGACGATCAGGGCTACCACGAAGGAGACGGCAAACCCCAGACCGAGCAGCGCGAACTGGTCGCTGGCCAACTCGTGGCGGTGCTTGAGAAGCGAGTAGCCACCTGCCGCAAACATAGTGGGGATGGACAGGAAGAACGAGAACTCCGCCGCCGCGGCCGGGGTCAACCCCACCGCCAGGGCGCCCATAATGGTCGCCGCCGATCGCGACGTGCCGGGAATCAGGGCCAGGCACTGGGCGACGCCGATCACCAGCGCGATCTGGAGCGGCACGGCCGCCACCGTGTGGTACTTCGGCGTGCGCACCACCCGCTCGATGAGGATGATCAACACGCCGCCGACGAGCAGCGCTCCCGCCACCACCAATGGCGTCTTGAGGTTCTCGGTGATCCAGTCGCCGAACAGCTTGCCGATGATGGCCGCCGGCAGGAATGCCACGAACAGCTTGACCAGGATGTGCTCGTGCCACACCCGGGCGGTGGAATGGAAGGTCAATCGCCACAAGGGCCGCCAGAAGTACAGGACGACGGCGAGGATGGCTCCGGTCTGGATGAAGATATCGAAGAGTTCTTTCCAGAACTGAATCCGACTCGATTCCATCCTCCCGTCGCGAATGCCCAGCAGCGGCTCGACCAGAATCATGTGGCCGGTGCTGGAAACGGGCAGGAATTCGGTCAGCCCTTCGACGATGCCCAGAATGATCGAACGCCAAAAATCGGTCATGAACGATACTCTCGAAGAAGCTGTCAGCTATCAGCTGTCAGCCATGCGTATCAACCGCGTCACGGAGGCCTCAACTCTCAAGCCTCAGGTCTCAAGCCTCAGGCCCCCTCAAAGTCGCCACGTCAACTGAAACTCGATCTCCTCCTGCGACTCGCCACGTTCGTGTTCGATATTGATAGTGGCATGGGCGGGAATGAGGATGCGTTCGCCGGCAATCTGGATTCGAAAAGGCTTGCCCTGCTCGATGGCGTCGGCCAGCCGGCGGAGCTTGGCCACCAACTGGCGGGCCGGGTAGTTCTTTTCGATATCGCGTTTGCGCCGTTTGGAGGTTTTCTTCATGGGCAAAGCATACTCGCGGCCGCGTGCCCTGCCAACCGCACGAATCCGGCCTGGCATCAGCGAAACACTCGCCAGTTCGGAATGGCGGGTCGCTTCAGTTCATGACGAACACGCACCGGAAGAGGATCTGTCCCACAATATTCGCGTAGACACCTGCCCCCAGATCGTCCATGAGAATGCCCCACCCGGCCGGCAGCCTCTCCAGTTGACGGGCGGGCGGAGGCTTGAGCACGTCGAACACGCGGAACAGAAAGAACTGTGTCGCGAAGATGGCGGCGACGGAAAGGAACTGTTCATGCAGCAAGGGCAGCGGCAGGCCGACCAATGCCATCCACTGACCGGCAAATTCGTCGAGCACCACGTGCCCGGGGTCGCCTTGCTTGCGGGCTCTCGCGGCGTAGTAGCCCACGGCCCATGGCCCCCAGACCACGCAGCCTGCGCTCGCCAGCAGGACAAGCGCCGCCCAGGCGACGTGGATCGGCACCGCTGCGCCCCGGGACTCTGCCGCCGCGCCGCCGAAGACCATCGGCCAGACCGCCCAGATGACCAGGCTTACGAGGATGGCCCCCGCCGAGCCGAACGTACCCGACGCCACCGGCGCATATCCCAAGCCGAAGCCGCTCATCATCAGCCAGGCGAGCGTGGACTTGCGAGGTGGAACGGGTTCCGTCGGTGAGGCGGAGGATTCAGTCATGGCCAACAGTTAACCCGGCGCAGCCGAATTGTGCAAATCCCCGGCGAGGGCGGGGCTTGACCCCACCGTCTCTTTTCCTGTGCGGGTGATTTCCTTGAGTGTGGAAGCAAGACGAAACAGTTGGTTCCCGCCCCGCTCAGACGCCCGTCGCCCCCTTGGGTGCCACCGACATCTGCGACAACACACCTCGGGCCGCGTGGAGGTAAGGAATGGCGGACAGGAACGTGACGATCACGGTCAGATAGACCATGAAGGGCCGCAATTGCGTGCAGATCTTCACCCACTCCGGGTGAGCCACGGTGAGGATGACCCACACGATCGTGACGGATTGCAGGGCCATCTTGGCTTTGCCGTAGGCGTTGGCGGCAAACGACTGCCCGGCCGCCTCGGTCACGCCGCGCAGGCTCGTGACCAGCAATTCGCGGCCCAGGATGACGACCACCATCCATCCGGCCACGTCGCTGAGGCGCATGCCGCGACTGCTGATGAAGCCGTCACCGGCGAGAAAAATATAAGCGCCAATGACCAGAATCTTATCGACAAACGGATCGATGACGCGTCCGAACGAGGTCACCTGGTTGTGCTTGCGGGCCAGGTAGCCATCGACGACGTCGCTGAGTGCGGCGATGACGAACAAGCCGGCCGACAAGTCGAGCAGCCAAGTCTGGGGTTGCGCAGCTCGGCCGTCGTACTGGGCCAGGCACGCGAAGAACACGACCGCCATGGCCAGACGGGCCAGCGTAATCTGATTGGGAAGGTTGATTTTCATGTGACGCGCCCGCTCCCCCTACCGCGTCGGCGGGTCGATGACTCCCACGCCACCGGCTCGAACCGGCGGAACTCACAGTACGGGCAGGATAGCATCGGTCGGACGGGCAATCAAATCGTAATCTTCGGACCGTTCGACCAGGACCCGGACAAACTCGCCGGGCCGCAGCTTCTTGGCGACCACATGGGTGACTGAATCGACTTCGGGCGCCTGGCCTGCATGCCGGCCGACGTACCGCCCCTTGCCCGCCGCCGAATCGATGAGGACGTCCAGGAATCGGCCCTTTTGCTCCGCCGCAGCCTGGAAAGCGACCTCCTGCTGAACCTCCATGATGGCATTGGCCCGGGCCTCCTTCACCTCGGCCGGCAACTGGTCTTTCATGCGGCCCGCCGGCGTGTCCGGCTCGAGCGAGTAAGGAAACACGCCCACCGCGGAAAAACGGAACGCGCGGACGAAATCCAGCAGTTCCTCGAATTCCGCCTCGGTCTCGCCCGGGAAGCCGGAAATGAACGTGGTCCGGATGGTCACGCCGGGGATGCGGTCGCGCAACTTGCCCAGAAGCTGCTCCGTCTGGGCCCGCGTCACCCGCCGGTGCATGGCCTTGAGCACGCGGTCGTTGATGTGCTGCAGCGGGATGTCGATGTACTTGACGATCCGGTCGCACTCGGCGATGGCGTCGATCATTTCGTCGGTGAACACGCTAGGATAGGCGTAGAGCAGCCGGATCCAGCGAACGCCGTCCACCCGGTTCAGCTCACGCAGCAGGCCGGCCAGCCCCGCGGCGTAGTCGATGTCCTGCCCGTAGCTGGTGGTGTCCTGGCCGATGAGGTTCAGTTCGACCGCCCCGTCGCTGACCAGTTCGCGGGCCTCGGCGAGAATGGCTTGTGGCGGCTTGGAACGCATGGGACCGCGGATGGCCGGGATGGTGCAAAACGTGCACTTCTGGTTACAGCCTTCGCTCACCCGCAGGTACGCGTAATGACGCGGCGTGAGCCGCAGGCGGGCGGTGTCCGTGGCCACGTAGGGGTGGTAGTCGCCCAGGTACAGGTCAGCCGGGCGAACCGGGCGACGTTTTGCCCGAGACTGCCTGGTGTCGGCGGATTCGCCGTCGCCACCCAGCACGGCCCGGACAATGTCGTCCCGTTGATGCACGCCCACCAAGGCGTCGATGCCTGGCACGTCCTCGAGCAGCCGTGTCCCGTCCCGCTGCACGAGGCAGCCTGCCACGACCACGCGGCGACATCGGCCCTTCCGCTTGCTGGCCACCGCAGCGGCGATCTCCTCGTGCGCCTCGGCCCGCGAGGCCTCCAGGAAGCCGCACGTGTTAATGACGATCACGTCGGCCTCGGACTCGTCGCCGGTGATGATCGCACCGCCCTCGACGAGCTGCCCCAGCATCTTTTCGGAGTCGACGAGGTTCTTGGCACAGCCCAGAGCCACAAACGCCACTTTCAGCGGTTCAGTCAAGCGGATATTCCTTTCAGGATAAGACCTTACAGTATAGCAATAGTGACGGTCCCAAGTCCAAGCAACGCCCGCCCTTCTCCTCCCGCCGCCGTCTCCGGTCCCCGTTCCCCCGCGCATCCTTCTTTCTCCCCTTCGCCGCGTCCCCGCGGCTTTGCTTTCTCCCCCTCGCCGCGTCCCGCGTCGCCGCGTCCATCTTTTCTCCCCTCTCGCTGCCCTCGAAACGGCGGCGGCTGGCCCTTAGAATGGCACGACTCGACACTATTGAAAGGGGAGACTTTCATGGCCGGCACGGCACGACTACTCATCCATCCCATCCGCGACGTGACCGTCGTCACCGTCCAGGACTCGTCCATTCTGGACAGCGTCGCAGTCGAGGCCATGGGTGAGGAACTCTACGACCTGGTGGACAACAAAGCCCGCAAGAAGCTCGTACTGGATTTCACCAAGGTGCAGTTCCTCTCGTCGTCCGCGCTGGGCGTGCTCATCACGCTTCGCAAGAAGGCGGCCGCCATCAAGGGTGACGTCGTCCTCTGCGGTCTGCGCAAGGACTTGATGAAGGTCTTCGAGATTACCAACCTGAACAAGGTGTTCACGTTCGCCCCCACCGAGGAAAAGGCGCTTGCTCACTTCGGGATCACGACGGCCGGCTGACACTCCGGAGCACTCCCCGGTGCTCCCGCCCCCGGAATGCCGCCAAGTGCGGCTTCCCCACTTCCGTTCGCTACGCTGCTGCGCTCGGAGGTTCCCCCAAATTCGTCCGCTCGGCACTGGGGCCGTTGCCTGACCGGGAACTCCGCGCCTAAGCATCATGTGAGCGTCCGATAGTTCTCGGCAAGCCGCATGTTCTCGGACTGCGATGGGAATCGCGGCTCCGCCGGGCGTTCCCGAGCTTCAAATTGATCGTGAGATCGGATTGAGAATCCGGTTTTGCGAGATAGGATCTATTAGATCACCCAGTCAGACCAAGGAAGATCAAGAAGGCGAGCAGGCACTCGCCAAGGGAGAGCCTATGCGCGCTTTGGTGGCACTCTCAATCTGGTTGGCAGCCCCGATGGTTGCCTCGGCAGTGCCGGCGGACAAGTCGTTGCGTCCCCTGCTGGATGCCATCCGCCAGGTCGAGAGCGGCGGCCGTACCGGCGAGATCATCGGCGACGGCGGCCGGTCGTTGGGCCCCTATCAGATCCAACGTCCCTATTGGCAGGACAGCAACGTGCCCGGCCGCTACGGTGACGTTCGCAACGTCGAGTATGCCGAGCGGGTCATGATCGCGTACTGGCAGCGCTACTGCCCCACCGCCCTGGCCCGCCGCGACTATCAAACGCTGGCCCGCATCCACAACGGCGGGCCGCAGGGGCATAGGAAAGCCGCCACGCTGAAGTACTGGAAGAAGGTGGAAAAGGCTCTGGCCGCCCAGGCCCACCACTCGCGCTAGTCCGACCGCCACGTTCCGGGGGGGCGGGCGTCTCGCCCGCCTGAAATCCATCGTGCCTATTAAGAGTCACACTAGCGTGCGCGCGACGGCGCAGTGGTGCAGGTCAGCTATGAGCTGTGAGCTATGAGCCAAGCCTGCATTTGCCTGACAACTGAGAACTGAGACTCGCTTGGGCCGACTCAAGCCTCAGGTCTCAGGTCCCAAGCCTCCCCCTCTACGCCGGGTCGAAGCGGCAGACGGCGTCAAAGAGGCGGGCTTTGTGATGGCGGATGACGGACTCGTCCTTGAGCATGGCCACGCGCCAGACGTCGCATTTGAACTGCCGGTCCCAGTTGCTTTCGACGCCGCGGCCCATGCCTTCGAGCACGACCAGGTCGCTGCGGGCGGCTTCGGCGTTGCAGGCCTCACTCACGTGTCCCAGGTCGATGAGCGGCGTGTCGCCGCCCGAACCCACGGCCGCGATGCGGTCGGCACGGAGGAACTCGGCCAGCACGGCGTCGCGGCCGGCAAGCGTTTTCAGGAGCGGGCCGAGCTCGGCGATGGTGATATCGTTGAGAGCCGGCCCGTCGTTGGCGGCGATCACCACCCGCATGCCCGCCCGGGCCATCTCGCGGGCGACCGGGATCACGCCGAGCACGATGTCGGAGCCGGCGTTGTCGGCGAAGATGAGTGCCTGGCGATAGCGGGCGGGCGGGCCGAGGCGTTCGATGAGTGCATCGGCCTGGTCGATGAACCACGGTCGCGGCGGCACGCGTTCGAGGACAGTCTCGAAGTCGATCTCGCCGCGTTCGTACATCTCGACCGTCTTGGGAGAACCGAGATCGAACATATTACCGGCGAAGATGCCGCGGATGAGCCGTTCCCATCGGCGGTCCGGAGCGATGGCGTCGATGCGTTCGACGACCCGGGGATACAGATCGGCCGCGATGGCGTTCTCGCGGGCTTTGATCTGCCGATAGGGGTCGGGCCAGCCGTACGCAGCCAGCCAGCGGTTGCGGAAACGCGTGAGATCGATGGTCCGCAGCGGACTGCCCGCCTCGGTCTGGCGGCGGATGCGGTCGAGATCCGCATGGTAGTCGCGCAGAAACGCCGGCCAGCGAACGTCGAAGTCGCTGTCGGCCTGTTGCGGATCGTCGCGGAGCATGGGCTCGATCCAGCCGGGAAACCGCTCGAACAGGTCGATCCAGTAATGGCGATCCCAGGGATCCTCGCCGACGTTCCATTCGGACACGCAATATTGATCGGGATCGACAAGTTGGCACAAAACAGGCATGATCAAGAATCCGAAGAGTGAATATCGAAATCCGAAATCCGAATGACGAATGACCAGCTGGAAAGCCGCACCGAGATGTCTGGTTCAGAGCTCACAGCTCATAGCTCATCGCTTGTATTCGTCATTCTGATTTCGTCATTCGTCATTCGTCATTGGCCACCCCCAGCTCCTCCGGAATCGGGATGGGCTGGCCCTCCCGGTTCACGCAGGCCAGGATGGTGGAGGCTTCGCACAACAGCACGCCGTCGCGGTAAAGCTTGTACTCGTGGTCGATGCGGGCCCGGCTCTGGCGGGTGATACGCACGTGCAGCGTGAGCAGATCGTCGTACCGGGCGGGCCGGCGGAATCGGCAGTCGATCTTCACGACCACGAAAAGCACGCCCTTGGCCTCGAGATCGCGGTAACGCATGCCCGAGGCCCGCAGCAATTCGGTCCGGCCCATCTCGAAGTACTCGAAGTACTTGGAGTGGTGCAGAAAACCCATGGGATCGCATTCGGCATAGCGAACACGAATCTCCAATTGACACTCATTCACCATTCGGACAAACCCTTTCCCATCGCCACCCGCAAACTCGCTCTCGCGGGGGGCGGGCGTCTCGCCCGCCTCGGAAGCGTCAAACGTCCTCTCCCCGAAGTCGATCACACTGACAAACGGCATGCAGTGCCATCCATAAGGCGGGCGAGACGCCCGCCCCCCAAGACCGCCATCCGCCCGAGGTAACCCTACTGAGAGTCTTTCCGCCGGCCCCCAAGCCCCCAGAGGCGCCGCTGTCCGCGCGAACTCCATTCGGCGGAGACGGCACACACGCCGGTTCGGCCGCGCCCGCGCTCACTCCCACTCGCCAGCCGGCCGACAGTAATTCACATCGGGACACTCGTCGCACGTGTACTCGTGCTGCTCGCAGCGACGGACGCGGCGGACGATCAGTTGGGCGAGCATCTTGTCCAGGCCGATAGGCCCCGAGCAATGCCACCGCAGCCCCGGGTGGCGAGCGGCGGCTTGGGCGGCCATGCGGGGGATGTCCTCGCGACTGTGACGCCCCGGGGCGAGGAAGTACGGGAACACGAACACGGTGTCGGCCCCACCGGCTACCGCGGCGTCGAACGCCTGCTCGATCGTCGGCTCGGCCAAGTCCATGTGGGCGAAGTAGACGGCATCGGTGGTCAGCCGCTGCACTTGCCCGGCGAGCGACTCGAGCATCTGGTTGGCGGCGGCCAGCTTGCTGCCGTGATCGACGATGATGACTGCGCGGTTCATTTGAAAGCCGTTAGCTATGAGCTATAAGCCATGGGCCAGAAGCCATCGGCCGGACAATGGCGAGCGGCACGGCCGCTCGCCGTCTACTCCCACTCGATGGTGCTCGGGGGCTTGCTGGACACGTCGTACACGACGCGGTTGATACCCGACACCTCATTGATCACGCGCGACGAGATGCGCCCCAGCACCTCGTAGTCAATGTGGACCCAATCGGCAGTCATGAAATCGGTCGTTTCGACAAGCCGAATGGCCGCCACCTGCTGGCCCTCGTAGCTGCGGCCGTCACCCATGACGCCCACCGCACTGACCGGCAACAACACGGCGAAGGCCTGACCGATCTTGCGATACCAGCCTGCGGCCCGGATCTCATCGATGACGATTTCGTCCACCGCCTGCAGGAGTTCCACCCGCTTGGCCGTCACCTCGCCGATGATGCGCACCGCCAGGCCCGGCCCCGGGAACGGATGCCGCCACACGATCTCCTCGGGCAGCCCCAGGTGCTCGCCGGCCATCCGCACTTCGTCTTTGAACAGGTCGCGCAACGGCTCGATCAGTTCGAAGCCCAGCTCCGCGGGCAATCCGCCTACGTTGTGGTGCAGCTTGATGTTGGCTGCCTGACCGGCCAGGCCCTGCCCCGACTCGATCACGTCGGGGTACAACGTGCCCTGGGCCAGGAAGCGGGCGTTCGGGATCGTTCTGGCCTCGGCCTTGAAGACCTCGATGAACTCATGGCCGATACGTTTGCGTTTTTCCTGCGGGTCGGTCACGCCGGCCAGCCGCGACAGGAACCGATCCGCGGCGTTCACCACGCGCAGATCGATCTTGAAGTGGCCTCGGAAAGTGGACTCGACCAGGCTCGCCTCGTTACGGCGGAGCAAGCCGTTATCAACGAAGATACAGACCAGCCGGTCGCCGATGGCCTCGTGGAGCAGGGCCGCGGTCACGCTGCTGTCCACGCCGCCGGACAAGCCGCAGATCACGCGATCGTTCGGGCCGACCCGCTCGCGGATGGAGGCGACGGCGGTCTCGACGAAGTTGCCGACCTCCCACGAGCCCTTGCAGCCGCAGATGTCGTACAGGAAGTTGCGCAGAATCTGGCCGCCGTAGCGTGTATGCGTGACCTCCGGGTGAAACTGCACGCCGAAGATGGGTCGCTCGCGATGCCGCACGGCCGCGAGTTCACAGTTGGCCGTGCGGGCCAGCGGAATGAAGCCCTCGGGAAGCGTTTGGACCATGTCGCCGTGACTCATCCACACGGTGGTCGGGCCGGGAACGTGACGGAACAACCCGGTGCTTTCGAGGACCTCCAAGCCCGTTCGGCCATATTCACGGGCGGGCGCGGCATCGACCTTGGCTCCGAGCAACGCCGCCGTGACCTGCATGCCGTAGCAGATGCCGAGGATAGGCACGCCGAGGTCCAGCAAACCGGGGTCGCACTTAGGGGCGTTCTTCTCGTAGACGCTGGACGGACCACCGCTGAAGATCAGGCCCGACACATTCATCTCCCGAAGCTTGTCGGGCGAGATGGAGGGCGGGCAGACCACGCTAAAGACGCGGTTTTCGCGCACGCGTCGAGCGATCAGTTGCGAATACTGACTGCCGAAGTCCAGAATGGCAATTGTCTCTTCCATGGAACAATTATATCCGGTGGTGTCTGCGCGCCAATCTGCAGCCCCCGCCGGCCTGCCGCCCGAGGAAATCCGGTGTGTAATTCGGTGCACCTTTCCCAGCGTGTTGGCGCCGCCGCCATCGCCGCGTCGCCGTGTCGCCTCGCCGCTGTGTCGCCGCGTCATTCTTTCCCCTATGTCGTCCCGCCGGTATCCTGTGCCGCCATGCTCGCGAGTCCTTCCGAAACTCTGCGCGGCGGCCTTCGGCTGGCCGGTGCGATCCTACTACTGGCAGCGCTGACCGCTCTGCTGCAAGGCCGATCCGTCGGCTACGGGCTCGTGCTGGACGACTACAACCACCGGGCGGAGCTTCGAGACGGCGACTGGTCGTTCCGCTCGCTGGTGGATGCCTCGCACCTGGGCGATCCGCGGCGGCGGGTGCGCATGTGGTGGCAGGACGAAGCCGACCTGTACTTCTTCCGGCCGGTCGCGTTCGCGATCATGCGGGCGACGTATGTGGCAGGTGGCTGGCGGCCGGACGTCATGCACGTCGCGTCGCTGGGCTGGGGCGTGGTTTGTACGTCGCTCGTGCTGCTGCTGGCCCGGCGGGCCACCGGCTCGACGGGCTGGGGTCTCCTGGCGGCGGTGCTGTTTCTCATGCACCCGAATAACTTCCTGACACCGCGGTGGATCGCCTGCCAAAACGAACAGATGGCCACGGCGTTCACGCTGGCCGCTCTGCTGTGCTACGGCCGATACGCCGGCTGGTGGGAGCCGTCCCGAAAGACTCACAACATACTCGACGCACAATTGTGGTGCACGCTTCCAGCGTGTACGCGCAGACAGGATGCCTGCACCACAATGGCGTCGGCCGCTTTTAGGCAACCGCCGGATGGATCGCCATCACCGCGCTCACGGCGTTCGCACCTGTTCCTGGCAGCCACCCTGTCATGCTATGTCGCGGCACTCGGCTGCCGTGAGTCGGCCATCGTCCTGCCCGCGCTGCTGGTGCTCGGTGATCTGGTGACCGCGAAAGGGGCGGGACTCCGGCGAAGACTAGCCGCGTACGCAGCGTTCGCGTTGATCGCAGTCGGGTATCTGGTGCTGCGTCGCGCGATGCTCGGGCCATTGACGATCCCCGGCCGGCCGTACGCCTGGCCGGCGAGCGAACCGGGCTTCGTGACGTTCGTGGTCGAAAAGTTCGTGTACTACATCCTGGGCTTATGGGCGTACCTCCCGATCGTGGGTTTCGCCGGCCAGGCACAGATGCGTGCCCACCCGGGCCTGTTTTACGGCCTGTTCGCGTGCATCGTGCTCGGGTGGGCGCTGATCATCACCGTCGTCCGTCCGAATCGGTCCATCTGGCTGTGGCTCGGGTTGGCCATCTTGCCGCTTGCCCCCGTCCTGCCGGTGTTCGCGTCGGCTCACCATCTATACCTGGTCTCGGCGGGCATGGCCGTCGCCACGGTGCTGGCGATCCGGTCGATCCTTTGGTGGAGCCGTCAACGAGCCGATGCATGGCGTCGGATCATTCGCGGTGCGATCGTCACGTTGATTCCGCTGCACTTGGCCGCGTTCGCCGGCGTGAACTTCGTGCTCGACACGGGAGTGGCCGGCCTGGCGGCGGCATGCCAACTGCCCATTCGCCAGGCGATTCAACTGGGCCGTCCCATGCAGGCCGGCGACAGGTTGTTCTTCATCAACCTGCCCATGCTGGCGTTCAACTGCATACCGGCTATCGAAGAAGCCCGCGGCGTGGCCCCCTTGCACGGCTACGTGCTGACGTTCGCGCCCGAGTTCCTTTACATGGATCGGCCCGCCCACGTCGAACAGGTCGATGCCCATCGCTTGCGGGTGTGGCTCGACGAGCCAGCCTACTTCTCGGGCCTGATCGGCCGGTCAATTCTGCAGGGCATCCAACGCGACGCTCCGTTCCGCGCCGGTGAGACGTTCGCAACCGAGGAGTTCACCGTCGAAGTCACCCGCGCCGATGCCACGGGCGTGCAAGAGTTCCTCTTCACGTTCAACCGTCCGCTGAGCGACCCCACCTACCACTTCTTTCTTGCATCGCCCACTTTCGACGCATACCCGCTGGCGTTTCGATGAGCGGTTCATGGTTGAAAGAAGGCTTGAGACTTGACGACGTGAGGCTTGAGGGAAAGACACAGAGCCGTGGTCAGGGGCCCGGCTGCGAGGTGGCCGCGGCGTGCGGAAAGATCAGCTCGTAGGCCATGAACTGCGGTGATCCGAGGTAAAAGTGGTAGTTGGGCGAGTCGAGCGGCTCGCGGAACTCGTAGAGCAGTTCGCGCACGCCCTCGTCGTCCATCTTAGTGAGCGTCACGGTGAACAGGCCGGCATCGATCTGTTGTCCCTGACGCAGGTTGCGATCGATGCCCATGACGCCCAGGAGCATGGTTCCGGTGGTGCCGGCCAGGTAGGGCTTGTCGGCCGGCGCCCGGATGCGCAGGCGGTGCCGATCCAGCACTTCCACTTCGCCGGGCGATTCCATCCGGATCAGATCGGGCGAAAAGACCAGCACGTGGCCCTTGAGATCACGGTACCCGAGTTCCTGTTCGATGGCGGGCACGACGTAGTAGGCGAGCACGGGAAGGTTGATGAAGAACAGATGATCGCCGTCGCGGAGCGGTTTCACCTGCCGCTTGACCTCGCGCACGACAAGGTCTTCCGATAGCACGCCGCGCACGTAAGCAAAGCCCATGCTCCAGGCGTATAGGCCAAGCCCGACGGCCAGAATGAAGATGATGCATCCACACACGACCGCGCGGATGCCGGCGCGTGGCGAACCGGGCGATCGGCCAGCAATGGCGGCGATGCCGGCGGTGAAAAGCAGCACCATGCCCAGGCCCGGCAGATACAGATGATGCGGCGAGGCGAACACCAGCATCACGGGCGCGATCAGACACCCCAACCAGACGAGGGGCCACAGCAGGCTCGGCCGAAAGCGATACGCGGCCCAGATCACAGCAATCAACGCAAGAACAGCGACAAACAGGCCGTAGAACACGTCGAGCCGTTCGGCGAAGTAACTGCGGCTGCCCACGGGCACCACGGGCACGAAGAGAAACAAGCCCAGTGCGTACATCACGATCTTGTAGAGGACGTACTGCACGAACTCGAGACTTGCGGAAACGGGCTCGAGATACGGCGGCGGCGGCACGGGGAATCCGCCCAGCGCCTCATACCGCAGGACCATGTAGAGCACGAAGACCAAGCCCATGGCCACGTGATCCCAGCGGATCCACCGCGGTCGTGACGTGCCGATGAGCCGGTCGCCCAGCCAACAGACCAGCGGGAAGAGTGCTGCATTCTCGCGGCAACCGAGAGCCAAACCGTAGCAAACCATCGCGATCATCGCGTAGATGAACGACCCGCGCGAGCCGTGCTCTGCCTCGCCCTCTTTCGCCGCGTCGCCGCATCCCCGCGTCGCCGCGTCATTCTGTTCCCGCTCCCGATGAAACCAACAATCGCCCCATCCCGCGTACCGGGCATAGGCGAGAATTCCCAGGAGGAGAAACAGCGTGGTGAGCAGTTCGGTCTGACAGGCGATCCAGTACACCGTCCCGACGTGGGCGGGATGGATGGCCATCAAGCACGCGGCGACCAGTCCCCAAAACCGCCGACCCAGTGCCCGAGCGGCCACGGCCCCGACGAGCATCGAGCAGGCGAAGTGCCAGCCCAGCGAGAGCACGTGCATGCCCAGCGGGTTCCAGCCCACCAGCGTGTATTCGGCCCGCATGATCCAGAACGCGATGGGCCGATAGAACCGCAGGCCCGCCTCCTGGCGACCCCAGAGATCGAGCACTTCGCCGACGATGCCCAACCGGGCCGAATCCACGGCCGAGCGATACGACCAGTCGCCGTCCCGCAGATGCTCGAAATGGGCGTAATCGTCGAGGTACAGGCCTGTGTTCACCGACCAGGCATGCCCGATGATAACGAACAACGCCACCACACCCGCGATGCACCATCCGCTCAGTTCGGGCGAGGTCGTGGCCGGCAGCGAAACCGACTCGTCCGGCACCTCATGCGTTGTGGCTCGAGGCTGACTGGTAACCAGAGCGTCCGACATTCGGATGTCCCGCACACAAAGAACACATTGCGGCACGCCCCCTGGGGGCGCCGACCGCACAATCTAGACCGCCGCGACGGGTAGGACAAGCGCAGCCATGCCGCGGAGCGATTCGAAACATGCCTCGCAGTTATAATTCCGGCCGACCGGGATCACGGTGTTCACCGGCCGGCTGATCATCCCGGGCTTCGATCGTGTGTTCATCGCGCCCGTTGCCGCTGTGATCATCGGCGCAATGATCCCGCTCGCGCTGGCCGCCATGGGCGTAGACCGGCACGTCTCGCTTCCCCTGGCGATCGGAGCGGTGCTATGGGTTCTGCTCAGTTGGGGACCGCCCCTCGCCGAGTGGCGGCTCACCGGCCACCACCGGCTGATCCCGCCCAGGAGTGCAGCCGCTCAGTATGTGAAGCCTTGAGATCAGTTGGTCTTGAGCAGCAAACCAGTTTGGAAGAGGCTGCTCTTGAGAGAGCCCTGACCACCGGGCGGCGTCAGCGTGCTGACCTGGTCGTGGACGACCCACACGCCCGTGCTCTGGTTGTAGAACGTGTACTTGTTCGTGCCGAACATGGTGGTCACGCCGAAAATGGTGGTCTGCGTGCCGTTGAAATCGTACTCGACGGTGTAGGTGCCGCCGGAGCCCTCGGAGCGGATAACGCGGACGGTGTAATCGACGCTGACCGAGCCGTTGGCCGGGTCGTTGTAGGAGTACTGGAAGCGTTGCGTCTGCGTGACGTTGAAGACGGTGAGCGTCTGGCTGGGCACGCCGCCAGCGGCGGCCGTGTTCAGCGAGATGGGCCGATTCTGGGCGTCGAACACGACGGTGAGTGTCGATTGAACCGGCGAGATCTCGATGACGGTGCCGTTGAGTTCGCTCAGCTGGCTTTCGCCGCCGATGGTGCCGCGATAGGTTCCGGCCGCGATGGGATCCGAGATGCTACCCGGCATCTGGCATTCAGCACCCATGAGAAGGCAGAAACTCGTTACCGTCAGTATCGCAATCCTCATGCGCATTGGTGGCTCCCGTCCCCGGCCGGTCCGGCACGTACCGTTGCCGGTTGTTGATCTTGGCTCCTCTCGAAAGGCATACGTCCCATCTGCTCGAGGCGGGCAAGATGCCCGCCCCCTAAGAGGGCCGCGTACCTATGAGGCTGCAAATCGTAGCCCGAGGCGGCCCAAAGCTCAACGGCAAGACCTGACGCTCGCGACAGTCTCCAGAGGCGTTTCCCAGCGAGCGGCGGGGCTTGTCCCCACCGTCCCTTTTCCCCGTCAGTTTGCCTGACTCCCGGTCCTTCCAGCGAAAAACCTGACCGCTAACACCTACTCGAGTCTGCACAGTGCAGGCAGGAGTACGTCTTTAGCGGTTGTTTTTTTCGCCGGGTTGATCGCCGTTAGCGTCATATTGGTCCAGCGCGTGTCTTGCGTTCAGCCCCGAAGGGGCGAGAAGGCGCCTGCCGCACGCTAAACACGTACGGTGGGATGGCTGCACCACAATACGATCAGTTGAAGCGGTTCTTGATGAGGAAGAAACGCAGATCCTCGGGCGAGAGTTTGCCGACGTGCGTGCCGGCAACGGTGCCGTCGGGACGCAGAACGACCAGTGTGGGCACCTGCGTCACGCCCAGCTTGTCGGCCTCGGGGCGATTCACGAAGAAGTCCTGACGCACGGGCACAAACTCGCGCATCATCTCGCGGACTTTGGCGTCGGTGAAGACCGTCCAGTCCATCTCCCGACACTCGGGGCTGCTGGCGGTGGCGAAGAGCACGACGACCCGCTTGCGCTGCCGGGCGGCCGACTGCATGGCCAAGTCGTAACTGTAGTTCCAGGGCACGGCTTGACAGCCCGTCAGCAGCGTGAGCGAAGCCAGAGCGATCAGACCGAGCGATTTCGCGTTACGCATAAAATCCCTCAAATCCCGGCCACATTCTGCCAGAACCGCACAGCGATGCAAGAGCGCGAAAAGCGTCGCCCCCGTCCCGTCGCAGCACGGGACCATCTCGTCACGGGTTTCGCTTGTACGTGTTTAGCGTGCGGTACCTTCTCGCCCCGTAGGGACGCCGGTCACTAGCCGGCGGCGTGAGCCGCCGGTGCGGGCCCCACACCAATTCCCTTTGTCAACCTCAGGGCGGCTTCGCTGCCCTCAGGTTGTCAAAGGGATGGTTTTTAGGAGCCAGCGGTACGTGGGCTTACGCCCACGGCTCCTCACTTGGCGCGCCTTCGAGGCGAAGCCGCGCGGATCTCTACTGACTTCGCGCCCTTTCGGCACGGTGCTACGTCGATCTCATGCACGGTAAACACGTGCCTTCGCTTGCGAAACCTCGCTCGCCGTCTATGCTATGCCTCTGCAACCCGGAAATTCTGTCGCATCAACCACAGGAGGCCCCGTGATGAACACGCACGCTCGCGCCTGCACATGGTATTTCTTTCTCCCGGTCGTAGTCTTTCTGTTCGGCACCGGCGGGTCCGGGCAGGCTCAGGCGGAATCGCCGGTGACCGGGCAGATGGGGCCGCCGGCGAATCTGCGGTGCGAGTATCGGGTGAACCCGCTGGGGATCGACATCGTTCGGCCGCGGCTCAGTTGGCAGGTGCAGGACTCGCGCCGCGGAGCCAAGCAGACCGCATACGAAATCACGGTGAGCACCGACGAGACGTTCGCCACCGCGGTGTGGGCCACAGGTAAGGTCGAGTCGGATCAGTCGACGCACGTGGAGTACGCCGGCCCCGCCCTGCAGAGCGGTCGGCGCTACTACTGGCGGGTGCGAACGTGGGACGCGCAGGGCAAGCCGAGCGAGTGGTCCAAGCCGGCATGGTTCGAGATGGGCCTCCTGAGCCCGGCTGATTGGAAGGCTCGCTGGATCACGGCTGAGAAAAAAGCCATCGCGGCGTCCGCCGGCGAGGAAGACAAGCAGAACGGCCCGCGCCGCTCGTTCTGTCTGCGCAAGGAGTTCGAGGCCAAAGGCAAGCCGGTGCGGGCCCGGGCGTACGTAACCGGCCTGGGCGTGTACAAGCTGTACATCAACGGCAAGCCGGTGGGTGACGATATCCTCTCGCCGGGCTGGACCGATTACCGCAAGCGCGTGCAGTACCAGACGTACGATGTCACCGAGCAAATCGACGCGGGCGTCAACGCGGTGGGCGCGATTCTCGGCAACGGCTGGTGGTCGGGCGGCCTGGCGCAAAGCACCGAGGCGTATTCCAGCGGCAACCTGCGCTTGCTCATGCAACTGGCGGTCGAGTATGCCGACGGCACGCAAGACCTGATCGTCACCGACGACAAGGGTTGGAAGGCCCACGCCTCGCCCATCACGCAGGACTCACTCTACCACGGAGAAACGTACGACGCGCGACTCGAGATGCCGGGCTGGGCGGCGTCGGGCTTCGACGCGGCGGCGTGGACGAACGCCGTGCTCGTGCCCGAGGCCGAGCAGAAGATCGCCGTCGTGGCCGACGTGTGCGAGCCCATCCGTGTGACGCAGGAACTGCCCGCGGTGTGGGTGAACGAGCACGAGACCGACAAGGGCACGTTCATCTTCGACTTCGGACAGAACGCGGCGGGCTTCGTGCGGCTCAAGGCCCGCGGCGGTGCGGGCACGAAGATCCGGCTGCGGTTCGGCGAGGAGCTGGATCCCAACGGCCGGCTCTACCGTGACAACTACCGCAGTGCCCAGGCCACCGATTACTACATCTGTAAGGGCCAAGGCGAGGAAGTGTGGGAGCCGCTGTTCACCTACCGCGGCATGCGCTACTGCGAAGTGACCGGCTATCCCGGACGTCCCGCCAACGACGCCCTGATTTTCCGCGTGTTCCACACCGACGTGCCGCAGGCGGGCGTGTTCGAATGCTCGCATCCGCTGCTCACGCAACTGTTCAAGAACATTATGTGGGGCCAGCGGTCCAACCTGCACAGCGTCCCGACCGACTGCCCGCAGCGCGACGAGCGTCTGGGCTGGACGGGTGATGTCAACGTCTTCGGCCCGACGTCGTGCTGGAACATGGACATGGCAGCGTTCTATCACAAGTGGATGCAGGATGTCATCGACTCGCGGGGCCCCGAGGGCTGGGTGACCGACGTGGCTCCGGCAATGGTGACGATGGGCCCGGCCGCTCCCGGCTGGGGCGACGCCTGTGTGACCACACCGTACACGGTGTGGCAGTTCTACGGCGACACGCAGATCATCGAAAAATCGTTCGACACCATGGTCGGGTGGATCGAGTACATGCACGCCAATCGGGAGTCCCGGACCGGCTTGTACGAGCGCAAGGGCTACGGCGACTGGGTGGCGACGGTCGAATCGCCCTCGCACACCATCGGTGCCGCGTACTATTACTACTCGACCAAGCTCGTGTCCGAGATGGCGCGGGCCATCGGCCGCAGCGCCGAGGCGGACAAATACGCCAAGCGGGCCGAAGAGATCGCCGCGCTGTTCAACAAGCACTATCTGAACGCCGAAACCAACCAGTACGCCGGCGAGACGCAGACAGCCAACCTCCTGCCGTTGTATTTCGGCATCGTCCCGCCCGATCGCCGCGAGGCCGTGCTCAACAACATCGTCGAGAACATCAAGGCCCGCGGGTATCACCTGTCCACCGGGTTCCTCGGCACAGCCTATCTCATGAGCGCACTGGCCGACGGCGGGCGCCAGGACGTGGCGGGCAAGTTGGCCACGCAGACCAGCTGCCCGTCGTGGTTGTACATGCTCCTGAACGGGGCCACCACCATGTGGGAGCGCTGGGACACCGACAAGTGGGGGCCGAACATGAACTCCCGCAATCACTACGCGTTCGGAGCCATCGGACGCTGGATGATGGAAGACGTGGCGGGCATCCGGTTCGATCCGACGCAGCCCGGCTTCAAGCACATCATCATCCGCCCGCAGCCGACGGCCGGCCTGACCTGGGCGAGCGCGAGCTATGCGTCGATGTACGGCGACGTGAAGAGCGCGTGGCGCCACATGGTTGACGATGGCCGCGATGTTCTCACGCTCAACGTGACCGTTCCGGCCAACACGAGGGCCCGCGTCCATGTACCCACGCTGGGCCGTGCGGACGGCGCGGTGTACGAGAGCGGCAAGCTCGTGCAGAACGTGGGCGGCGCCCGAGGCAAGGTGGAGAAAGTGCCGGGCGTCACGCCGGTCGCCGTGGAAGGCGGCTTCGTGATCTTCGACGTGGGCGCAGGCAAGTATGAGTTCCGGATTGAAGGCCGATGATCGGCGACCTTCGCGATGAGGCCCTCAGATAACCTGGCGATAATTCCGATGGCCGAAGCGTGCACGTTCCGCGAACTTGCCGCGGCGGATCGGTCTTCGCTCGGACGGTTTTGAGCTGCGCGTCGCACGTGAGGCTGCTCCGGTCGCAACCGTGCGCTGGGCGGAGATCCAGTCCATTCGAGCGTACAAGCTCGACCGGTGGGTGCACGACGTCATTTGTCTGGCATTTCAGATTGGCCCCGACCACTGGGTGGAAATTTCCGAGCAAGACGAGTCGCTCAGCCAGGTTTGCAACGAGATGGCGGCACGCTTCCCCGAGATCCCGCCCGGCTGGCTCTGCGACATCGCCGTGCCGGCCTTCGAGTTCAACGACACGGTCCTGTATCCGTTCGATGCGAAAGCCTATGCAGCTCAACTGAAGGCCAGAGCCGATCGGCGTTCACCGCCCGACTCGCTCTCCATGTGGGACCACGTCCTCCTCTCATGTGGAACCGCCAGTGCGTTGATCCTGATCGCTGCGGGGCGCTCCCTCGCTACAATCGTCCCCCTCCTCACCGCCTTGGCCACCGTCGTGCTGGGAATCGGACTGCGACGCAAATACGACGTACACACCGTATCGCAGCAACTGGTGGACAGTGCGTGGCGAAAGTGGTCGCTCCGGAGAGGCGACGCGAGGTATTTGACCGGCTCACTCGCCAGAATTTCAACCGTGTTGTGCCCCCGCGTCTTCGCGAGTCGTCCTGACACGAGAAACAGGATGCCTATCGGAATGTATAGAAGCACGAGGCCGAGGCGTAGTCTCGGAAGCCAAGAGCGCGCCGACACCGAAAATTCCGGCCGGGGCCAGGATTCTGGCGGCGGTGAGATAGGGTGTGCAGGCCGCCCAAAATGCATCCCAGGCGAGACTTCGCAGGGCGGCCAAGTCGTAGAGAAGGCCGCATTCCGGACAGCGCTCGATGGTCTGGCCGCGAAGGTCGCAGCCACACTGTGGGCAGTGGTATTGCCGGGGATCCCAGGCCATGGCCCGGACATTGTATTTGCATGAACCGTCACCGTCCATGCACGCGAAGTGGATACCTATGATCCCATGTACCGGTTCATGCTGAATCCGCGGGATGACCGTTGGTTTCCGCAGAGTCGAATCGGGGCTCGGCTAGGAGTGGCCATGGTGGAAAACGAGCGTTACCGCATCGGCATTTCCGGATCGTACGGCGGACTCAACCTGGGCGATGAGGCCATCCTGGAGGGAATCCTTCAACAGTTGCGAGCCACCGTGGCGGCGGAAGTGACGGTGTTCTCGCGGAACCCGGAGGACACGCTGCGGCGACACGCGGTCGAGCGAGCGGTGCCCGTGCGTTCGATGAGCCGTGAAGAAGCGCGGGCGGAAATCGAAAGACTCGATCTGCTCGTCCTGGGAGGCGGCGGCATCCTGTACGACGGCGAAGCGGAGGTGTACCTGCGCGAAGTGGCGATCGCTGAGTCGGTGGGCGTGCCGGTGGTGGTCTATGCCATCAGCGCCGGCCCGCTCGCGTCGGCCGCGTCACGGAAGGCGGTGGCGACGCACCTGCGTTCGGCCGCGCGTATCACGGTGCGCGATCGCGGGGCCCGCAAGCTGTTGGAGGAGGTGGGCATTCACAACGATATCCATGTGACGGCGGACCCCGCCCTGCTCATCGCCCCCGAGCCGTTGGAGCCGAACGTTCTCACCCGCGAAGGGCTCGACGGCGGCCATGAGCTGGTGGGCATGTCGGTCCGCGAGCCGGGGCCGGCCGCTCCCGACATCGACGTGGAACACTACCACGCCCTCCTGGCCAACGTGGCGGACTTCATGGTCTCGCGCTATGACGCCCAGGTGGTTTTCGTGCCCATGGAGCGCAAGAACATGGACCTCCAGCAAAGCCACGCCGTGGTGTCGCGGATGAAGTCGGCCGACCGGGCGACCGTGCTCAAGGGCGACTACAGTCCGGGGCAACTGCTGACGCTGATCGGGCATTTCGAGTTCGGGCTGGGGATGCGTCTGCATTTTCTGATCTTCTCGGCCATGCAAGGCATTCCGTTCGTTCCGCTGCCCTACGCTTCCAAAGTGCAAGGATTCATCGAAGACTTGGAGATCGAGATGCCGCCGCTCGAGCACGTGACCACCGGGCATCTCATCGCGCACATCGACCGCTCATGGGATGTCCGTGCGTCGGTTCGCGACCACATTCGATCGCGGGTGCCGCCTCTGCAGGCGCGGGCGCGGGAGACGAACCAGTTTGTCCTCCAAGTCCTGCGGAGCAAGCCTCCCAAGGAACAGGGGCCGGACCTCGCCCATGCCGCCGCTCAAACGACCTGACGCTTCGATTCCGGTGGTTTTGCCGCCCCGCCGCGCGCTGCACGCAGCGCGGACCGACGTCCTGGTGGTGGGCGGCGGCCCGGCCGGACTGGGGGCGGCCCTGGGAGCGGCGTGGGCCGGCGCGAAGGTCATCCTGGTCGAGCGATACGGATTTCTGGGCGGCAACGCGACGGCGGCCCTGGTCATGCCGCTCATGTCGTTTCACACGCAGCGAGCGGCCATCACCCGAGGAACAACCCGGCTGCTGCCAAACGACCACGGTCCGGGCGAGCCGATCATCGCCGGCGCGCTCCTGCGGTTCCTCGAACGGCTGGTCCGCAACGGCGGCGCGATTCCCCCCTCGCTCGACACGGGCTTCGTCGTGCCGTTTGATCCGGAGATCTTCAAATGGACGGCGATCGAGATGCTGGACGAAGCCGGCGTGGAGTTCCTGTTCCACGCATTCGCGAGTGGCGTGCGAGGCGATGGGCAGGTCGAGGGCGTGGTGTTCGAGACCAAGTCGGGCCCCATCGTGATCGAGGCGGGCGTCACGGTGGACTGTACCGGCGATGCCGACGTTGCCGCCCAGGCGGGCTGCTCGTTCGAAGTCGGCCGCGAACCGGACGGGCTCGTTCAACCCATGACGCTGATGTTCCGGGTCGCCGATTTCCGGCATTCGCCCTTCTACGAGTATGTGCGGACGCATGGCGACCAGTGGCGCGGCGTGCACGGCCTGTGGGAGCTGGTGCAAAAAGCGACGCAGGCGGGTGAACTCAACTTGTTTCGCGAGGACATCCTCTTTTTCGATACCATGCATTCGAACGAGGTGGCGGTGAACAGCGTAAGGGTGATGCGGGTGTTGGGGACGGACGTGTGGGACCTGAGCTATGCGGAGTATCAGGGACGACGGCAGGTGCGACAGATCATCGCATTCCTGCGAAAGCACGTGCCGGGGTTCGAGGAGTCGTACGTGATGCAGACGGGTTCGCAGATCGGCGTGCGCGAGACGCGCCGCATCGCCGGTGAGTACCGGTTGACGGCCGACGATCTGCTCAAGGCCCGCAAGTTCGAGGACGGAATTGCCCGCGGCTCGTATCCGCTGGACATTCACAACCCGGCGGGCAAGGGCACCGAACTAAAGCATCTGCCGCCCGGGGAATGGTACGACATTCCGTTGCGGGCCCTGCTGCCCCAACACGTCGAGCGGCTGCTGGTGGCGGGCCGAAGCATCTCGGGCACGCACGAGGCACATTCGTCGTACCGCATCATGCCCATCTGCATGGCGACCGGACACGCCGCCGGCGTGGCTGCCGCTCTGGCCGTCCGCTCGGGCCGTGCGATTCGCGACGTGCCCGCCTCGCAAGTCCAGGCGGAATTGCGGCGACAAGGGGCCAGCGTGGGCTGAGGGACCTTTTCCACGACCTGTAGAATTTTCTTCACATCGCTCACCTGTCGGGCTTGAGGCAACTCGATAGCCTGACGATTGCCGGCGACTTTACCGAGGCAGGCGTGCTTCGGTTGCGCCAGCACCCCGGCCTGACGTGCCTGTGGGTCGTGACCCCCCGCCGACTGAGCGACGACATCGGCGACAAGCTGGGGGCCGACTTGCCGACTCTGTTTTTCTTCCAGTACGGCTCGGATTGGCAGCGGATGCGTTCGGCTCGCTTCACGGAAGCGCGGGTGAGGGTGAACTGACCCCACCCCGAGCTGGAACGCACAACACGGTGCGGTTAGCGAAGAAGCCACTTCCTCTTATGAATCCCCTTACGGAAGAGACGGCGGGGTTATACCCCTGCCGCTCGCTTGCGGACCACTGTTCGCGCAGATGGGCGGGACTCGCGACGTTTCGAGAATCCGCGGCTTTTTGGCGGACTGGCGAGGGCGGTATAGAATAGAGGGCTTGTGCCGGAAAGCGCCGGCGGAGGCAAGCCCCGGAACCCTGTTTAGCGTGCAAGAGATCGGCGCGGCTTCGCCCCGAAGGGGCGAGAAGGTGCCGCACGCTAAACACGTGCAAGCCCCGCCGCTCGCTTGGCTTATCGCTCATAGCCTATAGCTCACAGCTCATCTATGCCCGAATTCAAACTCGTCAGTCCGTTCAAGCCGGCGGGTGATCAGCCGGCGGCCATCGAGAAGATCGTGGAGGGCTTCCGAGCCGGCCGCAAGTTCCAGACGCTTCTGGGCGTGACCGGATCGGGCAAGACGTTCACCATGGCGCACGTGATCGCCGCGTTGAACCGCCCGGCGCTGGTGATCAGCCACAACAAGACGCTGGCCGCCCAGTTGTACGAGGAGTTCAGCGAGCTGTTCCCCGAGAACGCCGTCGAATACTTCGTCAGCTACTACGACTACTACCAGCCCGAGGCGTACATCCCGCAGCGCGACATCTACATTGAGAAGGACGCGTCGCGAAACGACGACCTCGACCGGCTGCGGCTCAGCGCCACCAGCTCGCTCGTGTCGCGGCGGGACACCATCATCGTGGCCAGCGTCTCGTGCATCTTCGGCCTGGGCTCGCCCGAGGACTTCAAGCGAAGCGTGATCTCGGTCACGGCGGGCACGACCATGGACCGCGACGAGTTGCTGCGGCGACTGGTAGACCTCCAGTACTCGCGGAACGACATCGACTTTCGCCGAGGAACGTTCCGTGTGCGCGGCGACGTGGTCGAGGTGCATCCGGCCGACGAGGAGTTCGCCTACCGCATCGAACTGTTCGGCGACGAGGTGGATCGCATCGACATGATCGACCCGCTGACCGGCCGGACGCTGGCCTCGCAGGAGTCGATCTTCATCTTTCCCGCCGTGCACTACGTCATGCCCGAAGAGCGGATCGCGGCGGCGATCAAGAGCATCCAGGAGGAACTGGACCATCGCGTCATGGAGCTGCGTCAGATGGGCAAGCTGCTGGAGGCCCAGCGGCTGCTCGCCCGCACGAAGTACGACCTGGAAATGATCCAGGAGACGGGCTATTGCAGCGGGATCGAGAACTACTCGCGGCACTTGAACGGCATGCCGCCGGGCTCGCGGCCGTTCACGCTCATCGACTATTTCCCCGAAGACTACGTGCTGTTCATCGACGAATCGCACGTGACCGTGCCGCAGATCCGGGCGATGTACCAAGGCGATCGCAACCGCAAGGAGACGCTGGTCGAGCACGGATTCCGGCTGCCGAGTTGCCTGGACAACCGGCCCCTGCGGTTCGAGGAATTCGAGCAGATGTGGAACCAGGTGCTGTTCGTCAGCGCCACGCCGGGGCCGTACGAGCTGAAGCTCTGCGGCGGCGAGGTGGTCGAGCAGATCATCCGGCCCACGGGGCTGGTGGACCCCGTGGTGCAGATCAAGCCGGCCCGCGGGCAGGTGCCCGACCTGCTGGACCGCATCAGCGAGCGGGTGGCGATGGGCGAGCGGGTGCTGGTGACCACGCTGACCAAGCGACTCGCCGAGGACCTCTCGGCGTTCATCGAGCAAAAGGGCTTCCGCGGCAAGTATCTGCACAGCGAGATCGACACGCTGGAACGGGTCGAGATTCTCAACGACCTGCGGCGCGGCGAATTCGACGTGCTGGTAGGCGTGAACCTCCTGCGCGAAGGGCTCGATCTGCCCGAGGTGTCGCTGGTGGCGATCATGGATGCCGACAAAGAGGGCTTCCTGCGGAGCGAGACGTCACTCATCCAGACGATCGGCCGCACGGCCCGCAACGTGAACGCGGAAGTGATCCTCTACGGCGACAAAGTGACGCCGAGCATGCAGCGGGCGATGGACGAGACCAACCGCCGGCGCGAGATCCAACTCGCGTACAACGCCGAGCACGGCATCACGCCCGAGACCATTGTCAAGGCAATCCGCAACAGCCTCGAGCAGGAGATTTCGGCTCGCAAGACAGCCCGCGAAGCGATCCAAGCGAGCGAGATGGAGTACGACCGGGCCGAGCTGATCTCCAAACTGGAAGCCGAGATGTTCGAGGCGGCCCAGGCGCTGGACTTCGAGCGGGCGGCCCGCATCCGCGACCGCATCCGCCAGCTCGAGGGCACGCCGATTCTGGAGAAGGTGGCGGGGAAGAGAAAGCTCTAAGCTGTAGGCTATGAGCTATAAGCCAAACAGCGAGCGGCGGGGCTTGCCCCCGCCGTCTCTTTTCCTTGTCAGTACACGCTCCCCTCTCTTTTCCTCGCTTGTCGTTGCGCATGCAGGCAGGTCCTGCGACAAGCGCGTGGCCGTGGGCGGGATGCCCTTCCCACGAATAAATTGTGGTGCACGCTTCCAGCGTGCACAGTGCGAGCAGGATGCCCTCCCGTCGGGCATTGACGGCGCGGCGGCATCCCCGTACCATTCACTCATGCAATCATTGCCTCAGGCAACTAAATTGGACCGGAGCCGGCAGGCCTGTGCGGGAGCGCTGCTGGGCGTGCTGCCCGGTCTGATGCGGTTCGTCCGCCACCACATGCGGAGCCGACGAGCCAGCGGGCTGTCGATTCCGCAGTTTCGGACGCTGGTTCAGTTGTATCACCAGCCCTCGGCCTCGCTGTCGGCGATCGCCGAGGCGCTGGGAGCGACGGCTCCGGCGACGTCGCGCATGGTGAGCGGACTGGTGCGCAAAGGGTTCGTGGTGCGCAAAGACTCGAGCCGCGACCGCCGGCAGGTCGTGCTGGCGTTGAGCCCGCGCGGCCGCGCGGCCATGAAGTCGGCGTGGTCGGGGACGCAACAGAGCCTGGCCGACCGACTGGAGGGGTTGTCCGGTCCGCAACTTCAGGAACTGACCCGATCGCTCGTTTTGTTGTCCTCGCTTTTCGATCCGCAGGGCAAGCCGCCCGAGCCAGTCCGTCCGCGGACGAGCTTCGTTCTCACGCCGCGTTCGTCCCACTCGTCACGGTGACCTCATGTGGATTGTTCGCCTCGCCCTGCGCCGCCCCTATACGTTCGTGGTCGCCGCCCTGCTCGTGGCGATCCTCGGCGGGGTAACGTTGTTGCGCATGCCGACGGACATGTTCCCGTCCATCGACATCCCGGTGGTGTCGGTCATCTTCTCGTACCGAGGCATCTCCGCCGAGGACATGGAACGGCGGATCGTGACGCCGTTCGAGCGTTCTGTCACCACGACGGTCAGCGAGATCGATCGCATCGAGAGCCAATCGCTGAACGGCATCGCCGTGATCAAGGTGTTCTTTCAGCCCGGGGCGAAGATCGAAGCGGCGGTGGCCCAGATCACCGCCGTTGCGCAGAGCGCCATCCGCAACATGCCGCCCGGCACGCAACCGCCGCTGATCATTCGGTACAACGCAGGCAACGTCCCGATCCTCCAGCTCTCGCTGAGCAGCGAGACGATGCCCGAACAACAACTGTTCGATTACGCGGTGAACTTCATCCGGCCGCAGCTGGTGACCATTCCCGGCGTGCAAATCCCCTACCCCTACGGCGGCAAGCAGCGCCAGATCATGGTGGACCTGGACCCCGAGCGGCTGCACGCCTGGGGCATCTCGCCGGGCGATGTGTCGGCAGCGATCAATGCCCAGAACCTGATCCTGCCCGCGGGCAGCACGAAGATCGGCACGCAGGAGTACCAGGTCCGGCTCAACAGCAGCCCCGAGACGGTCGAGGCGCTCAACGATCTGCCCATCAAGACGGTGAACGGCACCACGGTGTTCATCCGCGACGTGGCGTCGGTCCGCGACGGCTCGACGGTGCAGACCAACGTCGTGCACAGCGACGGTGTGCGCGGCGCGTTGATGTCCATCTACAAGTCGAGCGATGCCTCCACGCTGACGGTGGTGAACGCGATCATGGAAGCGCTGCCCCGGATCCAGGCGACGGTGCCGCCGGACCTGCGGATCACGCCGTCGTTCGATCAGTCGCTATTCGTGCGGGCCGCCGTCGAGGGTGTGATCAAAGAAGCGGCACTGGCGGCCGGCCTGACGGGTTTGATGATCCTGCTGTTCCTGGGCAGTTGGCGAAGCACGCTGGTCGTGGTGATCTCCATTCCGCTGTCGATCCTCGTCTCGATCATCACGCTGTACGCCCTGGGCCAGACGCTCAATGTCATGACGCTGGGCGGCCTGGCGCTGGCGGTGGGCATCCTCGTCGATGACGCCACGGTCGAGATCGAGAACATTCACCGCAACCTCCACCAGGGCAAGCGGCTGGTCCGGGCCATCCTCGACGGCGCGCATCAGATCCTCGTACCGGCGTTCGTCTCGATGCTCTGCATCTGTATCGTGTTCGTGCCGGTGGTCTTCATCGGCGGCGTGGCCAAGTACCTGTTCACGCCGCTGGCGATGGCCGTGGTGTTCGCCATGGTCACCAGTTACCTGCTGAGCCGCACGCTCGTGCCGACCATGGTGCGCTATCTCCTGGCGACCGAAGTCGAACGATACGGCGGCCAACCCGATCCACTGGACCTCGACGACTCGTTGGGGACCGGCGGCTCGCGATGGTTGAGCCAGCGCGGGCGACTCGCGCTGATGGTGGCGGCCGCGCTGGCGGCGGCACTGGTGTTCGCCCTGCTACACGTGCCCCACGATCCGGCGTCCGGATTCTGGGGCCGAGCCCGGGAAATCGGCGGGGCCGTGATCGCCTACCGTCGAACGCTCGGTGGATGGCTGCTGGTGATCGTCGGCGGAGCCGGCCTGCTGTGGGGTATCGATCGCTACGATCTCATCTGGCGCGTCCACGCCGCATTCGACCGACGCTTCGAACAGTTCCGTCGCTTCTACGGCGGGCTTTTGGCATGGGCGTTGTCGCATCGGCCGACGGTGGTGATCGGCTTCCTGACGCTGGTGGCCGGCTCGTGCGGGCTGCTGCTCGGGCGGATCGGAACCGACTTTTTCCCCAGCGTGGATGCCGGGCAGATTCGCCTGCACGTGCGCTGTCCGGCCGGCACACGTCTGGAAGAGACCACGCGTTACGTCGCGCGGGTCACCGACGCCATCCGGGAGATCATCCCGCCACAGGAAATCGCGACCATCCTCGACAACATCGGAATTCCGTACAGTGGCATCAACCTGTCGATGAGCGACGGCACTATGATTTCGCCGGCGGATGGCGAAATCTTCATCTCGCTCACCGAAGAGCACGGCCCGACAGAGGAATACGTGCGGCGATTACGAGCGGAATTGCCCCGGCGGTTCCCGAACGTGACGTTCTTCTTCTCGGCCCCGGACATCGCCACGCAGGTGTTGAACTTCGGCCTGTCCGCCCCCATCGACGTCCAGGTGAGCGGGCCCATCCAGAATGCGGAGGCCAACCGGCGGCTCGCCGGGCGTCTGCGAGACGAACTCGCGCGAATCCCTGGTGCCGTCGACGTGCGGCTGCAACAGGTGGCGCAGACGCCGGACCTGAGGGTCTCGGTCGATCGCGTGATGGCCAGCCAACTGGGGCTCACACAGCGCGACGTGGCCAGCAGCCTGCTTATCTCGCTCAGTTCGAGCATGCAGACGGCGCCCAACTTCTGGCTCAACCCCGCCAACGGCGTGAACTACAACGTCGTGGTCCAGACGCCCCAATACGCGATTCGCTCGCTCAATGACCTCCAGAACACACCGGTGATTCCGGAGGGAACGGCCAACCGCTCGGAATCGACGCAGATCCTCGGCAATCTCGCGGAAGTGAGCCGAGGAGTGTCGGCGACGAACGTCACGCACGCGAGCATCATGCCCTGCTTCAACGTGCTCATGGACGTGCAGGACGCGGATCTGGGATCGGTGTCGCGGGCGGTTCGAGAGGTGATCGACCGTTTCCAGGATCAATTGCCCCGTGGCACGCGGATCACGGTGCGCGGCCAGGCCGAGAGCATGCGCACGTCGTTCAGCGGCCTGGGCTACGGCCTGCTGTTCGCGGTCGTGCTGGTCTACCTGATCATGGTGATCAACTTCCAGTCCTGGCTTGATCCGTTGATCATCCTGATGGCGCTGCCAGGAGCGGCGGCGGGCATCCTCTGGATGCTCTGGGCGACCGACACCAACATCTGCGTGCCCGCCCTGATGGGGGCGATGATGAGCATCGGCGTGGCCACCGCCAACAGCGTTCTCATGATCACGTTCGCCAACGACCAGCGCAAGGTCGGGCATAACGCCCGCGACGCCGCCCTGCTGGCGGGCCTGACGCGGTTGCGGCCGGTGATCATGACGGCTCTGGCCATGATCATCGGCATGCTCCCCATGTCGCTCGGGCTGGGCGAGGGCGGCGAGCAGAACGCCCCGCTCGGGCGGGCGGTGATCGGCGGCCTGATTCTGGCCACGTTCGCGACGTTGATCTTCGTGCCGGTGGTGTACAGCTTGCTTCGCACTCGGCCGCCGCGTACGCACATCGAGGAGGAACTCCGGTGACGAGTCCACCCCTGACCACCGATCGACCGGGTCATGAGCCGTCTCATGCTCCCGCGCGTTCGGCCGAGAACACGACCGCGACCCAGGCTGCGGTCCACGATGCCGCATACGGGCGGGACGGAGAAGCGATCGTTCGCGAGACCGTGCCCACCGATCTGCCGCGGATCGGCGTCGGGGCCGTGTTGCTCCTGGTGGCCGCCCTGCTCTGCCTGCTCGGCGGGTTGTTCGTGCTCGGCTACTTGCCCGCGAAGGCGCGTCACGAGCGAGCGCATGCGACGGCGGCGGCCCTGACCGGCAGTGCTCCCGTAGTAAGCGTCGTGCGGCCTGAGCCCCCGGCCGATTCGACCGAGTTGGTGCTGCCCGCCAACGTCGAGGCCTTCCAACAAACGGCCATCTATCCGCGAGCCAGCGGCTACCTGCATCGTCTGGCGGTCGATATCGGCGATACGGTCGAAGCCAACCAGTTGTTGGCGGAACTCGAGACGCCGGAAACCGATGCGCAGCTCGGCCGGGCTCGAGCCGCCGCCCAACAGGCGGAGGCCAGCCTGGCCAAAGCCGAAGTAGACTTGGCTTTGGCCGAGTCCACGTTCAGGCGTTACGACGAAGTTGCTCAGGCCGGCGGCGTGGCACGGCAGGAGCTGGACGAGAAACGCACACAGGTGGACCAGGCCCGAGCGGGCGTGAACGTGGCCCGGGCCAACCTCGAGGCCGCTCGCGCCGAAATCCAGCATCTCGAGGCGCTCAAGAGCTTCGCCCGGATCACGGCACCGTTCGCCGGCGTGATCACGGCCCGCAACTACGACGTGGGTGCGCTATTATCGCCGAGCAGTGCCCGCCCCTTGTTCCAGATGGAGCAGATCGACACGCTTCGCGTTTTCGTCAACGTGCCACAGACGTCGGCCACCGCCATCGAGCCGGGTCAGAAAGCTGAGCTTCGGGTGAGCAACTATCCCGGCCGAGCGTTCCAAGGCAAGCTCGTGCGATCGGCCGGTTCGATCGATCCGACCACGCGCACGCTTCGGGTGGAGATCCACGTTCCCAACACCGACCGCTTGCTGTACGCCGGCATGTACGGCCAGGTGCGACTCACGCTCACCAAGAACCGGCACGCCTGGCTGGTGCCCGCCAGCGCGTTGATCTACAACGCCGACGGACTGAGCGTGGCCATCGTCGAAAACGATGCCGTGCACTTCCGCGAGGTGACCGCGGGACGTGATCATGGCACGCGAATCGAGATCCTGGAGGGCCTCACGGGAACCGAGCAGGTGATCACCAATCCCGGCGAACATCTGCTCGAGGGCTTGCCCGTGGAGGTGGTCGCGGCCAAGGACGTGGAGAAGCCGAAGAAGTGAGGCTTGGGACCTGAGACTTGAGGCTTGAGCTATGAGCTGAGGGCTATGAGCCCCACAGTCGGCTGACGGCTGATCGCTGACAGCTGACAGCTGAGTTCATCGGTGCCCATCCGTACCACCCGTGGCTGCAATAATCCGTGCCCATTCGTGTCATCCGTGGTTTGAACGAGTGCGGAAAGGAGTGACAACATCAGTGGTTCAAATGGCGATTGCCGTGCGGACCTGATCGAGCGTGACGCTCTCGATCGGGTCGTCGAGGTCGGCCGGAGCGACGACGGTGACGTGGTCGCCGAGGGGTCGCCAGATGTGCGGATCCGTGGTGCCGAAGACGGCGACGACCGGCAGGCCCAGCGCGGCAGCCAGATGGGTCATCCCGCTGTCGTTACCGACGTACAGGTCGAAGCCGGCCATCTGTTGCCCGGCTTGTGACAGATCCTCTTCAACGAGGAGCGGCTCGTCGCGATCCTGCAGCACGCGGGCTTGATGGAGTTCGGCCGGTCCCAACATCCAGGTCACGTCCACGCCCCGAAGCGTCTCGGCCAGTGCGATGAACCGATCCAATGGCCAGCACTTGGCCTTGCCGCCGCTGCCGGGATGGATGAGGACACGCTGCGGCGGCCACTTGCGGCGGGCCGGCATGTGGATGCGCGCGGGAACGGGATCAGGGATTGGCCAGCCAGCGGCGCGGATATCGGCAGTCCACTGAGCACTGATATGGCGGCGCTGCTCACGGGTGAGCGGTGTCGGCCGAGGGTCGATCGAGACGAGCTGTCCGGAGACTGATGCCGCCAGCCGCCGGTGGATGCCCTCCCGCCGTCCGCTCAGGAAGCTCAACACGTAATCCGCGCCGGCCAGCGTTCGAGCCAGCCGCTCGCTCAGCGGAAGGTCGGCGCAGAACAGACGATACAGCCCCAGTTCCTCGGGCGAGAGCCAGACATCCACCACGCTGCGTCCGGCGGCAAGCCGGGCCGACGGCGCGGTCGCAATCGCCGTGACCGAGTCGGCCTGCAACGTGTCGCGGGCCGCCTGAATGACCGGCAGCGTCAGAAGAAAGTCGCCGATCGCGCCTTGATGGAGTATGACGAGTGTTGACACTTCCGTTTACTTCTTGCGGGAGGCGTTCCGGCACCGGTCGGCTTGGTGCAGGATCAGGCCGGTGACCTTGCCCTTCTCGTCCTTGATGAACGTCAACTGAGCATCCACGACGCGGCAGAAGAACTTGGCCGGCGCCTCGGCGAAGACCGGGTAGCGATCCTGGCCGTTCAACTCCGCGTAGAGCTGAGAACCCTCGCGCAAGACATGAAACACTTCGCCGGGAGCGAATTCGTAATCGCCGACGTACTGCTCGAGCTCCTCGGGCGGCACATCGATGACCGGGCGGATCGGCTTCAGTTCCCAGCGGGGCTCGAGCAGGTGCCGGCCGACGTCGTCGATCTCGTGCGTGGAGTTGCACAGAACAACGGCGCCGCACTTGCGATCGGGCCGATAGCCGCACCAACTGCGAAATCCGCCGGTGCTCCCGTTGTGCCAGATGATCTCCGTGTCGAAGCGGGTGAAAACGTGCCAACCGTGAGCGATTTGCAGATCGTCGCCGGCGGCGAAGCGGGGCTTGGTCGTCCGTTCGATGACAGCCGTCAGTTCACTGGGCTTGGTCCCGATGGCCGCGGCGACGAACGTCGCCATGTCCTCGGCCGTCGAACGCAGCGCGCCGGCGCCGGCCAGGCTGTTGAGGGTCCACGGCAACACCTCCCGATCGCCCGCATGCCCTTTGGCGAACCGGCGGAGTTGATCGGCGTTCAGCGTGATGCGGGTGTCGTTCATGCCCAGCGGCTTGCAGATCCGCGCGACGATAAGTTGCTCGTACGATTGGCCGGTCACTCGCTCCAGCACGTGACCGAGCAAGCCCATGCCGACGTTGGAATACTCGTACTTCGATCCGATCGGGCGTTCGAGCTTGCAGCCGGCGAGGAATGCATAGAGCCGATCGACCGTGTAGTCCGCGTACGGGTCCAGCGGGTTGCGGGGTTCGAAGTTGTCGGGCATTCTCGGCAGGCTGGACGTGTGCGAAACGAGACTCTCGACGGTGATGGGCCGGCCGTCGTACTCCGGGAGCTTGGTGCCGGCCGGCAGATAGCGGCTCACCGGGGCGTCCGGCTGCAGTTTCCCTTCCTGCACGAGTTGCTCGTACACGATGGCCGTGAACACTTTGGTGACCGAACCGATTTCGAAAAGCGTGTGTTGGTCGAGGGGCTGATCGCTGCCCTTGGCCGGCTTGCCGAAGGCGTAAAAGCGAGTCCCCTGCTCGTCGATCAAAGCCACCATCACACCGACGGTCTCGCCGTTGTCGATCCGCTGTCGAATGGCGGATTCCACATCAGACGGCAACGACGTGGCCGCTGCGCTGGTTGCCGGTGAACTTGAACCCAACGCCACGAAATTCGCGAGCAGCATGCAATTCATCCTGTTCATAGCACCGTCCCCTTTCCGACGCGGGGAGCGGGCATCTTGCCCGGCTGATTATGCGCGATCCGAATGTTAATCGCCATGGACAAGAGCCCACAAACGACGTGTCCACTTTTCAAGCTGAGGACGGCTTCGCCGCCCTCAGCTTGAAAAGTAAAGAGATTTGACGCGGCTCCGATCCCGTGGGCTCACGCCCACGGCTACTGACTTTCGCGCCCTTTCAGGGCGAGAGCATGGCCTTGTGGGCCCACGGGCGTCTCGCCGCCTCGATCAGGCGGGCGGGACGGCCGGGCTCCAAGTCGATCATTCTTTGATCAACAGCGGTCCGTAGGCGTCGGGCCGGCGGTGGTGCTTGCCGTAGATGCCGCGGTTCCTGTGTTCGCGCAACGCCTGCAGATCGAGGTCGGCGACGAGGATTTCCTCATCTTGCCCGCCAAGCTGCAGCACGTCACCGGTGGGTGCGATGATCATGCCGTGGCCGCGGAAGTCGGGGCCTCCCCAGTTGGCCATGGCGATGTACAGCTCGTTTTCATATGCCCGCACGCGAAGTTGATCGCGATGAATCGGAAAGATGCACGTGCAAGGGGTGGCCTGCGGCACGGCGATGATATCGGCCCCCAGTGCCATCAGACACCGGGCGGCTTCGGGCACCTCGCGATCGTAGCAGATCATGATACCCAGATTGAACTCGATCCCGCGGATGCGGCAGGGCCAGACGTGGAACTTGTCGCCGTTGGTCCAGCCCATCTGCGACTCGTACTTGTTGATGTGGACCTTGCTATAGGTGCCTTCAATCTTGCCCTCGGGCGAGAGCAGCACGGCAGAGTTGTAGTAGCGATCGCCGCGACGTTCGTGCAATCCCCAGACGATGTAGACCTTCAGTTCCGCGGCCAAGCGGGCAAAGTGCTCGACGGACGGGCCGGGCACGCTCTCCGCCATGGCACGGCTCTGTTCGAGCGTGAGGCCCTTCGAACCCGGCGAGGCATAGCCGGTCAGCGTGCACTCGGGCAGCACGATCAGTTCGGCCCCCTTGGTGAGGACAGCCTCGCGCACGAGGCGATCGGCCCGCGCGATGTTGGCCTGGGGATCGCCGGTGGCGGGCAGCATCTGAATGCACGCGGTACGGACGGCGTGCGGCGATTTGTTCGACGGCGACAACGCTTTGCCTCCCTCCTGCGGAGCCGACTCGCCGACGCGGCGAAGCCAGATCTTGTGCAGTCCCATGAGTTGCGTGCCCGCGATCGAGATCGGCCGGCACTCGAGCCAGGCCGGTCCGGCCGCCAACTCGAGCGTGCCGACGGTGACCGGCGGGCAATAGATGTCATTGCCGCCAGTGGATCGCACGGTTCCTTCGCAGCTCGAGTCACCCACCACAAAACGGAAGCGCGAGCCTTCCTCGCCAGGCGGGCAGGAGTACGAGATCGTGACTTCATACTTGCCGGCCTGCGTGACGTCGATTTTCCAACGGACGTAATCCTGCACCTGCGTCCAATCGGCGATGTAGTCACGGTGGTAACGTCGATGTCTGGGCTTGACTTTGCTGCCGACCGCTTCGCCCCAGACCACATCGATTTCGACGGGATTCTCATCGTCGCGCCCCACCTCGATGGGCACCCGCTCGTAATCGCGGCCCGCGGTGACCTCGGCGAACCAGCGTTCAAACTCGGCCCGCAGTTCGCGGACCACATCGGGATGCTCGGCCGCCAGGTCATGCTCCTCGCCGGGATCGGTTTGGAGATCGAACAGTTGGCCGTTGACCAGTTTGTACCGCGGCCCGTGGATCGCCCATTCCTTGTTCGGGTCCGGACGAGTTCGGCTCCACTGGTGGTAGAGGTACTTGTGCGGACTGGGCCCCCCGCCGTTGCGGATGAGCGGCAGGATGCTACGGCCGTCGATCGGGCGATCATTCGGCACGTCCGCGCCGATCAGCTCGCACAACGTGGGCAGCAGGTCGATATGCTGAGCCATGGCCTCGACGCGGACGCCGCTGGGGAAGTGCCCAGGCCAGCGAACCAGGAGCGGCGAACGGATACCGCCCTCCCAGACGGTGCCCTTCTGGCCGCGTAGGCCCGCGTTGTAATAGCTGCTCACGCCGCCGTTGTCGCTGAGGAAGATAACGACGGTCTTCTCGGCAAGCCCGGTTTCATCCAGCGTGGCCAAGAGGCGCCCCACGTTGGCATCGACGCGCTCAACCATGCCGTATATACGAGCCTGCCGGAGCGGCAGCCCCTTGGCGAGATACTTGTTGATGTTTTCGTCGGGCACCAGATGCGGGCTGTGCACCGCATTGTAGGGAACGTACATGAAGAACGGCCGGTCGCGGTTGGCCCGCACGAATTCGATGGCTGCATCGGTGAGAACGTCAGTCACGTAGCCAGCAGTGGTCGCCCGCTCGCGGTTGCGGAACAATTCATCGGAATCGTCGTAGCGGTTGATATACCCGTACTGCCAGAAGCCGAAGAACTCGTCAAAGCCGCGATTGTTGGGGTGATACCGCATGTACCGCCCGAGGTGCCACTTGCCGAACAGCCCCGTGCGGTAGCCGGCCTGCTGAAAGATCTGGCCCAGCGTGATTTCCCGTTCGTCCAGCGTGTCCCGGCCCATGTAGGTGTCGATGGCACCCGTGCGTTGGAAGTGCCGGCCGGTCATCAAGCTGGCCCGCGTGGGAGTGCACACGGGCGAGCAGTAGAACCGCGTGAAGAACACACCCGTGGTGGCCAGACGGTCGAGGTTGGGCGTCTCGATCACCGGGTTGCCGGTGACCCCCAGGTCCCACCAGCCCTGGTCGTCGGTCATGATGAGCACGACGTTGGGACGCTCGCGGGCGGCACGTGCGACGCTGGCGGGGCAGACGACCAAGACCGCCAGGATGCACGCGAAACGACAATACATCCTCACCTTTGATCTCCTCTCGTTCACAACGTCTCACGATGCCGCGTTCAGGCGATCCAGGCACTCGATGCACAGGATGAGCGCGCGCGGCAGGTGGAACGGGTCCTTCACGGGCAACGCGACGGTCTGCGTGAAGGGCCGACCCTGCCGATCGAGCTTCTGATACCACTCGCCGTGTTCCGGCACGGGGAAGTGGGCGTAGCTCCACGCCCGGATCCGCTCGTGCCAATCGAGGCACCACGGCTGGCGGCTGTGCTCGTGAGCCAGGAGGGTGGCGTAAAGACACTCGGTGTGCGGCCACCAAAGCTTGGTGTCGGCGAACGGCCAGCCGACCTCGGGACGCCGCTGGGCATCGACGGCGTAGAACAGGCCGCCGAACTCGCGGTCCCAGCCAATCTCCAGATGCCGCCGGATGACTTCGCACGCACGATCAAGCGTCTCGGTGTCGCCGCGGTCGCGGGCGATGTGCATCTGGAACCACATGGACTCAATGGCGTGACCGGGGATAACGGCCGTTCCGCGCGGGGGCGGAAACTCGCTGCCGTCCGCCTGAAGCCACTCGACCACGTAGCCGTGCGGCCGCAGGAACAGGTCCATCACCCGCCGATGATGGCGGGTCGCCTCCCGCTCGATGTCGCGGTCGCCGGTCACGGCGGCGAGGTTGTGAAACACGTCAGAGAACAGCATGCTCAGACCGTGAGCCTGGGCGTCGCGGGCGGGCGGCTCGGGATACGGATACATGGGCGGCAGTTCGCGCCCGGCCAGCGCGGCTTGGACGGCGTGAAACGTGCGCATGGCCGTATCGAGCAGTGCGTCGTCATGCGTGGCCTTCCACAGTTCGACGAGACCCGAGATGACGAAGCCGTCGTTGAAGATGCTCTCATAGCCGCGTTTGACCTGGCCGTCGGCGTCCATGAGCATCGGCCAGTGGCCGTTGTCGAGCGGCCCGTGCGCATTCACGAACGTGAAAATACGCCGAGCGGCGTCGAGCCACCCGGGCCGCCGCTCGATGGTGTTGTAGAGCTTGCTGAAGACGTACACGGCCCGCCACTGCGACCAGCCCCAGCGATCGCGGCTGACCACCACGCCGTCGTCGCCGATGCAGGAGTTGATCCCCCCTGCCGGGTCGAGTGCGTGGCGCTGCCACCAGGGAACGATGTCGTCGAGCAGTGTGCGGGCGTAAAGATCGCGAAGTCGTTTCAGCTCCATGACGAATAGTCCAAGATGTCTGCTGGTCGTTCTCGTCCTTTATCGAACAGAACCGCGGGGCTGGAACCCCGCGGCTCGTTTCGCACATTCACACCTTAATACTTTCGCACGGTCTGACAACTTCGCGCCAGTGCGCTATGACGTGCGGGGAATCTGAGCGCGGCACTCGTAGACCTTGGCGAACGCGTCGGCGAGCTTGCCGATGCCGGCGGCATCGGTCAGGAACACGTCGTGAAGCATGAACGTGGCCTCGCTGTTGCAGGCGCGCTCGGTGTAGGGGCAGCGCTCGGCGTACTGGCGGAAGTCGGGAAACTTGTCCACGCCGAAGGCGAACGCGCGATGGCCCATGGTCTGCTGGATGTTGAGGAACAGCGGGTTCATGTAGTTGGCCCAGCCGTAGCCGATGCTGATGGGCACGCCCTCGGCCTGGAGTGCTTTGACGAAGTCGTTGCGATGCACACCGTCCCAGCCCTCGCCGGTGAAGCGCGTGACGATGACCGACAAGCAGCGTTGCGTGCCTTCGGGATGGAGCGTGCGGAGCTTCAGGCCGGGGATGCCGCGGATCTTGGCCGCGAACGCCTCGTAGTTCTGGCGGCGCAACTCGCATTGGGCGGGCAGACGGCGAAGCTGGCCACGAAGGATGGCCCCCTGCCACTCGGTCATGCGGCAGTTCGTGCCGCTGGCGTGGTGCTCATACCAGACGCCCGTCTTGATGCGGCCGCAGTTGCGGTAGCCCCAAAGCTTCTCGGCGAGGGCGTCGTTCTGCGTGGTCGCTACCCCGCCTTCGCCCGAGCTCATGACCTTGGAAGCCTGGAAACTGAACGTGCCCACGTCGCCGATGCTGCCGGCGGCCTGGTTACCGCGGATGATGGCACCGGCGGCCTGGCAGGCGTCTTCGATCACCACCAGGTTGTGCTTGCGGGCGATGGCCATGATAGCGTCCATGTCGCAGAGCTCGCCGCCGAAGTGCACAACGAGGATGGCACGGGTCTTGGGCGTGATGGCCTCCTCGATGCGGGCGGGGTCGATGTTGTACGTCTCGGGGTGAATGTCCACATAGACGGGCAACGCACAGACGCTGAGGATGGCCGACGACGTGGCGATGAACGTGTAGCCGGTGGTGATGACCTCGTCGCCCGGGCCGATGTCGCAGGCTCGCAGCGCGATCTCGAGCGCATCGGTGCCGCTGGTTACGCCGAAAGCGTGCTTGACGTAATGGGCGGCCGCGAACTCGCGTTCAAAGCGTTCGACCTGCCCCATGTCATCCGTAACCCTGCCGTCGGGCCGGGGCCCCCCGCCGTAGGCGTACAGCCACCACTTGCCACTATGCAGCACGTCGAGCAGCGCCTTTTCGTCCTGCTCGTCGAAAACCGGCCACTTGGCCAAGGGTCCGTCGATGGTCTTGGAACCGCCGTTGAGAGCAAGCTTCTGCATGTGTGGGTCCTCCCGGATTTGAGCCCGCATGCTACCACACGGACGGTAGTGATGCCATAGGAACTGTGAGCGATGAGCCGGACCGGGCTGTGGGGCATGTCCCGAGAATAGTTGAAAAAGAGCGGTTCTCCTATGGAGTTTGCCACGGTGGTAAACTCCGCTTCGACAGTAAATTAAGCAAGGAGAACCGCAATGAGAGCAACGTACCGAAGAAAGGTGGCCAAGTCCAGCATCGGCGCTGAGCCTGAGATCATCGGCCGGGAGGACGCGTTGCGCGGACGGGTGGCGGTGGAACTGCCAGTGTCACTGGCGGAGGTGGTTCAGCGAGTCAGCGAGGAGATCGGGATTTGTTTCACACGTCAATGAGACATTTCGGGGGTGTCCGTTAGGCTACGGTCGGCTCCCTCCAGGGCAGCAGGCGGGAACGATAGATCGTGGCGCCGATTTTCATAATGCACGGACAGTCGGAGGCAGTGAACGCCATCCTGGGCGTCACCAGCCGCTATTGTCCGCGCCAACCACAGCCCGAGTCAATGGGCGAGGCGAAACAACCGCCTCGCGAGGCTGCGGGAGTTGTCCGGGGCAAATCAGCGCCCCGGCGGCGGACCGGCCTGCCGAATACGCCGGTCCGCCGATGGATGCGTGGCCACCGGATCGCTGGAAGTAAGCCCAGTCGACCGCCACGGCCACCTCGCCTCCGCCTAGCCGCCGAACCACGCCTGGCCTGACTCCCAATCAACCATGCGGCTCATTCAGTGGACGCGATAGTCTGAAGGTCAGGCTGCGTCGCTCACGGCCCGAAGTGGAGAATGACTCCACCCTCACCAACGGCAAAGACGTCCTCGTCACTGCTGCCCCATACGCCATAGAACTTGACGCTAATGGGTAGGTTCATGGGCTGCCAAGTCGAGCCATCGAAATGGACGATCTTGTTGGTACCCACGGCGAAGGCACTGTTGGGGCCGCTGCTCCATACGGCATTGAGTCCGCTGGGGCCATCCATTCTCGTCCATCTCGTGCCATTGTAATGGGCGATGCCATCACCCACTACATAGACGTCAGTTGGCCCGCTGCCGCCAATTCCTCGGCATTGCATGCCGGGGTTGTATACCGACGTCCAGCTATCGCCATCGAAATGCTCAATGGCATTGCTTCCGCTCGCACCGTAAACATCATTGTAACTTGTGCCCCAGATGGCATGAAAGGGAGAGAAGCTTGTACGAATAGTCGTCCACGAGTAGCCGTTATAGTATTCCGTCAAGTGGTTCGCGTAGGGAGGCAGAGCTTCGTTGTGCATTGTGTAAAGCACACTGTAGCTGCCGAACCCCCACACATCCATCTTCGATACTGCACCCCATGTGAGGCCCATGTCTGACCACGTCGTGCCGTCATAGTGGAGCATCTTCACCGGCCCATAAGCAGTCGTCGTAGCAGATTTCGGCTGGTACCCCCCGACGTATACGTCCGAAGGGCCGCTGCCCCAGACGCTTTGAAGCACAAACTTGTTGAAAGACGGAATACTGGCGCTCTGGGTAGTCCAAGCAAAGCCGTTGAATCGTAGAATTGTCCCATTGGAGCCCACGGCAATGACATGATTGGGGGCGCTGCCCCAGACATCCCAGAGTGTGTCGCTCCTGGGCGTGCTCATCCTCGACCAACGCAGGTGCTCCGTAAACACCGCCCGCACCGTCTTATTTCGATCCATCTCAATTCTCGCGGGGTTGGCTGTGCCGGAGTAATCGCCTTCCCAATAAGCGAATCTCCATGCGAATTGGGGCGTCGCGGTCACAGTCACGACGCTGCCTTGCTCGAAAGTTCCTCCAGGCACATCCACCTGCCCCTGGCCCACCGTTTGCACGGTAAGCTGATATTTCGTCTGAACGAAAACGGCCCGAATGCTCTTGTTGCCATCCATGACCACCGACACGGGATTCGCGGTCCCGCCGACGTCGCCTTCCCAGCGTTGGAACTGCCAGCCGGCAGCCGGCGTGGCCAACACCTGCACCGTTGAGCCAGACTCGTATTCGCCTTGCTCCGGGAAAACGCCACCTGCGCCTGTCTTGTCAACGGTTAAGCCAAAGCGTGTGGTCAATGATCCAACAGTGACGGTCGCGACGGCATTGGCCTCTCCGCCGGCGGAGTCGTGCACCACCACCGTGTAAGCGGTCGTCGCCGAAGGAGTGGCCGTCGGGCTTGGGCTAGTGCTATCGCTGAGGCTGGCCGAAGGTGTCCACTGGTAGCTGTAGGGAGGCTGTCCGCCGGTCACCCCCACCGAAAGAGTACTGGACTTGCCCGCGTTGATCGTGGGCGGCGTGGCCGAGGCAGAGATGGCCAACGGGGAATTTTCGATTATGTCCTGGGCAAAGTAGGCCTCACCAACCACACGGGGCCAAAGGTCGTAGGTGATGTAGAAGTACCCACCATCTCCCCACGACGCCCCCCACGAATTGAGCACTTTCACTCGACGGGCCGAGTCGTTATAGCCGCAAGCAAGGACCGCATGGCCGCCCCTGTAAGCTCCTTCTATGCGATCGTAAACTGCATTGCTGCCGGCGGTGGCAAGCGGTCCGAAGCTCTCGTAAATGTCTACCCCGATCGGAAGGGGCCGCCCGGCAGCCAAGTGAGATTTGATTTCGTTTAAATCCATCTGGTTGACCTTGCGCCAGTAAGCGATCCTGAAAGGCTCTGCCGCAGAACGCTGAGCTGGCGTAGGCTGGAGCGTGCAGTCTTTGTCTGTATAAGGCATGACGCTCAACGGCGGTATTCCCACCTCCGAAAGGAGATTGAGAGCATCTATCATGAATGAGCCGTTTTCACAATCCGGATCCGGGGTCAGGTGAATCTGGTTATACACAAAAGCAGGACTGAACTGGTGATCCGCGACACTACTGTTCCAATTCCGCTCGATGCGCTCCTGGTAACCCTTCAGCCCGTAGCCAATTGCCCAACCCACACACGAGCCCTGGTTACCCTGGTCCCCTGGGGGCGGCATGTTCGGAGACAGGTCCACCGAAGTAGGAAGCGTGCCGCGCCGAGGCACTGCGGCTAGTGGGATGGAGTTATATTCCTCTTCCGGTAACCACTTCAGGCCCAACGGCCGGCTTATTGTGGGCGTCGGGGTGTCCTGTCCAGGCTCAGGAAAGCAACCCTGGCCTGAGCAGAGGAAAACCATTACCAAGCAAGCTGATACACAGCCAATCCACGTTTTGACCGACATGCTCATGATCTCCTCTCGATGAAAAGCCACAGTGGCATCTCACGATCGTTGATGGTGGGATAGGTGATGTTCGGTTCGGCCAAGCCCTTTGGCCGCCTGAGTGACGGGAGGTACGGCAGGCCCCAACAGTCTTTGTCCGAACAGGGGTCTGATCGGTTTCGACGTGCCACTGCCGCCGACCTGTCCGGCCCGCGGAGGTCAGGTGGCAGAAAACCGCGTCGAATAGCAATTTCAGGTGAAGATTCCCCCCCACCTTTTTGCACGAACCGGCCAGCGAGGCGACCAACCGGCTCGCCGGGCAAGTATCTACTTGGCGGCGGTAGACCGCAACGCCTTCGGCGGCAATAGAGGGCCCGCCGGGTCTCACGCCCAAGCTGTTCCGGCCAGCAGCTTCGCCACATGTGAGTTAGCATGCCCGCGATGCCCTGGCCTTCCTGTTGAACATGGTCCGCGTGCCCCCGATCCCAACCCTCTATTCTTCAGACAATTACCGCTGGTCCTTGCCGATTGACGTGGTGGATCCGCTGACAGGCCGCGGCAGAAGGCCGGTTTGCGGCCTCTCGCAGCTCTCACGCCGCGCGAAGCTGATCGCCTCGTCATTGTGGCGTCCAGCCCACCTGGCGCCACGAGGCTAATCATCTGAGTGCCTGCAAAAAGACACTCATGAAGCCCCAATAAATACCCGTTTAACTAATTACTGCCAGTCTTGAATGCAACATAAATATATCACCTGATGTTAGGGTATTTTTTCCCGAGCGGCTCAGGACCCTCTTTTTTCCAGGTCACGTCGTGGTCCCCCCGGATACGTTTAGCGTTTTAAGGACCCGCAACAGAGGAGTGCAGAGGGCAGGCTGGCGGGGTACCCACCGCACTGTCGACCGCCGGCGCCCAGCTCTCACCGACGCAGGGATCCAACCGCCTGTCCATGAATAACGATGCATCCGCGCCGGTAGCGGGCCGGGAAATGAGAGCTCAGGGCCAGCAAAGACGGAAATGTGCAGCGGAACCGACCGACGCCGCCGGCTCGTTTATGGAGCCAAGCGGCAAGAAAGCAGAGCCCTCGCCGTAGCACGTCCGCTTCCGGGCTGCTAACGCTGCTAACGGTCTCCGGTAGCAAGGGGAATGACGAAGCCGGAATGAACGAAAGAAGTCCGAATGACGACCAGAATGGCGAAAAACGCCAGCGTGACGAAGGCCCGCATTCCGGCCGCGCCTCGCTATTCTGGCTCACAGCTCATAGCTTTTCTTCCTCATTAGTCATTCGGATTTCGTCATTCGTCATTCGCCCCGCGAAGTTCCACCAACGTCACGGAGTTGGCCTCCAGCGTCGCGTCGAGGACGAACTTGGCGCCTTCGAGGGCTCCGCCGCCGGTCCGCTCGAGCTCGGCCCGATTGCGGTCGTGCCAGACGTTGCTGTGCGTGCCATCGATGGTCCACTGCACGTACTTTCCGCCGGCGAGTTCGCGCGGCAGCGAATCGATGGTGAGGCGCACGTGCCGCCGCAGATTGTGACGGTAACGGAAGTTCACCACGACCACGGCGAGCCGCCGGGTCTGGGCGTCCCACGCGGCCACGGCGCAGACTTCGTCGTCGGTGCCATCGACCGGCAGCCATCGACCCGACAGGCCGTTGAAGATCTTGGCCATGTTGAACGTGGGCTTGGGCACATTGTCCTGCATGATCATGGACCAGTCGCCGCGGAAGCCCATGTCGTTCTGCTTGACGTAGAAGAAGCAGGGCCGGTCGATCTTCTTGGGAATGAACGCGCGGATGACGCAATCGGCACAGTAGGCCGAGCCGACCTCGTGATCCTGCGGCCGGTTGGGCCACCATGCCTCCGACCACTCGCTGAGCACGAACGACTTGACCGTCTTTTTCACCTGGGGGTAGTCGTCGAGGTGCTTGCGAAACTCGTCGGCTTGACCGGCGATGATGTCGGCGGGATGGAAGTACTCGTGCCAGCTCACGAAATCGAGCGGAAGCTTTTCTTGCACACACCAGGCCATCAAGCCACGGGCAAATCCGCGGCCGTTGGCGCAGAAGCCGTAGTCGCTGCTTTCGAACGGGCCGCTGGCCAGGGCCGGACCGCCGACCTTGGCGTCAGGATCGGCCCGTCGCACGCCGCGGGCCGTGGCGCGATAGAGCTTGGCGTAAGCTTCGAAGCGGCGCACGGTCTCCTGATCCACGCCGGTCTTGCCCAGCGCGGCCTCGTACAGCCGACGGAACTCGGGCGTGCCCGTATCGTTGGGCCCCGGCTTGAGCCAACCAGTGTTGACCTCGTTCCACACTTCCCAGGATGGGACGCGCACGCCGCGCTCGATGGCACGAGCGGCCGCACGATAGCAGAGTTCTTCCCAAACGCCGTAGTCGCGCGGTGCGCTCTGACGATCGGGATTGTCAACTGCGTCGAGCGCGTGCGGCATATACGACACGGCGAAGATAGGCTCGGCGCCGAGTTTCTTGACGATGAAGTCGGTGCGCTTGTCAAAGTCGGTCCAGTCCCAAACCCACTCATTGCTTGATGGCGAGGCACCTTCGGGCTTCTTGAGCACGTTGGTGAAGATGTTGTCCATCCGGAACCACTTGAAGCCGCCCTCTTTCAGCTTGGCTGCGGTTGAATCCTCGTAGTCGGCCAGTCCCCCGCCCTGACTCAGACCGATAATGCCGTCCGGCACGGGCTCCAGCGGCTTGGCGGCGTTCACGCTGATGCTCAATCGCTGCAACGCTCGCTTCGGCTCGAGGATGGTCCAAGCAGCCTCGTCGAACTTGTCGCCGCCCTGCACCTTGCCGTACACCTGCACCTCGATGCGCACGGGCGTGCCGGGCACGGCTTTCTCGGCCACCAGCACGAGAGCCGGATGATCGTTGTCGTAGCGTGACTGGAACCGGCCATTGAGAAAGACCTCGCCGCCGTCGCCGCAGTTGATACGGATGCCCACGGGTTTACCCGCAGTCGATTGGTTGTCAATTTCCGCGGGAATTTTCAATTCGCCGATCAGCCAGCGGAACTGATTGTCCTGCGGCCACGAGTCGCCGGGCCGGATCGTCTGGGCGTCGCCGGGAATGGACTGCGGCAAACCGCTGCGCTCGCCCGTCGGCGGCAAAACCTTCCACTCAGCCATCGCCGGCGCGGCAACCAGCAAACACATCCATGCAGCACGAACCATTGGTGCACGAACTGAACTCATCGAGTCTGTTTCCTCTTGAAACCTGAAAGGGGGAGAACCGCCGACGTCGGCATGCATTGCTGTCACCACTGTGTTGCATTCTCGCCAACCACTACGGCTTTTTCAAATCGGCTGCGGGACGCACGCGTTCTGACGATTGGCTCGCGAGGTTGCAACACAACCAAGTCTTGCGAGCCCAGGCCATGTTGACCGGGACCCGAGAAGGCGATTTCCCCCATTGTCCCCAGCGCCGCGAAATACTGGCCGTCCCACCTTCCGGCGCGTTCCGTGCATACAGGAATGCGGATCGCATTGCGCCCTATTTACTCGATTTACCGCACAACTTACGTTGAGGATTCCTGCCTATTTCGCGATCGTCCCCTGATCCCAGAGAGCTCGTTGCGGGCGTGGCCATCGACAAAAACTGAGCCGGTCGCGTTCGTCTGGCTGAGCATTAAACCGAGCTAATAAGACAGCAACTGACGCGCGCAAAAATGCTTGAAAATAAAGGGTTTTTTCGCGTTGAAAACCGGTTAACGCGACTTGACTTCCACATGTGAGAAACGTTACTATCGCACAGGCAACTGCCTCGGCATTCGGTAAATTTGGAGGGTTCGCGTGCAGGAGCGTTTCAGCCCTTTCACCATTTCGGGGACCGAGGCCGGGAAAGTCCAGCGCATCTTTCCGCTGTGGAGGCAGCGACGTCATTCGAAACCATACCGGCGGCCTAAGCCCGCACGAATGGCGCGCGGAAGGACAGGAGAGGGGATCCACGCAACCACACCAAAGTGGAGTGGGAAGTCATGTTACGAGGGTGCGAACGCGTGTGTCGTTCGTGCCAGTCACTTCTGAGGAGGAGAGACGATCATGCAGCATACGAAGAAATTGGCAGTGGTAGCCCTGACCGTCGCGGCGATGTGCACTGCGGCGAGCGCGGCCGGTATTGCGTACCAGAACACCACGGGCGGCTGGGTATACCAGTTGAACGCCCCCACGGGCTGGGCCGTCGTTGGTGCGGCAAACATCGTGCTCCCGGGCGCCGGTCCGGACGGCGGCGATGCTTGGTATCGGTATGGTGCCACTGGCGGCCAGGATGACCCCACCCAGGCTTTCTGGGACTTCAGCTTTGCCGATCTGCCCAATGTGGGCCACGACCTGGAGCCCGGGCAGTATGCCATGCAGGCGTACGTCTCGGACTACGGCAGTCTCCCGCACGAGGGTGACGGCGTGTTCGGTTCGCGGCATGGGCCGTGGGGCTGGAACGCCCTGGGCAACTTCTCCTCGTGGAACGGCGTCTCGCAGGCCACTCCGGGCTGGACCGATATGGGCGACTGGACCGGGGGCTATGTCTGGCTGTCCAAGACGGGTGATCCGCAGGACATGACGATTTCGGTGAAGTGGAATCCTTGGCCCGGCTACGGCGGGCTGGCCGTTTCCGGCGTTCGCATCAGCACGGACGGCAACTTTGAGCCGATTCCCGAGCCGGCCACTGCGCTGCTGGCCTTGCTGGGCCTGCCGCTGCTCCGCCGCCGCATCCGGTAAGCGAATCAAGCAAGTCGAAACGCGTTGCGGGCAGAGCGGAGTTTTCTCTCCGCTCTGCCCGTCTTGGACTTTAGCCACCTTGTGCGAACGGAACGACGCGATGACCAGGCTCACTGCTGCAGCAATTCTTTCGGGAGCGTCGCTGGCCTGGATGACACTCGGCACGACCGAGGTGCGAGCCGAAACACTGACTCTGCCGTTTTACGAGAACTTCGAGCCAACGCCTCCCGCTCCCTCCAGCGGAGGGTGGGATTGGTCCAAGGAGTGGCATGCGTTCAACACGATGGGCGACCGCGGCTACCTGGGGCCTTGCATGACGGGCACGATTCCGCCCGACGAGCCCCGCTGCCCGTGGGATGACCTGGCTCTCAAGGACGTGAGTTCGACGTACCGATGGGGGCCGCTGAAATTTGAGAGCTGGCCCGACAAGGACAACGGAGGTCACGTGTTCAGCGGACAGCGTTCCGGCCGTCAACCGACCTGGGATCCGAACTGGGGGGCGATCTACCACGTGTTTGAACCGCCCACCAGCCGAACGCTTCGCCTCAAAGTGCAAGTGTGGGACGAGGCCGGTATTCTCTGCGACTGCGACCCCTGGGGATCGCCTTCGCGGCCCAATTTCGACGTTCACGGCGGGATCGAACTGACTAACGGGATTCGCAGCGAATACTACTTCATCGGCGTCAACAGCCACCAGAGTTGGGACCACTACTCGCTGGCCACCAAGAGCGAAGGCTGGATCGTGACGCCCGTCCCCCGCACCAGAGGCTGGCACAAGCTCGAAATCGTGGTGCATCCGTACTCAGGAGCCGCCGGCGACGTGGAGTTCTGGATCGACGGCGTTCTGATCCATCAAGGCTATCGCAGGCCCGGCGATGCCTTGCCGCCCACCGGGGTGCACGTGAATCACCTGAGACTCGGCGGCGACCCCGCCATCGTGGAGGAGAGCAGTCTCACCAACACGATGGAAGAGTTTTGGTATGACGAAGTGGCCCTGACCAACACGAATAATCCGGCGGCGGACTTCAACGGCGACGGCGCGGTCGACATGATCGACTTCGCGGCGTTTCAGAAGTGCTGGACGGGGCCGGGAAATCCGTTCTATGCCGTTCCGACCAGCGCCGGCTGGGACAATGAGAACAAGGTCTGGCTCGAGCCCATCCTCTTCGACGCAGCAAAATGCCAGGCGATGGATCTGGACGGCGATCAGGATGTGGACGCGGCGGACTTCGACCTGTTCCTGCAATGCGCATCCGGTCCGATGATCCCTGCGGACAAAATGTGCGGCCATTGACGAACACAGTACAAAGGAGGAGATGCGAAATGCGAAAGCTGACGCTGATTGCGGCGGTCCTGGCGACCTGGACCCCTGCGGTGCTGGCCGTGCCGAACTTCACCGACGACTTCGAAGCGGGCGTCGGCGGCACGCACAACTGGTACAACTGGAACAGAGGCGGCACCAATCCTGATCCCTGGCCGCCGCCGAATCCCAGCGGGATCAACAACCTGCTGACGACCAGCGACAGCCACAACCACACGCCGGGGGGCAAGTACTCCGCTCAGGCGTGGGCGAGCGATCCGGCGGCCTGGAATGCTTACAGCGATTTCGGCGCCTACTCCGGCGCGATCAAGGCCTGGGTGTACGTCTTTGAGGATTACAACAACAAAGGGACCAACCCCTCCCAGCCCGTGACCAACATGTTCTCGCTGTACGGTGATGCGGCCAACCCGGGCGAGTTCACCGATTACATTCAGCTGGGTGTGGTGCCCTTCTACCCGAGCGGCAGCGAGCGATACGGCTTCCGCACGTTGTACAACGATTCGACGGGCGGCGGCATCATCGACACCGGCGTTTCCCGCAAGGCCGGCTGGACCAAGCTGGGCATCGAGGTGGATGCCCTGGCCGACGGGGGCCAGATCCGTTTCTACATCGACGACGTGCTGGTCGGTACTTCATTCCGGGCTGGCGCCAATAACGGCGCGGGCGGCCTGAGCCCCGTCGATCTGCGGTGGGTCCGCCTGGGCAACAACTCCAAGAGCTATGAAACCTTCTGGTACGACGACGTGAACGTGGTTCCGGAACCGGCGGTGGCGGCTCTCATGCTGATCGGGCTGGGGCTGGTCGCACGCAAGCGCCGCGGATGATGGTTTCCGCGAGCTTCTCATGACACGACGGGCAGCCGGTTCAGTATTGGACCGGCTGTCCGTTCTGTTTATCAACTCACCGCCGACGTCATGCAGCAAGCCAGGAAGTTTCATTGTTGTTAGGGGTCACAGTGATAGGCTAGTCTATTGAACCGAGTTAACGCTTCGCTAATGAGGCGTCGGGCCACCGTAGAGCATAACTTTCGAAATCGTTTCGGCTTAAGCGCAGACATCGCGTTGATTTACCCACTCACAAGCGTTAAAATTGTCGATAGATGGACAGGAGTTTCGCTCCTGGCCTAGCCATTCAGGGCGGTCTGTCATTTGCACGTGGTGGTCAGATGGTCAACGGCTTCGCTCATGCCATGACGAGCGAGGCGTAGGCTGTTCGATTCTTCGGAACGGGGAAAAGTGCCATGCGTTTGCAGTTCGTATTTGCCCTCGCCGCGATGCTGATCGGTAGCCCAGGCGCGTTCGCGCAACGTCAATGGATTGTCTACCCGAGTGAATATACGGGTAGCGGTTGGTTCGACATGCCTTCCGGCAACTACGACGTGAACGATCCGGCCAACCCGTCGCGGCCCTACAGATGGGCAACCGGTTTCGACGGCGAACGTCGCGCATATTGGGACATCACCGCCGAGAACGCCATTCCCATCGGGCACAGCGATCCGTTCCCCGCCAAGCCCGCTTTCTACCAGATCGAACACTGGGTTCCCACGGAGAATCCGGTCGGTGTAACCTGGGGCGGCTACACCACCGTCGAAGTGTCGTTCAGCGGACAGCCGGGCGAGGACGAGGAAGGCAAGATCAATCCCTTCATCCCTTGGAACGGCAGATATCGCACAAATCATCAGTGGTTGGAACTGGTTTTTAGCTGTGACACATGCAACGGTGGCGGGGCCGAACCGGCCCGGTGGCGACAAGCTGGCCCCGGTCCCCATGCGCCGGCGGCACCGACTTGCGACGCCCCCGAAAACTCGCCCGACAGCCGGTTCGTCTACCTGCGGCGGGGCAGCCGGCTCTTCATCAAGTTCAACTTCGACTGGGGCTGGGAAATGTACGTCCCCATGACCGCCGTTCGGATCACGGAGCTGGTTCCCGTGCCACGTACTTGTGACGCCGCTACGCAAGGAGGTCCCGTCGATCTGCGATGCGTCGGGAACGCCGATCCAATCTATGGCAGTGGCGAACTGTTCGCCAACAGTCCGCACCGCTCAGAACCTGAAGTGACCGTAGATGGTGATTGGGCGCTGGCAGTAGAGGGCTACACGGTACCGCTCTGCCCCTTCCCCGAGTTCAACACCGATCCTGAGAATCGGCCGTCGTACCCGTACAACGTGGCTCTCACGCAGGGCCTTCCGCCCACGGGCGACTACACGGCCCGTTTGCCCGATGGGAACGTCAACTTCAAGCTCCGGTTCGACGGACACAACAGCATCAAATGGCGCAGCAACTCAACCGGTGATTTCGACGGCAACAAAGTCTATACGCTCAACGAGGTTGCCGAACGTGAGTTTCTGCCGGGCCATTACGGCAAGATCTCGCTGCTTACCGCATGCTCCGGCGGACGCGGACATAAGTTGAACGTACAGGCACATTACGAGGATGGCACCAGCGAAGTGGTGCCGGTGAATCTCTACGACTGGTTCGACCAGGTAGGCGATGCCGTCTCAGTCGGCTTGGACAAGGACGGCTATCCGATCGGCCCGAATTCCACGGGATTCAAGCTGCTCAGCAAGTACGGTGAGTCCGTCGAACATGTACGCGGCGGCGGAACGAGCGGGGCCTTCCTGTTCGCTCACACCGTGCCTGTGAATCCGGCCAAGACGCTGACCCAGATCAGTTTCAGTCTGGAATCCCCCTACGCCCCGCCGGTGGTTATCGAGAGCCGTGCCGGAGGTCAGAGCCACATGAACTTCAGCACGACGGGCGGTTGGAACCAGGATTCGGCCAAGTCCGACAACAATGAGGTGACCGCAGGGATCGGGAGCCTGTGGGCCGGTTCGGGTCAGGCCGGGACAACCGCGACGTTCAGCTTCACACCGGTCGTCACCGCCTACTATGACGTCTTCGCCACGTGGGCCAAGTCGCTGGACGCCTGCACGGAGACCGCCTTCATCGTCACGCATGATGGCGGCTCGACCACCGTGTTCCGGAACCAGCGGGAAGACGGAAATGGTTGGCGCCACTTGGGCCAGTATCCTATGACCGCCGGTGTGACTTATACGGTCACGATCGACTCGGCACAGTCTACCGGCGGGCCGCGCATCTACGCCGATGCCGTCCGGTTCACCGTTCCGGGGATCACGGCCAATCTCCTCGCCGTCACGCTGGCAACCGGCGTCGCCTGCAACGTCCCGTGGGCGGACGCGGACGGGGATGGCGACGTGGATGCAGCCGACTTCGGTGCGTTCCAGAGATGCCTGACCCTCACCGGCGCACCGATTCTGCCGGGCTGCGAGTGCATGGACATCAACCACGATTCGACGATCGACTGGACCGACCTTAACAGCTTCAGCGAATGTGCGCTGGGGCCGGATGTGAAGTATGTGCACGACGCGAATCCTCCGCACTGGCCGAATTGGCCGGCGCTCTGCCCGGGCATGCCCGCGGAGTAGCGGAGGCAGAATATCGATCGCCGATAGTTCGTGTGTATACGAACGATAATCAATCTGACCGCGAGCGTGCCGCCCAGGCGTCCACATCGACCAACGTCGGGGCGGGCGCCCGCCGAAAAGGGTGCGGATGAACGCGGGTCGAGGGATCGTGCCCGCGGCGCCTCTTGGAGGAGAGCTTCGATGAGCGCGAGCATGGTTCAGTGCAGCAGGCCCCGACCACGCGCCGGGGCATTCACTCTAATTGAGGTCCTGGTGGTGGTGGCCATCATCGCCCTGCTCATCGCGATTCTGCTGCCCTCGCTCGCCCGGGCCAGGGCGGCGTCGCGAGCCACGGTCTGTGGCTCCAACATCAGAATGGCGATTCAGGGCATCAACCTGGCGATGACCGACAACTCGATTCACCGCCAGCAGTGGTCCACCAACTTCGGCTGGGCGACCCACTCGTTGCGTCAAAACAAAGGCGCGCTGGAGTTGTATACCTGTCCCGACGATCCGAGCCCGCGGATCATTCCTGCGTTGCTGTGCCGTCTTTACGAAGGCAGCACCTACCGCGGCATGACCTCGTCCGATGCCATCTTTAACCGCCTGCGGCAGGTGGCCAACGGCCACTGGCAGCTGGACATCCAGGATCAACTGAATGACAGGTTATTCGGCGGAGACGCCGGTAGCAACGGCGAGAAGAACGACTTGCTGCTCGAGTACGAGCCGGTCCCCGGACAGAAGTGGACCGTCGCGACCAACGTGGCCAACGAGCGGAGCTGGCGATACCAGGTGCTCTCGTACGACGGGAAGACGCTGCACAGCGACGATCCCGGCGGCGAGATTACAAGCGGATGGCGAATCAACGCACCGATCATGGCACTGAGCTACGGTGCCAACGCTTTCGCCGGCCTGCGGAACGTCAAGGGCAACCCCGCCCTCATCGTGGAGTCGGCCAAGTTCGGCCTGTTCCCGCAGGAGCTAGGCAATTTCCCCGCCGACAACCTTGCGTGGGCGCTGCGATTCCGCCATGACGGCAAGGCCGGCGTTTCCTGGCTGACCGGCCGGAATTACACCAGCACGTTTGACCTGCCCAGCCCGGATAGCAGGCTCGATATCCCGGATACTCTCTATCAGCCGCAGAATAAGATGAATGTCGGTTTTCTCGACGGGCACGTGGAACGGCTGGGTCACTGGCAAATGATGACGCCGTTCGCCGGAGGCACTACCACCGATATCGGCCGGCCCATTCCCAAGGCAAGCCTTTGGTTCGGTCAGCGGCGCGGGCAGGATACCTACTGATTGATCCCCGCCCGGAACGGGTTCGCTCGCGCGCGTTCTCTCGAAGACGCGGAGGGGGATTATGGCCAAGGTGTGGTGGCTCGGAGTCATCTTCGTCACCGCTTCCGTGTCGGTGGGCGGAATCATCCAGCAGGAAACCGTCGCGCCGGGCGTGATTTTCACCACCTACAGCGCGGCGGGGCCCAACAATGTCTTCGTTGTTGCGATCGATCGCCTGCGCAGCGAGTACAAGCTCAAGGTCGGCTTTTCCCAGGCCCGGCGGAATTACACCGCGCGTGAGCGGACCAGCACCATCTGCAACCGCTATGACCAGCTCCCGGGCGAGAACGTTCTGGCCGGCATCAACGGCTCGTTCATCGATACCGTCAACATGCCGCGGATGCTCGGAATCAACCAATCCGCCGGCGAGATGCTGGACACGCCCGCACTCAACCCCAGCTTCACGTATCACACGGTAATGATCGGCCCCGAACGAAAGCCGATCGTGCGCACCAACTTTGATCATGTGTTGGGCACGATCACGTTCGCCGACGGTCACGTCATGAGCCTGCGGCAATACAACTTCAACATGAACGGGCCGTACACGCCGATCAACAACACGGTGTTCGCGTTCACACCGGGATTCGACTCGGTGACGCCCACCGACTTTTCGTCCAGCCCGTCCTACGCCGTCGAGGTTCAACTCAGTGACGTTACCTATCCCATGCGCGGCGGTAAGGAAGTGTCGGGCATCATCACCGGGCTGATCACACCCACGAACGGCCACACACCGATCCCCCCCGGCGGCATGGTGTTGTCCACGCGGGGCACCACCAGCAAGGACCAGATCCTGGCCCACGCCAAGCTGGGTGAGCGAGTGCGGATTCGAATCGCCACGAGTGCCGAGGAGTACAACAACTCCGACGACGCGATCACCGGCATCGGCTGGATCATCCATAACGGCACGGCCTACCCCGCCGGCTGGACCAACCTCGAATCCGGAGCCGCCCCCTACTCGCGCCACCCGCGAACGGTGCTGGCCTGGAACGACACGCACTGGTTCATGGTGGTCTGCGACGGCCGCACCAGCGCCAGCGTCGGCATGACCTTCCAGGAGATGGCCGACTTCCTCACCGGCACGCTGGCCGCCCGCGAAGCCGTCAACTACGACGGTGGCGGCAGCTCGACCATGGTGGTCAAGGGCGCGGTGCGAAACGTGCCATCCGACGGCAGCGAGCGAGCCATCGGTAACGTCCTCATGCTCGTCAAGAAGGACACCGCTACCGTGTTCCCGTTCGCCGATCCGTTCACCTCAGCCGGCCGAGCCCCCGGCTGGGACGACAAGTTCACGTACAACGACGTGGTCGCCTTCACCCCGACCGCCCCCGGCGGTGACGGCCATGTCCTCCGCGTGCTCAACCCCACCGGTGCCGTCGAGACCACGCGGCGCGGTGATTTCGGCGACGCCGACTACTCCGTGGCCGCCGACATCTATTGTGAGTACCGCCCGAACCCCGGCAACGGCACCTCGGGCCGCGAACACTACGCCCTGTTCGCCCGCGATTCGGGCACGGGAGCGCTCGGCCTGACCAACTACGGCAAGGGCAACTGCTACGCACTGGTCTACGACTCGGAGTCGGGCCGAGTCATGCCGGGCAAATACGTGAACGGTGTGTTCACCGATTTCCTCGCGTCCACGCCGCTGACCATGACGTCCACCGCGTGGCGGCGTTTCCGCATCGACTGCCAGAGCTCGCGCATTCGTTACTACGTTGATGACGCGCTTATCGCTGATGTCACCGACGGCACGTTCGCCAGCGGTTACTACGGTGTGGGCTACCAGAGCTTCGTCGTCGGGCAAGCGCGACACGGCACGCGAGCCGAGAATTTCGTGGCTTCACAAGAAGGTGCCCTGCCCGCGCAGGCCTTCAACCCTCAGCCCGCCCATGAGGCCGTCCACGTGCCTCTCGACAGCGTCCTGAGCTGGACGGCCGGCGCGGGAGCTGCGTCGCACGACGTGTACCTCGGCACGACCAGCCCCGGCACGTTCCGGGGCAACCAGACTGACACGACGTTCGATCCCGGCCCGCTCAGCGTGGGCACGACGTATTATTGGCGTATCGACGAAGTGAACGACAACGGTACGACCACCGGAACGGTCTGGTCTTTCACCACGCAATACTATCTCGGCGACACCGACAACGACGGCGACGTGGATCAGGAGGACTTTGGCCTGCTGCAAGCGTGCCTGACGAATATCGGCGTAGCCCAGAACGATCCGGCCTGTGACCGCGCCAAACTCGACGCGGACAACGACGTCGACTTTGAAGACGTCAGCCTGTTCATCGAGTGCTTCTCCGGCCCCAACAACACCCCACCGACCTCCTGCCTCACCACCCCCTGATCCCCGAGGCCCCTTCGCATCCATGACGTCACCCGCGTTGGTGACGCCCGTTATTGCCCGCAGATTTCGCAGATTGTCGCAGATTAAAGACCTCTTGATGCTGTAACACGAAGTGCACGATCAAATCGGACTCGCCCAACACAATGATGTCCAGCCGCCCGTCGCATCGTGCCCATGGGAGCGTCGACCGCCGAATAACGGCGGGCCGATATCAGTTGTCGAGCGTGGGGGCGGACGCGTCGGACACCGGACACGTGCCGCCCACGCGAATCTGCGGCGGCATGGCGATGTTGGGGAACGTGGCCTCTTCCTTGTCCTGCAGTTCGACCATCTTGCGAACGGCCAGCTCGCCCACGCTGTACCACGAGACATCCACCGACGTGATGGTGGGAAGTCCCGGTGCTCGCCACAGGGCGGCATCGCTGCCGACGAGAGCGGCTTCATCGGGCACACGGAGCCCGGCCCGCTGACAGGCCATGAGGGCTTCGACGCCGGTGACGCTCGAGGCGGTGTAGATACCGTCAGGTCGATGCTTACGGAGCCGATCCGCCAGCCAGACCTCCGTGGTCGCGGCGTCCATTCCCGCCGGGACGGTCAGCACCTCGATGGACGCGCCGCTCTCCTGACTGACGGACATGAAGCCCTGGTTGCGCAGCCGAACGGCATCCCAGGTGACCTCGTCTTCGATGAGCAGGAGCTTCTGCCGGCCCGCGTCGCGCAGCAGCTTGGCCGCCAATCGGCCGGCGGCGACGTTGTCCACGTCGATCGCATTGGACACACAGGTCGTCGGATTCTCGGGGAACACGATCACCACCGGCAGGTTCTGTTCGATCTGGCGCCGGATGTGGGCGTCCAGCACCGGGTGCGGTGTCCGCAGGATGGCGCCGAACACGCCGCCCTCCAGCACGCCCCGCACGCGCTTGAGCGCCGCCTCCGGGTACGGCGAGCCCTGCGTGGCCAGCACCGGATACAGCCCCAGAACCCGCGACGCCTCCAGCGCCCCGGCCAGGAACTGCCCCTCGAATGCCTGGTGATGCCAGGAAATGGCATCGGCGACGCCCGACCCGCGGAGAATCAGCCCGAAGAATGACGGATGCGGAGCCCGCAGGCTCAGGGCCATGATGTTCGCCTGGTATCCCATGCTCTCGGCGATCTCGCGGACCCGGGCCACGGTCTCGGGCTTGAACTTCTCGACGATCTCAGGCCGGTTGGTCAGGATCAGCGAGACGGTGGCCCGAGAGACGCCGGCCCGGTCGGCAATGGCCTGCATGGTGGGACGAGTATGCTTGTGCTTCCGGACGTCCGGCATAACATCGCTCCCGCGAATTTTCGTCAGAATGGATCACCATTATATCGCCCCGCCCGTCGCATGCACTCCAGCAGAGCTTCAGTCCCGGACCGGGTGCAAGCGAGCACCACTCGGCGGTTTTCCGTCTATCACAAGAATCGCATGTGTCTAAAGAGCGCGCACGGTCGATGCAAACGCGCCGGACTCTTGACCCTGCGCAAGTTAGTGATTACATACATAGGATCGAAATTCGCCGGTCTGGCATGTGGCGCGGTCCAGCCGGTCACCTACGGGGTTTGACTGCTTCAAACATTTACAGGCCTGACGCGCCCACCGAGGGCTTTCGAACGATGCACATTTACATCGGCTTGGATGTCGGCGCGGTCAGCGTCAAGGCAGCGGCCCTCGTCAACACGGAGATGGCTCGCCGGATCATGGAGCAAGCGGGGGCGGCGGCCGACCTGAACATGCTGGCCGGCGTCAGCGACCCGAGCCTGACTGCTCTGACCATCCCGCCGGTCCGCACGCGCGGCCGGCCGCTCGAAGCCGCTCGTACCGCCCTGGATACGCTGCTCGCACGACTGGATGCCTCGCAGGTCGCCTCCATCATTGTCACCGGCAGCGGCGGCAAGCTGGTCGCCGAAGCGTTGGGCGCCCAGCGATGCAACGAATTCCAGGCTCTGGCCCGGGCCACCAGCCTGATGGCCCCCTTTGCCCGCACTGTGTTCGAGATGGGTGGCGAGACCAGCAAGTTCCTGCGGCTCGCGCCCGATCCCGGCAACGGCGCGCTGGGAATCGTGGACTACAGCACCAACGGCGACTGCGCTGCCGGCACGGGTTCGTTCCTCGACCAGCAGGCGAACCGGCTGAACTACAAGGTGCAGGAGATCGGCAATATCGTCGCCCAGGCCGAGCGGTCGGCACAGATCGCCGGCCGATGCAGCGTGTTCGCCAAGAGCGACATGATCCACGCCCAGCAGAAGGGCTTCACGCCGCCCGAGGTGCTGCGAGGCCTGTGCCGAGCCGTGGCTCTCAACTACAAGTCGGCCGTGGTCAAGGGCCGCACGCCCGAGCCGCCCATCGTGTTCGTGGGCGGCGTTTCCGCGAACTCGGCGGTCATCCGCGAGCTGCGAGATGCGTTCGATCTGACCGAAGAGGCGATGACCATTCCGGCCGGCGCGGAGTCATTCTGCGCCATTGGTGCTGCCGCCATCGGCCGAACCGGCCACCCAGAGGCCACTCGTGGTACGGATACTGCTGCCGGCACGAAGCAGGCGGGAAGCCCGAATCACAACGGCTCCGGCCAGGCCGGCGCTTCGGCAATGCCGTGCGAGTACAACGCCCAGTCGCATCTGGACGGACTCGTACAGGCCACCGAGAGCACCAACCAGTACGCCTTCGCGACGTCCCCTCCGCTCACGCTGGACCGGGTCACGCTTCTGCGCGACCGGGCGAAGCCGTACGAGTTTCCGGAGGACGGCCGAATCATCGAGGCCTATCTCGGCATCGACATCGGCTCGGTGGGAACGAAGCTCGCGCTGATCGACGATCACGGCGACGTCATCCATTCCATCTTTACCCGCACGGAAGGCCGCCCCATCGAGGTCGTCACCCGCATTCTCCGCGAGCTCGAGGAAGCGGTGGGGTCCAGGGTGCGGATCAAGGCGGTGGGCACGACGGGCAGTGGTCGTGAACTGATCGGCGAGCTCGTCGGAGCCGACGGCATTCACGACGAAATCACCTGCCATAAGACCGGGGCGAGCTTCGTGGGCGACCGGCTGCTCGGCCGCCGCCCCGACACGATCTTCGAGATCGGCGGGCAGGACAGCAAGTACATCAGCCTGCAACGGGAGACGGCCGGCAGCAACGGCGAGGCCGGCAGCGGCGAGAGCGTCGTGGTCGACTTCACCATGAACGAAGCGTGTGCCGCCGGCACGGGCAGTTTCCTCGAGGAGCGAGCCGAAGAACTGGGCGTGTCCATCAAGGGCGAGTTCGCCCAGCTCGCCCTCAGCAGCCGGGCTCCCATCCGCCTGGGCGAGCGCTGCACGGTGTTCATGGAGCGCGATGTCAACACCATGATGCAGCGTGGAGCCAAGCGCGAGGACATCATCGCCGGATTGGCCTACAGCATCGCGTACAACTACATCAACCGCGTGGTGCGCGGCCGCTATATCGGCGATTGCATCTTCTTCCAGGGCGGCACGGCCTACAACGACGCGGTCGCCGCGGCATTCGCCGCCGTCACGGGCAAGGAGATCATCGTCCCGCCCCACAACGCGATCCTGGGGGCCATTGGCGCGGCACTGCTGGCCCGCGACAAGGTCAACGCCTCCAAAGCCAAGACCCGCTTCCGCGGCTACGACGTGCAGGCCGTGGACTATCAGTTGCGCGAGTTCACCTGCAAGAGCTGCGGCAACTTCTGCTCCGTGCAGGAATTCACCGTCGAAGGCGAAAAGACGTTCTGGGGCGACAAGTGCTCGGACAAGTATCGCAAGCGGGCCAAGTCGCAGCGTCAGCCCGTCATTCCCGACCTCATGGAGATCCGCCGCCAACTGCTCGCCGAGGACGACAAGGGCGATCCTCCCGGCGCCACCGTGACCATCGGCATCCCGATGGCCATGTACAGTTGGGACCTGCTGCCGCTCTATCGGCGGTTCTTCCGCGACTGCGGGTTCAAGGTGGTCATCTCGGCCGAGACCAACCGCAAGACGGTGCGCATGGGCATCGACTCGGTGGTGGCGGAACCCTGCTTCCCCATCATCGTGGCCCACGGGCACGTGCTGGATCTCGTGGAGCGCAACGTCGATTACATCTGGCTGCCCAACGTGTTGTCGGCCGAGACGAAATTCAAGCACACGGAAAGCCACGTCTGTCCGTGGGGCCAGACGCTGCCGTTCGTGATTCGCCAGGCGCCCGCGTTCCGGTCGTGGCAGGGCAGGATTCTCTGCCCCACCGTGCGGTTCCGCGAGGGCACGGAGCAGGCTCGCGAGCCGCTGGTCGAGACCGTACGGCAACTGGGCGTGAAAAAGTCGGTCGCGAACCGGGCGTTCGATGCCGGTGCTGCCGCCTTGGCCCGGTTCCGCACGGAGTATCAGCGGGCCGGTCGCGAAGCTCTCGAAGTTCTCGACCGCACGGGCGAGCCGGGCATGGTCCTGGTGGGTCGACCTTACAACGTGCACGACTCGGGCGTGAGCCTCTCGACGGCCAAGAAGCTGCGCGATTACTACGGGGTGAACATCATTCCCGTGGACGCCTTGCCGCTGGCCGACGTGGACGTGCGCGACATCAACGAGAACATGTACTGGGAATACGGCCGCAAGATCATTGCCGCGGCCAAGCTGATCGCCGAGCGGGCGAACCTGCACATTATCTACATCACGAATTTCAAGTGCGGGCCGGACTCGTTCGTCAAGGGGTTCATCCGCCCGGCCTCGGGCAAGCCGTTCCTTACGCTGCAGTTCGACGGGCATTCCAATGATGCCGGCATGATGACGCGGTGCGAGGCATACCTGGACAGCAAGGGGATCCTGCGATGGTGGAGACAGTGCGGGAAAGAGGCAACGGCCGGGGCATCCAAGGTCGGACTGTCTACATCCCACAAATGGCCTACGCCGGTGCCCGGCTGAGCGTCGCCTGCTTCAAGTCGGTGGGCATCGACGCCGAGGTGACTCCGGCGTCGGACGCCCGCACGCTGGAACTGGGCGGCCTGCACACCAGCGGCGAAGAGTGCTTCCCGCACAAAGTGACGGTGGGCGACTTCCTCAAGATCTGCCAAACGCCGGGATTCAAGCCCGAGCGGACGGCCTTTCTCATGCCCACGGCTCACGGCCCCTGCCGATTCGGCCAATACTCGCCCTATCTGCGCCGGCTGATGGAAAGCCTGGGCTACGGCGACGTGCTGGTACTCTCGCCCACGAGCGAGGACGGGTACAGCGGCTTCGGCGACGCCGCCCGCGAGCTAGTGCCCTCCATGTGGCTCGCCGTTGTCGGTGGCGACATTCTCCAGCGTCTGCTGCTCAAGACGCGGCCCTATGAAACGCGGGCGGGCGACGCCGACGCCGTGTTCGAGGAAGGCATCGAGGCGTTCAGTCGCGTGCTGAGCAAGCCGGGGCTCAAGCGCGGCCAGCGCGTGCTCGCGCTGGTCGAAGAGGTCCGCAAGGTGCGCGACCGCTTCCGCTCCGTCCCCGCCAGGTACGAGAAGGGGCGTCCGCTCATCGGCCTGGTCGGCGAGATCTTCTGCCGACTGCACACGTTCAGCAACGAGGACACCGCCCGGCAGATCGAGCGGCTGGGCGGCGAGTGCTGGTTGAGCGATATCTCCGAGTGGATCTGGTACACCAACTGGTACAGCGACAAATACATGGCTCGAACGCGGGGCCGGCTCAACACCCGCTATTTGAGCATGAAGCTCAAGGTGGCCTTCCAGCGACGCTATGAACAGATGCTGCTGGCCCCCCTGGCCGAGGATCTCCGCGGCTACGAGGAGCCGCACGACATTCGCGAGGTGCTCGAGGCGGCCAAGCCGTACCTGCCCGCCGAAGGCTGCATCGGCGAGATGGTGCTGAGCTGCGGCAAGACCATCTACCTGCACAAGAAGGGCGCCGACGGCATCCTCGACATCAGCCCGTTCACCTGCATGAACGGCATCATCTGTGAAGCCGTCTACCCCGCCCTCAGCGCCGCCCACGATGATATACCCATCCGGGTGTGCTACTTCGACGGCGTGAACACCAACATCGACCGCGACCTGGAGATCTTCCTCGACCTGGCCCGCGCTTACCAGAAGCGCAAGCGCTACCCGCGCGTCTATCCCGCCTACTTCCGTTGATGTAACGCGGGTTCCGACCGGCGGCCCGCGTTGTGATGCAGGCATCTTGCCTGCGTTGTGCACGTTGGAAGCGTGCACCATGGCGAGAAAACCTCGTCGACGGAGCCCTGCTGCTTCAGCGGAACTGCTTGCGGAGCGTCATGTCGAAATCGCGGATCATGGTCTTGTAGATGCCGCCCACGATGGCGCCGTACAAGACGACGGCAACCGCGGCCCCCATGGCCATCAGAGGGCGGACGCCGGCCGCCGGCACCACTGCACCCAGGCCGCCCCCAGTCGCCTCGACCAGCGTGGGATCGACCAGCAACACAACCGACGCGACGAACGTCAACGGCGAAACGGCGGCAGCGACCGGCCCGGTGGTATTGAGGAACCCGAGGCCGCACAGCCCCAGGCCGAAGCCTACCGCCACGAGGATGCCCACACTGACCAGCACGGCCTGGATCGACCGCGTGCATTTGAGGGACATGTAGAGCCCCACCATGCACGCGAATGCGGAGTAGACCACGAGCACCACCGGCAGGATCAGCGCGCTTTCGATGAAGACCAGCGGCGCCGGCGCGCCGCGGGCCAGGTCGTACAGAGCGACGGCCAGCACGGTCACCGCAGGCACGGCCAGCAGGGGCAGCGTGAAACTCACGAGACCGCGCAACTTGCCGAGGATGATGTACCGGCTGGTCAGCGGCGTCGTCAGGAGCAGTTCGATCGTGCCCGCCTCGCGTTCGCGAGTGATGGCCATGGCCGCCGTATTCACGCCCATGAGCATGACGATGATGAACTCGACCGCGATCAAGCCTGACAACCACTGGCGAGCGGCCACCAGCGGCAGCGAGCCCGAAGCGTACTCCATGATAATGAATCCGCCCGCCACGGCACCGCCGATGATGAACCCGTAGCACGCCAGGCGGCTGCTCGCGGGACTGCCCTTGGTCACCGCTTCCCGCCAGGCAACGGGATTGGCCCACACGCGGCGCACTCGCCGGGTCTTCTCGCCAGCTTCACCGACCCGGCCCGCCGCCCGCCCGGGCAGCAGCCGGCTCCACCAGCCCACCTCACCCTGCTTGATGCCGCGGCGTACGAACAGCGTCGAGAACGCCACGATGCCGGCGGACACCACGAACGTCGCCACCATGTAAGCGGCCGGCGGCGACGCCAGCATGCGATTGAAAGGCCAGACATAGTTGGCCACCATGGGAGCATCGGGCACCGGCACCTGCTTGAGCGCCACGAGCAACGCCCAGATGGGATGGAACGGAGCCAGCCAGGTCATGCCGTGCGTTCCGCCCTCCGGGATGGACTCGGGCACGTGCGAACCGGGCCACAGGCCGATCACGAAGCCCGCCAGCAGGTACAGGCCGATGCCGGCATAGAACGAGAACACTGTCGTGCGCGTGCCGATCTTCACCACGCTGATCAGAATGGCCAGCGAGCCGGTCAGCAAGGCCGTGCACGCGGCAATGCCGAAGCTGAGGAAGATCTGGTCGGTGGTGACGCCGCCGAAAATCATGGTGATGCAGAAAACGGGCAGCCCGGAGATCAGCAGCACGACCACGAAGAACAGCCGGCTGAGCAACGATCCGAGCACGATCTGCGCATTGCTCAACGGCGTGGTGAGCAGCACGTTGAACGTCTCGGCATCCTTCTCCTGCGAGATCGCTCCCGCGGTGAACACTGGCGCGAGCAGACAGATCATGGCCAATTGCAGGATGCTGATCCACTCGAACACCTGCGACGAGTTCTTGGCCAGGGCGGTCAACGACGAGCCGCTCTGAGGCTGGGCCAGTTGGGCCGCCAGCATCACGAACAGCAACACCACCAGGTAGCCCGTCCGCAGCCAGAGATGTTGCACACGCTTGCTGCCCATCTGCACCACGCGAATGACGATGGGGTTGGCCGGCAACAGGCGCCAGAAGGACAAGCCGATATCGTGGAGGATCGCCCGCATGAATCAGTACGCCTCCGGTTGAGTGTGGGCGACGGGAATCAAACTGTCCAGGGCAGCCATCTCGTCATCGGTCATGCCGTGCTCAGCGCCGAGCCGCTTGAACTCCTGGAGCATGAGCGCTCGCTGCTCGGGGGTGGCCAGGGCCACGATCCGCTGGCGGAACTCGCGGCCCAACTCCTGCACCGGCGTCACGAACCGCTTGTATTCCACGTCGAGGTGATAGAACCACGGCTCGAGCGGCTCATCGGGACATAGACGACGCAGGTGTTCCTGGATACGGATGGCCATCACTTTGGCCTTCCATTCCTTGGTCGTGATGGCCCGGCCCTTCTCCAGGTATTCTTTTAGGATGGCTTGGCCAGCCTCACGCTGGGCCTCGTCGAAGTGGAACAGCCGGATCGCTTCGTTCAGGAAGCCCCGCCATTGCAGCGGGTCCAGATTGTTCACCCATTTACGGGCTATTCGCTCGGCCCGGCGGTACTCCCGGGTCTTGCCCGCCCGCTCATCGCCAGCATCGTCATCGTTGAGGCCGTCCAGGAGGCGATCGTCTTCCTGGACCTCACCCCGCGACCACCGCTGCAGCCTCTCCTCGAATCGCCGGGTCGCGCGCAGGTGCGTGTCCACCTCCTGCTCCAGCGCGTTGTATTCCTCGTCGGTGAGCAGCGGATCGGCATCATCGAGCACGCTCTCCCAAAACTCACGGATGATCTCGACGCCGGGCCGCAGCCGCTCGCTGTAGGCCCGCAGTTCCTCCGGCTTGGGCGTCGACTCGCCTTCGCCGTACTGAGACAGTATGGTCTCCAAAAACGCCTCCATGACGGCGGCACCTTCCGGACCGCGATGCGACTTTAGCTCCCAGGCCCGGTCCGTGATGATGCGAGCAAGCTTGTCCTGGACCTTTTCGTCCAGCGACAGATTGATGGTCAGATCCCGTGCCATGACTTTGCCCATCGCCTCGGCCATCCGACGCGTCATTCGGACCCCATGGCGCGTGGGCCGCATGACCTCCTCGCCGGGCGGCGGTGACGCCGGCTCGGGAGGAGGCGGCACGACCGCCAGTACCTCATCCGATTCGTCAGCCGCTTCCTGAGCCGGGCTCGGGCTCGCCGTCACCAGCAAGGTCAGGATCAACACGAACATCAGGATCCATCTCATGGCTGGCCCTCCGGCAACTGCAACCCCTTTTCTTGCATCAAACGGGCGATTTTTTCCTCCGCGGCTCGGCGCTGGGCAGTGGTGGGAATGGATTCCAGCCGCGCCTTGAACTCCGCTTCGAGGTCATCCCAACTCTGACGACGTAGAGCCATCTGATCCTCGATCAACGTGCGCGCCGGATGACTCCAGTCGCCAGTTAGTGCCAGGCTCATGACCGCCCACAACTGCCCCTCGTAGATGCGATCCCGCCAAGTCGGATCGGCCATGAGCCGTTCTTCCCGCTGCGTGAATTCCCGCAGAATGGAGTCGGCCGTGGCCGCTTGCGCCGGATCGAGGTCATACAGCTTCTTGAACTGCTCGATATACGTTCCCCATTGCTTGACGCGGGTGTTCTCTACCTCTCCCTGAGCCCGCCACCTCGCTTGTTGGAGCGTCCTGGTCTGGCCGGTCTCATCCTTCTCGAACTGGTCGTGAGCTCCGAGCGGATCTTGGAAGCTGGTGATTTCGCCGCTGGCCCATTTCTTCATGGTGGCTTCGAAACCGTCCACGGTGGCCTTGAAGGCCATGAGATCGCCGGCCATCTTGAGCTGCTGCTTGAGCGGAAGCAGCGGCCGTACATCCTGGCCAATGCCGCGGGCCACCTCGTGGATTTCGGGGATGATGGGCAGGATGCGCTCGGCGAACTCCTTGCCGAATGCCGGTGGCATGGAGCTTGGACGCCCACTCCCAGCCTGGTGGGCCAATTGTTCTTCCATCAACCGCTCGATCAACTCACGCCCCGGTTTATCGATCTTGTGGGCCAGCTGCATGAACCGCCGGGCCACGAGTTCCTGAGCCTGCGCCCTTTTGTCGTCCGGCAACTCGTATCGGGATTTCAGCACGTGCTGCGTGTATTCGCTCGCAAAAGCCCGGGCCATGGCCGGCGTGAAGCGCAGGCCGGTATCCTCCTCGCCCCCGCGGTCGGCGTCCACCTGCGTTTGAGCCTGGGCGGCCGGCGGATGCCACGCCGCGGCGGCCAGCAGCACAAGCAGCCACGCCCCCGCTCGGGCCGTCCGCGCCGTGACAGTTGACTGTCGCAACCCCTGCCATCGTTTGTCAATCATCACTATTCCCTGCCAAGACAGTTACCGGTTTCCGTCATCTCGGGGGGCGGGCGTCTCGCCCGCCTGTTTTCCTGCCGATACAGACGAAGCCGGGATCAGCAGGAACGCGCCCGCTATTGACGCCCCATCACTGCACGATCCCCTTGGTCAGCCGCAGGAATGCCGTCTCCAGGTTCACTTCCTCCTCCCGGATCTCCTGGATCGGCAGCCGCCGCTCGATCAACGGCCGGGCCAGGAAGGAATAGTCCTTCACCTCCACCTTCAGCTCGACCGAGAGCGTCCCGTCGTTCACCTGGACGGCTTTGACCGGCTCGAGCCTGCCGATCACGTCGGCGGCGATGTCGACCTTGTCGGGCACGCGGATGCACACCCGCGGCCCCATCCTCGCTCGCCGCGTGATCTCCTTGACCGAACCGTGGAACAACAACTCGCCGCGCTCGATGATGCCCACCGTCGAACATAGTTCGGCCAGCTCATGCAGGATGTGCGAACTGATCACGATGGTCTTGCCCATGCGATGCAGTTCCTTGAGCAGTTCGCGGATCTCGATGCGGGCCCGCGGATCCAGGCCGCTGGCCGGCTCGTCGAGCAGCAGCACTTTGGGATCGTGCAGGAGCACGCGGGCGATGCTCAGCCGCTGTTTCATGCCGCGGGAGAGGGAATCGACCAGGGCGTCGCGCTTGTAGGTCAGGTCAGTCAGGTCCAGGATGTCGCCCACGATCCGAGTGCGTTCCTTGCCCGTGATGCCGTAAGCCGAGGCGAAGAACTCGAGATACTCCTGCACGACCATGTCGTTGTAGGCGCCGAAGAAGTCGGGCACGTAGCCGATGAGCGGCCGGATCGCCCGCGATTGGTAGCCCACCACGTACCCGCACACGCGAGCCTCGCCCCACGTCGGCTGCAACAGCGTGGCCAGAATCTTGATCGTGGTCGTCTTCCCTGCACCGTTGGGCCCGATGTACCCGAAGCATTCGCCTTCCTCGATGTTCAGGTGCAGGTTGTTGAGGGCGACCAGGTCGCCGTATTTCTTCGTCAGATTGATGGTCTCGATGATCACGTTCGCTCAAACCTCCCGGCAACCTTCCGGTCCAACGAGTTGCTGGCCTTGGCCAACGTAGCCCCCTACTCGAGCGGCACGATCGGCACGGTGAACCGATACATCACCGCCGCCCGTGAGGGCACGATCGGTTTCCAGGCATCCGCCTCCGCCCCCGGCTTTCGGCGGCACAACCGCGCCGGTCCCGGATTGTCGCTGAAGCCGATGAACACAGCCGTCCCCGCTTCCAGCCGGGCCGACATCTCCAGCTCGCGTCCCTGACTCCGGGCGAGTTCCTGGCCGTCGCGCAACAACCCGACCAGCGCGGCATCGTCATAAAACGAGAGCAACAACAGCGGCGCCACGTACGACGGCGCGTTGGCCGCCACCAGATCCGGATCCCGTGACGTCTCGTTGCGGCCTCGCGTGGAGGCCACGCCCAGGTTCGCCAAACACTGGTCCAGCAGCACCCGCAGGCCCGGCGGAGACCAAGGCCTGGCCTGTTCCTCCTGTGTCAGTGATTCCACTCGCTCACGCAGCGCTCGCAACCGCGAGGCGTTCTTTTCCTTCAACTGCGTCTCCATATTCCGGCGCACCTCGCCCAGCGTCACACGGGCACCTTGAGCCAGCGGCGGCAGCGTGTACACCGACGCGAAGCCCTCGCGAGTGCGGGTGAACAGATAGCAGTCGTGCAAATCGGTGCCCAGTTGGTTTTCGACATAGCTGAAGGAATCCAGTTCGTCGCCGGTCGATCGGCTGCGGAGCGACGCGATCAGCCGGCCGTCGAGCGAGCCCCGCCAACTGGCGGTGAACTGCTTGAGTGTCGCACGGAACGGCACGCTGCGCAGCTCGCCCAGTTGAGCGACGCTTTCGTAGCGTTGCGGGACGGAAAAGTTCAATTGCTCGGGCGAGCCGGCCTCGACGGCGTTGGGGCGGATGGGCCCGCGCTGATCCGGCGCCTCGGACGGCTCGACCCACGACTTCGGCACGCACAGGTCGAGCAGTGTGTGGGAGGCTGTCCGCAAACCGAGATAGCTGGTGGCCACTGCGTCCTGCGTGCCAGCCCGGCCATCCACAATGGACATCTCGTGCACGCCCTGGCCCCACGCCCGCACCACCTGCACGGCAGCCAGGCTCAAGCCGCTGGCCCCGGCGGCCAGCACGGCCGAAGCGACCCAAGCGTGCCGAACCGTGCCTCGCCGCCGCAGCCAGCCCCACGTGCCACCAGTGACCACCACGATGTAAGCGATCACGAACGCGAACGCGAAAGCAAAGTATAAGCCGCTGGTCGTCTGGAAGGCGGTCTGCGCGGCGACACGGGTGAACAGATCAACCGTGCCGCTGAAACCCGGGTAAACGTTCTGCGCCTCCGAGGCGGGCCTGAGCCGCAAGAGCGTGCTTCGCAAGAGCGTGGGATTCTCGTCCTGACCGTACCGCGACAACAGTTCGCGCAACTCTCCCGTGACGAGCACCACCTCGCCGCGTCCGCACGGCCGACGGACAACCCAGATCTGGTCCTCGGGCTTGGGAAAGCGCGGCCGAACCGGCACGGCATCGGACGGGAGATCCGCAAGCGTTACCGGGCAGTACGTCAGCGCCTGCATCAGGTTGGCGGTTTCGTCTTGGCCGGCCTCCCCCAGGAGTTCGTCCAGCGCTTTGCGATCCGAGACGCTGTCGGTGCCGCTCAACCGGGCGGGCAGGATGGGACCAAACTTGCTCTGCGTCAGGTTGTTCCACGTTCGACTCACGCCGAGGATGAGCCGACCGCCGCGCCGAACCCACTCGATCAGCGCGTCGTTCTGCAGTGGATCCAGGCTGCCGGGATCGGGTGCGTCCCAGACGATCACGTCCAGGAAGTCCAGCCCCGAGAAGTGATCGGGAATGTCGCTGGGGGAGCAGCGCATCACGACAAAATGCTGCACCCGCTTGAGCTCGTCGAGTTGGTTGACCTTGCCGATGTCCAGGATGAGCACTGCATCGGCCGAGGCGGCGATCAGCTCACGAGGCGGCCGCAGTTCGCGGACCGGCTCGCCCCGGTCGTCGTGGAGCTTCGCCAGTCGCCCTTCGCGGTCGAACACCCGCACCACGAACGGCGACGTCTCCTGCGAGATCATCCCGCCGGCCAAACTGCCCTCGGGCTTGGGTCCGGCGGGCACGTACAGGTTGAACTGCCGCATGCCTCGGACCGCCACCTCGCGAGACGCCACCACTTCGTCGCCGTCGGCGTCGATCTGGCGAACCTCGATCCTGCCCTCGAACTGGTCGCCGTCGTCGTTGCTCAACTCGACACAGACCGGTACCCAGCGGCCGATGCGGTACACGTCGCCGCTGCCGATGAACGTGTCCGAACTGCTGCCGGAATAACCGACCCGCAGGATTTGGCCCCGCAGATGCACCGCGTGCAACGGCGCGGCGACCAGGAGCACGGTCGAGATGGCCCACAGCACTGTGGGCCGGCACCGGCCGATCCCCCGGACTGGTAAGGACATGTCAGACAAGTGTGCCTCCACCTGTTCAGATGTTGCGTTCACGTGCTGAAGGGCGGTTGCCTTCCCCGCGCGTCGGGCCGCCTCACAATATACGCCCCAGCCGCCCGGAACGCGTCAGACCCGGTGCCGAAATCCGACCTGCACCGATCCACGATGCCCCAGGATGGCGCGGATGGATAGCTCAGCCTGAGACTTGGCCGTTTTTCAGCCCGTGACAAGTCGCCGAAGCGGCGTTCCGCCCAATGTCGGGATACTGTCAGTTGTCGGCCATCAGCGATCAGCCGTCAGCGGTCGGTTGCCGGCCGCCACATAATAAGAAGACTGGTAGACATACCTCATGTTACCGTGAAAACCGGTTGGAAGGGGCGAGTTCCAGGCCGGTTGCGACTCGAAACGTACGGACGTACGCCCCGAGCCGGGAACCCGTATCACTGCAGGCGGGGCGCAACCGGTCCGCCCGTCTCGCCGGTCAGCCGGAGGATTCCGACAACGCCCGGGCAGGGGCAAAGTACTTGGCCCACCAGTCCGAGCCGAGCCGACTCCCGACAGGGTCCATCGCCGCGGCAGCGAACGCCGCCTCGTGGAGGCGATCCCGGTGCTGATTGAGGGCCAGGCCGATCGTGGCCGCGGCCAGCATGACAGCCATGGATGTGCTGGCGACCGCCAACGCCCCGCGAGCCCAGACCCCGGCCGGCCAGTTCGCCGAGCGACGCCGTCGCCATCCCCAGAATAGCCAGACCACGAAGATGATCCCGGCGAGCAGCCCAACCACGGTCCCCAGCCGCCGGAACAACTGGACTCCCACGGGCGGGCTCCACGACTCGCCGTTCAGCGGGATAAACGTCGCGACCCCGGCCGAGGCCACGATCAGGAGAAGCCCGCCGGCCAGTGATCGAACAGGAAGCCGGCCGCGGCCGCCATCCGCGGTTGTGGGGATCAGGCACCACTCGGTGGCCAGAAGCCAGAGGAACAAAAGCGTCGCCGGAGCGAACACGACCGCCGGTAGCGAGCGCAACGAAGTCAGCCAGATAAACGGCACGGCATCGGACGCGACCATCAGCACGACCGCGATCAACGGCAGTGACACGACAGCCGGCGCGACCACCGCTCCCCAGCCGCCCCATCGCCACGCCAGCGGCACCAACCCCCGCGGCCGCAAGATCACCACCGCCGCCAGCAGCACCAGACACACCACCGCCAACGCCCAGCCGAATCCCACCAGCGCCCCGCCGGCTACGAGCGACTTCACCACCCGCCGGTGCGCATCCGTCGCGACGGGCTCGAACGTCAGCGGGATCAGGTTGATTTCGTTTTGCGGGACATCCACCCACGTGTGCTGAAACGACTGCAACGCTTCGGCGACCGGCCGGGTCGCAGGCCCGAGCTCGATCGCACCGGCCTCCCGCAGGACGAAATCGATTTTTGCTGCGGCCAGCGTCGCAACCTCCGGCAAAGGCGAGTCGGCCACCACGTCGGTCCACATCCGGATCGCCGCGCGGTAGACGCGAGTCGCCTCCGCCGGGCGGCCCGCCTGCTGATGGTGATGCGCCAACGCGAGCAGTCGTCCGTTCAATTCGCGCAGCACCGGGCGGTACACGGCCACTGCCCCGCTCCAGCGGTCGCCCCGAAAAATCGCCTCTGCACGCCGTGCGGAAACGCCCCGTTCGGTCAGCGTGGTCAGGAATGTCTCATGTAGCCGGGCCAGGCCGAGCCGCAGCGGCGGCGCGTACTCGAGCCGGGCGATCAGGCCGGACACGGCCGTATCAATCTGGCTCGTAGCGGGCGTCAGGTTTTCCGCGTCTTGTGGTTGCGTGGTCGTCGGCCGGACCGGCTCGATGCCGGCTTCACGCAGGCGGGACAGCAGCTCGGCCCAGATCGGCAGCGAATTGTCGGTCATCCGGGCCCAGTCCCCCAGTTCCTGTTCGTCAGGATTGCGCTGATACAGGACGTTGAGCACCGCGAGCGGATTGTTGATTCGACGATCGGACTGCCAGGCCGCGCGAGCCACCTGCACAGCCTTTTGTTCATTGGGGGTGACTGCGTGCGGCACCATCAGGTTTATTTGCCGCACGAGCGTGTTGAGCAGGCCCAGGCAAACCAGGCACAAGACCAGCGATGCCAGCAGCGCGATAACCGTCCCCCGCCACCGCAGCGCACCGGGCGGAGCGGGTTGATGAGGCTTGGCTCGACGATGCTTGACCCGGCTAATGGCTGAAGCTCCTGCCTGCTGTCTCCTGTCTGCTGCCTCCTCCCCCTTCTTTCACTCCTCCACTTCCGCGACCATCTCAATCTCCACCGCCGCGTTGAGCGGTAGCACGTTCACGCCGACTGCCGATCGCGCGTGCTTGCCGGCGTCGCCGAAGATGCTCACCAGCAGGTCGCTCGCGCCGTTAGCGACCTTGGGCTGATCGGTGAAGCCGGCCGCGCTGCTCACGAACACGCCCAGTCGAACGATGCGACGGATGCGGTCGATGCCCCTTGCCGCCGCCGCGACCTGGGCCAGGGCGTTCATCACCGCGACCCTGGCCGCCTCGGTCGCTTCCTCGAGCGACACGTCCTGGCCCACATTGCCCAGGGCCACGAGCTTGCCGTCCCGCGTGGGCAACTGGCCGCTCGTGAACACGAGGTTGCCCACGCGCACGTACGGTACGTACGAGCCCACCGGCACGGGCGCCGGCGGAAGCGTCAGTCCCAACCGCTTCAACTGTTCCGATGCACTCACGGGTTGTCTCCGGATGATCCAAGCGATTCGCTGCCCGGCTTATCGCGCTCTCTCTGCCACTCGCCCGCGTCATCAAGCCGCTCATCGAGCGAACGGCCCAGGTCCACCTCCGCGATTTCGACCGCTTTGATGCGCCGGCTGAACTCGTCCTCTTCTTCTTCCTCCTCGTCCTCGAAGAGCGCCTCGCGCGGAGCGTCGGGCCCGACCTCTTCGAACGGGGCGTCCTCCATCTCCTCCTCTTCCTCGAACGCGTCGTCGGCTTCGGCCGCGTCGTCTGGCTCTGGCGTGGCATCGGCCGCGCCAGCCTCCAGCACCGTGGTGATCGGCGTCGCATCGATGAGCGTCACCACGATGGTTCCGAACGCCAGTTCCTGCTGCACTCGCACCCGCTGCTGACGGATGAGCTCGAGCAGGGCGAGGAACAGCCCCACCATCTCGCCGCGCGAACGCCCCTCAAACAGCCGCTCGAACGGCATGGTCGGCCCTTCCCGCTCCAGCCGGTCGAGCACGTCGGCCGCGTGCAGCGTGATGGGCGTGTCGTCGTAGCGGACGTCGTGCGTGGCCTTGTTCCGCCCCACCGCCGCCAGCAGCTTGTTGAACGCGGTCAGCAGGTCCCAGATCTGCACGTCCTCGAGGTCCACCGACTCGTCACCGGGCACGTCCTGTCCCGGCCGGGCGTACCGCTGGGCGTGCAGCTCGGCTTTGTCGGCCAGACGTATCGCCGCCTCGCGAAATGTGCGATACGCCAGCAACTGGCGAACCAGGTCCGCCCGGGGGTCCAGCGTCTCGTCCGTCACCTGCTCGGGCGGCGGCTTGGGCAGGAGCATCCGCGACTTGATCTCCATCAGCGTCGCCGCCAGCACGAGGAACTCGCCCACCGTCTCCGGGTCGATTTGCTGCAGCAGCTTGACGTATTCGAGATACTGCTCGAGGATTCGGGCAATGGGGATGTCGTAGATGTCCACCTCGTCGCGACGGATGAGGTAGAGCAGCAGGTCCATCGGCCCGCTGTAGGTGTCGAGCTGTACGCGGTAGTCCTCCATTCCGGGCTATTCTACCCGGATTCCTGTCGAACGAAACCGCCTGCCCGCCCCCCTGCCGTGTCCGGGCTTCCAGTCGGCGACAAAACCCGCGCGCGTCGCCACCGCGGGCGCCGGCGACGCCGGGGCTGGGGGGCTGGCGTGCTGAATCTCGCGCGGACAGCCCCGGGGGGCGGGCATCTTGCCGACCTTGCTAAACGATTGGATGGGCCCGCTCGTATCGAGCACCATGCTCAACAGACCGTTTCGATATGAATAGATCGCTTCGCCGCCCTCCGGTTTCAGGCCCACAAGAACAGCGTGATAATCACTCAGGCTGGCAGGCCCGGTCAGAAACTCGACGCCATCGCCGGGCACTTCGATTTCTGTCGATCCGTCGCCGATGAACCATCGTACCGGGCTTCCATATGTACCGATAGAACAAAGCTTGGCCGGCCGAATTGACGCCGAAGGCCTCCACGTCGTCGAATCTGCCCGTGGTCGCAGCCAGGATGGTTGTGGACCGCCGTATCGATCACCACCTCCTCGTCCACCGGCCGCCGCGTGTAAAGGACTTGTCCGGATCCGTTCAAATACGGTAGTCTACGGATACACTCAACACATCATCCACCATCCGGAGTTCCCCGCCGTTGCCGGTGTAGATGCCTCCCCGACGGTCGTGGCGCGTCGCCACAAAAGCCGCCAATCTCTGATCATTGATAGCCGGGGTCGTAAGCCGGTTGGAGTCGAAATAGAGATTCCTCTGCGGCCCAGTGGTGTCGGCGATCATCGTGGTCGTGCCATCCACTGCGGTCTTGAGCACGCGTTGCACGCCTTCCGGCGTTGTTTGTGGCCACGGTGCCATGATTGTTGATCGAGCCCAAACCGACGCCCCCCTCCGCGACAAGCGTGAACGTGTATTCCACGGCCTGCGTGCGGTCGGGGATGGCCAGAAGAGCTGCCGTCATCGCCAACCCCGCCGCCGCAAGCCGTCCCGGTACCCTGGTCTGCAATCGCGGCGTCCTCATCGTACACCTCCGCCGGCCTGTGCCGGTCGAATGAGAGAGAAAAGGAATACGCGTCCCTCTGCCACAAGGGATACCCGCCGGCCGTCCGCACGGCCCGTCGGCTCTTGGCATGCGACAGGCGCCAGCCGTCCACTACTTCGCTCGGGCCGGCCGGCGAAAGCCACGCCACTGGGGAAAAAAGTGAGAAAACCGAATTGTGAGCTGTGAGCTATGGGCTGTGAGCTACGAGCCGTGGGCTATGAGCCAGATATGTGGCGGCAGTGCAACGACGGCTCGGGCGTTTTGTGGTGCACGCTTCCAGCGTGCACACGCAAGCAGGATGCCTACACCACAATGCACCGCCCGCAAGCCAGACACATACCGTCTGGCTGACGGCTGAGAGCTGATAGCTGACAGCCGCTCGCTGAGCACTCAGCGAGCGCGTGCAACCACGCCGTTGCCCACGCGGACGATGCGGGGTTCGGGCAGGCCGGCCGGCCAGGGCAGATGGTAGGGAATGCCGGGGAGCAGGTCGAAGCAGTTATCGGCCAGGGGCAGTTCGCCGTCCACGTCGAGGCAGACGCCCCAGGCGAACTGGTCGCAGCTCAGCGTGAGCTGGTCATCCTTGCGGCTCAGCTTGATCGCCGGCTCGACGAAGCGCAGATCCTTGAACCGCTCCACGAACAGGCGGTGCTGGGCCACCATTTCCTTGCCGCGCGTCAGCACGGCGAACGCACCGGCCGCGGCCGTGCCGGCCTTGTCCCACTCGCTGCGGGCAAAGCGCACCAGCGGGGTGGATGCGTTGGGGGGCAACGTCACGGCCTGCTTGCGGTCCACGGGCATGCCGCCGGCCAGGAGGAACAGGCCGTACCGCAATTCACCCGCGAACGGCTGCTGCGAGTCGTTCACGCCGTAGACGACGACCTCGTTCTCCTCTGCGGTGACGACGACGGTCACCGGCTGGAACGCCCGCCGCACCGGATGATACGAGAGCTTCTTGCGGAGGTAATAGTCCACGATGGTCCAGCCGTGCGTCACCGGCCAGGAGTCGTTGTACATCCAGAAGACCGCCGCGGCGCTGCTGAACATGCGGCGGCGATAGTTGCAGATGTACTCCTGCAGACCCTCGGCCTGCAGCAGGGCGCTGCAGTACGCATAGTCCTCCCAATCCATGGCGAACGGGTCACGGCCGAGCCACATCTCGACGGTGGCGTAGGCACGTCCCAGTGCGCCGGGCGTGGCATCCATGCAAGCCAGCGGGTTGTCGTGGTGGTCCCAACTGGGTGAGCCGACGTAGCGCTCCGCCTCGGGCAGGAACTGCCGCAACGTAGCCGGCGAGGTCGCTCCCAGCAAGCCGCCCTCGTTGGGGAAGCGATCCACGAACGTGCGGTATTGCCAGAAATCCGCGGGACCCGGTGTCAAAATGCTGACGCCCCACGGATGCTGGTCTCCCACCGTCGGATCGTTGGGGAACTTGTAGTCGGGCGACCAGGGCGAGCTGATCCAGTGCACGACGGCGGGATTCTCGTCGAAGACGATCTTGGGGATGTCGTGATGGAAGAGCGCGTAATGCGGATGAGTGCGCTGCTTGGTGTCGAAGCCCCAACCCCAGTCGCCCCATTCGATCTCGTTGCTCCCGCACCAGACCACCAGCGACGGGTGATGAGCCAGGTCACGCACGCCGTAGGTCACCTCTCGTCGAACCTCGGCCGTGAACTCGGGATCGTCGCCCGGGTACTTCGAGCATGCGAACAGAAAGTCATGCCAGATGAGCACGCCCAGTTCGTCGCACGCCTCGCACAAAGCATGATCGGCGTACAACCCGCCGCCCCACACGCGAAGCATGTTGAAGTTGGCCTGTACCGCCAGTTCAACGAGCCGCCGGTAGCGCTGCGGCGTGACCGTGCTGTACATCAGGTCGGCCGGCACCCAGTTGCCGCCCTTGCAGAAGATCGGCCGGTTGTTAATCCGCAGGATGCAGTAGCGGCCCGTCTCGGGATGAGGCGACTGGTCCATCTCGACCCGCCGCATACCCGTGCGACGACGGACGCTTTGCGTTTCCTTGCCGCTCGTGAGGGTCACTTCGACGTCGTACAGATTCTGCTCGCCGTGCCCCACGGGCCACCACAGCCGCGGCTGGTCGATGGGAACGGTGACCTCGAAGCGATTCTCGCCCGGTTGCAGCTCGAGCCGAACCGACGACTCGGCACGAGCCGCGGGGACGTTCACTTTGACGGTCGCAGTCCGAGACTCGCCCCCCCGCACCTCGACCGTCCCCCGCACGTGCAGCGTCGCCTTGGACAGGTCGGGGCTGACCACCGCAAACACGCTGACATCGTCGAGCCGAACAGTGTCGGCCCATTCGAGCCGCACGTCGCCGAGGATACCCACGTTCATGAGCCGGCAGTTCCAGTCCCAGCCGCACTGGTAGGCCGGCTTGCGTAGCCAGACTCGCTTGGTCAGCATCTCGATCGCATGCGACCAGTATTCCCCGGCAGGCTTGTCGGCGGCCGAGTGCATGCCCGTGCTGAGCTTCACCACGAGGAGATTGTCGCCCTCGCGCAGCTTGCCGGTCACGTCGAACCGCGCCGGACGATGCGCGTTGGCGTGCGCTCCCAGCGATTCGCCGTTGAGCCAGATCTCCGCTTCGAACTCGAGCCGATCGAACACCAGCCAAGCCGACTGCCGGCGAGCCTCGGCGGGCGCGGTGAAGGTGTGCCGATAGATCCAGAACTGCTCTTCCACCCAGCGGGCCTTGAGCGAGTTCATGGCGATGTTGAGATCTTCGAGGCGCCCGGCCTCGATCAGCACCTGGTGGATGGGAGCGGGAACGCGAGCCGGCATGAGCCGGCGACCACGCAACTCGGCGGCGGTGTAATGACCCGGATCGTTGAGCGGTAATCCCTCGGCATACGTGAGACCCCACGTCCCATTGAGGCTGATCGAACCAGACATTCGCTTTCCTTGCTCCAGACCCGGCCATGCCGGTCAAAAACTCCGCGGCCCCCGTCAGTCCGGGCGGACTCCTGCCGGAACCCCGACGGAGACACCGCCCGCTCGGTGTGTTGTCTCATCAGTTGGAGCTGATCGACCCTGCAGGCAGGGCCGCAGCCGGCATGAACGACGGCGAGCGCGCCGGTTCCTCCTCGAACACCAGCCGGCGGCGGAAGTTGGCTTCGGGCCGCGACATCCAGCCGATGCTCAGGAAACCGATCGCATAAATCGCCAGGAACACGCTGAGCACGGGCCGGCTTAGCGTCATGTAGATCGCCCAGTTGGCCAGGCAGTACGCCCCCAACAGCATCTCGACGAACCACATGGTAGTGGCCTTACGAGCCTTGTAACGGCTCGCCTGCCGAACCGCCGCCGTGCTGCCCGACTTGGGCGTGCGGACGAACTCCCCCCCCCGCACATACAGCCCGCGGATCACCGCGATGGCATTGTTGATCGATAACCCCGTGCCCAGGACGAGCACGGCCGGCATGTTTCGCAGCCCCGTCCAGCCGCCGCCCAAGTGATAGCGGGCATAACTGTAAACCACGGGCGACGCCAGGACAGTGATTATCAGCAGTGCCCAACCGATGGTCATCCACCACCAGAAGGTGAACGTGTTGGTCATGAGCATCATGGGCCGCGCCAACAGCGCGAGCACCACCGTCCACAGATACACCGAGTAGTGCGTCAGGTGGAGCGTGGCTTCGACCTTCTCGGCCAGGCTGAGACGCGCTTTCCAGATCCGCGGCAGCAGCTTGACCGCGGTCTGCACGCCGCCCGTGGCCCAGCGGCGCTGCTGAGCCTTGAGGCCGCTGATGGTGTTGGGCAGTTCGGCCGGGCAGCTCAGTTCGAGACAGTAGTCCATCTTCCAACCGGCCAGTTGCACGCGGTAGGACAGATCGAGATCCTCGGTGAGCGTGTCGGACGACCAGCCCCCCACCGCCGGATCCTCGATGGCCGCCTTGCGCCACACGCCGGCCGTGCCGTTGAAGTTCATGAGCAGGCCGTTCCAGGCCCGCGCTCCCTGCTCGACCGCAAAGTGAGCGTCCAACGCCACCGCCTGCGCTTGCGTCAGCCACGATTCGTTCTGGTTCAGGTGAGCCCAGCGTCCCTGGATGCAGGCCAGTTCCGGCCGGCTGGCCAGGAACGGCACCGCGCGTTTGAGAAAGTCCTTGGGCGGAATGAAATCGGCGTCGAAGATGGCCACCAACGGATGCCGGCACCGCGACAGGCCGTTGCGCAATGCCCCGGCCTTGTAACCGGCGCGATTCTCGCGGCGAATCACCTCGATATCCACGCCCTGACTCCGCAGCCGGCGGACCGTTCGGTCAACCAGGAGCCGCGTCTCGTCCGTGCTGTCATCGAGCACCTGGATGCTGTGCTTGCCACGGGGATACTCCATGGCCGCCGCCGCTTCGATGACGCGGGTGGCCACGTCGGCTTCGTTGTAGATGGGCAGTTGCGTGGTCACGCCGGGCCACTCACTCTCCGGCGTGCGAGCCAGCCAGTCGGCCACGAAGGCTCGCTGGGCAGCCACCGTCGATTCCCGCCGGCGATGGAACAAGTAGAGCAGCACGTACAAGTGGCCGCCGTACACCGCCAAGGCCAGCGTGCAAATCAGAAAGACCACCAGCAACGCCACGTCCAGGAATGCACCCACGGGTCTACCGCCTTCAGTGTGAGTCCGGCCGCTGTCCCTCGCTCGACACACGAGCCGTCGGACAGCCGCCACAACAGGTCAGACGCCCATCACCGCAGCGCGTTACCAATACCACTTTGGAAAAACACTATGGATGAGTCTGGCTCCGACCCGTGGCGTTGCCGCGCGCATCTGCAAAGACCCACGGTGCCGATCCCTGACGAGAAGTCCAGCGTCACCCGTTCCCGCGCCCGCCCGTGAATCAAGCTGACCACCGGCCGTCCATCCCTGTCCGACCGATCTTCGCCGAAAGCCTTGCCCCTGAGCGAAAGCCTTCCCGGCGCGTGAACTTGCGTCCAATTAAACCGTTAACAGTATTCTGCCAACCGGCGCGTGTCAACGCATTTCGCCATCTCGCGCCGTCCATACGTGCGGCCGGTTTTGTCAGCGGAAGACGGACATCTTGCCCGCCTTTGATAAGGAAGAAGGACAGGGCACGCAGCCTTCCAGATCACATGCCCCCCAACTCCTGGCAACTGCCGCTGCCCCGCCGGGCGGGACGCTTGCTCTCCAAATCCACTGCCGACATGGGGCGGGCGGGACGCCCGCCCCCCAGGGGTGTCCGCCGTCGCCAGGTGGACGCCAACGGTGCGGGATGCTAACTTCATCCTTTTGCGGCAGTTTGCGACGGCCGGACACGGTGGTCCCGCCGTCCGAGCTGCCCGCCCGGACGGCAGCAGGACCGATATCCCATGCGACCCGAACTCTTTACGATACCCGGCATCAACTTCACCGTCCCCGGCTACGGGGCCATGGTCCTGATCGCGTTCCTCGGCGGCACGTGGTGGATGACGCTGCGGGCCCGCCGGGTTAAGGTCGACCCCGATATCGTTCTGAACCTCTCATTCATTTCGCTGATCACCAGCACCATCGGGGCCCGGGCGTTCTATGTCCTGCACTATTGGAAGGATCAGTTCGCCGAGAACCCGGCCCGCATCTTCGACCTGAAGGCCGGCGGGTTCGAAATCTACGGCGGCGTTATCGCGGCATTCTTCTTCTGCCTGCTCTACGGCTTGATCAAGCGGATTCCGCTGCGGATCTACGCCGATGTGGCCATGCCCAGCATCCTCCTGGGCATGGGCATCGGGCGGATCGGCTGCTTCCTGTTCGGCTGCTGCTGGGGCAGCCTCTGCCCGGCCGGACTACCCTGGGCCGTCCAGTTTCCGTACGGCAGCCCGCCTTACCATCGGCAGTGGGAAAACCGCCAGATCACAACGCCGGCTGAGTTCATGCTCGTCGATCCCACCTCCGTGGGCGGGCCGCTACCGCGAACCATGCTGAAGACCAGCATCCCCGACATCCGCGCCAAGATCGACGATGCGGCCAAGAAGCTCGCCGAAGCCGAAGCCAAAGGCGATGAGAAGGCCATCAGGATCGCCAAGCTTCGACTCGATTTAACCCGCCTGGGGTCCGACCCACTCCTGAACCACTACGAGGCCTTCGAGACCACGCCCGAACAGTTGCGAGCCGTGGCTGCTGCTTCGCCACAACTGCGATCGCTGCCGGTTCATCCGTCGCAAATCTACGGTGCGATCGGCCCCATCCTCCTGGCCCTGATTACCAACGCGTACTTCTACCGCCGCCGGTGGCACGGCACGGTCATGACGCTCGGCTTCATGCTCTATGCCGTCAACCGGTTCCTCGAAGAAGCCATCCGGGCGGACAATCCGCACGACACGTTCGGTCTGACCATCAGCCAGGGCGTGAGCATCGGGGTGTTCGTGGGTGCAGGGCTCGCCTGGCTCGCTCTGCGGGCCCTGCCTCAGCGTTCCAAGGCCGAGCCCTGGAAGCCCGAGACGACCAAGAAGGAGGCCCGACCTGAACCGGCCGCGGTATGACGAAAGCAAGCGAAGAGACAGAAGTCAGGAGACAGGAGACAGAATACCCGCCGCGCTGTCTGCTGACTTCTGGCTCCTGTCTCCTGTCTCCTATAATTCAACGATGCCTTGCCTGTGGACCATCCTGCGCACGCTCCCGATGCTGGTCATCCAGGTTCTCATCCGCGGCTACCAGTTCATCATCTCGCCGCTGCTCATCGGAACCTGCAAGTTCGTGCCGTCGTGCAGCGACTACTTCCTCCAGGCCGTGCACGAATGGGGCGTGATCCGCGGATCGTGGCTCGGCATCCGGCGACTCGCCCGCTGTCACCCCTTCGGCATGGGCGGCATCGACCCGGTCCCCCGCCGTTGCGACTGCAGCGCTTCGGGCCGTTAGCTGACAGAATCTCGCCTGCCATCGTCTGCCACCTCATCGGTTTTGTCTCCCGTTCGTTTTGTGCCTCCTGCTTGTTCGACTACCATGGTCGGTATGACACGGCTATGCGTTCCCCTCACCGGATCGACCTGCGAGCAGATGGCGGCCGGGCTCACCGCCGCGGCGGCCGGCGGCGCCGACACTGTCGAGTTGCGCCTCGATTTCCTCCAGGAGTGGAGTGAACCCGCCGTACGGCGGCTGCTCGAAGCGGCCGAGGCTTTCCCCGGCGACGTCATCGCCACCTACCGCATCGCCGCCGAGGGCGGCCACTACGACGAGGGCGAAGCGCAACGAATCAGCCGGTTGGAATTCGTCGGGCTGAGCGGAGCCGTCGATTACATCGATGTCGAGTACGAAGCCTGGCGTGTCTCGGCCAACGTACGGCAGAAGATCGGCCTGGTCTGCGACGTGAACGCCGACACCGACCGGCCGCGCCGCCGACTAATCCTCTCCAAGCACGACTTCACGGGCACGCCCATCGATCTGGACTCCATGCTGACCACCATCGCTCGCGAGCCCGCACATGTGGCCAAGATCGCCTGCAAGGCGAACACCATCGTCGACGCACTGCGCATGCTCGACGCTCTGCGAACCAGCGCGGCCGTGCGGCCCACCATCGCCCTGAGCATGGGCGAAGCCGGCCTGCTCACCCGTGTATTGGCGGGCAAGTTCGGAGCGTTTCTCACGTTCGCATCACTGGAGGCCGGCCAGGAGTCTGCTCCCGGACAGGTGAGCCTGGCCGAGATGAAGCAGTTGTACCGCTGGGACGCCATCGGTCCGGCGACGCAGGTCTACGGCGTGATCGGCTGTCCCGTCGCACACTCCATGAGCCCGGCGATCCTCAACGCCGCTTTCGGCGAAACCGGGTTCGACGGCGTATACCTGCCCTTCCGCGTCGAGCCGGAGTATGCGGCGTTTGCCGCGTTCGTGGACGGTTGCGTGGTCCGGCCCTGGCTGCACTTGCGCGGTTGCAGCGTGACCATTCCGCACAAACAGAACCTGTTGGCCTATGTCGAGAAGCGTGGCGGCTGTGTCGAGCCGCTCGCTCGGCGCATCGGCGCGGCCAACACGCTCTGCATCGAGCCGGGGCAGCAGGAGGACGGCACTGACGCCGTTGTTAGCGCGTACAACACCGACTACCGCGGCGCCATGGACGCGCTGCTGGCCGGCATGGGCTGTCGCGCGGAGGATTTGTCGGGCGTATCGGTGGCCGTACTCGGTGCGGGCGGCGCCGGCCGAGCCATCGTGGCCGGGCTGCGGGACTGCGGCTGCGCCGTGACCATCTACAACCGCACTCGCGACAAAGCCGACGCGCTGGCCGTCGAGTTCGGGGCTGAGGCCCGGCCGTTCGAGGAACGAGTGCGGCACAACGCGGACGTGGTCGTCAACTGCACGAGCACAGGCATGTGGCCGAACGTGGACGACACCCCCATGCCCGCCGAGGGACTGGCGTCTCGCCCGCTCGTGTTCGACACCGTCTACAACCCGATCGAGACACGACTCCTGCGCGAGGCCCGCGAGCACGGCTGCCGCACCGTGGACGGCGTCGAGATGTTCGTCCGCCAGGCCGCCGCCCAGTTCGAACGCTGGACGAGCCGCCCGGCCCCCGTCGCCCTCATGCGCGACGTTGTTACTGCCAAACTCCGATCCGCTCAGCACTGATCCTCAGCGGAACAACACCTTGTAATCCGGACACGCTCAGCAAGTAAGAGGCGGGCAAGATCCCCGCCCCCATTGCCTTTCTGGACAACCATCGGCGTCTGAATGATAATTTCCGGCTCGTTCCGGGAGCCTTCCGGATAAAGAGCATGTATTCGGGGGGCGGGCGTCTCGCCCGCCTCGAGGCGTGCAGGATGCACGTCCCCCCGGATTCTTCAAGGCGCGGGTGGATCGGACATCGGGCCGTTCGGTCCGAGCGATAGGAAACCAAGGACATGGCAGAGCAAGTCAAGAAGATCGTGCTGGCATACTCGGGCGGCTTGGACACGAGCGTCATCCTGCCCTGGCTGAAAGAGAAGTACAACTGCGAGGTCATCGCCTTCGCCGCCGAGTTGGGCCAGGGCGATGAGCTCAAGGCCATCCGCAAGAAGGCGCTGCAGAGTGGAGCCAGCGAGTGCGTCGTCCGTGACCTGCGCGAGGAGTTCGTCAACGACTTCCTCTGGCCGATGCTCAAGAGCGGCGCGGTCTACGAGCGCAAGTATCTGCTGGGCACCTCCATCGCCCGGCCGCTGATCGCCAAGGAGCAAGTGCGCGTCGCTCACGAGTATGGAGCCGACGCCGTGGCTCACGGCGCGACCGGCAAGGGCAACGACCAGGTGCGGTTCGAGCTGACGTACATGGCCCTCGATCCGACGCTCAAGATCATCGCCCCGTGGAAAGACCCCAGCTTCGAGCTCACCAGCCGCGAGGCTGCCATCGAATACGCCAAGGCCCGCAAGATCCCCATCGAGCAGAGCGTGAAAAAGATCTACTCGCGGGATCGCAACTTCTGGCACATCTCGCACGAAGGCGCCGAGCTCGAGAGCACCTGGAACGAGCCGCAGGACCGCATGCTGGTCATGAGCGTGCCGCCTGAGAAGGCTCCCAACCGACCCGCTTACGTCGAGATCGACTTCGAACAGGGCGTGCCGGTCGGTTTGAACGGCAAGAAGCTGAGCGGCGTCGAGATTCTCTCGCGACTCAACGAGCTGGGCGGTAAGCACGCCATCGGCACGGTGGATCTGATCGAGAATCGGCTGGTGGGCATGAAGTCGCGCGGCGTGTACGAGACGCCCGGCGGCACGATCCTGTACGAGGCTCATAACGCCCTCGAAATGATCTGCCTCGATCGCGATACGCTGCACTACAAGCAGGAAGTGGCGCTCAGGTACGCCGAGCTGGTCTACTACGGTCAGTGGTACTCGACGCTCCGGCAGGCTTTGGACAGCTTCATCAACGTCACGCAGCAGAAGGTGACCGGCACCGCCCGCGTCAAGCTCTACAAGGGCAACTGCCGCGTCGTCGGCGTCAAGAGCCCGTTCTCGCTGTACATGGCCGACCTGGCCAGCTTCAAGATGGGTGCTGAGTACAACCCGCAGGATGCCAACGGGTTCATCCGGTTGTTTGGCCTGCCCATGAAGGTTGCCGGCGCTGTCGAGCGCCAGACCGCGGGCCGCAAGCGAGCCGCGAAGAAAGCCTCAAGACGCAAGTAACGCCAGAGCGAGCGGCGGGGCTTGCGCTTGTTTAGCGTGCAAGCGATCGGCGAGGTTCCGCCCCGTAGGGGCGACAAGGCGCCGTACGCTGAGAGCGTACGGGGTTCAACCCCGCCGCTTCTTTCAGATGGGATTTGTGTTTTCATCCAGGATGCGTAGCTGAGCCTCATCCGTGTCCGAGCGTATCGTCCAAGTTGACGTCCAGCCCAACCCGTACCCCGTGGTCATCGGGCCGGGTGTGCTTGCGCAGGTCGGTCCCCGGCTAGCCGAGCGCGTGAAAGGCCGTCGTGCGCTGGCCATCACGGACAGCAACGTCGGTCCGCTGTACGGCCAGACGGTCCTGGATTCGCTCCGCAGCGCGGGCTTCGAAGCCACGCTTCTGACGCTGCCGGCCGGCGAAGGTACCAAGTCGCTCGAGTCGCTGGCCCGCGTGTACGACGCCTGCGCCGAAGCCAAGATCGACCGGACGTCGCCGCTGGTCTCCATCGGCGGCGGCGTCATCGGCGACCTGACCGGCTTTGCCGCCGCCACCTGGGTGCGCGGCGTGCCGTTCGCTCAGTGTTCGACCACCGTCGAAGCCGACGTGGACGCCAGCGTGGGCGGCAAGACGGCCGTCAACCACGCCAGCGGCAAGAACATGATCGGGGCGTTCTACCAGCCCCAGTTCGTGCTCATCGACATCAACACGCTGGAAACGCTCAGTGCACGCGACTACATCGCCGGCTTGGCCGAAAGCGTCAAGCACGCGATCATTCGCGACGCCGACTTCTTCGCCTTCCACGAGAGCAACCTCGACGCCATCCGCTCGCGCGACCCGGCTCTGCTTCCGGCGTTGCTGGAGCGCAACGTGCAGATCAAGGCCGACGTCGTCGCACGCGATGAACGCGAGACCACCGGCCTGCGAGCCCTGCTCAACTTCGGCCACACCATCGGGCATGCCGTCGAAAGCCTCATGGCCCGCATGGATCTGCCCTGGCGGCACGGCGAAGCGGTCGCCGTCGGCATGGCTGCCGCGGCGGAGATGAGTGTCGCCGCCGGCCGCCTCGATCGCGCCGACGCTGAGCGGATCATCGCCCTGCTCGAGCGCATCGACCTGCCCGTCTGCGCCCCGCTCGCCGAGGCTCGAGCCGACATTCACAAGCTCATGCAGCTCGACAAAAAGGTTGCTGCCGGCAAGCTCCGCTTCGTGCTCGCCGACCGGATCGGCCAGGCCACGCTCTACGATGACATCCAGCCCGCCTGGATCGACGCCGGCCTCGACCGCGTGCTGTGCTGAACGTGCATCCGAGCCCCCTCGCAAACAGACCCGCGATTCAAGAAAGCCCCTTCGTCATTCGTCCTTCGGATTTCATTCGTCATTCTGGTTTCGTCATTCGTCGTTCTGGCTTCCCCCCTGCCCCTTGACCCGCCGCCACCGCGGCATATAGTCGCCTCGCATGTACCCCAACTGCATCGCCGAGATCAGCACCGCAGCCCTGCGCAGCAACATCCAGGCCATCCGCCAGCGCACGGGCAATGTGCCGCTTTGCCCGGCCGTCAAAGCCGACGCCTATGGACATGGACTCGACATCGTTCTGGGCGTCTTGCGAGACGAGCACGTCGAGCGGATCGCGGTGGCCAACCTGAACGAAGCGTTGGCTGCGCGATCGCTGGGCTGGCATCGCCCCATCCTTTGCCTCGGCGCACCGTTGGCCCATGCGTCCGATTTCGCGCAACGCTGTCGGCTGGCGGTCGCAGCTGACATTCAAGTGACCATCTCGAGCATCGCCGAAGCCCGGGCGCTGGTCGCTGAAGCGGCGCGTCAACATCGATCCGCCCGCGTGCACATCAAGATCGACAGCGGCATGGGCCGCATGGGCCTCCTCTGCGACGAAGCGGCCGAGACCATCGCTCAGATCGCCGGCTGCTCCGGTCTGGTGATCGAAGGCGTGTACACGCACTTCGCCACCGCCGACGAGAACGACGGCGGATTCGCCCGCGAACAGCTCGACCGCTTCCTCGCCCTGCGCGGCCAATTGCGCGAGCGTGGCATCGCGGTTAACGCGTTCCACGCCGCCAACTCCGCCGCGTGTTTCCGCCTGCCCGAGGCCGTCCGCAACCTCGATTTCGTTCGGCCCGGCATCTGTCTCTACGGCTACTGGGACGGCCCGGCCGGCGAGCGTCCCGCCGACCTCACACCGATCATGCGGGTGACCAGCCGGATCGCAGCCGTCCGCCGACTGCCCGCCGGCCACAGCGTCGGCTATGGACGCACCTTCCGCACCCAGCGACCGAGCATCATCGGCGTGGTGCCCGTCGGATACGCCGACGGCTACCGACGTCTGCTCAGCAATGAGGCCAAGATGACTCTGCCCGCCGTCCGCGGCGAGCCCGCGCGCATTGTGCCCGTGGTCGGCCGCATCAGCATGGATCAGACCACCGTGGACCTCACCGATGCCGGCGACGTCCGCGTCGGCGATCCGGTGGTGATCATCGACAACGACCCTGCTGTCCCCAACAGCGTCGAGTCCATCGCCCGCAAGCTCGGCACGATCACGTATGAGGTCACCTGTCTGATCGGCCGCCGCGTCCGCCGCCTCAGCACGTAACGGCGTCTGAACCACATCCGCCGGCCGGCGCACGCGCTCACACGCTCACAAGCTCTTCTCCAGCCCCCAGGCCCCAGCCCCCACTCCATTCATCGTGCACATTTCACAACCAGCCCTGCCGCTGCCGGCCCCCGACAATTGACCCCCCGGCGACCAGTCCCTAACCTTCTGTCGTGTTCTGACACGGAGTGTGCGCATGGCGGTGAAAGTCAACCAGGTAGTGAACGGTGACTGCATCGAAGGCATGGGCCGCATGAAGCCAGGCTCGGTCGATTTGGCGTTTGCCGATCCGCCTTTCAACATCGGCTATGAGTACGACGTCTACGACGATCGCAAGGCGGCCGACGACTACC
>JAKPHF010000065.1 GCA_029550525.1 Planctomycetota bacterium
GCGGCTCATGTCATCGAGGTGCTGGGCGGCTGAGACGAGCGTCGCCGCGCCTTCGGGCAGGACCATGGAGCGGCCGTTGCGCCGCTGAAACCGCATGGGGATGTGGACCACGATGGCGTCGCCGTCCCGGCGAACGCGCAGGCCGGGATAGCGATTCTTCTGCTGCTCCTCGATGGGCGTGGCTGCGCTGGGCAAGCTCAAGGTTCCCTCATGCATGGCGTTCCTCAATGGGCTGAAGTTCCGCAACGATCTGCTCGATGCCGTTGGTGCAGAAGCGGATGTCGATGCCGCGGGTGCTGACGACGATCTCCCCGATCAGCAGTTGGGCGATCCGCCGCTGTTCCTCGGCCAGCGGGTGCTTGGCGAGATGGACCAGGAGTGTGGCTTCGTCTACCGCGTCGGCTCCAACGACTACCGCAGCGAATGGGTCTGCCCCGAGCATAGCGGCTACGCCCGGGGCAAGTTCGAGGCCTGGTGGCGTGCCCGTTCCAACGAGCCGTGCCCCGCCACCGCCGAGCACGCCGTCGCCCTGGCCGAGGCGGGCGCGCCGGCCCCAACGGAAGCGATTACTGTGCGGTCGGTCAGCGGCTCTGGCCATTCCACAGTAAGTGCCATGTCTCCCTGTTACCGGGACGTCACCGGCTGTCACCGGTTGGCACCGGTGCCATTCGTCTCTGTCTGGCGTTTTGAGACGCCTTTTTCGCTTCGCCAGACCACGCAGCTTGGCACGTCGATACCTAACGCCTATCGAACATTTCGGGTCCTTAGCTGTCCCGCCAAAAGCCTCCATTCGACTCGCGGCCACGATACGAATCGTTTTCCTGTCAGCCTAAGCCGGGGCACAGAGGAGCGCAGAGGCAGGCATCCTCCGCGCCCCTCTGCGACCTCAGTGGTGAGTCAATTCCAAGGCTTGGTCTGTCCCTACTCAGCGATTCCGTGCAGGTAACCCAGCTCGCAATTGATCGACAACGGGCAGGGCGAGGGATTATGATCCTCGCCAGGAGGTACGGACGCATGTGGACCAGCAGGAGCGCGAAGCAGGCGGTGGCGAGCATCGTAATGGCGGGCCTGTTGAGCGGACTGGCCGGATGTCAGGAGCCACAGCGCAAGCTGGTGACGTTTCCGCCGGGCACGCTGCCCGTCCAATACGAGGCGGCGTCCGCTCCCACGGCCTGCCTGGTGGCCAGCGTGACCATGGCGACCAACTACGTGCTCGGCGAGCGCCGCTTCACTGAGCCGGGCCTGCGGGCGGCGCTGGCACGTCAGAAGCTCGACGAGAAGCGAGTGGGGGACCTGAAAACCTACTTGGCCGAGCAGGGCCTCGAAATGGTCGTGGTTACCGGCCGGCCTGACGAGAAACCGCCGCTCGGCCTGCGGTATTGGCTGCTCACACGAGGATACCCCGTCATCTGCGTCATCAACCGGCAGGGGGCCGACCCCGATTTGGAGAAGCCAGCCGGCCCGCAGTACAACCACGCCGTCGTGGTCACCGGGTTTTCCGCGAACCCGGACCAGCCCTCGACCGATATAGTCTATTATCTTGACCCGTCCACCGCGGACCCGCTACAGTCCGTCGGGTGGGCTGAGTTCGAGAAGCTCTGGGCCCGTGCCGGGCACGCCATGATGGTGGTGGTCAAGCCGCCGGTGCCGTCGTCCGGATCGTCCCGGTGAGCGGATTGGGAGACACGACATGCGGAAGTTCTCGACAGCAATCGCGATTCTCTCGGCAGCGTTCCTGCTGATCCCGAGTCTGGCCTATGCGGAACCCGTGGCCTCGTCAAAGGCGGCGCTCACGGCACCGCCGGCACGACCGGCCCCGCTGACGCCGGCCCAATTCCAGGCTCTCCAGGACGTGCAGGCCCAGCCCGAGCACGCCCAACTGCTCGATACCACGGCCACCTACTCCGATACCGAGCGGCAGAAGGCTCTTGAGTGGACGCGGTTCTCGGACGATGTGTGGACGGCCATCTACCAGGTGTGCTGGCCGGGAGCATACCTGGGCATTCTCATCTGCGCGCTCTAATTCTGTACGCCTTCGTCACGCTTCGTGATGGGCATCCCTCAAGGGACAGGTGTACGCCCTGATCATGTCAGAGGCGGTCGAGACGTCCGCTCCCCGACACTAGCCGATGTAGCGCCAGTCCGCAAACAGGCGGGCGTACATGCACTGCACGGCCACCATGCCAACGATGAGAGCGTACCGCACGAGCCCGTGCCATCTCCGAGCCATCCACGACCCCACGAGCACGAAGCACGGCAGTGACATGAGCTGATAGCGGGCGATGCCCACCATGCGTGCGCCGCGGTAGGGGTCCGGCAGGTAGGCCATCAGAAAGACGAAGATCGGTACTAGAAACAACACGCGCGGTATGGGACTGCGACCGCACAGCCCGAGCACTGCGACCACCAGCACGAGCAGGCTGAACATCGGGCTCCAGGTCTCCAGCGGCTCGCCGAACTTGTCGAACTGTCCTCGAGCGAGGTACTTCAGCGGCTTGAGAGCCGGTTGCACGAGCGGCTTGAGCGTGACGATGCGCTCGACCGGATTGGGTACGGGCTTGTCCATGCCCCAGTTCGACTGCGTCTGAACGAACGCGTCGGGCCGTCCGTAGTGGTGCCAGAGATACGCCTGGAACACGATGAAGCCTGAAACGGCGATGGTACCGATGGCGATCACGCGCAGCCCGCGGCGAGTCCAGTTCAGCCGCGCGCCATCGAACCATGCCCAGAGCACGATCACGGCCGCCAACGCCAGACCCGTGGGGCGCGTCAGCGTGGCGTAGCCTGAAGCCAGCGCAGCCGAGTAGATCCAACCTTTTTGCAGCAACCACAGAGCAACCGCCACGCAGGCCAGGAGCAGCGCGTCGGCATAGCCGGCTGACAAAAACATGGCAGGGGGGCAGGCGCTCAGCAACGTTGCGCCCCAGAACGCGACCTTCGGATCAAACAGCCGCCGAGCCCACAAATACAGGAAGCACACGGCTACGGCGGCGGCGATGTGTGATACCACAGGCAGGGCCAGGTCCGGCGGCAACCACGGCCGAAGCAATCGGCCCGCCAGCGGGTAGCCGGGGAAGAACGCGATCTGCTCGCACCTGGGATCGCCCGGGGGATAGCCGCGCTCCATGATGACCGCATAGTGACCGTAGTCCCAGCGCGAGAGCGGCATGTCTACCCACCACAGATTGGGCCGCGTGCGGTCCAGCGGCGCTGTGTACGCGGCCACGAGCACCACCGCCCGGATGAGGAGGAACACGGCGAAGGTCAAGGCGAGGCTGTAGCGACGCTCGGAAACAGCGGCCGCTCGCTTCTCGCCATCAGACGCGTTTATGCATGAATGATCGCAGGTGGACATGGGGAGCTATTCTCGGGGTACAAGCTCAGGACGGCAACTCGATGACCATCCCCACCGTACGGTTCACCAGTCCGGCATGCCGCAGGAGTTCGACTCGCGAGTTCGGCGGCAGCACGCTCATGAGCGCGGCGACTTCGGATTCGTACGCGTGCAGGACAATCCGCCCGCCCGGAACGAGATGCTCGGGTGCCTGCTGGATGAGCCGCTCGATCAGATGCTGGTGGAATTTCAGTACCGGTCGTGGCATGGCCAAGCCCGACCCTCGCCGGATGAAGGGGACGCGCCGAGCGAGGTTCTTGGCCACGTTGGTGACAAACGTATCGGGCCGGAAGTTGTAGGGCGGGTTGAACACGATCACATCAAACCGACCTTGCACCGAGGCCAGGAGATCCGACCGGCAATAGGTGAGGCTCGCGCCGTTGCGAAGGGCATTCTTGCGAGCCGTGCGAAGGGCGGCGCCGGAGATGTCAGCGGCGGTCACGTTGCGGCCGACCCGGGCCAGGCAAATGGCGATGATCCCCGTGCCCGTTCCCAGGTCCAGCACGCGCTGGCCGGGCGAGGTCTGCACGGCGGCCAACTGAGCGAACGCCCGGCTGTCCTGCTGGGCGGCCGAAACCCACGGCGGTCCGGAGACCTCGACCATTTCGCAGAGTGTGCGAATCTCAGCCGGGATGTCGGGCGTGGATTCGGGAGGCTGCTGGGTCTGCAAGGTGGACGACAATTCAGCGTAGTGGGTAGACATCCAGTTCTCTTCGTGAAGAAAGTCGGAGAGGTCGCGCAGTCCCAAGGCCTGCAACTCGGCCAGTCGCTCGGGAGCCGCCACGTAGCGGTAGAGCGACGGGTGCGGGTAGCGCGTGTCCCGCGGATCGGGCCCGATGGCCGGATGCAGCAGCACTTCGACGCTGCCGCAGGGCACGGCTCGCAGTCCGCTGCGAATTGTGGCCAGGTCCATGTGGGACGTGTAATTGACGCCCACGAAATAGTCGGTCGTACAGACGCCGTGGTCGCGGGCGATGGCCTCGTCGAGCCGGGCGAAGCAGTTCAACAGCCGATGCTTGATACGGTTGCTGTTGAGCAGCGGCTGGATCCGCCGCATCCACGATCCGGCCGTGTGAGGCAGTTCCCGGGTCAGCCGCACTGCCGGAATGCCATATCGCTCGGCCAGCCGGCAGGTGATGCGAAAGATCGCCGGGATCATGTGCACGTGCTGGTGCGAGTTCAGGTGGTCGATCCGCACGTCCGAGGCGAGCACCTTTTCGATCTGGGCCCGAAACTCGTATTCGATCTGGCGGCAGACCGACTTGTCTCGCGATTGTCGCATGAGCCAGAGATAGCCGGGCTTGAAGTGCCCGTCGCTCCCGACCAGCCGGCGGACGCGGCGGGGCGAGGCGACGCAGTGCGCCTCGTTCAGGCACAGGTGCACGCCCACGCCAAGCCCGGGACAGGCGGGCAGGATCTCGTCGATCGCGTGCTCGTACGCGTAGCCGTTGGCTCGCAGACAGGTGCTGGTGAGCCGGCCGTCCCGGAAAGCGGCCCGGATGCCTTCATTGAACGCGTAGAGCAGGCCGAGGTCGTCGCCCTCGATGATCACGTGCTTGACGGTTTGCCAGGCTGGACGCTGCCGGTGCGGCTCGAGGGACGGAACCGCCGGCCGCCCGACGGGCGCGAAAGGCGAGAGTGGCGCGGATCGGCCGGCGCCGGCAGCGGATTCCGTCAAGTCTCCTGCAGCCTCGGGCATCAGGGGAATGATTCACCACCCTTGGTCACCGGTGCCGGCCCGCGCCTGAGCAGCCCGCGGTGATGTCGGAGCTATTCTGCCTGTCAGCCGTAGCGATTGCAAGATTCGAGCTTGGCGCCGGGAATCGGTAGTCGGAGTTCGCGGTCTGCGGTTTCAAGTGCCCATCGCAGATTTGCCAATCGCAACTGGCCAACCCGCAAGTGACTCGACCTGACCACAGACCGCCGGTAACGGATCGCAGCCTGTCAAACCTGCTACCGCAACTCCACGCTCCAGTACGCGTGGTCGAGGAATTGCTTCCACGAACGGTAGCGCCAACTGGACAATTCGAGGTTGACGCTGGGCGAACGCTTGGGCTTGACCGGCTTGGTGATGAGCGTCATACCTGCCTGCTGCGGCGTGCGGCCGCCTTTCTGCACGTTGCACTTGAGGCAACAGCAGACGATGTTCTCCCACGTCGTCTTGCCGCCTTGGGCGCGCGGCACCACATGGTCGAGGCTCAGCTCCGACGTGGGAAACTTCTTTCCGCAGTACTGGCAGCGGTTGCCGTCGCGGGCGAAGATGTTGCGGCGGTTGAACTTCACGTTCCGCATGGGCAGGCGTTCGAACAGCCGCAGCCGGATGATCCGCGGGACGGCCATGCTGAACTTCACCGTGCGAACCCAGTCGTAGTTGTGCGGTTCGAATCGCTGCTTGAACTCGCTGAGTTCCCGCCACTGGTCGAAGTCGTACGAGATGTAGCTGCCGTCTTCGACGTGGATGACCTCGGCCAGATTGCTGTACAGCAGCGAGAGGGCACGCCTGGCGCTGGCCACGCGAATGGCCATATAATTCCGGTTCAGGACGAGAACTCGACAACCCAGTCCTGATATCACTTCGGGCGTGACGTTGATGGGCGCGGAAGCAGGGAAGGCGGACCTCCTTTGCTCGGAGAAACCCGGGCGGTCATCGCAAAATTATACCGGCCGCCCCGCGCGCTCGCAACGGCGAAAAAACACCTCTTGCGGTGCCTCCTCCAGTGTTCAGTCAGCCTGTAATCCGCCGCGTCACCGACCGGCCTCCGCGCCGCCAGCGCCTGCGATCCGGCAGGGTTGAGCCAGCCGATCTTTCCGACGCCCTCACCCGGCATACGCGGGGTCCACCCATTGATCTTCCCCGTTTCAATGGCCGGTACAGCAAAAAGAAGCGGCGGGAGTAAGCCCCGCCGCTCGCAAGGAAATCGCTTTACCGGATTGGGAACCACCCGCTTCGGTCTATCCCAGTCGTCCCTCGAGGATCCCGAGGACAGAGAGGTCCTCGTCGAGTTCCGGCCAATGCAAGCACGTGCCGTTGCAGATGATCTCGATATTGGCGACCTGCTCGGGTGTGCCCGCGGCAAGACGTTTATTGGCTGCGACCGGGAACCGGATTTCTCAGCTATCCTCCAGCCGGACGCAAATCCGGCCCTGCTCGGCCCACGCCCGAACCGCCTTGGCATTCAGTTCAAGTGCCGAAAACTTCACGCCAACGCCTCCGGATAAGCTCGAGGCGCGCTCCACCAAGTGGATTACATCTCTCCAGGTCACATCACGCTCTTGATATGCCTGATGGTCTGCTCGACCGCCGCGTCGTAGTCCTCCTGGCTGAGCACGCCGGAGCCCAGGTCGAAGATGAACTTGAGCTGCTCGGGCGGCACGCCCGGGATGGCGGGGGGCTCACACCGCCAGCAGGTGGGCTTGCGGCCCAGCGGCGTGCGGTCGATGGGCATCACGAACTCACTGTGCACCGCGCCGTCGTAGCCGATCTCCTTCAGCGCCTTCATCACCGCGCCGAAGTCGATGTGGCCCAGCCCGGGGGGGCGCCGGTTGCTGTCCCCGACGTGGAAATTGACCAGCCGCTTGCCCGCCAGCTTGATGGCCGCGATCGGGTCGTCCTCCTCGATGTTCATGTGGAACGTGTCGAGCGTTACCCCCATGGTGGGATCGCCGACCGCGTCGGCCAGGGCCAGGCCCTGCTCGCAACGGTTGAGCCAGCGGCTCTCGAAGCGGTTCAGCGGCTCGAGCCCCACGCGGATCTTGTGCTTTTGGGCATAATCGGCGATCTGCTTCAGCCCGTCGACCATCCGCTGCCAGCATTCCTCGATGGGGCCGCGCGGCTGCAGGTAGCCAACCTCGGTGGGTACGCAGCAGATGCACTCGCCGCCCAGGTCGGCCGCCATCTTGACCACGCGCTTGATATAGTCCACCGTGGCCTGCCAGCACTTGGGGTCGTTGTGCGTCAGGTCCCGATCCTTGCTCATGATCGTGACCGCGCTCGTGCACGTGATGCCGTACTTCTTCAGCAAAGCGAGCGTTTCCTCCACGTCGTACTTGTCCGGCTCGCCCATCAACTCGATGGCGTCGTAGCCGTAGCGGGCCAGACGCTCGAGCGTGACTTCCAGCGGCTCGGGCCGCATCCAGTTGTGCATGCCAAATTTCATCACACGATCTCCTTCCACGTGCCGGTGCGGGCGGACTCCAGAACGGCCTCGCAGACTTTCTGGGTTTCCAGCGCATCGCGGAAGGTCGGGCCGACGGGTTGCTTCTTGTCGATGCCCTCGAGGAAGTCGGCCACCTGATGGACGAAGCTGTGCTCGTAGCCGATTTGCAGGCCGGGCACCCACCAGTGCTTCATGTAAGGCATGTCGCTGTCGGTGACGTGGATGCTGCGCCAGCCGCGGACAATGCTCTCGTCGCGGTGGTCGAAATAGTTGAGCCGGTGCAGGTCGTGCAGATCCCAGCCGATCGAGGCTTTCTCGCCGTTGATCTCGAACGTGTACAGCGCCTTGTGGCCGCGGGCGTACCGGGTGGACTCGAAGACGGCCAGCGAGCCGTTGGCGAACCGGGCCAGGAACGCACAGGCGTCATCGATGCCGACTTCCTCGACCTTGCCCGTCAGTGTGTGCTTACGTTGCTTGATGAACGTCTCGGTCATGGCCGTGACGCTCTTGATCGGGCCGTTGAGCCAGATAGCGGTATCGATGCAGTGAGCCAGCAGGTCGCCGGTGACGCCCGAGCCGGCCGCCTTGACGTCCAGTCGCCACAGAGCGTCGCCGCCCTGGGGCAGATCGGCCGAGATAGTCCAGTCCTGGAGGAAGACGGCTCGGTAGTGGAAGATCCTGCCCAGCCGGCCTTGGTCGATCAGTTGCTTGGCCAGCGTGACTGCCGGCACCCGCCGATAGTTGAACGAGACCAGGTTGGGCACGCCGGCCTTTTCGACGGCGTCGACCATCTCCTGGCCCTCGGCCACGTTCAGCGCCAGCGGCTTTTCGCACAGGATGATCTTGCCGGCCTTCGCCGCGGCGATGGCGATCTCCTTGTGCATGTTGTTGGGCACGCAGATGTCGACGATGTCTATGTCCTTGCGTTCCAGGAGCTTACGGTAGTCGGTTTCGACGGACTCGTACCCCCAGGTCTCGGCGAAGGCGTTCGCCTTTTCCGCGTTGGTGTCGCAGATGGCTTTGAGCACGGGCTTGTACGGCAGCGGAAAGAAGTTCCATACCTTGCGGTAGGCGTTCGAGTGGGTCCGGCCCATGAAGCCGCAGCCGATCAGACCGACGTTGATGGGTTTCGCCATGGCGTATTGCTCCTCTCAAGGGGATCACGAGGTGTCCTGGTGGTACCGATTTGGTGGGCATCGTAGCCTCGGCCGTCGCACCCGGTCAAGGCAAGAGGCACGCACGCGACGAGCGCAGCAGGGCTTGCCCGAAGCCCAGGATCTGGTATTATGAATCGAGGATTTTGCTCAAAGCCCGGTCCAGACGCCCTCTTGGAACGCGGGTCCTGTGAGCCTACGCGGGCGTAATTCAGTGGTAGAATGCCAGCTTCCCAAGCTGGACGTCGTGGGTTCGAATCCCATCGCCCGCTTTTGACGTAAAGTACGCTGACCCCGCTAGTTGCGGGGACCCGCCTTCGAGGCGGAGCGGCCGTAACCGAGGCCAAGACGCGTGTAGTGTACACGCGGCGTTTCGGGAGGCGGCCGTGAACGCTTCATTACCGCAGAGACTGCCCAAATTCCGGGTCCACAAGGCGACACTCCAGGCCTACGTGGAGTTGTCGGGCAAACGCTTCTACCTCGGCTACCACGAGTCGTCCGAGGCCAAGCAGAAGTACAACACGCTCGTGGCCGAGTGGCTGGCCAATGGGCGCCAGCTCCGCGCCAGCCCGGAGCAGATCACCGTCAAGGAGCTCATCGCCCGCTATTGGGTCTACGGCGAGCAGTACTACCGCAACGCCGACGGCACGGTCGCCCGCGAGCTCGACAACATCGTGGACGCCCTCCGTCCGGTGAAGGAACTGTACGGCACGCAGCCGGCCGCCCAGTTCGGGCCGCGGGCATTGCGGGCTGTCCGCGAGAAGATGATCCAAGATGGCCTTCGCCGCCGGAATATCAACTGCCGGATCGGGCGGATCAAGCGCGTGTTCAAGTGGGCGGCCAGCGAGGAACTGATCCCCGGCGAGGTTTACCACGCCCTGCTCGCCGTCGACGGCCTGCGTTACGGCCGGTGCGCGGCCAAGGAAAGCGATCCGGTGCGCCCGGTACCGCAGGCACACATTGACGCCATCGAACCGTTCGTCGGCCGTCAGGTCTGGGCCATGATCCAGCTCCAACTGCTCACCGCCGCCCGCCCGGGTGAGATCACAAAGATGCGCCCCGTCGACATCGACACCGGCGGCAGACTCTGGGTCTACACGCCAATGGACCACAAGACCGCCCATCACGGCCATGAGCGACACATCTACATTGGCCCGCGAGGCCGGAAGATCCTCCAGCCATTCATGAACCGTCAGGTGGACGTCTTCTGCTTCTCACCCGCCGAGGCCGACGCCGAGCGCCGAGCGGCCTTGCACGCGCGGCGGACGACGCCACTCTCCTGCGGCAACCGGCCGGGCACGAACTGTCAGGCGCGGCCGCAGCGCAAACCCGGCGCGTTCTACGAGGTCAAGGCCTACCACCGGGCGATCCAACGGGCGTGCAAGCTCGCCGGCGTGCCCGCCTGGCATCCCCACCAGCTCCGCCACAACGCTGCGACCTATCTGCGAAAGGAGTTCGGGCTGGAAACGGCCCGGGTCATCCTCGGCCACCGCAGCGCGGCGGTAACCACCATCTACGCCGAGGCGGATGAGCAGACCGGCTGCCGCTCGTGCGGATCGGCCAAGGAACAAGCCAGAAGGACCTTTATCCCGAGGACATCATGACCCAGAAGAACAGCATCGACCTGCGTTTCCTGATCCGCGAGCCCGCGGATGTGTACCACGCGAAGGCCAAGGACTACCTGAGCGCCCACGCCCTGGCCGACTTTCGGCGCTGCCCGCTGCTGTACCGCAAGAAGCAGCTCGGCCTCATTCCTGATCACGACAGCACGTTCTATCTGATCGGCCGTGCGGCCCACACGCTCGTCCTGGAAGGCCGTGAGCGGTACGGCCGCGAGTTTGCCGTCGGCGGCCCGATCAATCCGAAGACTGGCCAGCCGTTCGGCTCCGCTACCAAGGCGTTCGCCGAGTGGGCGGCGCAACAAAGCAGGGCAGTACTCAGTGACGACCAGGCCGTTCTCGTGGAACAGATGGCAGCAGCAGTCAAGGGGCATGACCTCGCCCGCGATCTGCTGGCCGACGGCACCGCCGAGGGGGTGGTGCGCTGCGATTACGAGGGTCACGCATGCCAGGCGCGGATCGACTGGATCAGCATCGACCCAGACCAGGGGATCGTGGACCTCAAGACTGCCGACACGATCGACAGCTTCGAGTTTTCGGCATCGGCGTTCGGCTACATGCACCAGCTCGCGTTCTATCGGGCTCTCATCGCGCGGGTTAGTGGCCGTGTCCTGCCGGTCCACATGATCGCCGTCGAAAAGCGCGAACCCTACCGCTGTGGCGTCTGGCGCGTCAGCCCCGCCGTGCTCGATGCCGCCCAGAATCGTCGCGAACGGTCGAGCCACCCTGTTGGACCGGCATGGAAACAAGACCAAGCAGTGCATGTCCATTGAAGACCTCGGCACTCTCACGCCTGCGGGTTTTTTCAAAGTCACCTGGTCTAGGCGAGCTCACGCAATGGTCGAGGCGCTGGAACGCCGAACCACAAGACGAGTGAGCGATCCGTGGATGCGGCGTGCCACGAATCTGGCGGTGAGCTTTCGCTTGCGGCGCCTGGATGGACCTCGCCGCAGTGGCCGCCGACGTTTCGATCGTTATGCCACAACCTCCTGGTCGGAGGCGGCAAGGCGACTCGTCATGCAGGGCCACAATCGATTTCGTGTACGTAACCGGTCGGGATGGGAACGATGGGCGTACACCGTCTCGAACAACGAGAAGAAGCGAGTAGATGCGTATGAGCAACGGCGGACGGATAAGCGCCAAGCAGGTGCTTGAGCTTGTAAACCGACAACAGTTCAAGTGTGCGATCAGCGGTCGCCCGCTGACCCCGGAGACCGCGTCGCTTGACCATATCGTTCCGCTTGCTTCCGGCGGGCTGCATTGCTTGGAAAACGTTTGGGTAGTTGCCTGAACATGCCATTTAACGTCGCTGCCGGCAACAGCTCGGGCTATAACTACGCCTCGGGGCGTCTCGACCATCAGGCCTTCTTCAAGGCCATTCGGATCGACCAATCCTACCTCGCAGATCTCGTTCTCGACCGCGTCCTCAAGGCGTGGATCGATGAGGCGGTGCTCATCGAGGGCTATTTGCCGCAGTCGCTGCGTAGCCTGGACGCGGACTTTACCCATCAGTGGTTCTGGGATGGTCATGAGCATGTAGACCCGGCCAAGGAGGCCTCCGCACAGGCGACACGGCTGTCGAGTCACACGACGACCCTGGCAGCGGAGTATGCCAAGGCCGGCCTTGATTGGGAGAGCGAACTGCGTCAGCGGGCCCGAGAAGTCGCCCTGATGCGCGAGCTGGGGCTGGAGCAGCCAACAACCACCCAGAAACCTGAAGACCAGGATCCCGAGTCGCAGGACACAGATGAAGACAACGTCATGGAGGATGCCAATGCCCGCCACGCAGCGTGATCCACACGAAGTCCATCCGGACCAGCTCGAGTTGATGTGCAGTGCGGCGCAGCTCACGCTCGAAGCCGCCGCCGGCGACGGCGCAGCGGAGCCCATACCGCGTTTCACGATGGTGGCCTACTCGGGAGATGCGATGCGCGTCGAAGGCTGGCGGTTCCCGGTCGTGGTCGATCTGGAAGGCCTCATGATCCCCTCGCAACGCCGGCCCGTTCGATTCGGACACAGCATGTATGCCGGTGTGGGCCACACCGAGAGGATCGCCATCGAGAGCGGACGGCTCGTCGCCGAGGGCATCGTCTCCCGCGACACCGCTGCCGCCCGCGAGGTGGTGACCAGCGGGAAGCGCGGCTTCCCCTGGCAGGCATCCATCGGCGCCCAGGTGGGGCAAGCCGATTTTGTGCGCGGCGGCAAGTCCGTCACGGTCAACGGCCGCATGTTCGAGGGCCCGTTGTACCTCGCCCGCAAGACCGTGCTGGGGGAGATCAGTTTCGTTGACCTGGCTGCGGACGGCAACACGACCGCCACCATCGCAGCCCATCAGCAGGAGAAATCGCTCATGGAAGAGCTCACACAGACGCAGGACACCGACACGAACGTCACCGGCACCGCCGGTGCCGAGACCACGCGCGACGCGCAGACGGGTGCAGCTGGCATGGAGGCCGGCGCGCCCGTCGATCCTATCCCCGAGATTCGCGCCCAGGCGATCGAGGAGACCCGCCGCCTGACCGCGATCCGGCGCATTTGTGCCGGCAAGCATCCCGACATCGAGGAGAAGGCCATCACCGAAGGCTGGAGCACCGACAAGTGCGAGCTGGAAGTGCTGCGCGCTTCACGCCCCAAGGTTCCCGCCATTCACGCCGTGGAGCAGGCAACAGGTAGCCAGATGCTCGAGGCCGCGTGCATGCTCACCGCCAAGCTGGCCCGGGTGGAGGAACTGTTCGACGACAAGACGCTGGAAGCCGCGAGCAAGCGGTTCCGTGGCGGCATCGGATTGCAGGAGCTGCTCCTGGAGGCAGCGTGGGCCAACGGCTACACCGGACGCAACTTCCGCGACAGCCGATCGGTGCTACGCTTTGCCTTTGGGCACAACCTGCAGGCCGGTTTCTCGACCGTCGACATCGGTGGGATCTTGTCCAACGTGGCCAACAAGTTCCTGCTCGACGGGTTTTTCTCTGTCGAGCGGACCTGGCGGAACATCTGCGCCGTCCGCAATGTCTCCGACTTCAAGACCGTCACCAGCTACCGGCTGATCGGCAAGGACCAGTACGAGAAGGTCGCCCCGGGCGGTGAACTCAAGCACGGGACGCTGGGCGAGCAGAGCTACGCCAATAGGGCCGACACCTATGGTCTGCTGCTGTCCATCGATCGCCGCGACCTCATCAACGACGACCTCGGCGCCATCACCACCGTGCCCCGCAAGCTGGGCCGTGGCTCGGGCCTGAAGATCAACGACATCTTCTGGTCGACCTTCATGAACAACGCCGCCTTCTTCACGGCTGGCAACAGCAACTACATCTCCGGCGCCGACACCGTTCTGAACATCGACGGGCTGACCAAGGCGGAAGTGGCCTTCATGAACCAGGTGGATGCCGACGGCAAGCCCATCGGCATCATGCCCGTCATTGTGTTGGTGCCCACCAGCCTGAGCGCGATGGGCACGATGCTCTACAAGTCGCTGGAGATTCGCGACACCACGGCCAGCACCAAGTACCCGGTGGCCAACCCGCACGCCGGCAAGTTCCGCGTCGAGGTCAGCAGGTACCTGAGCAATGCCCAGTATACGGGCTACTCGGACAAGGCCTGGTATCTGCTCGCCGACCCCAACGACCTGCCGGTCATCGAAGTCGCGTTCCTGAACGGCCAGGAGTCGCCCACCATCGAGACAGCGGAAGCTGACTTCAACGTGCTGGGCATCCAGATGCGCGGCTATCACGACTTTGGCGTGGCCCTGCAGGAGCCGCGCGGCGGCGTGAAGGCCAAGGGCGAGGTGTGATGAGTCTGCGGTTTTGAGTCAGCGTGGAGCATTCGAGTGGTTGAAGCCGGACAGACTTCGAATGCAAGAGTTACACGAGCGATGTCGGTTCGCGGTTCGGCACGATACGACAGCCCGACCTGCGAATCAGGAGTACAGCTCATGGCAGTGGAAGCCACATTTGTTCAAGAGGGTTGCTTGATCGACTACACGCCGGGCGCGGATGTGCCCGCGGGTGCGGTCGTCGTCCAGGGCGAACTGGTGGGTGTGGCCAAGGAGGCCATCAAGGCCAACCAGCTTGGCGCCCTGGCGGTCACGGGCATGTTCGATTTCGCCAAGGCCACCGGCGGGGGCACGGCCATCACCGTCGGCGCCAACGTGTACTGGAACGATACCGCCAACACGGCCACGACCACCGCGACCGGCAACAAGCTGATCGGTAAGTGCGTCAAGGCCGCAGCGGACGCGGACACGACTGTGCGCGTGCGGATGTCGCAGTGAGAAAGGGCACGTCAGATGGCCGCGATCTTTGTCGATGAGGGCGCGTCGATTGACTACACCTCGCCGGTGGACCGTTCCGTCGGCGAGGTCGTGTCGGTCGTGACGCCCGAGGGAGACGGCTTCATTGGCGTGGTCCCGTGCGCTATCAAGGCCGGCAGTAAGGGCGCTCTGGCTGTCGCAGGTGTGTTCGAGCTGCCCAAGGCGGACGAGAACCTGATCGCCGGGCAGAAGGCCTACTGGGACGCCCTCCAGCAGAAGATCGTGACCTCGCCAACGCTGTTGGGCTGTGCCGGCAATCCCGTCCTCAACGGGCGGTTTCTGGCCGGCAGCGCCAACTGGGTGAACTGGACCGAGCGCGGCAGTGCATCGCGGGACTTCAATTCGTCCCTCGTGCCCACCAACGGGCGAGCGCCCGCTCTGCGAATCTGGCAGACCGGCAACTTCAACGGCGGCGTCTACCAGGCCGTGACGGTGACGCCCGGCCAGGCCTACACGCTGCGTATCCTGAGCCGCGATCTGGCCTCGACCGTGGACGCGGCCTGGGTGGAAGTGCTGATCGGCACGCCGGTGCCCGTCAACGGCCAGGATTACGCCGGCGGTTCAGGAGGAAGGCAACTTCTGGCCAAATGGGACACGTATGTGTGTCCGCGATGGAACGGCGACCAGCGCACCGCAGGTGTGGTGCAGTCGCTCACGTTCACAGCGACGGCGGCGACGATGTACTTGGTTCTCAAGGCCGGCCAGAACACATCACCCACAGCCGTAGTGGATGTGTCTTTCGATGATGTGGCCTTGTGCCAGGCGCCCAGCGAGCCGGCGATTTTCTCGCCGATCGGTGTGGTGATCGCCAACGCATCCAGCGCAGACAAGACCGCCTTGGTCAGGTTGTCGCAGTGAGCAGGAAGTGAATGGGCAGTTGCCTCGGTCAAGAGGCGCGATTGGGAGACTGACAATGCCAGCAAGATTCGTTCGGTCGGCGCGAGTACTCAACCACATCCCCAAGGCGAACGTCGCCCCGGGTGATGCGATTGTTCAGGGCGACCTGGTTTCGATCGCGAGACGGAAAATCCAGGCCAACCGGCGTGGGTCACTGGCCGTTTCGGGGGTGTTCGACATCCCCAAGGCCACCGGTCCGGGCACGACCATCGCCATCGGCACCAAGGTCTACTGGGATCTGGCCAACAAGGTGGCCACGGCCAACGAGAACGGTGGCGCCAACAAGTATGTCGGCAAGGCAATCAAGAACGCGCCGGAGACGGCCGCGGTCGTGCGTGTCCTGCTGTCGCAGTGAGTGGAACGATGACCGACCTGCTTGAGATGTGTTGAACAAGATGGCTGGTCGCACGGGCGTCAGCGCTGAAGCACTATCCGAGTTGGGTTTCGCCGCCGAGCAGTCCGGGGCGGACCTGGAAACCCTTGAAACCGGCCTGCGCAAGATGCAGAAGCTGATCGGCGATGCGGCCGACGGCTCCGCCTCTGCGGGCGACGCCCTCGGCAAGCTGGGACTGACCCTCGCGAATCTCCAGGGCATGGCCCCCGAGCAACAGTTCAAGCTCATCGCCGACCGGCTCAGCAAGATCGAGGACCCCACGCTCCGTGCCGCCGCCGCGATGGAGATCTTCGGCAAGTCCGGCACACGGCTGCTCCCGCTGGTTCAGGATGGGGCCAAGGGTATCGAGGACCTGCAGCAGCAGGCCCGGGCGTTGGGCCTGACCGTCTCGACCGAGACGGCCAAGGACGCCGCTCTCCTCAACGACACGCTCAACATCCTGTGGCGCGTATTGAAACAGGGTGTGTTCGTGGTCGGGTCGGCGCTGGCCCCCACGGTGGTCGAACTGTCGAACGCCGTGACCCGGGCCGTCGTCTCGGTCACCAACTGGATCAGGCAGAACAAGGCCGTGGTGGTCACGGCCGCCAAGGTCGCAGCGGTTGTGGCCGCCGCCGGCGTGGCCATCATCGGCCTGGGCTGGGCCGCTTCGGGAATCGCCGCTGCCCTCGGCGGGATGGCCACCATCGTGTCCGGGGTCGGCGCGACCCTGGGGGTAATCGGTTCAGCGCTGGCAGCTCTGTTGTCGCCGATCGGCCTGGTCATCGCCGCTGCCATCGCACTGGGCGGGACGCTGCTGGTGACCACCGGTGCGGGTGCGGATGCCCTCGCCTGGCTGGGCGAACAGTTCCGCTGGCTGCGCGACACGGTGATGAAGGTAGTCGGCGGCATTGCGGATGCCTTGGCGGCGGGCGACGTCGGCCTGGCCGCCCGCATCCTGTGGCTGAGCCTGAAACTTGCCTGGCAGGAAGGCGTGGCTGCCCTCAACCGTGTCTGGCTGGAGGCCAAGCGGTTCTTCATCGGCGTGGCCCAGAAGATGTGGTATGGCGCCCTGGCGGCGGCGCAGGAGGTGTTCCACGCCCTGGAAGTCGCCTGGATCGAGACCACAGCATTCCTGTCTACCACCTGGACCAACTTTACCAGCGGGTTCCAGAAGGCCTGGAACACGACCATCAACTGGACCACCAAGCGGTTGCTCGATCTGCAGAGCCTGTTCGATGACAGCTTCGACGTCGAGGCCGCCAAACGCATGGCCGACGAGGATCTGGCCGCCACCAACGCCCAAATCGAACAGCAGCGACAAGCCGCGATCGCAGCCCGCGAGCAGCGCCGGCAGGGAGAGCGGGAGCAGGCGGCCGCGATCAACGAGGCGACGTTGGCGGAGATTGGCCGCCAATTCGACGAGGCTCAGCAGACCCTCAACGCCGAAACCGACGCCAAGGTGGCCGAGACCCGTCGTGCCCTGGCCGACGCCCGCAAGCAACTCGACGAAGCCCTCGCGGCGGCCAAGGCCAAGCGCGAGGCGGCGGAGGCCGAGGGCGGTCCACCCCAGCGCAAACCCGGCGATCCGTTTGCAGACATGGAAGATCGACTGGCAGGCCTGGGTGATCTGTTGGCTGGCAAGATCAGCGTCACCGGCACCTTCAACGCGGTTGCCGCCGCTGGCCTGGCCACGGGTGACGACGCGTCCGAACGCACCGCCCGGGCCACCGAGCAGACGGCCAGGCACACCAAGCGGCTGGCCGAGGCCGCCGCTATCGGCGGATTGAGATTCACATGAGAGGGTTGCCGTGCCGGTCACCGTTGAGGAGAAGTTCGAGAGCCGACTGGTCACCACCGGGCAGAATGCCTCGGCGGAGCTGCGCTACGTCGTGCGCGGCACCAATGATGACGTGGAGGCCCGCACCGCGCTGGTCAACGCCAGTCCGCTGGTTTACGACCTCTACAACACCGGCATCTACCTGCTCGTCCGCGAGAGCCTCACGCTGGAGCCCGTCGGCGACGAGCTGTGGGAGGGCATTGTTCGCTATGGCATCTTCCCGCAGACCAACGAATCGGTCTTTGCCTTCGATACCGGCGGCGGAACCCAGCACGTCACCCAGAGTCTCTCCACCGTCGCCGCCTACGCCCCGCCCGGCAAGGTCCCGCCCGACTTCAAGGGCGCGATCGGCGTCACCGCCGACAGCGTCGAGGGCGTGGACATCACCGTTCCCGTCTATCAGTTCTCCGAGACGCACTACCTGCCGGCCGAGTTGGTCACGCCCGGATACAAGGCGGCTCTGTTCTTCCTCACCGGCAAGGTGAACGGCGTGCCGTTCCGAGGTTTCGCGGTGGGCGAGTGCCTGTTCCTGGGCGCCTCGGGCTCCAAACGCGGCTACGGCGATTGGGAGATCACGTTTCGATTCGCGGGCAGCCCCAATGCCAGCAACCTGCGCGTGGGCGACATCATCGGCATCAACAAGCGGGGCTGGGAGTATCTGTGGGTCCGCTACGCGGACGCCGAGGACACCAACGCCAAGGCCCTCGTGAAAAAGCCCATCGCCGCTTACATCGAGCAGGTCTACGAGTACGGGGACTTCTTGTTGTTGGGCATCGGCCCGTGAGGGGGACAAGATGGCCGTGCTCAACAAGGTCCGCCCCGGCGATCCGCTGAACATCCCAGCCCAGACGTTTAACGCCTTCGTCGACGCCGCCCAGGACTTCCAGAATCGCCAGCACAATGCGGCCCGCGACGGCCAGCGCGACTTTCGCCAGACGGGCATTGTCCTGATCCGCAACGAGACCGGCTCAGCCCGGGCGCAGTTCGAGGTGCTCGGTGTTCGCGGACCGGTCATCAAGCCGACCCAGAACGAGGAGGCCTTCAGAGAGCGCATCGCCCTGCGCGGCGTCGTGCCGACCGCAAAACACAGAGGGCGGTTCGCTGTGCTGCTGGAACCGCTCGCACCTGGCGAGATCGGCCGGGCCTGTCTCGACGGCGCCTGCGCCGTCCGCGTTGAGATGGTCAAGGAAAACCATTGCTTCGCGGACATCCAGATCGGCAACACGGCCTTCCTCAACAGCGGCAAGCACGGGGCCGCCCAGATGCTGTGGGTTCAGTCGAAATGGGAACGTGATTTCCCCACCGTGGCCTGGACGGTCGCACGCATTGGCTTGCCTCTGATCGACCCGCACGGTTCGTCCAGCAGCAGTAGTAGTAGTTCCAGCAGCAGCTCGAGCAGCCGCTCCTCCTCGTCGAGTAGTTCTTCGAGCAGCTCCTCCAGTTCCAGCCGATCATCCAGCTCCAGCAGCAGTGGCAGCAGCTCGAGTTCCAGTTCGAGCTCGTCGTCAAGTAGTAGTAGCTCACGATCCAGTTCGTCCAGCAGCAGTTCATCCCGGTCGTCCAGTTCCAGTAGTCGCAGTTCGAGTAGCCAGAGCTCCAGCAGCAGCGGGTCTTCTCGTTCGAGCAGCTCCAGCCTGTCATCCCAATCGAGCGGATCGAGCAGCAGCTCGGCCAGCAGCCTTTCCTCTCAATCCAGCAGCGCGAGTTCGCTAAGCAGCTCGTCTCAGTCCGCAAGCTCCAGTCTGAGCAGCTCGGCCAGCAACATGTCATCCTCTGGCTCGCCGTCGAGCCAATCGTCCAGTGGCAGTTCCAGCTCGGGCTCGCCTTCCAGCAGCGGCTCACCGTCATCCGCGTCCAGCGGCAGCAGTGCATCCGCAAGCTCGGGTAGCGGCAGCTCGGCATCGGGCAGTCCCTCCCAGAGCGGCTCGGGCAGCGGGAGTGGCAGCGGCGGGCCTGGAAGTAGCGGTTCTGGCAGCGGCTCGGGCAACAGCGGCGGCAACTGCTTCCTCTACGGTACGCTCGTCCGCCAGGCCGACGGCCGTCTCGTCCCCATCGAGAACCTCGTACCCGGCGATCAGGTGGCCTCGCTCGATGTGCCCGGCCTGAAACGTGATGCCGACTACCACGCTCAGTACGACTGGCTCGGGACCGGCGGTACCGGCGAGATGACCCGGCGCGTCGCCCGCATCGCTTCGGTCACCCACGGCGAACACGAGGGTTTCTACCTGATCAACAATCGGATCAAGGTAACCTTCGAGCACCCGTTCCTCGTGCGCCGGCGCGACCAATGGGGCTTCTGCTCGACCGAGTTGCTGCAGGTCGGCGATGCCCTGATCCGACACGACCTGAGTGAGGAGCCGGTTGTCAGCGTCGAGCGGGTGGATGCGCCGGCTCGCACGGTGGCGCTCCACGTGCCCGGCACGAACCTGTACGTGGCCGACGGCGTCTGGGTCCACAACGACTCCAGCACCTCGCAATCCAGTTCCAGCAGCTCAAGCAGTTCGTCCAGCTCTGCGCCCGCCAGCAGCAAGAGCAGCAGTTCCTCGTTCAGTAGTTCATCCAGCAGTAGTTCCAGCAGTTCCGGCAGCTCAGGGAGTTCAGGCTCGGGCAGCGGGAGCGGCTCAAGCTCGGGTTCAAGCTCCGGCTCGGGAAGCGGGTCCGGCAGTGGTGGCTCGTCCGACGGGCCAAAGGCGGCGCGATGGAGCGCGGTCCGCCTGGGTGAAACGGCGGCGGCCAGCATTGAAGGCGGCCTGGAGGGCGTACCGGCGCCCGACTGGCAGCGCGCCGCGGAAGGCATGACCGGCAAGGAGGCATCCACATGATTCCGAAGATTCTCTACACCGCACACCTGGCGCAGGGCGATCCGCCCGCGCACTTCACCGAATGGGAAGCTGCGTGGAAGCTTCTGCACCCTGATTGGGAGCATGTTCGGTTGACGCTCGAGGAGCGGCCCGTAGTCCTCAATTGGGACGAATGGGAGAGCACATTCAAGCTGCCCGAACCAGCGGGACAGACCTCGCGCCTCAACATCCTCCGCTACGAGATACTGGCTCGTTTCGGCGGGGTGTTCGTCGAACCCGGCATTTGGCCGCTGCGTTGCATCGACGATCTACTCATCAACGTCAGTGGTTTCTGTGGCTCGCTTGGGGGTGAAGGCCGGCCGCACCAGCTTTCCACGGTGATTCTCGGCGCCGAGCAGAACCATCCGGCCATGTGGCACGCGGTCCGCGATCTGCCGCACGCGGTGTACACCTATCGCGGCGTCTGGGACCAGACCGGCGCCGGTTTCCTGTCGCGCGTGATCGACGGACATGGGCACTTCCGTCACTGGGTCGTCTTCCACTGGTCGCTGTTCACGCTGCCGCGTGAGCAGGCTGAGGCGGCGAAGGCGTTCGGATGCACATCCGATCCTGCAGCCGTGGAGGCGTCGGCATGACCATCCCGCGCATCCTGCACCAGATCTGGCTCGGCCCGGCCGACCTGCTCGGCCACTACCGCCGCTGGCGGCAGCGGTTCGTCCGGCAGAACCCAGGCTGGGACTGTCGCCTGTGGACGGATGCAAACATCCCGCCCGTGCTCAATCGCAACGCCTGGGATGTGGCCGGCTCCCTGCCTGGCACCGTTGGACACGTACTGCGATGCGACATCCTGCGATTGGAGGTCCTGGCCCGGCTTGGCGGGGTGTACCTGGACCTCGACTTTCGGCCCGTGCGGCCGCTGGACGAGTTCTGTGACGTTTCCGCCTGGGTGGCCCGCGAGCACGACGAGATCATCACCAACTGCGCGATGGGCTTCCCGCCCAATCACCCCGCAGTCTGGCGAGCGGTGGACGCGATTGACGAGTCGTTCTTCAAGCACCGGCGAATCGTAGACCAGGCCGGGCCGACGTTGGTGTGGCGCGTGTTCACACAGTACCCCGACGTGGTGCTCTATCCGCCGCATTACTTCCAGCCGCTGGTCGAGCAGGTCCGGCGCACGCCCCAGGCCCGGCTCGTGCTCAAGGCCGGCCACATGTTTGACGGAACCTGGCGGGCAGACCGCATGCGGCGCCACCGCCAACTCTGGGAACAAACGGGGGTCAATCCCGATGAAGTCGATCCTCTGGGATCGGAGGGCTCTGAATCATGAGTACTGCTGTTGTTGAACTGCGACGGGAGATGCAGCGAGTCAGGCTGGAGACTTCAGGCTGTAGGCTGGAGAGGGAGAGCGGTAGTCCGCGCGCCGGTCTCACAGCCTCTTCCTCCAGTCTACAGTCTCCAGCCTCCGGCCTTCTCGGTTTGCTCTCAAAGGCGGCCGGCGGCGCTCGCGTTCGAGCGCTGTGCATCAACCTGGACCGCCGGCCCGATCGGTGGGAATCTTTCGCCCACGGTTGCCCAGTCCCTGACGTCGAGCGGTTCCCTGCCATCGACGGCCGGAAGGTCCGGCCTCCACGTTGGTGGACACAGGGCGGCGGTGCCTGGGGATGTATGATTTCCCACATCCGCATACTGGAACAGGCCCTGGCCGACGGTTTTGATCGCGACGGCGGCGTAGTGCTCGCCCTCGAAGACGACGCCCTGTTCCCGCCGGACTTCACTGAGCGTGTCGAGCGGTTCCTCAGGGCGCTGCCCGCCGACTGGGACCAGGTCTACTTCGGCGGCCAGCATCGCGGCATGCGCGTCCGCCCGCCCCAGCGGGTCAACGACGAGGTCGTGCGGCCCTACATGGTCAACCGCACGCAGGCCTACGCGGTACGTGGGCATTTCATCCTGCAGCTCTACCGGCACCTGTGCGATTGGCCCGCGCACGCCCAGCACACTCGCCACCACGTGGACCACCGCATGGAGCTGCTGCACAAGTCGGGCCGCTACCACATCTACGCCCCCACGCACTGGCTCATCGGCCAAGCCGGCGGCAAGTCAGACATCAGCGGCCGCACGGCCCAGGACCGATTCTGGAACTTTCACACGGTCAGTCCGGCGCCGCAAGCCGGTCATCGACGCCCGCCAGCTCGTAGACTGGCCCGCAAAGGGCCTGTCTGGGTCGTCGGCCTGCATCGCTCGGGGTCATCTGTAACCGCCGGCATCCTGCACCGGCTCGGCGTCCACCTGGGCAATCGGCTGGGCGGCTACGAGAACCGGGGAACGGGCGGCTTTGAGGCCAGAGGCCTGGCCACCATCTGCGAACAGGCATACCCATTCCCATCGACTGAACCGAAGGCCGACCCGGCGGTCACCAAGCGGCTCCTGCGCCAGTGGCTACGAGCCCGCATGCGTGAGGCGGGTCATCGTGGCACGACCGCCGGCGGCAAGTACCCGCACCTGTGTTTCATGATGGACATGCTGCTGGAATTGGCCCCGGACAGCCGGTTCATCAACATCGATCGGCCCATCGACGAGTCGATCCGATCGCTGACCGACCGATCGGCCAAGGCCAAAGGCTGGCTCCGCGCCTCGCCCGAGCGGTGCGAAGCCCTCCAACGCGCCCTCGATGCCGCTAAACGGGCCGGCCTGGAGCGGATCGCCGCCCTGGCCGAGACCGCCCGTGGCGCCGGCAACCCAGGTCCGTCTGTCCTGACCATTCACTATCACGATCTGCTGGCCAACCCGACCCCGGAGATCGACCGGATCATCGAGTACCTCGGCTTGGCCGTCCGGCCGGAGCAGCGACAGGCGGCCATCACCCTGGTGGAGCCGCAGAGAAAACGGCATTGAACGCCCCGTTGTGGCCGCACTCGCCACCCGTGCACCGTCCGCTACTTACGCGAAGCCGACGACGAATCGCATGAATTCCTCGCCCTCCACACCGCCATCCGCGAAGCCCGTGAGGCCTATCAGGCTTACGGGGCCGTACCGGATTGGGAAGCCTTGGCACAGGCTGCCCAGCCTGCCGAGGGTGTTCGTCCGGTGGTCCCTTGATCGGACGCAGCATTCGATGCTCCCGCCTTTGTGATCGTCCGCGCCGGTCGGCGGAAGTGCTGGGTGGCTCGATGGCGATTGGGTCGCAAGATCTCATATGTTGTCTACCCGGTACCCGGTATGGCTTCCATATCTCGATAGGCGGCAAGCTGCTTCGGCACATGACGTTATGGGACTATCCGTGGAAACGTCTGATAAAAAGCGGTCCTGGGTATTGAAAAGCGCAGCCACCTTGGTTAGTTTGGCAGCCCGATTGGGTGCAGGAATAGACCGCTGTCACCCCACATCCATCGTCCGCCTTGCAGGGGGTTTCGCGCAACGGGCAGGAGGAGATACTCCTATGCGTCGATACCCCTCACCGCCGGGTTTCTGTTGCCAGAAGCGAGGCATCTGGCTGGCCGCTCCCGCTATCTTCTGGGTCCATCGAACGAGGCGGATTGCCGACACCCTGGTGTCGGAACGTTTCCGACCGGCTAATCGACTTTTCGTAATCCCAAATCCATATCTCGATCATTTCGTGCGGACACCATTCTACCCGATGGGCGCTTCTTGCGCGCCTGGTCGCAAGAGCCGTATAAAGCAAGTCTACGACGACTTCGGCCGGCGGACGCAGATGAAGACCTTCCGCGGCGGCAGCGGATGGGATCAGTCCACCTGGCCCGCCAGCCCCGGCACGGCGGATGTGACCACGTGGGTCTACGAGGATGCCACCGGCCTGC
>JAKPHF010000079.1 GCA_029550525.1 Planctomycetota bacterium
GGACGATGCGATCGCGAAACACGGCGATGAGCGGGCAGCCCGTAGGCATGATGCCCTTTGGCTTGCCGTTGTCGATGGTCTGCTGGTAGATGGATAACGGCGTTGCCAGCGTCGGCGTGAACACCTTGGGGGCTCGCTCGACGCGAATAGAGACGGCCGTGTCTTTGCAGTCGGCCACATCGACCAGCGTGATGCTGTCCGCGGCCACCGAGTAAATGCGGTAGGCCCCGACGAGCGGCGTGCCGCCCGCCCCAGCGGCCGTAATGACGCACAGATCGTTATGGACGTCGATGCCCTTGTCGTTGAACGTGGCGGTCGCGTGCTTGATGACCTTGCCTGGGGCTACGCCGGCTAAGTTTTCGATGATGCAGCCGTCCAGGGTCATTTTCGGGGCCGTGTCGTGATCGGCAACGAATAGCCGCCCGCCCCACTCTGCCGTCCCCAGCCGCCGCGAGGCGTTGAGTTTCACGTTTCCGCTGATGGCTTTGATCGCGCCGGCCTGGTTCTCTCGGTACGCAGTGCCGTAGGCGCCGGCAAACAGCACCGGCCGCGAGAAGTCCAGCGAGATCGACGGACGGCTGTAGTCCAGACGGAACTCGTCAATCAGCGGCACCGGCCCGGTGGGGTTATGCATGTGCTGCATGCCAATCCCTAACCACGAGCCGGCCGGGCTGGCATGCGTGAACGAGGCCCAGAGAGCCCCGTCCAGGTAGCAGCGGATATTGTCACCATCCACAGTGACGCTTAACCAGAGCGGTCGCACGCTCGAGGGAGACGGGATGCCGATCCAACGCGACGCATATGGCGGAGCGAGATACGTGGTTACTCCGCCGCTCCGAGAGAAGGCTCTCCCGGCGAAAGCAAAAGCATCTCCGCTGACGGCGCAGGCCACTTGGACCACCAGGCAATCATTGTACGATGGATTGGCATCGCTCATTCTCAGAAAGAGGAAGTAGTACCCAGTCTTGTAACTGCCCCCGTAGGGCGAGAGAAGCATCTGGGCTGCGTAAGGCTTGGTCAGGTCCATCGAGACCGCCGCGAGCAGGTTGCTGCCTGTGTAATAGGTGGACCCGTCCCATGTGGCGCCGACTGCGTAGCGCTTGCCTGACACCTCGCGGACCGACATTAAGCCCCCGCTGCCCCAGTCTGGTACGGACAAGCCCCTCCACGGCAGGGTGTAGATCGCCCTGCCTGGGGCCCGCCCCTCGAACGTGTCCACCACACTGGCCGCTTCCGTGCCCACCGCCGGCCGCACGGACCCCAGGCAGTTGATCGGCTGGCCGAAGGGGATCCTGAACGCACCCGTCTCGGCCGAGGCGTCTCCCAT
>JAKPHF010000080.1 GCA_029550525.1 Planctomycetota bacterium
GGACGATGCGATCGCGAAACACGGCGATGAGCGGGCAGCCCGTAGGCATGATGCCCTTTGGCTTGCCGTTGTCGATGGTCTGCTGGTAGATGGATAACGGCGTTGCCAGCGTCGGCGTGAACACCTTGGGGGCTCGCTCGATGCGAATAGAGACGTCCGTGTCTTTGCATTGGGCCACATCGACCAGCGTGAGGCCGTCCGCGGCCAGCGAGGCAATGCGGTAGGCCCCGACGAGCGGCGTGCCGCCCGCCCCAGACGCCGTAATGACGCACAGATCGTTATGGATGTCGATGCCCTTGTTGTTGAACGTGGCGGTCGCGTGCTTGATGATCTTGCCTGGGCCTTCGCCGGATAAGTTTCCGATGGTGCAGCCGTCCTGCTCCATTTTCGGGGCCGTGTCGTGATCGGCAATGAATAGCCGCCCGCCCCACTCGGCCGCCCCCAGCCGCCGCGAGGCGTTGAGTTTCACGTTTCCGCTGATGGCTTCGATCGCGCCGGCCTGGTTCTCTCGGTACGCAGTGCCGTAGGCGCCGGCAAACAGCACCGGCCGCGAGAAGTCCAGCGAGATCGACGGACGGCTGTAGTCCAGACGGAACTCGTCGACCAGTGGAACCGGCCCAGTGAGCGGCTGAACGGTATAGATGGACATGCCGAACCGGCTGCCCGGCGGTGTTGCATCAGTCATCGACACGACAAGCCCGACGTCAAACCAGGCAGCCACGGTGTCGCCCGACACGGCGACGCGAAGCTGTTTGGTGTAGGCGGAAGGCGAGTAGATGTCCTTCATCAACTCGGTAGTGACGATTCCGGATCGGACGCGCAACAGCGTGATCCGCCACCATCCTGGGGCAATTGATTCCGGTGCCGAGACCCTGGCCACCACGCAATTGTCGGCCGTAGGGCTCGCATCATCCATCCGAAGATACAGCGCCACGTATCCGGGCCCATGGGCTCCATTATGAGGGGCGATCGATGCGGTCAGCGAGTAGGGTTTGGTCAGGTCCATCGAGACCGCCTCGAGCAGGTTGCTGCCTGTATAGCCGAACCCGTCCCATGTGCCGCCGACTGCGTAGCGCTTGCCTGACACCTCGCGGACCGACATCAAGGCCCCGCTGGCCAGGTCTGGTACGGCCAAGCCCACCCACGGCGTGCCGTAGATCGTCCTGCCTGGGGCCCGCCCCTCGAACGTGTCCACCACACTGGCCGCTTCCGTGCCCACCGCCGGCCGCACGGACCCCAGGCAGTTGATCGGCTGGCCGAAGGGGATCCTGAACGCACCCGTCTCGGCCGAGGCGTCTCCCAT
>JAKPHF010000013.1 GCA_029550525.1 Planctomycetota bacterium
TCAAGCTGGCCCAGTCCGCCCAGAATTACTGGCGGCTGCTGAACGGATCACAATTCCTGGTGCACGTGCTCCAGGGCGTTCGGTTCATCGACGGGATCGCCGCCTGATCGCGGCCGATCCACAAGATTTGACAATAACTCGAGGACCTCCGATTCGCCCAGGACCAGATACCCGCCTTGGACGATGGAGCGGGTCAGCTTGTCAAGCACCCGTTCTTGTAGCGGACGGGCGAAGTAGATCAGAACGTTGCGGCACAGGACCAGGTCGAACGTGCCGTAGACGCTCTCGGCGGGAGCGGCTCGGCTGGAGGTCAGGTCGTCGCGGGAGAACCAGACCATGCGCCGGACGAACGGCCGCAACTCATACAACCCGTTCTTCACTGTGAAGTACTGGTCGAGAATGCCCAGCCGCGTGTTCTCCATTCGTTCTCGCGGGTACACCGCCTGCGTGGCAGTCCGCAGGGCCTCCTCGCTCAGATCGGTGGCGAAGATGTGCAGCTTCCAACTGGACAGTTCCGATCGCAGGATCTCGTGGAGGAGGATGGCGACGCTGTAGGCCTCCTCGCCGCTGGCGCAACCGGCACTCCAGACGCGAATCTCGCGCTGCCGGGCCGCCAGCTTCTCCTCGATCATGGGACGGAGGACCGACTGGGCCAGAATTTCCCAGACGACGGGGTTCCGGAAGAACGAGGTTACGTTGATGGAAATGGCCTCAATGATGCGGTCGTGCTCGGCCGGGTCGGACGCCAGGCGATCCAGGTAGGCGTCGGGGTCCGAAATGCCCAAAGCCGCCATTCGCGCCTCGAGCCTACGCTCGAGCATGGAGCGCCGATACCCGCTCAGGTCGATGCCTCGCGAGCGCAGAAGCTCAGCCATGACCCGGTCGACCAACAAACACAATACCTCCCTGAACCGGTCCTGGTGGATGCCCGGACTTGAATCGGGGCATTCTGACAAATCTGTGGCGGCGCGTCGAGACAGTCAAGTCTCGCGGTAGGGGAATCCCGGATCTCCTCCGTTCATCCAGGCTCAGAAGAGGCTCCGGCCCGCCCGGTCCAAGGGCCTCCCCTACAAGATGGTAGGCTCGAGTGTTATGCTTGCGGACGGACAAACGACGTCTTGCCGTAAGATTGGCGGTGAACTCGGTTTGGAGGATGCATGTCGGGTCCGTGGCTTGAAGGACTGAACGAGGCACAGCGGCGAGCCGTCACCCACGCCGACGGTCCGGTGCTGGTCATCGCCGGAGCGGGCACGGGCAAGACCCGGACGCTGGCTTGTCGCGTGGCCTATCTGATCGATGGCGGTGTCCCACCGGAGCGCATCCTCCTGCTGACGTTTACCCGTCGAGCGGCGGCGGAGATGATCGCCCGGGCAGGTCGCATGATCGGGCCGCAGACGGCCAAAGTCTGGGGCGGGACGTTCCACGCCGTCGCCAACCGGCTCCTGCGGATCTACGCGGGGGCGGTGGGGTTGCCGGCCGACTTCACCGTCATCGACCAGGGAGATTCGGCCGACCTGATGAACATCGTTCGCAACGAATTGGGCGTGGCCAAGGGAAACAAACGGTTTCCCCGCAAGGAGACGCTCGTTCGGATCTATTCGCGCGTGGTCAACGCGGGCGACAAGCTCAGCGCGGTGCTCGAACGGTACTTCCCCTGGTGCAGTGATCACATCGACGGCATCCGTTCCATCGTCGAGGGGTACGTCCGCCGCAAACGCGACAACAACGTGTTGGACTACGACGACCTTCTGCTGTTCTGGAAGGCGCTGGTCACTACGTCGCCAGCTGCCGAGAGCGTCGCCGACCGCTTCGAGCACATTCTCGTGGACGAGTACCAGGACACCAACGCGCTGCAGGGCGATATCCTGGTCGCCATGCGACGGCGGATTCGCAACATCATGGTGGTGGGCGATGACGCCCAAAGCATCTATTCGTTCCGGGCCGCGACCGTCCGCAACATTCTCGACTTCCCCAAGCAGTTTCCCGGGGCCGACACCGTCACGCTCGAGCAGAACTACCGGTCGGTCCAGCCCATCCTCGAAGTCGGCAACGCCGTGATGGAGCAGGCTCAGGAACGTTACACCAAGAACCTCTGGTCGCATCGAGCGAGTGGCAACAAACCCGTGCTGATCACCTGCACCGACGAGCCCGAACAGAGCCTGGCCGTCTGCAGCAACATCATCACGCATCTGGAGCAGGGCATCGCCCTCAAGCGGCAAGCCGTGCTCTTCCGGGCGGGCCATCACAGCAGCCACCTCGAGGTCGAGCTTGCCAGACGTCAGATTCCGTTCCACAAGTTCGGCGGACTCAAGTTCATCGAGGCCGCCCACGTGAAGGACATGCTCGCGTTCCTGCGGATCCTGGAGAACCCGTGGGATGAGTTGAGCTGGTTCCGCATTCTGCTCCTGCTCGAGGGCATCGGTCCCAGGAGTGCGCAGCGGATCGTGGACCAGATCGGCGTCCGTCGCGAGCAGACGCCCGTGGCCGAGCCGGATTCGGTGAACCCAGCGAGCACCGAAGCGGTGTCAGATTCCGGTTCGGATGAATCCGAGACCGGTCCGCAGCCCATCACCTCCACGTTCCGCACGCCTCTGCGGCGATTCCTGGAGGGGGCGGTGAATGCGCCGGCTTCATCACGCGAGCTGCTGCAGCAACTCCGCATGGCCCTGGCTCACTGCGCGGGTCTCAGACTCGTTTCCAACGGCCGGAACGGCGGCTTCGTGCTGGAACCCCTCGGTGCCGAGCCCCCTTTGTCCGCCCAGGTCGAGCGAATCCGTGAGTTTTACGAGCCCGTTTTCAATCGCGCCTACGAGAATCCGACGATCCGCTTGCGCGACCTCGAGCAACTCGAGCAGATCGCCGCCACCTATCGTTCCCGCGGCCGGTTCATCACCGACCTGACGCTCGACCCGCCCACGTCCACGTCGGATCTGGCCGGGGCGCCGTATCTCGAGGAGGACTACCTGATCCTGAGCACGATTCATTCGGCCAAGGGGTGCGAGTGGGACGTCGTGCACATCATCCACGCCGCCGACGGCATGATCCCCTCCGACATGGCCACCGGCGACAGCGAAGGCGTGGACGAAGAGCGCCGGCTGTTCTACGTGGCCCTGACGCGGGCCAAGGACAATCTGTACGTCTACTTTCCGATTCGCTATTACCACACCGGCTCGCGCATGGGCGATGCTCACAGCTATGCTCAGCTCACCCGCTTCATCTCGCCGACCGTCAAGGCGCTCTTCGAACAGCGGTTGCCGCCCGGCATCACCCGCCGTGACCCTGCGGATCCCGGCACGTTTCCTCGGCACGCCAACACACCCGACCAGGTTCGCCGCCAAATCAACGATCTCTTCGGCGCCTGATCGCTCGTAACATCGCAAGACGTGGAAATTCATTCCCCGGAAGGAACGACCCTGCATCCGAACAGAGACGGCGGGAGCAAGCCCCACCGCTCGCTTGCCCATAGCTCAGAGCTCAGAGCTTATAGCTCACAGCTCTTTCACGATCGTGGTCGGCCGGCTTTGGTCTTCTTACTGCTCTTGGTGGCCGACGAACGCGACTTCGTGCTGCCGGTCTTCTTTTGACCTTCGTGGGCGGAGCGGCCACGCTTTTCAGGCTGTCGTTGTAATTTCTGCTCGCTGCGTTCGGCCTTCTCCGCGGGTGGTTGCACACGGCCGACGTCCGGATTGACGCGTCGCCGGCCCTCGATGTCCGATGGCTTGCCGGCGGGCTCGCCTTTCATGGCTGCGAAGCCGGGAAGCTGTTCCGCGCCGCGCCGGGTCATACGCGTGGCGATGACCATCGTCTCCATCCAACGATCGAGATTCGCCAGCTGCGCTTCGGCCGTGGCCCGCAGCGTCGCCTCTGTCAACTGCGTGGTGGTCCGGAGCCAATTCGAAAAGAAATCCTGGGGGGCATTTGCCATGGCTGTCACTCCGTCGCTTTCAGGTTCTCGCCAATATCAAGATTGATTCTATGCCGAGACCCCGGAGGTTGATTGAGTTTCAGTGGGACGGCTGCACAAGCGTTCGATCCACGTGACGCACCGGCGAGCGGGCCAACGTCGATTCGGCCGGTTCGACACGCGTTTTTGTTGCACGTTCGATGCGGCTCGCCGGGATGTCAAGTCATCACGCCATACGTGAATGGGGTCTTGCCGGAACGACGATCACTGTCGCTTCGGCCAGCATCCACAGTGCTCCACCGACAAGCGCAATCATCACTTGCGCCACTCGAATGCCGGGGCAATTCCGTACACGCGTACATTTGCTCAGTACGGCTTGCGAACCGCGCGTACCCAATCAGTTCTCGGACCATTCGCGTTGGGAAAACGCACGTTCGCACGCCCGCGCACATCGCGCCGCGCGCTTGGGCTGGGAGCGGAAATCTGTATGATGTGAGGACGGACATCTTGGGAGGCAGACACCAAGGAGGCAGGAAAAGGATGCACGATTGCAGACGGCACGACGGTTGTCGGGCGGCAACCTGGATGATGGTGAGCCTGTGGGCGGTCGCGGTTTTGTGTCGACCCGCGCCGGTGGTTGCGGCCGTGGCTCCGTTCTTCCAGTCCATGCCCGTGGTTAGTGCCAATCCGGTCCAGGCCGATAACTCCACCATCTACACCGTGACCGTGACGGCCGGCGATCCGGACGGCTACGACGACATTCGCGACGTGCGCGTTCTGTTCAACTACACGGAGGCGGCAGGGAATACTTCGTTGGGCCGAGGCTATCTGGCCTGGGGCAAGACCGATGCAGACATCACACGCTTCGGTGGGGCGTGGACGCTTGCTGGCGCCACCGGCAGGGGACGCTGGGGCTATCGCACCGATGCCTGGGGCGGGACCACGTATCTGACGCCGCTCGGTTGCACGGTCTCCGTCTCTGGCCGGGCCACCGGCGGCATGGGCACGATGACGATTGTCTGGTCGTTCACGGTCAAGCCGGCGTGGGGCTATAACCCGATCACCAACGACGCCGACGCTAACGTTTCCGACTTCAGCTACAGCACCGGCTGGCTGGACAATCCGAACGACTTCGAAGTGGCTTCGACGACCTGCGCCACGACGTGCGTGATACCGCGGGCACCGGTCGTGTCGAATCCTACGCCGGGGACGCTCGATGTCGCCATTCATCCGGCCGACTCGGGCAGCGATGTGTTCGCCATCCGGATTTCGCCGGCCGTGAACGGGTTCTCCTATGTTCAGGCCGACGGCACGATCGGTCCGCGGGAGGTGTGGCGGAGCCGCAGTGAGTGGGGCGTGCGGACGGTCACCGGGCTGATGTGGAACACGTCGTACTCCTTCTCGGTCCGGGCGTACCGGTTTGCCGATGGCTATTGCCCGTCCGCCTGGGGACCCGAGGCTGCGGCAACGACGTTGCCCGGCGTCGCGCGGATCGAGTTCGCCGGCGGCCGACCGTTCAATCCCGGCGTTCGGGGGCAGTGTCCGATAAGAGACATCGCGGCCGACGCCATTGACGCATTGTGGAACCTGGCGGCAGGGGCCAGCGGGCGCGGTGTTGCCGGCGGGTTGGACGCCGATACGTACGACTGGCGAGACGTTTACAGCGGCATCGGTGGCGGGCGCAACGAAAACTTCTCCACACTGCAGTTCCTGCAAATGGCCCGCGACCACTCAGCTTTTCCGGTGTTCACCGCCAATCTCTTCGGCGGCGGTGCCAAGGAGCCACCGAACGGGTTCATCTGTCAGACCGACAATCCCGAAGGGCTCGCTGCTGATTGGGTCCGCTACGTGAACGTTATCCTTCAGCAGTACCGGCAGGGGCAGGAGGCCAGCCTGTCGGGCGAGAACTTGCGCGTGTACAACTCGATCACGAATTGGGCGGGAAAACCGAAGCTCCTGTCCGCCACCGAACCGCCCACGCCGCGCGTGACCTACTGGGAGATCGGCAACGAGCCCGAACTGGGCGTGCTCAGCGGTTACATCGGCAACCATTACCTGAGTCCGGAGGATTACCGCGATCGCTACAAGTCCATCAGCGCCGCCATGCGTGCGGTGGACGCAGACTTGAAGATCGGTCCCTGCCTGATGGATCCGCCAGACGCCGCGGGGAGCGGGCGATGGCTGCACGCCCTGGCGAGCGATCCGGCAGCTCGGATCGATTTCGTCGCGTACCACCCGTATTACCAACCCATCAAATGGAACTGGGGCAACTTGCCGGGCATGACCGCCGCTCTGCGTTTGTTCCGGGCGCATCTGGACGAGTATGCGGAGGCGGTGCACGCGATCATGACGGCCTACGGCCGCTCCGGCTACGAACTGATGGCCAGCGAGTGGTGCCCGGTGAACTGGGATGCCGGCAGCCACATTCAACACTCGATGGCCAACGCGCTGGGCGTGGTCGAAGGCGTGTTCAGCTTCGCCGAGCAGGGCGTGGTGGCCGCTCACTTCTGGGTGTCTCCGCAGGCCAAACGGGGACCGCGCGACGTGTATACCGCTCTTGCCCAGGACATGGGCGACACGCTGATCGCGACGATGGCTGACTTCGGGTTCGATCCGCACCAATTCAACTGGCGATTGTACGTGACTCAGTCGGCCACCGAGCCAAACAAGATTGCCATCTGGGGCTTGAACTTTGACGAGCACGTGCACGTCGAGGTGCCGTTATCGCTGACTCGCTGCCGAGTCGACTCCGCCGTGCTCAAACGCTACGGCATTCCCGGCGATGATGCCGCCGGCGGCGATACCAGTCTCATGCACAACGACGGCATGGCCTGGGAAGAAACCGACGTGACCGTCGACCCCAGGCACTTCGTTCTCCGCCTGGAGGATGCCGAGGTCACTGTGCTCGTTCTGCATATCACGCGCGTGCCCTCGCTGGATCACGATCGTGACGGCGACGTGGACCTGGAGGACTTCGGCTGGTTCCAGGCGTGCCTGAGCGGTGCCGGCGTGTTGCAAGACGATCCCCAGTGTGCCGACGCTCTCCGTGAAGATCAGGACGTGGACGAGGCTGACATGGAGGCGTTCCAGCGTTGTTTCACCGGCCCCGGTCGCCTTGCTGAAGCCACTTGTGCCGACTGAAGGTTGGGTTAAGACCGCCCGAACACGTCTGAAGGAAATGCACATTGCGGTTGAAAAGAGACGGCGGGGGCAAGCCCGGCCGCTCGCTGTGCGGGAGCGGGCATTCTCGCGCGCAAAGCGAGCCGCCGGGTTTGCCCCGGCGGACTCAGTCCGAACCGATACCAGCATCCGAGGAGTTACACCATCGATGCGGTAATCGTCACCGTTTCGAGGAAACCATGAAGCTCGTCAAAGCCACGGCTTGCAGCGCGATGGTGAACAGGAGCTTGACCAGCTGAGCACCGTATTCCTCGCCGCGGATCATGCTGAAGATGGCCCAGACCAGGGCGGCCAGCGCGAGCACCTGGACGACCAGGCCGGTCAGGCGGCTGAGCGAGAAGTCTTCGGCCTGGTTGCGCCGGTCCACCGTGCGGAGGAACGAGAGGATCTCTTGCAGCGTCTTGTCCACAGCGCCGAGGTCAGCGGTGGGCTTGGCGTTGGCCTCCGCCTCGGCCTTGGTATTGGAGACGGAGTACTTGAGGACGGTTTCGACGGCCTCGTCGAGCGTCGAGACGACGAAATCCACGCTGCGGTCGCGACGGACCTCGGCGCCGTGCGTCACCAGGATGGTGCGGCAGCCGGCGGCTCGACCTGCCTGCGTGTCGGTCAGCGAGTTGCCGATCATCCACGAGCCAGCCAAGTCGAGATTCCGCTCGAGCGAGGCCTTGGCCAGCATGCCGGGCCGCGGTTTGCGCAAATCGCTTTCGAGGCGATACTCCTCGACCACCGCCTCCGGACCTTCGAGGTACGGACAATAGTAGATCGCGTCCAGCTCAGCCCCTTCAGCGGCCAGCAGCTCGCGCAGCCGGGCGTGGATCCGCTCCAGCGTCGCCTCGTCGAACAGGCCGCGGGCGATGCCCGACTGATTGGTCACGATGATGTTCTGAAAGCCGGCGTCGGCCAGACGGCGGATGGCTTGGGCGGCGCCCGGCAATAGCTTGACCTGGTCGGGGTCGCTCAGGTAGCCCGGGTCCTCGATCAACGTGTTGTCGCGGTCCCAGAAGATGGCTGCGCTGGTCATGACGCCCTGTACTATCGGCGAATGTCGGCGGGATTGCAACGCCGGGAAGCTGGGCGGCGAGAGCAGCGAAACGGGAAACGCCGACGCCGCGGGGTCCACGTTCAGCCCGTTTGCGTTCCCCAGTTTGCCCTTGGGCCCCAGTCTCCCCGTTGTCTTGCCGTTGCGGTTGCCCCCGTTGGTGCTCTTGGCCATTGGTCGCATCCTTGTCCTGTACCCCACGGCCGGCCCCGTGCCGCTCGACGGCGGCGTCCACCGGCCCACTCAGCGGGCGTCGGCGTGAGCTGTGGAGACTTCACGCCGGCTTACTCGCTACACAAAACGCCGGAGCCTCTCTATCATGCTCCGAAAGTCGGGGGAGCATACCATGCCCGGGTTTGAAAAACACGTCTTCGTCTGCACCAACGTCCGGGACGCCGGTCATCCGCGAGGCTGCTGCGCCGCACGCGGGGGCGAGGCGGTTCGCGAAGCGCTCAAGGCGGCGGTGAAAACTCACAACCTCGCACGGCGGGTCCGGATCAACGGGGCGGGCTGTCTGGACCAGTGCGAACACGGCCCGGTCATCGTGGTCTACCCGGAGGGCGTGTGGTACGGCTTCGTCACGCCGCAGGACGTGCCGGAGATCGTCGAGTCGCATCTGTTGGGCGGCAAGCCGGTCGAACGGCTCCGGTTGCCGGATACGTGCATCAATACGCCTCGCTGCCCGCACAAAGGGCGGGCAGCGGGCATTGAGTCCCGTCCGGATGCGAGCCCGGCCGAGAGCTCGAATCGGCTGACTCAGGTCTGAATGTTCTTGATCCGACGTCGGACGCCGGCCAAGACGCTGCGGATGTCAATCCGCGAGGTTTCCGTACCGGAGTCCTCTCGAAAACACCCGCAGGAGTGTCAACCCGGCCAGTCCGAGCAGCGTGCTCGCTGTCGTGCCGAATCCGCATGCGGGTTGAACGCCGTCCTCTTCCTCTTCGGGGATAGGCTGCTCATGATCGTCCGGGGGTTCACGGCCGGTCGGTGTGCAACCGTTTGTCTCGGGTTGACCGCATCCACATTTCCCGGGGGCGGACTTCACTGGGTCGGCGGGGCAGCCGTCCAAGCAGTCCGGTACGCCATCGGCATCACTGTCGGTGTCGGCCACGCCGCAACCGCAGATTCCGGGCAACGTTTTGGCTGGGTCGTCCGGGCATAGATCCAGCGTGAAGCAATCGGGTACACCGTCACCGTTCGCGTCGGTATCAGCCACGCCACAGCCACACGCGCCGGGAAGCGTCTTGGCCGGGTCATCCGAGCACAGGTCGAACGTGAAGCAGTCGGGGACGCCGTCACCGTTGGCGTCGCTATCAGCTGCGCCGCAGCCGCAGATGCCGGGCGCGATCTTGGCCGGATCGGCAGGACACTCGTCCAAGCAGTCGGCCGTGCCGTCACCGTCGCTATCCGTGTCGGCCGTGCCGCACCCACACGCGCCGGCTTGCGTGTTGGCCGGATCTGCCGGGCAGTCATCGAGGCAATCGGCGGTGCCGTCACCGTCGCTGTCGGTGTCGAGATTTCCGCACCCGCAGGCGCCCGTTTCGATTTTGGCGGCATCCTCTGGACAGGCGTCGAGGCAATCCGGCGTACCGTCGCCGTCGCTATCGGCGTCGGGCGTGCCGCACCCGCACGCGCCGGGTTCCAGCTTGGTCGCATCGGAGGGACAACCGTCGAGGCAATCCAACGTCCCATCGCCGTCGGTGTCAGCGTCCGGGATGCCGCAACCGCAGATGTCCGGCGTCACCTTGTACGGGTCGTCGGGACATGCGTCGATGCAATCGGCCGTGCCGTCACCGTCGGTGTCGGTGTCCGGAAGGCCGCAGCCGCACTGGCCGGGGTCAGCCTTGGCGGGATCGGCGGGACACTCATCGCAGGCATCGCCGGCACCATCGCCGTCACTGTCGAGCTGATCTTCGTTCGCTACTGACACACAATTGTCACAGGCATCGCCGAGGCCGTCGCCGTCGGTATCCTCTTGTCCGTCGTTGGCGGCGGCCGGACAATTGTCGCACATGTTGCCGTGAGCGTCGCCATCGTCGTTGGCCTGGTCGGGGTTGTAGTGTTCGGGGCAGTTGTCCTGCTCGTTTCGAATGCCGTCGTTGTCGAAATCCCACGGACTGGCGGTCGCGACGGCCGGCCAGATGAGCGTCAGGCCCCAGACGACGGTACACAGGAACGAGCGGCAGCGATCCTTGGTGGTGGACGAGCGCATGGAACCTCCTTTTCCCTCACGGCCCGCGGGCACGGAGGATCTCGCGGAACGGCAAATCCGGGCTTGCACGCCGGCCACGCCGTTCGACCGACGTGAAGTTCGGCACGGCCGGATACCCGGGCAAGTCTGATCGGTGATGGCATTCGGTATATATCCCGGTTACGAGAACGGGACCAAGACTGCGTGGGGGTGGGCGTGAAATTATGGCAGAGGATCTTTGAGGTGGGGCCCTGACCTGCCGATCACCTACGGCGTTTGCCGTGGCATCGCGGGGACGTTCCACGAACAGTCGTCACAATCGCAGTTCGACGGCCGGGCGCACGGCTAGACGCTCCAGGCGCTCCGGCACGACGTCGATGCCCCAGCCCAATCCAGCCAGCGGCGTGGGCTTACCGTTGCATCCGAACTGCACGGGCCGATCGACGACGTCGTCGTTGAGCAGGAATCGGCCATAGCTGCCCTCGGCGAAGCAGACGTGCGGCGCGTTCTCGAGGAAGCGTCGCCCGGCCGCCGAGAGAATGCTGGTCTCGCCGACCATGCAACCGAGTTGATACTTCAGTCCGTGCCGGCGGGCGAAGTGGATCAGCTTGAGCGCGGACAGGAACCCGCCGTTCTTGCTGATGCGAATGTTGAACAGGTCCACCGCCTCCATTCGCACGAGGCGTTCGGCATCGTCCATGGTGAGCAGCGATTCGTCGGGCATGACGGCCACGCCGATGGCCTTCCTCAGCTCGCTCAGATCGTTGTCGTACTGCCGGGCCAACGGTTGCTCGACGCACGAGATGGCGTCGAGGGGGAGCCGGCCCAGCCGAGCAATCGCCTCCTGGAGCGTCCACGCGCCGTTCGCGTCCAGTCGCAACGTGGTCTCGCGGCCGAGCGACCGGCCGAGGATGCGCACGACCGTGGCGACGCGCTCGGCGTCATCGTCGTATCCCACCTTCAGCTTGAAGTCGCGCAGACCGTACCAGCGCATCATGCGCACCTTGCGGGCGACCCGGCCCGAGGGCCCCCCCGATACGACGGCGCTGTACGTCACGTTCTTCAGGCTGCCTGGCGGCCCCAACTCGGGCAGGTCGAGCCAGCCGACGGCTTCGCTGATCGGCCGCTCGAAGTGGCGGCTGTAGGCGTCGAGCAGGGCCAACTCCACCGCAGCCCGCGCAGCATTGATGACGGTGCCGTCGGCGTCGCGGTGAGGTAGTCGGTCAATCGCTTCCAGCGCCTCGGGAAAGCTCGCGGGCCGGAGTTCGACCAGGAGGTCGGGCATGAGCCGCCGGATGGTTTCGATCACGCTCTCAGGCGTTTCGCCGGTGACGTAGGGCCGGGCGAGCGTCTCGCCATAGCCCAGCGTGCCGCTGGCCAGTTCGACCTGGACGACGACGGGATCGGCGGTTTGGCGGGTCTTGGCCGCGTGTTCGAACGGGCGGCGCAGGGGGATGGCCAGCGGGTACAGGCGCAGACAGTGGATCTGGGAGCGTCCCCTCATGGCCGAGATGGTACGACTGCCGGGGGCTTCTGCCAAGATTGAGCTATCCTCGGTCGCTGGCGATGCCGATAAATCCGTAGAGCTCGTGGGGGGGTAGGGCAAAGCGATGGATAAAGCGGTGGTCCTGGTCAGTGGTGGGCTCAACAGCGCGGTGCTAGCCGCCATTGCGCGCGAGCAGTACGAGGCGCATCTGCTGCACGTAGCCTGGGGCCATCGAGCCGCCGAGCGGGAAAGGTCCTGCTTCGAAGCCATCGCCGCGCATCTGCGGATCGAGCGGACGCTGACCGCCGATCTCGGCTGGATCGCCTCGCTGGGCGGCAACTCCCGCACCAGCCGCAAAATCCCCATGGAAGAGCCAACGTCGTTGGGCAAGGAGGTGCCGTCCACGTTTGTGCTGGGGCTGGTGCCTGCCATGCTCGCCGCCGCCGCGACCTGGGCGGGAGCCATCGGGGCCAAGCGCATCCTCATTGGCACGAGCGAAGACCACGGCGTGCCTGGTCCGGCCATGTCCAGCTTCTATCCGGACTATCGCCGGGAGTTCGTTCAGACGTTCAATCTGATGCTCGAGTATGCCAAGCCGCATGGCCGCGAACTCCTGGTCGAGGCGCCGCTGGCCGAGTTGGCCCGTCAGGAAGTGGTTCTCCTGGCGAAACGACTCAAGCTGCCGGTCGAGAAGACCTGGAGCTGCTATCGCGATAACGATGAGCCATGCGGCAAGTGCGTCGGTTGCACCACCCGCGCGGCCGGCTTCCTCCGCGCGAACATCCCCGATCCGCTGCTCTTGGAACCCGCCAAAGTGTGAGCTATGAGCTGTGGGCTATGAGCTATGAGCCTCATAGGTCGGAGGAGTCCTAGCTACCTTCTCGTGTACGTCTATTGCCGGCGTACCGCGGCCGAGGCCAACCCCGCCGCTTGCGCTGGCGGACACCTCTTGCACGCGATGGACGTGATCGCGGGTATCAGCCCAAGAGAGAGGCGGGCGAGACGCCCGCCCCCCGCGAATCTGATCGGCCGGAAACGGCTCAATCCCACTTGAGAACCGCGCCGGTGGCCGCACTCGTCGCCATGGACGTGTACTTGGCCAAATAGCCGGTCTTGTAGCGAGGCTCGGGCGCTTTCCAGGTCTTGCGGCGTTCGGCGAGTTCGGCCTCGCTCAGCTTGACGTTGAGCGTCCGGGCCGGGATGTCGATCTCGATGATGTCGCCGTCGCGGAGCAGCGCGATGGCGCCGCCGCGGGCCGCCTCCGGGCTGACGTGGCCGATGCAGGCCCCGGCCGTGCCGCCGCTAAACCGGCCGTCGGTGATGAGCGCGACCGTCTTGGCCAGGGCGGGATTGCCCTTGATGTAGCTGGTGGGCGCGAGCATCTCCTGCATGCCCGGTCCGCCCTTGGGGCCTTCGTAGCGGATGACCACGACCATGCCGGGCTTCACCTTGCCGGCCAGGATCCCCTCACAGGCTTCTTCCTGGCTCTCGAAGATGATGGCCGGCCCGGTGTGGCGGAGCATCTCCTTGTCCACGCCCGCGGTCTTCACGATGGCGCCTTCCTGAGCGATGTTGCCGTAGAGCACGCTCAGACCGCCTTCGGGCGTGTAGGCCTTCTCGACCGTGCGGATGCAGTCGTACGGATCGAACGCGTTCTCCTCGATCACGGCCAGGACGGCAGCGCCGCCCTTGTTGGCGTACATGGTGTGCCGGCTCAGGCTGCTGCGGGCGGCGGTGCTGATGCCGTCGAGGCGGATCTTCTCGCCGCGGACGCGGATGTCGTTTTCCTTGATATTTTCGCCCAGCGTCTTGCCGGTCACGGTGATGGCCTCGGTGTTCAGGAGGCCGGGCTTGCCCCGCATGATCTCGCCGAGGATGGTCATGATGCCGCCCGAGGCGTGGCAATCTTCCATGTGGTACATCCTGCCGTTGTCGCCGGAGGACGGGGCCAGGCGGCAGATGTTGGGCGTCTTGCGCGACAGGGCGTCAATGTCGGCCATGGTGAACTTGACGCCGGCTTCGTGGGCGATGGCCAGGATATGCAGCACGGTGTTGGTCGAGCCGCCCATGGCCATGTCCAGGATCATGGCGTTATCGAAGGCGGCACGAGTCATGATCTCACGGGGGACCGGGCCGCCGGCCTTGGCCAGTTCGACGATGCGCTTGGCGGCAGCGGCGTAGAGCTTCTTGCGATCCTCGCTGGTGGCCAGGATGGTGCCGTTGCCCGGCAGGGCCATGCCCAGCGCCTCGCACAGGCAGTTCATGCTGTTGGCGGTGAACATGCCCGAACATGAGCCGCAGGTGGGACAGGCGCTGTTCTCGATGTCGGCTACCTGCTTCTCGGTCATCGCGCCGGAGGTGTACTGGCTGACGGCGTAGAAGGCGCTGATGAGATCCACCTTCGTGCCGTCGGAGGTCCTGCCCGCCTCCATGGGCCCGCCGCTGACGAAGAGCGTGGGGATGTTGCAGCGGGCGGCGGCCATGAGCATGCCCGGCACGATCTTGTCGCAGTTGGGAATGCAGATCATGGCATCGAAGCGATGGGCTTCGATCATGGTCTCGACCGAATCGGCGATGAGTTCGCGGCTGGGGAGCGAGAACTTCATGCCCAGATGGCCCATGGCGATGCCGTCGTCCACGCCGATGGTGTTGAAGATGAACGGCACGCCACCGGCCTCGCGGACGGCGTCCTTGATGAAATAACCCACGCTGTCGAGGTGGGCGTGGCCCGGGATGATGTCCACGTAGGAATTCACCACGGCGATGAACGGCTTGTCCAGGTCCTCGTCGCGGTAGTTGCCCGTGCCCTTGAGCAAGCTGCGGTGGGGGGCTCGCTCGACGCCTCGTTTGATCAAATCGCTTCGCATTTGTTCACCTCGTGCATGGTCAACCGCTCCAACGCGCTCCTCGGCGCCGGGGATCCGGCTGCCCCGGCCGGCAGGACGGGCCGGCTCGCCGGAAGCCGGACATTATAGCCGCAGGCGCGTTTTCCGACAGGCCGAAGCCGTGGGGCGAGCATCCTGCCCGCCTATGACCGGTCAGGCCACGGCCGTTCGGCCGAGGCAGCGCGGCAGATCCGGGCATTCGAATTCTTTCGTTGGGGAAGAGCGCGGTACTTCAGCGAGGGACGCCGGCACCGCGAGCCGTGAGGTTTTGTCGGGCCTCGATGCTGGGCGAGGCCTGGACTATATCTTGTCGGATTTGTTCAGGTTGCACCGTCTGCAGAGGAGTTGCACGTTCTGCTCACTGTTACTGCCGCCCTTGGTGACAGGAATGATGTGATCGAACTCGAGGTATTGATTGCTCCCGCACTCGGCGCACCGGCCGCCGTATTTCTGATAGACGCGTTGCCGGACGTCTCGGGGAATGTGCCGGGTTGGAAGGCCATCTACCTGCTCGACCAGCGTCTGGTTAGCTTTTCGGACCGCTGCCTCGTAGATGAGGAAAGCCAGTTTACTGTCCGAGCCAAATGTGTACCGGCCGTTTCCTCGTCCCGTGGCGCTCAACTCGAGCGTGTCACCCCTGGGTGCAATCCTGGTTACTCGGCGATGATTCAGATCGAATGTCCGGGCAGGGCTCTCGAAAATAAGTCGGCAATTGGTGATCAACACACGCCCTTCGTGCAGCACGCGTTGCTGACCGCTCTTGAGATGCTTGACTTCTTCGTAGCTGCCTGGGCCTTCGAAGTGCACGATCTCGGTGTTACGACGCCCGGTCAGGTGGACGTTCAAGGATGGGAGTCTACCCTTGAGGATGTCCGTGATCTGTTTCAACTCGCGGATTTCGCCCTCTGCGTAGGTGCGGAAGCGTGGTGAAAGCTTCAGTCGTTCCATCAAGAAGGCGAGAGTTGATTCTTCTTCTTCGCTCAGCTGGCCATCGGCCTTGGCGTCAATGAGGACGTGCTCGACAAACCGCTCGGCCTGCACCCGGATGGAGTCGAGCAACTCGTTTTCCTTCAATCCGATGGCTTCCGCCGACGCAACGAGATGGCTCCACTCACGATGACTGAGTTCACCATCCTCAATCATCTTCATAAACATGGCTCGAAGGAATCCTTCCGCCCAATCGGAGAAGTACCGCGTGACCAAGTCCCGGACGGACGTACCGATGCATGCTGCAACCTGTTGTAGCTCCTCAAGCTCCGCAGGTTCGATCCTGCCGTCAGCAACCGCGTCGGAGAGGACTTCCTGGAAAACCTCGAGCCCGACACGAAAAGCGACTTGCTCGGCGTTCTTTTCCGGGAGCATGACCGACCGGGCGACCCAATCCAGACCCTTTTTCTCTTCTTCGCTGATCTGACGGTCTCTCCAGGCCTTCTTGCACGCGAATTCATACACGCGTTCTTGGACGAGGGGAATGTCTCGGGGTTGAATCTCCAGCGACGTGACGAGAGCGTCAAAATTGAAGGCCCCCCTGTCGCTCTTGAGTCGACTGGCGACGTTACGCGCGAAATAGTCGATTCGTTCTTCACGTTGAGGGTCCAATAGCTGAACCGAAGCCCGTCGGATCCAGTCGATAAGCTTGGCCATGCGATTCTCCCCTTTTCTCTGCTATCCTACGAATAACTGCGGCATCCTACAAGGCTATGGCGTAGTCGCGCAGAAGAAGAGATCTGCCTGAAGACTTGGGAACTGGATGGTTGAAGCGGGATGCTCGATCTCCTATTGTCATCTTGTATGAAAACACTCCAAAGCAAGACGTTGTTGGATTTATTGACGCTGCCGACCGCGCCGCTCAATGAGGGGCATGTGGTCGAGTACATCCGGCGATGGGCGGCCAAGCGGCCGTCGATCCGGCTGAGCCAGGACGCGGTGGGCAACGTGGTGCTGCGACTTCGTCGCGGCGGCAAGACGCGCGCTCCGCTGGTACTGGCGGCGCACATGGATCACCCGGGGTTTGAGGCCCGGCGGATGTGTGGACCCCGTCGGCTGGAGGCGGCGTGGCTTGGCTGGGTGCATCCGGATTACTTCGCCGATACGAAGGTGCGCTTCTTCAGCGAGGGCCGTTGGATTCGCGGGACGATTCGCTCGGTGAAACTGGGCATGATCCGCGGACGGCGGCGGGTCCGGACGGCCGAGATCGACGTCACCAGGCCGGTGGCGCCCGGCTCGATCGGCATGTGGGACCTGCCGGACCCGGTGGTTCGCGGCGGCAAGGTGTATGCCCGCGGATGCGACGACGTGGCGGGCGTGGCCGCGGTTCTCGACGCGCTGGACGCTCTCGCCCGGAGTCGCAGTGCGGTCAACGTCATCGGCCTGCTCACGCGGGCCGAGGAGATCGGCTTCGCCGGCGCGATTGCCGCCTGTCGCGCGGGCACCATCCCCAAGGATGCTCGCATCGTCGCGGTCGAGATCAGCTCCGAGATCCCGGGTGTGCGCATGGGCGACGGGCCGGTGCTGCGGGTGGGCGATGCGGGATCGATCTTCTCGCCCGGCCTGACCGCGTTCTGCCGGCTGGTGGCCGAGGATCTGGCCAGGAAGTCGAAGGACTTCAAGTTCCAGCGCAAGCTCATGGATGGCGGAACATGCGAGTCCACCGTCTACTACGCGGAGGGCTACGACGCCACGGGG
>JAKPHF010000016.1 GCA_029550525.1 Planctomycetota bacterium
ATGATGAACGGAATGTACTCGGCCAGCACGGCGTGGTCGAGCACCTTCAGGACGGTCTGAAACCCCGGCGCCGCCACGTCAGGAGCGTGGCCGAAACCCGTTCCCCGCAGCAGGTAATAGATCAGCGCGATCGCCCCCAGAACGCCCGAGATAATCAGCTTGTTGGAGTTGTGGTGCCACCAGTGGGCGACCGACGGGATCAGCGGCAGAATGGCGATGCACAAGAGGAGGATCACGAACGGAGCCGCAGCCAAATAGCTCGGCGGTTCGTGAGCACCTGCGTGCCCATCACCATGCGCGTCGCCATGGCCGGCTTCCGGAGCCGTCGTGCTGTGGGCGTCAGAGCCGGCCGGATGCTCGACCGCCACCGACGGAGCAGCCGGCACAATCGCCGCACCCTCTTGGACCGCCGGCACCGTCGCCGGCGAAGGCTGTGCCTCCTGCCCCAAGGCCGGAGCGGACAAGATCACTCCGCCAATCAACACTGCACACAGCCCGACCACCGTCCGTCCGTGAACCACTCGATTCAAAGTCATGGGATTACCTTCCACGCAGAAACAGGAATCTGGATACTCCCTCGTGCGTTGCGCTCCTGGATTCGGCGATTGCACGTGCGGGGCGGGCATTTTATACTGGCCGGTCGTGCCGAACCAGTCTTTGCCCATTCCGACCGGTCTCTTCTGTCGCGCTGTTCGCTCCCGCGCTGTCGCACGCGACGGGTACGGTTGCGTCGCCGCGTTGACTTGGCTGCGCGGCTATCTCCTTCATATCGTCCAAATCGGCTTGGTCGTTGCACTGCTGGCCGCGGGCTGCTCGGGCCCCTCAGGAACCGATCCTGCCAAGCGTAACCAATTGGATGCCATGGAAAAGGCGACAATTCGCATCAACAACCACGAGTTTGAGGTCTGGCTCGCACGAACCGACGAAGAGCGAGAACGTGGTCTGATGCAGGTTCCCGAGGAGGCACTTGCCCCATTTTCACGTTCGGGAGACGCCGGTGCGTCGCCCATCTACCGCGGCATGTTGTTCCTGTTCGACGACGAGATGCCACTGGCGTTCTGGATGGCCAACACCATCACGCCGCTGGACATCGCCTACATCGCGTCGGATGGCCGAATCGTTAAGACCTACACAATGGCTCCACTGGAAACTCGGACCTACCCTTCCATCGTCCCCGCTCAGTACGCCCTGGAAGTCAAAGCTGGCTTGTTTGAAGAGCTTGGCATCGGGCTAGGGACGTACGTGGAAATCCCCGACTCTGTTCTCAAGGCCGCTCGCTGATCGGCCGAATCCACCTTCACCAACGGTGTACTGCACCAGTAGCCCTGGTTCGGTCTGATAACTCCGAACCGCGGGTGTGGGTGAGGGTCCGCGCAGGGGTAGCGCCCGCGGCTCGACGGATTGGGGGGAGATCCTCTGTCGCAACTGGCGAAACAACATGTGCTTCCGGAACAGGGGCAGTTGACCGTATTGGTGGTGGGCCCGGCCAAAGACCTTCCGCTGAACGTGCGTGAATTGATCGTCTCGCGGAACCTGTCTCCCTTGTACGCCCCCGATTGCCGTGCGGCGTGCGAGCCTTCGCTTCTGGCCAAGGCTGACGCGGTCCTGATCTGCGGTGAAGCGTGCCACTCCTGGTCGCCGGCCGACCGGAACGGCGACTGGCTGAGCCGCAGCGACGCCCGTTATCAACTGGAATTGTTGGCCGATGCTCTCGCGTCGCATCGGCTGACTGGGGTCGTCCTGTCACCGGGCAGATTCGGGGTAATGCCCGGTGACGACGACCCGCTCATGTTCGCGCCACCGGACGCTTCGGCCGACGAGCTGTGGGGCCGAATCGCGGCCATCCAGCAGTATCGGCCTTTGCTCGAGCGCATGGAGGAGCAGGTCGCGGGCATGCAACGGCTGGGCAAGAAGCTCAACGAGCAGTTCGTGGAGGTGGACCAGGAACTGCGGCTGGCCAGCCGGCTGCAGCGGGACTTCCTACCCAAGCAGTTGCCCGCCATCGGCGACATTCGCTTCCACGTGCTCTATAGGCCGGCCACCTGGGTCTGCGGTGATGTGTACGACGTCCAGCGGCTCGACGAGTCGTTCATCGGCGTATACCTCGCCGATGCCGTCGGACACGGCGTGGCGGCCGGCCTGCTGACCATGTTCATCAAGCAGGCGATCACCGGGAAGCGCATCTACCAGGACGGGTACGTCATCGTGCCACCGCACGACGTGCTCGAACAACTGAACGCGCAGTTGGCCGACCAGCAATTGCCCAACTGCCAATTCGTCACCGCCTGCTACGCCACCATCGACGTGCGGACGCGCGAAGTCTGCCTGGCCCGCGGCGGACACCCGCATCCCATCCACGTGGGCGCGGATGGGACGTGCGTGGAAGTGCGAACCGTGGGCGGCCTCCTCGGCATCTTCCACGGCGAAACGTATCCGAGCACGTCGCTTATCCTCGAGCCCGGCGAAAAGCTCATCCTGTACAGCGACGGACTCGAAGACGTGATCATCAGCCGCCGCGAACGCGACGATGGCCAGACTCACCTCACGCCCGAGTTTCTGGGCATGGTGCGCGAGCCCGGCCCCCAATTCATCCGTGCCATGGAAGACCACCTCGACGCAGCCGAGGGCAGCCTCCAGCCAAGCGACGACATGACGCTGGTCGTCGTCGAACGTCTGATCGAGTAGATCACCACACCGGTGCTACAAACCCAGGATTCCTGACAAGCTCAGGAGCCGTGAGCTATCAGCTGTGGGCTGTGAGCCAGACCTCTGGCTGACAGCTGAGAGTTGACAGCTGACAGCTCTTCATCGGCAAAGGCTACTTGCAGTATTCCTTGAGGAAACCGACGAACTCGCGCCGGTGTTCTTCTTCATCGCCCAGAAGGCCGATGGCCAAATCCTGCGTCACGTAATCGACACCCTCGGACATCTTGATGATCCTTTCATACTGACTGACCGCCGAGTTCTCGGCCTCGATCACGCCGCGAATCACGCTCACCACGTCGGTAGTGTCAGCCGGCGGCTGCATCTGCCGCTGGTCCCACTGAAGCTCCAGCGAACCCGGCACCTGGCCGCCCATGGTCTTGATCCGACCTGCGAGCGTTTGGGCATGCCCCAGCTCCGCCGTCACGTCCGCAGCCAGCGACGACTTGATCTCCTCCGCACGCACGCCGTCCAGATTGACGGAATTGGCCAGGTAGTTCATCACCGTCTCGAGTTCCATCCGGTAAGCCGTCTTCAGTTCTTCGATGATCGCGCTCTTGTCGTCCGCCATGTTCCGGGTCTCCTTTCGTGACCAAACCCAGGAGCGGCAACCCCCGAGCCGAAAGGATTCTAGCCCCACGCGCGGAGGACAGGCATCTCGCCCGCCTCATCGAAGGGATTAATCGCCTTGTTGTGGTGCACACTTCCAGCGTGCACAGTGCAGGCAGGGATGCCTGCACCACAATGCCCCTTGCGAATGCGACCTAGGGCGATTGCCTGTGGCAAAGGAGGTGTCCCGCGCGATTCATCTCCCACCGCCAATTCGCGGGAACACGGATGGAAGTGCGACCATCAACGAGCGTCACCGGTCCGGTACCGCCGTCGCCGGCCAGTAGCTTGCTCCGGTCATAAACCATCGGCCCGATCTCTCGCGCGTCCGGCGACGCTGCGATGCGGGCGCGCTCCATTCGGCCATCGGTCGCTGGCAGGGCTGGGCGAAATGTCGCTTGGGTGTCGATCACACATCGCAGGCGCAACGAGACGATCTCCACCTCGCTCGTGTTCACGTCAGGGCCGTGCGGACGCGCCCGTCGCCATGCTCGAACCGCCCAGTCGTCATCGCTCAATTCCTCCACCGGCACCAGCGAAGCATTACGATGCCCGCGTATGCGAAGCTCGGCATAGCGATCCAGGAACGAATCGTCCTGCTCGAGGCCGTCAGCCTGCACGTCCTCAGCCGCCCGCTCCATCATGGTTACGAATGCATCGCGTACTCCACGCACGTCGAGCATGCGGGGAGGCTCCAATCGGTGGACGTAATCCTTGACTTCGACGGCCGGAGCAACGCCACGTGGCGACACGATGTGAGCGGTTGCGGGAAAGCAGACGACTGCAGCACCGAGGCTGGACGCCGCATCAACAAACACCTCCTGCTGAGCCGGCCCGAGCTTGACCAGCATGAGATCGGACAGCGTCACGCCCCAACCGCCGGCCAATTCGGAGAGTCTTTCCGCCAGCGCCGGCGACAGATCGTTTCCGCCCGCACCGAGCCACGAGTACAGGCACACGATACTGCTGCGGACCATCCAACCCGTTGAGTCCACGCCGCATCCCGGCGACGCGGTACACAGGGCCGCGTTCCAGATCGCCCCTTCCAGATCCACCGCCAGGAACATCGTGTCATTCATAGCGGGCATCCGCTTGTCGCTGCCAACGTCGTCGCTACCGACATCGGTGCTCACTTCCACGTCTCGGATTGGGACCGCAAGATGAGCAATCCGATCAGATTGAACATCATGTGAAAGACGATGACGGGCAACAGGCTGCGCCGCCAGACGAACATGACCCCGAGCACGATGCCGACGCAGCCGATGACCACCGTCGCCACCACTCCCTGATAGGCGTGCCCCAGCGAAAACAGCACGCTCCCCACCAGCACCGCCAACCACCATCGCCGGAAAACCGCGAACAAACGCGTCAACAGGAAGCCTCTGAAGACAACCTCTTCCCACAAGGCGACGAAGGCCATGAACGCGACCATCATCGGGATCGATGCGCGAGGAATCGTCTTCTCGATGCCCTTTTGCGCCTGGTCCATCAGATCGGGGCGAATCAACACCAGGACCATGGCGGCCATCATCATGACCATGTACATGCCGAAGGCGCCCGCCACGCCCAGCCCGACATCGGCGAGAATATTGTTCACCCGCCAACCAATGGCCGAGGGTCGTTGCCGCGCCGCCCCGACCAAGGCGAACGCAGCCAGGATGCACGTCATGCCTGCAAACGCCGTGATGAACATGTTGGCCCACCGCTCGTCGCGCAGCTGTACACCCGCCATCAGCAGCAAGCCGATGACCACCCCCGCCAAGCCGGCCAGGAGCAGACACACCAATTGCCACACGGCCCGCCACGGTGTCAGGCGCACCAAGCTCGACGCGAGTGATCCGGACACATCGTACGTACCGCCGACCGTGACATGCGCCGGCAGGCTGTCCACCAAAACAGGCCGAGCCACGGGCACGTCCGGAAGCGAATGTGCCGGGTTGGAGACTTCGATCATGGGATCGGGAGGCGGCCCGGCGGATTCGCGATCGACGATGGAGTTGTCGTCAGGGTTCACGCTTGCACTCCCGACAAAGCACCGGCAAGATCGCCCGTTCGATCATCGCGATTACGCCGGCCAAACGCGAGGGCCCACACTGACGAGATAACCTGGGCCCGTGATCGGCCATCGGCGCAGATATTCGGCCACACTCTCGGCGGACACGGCGTCGACCGCAGCCAGCCGATCCTCGGCCGGGCGCGGCCGGCCGCGATAGTCCATGTCGTCGGCCAGTTGCCCCAGCCGGTAGAACGGCGCCTCCGACTCGTTGGCCAGCGACGTGCGGCGAAGATTCTTCACCCGCCGCAACTCCTTCTCCTGCGGACCGTCCGCGGCCAGCCGAGCCGCCTCCTCGCGCATGGCGTCAAGCAGCTTTTCGCAGTTCTCCGGCTCGCACAACCCGAAGAGCACGATCATGCCGAAGTCCTGGTACTCCTCGTGAAACGCACCGGCCCGCGGACTGATGCCCTTCTGCACGATGTTCCAATAGAACCGCGAATTCTCGCCCCCCAGGATGGCTGCCGTGGCCTCGGCGGTCTCATACAGCGAGTCGGTCGCGCCCACCGACGGGAACGCGAGCAGAACGGCCTGCTGCCGGAACCGGTCCACCTGCTGCGTGGCCACGCCCGTCCGAAACGGCGGCGACCGGCGATCGGTGCCCAGCGAATCCACGTGCGGCCAATCACCGCAGGCACGCTGCGCCATCCGAAGCACGTCGGTCGGCTCGACGTTGCCCGCCACCACGAGGATCAAATTGTTCGGTGCATAACGCCGGGTGAAATACTCCCACATGCCCTCGCGGGTCATGTCCTTGATCGTCCGCTCCCAGCCCAGCACAGGCCAGGCCAGCGGTGTGCCTGCGTACAACTGCTCATGCAGATAATCGTAAGCTACCGAGCCGAGATCGTCCCTGGACATGGCAATCTCTTCGAGGACCACGTTCTTCTCCATGTCGAACTGGTCCTGCGGAAGCGTCGACCGCATCATGTCGGCCAGCAACTCGAGCTGCCGCTGCAAGTCGCCCGTCTGGACCCAACCGTAATAGAACGTTCGGTCCTTGCTCGTGTAGGCGTTGTAGTACGAGCCCATCTCATCGAACTCGACGTTCACCTGTTCCCAGGTGCGGAGGGCCGTACCCTTGAACATCATGTGCTCGAGAAAATGCGACACGCCGGCCAGTTCCGGCGGATCGTCGCGAGCTCCCGTACGGGCGAGAAAACCGCAAGCCGCGGATTGCACGTGGGGCATGACCTCGATCACGACGGTCAGGCCGTTGGACAACTGCTCGACGACAAAAGGCGACGTCACACTCATCTTCTTCTCCGGCGATCGGGCGGCGCTTCCTCAGGCCATCCGGCCGTTCGCCAACTTCTGCGGCCCCAACGTCACCACGCTCAGCCGGTCGCGCGGGTGAGCGGCGAGGTAGTCGCGAATGTCTCGAATGGTGACCGCTGAAATCCGGGCCAATTTCTCATCGGTGGGAATCACCCGACCGTAATAGAACAGATCCTCGACCGCCTCCGCGGCTCGGGCCCGGGTCACATCGCCGCGCGTACGCGCTCGCGTGACCAGCCCCGCGATGGCTCGATCCAACTCGGACTGAGTCAGATCGTCGGCCAGACGACCCACTTCGCGAATGAGCGTTTCATATGTCCGGTCGAGGTTTTCCGGCGTCGTGGACGCCCCCACGTGAACCATCCCGCCCACACGCGGCTGATCCGTCCAAGCCCCCACCCAGTAGACCAGCCCCTGCTTTTCGCGCACTTCGGTGAACAATCGGCCGCTCATGCCCCCCGAGAGAATACCAATCGCCACCTTTTGCACGTAATAGTCCGGATCGTCCGCCGAAGATCCAGGAAAGCACAAGGCGACCTGTTCCTGCTCGAGCTCTTTTTCGTGGTGACTATATTTCGGCACGAACTGGATGTTCAGTCCGCACATCTCATCCTCGTCCGAATCGGCCGAGGCTTCCAGCGAGCTGAACGCCGCCTCAAGCTGATCGGCGACGGCCGTCGGATCGACCGCGCCCGCAACCGCCACCTGCATGCGACGCGGCGTGAAGCAACGCCGCCAATGTGCGACGATCTGCTCGCGCCCGGTGCGTTCGAGTGTTTCCCGTTCGCCCAGCGGGTGCCGGCCCAGTGGCTGACCGTACGCCTGCGCGTAAATCAGCTTCTTGGTCAGCTCGCTCGGATCGTCCTGCAGAGCGGACAGCGACTGGAGGGCCAGTTCCACCGCCACCTCGCAGGCGTCGTCCGGAAAGCTCGGCGTGGAGAGCATTTCACCATGCAGGGCAATGGTCTGGGGCAGAAACTCGGGCAGGCACAAGCTGGAGAAGCCCAGTGTCTCCCGGCCCGTGAACGAGGCGTGCGTGGCCCCGATCTCGTCGAATGCGTCATTCAGCGCCCGGCCGTCCCGCCGGGCCGTCCCCTTGCTCAGCGTCTCTTCGACCAGATGAGCGACGCCGAGATACCGCTCGTCTTCATACGCATAACCCGCGAAAACCCGAATCTCGAGATTCGCAACCGGTCGACCCGGGATCTGCAGGACCGCCAGGTCGATACCGTTGGCGAGGCGACGTTGATCAATTCGCATTTCTGAGAGCCAAGCAGGACTGATGGCGGACTCCATACGTCCAAACCCGAGCAAGAGCGGACCGCCGCCCCCGTTCCCCCGAACCCAGATCCGCGGCCAGACCGGCGCGCGGACCTGCCCGCTCGGGGATACAGCAATTGTAGCAGCCGCCTCCGCCCGCGTGTATCGGCGGAGCCGAAGAGCCGACCGGGATAGCGCACACCGCAAATTGCGACCGATAATCCAGCCGCTCCGCCTCTGTCTTACAACCATTGAGGGTCAATCCTCAACCGGCGTGCCCAACATCGGGCACAACTCGGCGAGCTTGCTGGCCAGCAGGTCCGAATTCGCAGCTTCCACGTTCAGCCGCAGGAACGGCTCGGTGTTGGAGGGCCTGACATTGAACCACCAGTCCTTGTACTGGACGGTCACGCCATCGAGGTAGTCGATCTCGGCATCGCTGTAGCGGGCGGCCAGACGCTTGATAGTCCCCCGCGGATCGTCGTTGCGGAAATTGCGCTCGCCCGATTTCGCGTACCGCCGCAGCGGAGCCACCAGCTCGCTAATCGGCAACGCCGTCTCGGCCAGCAGATTGATGATCTCGGCGAAGGCGATCATGCCCGAATCGCAGAAGAAGTTGTCGCGGAAGTAATAGTGTCCGCTCACTTCGCCGCCGAAGAGGCCCTTGCTGTCGGCCAGCACTTTCTTGATAAAAGCGTGACCGCAACGCTCGCGCCGGGGCACGCCGCCCGCCTCGCGCACTTCCTCCGCCACCACCCGCGACGAGCGCAGATCGTAGACCACGACCGAGCCCGGCGATTGCTGCAGGAACTTGCGGGCCAACAGGGCCGTGATCAGGTCGGCCGGAATCGTGTTGCCCCGCTCATCGACGGTGATGAGGCGATCGGCGTCGCCGTCGAAGCAGACGCCCAAATCAGCCTTGGCCCGGCTCATCCGGTCTTTGAGCTGATCCAGGTTGGCCTCGACGAGCGGATTGGGATCGTGCAGAAACTCGCCGTTGTGTTCGAAGTTCAACCGCACGATCTCCAGCCACTCGATGTCGCCGAAGATCAACGGCAGCCAGCGACCGGCCATCCCGTTGGAGGCATCCACGACGATCTTGAGCGGCCGCTCGGCGCTGAAGCAGCCACCCGACTTGGTCAGGAAACCGCGGACAAATTCGCGGTACGGCTCGCTCAGGTCTTCCTGGCGCAGCTCGGCCACCTGCGTGCCCGAATGCCGCATCGTGTTCTGGGCGATCTTGCAGATCTGCGTCAGGCCGGTGTCGCTGCTGACGGGCTTGCCCTTCTGGCCGCAGATCTTGAATCCGTTGTAGTTCGGCGGGTTGTGGCTGGCGGTCACCTGCACGCCGCCGCAGCAGACGATGCGGTTGACCGCGAAGTACAGCTGCGGCGTGTCGATCAGGCCGATGTCCACCACCGGCGAGCCGCCCGCTCGCAGCCCTTCGATGAGGCTCTCGGCCAACGCCGGGCTGCTCTTTCGCATGTCGCGGCCCACGACCACCGTCGATTTGATCCGCTCGCTCCGGTCGTAGCCGCGAAGCTGTGAGCGCAGGAACTGAGAGATGCCCACGCCGATCCGCCAGGCGATCTCCGGATCCAGCGGGTCCGGGCACGTCCCGCGGAGGTCATACGCACCGAACAGCGACTCGATGCGGTCCACGTCGGCCCGTCCCAGCTCAGCCCGGCGGTCGGCCGCCGCCCCCGCCCGCTTCTCGTCATCGTTGAACTGGCAGCCCTTGCACTTGGGGAAATTGCTGCGCCGGCGCCCGTAGCAGATGGCGTCGGATATCTTGATCCGTTCCTCGCCGGGGCAAAACCGGAAGTACTCCTCAGGTTTCTGCATCGTCTCGCCCACGGGCCAACCTCCCGTCCATTGGACCGACTGGCGAAACATCATACCTGAAAAAGACTTGGACGTCACCCGCCCCCGCTCGCCTACCCCAGCAAGCCCTCCCCCCTGATGTGTCGCCCCAGCGAGCCGCGGGGCTTGTCCCCGCCGTCTCAGTCCGACCGCGTCCACCCTTCCTCACCCGGCCCGGCGTCAAGTGTCCACCGAGCCGCAGAGGCGCTGAGAAGACCAGCAACAGCGTCGCTCCGAACAACTACCGCCTCTGATCGAGTGCCCACCGATCCCACCGCATCGATTGCCAGACAATGCCCCAAGCCCCCGGGACACCCGACGCCCCCCGGCCCCCATGCCGAATCTGCGTCCATCCGCGTCAATCTGCGGACTCCAAGAACGAACTGACGACCAATGATCCAGCTGCGAAACGATCGTGCTCCAGAACGGACTCCTTGCCACTACGAGCACTTCTACACAGGGCCAAATTGTTGCCCCTCCAAATTGTCCGCAGATTGTCGCAGATTTACAGAAAAGAGGAACACAGAGGTGGGCATATCCGTTTTTCTTTCCTCTGTGAGCCTTGGTGCCCTCAGTGGTTCACCAAGTCTTGCCTTCCGCTCAAGCCTCAGGTCTCAGGCCTCAGGCCTTAAGGACTCAGCTTCCTCACCAACACGCGTGCCGGCGCGGCTTCGGCGCCGGCGATGCGCAGAGGCAGGGCCATCATCTCGTAGCGGCCGGTGCTCACGCGGTCCAGATCGAGATTCTCCACGATCGGCACGCCGGCGGCGAGCAAGAGCCGATGCACGGGCAGGTCGTCGCTGTCCGGAAGATCCGGCGAGAGCCGGTCTGTGCCCAGCAAGACCACGCACCGTTCGAGCAGCCAGCCCGCGGCCTCGACTGATAGCGCGCCACAGCCGCTCGAACCGCGAGTGCGCAGGAGGACGCGGTCGCCGGGCTGCAGCGGGACATGCTGCAAATCTTCGACCATGATCTCGCCGGACGGACCCGACGCGTTCACCTCGGCCACCACCGCGGGTCCGCAGAGCCGATCGAGCGGAATGGACGTAACGTCCGCGCCGCCCGCCAGACAATGCAACGGGGCATCGACGTGCGTGCCGATGTGGGCCGAGGTGCAAATCTCGCTGACTCGCAGGTGACCGGCGAGGGCGTCGGGGGCCTCGCTCGCCGAGGTGCCGGAGGTTTGAGACAAAGGTGTGTCGGCCACCGGTTTCAGTCGAAACGGCGGATCGCCCGGCCAGCCCGTCATTCCATCCACAAGGAGGCGTGTTACATCGATCCAGTCGCTCATGGTGGCACTCCGGCAGGAGCGTGGGGCGGAGCCGTCGCATCATACAGAATACAGGCGCTCACCCGCATCAGTACGAGGAAGGCGGGCGGGACGCCCGCGCATCCGCACGGAAAAGGCGGGCGAGACGCCTGTCCCCCGGGCGGTTATCATCTGACGGAATGATCGCAGATTTCCACCGCCAACCGATCGTGCTGGCCTCGCAGAGCCCGCGCCGCCGCGACCTGCTCGCTCAGGCCGGCATCGCCTTCGAGGCCGTCTCGCCTCGCTACGACGAGCCGCCCACCAGCGGGCGCCATCCGGACCCCGCGGCGGTGGCCGAGCTGTTCAGCCTTCGCAAGGCGGAAAGCCTGGCCGAGGACTACCCCGACCGGCTCATCCTCGCCGCGGACACGGTGGTCGCGCTCGACGGCGAGATCTTCGGCAAGCCGGAAGATATCGCCGACGCCCGCCGCATCCTTTCAGCCCTGCTGGGTACGACGCAGCAGGTCATTACCGGCGTCACGTTGCTGCATCCCGCGGGCGGCCGACGGCTCACCCGTCATGACGTGACGCTCGTCACCATGCGGACCATGACGCCCGCGGAACTGGACGCCTATCTGGCCGGCGGCGACTGGGAAGGCAAGGCCGGGGCGTACGGCATCCAAGGCGAAGCCGACCGGTTCATCGAGCGCTGCGAAGGCAGCTACAGCAACGTCGTCGGACTGCCCATCGAACTGGTCCAGCGCATGCTGGCGGAATTCGCTTGATTCGGGGGGCGGGCGTCCCGCCCGCCTCCGTCTCGCAATTCACGTAGTTATTGCCGCTTCCAACCTGCTTGTGCGCCGACGTCAGCAGGAAGAAGGCGGCCAAGATGGCCGCCCCCCAAGAGGTCACAAATCTCGAATGGCCAGCGGTGGCTCGAGAATTTCTTTGAGCACGAAAGCCCGCTGCAGTTCGGCCGACGTGAGCCCGCGGAAGGATGCAGCGCGAACGCCACCCCGGACGGCGGCCGACTCGTCCGCTTCGGCGGGCGCGAGACTCCTGAACGGCCGACTGCCGGCCACACTTCGCTCGCTCAGCTGCCCGAGGGTGGACTGTCCCACCGCCGGCTTCACGGCCGAAGGTTCTGGTCGCGGTTCCGGGCGCACCGGTGCGGGAGCCTCCCGCGGCGTGGCCAGCCGCGCGGGTCGTGACGGAGCCGGCTCGCCCCGAATGATGGCACGCGCTTCTTCCGCGGTGCGGGTCACGGCGGGCCGCGGACGAGCCGCTGGCCCCGGAGGACCAGCCGGCCGGCGGACCGGTTCGGTTCGCGCGGCCGGCGGACGCGCGGGCACCGGCGGCCGTGCCGGCGGACGCGGGCGCTGAATCGGCGGCGGCGCCACCGGTCGCGAAGGACGAGGCTCGACGGAAGTCTCGCGAATCTCCGGGCGAGGCAGTGACGTCGGATGTCGCCGCCCTGGTCGTGGTGGGACCTGGCCTCGCCGCTCTCGCTCGGCCATCAGCGCTTTGATTCGCTCGCCGACCCAACCGATCCCGATGAAGATGAGCACGGCGATGATGTACACGAGCTCATCGGTCGATTGGGCCACCATTGTCATGGCCGCTTGCGGCATGGCCATACTCCCCGTGAACGGTGTCAGGACTTCTTCACATCGGGCGACGATCCCTTGCCGGCAATCGACTCACGCATGCTCGTGTCGGACTGGATATTCCGCAGCCGGTAGTAATCCATGACGCCGAGATTGCCGTTGCGGAACGCTTCGGCGATGGCCAACGGGATGGCCGCCTCGGCCTCCACGACCTTGGCCCGGTTCTCCTCGACCAAAGCCGACATTTCCGCCTCGCGGGCACGAGCCATGGCCGCCCGCTTTTCCGCCTCGGCCTGGAATCGACGCTTGTCGGCTTCGGCCTGGTCGGCCTGGAGCTGGGCACCCACGTTGGTCCCGACGTCCACGTCCGCGATGTCGATGGAGAGAATCTCAAACGCCGTACCCGCGTCCAGCCCCTTCTCCAGCACGCGTTTGGAGATCACGTCTGGATTCTCGAGCACCGCCTTGTAATCGGCCGAAGAACCGATGCTGGTCACGATACCTTCGCCCACGCGGGCGATGATGGTTTCTTCCGTGGCACCACCGACCAATCGCTCGATGTTGGTCCGTACGGTCACGCGGGCCTTGGCCTTGAGTTGAATGCCGTCCTTGGCCACGGCGTCAATGGTATGCTTGCCGCTGGCCGGGTTCGGACAATCGATCACCTTGGGATTGACCGACGTGTGCACCGCTTCGAGCACGTCGCGGCCTGCCAGGTCAATGGCACAGGCGGTCTTGAATCCCAGATCGATCCGGGCCCGGTCGGCGGCGATCAAGGCCGACACGACATTCTGAACACGGCCGCCCGCCAGATAGTGCGTTTCCAGATCGTTCGTCGAGATGTCCAGGCCCGCTTTGACGGCCCGGATCCGGCTCAGCACGATGGTGCGAGAATCGACCTTTCGGAATCGCATCCCGATCAGTTCGTACAACGATACATTGGCGTTGCTCATGAACGCCTGGAACCACAGGCCGATCACCTGGGCAACCAGCGCCACGAAGATAAAGAACAAGATCAGGATCACGATCGGAATCGCGATCCACAAGATCGTCATCAGATCAGGCCCCCGCTGCGCCGCCAATAACAGAGTGTCCATCTGTGCCGTCCTTTCTATGCTGTACGCCAAACCTCCCGCCCCCCGCACCAGCGGGCCGGACCCGTCCCTTCGATTCTCCAACGAAATGTGGACATTCCGCCTGCCCCGGTTTTTATGAGGAGGCGGAGGTACTCTCCACCGTAGGCAAAGGTCGCACGACGACGGTGCGATCCGACAGCCGCACCGCTTGTACCTCGGTTCCGGCCTCGATCAAGCCGGATTCCGCCTTGCACTCGACTCGCCTGCCGTTGAACTCACACGTTCCCACCGGCCGCAATATCGTAACCGCCCGCCCCGACGTGCCCAGCAGCTTCTGGAGATCCGAAACGGGCAGTCGGTCCTCGGCGGTCAGCGTCGGATTCGGCGGAGAGATCCGCCGGCCAATGGGCGTCCGATGCCAAACGCGTACCCCCAAGATGAACGCCGCGGGCAAGGCAACGGTCAGCACGGCCACGTGGATGACTCCCACCATCGTGCCGATCTGAAAAGCCTCGTACACACCGTAACCGAACAGGCCGAGGCCGATCGCCGTCAGAATCCCTTGCGACGGCAGAAACAGATCGGCGGCCAGCACAGCCACGCCGAGGCTGTAGAGGATCACGATTTTCACCCAATGGTCCATGCCTGGGCAGTCCCTCGGGGTCCGGGCCGCCGGCGCTCGCGACGGCACTCGCCGCCGGCCACCGCCGCTATACCACCTTGCGGACGACGACGCGGTTTCCGCTTCGCTCGATCACTTCCACCCGTTCGCCGCTGGGCAGGAAGTCTCCCTGCGACACCACGTCCACCAGCACCGCTCCGAAGCGAGCCTTGCCGGCCGGCCGCAGCACGGTCTCGGTTCGGCCGATGTCGCCCACTTTGGCGATGCCGTGATACGGGTCGTCGACAGTTACCTCCTCGCGCGTGGGGTTACGCCCGATGACCCGGTTGAAGATCGGGGCTCGCGGCAAAAATCGGGCCAGCACCGCCATCCCGATGAGTGCCCCCACCAACCCTCCGGTCAAGGCGAGCATACCGTTACGGATGTATCGGTACGTCTGGGGCAGTTCCGGCAAGTCATACCAGTGCCGGCGGAACGGCTCGGGTGGGGCGAACGACGAGAGCAGGCCGAAGCCCAACAGAATGAAGCCCGCGATGCCGATCACGCCGAAGCCCGGGATCACGAACAATTCGATGGCCAACAGCACCAGCCCGAGCACGATGACCGCGATTTCCCACGTCACGGTGAAACCGGCCATATAGGGCGCGCCGAGAAACAGCACGAGCGCAACCAGCGCCACCGCTCCGGGCAAACCCACGCCGGGGGCGTGGAACTCCGCGTACACGCCCAGGAGCATGATCATGAACAAGACAGCCCGCACCATCGGCGAGGCCAGCCATTCCACCGTGCGTTCCATCCACGTCAGGTCGGTGTGAATAAGCGGGCCGGCGATGTTGAAGAACGACTTGAGATCCGCCTCGGTGTGGATGGTCTCCAGCGACAGCCCGTACGCCTTGGCCCGATTGTCGCGCATGGTCAGCAGTTCGCGGTCGGTGACCACAGGCTGCTGCACCTGCCCGATGAGCGGATGCTCCCGAACGTAACGCCAGGCAGTGGTGCTGAGCGAATCGGGCACCGGCTCGGCTCGCTTGGCATCCTCCGGTTTCCCGGCGTGAGCCTCGGTCAGGCCGAACAGCCGATCGCGCCCCGCGGCGTCTGTGAACCGGCGCTCACCCGTTTCCTCGTTGACCAGCCAAAAGATCTGCATCTCGGGCCGCACCAGCGACATGAGCAGGTCCAGGTTGTAGCCGTTGCGGTAAGCCGAGTCCCGCAGTTCTTCGAACAGCACGCTGAGAATCTTGGGCTGCATGTCTTCCGGAACCGCCGATGGGCCGGTGCCCGTGATCATGATGGGCTGCGAGTCGCCCATGGTGGCGTTGGGAGCCATGACGATGCCGTCGGTAGCAAGAGCAATGATGGTTCCGGCACTGTAGGCCTGATCGTTCACCCAGGCATAGACCTTCACGCCCTCGCTGCGCAGCCGCTTGATCGCGTTGCAGATCTCCAGTGTCGCATCCACCGCGCCGCCTGGCGTGTCGAGTTCCAGCACCACCAGCGGAATGCCCTCGGCCCGCACGCGATCCAGCCGGCGATTGATGCTGTCCAACGTGATTTGGGTAATTTCCCGCCGAATGGGAATGATCAGAGCCGTGGGGAACGGCCCCTTGTCATCTGCCGGCCGCCCTGTCTCGACGGTCGCCGGCCGTTCGAGAACCCCATCCGTAGGCGCCGTGGCCGGTGTGGTCGAAGATGCCCACGCGAACGTCGCCGCCAGGCTGACCGCCAGAACGGCGCCTGTCAACAATATGCCGCCCCGGGGATTTCCGCGCACTCTCGTCGTGAAGTTGGTCGGCATGATCGGCACTCCCAGCCCGATGTTGTGCGTCCCGCCGCGAAGGCAGTTGCGCAAATTATTGTCAAACAAAGGGTTGGCTGCCTTCGTTTGCTGTATTCTAAGAAAGACCCGAGACCTGAGCAAGTTGAATCCTTCTGCATATTTATAGTCGTCGGGCCGGCCTCAATGCGCCCCCCGCGGAGCTGGTGACCATCTGAATGCGAAATGTCACCGCTTCTGAGCCCGCTTCATGGGGTCGTCACTCAATTCACGCGAACCCGCATCCCGGATATCCTGCGTGCATGCGAACTTCAAAACAACGACTGCTCATCGAATCCCGTCACGCTGCATGTCTCAAGGTGCTCGTCATGTCCGTTGCCACAGTCGCGTTGTTGGTCCTAATCCAGACCGCTCCTGCGACCGCCGAATCAGCGAAAGCGATCGAGGCGGCACTGGCTGAGAGGATCGTGGCTCCGGGCGTCACACTCGAAGAGGTCCGGCGGTTCATCGAAGCTTGCATTCCAAACATACCGAAAGTCGAGTCGGTTGCCGACTGGGAGCAGGCAGCCCGCCGCATGCGCCATGAGACGCTGGAGAAAGTGGTGCTTCGCGGCCGGGCTGTCGAATGGCGCGACGCCGATTGCCGCGTCGAGTGGCTCGACACCATCGAGGGCGGGCCGGGCTACCGCATCCGCAGGTTGCGGTTTGAGGCCTTGCCCGGCTTGTGGGTTCCCGCGCTGCTCTACGTGCCGGACAAGATCGAAGGTCGCGTGCCGGTCGTGCTCAACGTCAACGGCCACGACCCGGACGGCAAGGCGGCAAAGTACAAGCAGATTCGCTGCATCAACCAGGCCCGGCGCGGCATGCTGGCGCTAAACGTGGAATGGTTCGGCATGGGCCAACTGAAACAGGACGGCTTCACGCACTATAAGGCCAACCAGTTGGATCTGTGCGGCACGAGCGCGGTGGCGCCTTTCTATCTTTCACTGAAACGCAGTTTGGATCTGCTGCTGAGTCTGCCCGAAGCCGACCCGCAGCGGGTTGCAGTAGCCGGGTTGTCGGGCGGCGGCTGGCAGACCATCTTCATCAGTGCCCTCGACGAGCGCGTCACGCTGGCCAACCCGGTGGCGGGCTACTCAAGCTTCAGGACGCGCGTCCGCTATCCGTCCGACCTGGGCGACACGGAACAGACGCCCTGTGATCTGGGGACGGTAACCGACTATGCACACCTGACTGCCATGCGAGCGCCGCGCCCCACGCTGCTGACCTACAACAGCAAGGATAATTGCTGTTTCGCCGCCGGCCACGCCTTGCCGCCGCTGCTTCAGGCTGCCGGACCGATCTTCCAGTTGTACGGTCAGCCGAACAACCTGCGCTCGTATGTCAACGACGATCCCGGTACGCACAACTTCGAAAGGGACAATCGCGAGCAGTTGTACCGTATGTTGGGCGACCACTTCTACGCAGACCAGCCGTTCGATTGGCGCGAGATCGCCTGCAAGGACGAAATCAAGACCGCCAAGCAGTTGGAGGTGCCGCTGCCCGAGAACAACGAAAACTTCAACAGTCTCGCCAAGAAACTCGCCGCGCGCTTGCCGCTTCGCGGCGGCGATGCACCGGCCACGGTGGAGGATCTCCGCCGGATCGTGCGGATCAAGAGCTACGACGTGCGGGCCGAGAGCAAACCGCCTCGTGATGCTGCCGACATGTCGATCCGAGCCTGGACGCTGCGGCTGGCCGACAATTGGACCGTGCCGGCCGTGGAACTGAGCCCACCCAACTCGCGCGGCACGACGCTTATTATCGCCGACGCAGGTCGCAAATCGGTCACAAGCAAGGTTGTAGAATTGACCGCCAAGGGTCAGCGGGTAGTCGCGGTCGATCCGTTCTATTTTGGCGAGTCAGCCATCGGCGATCACGATGCGCTGCACGCCATGTTGGTGGCCGGCGTGGGCGAACGACCGTTGGGCCTCCAGGCCGGGCAAGTCGCCGCGATCGGCCGCTGGGCTCGTCAGCACTACGACGGCCAACCGGTTACACTCTCCGCCGTCGGACCGCGCACCAGCACTATCGCCCTGGTCGCCGCCGCCTGCGAGCCCGACGCAATCGACGCGGTCGAGCTCGATCAGCCCCTGCTCAGCCTCAAGCAGCTTATCGAGGGAAATCGCAGCATCGAGCAGTCGCCGGAACTGTTCTGCTTCGGCCTCCTCGAACGCTTCGATATCCGCGACATCGCCGCCTTGATCGCCCCCCGGCCCGTCCGCGGCCTGTGAGAGAAAGGCCTGAGGCTTGAGACCTGAGGCTTGAGTGGAAGCCGAAGAGGGATCCGACCGTGGTTGGCCATAACGGCCCAGGCGATACGCTTCTGCGAATGACTAACCACAGAGGTCGCAGAGGGTCACAGAGACCGGCATATCAGCTCTTCCTCTGTGCTCCTCTGCGACCTCTGTGGTTCGCCTTACACCACAAGAAGCATACTTAGACTTCGGCCTTCTCGTCCGTGCCATCAGGGGCCAGGCGTGGTTCACGCGTGACGGATCAGCTCTTGCTCAGGTGGTCGGGATACTTCTGCACGTGCTCAGCGATGTTGTCCGCGTAGCGTTGCATCGCAGCCTGGACCACCTCGGGCGTATCGGTGGCGGTATCCGGATCGACCAGCGGTCCCTTCGGGATGAGATGGAAATAGAAGTTCTTCTTGGAAACGACGAACCCCTGCACGATGGGTGCCCCACAGCGCAGGGCGATCTGAAGCGTGCCGGTGAGGAACTCCCGCTTCTTGCCGAACAGATCGACGGTCGCCGTCCGCAGGTGAGCTCCCCGGAAACGTGACACGTCCAAAGCGCTGCCGAGAATCCGCCCTTCCGCGAAGCAGCGGTACAGATCGCGGGGATAGGCGTCGGCGAAGAACATCTTGATCGAGCGGAACTCGGGGAAGGTCTCGTCATACTTCTGCTGCACGTACTTGCGCAGCGGTCCTTCGTTGCGGTCGCGAACGCCGGCCACCTTGTAGCCCATCAACGCCATGAGCAGGATGAGCACATGGTGCGATCCGTGGTGGCTCATGCAGACGTACACACCCTTGTTGCGGGCCAGGGCGTCGTCGATGATGTGCCGGTCGTGGAACTTGACCCGCTTGAGGATCTTTTCCCGCGGCAACTTGTCGAAGATCAGATAGAACAGCTTGTCGCAGCGGGTCCGCATGAAGTGCTGGCGGCAAGCCCCCCGCGCCGACGGGGGCAGCCCCTCGGGCGGATTCCCGTAGACCTGGAGCAGGTTCTGCATGAACCGGCGGCGCCGGTTGAAGTTCAACACCCACTCGCACGTGCCGAAGAACTGCCCGAACAGGTACAATCCGGTCAGCGAAAAGCAGCGGGCCCAACTCCACAGGAACCCGCGGACGATCATGAACTTGACTCGCGTCAGCCACGGAAGGCCGTCGTCGCGCGACCTGGAGCGAGTCTCGTCGGCCGAGGCACCGGCCCTGCGGGGCTGAGCGATCGCGTCGTTTGCACCCATGTTGCTCAAGTCGGCACCCATACAAACACCGGGCGGGCGGTGACCCGTACCCCCAGCCAGGAGCGTTTCGGACGTATGCTACTCAAACCCGCGGAGAAAAGGCAAATCCGCGCCGGACCGGCACGGCGGATCGGCCGCCGGGACTTGACCCCGGCCCCGGTTGCGGAGAGCTTGTGCGGACCGGGGAAGAGCCGGCGAGCCCGCGCTCCGCGGCTCGCCCCGTGCACTGGACTCTGAGGTGAAAGCACCCGGGAGGAGCTGTGGCGCTGTACGACCAACACATGCACACCTGGTTTTCGACGGACTCGCAGACCGATCCGGCCGACAACGTCCGGCAGGCCATCGACCTGGGTCTGGCCGGCATCACGTTCACCGACCACCTGGACACCCATCCAATCGAGTGGCCGGAGTGCCGCTACAACTACGAGGGCCTCGCAAAGGCCGTATCGGATCTGCGGCAGCGCTTCGGCGACCGCATCTCGATCGGCCTGGGGATCGAAGTCTGCTACCAGCCCGAGCAGATGGACCGCATCCTGCCGTTCCTGGACGAGCACGCGTTCGACCTGGTCATTCTCAGCGTCCACTGGACGCAGAACCGGGCGCTGCACTTGCCCGAGCACTGGACGGACTGGGACATCGCGACGATCACCCAGGCGTATCTCGGGACGGTCCTGGAGGCCGTCCACTTCGTCCGCGACCTGGCCGGCCAGGGACGTCGTCCGTTCGACGTCCTGGGCCACCTGGACATGGTCAAGCGGTACACCCAACGCTACCGCGGCGGCTACGACATCACCGGTTACGCCGATCGGATCGACGAAATCCTGCGGACATGCCTAGACGCCGGGCTCGTGCCGGAAGTGAACACCAGCACGCTGCGGCAGGGGCTGACCGAGACCATGCCCGCGGGCTGGATCGTCCGCCGTTATGCCGAACTGGGCGGCGAGGCCATGAGCCTCGGCAGCGACGCCCACTCGCCCGAGCACATCGCGGCCGGCTTCGAGACCGCCGCCTCGATGCTGAAGGAGAACGGGATCAAGCAGTTGGCCGTTTTCGAACAGCGGGTGTGCAAGCCCTGCGGTCTGTAGTGTTCGGGGGGGCGACCGTCTCGCCCGTCTCGTTGGTGGATCGCTCTCAATCTGCCAGTACGAGCACGAGGCGGGTGACCCGGGCTACGCACGGCAGGCTTCGTACATCGCCACCACGTTGGCCGGCGGTACCTCGGACAGGATGTTGTGGACGGGGTTGAAGATGAACCCGCCGCCGGGGGCAAAGATCTCGATATTCCGGCGAACGTGATCGCGGACCTGCTGTGGCGTCCCCCGACAGAGCACCGACTGCGTGTCGCACCCGCCGCCCCAAAACGTGATGTCCCGGCCAAACTCCTTCTTCAGCCGTTCGGGCTCCATGTGCCGGGCCGAGATCTGCACGGGATTGATCACCTCCACGCCCGCCTCGATCAGATCGGGCAACAGCTCGTACACGCCGCCGCAGCAATGCAGAAACACCTTGAGGTTCGGGTTCAACTGCTTGATGCGGTCGATGATGGCCTTGTGGCGCGGCTTGAACATGCGCCGGTACATCTCCGGCGAGAAGAACGGGCCGTTCTCCGTGCCCAGGTCGTCGCCTAGCTGAATCAGATCCACGTTGTCGCCCAGCACGGGGATGAGCTTGTCGAGATTGGCCAGGTGGATCTCCACCAGCTTGTCGAGGAGGGCCTCAGCTCCAGCCGGATCGGCAGCCAGGTCCATCAGGAAGTTATCCATCCGCCGCAGGAACGTGCCCCATTCGAACAGGTTGCCGCCGAACGCGATCATGATCGCACGGTCCGAGGTAGCCCGCAGTTGTTTGACGTGCGCGGCAATGCGCTGCAGGTTCTCGTCGCTCAAGCCGCCGTCGTACAGCGGCTCGGCCAGCCCGGCCCAATCGACCTTGCCCATGTGCTCGGGCAGGCGCGCCAGCTCATCCTTCCAATCGTCACCGGCCAGCGGCCAGACGGCCTGGCTGAAGTAGGTTGCCCCCGCGATCATGCGAGCTTGCGGCTCGCCGTTCTTGCCGTAGGCGACCCAGTCATCCCCTTCGCGACGAAAGTCCATGCTCGCGGGAATCTCGCAGGGCGAGCCGTCGGGAAGTACCCAGGGCTTCCAACCCACGTGCGGAAACTCGCGGCCGGCGTTGATGGCGTCAATACCGAAGCCGTCGAGATACCACGCTTCAGGTTCGGCCAGCTGTTGGATAACGTCGAACACACGAACTCGTGCGTCTTTGACGCCCAGGTAGTCGGCCATCCGGCGATAGGCGATGGCCTGAATGCCTGTGGACCGCATGGCTCCGCAATCGACGGGCAACCGGTCCGGCTCAGTGTGGGCGATGGCGGCAAGCACGCGTTCGCGCGAAGTCATGACGGGCTCCTCCTCGGTTCCGGTGGATGTGCGACAAAGGATACCCGAACCGCACAACCGGTGAAAGAATCGTCTACGTCAATGCTTCGAGCCTTACCCCCTGGCCAGAGGCGAGCCCACCTTCGCCGCGATCACTTTTTCACGGCTTTGCCTTTGGCGGCCGGCTTCACCTTGGTCCCCGGGGCCTTCTTCGGGTCGGAGTCCTCGTCGTTGCTTCCCGGCTTGGCGGATTTGGTATCGCCGTCATTGTCAGGCTTGGACTCGACCAGCGCCGGCAGCCGAATGGCGAGCACCTTCTGTCGCAGCTCGGCGGCCAGATCGGGATTGTCGCGGAGGAACTGCTTGGCGTTCTCGCGACCCTGGCCGATGCGGATTTGGCCGTAGCTGAACCATGTGCCGGTCTTTTCGATGATGTTGTCGGCGGTGGCCATGTCGAGCAAATCGCCTTCGGTGGAAATGCCCGAGTTGAACATGATGTCGAACTCGGCCGACTTGAACGGAGCCGCCACCTTGTTCTTGACCACCTTGGCTTTCACGTGGTTGCCGATGGCGTTGTCGCCTTCCTTGATGGTGGTGACGCGGCGGATGTCGATTCGGATCGAGCTGTAGAACTTCAGCGCCCGCCCGCCCGGCGTGGTCTCGGGGTTGCCAAACATCACGCCGATCTTCTCACGGATCTGGTTGATGAAGATCACCACGCACTTGGACTTGGCGATGATGCCGGTGAGCTTGCGCAGCGACTGGCTCATGAGCCGGGCCTGCAGGCCGACATGCTGCTGACCGATCTCGCCTTCCAACTCGGCCTTGGGCACGAGAGCGGCCACCGAGTCCACGATGATGCAGTCCACCGCGTTGGAACGGACGAGCATCTCCACGATTTCGAGAGCTTGCTCGCCGGTATCGGGCTGGCTGACCAGGAGCTCCTCGAGTTTCACGCCGCAGCGCTTTGCCCAGGTGGGATCGAGGGCATGCTCGGCATCCACGACCGCGGCGACGCCGCCGGCCCGCTGAGCCGAGGCCGCCACATGCAGCGCCAGCGTGGTCTTGCCGCTGGACTCCGGCCCGAACAGCTCGACGATGCGGCCGCGAGGAATGCCGGCCCCGCCCAGCGCGATGTCCAGCGACAAGGCGCCAGTGCTGAACCCGTCCTTGACGACGGTCATCTCCTCGTCGAGCTTCATGATGGCGCCCTTGCCGAAGCTCTTTTCGATCTGGGCCAGTGCCCGCTCCAGCGCCTGATCCCGCTTGCTGTCGTGCTCGCTCATGCCCGTATTCCCGTGAAAGTGCCTCATCTACCGAGACCGCGGCAACAGTATATCCTCAATCGGATGTTTGGCAACTGTTCGGTTAATATTTTCGAGCGGGCGAATGGTCCGCAATCCGTAAGTCGCGACGTACAATGCGGTTAATGCACAGAAGCATCAATGAGACCTTAGACCTGAGTCCTGAGGCTTGAGGGCTGGAGCGACCGGCTGCCGGACGCTCAACTCTCAAAGTCTCGGGCTTCAAGCCTCTGATTAGACCAGGGATGGCACCGATCAGACGGATGCAATTGCGAAGGGAGGGAGAGCGAGAGAATGCAGCCGTTCTGCAAGGTGGAGCGATCGAATGGAATTCTGACGCTTGAGGCTGGAATGCGGAGCCCTGAGGCTTGAGGTCGAAGCACGTGCGTCGCCGGCCCCTCAAGCCTCAGGTCTCAGGTCTCAAGCCTTCACACTACTCCTTCGCCGGCGTCAGAATAACCTTGCGATAGAAGATCTGGCTGTGGTCGCCCTGGAGATAGATGGGGCCGGGCTCCCACTCGTTGCTGTCGATGGCGCCGCCGGTGATGCCCTCGACTTCCACGTTGTCCATGATGAGCTGGCCGTTGTGAACGACGGTCAGGAAGTTGTCGACGAACACGATGTCGTATGTTTGCCACTCGCCCGCAGGCTTGGAAGCGTTGACCTTGGGCAGGACGCGGCTATACATGGCGCCGCACCCGCCGGCTTCGATGGGCCGTCCGTAGCTATCGGCGATCTGGACTTCGTGCCGGCCGCGGAGATAGACGCCGCTGTTGCCGTGCTCGGGCACCTTGAACTCGACGTGCAGTTTGAAGTTACGGAAGTCTTTGCGCTTGGTCACGATGTTCTCGGTGCCGTGACCGCCGTTGGTGAGCACGCCGTCGACGACCTTCCAGTGGAACTGGCCGCTGCCGCCCAGCGGTTCCCAATTTTCCAGATCTTCGGGCTTGCCGTTGAACAGTTCGACGGGCTCGCCCCACTCGCGAACGCGGCGAGCGGTCAACTGATCGCCCTGCGACTCAATCTCCATCACGTCGCCCTTGCCGACCGCCTGATATCTGCGACCATCAACGGTGAACCGAAGGTTCCGGCCGAAGCGCCGCACGTCCGCGATTTCGGTCTTCTTGCCGCCCTGTTCCCACGTGCCGCTCAGCTCGCGCCCGTTCTGCGCGAGCGTCAGCGTCGCCTTGTTGTCGCCGACAATCCACTTGCCCGACAGGTCGACTCGAGGAATGGAACGCTTGCCGACCCACTTGACTTCGCCGTCCTTGTTCTTGGCCGTGCCTTCGAGCGTGTTGCCGTCCAGCTTGCCCGTCCACTCGCGTCCGTGGGCCTTGAAGCTGACCGTGTTGTTCTCGAACTTGAACGCTTCGGTGCCACCCACGCCGCCGGCCCGGCCCAGGAAGGTGGCCTCCAGCTTGCCATCCTTGTTCACCACGCCCAACCACGACGGGTAGGTGGACTGTCCCTCGGTGACCGTGATGTTCCAACGTCCCTCGATGCCGGCCCGACGGGCGGCGCCACCGGCGCGTCGTCCAGCAGGTTGCTGTGCGAGAACGGGGGCGGCGATCAGAGAGAATGCAGCCCAACCCAATGCGATTCGTACCACGCTGTTGGTCATGTTTCATTACTCCACGTTTGGACAGACCTCGGATCAGACAATGCGCCAGGGGGATGCATTCTAAAACCGTTCAGGTCGCAGAACAAGCGAAGGGACGGCTCACGTTTGCCATGGCGTTGACCGTCCTCGCGAGCAGTCCGACAGCTTGTACCGAGGGCGTCGCAGGACGTCGGAGGCGCTTCGGCAAGTGGTCCTTCCTCGCTCGTTTGCGGCTGGCGGCAACCGAGCTCGATCGGTATTCTGCAGCGCGGACGGAACGTTTTCCCGAGGGAGACATCGTGAAGAGCAGTTGCAGATTGCTGGGCGGAGGCGCGGTCATCCTGGTTGCGTTGGCGACGGCAGGCTGCGAGCCAGCCGGCCGGATGAACCTGCTCCAGCCACGACTGGCCGGGTGGCAGCGGGACTTGAGGCTCGAGACGGATCACGCACACTGGGCAGGAGCGGGGACGCAAGGCATCGAGCGGATTCTGGTTGAGTTTCCTCTGCCCGGGGCCCGGACGGGCCGCCCGACGTATGTCCTTTATCTACGGCTACCTGCGGGAACCGAAACGGTCAAGATCGGGCCGGAGGGTTCACCGTTGGCCGTTGGATTCTTGATCCAGACCCGCGGCGAGTATGCCGGCTTGGCTCGAGTCACGGGCGGGACTGTCGTCGTCCGCGGCGACTCCCAGGCCGCGGGGGCTCGGCGCACGCTGGAGTTGGATCTCTCGTTTGAGGATGGCAGCCGCAGCGTCGGGCAGTTGATTGCTACTCGCGATGAGTATGCCGTCTCCCGGTTCGAGCAGAAAGACCGCCCGGCGGACGTGGCGGCGCTGGTCGCCCAAACGGGTAAAACGGCCTCGCAGCCCGAGCCATAGGCGAGCAGACGAGAGCAGCGGGGGTGGATTCGGCAGCAGCTCACGCACTGGCGCTCACAGCGGCGAGAGCACCTGAGCCGTACGGGCGGGGATGTAAAGCTGAATGCTCTGCGGCCGGTCGTGCTCGGGCTTGGCCTGGTAAGGATACTGCTGGCCCGCGGCGACCAGGCCGTGGCCGCCGAACCACGGATCGTCGGTGTTGAGGATAAGCCGATAGTCACGAGGATCGGGCACGCCAATGCGGTAGTCGGCATAACTGCGAGTGGGATGCCAATTGAACACGAAGACCAGCGGACCCCGGCGATACACCATGAGCTTGTAGTCCTCGTGGAAGTGAATCGGCTGGAGCAGCGGGTCGGTCAGAATGTGGAAATGCTCGTCGAGTGCGAGCATCTCACGGTCGAATGTGGCCAGGTCCTTGTACCGCAGGTTGGGATCGTCGACTAACGACCATTGCCGCCGTGCGTAGTGGAACGAGTTGTTGTTCCCCTCGCGAGGGAAGTCCACCCATTCGGGGTGACCGAACTCGTTGCCCATGAAGTTGAGATAGGCCTCGCCGCCCAGCGAGAACGTCACCAGCCGGATCATCTTGTGCAGCGCGATGCCACGGTCGATGATCAGGCTCTGGCGATCCTTGCTCATGTTCCAGTACATCTCGGCATCCATGAGCCAAAAGGCGATGGTCTTGTCGCCGACCAGCGCCTGGTCATGACTTTCGGCGTATGACACGTGCTTTTCGTGCGCTCGACGGTTGGTCAGCGTGTGGAAGAGCTGGCCCATGTGCCAGTCTTCGTCCTTGGTATGCTTGAGAAGCTTGATCCAATAGTCGGGGATGCCCATGGCCAGGCGGTAATCGAATCCGAGTCCGCCCTCGTCGAGCGGCCGGGCCAGGCCCACCATGCCGGAGACGTCCTCGGCAATGGTGATGCATTCGGGCTTGTATTCGTGGGCGACCTGGTTGGCCAGCTGCAGGTAGCTGACGGCATCCTCGTCGACGCCCCAGCGCAGGTAATCGTCGTACGAATTGAAGGCGATGTTCCCGTGGTGCAGGTACATCATGCTGGTGACGCCGTCGAAGCGGAAGCCATCGAAGTGGTACTCGTCGAGCCAGAAGCGCACGTTGCTGAGCAGGAACCGCAGCACCTCGATCTTGCCGTAGTCGAACAGAAGCGAGTCCCACGCCGGATGCTGACCGCGATCGCCGGCGTGGAAGTACTGGTATTCCGTGCCGTCAAAGTGGTTCAGCCCATCCAGCACGTTCTTGACCGAGTGGCTGTGGATGAGATCGAGCAGCACGAGCAGTCCGCGACGATGGGCCTCGTCGATCAGGTACTTGAGATCCTCGGGCGTGCCGAAGCGCGATGACGCGGCGAAGAAGCTGCTCACGTGGTAGCCGAACGAGGCGTAGTACGGGTGCTCCTGGATGGCCATCAGCTGCACGGCGTTGTAGCCGGCGGCAGCGATGCGAGGCAGGATCTGATCGGCAAACTCGCGATACGTGCCGATCCGCGGCTCCTCGAGGGCCATGCCCACGTGGGCCTCGTAGATGCGCAGCCCTTCGGTGATCTTGGGGGCCGGGTTGTCCCACAAGTACGGCTCGGGCGGATTCCAGTACTGGCTGCAGTAGCTGGTGGTTTCGGGCTCGAAGATCACCCGCTTGATATAGGCGGGGATGCGGTCCATCGGGCCGATGCGGCTCAGAACGTGGACCTTCACGCGGCTGCCATGCACCAGCTTGTCGGCGTATTCGCGATCGGGCAGGAAGATGCTCCAGACGCCGTACTCGTCGCGTTCCATGGGATGGCGGCGACGGTCCCAGTTGTTGAAGTCGCCGATGAAGAAGAGAGCGTCGGCCGCGGGCGCCCATTCGCGGTACCATACACCGGGTTCACCGTCACGTGTGCCGCGGTTCAACCCGTAGTATTCGTAGCCGCGGGCGAAGGCGTCGAGCGAACCGGCAACTTCAATCACGCGGTCGAGCGTCTCGCGGTATTTCTTGTAGCGGTGGCGAAGAGCGTCGGCGTAAGGCTCGAGCCAGGGATCGAGCCGAATCAAGCCCGTGCCGTCGGGCTCAGTGGCTGGGATTTGGGGCACAGTTGTAGGATCCACGTTCGTCTCGCGATTCGGCCAGGTTGCGGCCGGCACGGCAGACCGGTTACGGATGTCCGTTTGCCCAGTACCCCTCCGGGCAGAAATGATAGGATGGGTGGGGCGAAACCGCAACCGCCGGTCCACCGCCGTCACCGCCCGGTTGGCGACGCCGGCGCCGTGCGGTGGCTGGCGCTTCGGAGAATGAGCGCATGAGCTCCCAATCCGGCGCACACTCCATGCTTCCGTGGCAACACGCTCGAAGCTACGGCTTGCCGGCTTGGACCTGGCCGGCTTTGCTGCCGTTATACCTTCTTTTCCTGGTTGCGACACCTCTCAGATGGTTGTTCGTGTTGGTCGGCCAGCTGATACATCGTCTCTCTGACCTTTTCTTGCGGTTGCTCGGACGGTCCCGGACTTTGCGCAGGGCTTGGGAGTTTGCGAACAATTACGTGCTGATCGATTTCCGCGGGCGCACATTCGATCCGCCGGAGTTGGCCGAACGGGTACCCATGGTGCGCCGGCTGCTCCTGGGCATGCTGGCCATGTATTGGTCGGCCGTTCTGACGTTTGGCACGCTGTGTGGACTGGCCTGTCTCATGCCGCTGCCGCGACCCGCCGGGGTGTTCCTGGCATTGTCGCTAACGACCTTTCTCCTCCTGGGTCTCCCGGCGGCGGGACTGGCCGAGTGCGATCGCCGGCTGGTGCGCATGTGGGTCGAGCGCGGGGCGTTGCTGTGCGAAGTATGTGGCTACGATCGACGAGCGACACCGCTACGTTGCCCGGAATGCGGCACATGGTGGAACGTCGTTCCTCCGGGGAGGGCGCCCGAGCGATGGAAGCCTCTGCCGGGGTCAGACTCGGTTTTCGTTCCGGTTTCCCTGCTGGGGACGTTGGGACCGGCAGCGGCGCTCGCCAGCCAATACATCGCGATGAAATGGATCGGCGTTTTTGTGCTGGGTTTGACGCTATCGTTCGCCGTCCTGGTCGCGGCGGCGGTCATCCGGAACGTGCGGATCCTTCGGATGGGCTGCGCGCGGTTTGAGCGCGTCGGCTCTTGACCCCGCCTAGGATTGCCCAAGGACCGCATACGCGAGGAGACTGGCATGGCCGACACGAATCGATCGGGGCTGGGCAGGGTCATCGCGGGCCTGGTGCTGTTCGGGATCGCGTTCGGCTACATAGAAGCGGCGGTCGTGGTGTACCTGCGCACGATCTATCAGCCCATCCGCCATCCGGACGCGCCGTTGGATGTGTCGGGAGATTTGTTTCCGCTGATCACTATGGAGCAGCTCGAGGCGGCCGGGCCGCATCACCTCCATCGACTCAAGACGGAGCTGGGCCGCGAGTTCGCCACGCTGGTGCTCCTGGCGGGAGCAGCTTCGCTGGCAGCGCGGAACTTCAACGAATGGGTTGCCACGTTCGCGATCGCTTTCGGTGTGTGGGATATCTTCTACTACGTGTTCCTCAAGCTGCTGATCGGCTGGCCCGCGTCGCTGCTCACGTGGGACATTCTGTTTTTGCTGCCGGTGCCCTGGGTGGGGCCGGTGATCGCGCCCGCACTCGTGGCGGCCGCCATGGTGGGGACAGGCCTGCTGGTGCTGTGGCGAGAGCGGACCGGCCGGCCCGTCGCGTTCGCTTGGTGGCATTGGGCGATCATCTTCGCCGGCGGATTCGTCATCGTCGCCAGCTTCGCTCGGGATTTCCGCAACGTTTCATCCGGCGGCTATCCGCGCCCATTCCAGTGGTGGATCTACGCTGCCGGTCTTCTTGCCGGTCTCGGAGCGTTCGGTGGTGCATTCCGCCGCCGGACCGCAACCACTGATGTTCCGGATCGTCCGAAAGACGACCATCGGCCCTGACGTTCGGATCAGGACGCTTCCCCGCATTGATCAACCACTGAGGGCACGGAGGGTCACAGAGGAAGAGCTGATAACACCGGTCTCTGTGCTCCTCTGTGACCTCTACCGTTCGTTTCTCACAAAAACAGACTTCACCTTTCTCATCCGTGCCCATCCGTGCCATCCGTGGTTCAAAAGATCGTGGAAGAACTAAATGGCACTAGCGGGCCCGCTCGCGTCAGCCGTGTTTCCACGGCGGGGTCGGCGTGAGTCCGCGGTCGCGGCGGCAGCGTAAACCCGGTATTGCCCCATAGGACCGGTCTGCATCCGGAGTCATAGAATGATGCGCGCTCGAGAGCATGGCGGCGTGGATGAGCCATCCGTGGTCAATTGGTGAGGCATGGCAAGTGCGTGGGCCAAAGCGGCGGGAGGATTGGGCGCAGGGTTGGCGCTGGGCTGGCTCGTGCGGACGGTCCGCCGGAGCGCGTACAGCTTTCGTGGCAAGGTGGTGGTGATCACCGGCGGGTCTCGCGGGCTGGGGCTGCTGATGGCACGCGAGTTGGCTGATGAGGGCGCGCAGCTGGCTTTACTCGCCCGCGACGAGGCTGAACTGCAACGAGCCGAGGATGAGCTCGACGCCCGCGGGGCCGAGGTGCTCACGGTCGTTTGCGACATTCGTGAACAAGACGAAGCGCGGGCGGCGATTCACCGCGTCATCGAGGCGTTCGGCCATGTCGATGTGCTGATCAACAACGCCGGCGTGATGCAAGTAGGGCCGCTCGACCATCTGACAGTAAGCGACTTCGAGGAGGCGATCGCGGTTCACACATTTGGGCCGTTGTACATGGTGCTGGCCGTCCTGCCGCACATGCTGGAGCGAGGCGAAGGGCGGATCGTCAACATCGCGTCGATCGGCGGGAAGATCGCGTTTCCGCACCTGCTTCCCTACACCACGAGCAAGTTCGCACTGGTCGGCTTGTCGGACGGATTGCGGGCCGAATTGCGACGGAGCAACCTCCGGGTCACGACGGTGTGTCCGGGACTCATGCGAACGGGCTCGCCCATCAACGTGCGGTTCAAAGGATACAATCGCCGCGAGCAGACGTGGTTCACGATCAGCGATTCGCTGCCGGTGGTCTCGATCAACGGCCGTCGAGCGGCTCGGCGCATCATCGACGCGTGCCGGCGAGGGGCGCCCGTCACGTACGTATCGGCCATGAGTCGAATGGCGGTGCTGGTGGACGGCCTGACCCCGAGCCTGGTGGCGCGCATGCTGGCGGCAGCCAATCAAGTTCTGCCCTCACCACATCCGGATCGCGCAGACGAGAGTTTCACCGGCCGCGAAAGTCGGTCGCAATGGTCGCCTTCGCTGCTTACACGATTGTCCGACCGAGCCGCGATTGCCAACAATGAGACCTGAGTCCTGAGACTTTGAGACTTGAGGGACGGGATTACTAAGACGCTCCGGGGGCGGACGTCTTGCCTGGCGGTTAGGCGGGCGCGACGCCTGCCCCCCGAAATGCGTGCCGGATGATTACTTGCGTTTCTTCGGCTTGGCGCTTTGCAGCTTTCTGACCTCTTCGGCCTCTTTCTGCAACTCTTCCCACTTGGAGCTGAGCCAATCGCGGAACGGGCTGAGCAGGCGGCTCAACCAGGTCTCCGGCGGACGCGTGCCGGGCGGCAGCGACTTGAGGCGTTCCTCTTCCTCGGCGATGTGCTTGCGGATGCGCCATTGCTCGAGGATACCCGCGAAGTTGCTGGTCATGATGTACAGGTTCAACCCGCTGGGCATGTTGTAGAACATGAACAGGAAGAACACGCTCATGAACATCATCATCTTGCGCTGCTGCTCCATCTGGTCGGGGTTGCCGCCGGGGGCCGGGGTCGTCGAGCCGCGGGGCATGAACCGGGCCTGGAGCAACTGCGACGCCGCCAGGAGGACGGGCAGCAGATTGAAAGCGTGAACCGGGCCGCCCATGATGAAGCCGATCAGCGGGATGTGGATGCCCGCGTCACTCAGCCAAATGAGCGAGTCGGGCTGCGTGAGGTCCTTGATCCACCAGCCGTCAAACGGGGCGTGGCGCATCTCGACCGTCGAGTTGAGCGCCGTCCACAACGCCGCCCAGATGGGCAACTGCAGCATCATGGGGATGCAGGTCAGGATGCTGCCGGCCGGGTTGACACCGGCGTCTTTGTAAACCTGCATCATCGCCTGCTGCATGGCCGCCCGGTCGTTGGCGTACTTCTCCTTGACCGCGTTGATCTTGGGCTGCAGGGCGGACATCTGCTTCTGCATCTTCATCATGTTCACCTGGCTGCGCTTGGTGATGGGATGCAGAATGCCCCGCACGACAATGACCAGCAGGATGATGGCGATGCCGTAGTTGTGCGGCGGAATCTTATGGAACGCGTTGAGCAGCCACATCATCAGGGCGACCAACCCGGCAGGTGCGCAGGCGTAGAAGCTCTCGCTGATGACGGCGTAGTAGTCGCGCTGCTCGTACTTGGGGACCGACTGGAAGATCTGCTTGGACTTGGGGCCGATGTAGGTGTCGAACGTCACGTCGCGGAATCCGCCGGCGGCCACGGTCATGGGCGTGGTCACGTACCGGAACGTCAGGTCTTGGCTTTTGGCGTCTTTCCGGTCGATGAGGTGGATGGCGTCGACGCGCTCGAATCGCGGAGGATCGTCGAAGCTGGTTCGGCCCTCCGGGGCCATGATGCAGGTGAAGTATTGATTGGCTTCGGCGACCCAGGCGATGCGGGATTCCGGCTCATCACGGCCCAGCTCGAGCAGATCCTTGTCCTCCAGCTCGCTGCGGAGATGGCCCTTTACGATGGGGCCTTGGCGGCTGTCCTTGGCGTACACCGCACCGATGATCTTGCGATCTTCGGTGCGGGATTCCTGCTGGAAGCCGATGGGCCCCTGCTGGACGAGCACGGCCTGCAACGGCTGGCTCGTGAGGTTCTCGATGCGAGTGTTCAGCGTCACGTCGTATGTTTCGCCGCGTGTGCCCGGCTTGGGCGGCTGCGGCTGGAGTGTGTAGGTCTTGAGCACGCGGGCCAGCGGCGTCCCGTCGGCCCGATTGACGGTCACGCTGAAGACGACCTGCTCGGGCGTGACGCTGTCGATCCGCCAGATGGCGCGATCGAGTTGCACTTCCTGGTCCAGGTCCACGAAGCGGATTTTGGTGGTCGTCAGGCTATAGCGTTCCGGCGCGGACTCTTCAGCCGGCAACGGCTGAAAGATCCGGTACGGCTCTTCTTTCTTGACGGTCTCGTAGTAGCCGCGGACCCAGGCGTTCCGGACCGATGCCCCGCGAGGCGTGAGTTCCAGAGCCATGGGGAAGGGGCTGTCGTGGGCGGCATTGCCCAACGTGATCGTGGTGATATCCCGGCCTTCCTCGAGCACCAGGCCGCCGGCGCCCGCGGGAGCGGTGACGGCCTGAGGACTCGCCACGTTGGTCGCGGCAGCCGGAGCGGAAGACGTCTGCGTGGTGGTCGTGTCGCTGATCGCGGCCGGTGCGGACGCAGGCTGCGTCGCGGGTACGGGCTTCGCGATGAATCGCTGGTACACGAAGACCCAGGCATAAAACACGAGGATGGATGCCGCCAGGGCGGTAATGAGGCGTTGGGTCTGACTCGGTGAATTCTGTGCCATGTTGTCTTGTTTACGTTCCGTCGGTCGCGGCAGTCGCCCCGACCGGTTGATTATGGGTTGGTCTGCGTTGCGCTGCGATGCTCATCGGCCTTCCAGCAGCCGATGGCCCAGGAAGTCGTCCAGTTCCGGTGTGTTGAGAATCTTGTGCACGACCTTCTCGATGTCATACTCGAGACGGACAAACTCCACGCGGCCGTCGTCGTCCACCACGCCGTAAGACGTGCGGGGGTCGCGGTCGCGGGGCTGACCCACGCTGCCGACGTTGATGATCACCTTGTCATCCTCGGCGATCTCGTACACGCCGGGCTCCGCCAACTCGTCGGGGGACTCGAAATACGGGTCGTCCACGAAGACGCCCGGCACGTGCGTGTGCCCCACAAAGCAGGCCACTTGTTCGAGCCGCTCGAAGTTGGCCATCAGCTTGTGGGGATTGGAATAGACGTCATCGGCAAAGAGATACTCGTTCACCGGCCGGCGAGGTGAGCCATGCACCAGGAGCATGTCGCGATATACCAGCCGCGGCGGAAGCTTGCCCAGGAAGTCCCACCGGCGGTCGCGCAGCGCTTTGTTGGGCTCGTCCTCCAGCACCTGGCGAGTCCAGTAGCAAGCTCGCTCGGCGCCGAGATTAAAATTGTAGGGCTCGTAGAACACCGCGTGGTCATGATTGCCGCAGATGCACGCCTCGCAGCGTTCCATGACGATGTCGATGCACTCGCGAGGGTTAGGCCCGTAGCCCACCACGTCGCCCAGACAGACGATATGTTTGATCCCCCGGCGGTCGATGTCGTTCATGACTGCCGTGAGGGCCTCGAGATTGCTGTGGATGTCGCTGATAACCGCGAACATGAATAAACCCTGTTCAGGTGGCTCTTTCCATGACCGCTTCCGCCAGCCGTGAGGCAGGCGTCCCGCCTGTAGAGGCTAAGCGAGCAGCCGTCGCCTCTTTCGCTAAGAGGTTAGCCTCGGCTGCGAGCCCGTGAAAGCCGCAACGTACCCGACAACCTATACGTCCTTGTCCTGGCGATGCGGGGCTGTCCCGCCCTATCGTCAGGAAAAAGATCGCCCATGCTCGCCGGTCCGGTCAGCCTGGGCCCGGCCGGGGTTGTGCGGCCCGTCAGAGAGGCAGGACGTCCAGCGTTCGTTGTCGCCGAATGGGCGGCGGCCGGCGGCGGAGGGCCGTTCTGTGCCCTCGGCAAAGAATCGGTTATCTTACGAGATCACCGGCCTTTACGCAACAACGGCCGGCCTCGCGATGCCGCCTCCTTGGGCGAGCCCGCGGGCTCGGCTCGGGCCTCATTTGCGGCTCTTCTGGCCGTGACTCGGGGTTCACCCGCGCTCGGCGCATGCTGCGGTGCCTTGGAGTGGTTGACGGATGAAACTGGGAATCATGTCGGACAGTCACGGCCGAGTGGGACGGGTCAGAGACGCGCTGGCGATTCTGGACGCGGCCGGGGCCGAGGCCATCGTCCATTGCGGCGACGTGGGCGGCATCGAGGTGCTCGAGGAACTCGCCGGGCGACGCTGCTGGTTCGTCTGGGGCAATACCGACTATCCGCATCCGACTTGGCGTGCGAGCGTCGAAGCACTGGGGCTGCCCTGGCCGGACGGTCCGGTGGAGTTTACGGCAGCCGGCAGACGTATTGCCGTCTACCATGGCCATGAGCCCGGCTTTGAAGGGGCCATCCGCTCAGGCCGGTCGGAGTATCTGCTCCACGGCCACTCACACCGCAAAGCCGACTACCGGGTGGGGCCTACGCGGGTGATCAACCCCGGAGCGTTACACCGCGTGGGCGTGCCGACGGTTGCGATCCTGGACGTGCAGAGCGACGATCTGTCCTTTCTGGAAGTCTGAACCCACCGCCGAAAGCGCGCTCGCTATGGCGGATGCGGCAGCGAAACGCCGGCGCGAGGATCTTGGGAAGCGAAATCGATGATTCAAAGCTTGAGCGAGGCTGACAAGAAGGATCTGCTGGACCTGCTGACCCGGCTGGTGGCCATCGAAAGCGTCAATCGGGATCCGCAGACGTCCCGGCGCACACGGCCGGAAGAGCGGATCGCGGCGTTCGTGACCGAGCACCTGCGGTCCATGGGGATGGTCGTCGAAGCGAGGGAAATGGAGCCGGGCCGACCGAACCTGATCGCGCACTGGCCGGACCAGGGGGCGGCCGGGGCCCCCAGCCTCATGCTTAACGCCCATCTGGATACCGTGCCGGTGGACGGGATGACGGTGAATCCGTTCAACGTCACGATTCGTGACGGGCGGGCATACGGTCGAGGAACCTGCGATACCAAGGGATCCATGGCGGCGTTTCTGACCGCCCTGGCCATCGCTCGTCGCGAAGGCGCGTTGCCCTCCGACAAGCTGTATTTCGTGGCCACGGTGGCCGAGGAGACCTGCTGCCAGGGAGCGGCCGCGCTCATGGCCAGTGGCTTTCGCACGGATGCGGCGATCGTGGGCGAGGCCACCGGTTGCCGCGTGGTGACGTCGCACAAAGGGCCGCTCTGGCTGACCATCGAGACGCATGGGCGAGCCTGCCACGCCTCAATGCCTCACCTTGGCGTCAACGCGATCGAAATCATGTCGCGAGTGGTGCAGTTTGTGCACGGCCCGGCCTGGCAGGGGCGGATCAAGCGCAGCTCGCACCCCCTGTTGGGCGAATCGACCATGTCGGTCACGACCATCGAGGGCGGGGCCAAGATCAACATCATCCCCGATACCTGCCGTATTCAGATTGACGGGCGATTGGTTCCGTCCGAGCCGGCCAATCAGGTGGCAGCCGATTTTCGCCGCATGCTCGCCGAACACCTGGCTCAGTCGGGGCTCCAGCCGTCCGCCGCCGGCGACATCAACAAATCCGGACTGTTCTCGATCGTCCGTGAGGAGGCCTACCCCCCGTTGGACTGCTCGCCCGATGCGCCGGTGGCTCGCCGGCTGGGTGAGATCTGCCGCGAGTTCAACGGCCAGCCCGGCCCGCTGGGCGTGAATTACTTTGCCGACACCGGCCCGTTCAATCAGGCCGGCATCGACGCCGTGCTCTTCGGCCCCGGCGACATCGCCCAGGCCCACACCGTCGACGAGTACATCGAGCTCGAACAGTTGTACCAGGCCGCCGAGATCATCCTGACGCTCCTGACCCGTCACGCCGGCCGGTCGATCCTCAGGGGGTAGGTATGGTCGCCGCTTAAGTCTGCCCGGCATTTCGTCCGAAGCTAGGATGAGATGGACCGAACGCAAAGAAGGGGTGGATGATGCTGCTCGAATACATCCAGGCTGCCATGGCAAAGGCCAAGTACGAAATCTTGCCGGACGATGGAACGTACTATGGCAGGATTCCGGGGTTCAAGGGTGTGTGGGCTCAAGCAGAGACTTTGGAGGCGTGCCGGGCAGAGCTTCAGTCGGTCCTGGAGGATTGGATTCTATTGTCCGTCCGTTTCAACGATCGATTGCCCAGTGTCGGCGGCATTCGACTGAAAGTGCCACGTATATCACGCAAGGCTAGTTGATCGGCACTTGCTCAGACCAGCTTCTGCCATTCTTCCGTGGAACACCCAATTTCCCGCAACAATCGCTTCTGAAGCTCCACGCCGATCTCACGACTTTTCGCATCTTCGCGAGGCAGGACCAGCTTGACCCCGGTCGGGCCACGCATGAAATCGTGTTTCCCGCCATGGTAAGGCCCGTGGAAGCCGAGCCGTTTCAATCGGCGGATAAGTTCCTTGCGGCTGTTGGTGTCATCCGTGACATCAATATCGCCTCTCAGAAGGTAAGAACTTTTTTGTATGCAGTCTCGCTGCGAAAAGAGAATACCTTTTCAGACATCGAAAAATCAACATGGAGCAAAGCCAACGGGCGTGAGTTATGATCTCGCACTGGTAAGACGGGCTGGGACGTAAGTCCAGCAGGGTATCCATCGGCGGGGCTTCCGCGTAAGATGGTTTCGATGGTCCGCGAGTCGAAGCACTTCGTCTTCGCTGATACACTGCTTGCAGCTCTGCAGACCTGAGATTTGGGAGTCAAGCTGAAATGGCTTTTCGTTATGCATTCGCATGTCTGGGCGCGGGGAACATGGCCGAGGGGATTGTGGCCGCCGTGGTCAACAAGGGCGTGTTTCCGCGGGAAGCGATTCTCATCTCCGATCCCGTCGAGGCTCGACGGCAACTATTCGCCGAGCGGTTCGGCGTCGCAACGACGACGGACAATCGGCAACTGGTGGTCGAGTCGCAGCGCATCATGCTGGCGGTGAAGCCGCAGAGCTTTGCCGAGGTCGCGGCGAGCGTGGCCGACGTCGCCACGGGCGAGCAATTGTTCATCAGCATCATGGCGGGCAAGAGCACGGCGAGCATCGCGACTGCCCTGGGCTCGCGAGCTTCGACTGACGCGCAAACCGCGACCAGCCAGAAAGGAGCGATCATTCGCGTGGTGCGCGTGATGCCGAATCTTCCCATCCGCGTGGGGGCGGGCATGGCCGGCATCTGCAAAGGCGCCGGTGCGAGCGAGCAGGACGTGGCCGATGTGCAGGCCATCTTCAACGCCGGCGGCGGCAGTGTCGTGATCGATGACGAATCGCTCATGGACGCGGTGACGGCCATCAGTGGCTCGGGGCCGGCTTACTTCTATTACTTCGTCGAGGCGATGGTCGAAGGCGGCAAGGCCTGCGGTCTGAGCGAGGCCGACGCGCTGGAGCTGGCGAAGTACACGTGCCTGGGGGCCGGTCGTATGATGATCGAAACCGGCGAGCCACCGGCGGATCTGCGTGCCAAGGTCACCAGCAAGGGCGGCACGACGCAGGCAGCGCTGGAAAGCATGGCCCGAGCGGGTGTCGACCGAGCCATTCGCGATGCGGTTTTGGCGGCGTTCCACCGCGGGCGGGAGTTGGGGCAGTGAAAGCAATGACGCGGTGACGCGGTGACACGGCGACGCGGCGAAAGAAGAAGAGATAAGACGTGCCCTCAGGGAGGACATGAGATGAAAAGGATCATGTTGGCGGTTCTGATCGGGCTTGCACTAATGGCCGGGTGCAAGGATCAAGGCGCATCTCGGCCGAGTGGAACCAACGCCGCGACGCAACCGGGCGAGGGGGCCTCCACCTGCCAGCGCCCGGGAGGACCGGTCAGCGGTCCGCTCAAGATTGCCGTCATTCCCAAGGGCGCCACGCACGAGTTCTGGAAGGCCATTCACGCCGGCGCCATCAAGGCCGAGACCGAACTCCAGGATGTGCAGATCATCTGGAAGGGACCGCTCAAGGAAGACGATCGCACCTCGCAGGTGAACGTCGTCGAGGACTTCATCCACGGCGGCACGTCGGGCATCGTGCTAGCTCCGCTGGATAACGTCGCACTGGTTCGGCCCATCCGGGAAGCGGCCAAGGCGGGCATCGGTGTGGTCATCATCGACTCGGACGTCAACGCCGACATTTGCACCGACTACGCCAGCTTCGTGGCGACCGACAATTACATCGGCGGCTGCAAAGGAGCGGAGCGGCTGGGCGAACTCCTGGGAGGCAAGGGCAAGGTCATCATGCTACGCTACCATGAAGGCTCGGCCAGCACCATGCAACGCGAGCAGGGCTTCCTCGATACCATGAAAAAGAAGTTTCCGGAGGTGCAGATCATTTCCTCCGACCAGTACGGCGGGGCAACGGCCGACAGCGCCATGACGGCGGCCGAGAACCTGCTCAACCGCTTCGAGGAAGTGGACGGCATCTTCTGTCCGAACGAGACCACCACGTTCGGCATGCTGCGGGCGCTGCGGCAGGCCGGCCTCGAAGGAGAAGTCAAGTTCGTGGGCTTCGACAGCGGCGAAAAGCTGGTGGAGGCTCTGGCTGCAGGCGATCTGCACGGCTTGGTGCTCCAGGACCCCATGAGCATGGGCTACCTGGGCGTCAAGACGCTGGTGGCATATCTGCGAGGTGAGGCCGTGCCCTCGCGGATCGACACGGGCTGCACGGTGGCCACGCCGGAGAACATGAACGAACCGCGAATCCGGGCGTTGCTCACGCCGCCGATCGGCGACTACCTGCCGTAAGTCGTGCGAAGCGCCCCAAGCGAAGGGAGAGCTGAACGTGAGAAGCCTCGCAACCGTGCTCACCGTGTCAGGGCTGGCATTGGCGATCTGCCTGTCGTTCGGCGGCTGCAAAAACGATGGCCAGGCAGCGGGAGATGGTGCAGCCAAGTCACAAGCGGCGCTGCGGATCGCGGTGATCCCCAAGGGCACGATTCACGAATATTGGAAAAGTGTCCACGCGGGCGCGCTGAAGGCGGAAGCGGAATGCCAGGACGTTCAGATCATCTGGAAGGGGCCGATCAAGGAGGATGACCGCGAGCAGCAGATCAACGTGATCGAAAGCTTCGTGGCGGCCGGCGTGGACGGGATCGTCTTGGCGCCGTTGGACGAACTGGCGCTGGTCAAGCCGGTCCAGGAGGCGATGAAGTCGGGCATTCCGGTGGTCATCATGGACTCCGGGCTGAAGGCCGAGGCCGGCCGCGATTACGTCGGCTATGTGGCGACCGACAACTATGCCGGCGGCAAGCTGGCCGCGGCTCACATGATCGAGCTCCTGGGCGGCAAAGGCGACGTGCTCGTGCTGCGATATCAGCACGGTTCGGCCAGCACCTCGCAGCGCGAGGACGGATTCCTGGAGGGGCTCAAGGCGGCCCCGGACATTCGCGTGGTCTCATCCGACCGTTACGGGGGGCCGACGAGCGACACCGCGTATACCGAGGCGGAGAATCTGCTCACGCGTTTCGATCGGCTGGACGGCATCTTCTGTGCATGCGAGCCTATGACGTTCGGTGTGCTCAAAGCTTTGGTCCGAGCCGGACGGGCGGGTGAGGTGAAGCTCATCGGATTCGATCCGTCGGCCAAGTTGATCGAGGCCATGCAGCAGGGGCACGTTCACGCGATCGTACTGCAGGACCCGCTCAACATCGGCTACCTGGCGGTGAAGAAACTGGTCGCACATGTGCGCGGCGAGCGCATCGAGGAGCGCATCGACACCGGTTGCACGCTGGCGACGCCGGAGAACATGAACGATCCGCGCATTCGCGAGCTGCTCAGCCCGCCGCTGGAAAAGTACCTGCCGTAGCGAGCGGAAGCCGGAGCTGGGCGAGCTGACTGGGAAATGAGCCGCCGGGGTCAAGCCCCGCCGCTCGCTGGTGGGTGTGGGTTCGTACGCGAGAAGCGAACGCCGGGCTCGGACGAATGGCAAGTCATTGGGTGCGCACATATGACCGACAACTTGAATCCCCAGCCGCGTAGCTATCACATGACGCCCGACGAGTTCCGCAAATACGGACGGGCGGTGGTGGATTGGATTGCCGACTATTACGAGCGGGTCGAGTCACTGCCCGTGTTGTCGCGCGTGCACCCGGGCGAAATCCGGGCGAAGTTGCCCGCCGAGCCGCCGCAGCAGGGCGAGCCGTTCGAGCAGATGCTCGCGGACGTCGATCGGCTGATCATGCCGGGCATCACGCATTGGCAGTCGCCCAACTTCTTCGCGTTCTTCCCCTCGAACAGCTCGGGTCCGGCGGTGCTGGGCGAACTGTTGTCGGCGGGCCTCGGTGTGCAGGGCATGCTGTGGGCCACGAGTCCGGCATGCACGGAACTCGAGACGCACGTGATGGACTGGCTGGTGGACATGTTGGGCCTGCCCGAGAAGTTCAAGTCCACGTCGGCGGGCGGAGGCGTCATCCAGGACACAGCGTCCAACTCAGCGCTGACGGCCGTGCTGGCCGCGCGCGAGCGAGCGACGGGCTGGGCCGGCAACGAGCGCGGTTTGGACGGGCGATTGGTGGCGTACGCATCCACGCAGGCGCACTCGTCGATCGAAAAGGCTGTGAAGATTGCCGGCCTGGGCCGGGCCAATCTGCGGCTCATCGACGTGGACGAGACGTTCGCCATGCGGCCCGATCTGCTGGCCCGCCAGATCGCCGCCGATCGCCAGGCAGGGCTCGTGCCCTGCTTCGTCAGCGCCACCATCGGCACGACGTCGTCCAACGCGATGGATCCGATCCGACGGATCGGCGAGATCTGCCGCGCCGAGAATCTCTGGTTCCACGTGGACGCGGCCATGAGCGGTACGGCCGCCCTGTGCCCGGAGTTCCGCTATACGCACGACGGACTCGAACTGGCGGACAGCTACTGCTTCAACCCGCACAAGTGGATGTTCACCAACTTCGACTGCGACTGCTTCTTCGTCGCCGACCGAGCAGCGCTGATTCGCACGTTCAGCATCATGCCCGAGTACCTGCGCAACAAGGCGACGGAGTCCGGCGCAGTGATCGACTATCGCGACTGGCACGTTCAGCTCGGCCGGCGCTTCCGCGCTCTGAAGCTCTGGTTCGTCATTCGCCATTACGGCGTCGAGGGACTGCGCCACCATGTTCGACAACACGTGGAGTTGGCTCAGCGATTCGCGACCTGGGTGCGCGAGGATGAGCGATTCGAGCTGGCCGCCCCCGCACCGCTCAACCTGGTCTGTTTTCGCCACCAGGCGGGCGATGAGTTCAACCGCAAGCTTCTGGAAGCGCTGAACAACAGCGGCCGACTGTACCTGACGCACACCACGCTGGGTGGCCGCTACACGTTGCGGATGGTGGTCGGCTCGACGTATACCGAGGCTCGCCACGTCGAGGCGGCTTGGGCGCAGATACAAGCCACTGCCAGCCAACTCGCATAATCTCGCAATCCGAAATCGCACCGCGTTGAACTGAGCGATTGACACAGAACATTCGGTGCGCATTTCAACGCACACCGTGCAGGCAGGATGTCTGCATATGTTTAGCGTGCCGCACCTTCTCGCCCCGTAGGGGCGCCGGTCAATAGCCGGCGGCGTCAGCCGCCGGTTCGGGGCACGCACTGACTCCCCCTGTCCACCTGAGGGCGGCTTCGCTGCCCTCAGGTGGACAGGGGATAGTTTTCTTAGAGCCAGCGGTCCGTGGGCTCACGCCCACCGCTACTGACTTCGTACTCCTTCGGGGCGAAGCCGCGCCGACCCCTTGGCGCCAAACAAGTGCGGATGCCTGCACAACAGCACAGGCGTCTTTAAAATGTCACTGCTGCGGGGCGGGTAACGCCGGCTGTGGCGCGGGCGGAGCGGCTGCCGCGGCGATTCGCGCGTTCAGGGCGGCGGCCAGATGGCGGACCCACTCGTCGGGATCGGCCTGGGCAGCCTGGGACAGCACGGGCTGAGCTTTCGGACCGTAGTGGTCGGCGAGCGTCCGCATGGCCAGGCCACGCACCAGCCAGTGCGAGTCGTTCAGCAGCGCGTTGACGGTGTCGACCGCCGCCTTGTTCAACCCGAACCAACGCAGGCACTCAGCCAGGCGAGCCCGCACATGCCAATCCGAGTCCGAGGCCATGCCGAGGATCGCAGCCTGAAGGGCGGCAGCATCGATGGGACGGGCCGAATACTTGAGCCTGCCCGCGGCCACGTGCTGATGTTCGGCCAGCAGTGGGGTCAACAATTCCAGGGCTGCAATGCGATCCAACGCATCGGCCGATCGCAGACGGCTCATGAGTTTGCCCATGTTGTCGTCCGTGGGCACGAACGCGGTTCGCTTGAACTTCAGTGGATCGGCCGCGAAGCCGCCCGGCGCCGGAACCACAACCTCCTGGCCCTGGGCATCAAGAAAGCTGATCGGCGACAACACCCCGCGGACGGTCACGTCGTGAACGATTTGCGGCGTACCGATCATCCCGGAGCGGATGACGCCCAGATCGACGGTGTGCGAGATCTCGACCGATTCGCCCGGGTTCAGCCGCGGCGTTCGGTTGAGCGAGAACCGCAGCGTCGGCCCGGAGGTCCGCGGCCGGTCGCCTTGCGTCTCCACCGTCAGCAGCAGATCAGGCGAGACCATCATGCCCGCTCCGAGCGTGATTGGGAACGGCCCGATGTTGGTGAGCCGAACGGTAAGCAGCCAGGGCTCACCCGGCGGCATCTCCGCTCGCGGCATGTGGAACGAGAGTGACAAATATCGGCGCGGATTCAGCGGATAGTCCAGCACCTCCCATGGGAACGCCTTGACCGTCCGGGCCGCCTCCGGCGGTGCCGAGCGCGTGGCCGGGTACTCGATGCCCACCTTCGGCACCGCATCGCGCACGATGATTCGGCTCAGCGGATCGGCCGGACGCGTGGTCGCCTTGCCCAAAGCCTCCTTGGCCGCGTCAGTCTCGCGAGCGGCGGCGAGCGTCAGGGCGTATTCCGCAGCCGCCGCCGTATCCAGGTCGGCAATCGGAGCCAGCTCAGCCTGGGCCTCGTCGAGGCGCCCTAACTGCCGCAGGGCTGAACCCAGCGCTCGGCGGGCCACGATGAGATCCGGCAGTTCGGCCAGCGCCAGGCGGGCGAGTTTCTCAGCCTCCCGTGGCTGGGACTGGTGGAACGCATAGAACCACGCCATGTAGCCGGTCAGCTCAGGAGCGAGGTCGCCCTTCTGCTCGGCGAGCAGTTGCTTCCAGACCTTCGCCGCCTCCTCGATTTGCTCGCGGGCTTGCGACGACTTTTCCGTCACCTGCAACGCCATCGCGTAATCAGTCAAGGCAATGGCCAGCTCACCCTCCGGATCGAATTGCCGCAGCAGCGCCACCACGTGGGCGTATAACCGTTCAGCCGCTTCGGGCAGGCCGAGCTCCATCAGTCGATCAGCCACCGATCGAGCCAGCGCCGGATCGTTCGGGCACGCGCTCAGCGCGAGCAGCAGATCGTCGAGCGAGGGGGCCCCTGCCATCGAATCGTTCTCCTTCCGGAGCGTTTTCCGCAGGTTGCGGGCGGTGAAGTTCAGCTCGTAGGCGTTGATGGACGCCTCGAGCTCGGCTGCCGCCGCATCGCGTTCGCCACGGTTGAGGTGGAACTCCGCCAGCCGCCGGTGCAGATCGCTGGCCACGCTCGGTGGCAGCCCCGGGCTCTTCAGGTGGTTGGTGCAGAACTCGGCCCGCTCCTCAGCGGTCTGCAACCGCTCGATCTCGAGCGACACCCAATCGAGGTGGGCGGCGATGTCGTCCGGTTGCAGCCGAACGTATCTGCCCAGGGCCTGCCGAGCGGCGTTCATCCGGTCCAGCGCGACCAGCATGTCGTACTGCCAGAGGTAGGCCTCGGCCAGGTCCGGCTGCACCCGGGCGGCCGCCTCCATAAGCCGAAGCGTGATCTCCGCATCAGCGTCCGACACGCCGGCCTGCGGCGTGCGCGGGTAGTCACGACCGAGATCCACCAGCCATGCGCCCGCCGGCAGCGGACCGGCGAAGAGCGCTTCGGCCGCCACCATCATCGACAGTACCGTCCAGGCCATCTGCCGCATCTGAGTGCTCCTGTCAGGGGACCGCGAGTAGTCTATCCCAACCCGTCACGATGGGCCAGAAGCGGTTGCCCCATCCGGCGGAGCGTCGTAAGCTAGTGCCCGGTTTCCCTCGTTCCACGCTCGCTCCGATCGCACACCGGTCGGTCCGCGAGCAGACAAGCTCCGCCACGATCCGGCGGACGGCCTTTTTACGGAAAGGATTGAGCATGCCTGAGCGGACGAGCATCAGTCGTCGAGCACTCCTGAAGGGGGCGGCGGCCGCCGTGGCGGCGCCGTACATCGTCTCCGCTTCAGCTCTCGGCAAGAACGGCTTCTTGCCGGCGAGCGAACGCATCACCGTCGGCTGCATCGGCCTGGGCAACATGGGCTCGGCCCACTACCCCGGGTTCCTTGATGACAAGCAGCTCCAGGTGGTGGCGGTCTGCGACGTAGACCTCTTCAAGCGCAAGCAGAAGCAGCAGCAGGCGAACGAGAAGTACGCCGCCGACCGTCAGGCCGGCAGCTACAAGGGCTGCGACGACTACAACGAGTTCGAGGAACTGCTCGCCCGCACGGACATCGATGCGGTGTTGATCGCCGTGCCCGATCATTGGCATGCCATCATCGCCATCGCGGCCTGCCGGGCGGGTAAGGACGTTTATTGCGAAAAGCCGCTGTCGCTCACCATCCGCGAGGCATGGGCCATGCGTGACGCCGCCCGCCGCTACGGCCGCGTGTTCCAGACCGGCAGCCAGCAGCGCAGCGACAGCAACTTCCGGCTGGCCTGCGAACTGGTCCAAAGCGGGCGCATCGGCAAGCTGGTGAAAGTGAACGTGGGCATCGGCGGCCCCTCGCGCGAGAAGTATCTGCCCGAGCAGCCCGTCCGCGAAGGCCTCGACTGGGATCGCTGGCTCGGCCCCGCGCCGTGGCAGCCCTACAACGAGGAACGCTGCAGCGGCAACTACGGCGGCGGCTGGCGGCACATCCGCGACTACTCCGGCGGCATGATGACCGACTGGGGCGCCCATCACCTGGACATCGCCCAGTGGGGCCTGGGGATGGACGGCAGCGGACCGGTCGAGATCACGCCCCTCATGCCCATGCCGGACATCGGCGGCCCCCGCGACAAGGAAGGGCTCGTCTTCAAGTACGCCAACGGCGTGCCGGTGTACCACGGCGGCAAAGTGAACGGCGTGCTGTTCACCGGTACGGAAGGCAAGATCGAAGTGAACCGCGGCTATCTCCGCAGTTGGCCCGACAGCATCATCCTCGAACCGCTCGGTGCCAACGATGTTCACCTGTACGAGAGCCCGGGCCACCGTCAGGACTGGATCAACTGCATCCGCACGCGGAAGCGGCCCATCTGCGACGTCGAGATCGGCGCCAGTTCGGTCACCGTCTGCCACCTGGGCAACATCGCGTACTGGCTCGGCCGTTCCATCAAGTGGGATCCCGAGAAGCACGAGATCATCGGCGATACGGAAGCAAGCCGCTGGCTCGATCGTCCCAAGCGCGGGCCCTGGCGGCTGGCGTAATGCAGCGAGTTGCGTAGTGCCGCGGGCCCGTCCCGCGATGGTGAGATGTCCACGGGTTTGCCGAGCAAGCCCGAACTGCAAGCGAGGAGCTTGAACTCATGAATACCCGACGCATGATTCCCGCGACCATCGCCCTGCTGCTGGTCGCCTGGATGCCCGCCACGGCCGGCGCGGCATCGACCGAGGAACTCGAAAAGCAATTTCTGGCCAAGATCGACGAGTTGCTGCCCGGCATGGGCGCCGAGAAGCTCGAAGACCGTGAGCAGCCGCAACTGGCCTTCGAACGCATCTGCATGGAAAACAGCGCGCCCGACAAGCAGATCGAGCGGGCGGCGCTGTGCAAGGCCATCATGCAACGCGTCGGCGAAGACGTGCCTCTGCCCGCCCGCGTATGGCTGCTCCGCAAGGTCGAGCCGATCGGGCGCGCCGAAGTCGTCGCGCCGCTGGCTGCCCTGCTGGGCGATTCGAACCCCCGAATCCGCGAGCTGGCCCGCCGGGCGCTCGCGAACAACCCCGCGCCGGAGGCGTCCGCCGCTCTTCGCGAGGCGCTGGCCCGGTCCAAAGGCGCGGCCTGGCGCATCGCGCTGATCAATGCTCTGGCCTTCCGCAAAGACACCGACGCCGTCCCGCAGATGGCCAAGCTGGCCAGCTCCGCAAAGCACGCGAAGGTGGCCGAGGCGGCCATCAGTGGCCTGGGCCAAATTGGCGATGACTTTTCCGTGCAGACGCTGGCCTTCCTTCGCAAGAACGCCAAGCCGGAATTGAAGGCGGCCGTCATCGATGCGAGCTTCTATGCCGCCGAAAACCTGATAGCGCGCGGCGCTAACGCGAAAGCCGCCGAGATCTATGCCGAGCTGGCCGATGCCGCTCAACCTGAAAACATCCGCATCACCGCCCTGGAGGGGCTCGCCACCGCCAAGGGTGCCGACGCCATCCCGCAGCTCATGCAATTGGTGAACGGCTCGGATCCGCGGCTGCAGATTGTCGCCGCTCGTTGCCTTCAGCGTATTTCCGGCGAAGGCGTCACGACGAAGTTGACCGCCGCTCTCGACGCCGCGTCGCCCGATGCCCAGGCCGTCCTGCTCGAGATGCTCGGGCAGCGCGGCGACAAGAAGGCCATGGCTGCCGTCGCCAGGTACCTCGAGGCCAGCAACCCGGAGGTGCGGACCGCGGCGATCGGGGCGATGCGCTACATCGGCGACGGATCGATGGTGAACAAGCTGGCGGAAATCGCCGCCAAGTCCACCGGTCCCGAGCGAGACGCCGCTCGCGAGAGCCTCAAGTGGATGCGCGGCCAGGATGTCGATGACGCCATTCTCGCGTCGATCGGGCGCGGCGACGAGCGGGTCAGCGCCGAGCTGGTGCGAGCAGCGGCGGTGCGACTCATGAAACCGGCGCTGCCGGCCATGCTGAAGTTCGCCAGCTATCCCGACGAATCCATCCGCGTGCCCGTGATTTACAACATCGGCAAGCTCGCGACGCCCGAGGACTTGAACTCGGTGCTCCGCGCCTTCGCTCGGCTGGAAGCGGGCCAGAATGCTGACACCGTCAAGGACGCTCTGGCTCGCATCTGCTCGCGGATCTCCGACGAGAGCGAGCGGAGCAAGCCGCTCATCGCCGTGCTGCCGACCGCCGAGCCGGCTGTCCAGGTCGTCGTGTTGCAGGCATTGAGCACGCTCCGCGGCCAAGAGGCGCTGGAAGCCATCCGCGGCTGCCTCGAGTCGCCGTCGCCGCAGGTGAAACAAGCCGCGGCCCAAGCTCTGGCCGAGTGGGGTCCGGTGTATTGCATGGATTGGGTGTTCGCCGGCCCGTACAAGAAGAGCGGGGCCAGCTATACCGATCTCTTCGACACGGTCTTCCCGCCTGAAACCGGCGACGCCAACGTGAAGTGGCAACCGGTCAAAGGCCAGAGGGGCCGGAACATCGACCTGCAAAAACTGGCCCAAGGCGAGCATATCTGCGGCTACCTGCGGACGCAGCTCGTCTCGCAGAACGAGCAGGAAGTAATCCTGTCATTCGGAAGCGACGACGGGATCAAGGTCTGGCTGAACGGCAAGCTGGTGCATGGCAACAACGCCACCCGGGGCTTGCGTTTGGATGAAGACAAGGTCAAGGTCAAACTCACCAAGGGCGAGAACACGCTGTTGGTGAAGGTGACGCAGGGTCGCGGTGACTGGGCCATGGCTTGCGGTGTGCAATCGCCGGTGGGCGGCCCGCCCGACGCACTGAGCTTCCAGGCCAAGTAAAAGCCCGAGCCGGATCGAACTCGATCCAACAAACTCGAGTCACGAAACGTTTATGCCCCGCGGCACTTTCGCCGCGGGGCACTTTTGTTGTTTGACCGAACCAAGTGGGCCCGCCACTCGTCGCTGATCCCCAGTCCCCAGCCCCCAGGCCCTTTTTCTCCACTCATCCTCGCTCGGTCATCATCCACGCGCGGATCAGTTCGGCGACGCTCCACGCCTGCGCGATGCAGCCGCGCGGCTTGTGCGGAGGCTGGCCGTCGAAGATTTCGCTGACCGAGCCCAGACCCGCCTCGTCCAGATGAGCGATGAGGGGCTGGAGGAGTTCGCGCATACGCTGCTTGGCATCATCCGCAAAATCATGGACCCGCAGGTAGGCCTCGACATACGATCCGATGAGCCAGGCCCATACCGTGCCCTGGTGATAAGCACTGTCGCGCTCGTACGGCGTTCCCTCGTAACGGCCGCAGAACGAAGGATGCTGGGGTGACAAAGATCGCAACCCGTAAGGCGTGAGCAGCTCGCGTTCCACGATCCGCAGGACGGCCCGTTGGCGATCCGGATCGAGCGGCGAATCGGGAAGACTGACGGCCATGATCTGGTTGGGCCGGATGGCCAGATCGCGCCAATCGTCGCGCACGACGTCGTAGAGATATTCGCCCTTCTCATTCCAGAACACCGTCTGGAACGATTCGCGCACTCGCCTGGCCATCTCGCGATAACGGGCCGCGGCGGCCGGATCGGTGGCGTCGGTGCGCCGGGCCATGAGGCACAGATCGTGGTGCCACAGAGCGTTGATCTCCACCGGCTTGCCATGCCGCGGCGTGAACACCACCTCGTTGCACTTGGCGTCCATCCAGGTGAGCTGCGTGTTCGAATCGCCGCAGGTGATCAGCCCGTCGGGCTCCATGCGAATGTTGAACCGCGTGCCTCGGGCGTAGGCTTCGATGATGCGAGCGCACACCGACCCGAGAATCTCGGCCCAGGCGGCCTCATCGCCGCTCTGGCGGCAGTAAGCGTCGGCGGCGTGGACGAACCACAGGGCGGCGTCGGCGCTGTTGTAGTCGCGACCGTCGCCGTAATCGCTGAAGCGGTTGGGAATGAGTCCGTCCTTCTCGGCAGAGGCAAATACCTCCAAAACCTGACGGGCTTCGGCGAACCGCCCGGTTTCCAGGAGCAGCCCGGGCAGGGAGATGAACGTGTCGCGACCCCAGTCGCCGAACCAGGGATATCCGGCCAGGATGGTGGTCAGAGCGGTGTCGGTTTCCCGGGGCCGGCTCACCACGAACGCCGCGGCGGCCTGGGCGAGCCGCTCCGGCACGCTTTGCGCCGTGGGACGGGGAGCCAGTTCGATGGGCTCGACGGATTCGGGCACCGTCTTCATCTGTTCGCCGAAGCCGGCGACCGCCCGGAACATGACCTCGATGCTCCCGCGGCCCTGCGTGCGGAACCAGCCCGGGACGAACAGGTCTTCGGTACACTCCACGCCTCTGCTGGCCTCTTCCTGGTAGTAGAACCCGTACCACCAGTCGCTTTGCCGGGTGAAGCTGACCGCCTGTCCGCCGTCCAACCGCTCCGCCGACATCCACAGCCGCGGCCCGTCGGCGTAGGCGTCCACGGTCACGAATTCCTGAATCTCACTCACCCGGTAGGAGCCGGGGAAGGCCCGGGTGACCGAGTGGTAGTCGCGCATGGGCGTGAGCGGGTGCAACTCCAGCGAGAGCGGCTCGCCGGGCGGTCCGTCCAGACGATAGCGGACGAGCACCTCGTCGTGGCCGTGCCGCATAATGACTTCTTTGATCAGCCGAACGCCGTCGTGCTCGTACACGAAGCGTACCCACGGCGTGGTCGGGTCGTTGTGGTAGGCGAAATGCGTCTGATACTCATAGCCGCGGGGGTGAATGGTCCGCTCGAATCGAAAGCTGGCCATGTCATGCTGGCGCCCGGATACCCCCACCTTTTCGACGACGGCCGAGAGCAGCATCCAGCGTTGGAGAGGCGGTCGAGCGGCCGCCACGAGCAGTCCGTGGTACTTGCGGGTGGGAATGCCGACCACGGTGCTGGAAGCGTAGCCGCCGCGTCCATTGGTCAGCAGCCATTCGCGGCTCAAACAGGCGTCGAGATCGGCCGGACCACTCGCCAGGGCTGTCGCTTGCGTTACAGAATCGGTTCTCATGCCACCCCCGTCTGCTCCTTCGCGTGATCACCGGCTCACTCGCGCCGCCTCCGGTTTGCCGACATTCGCCCTGTCCGGGGACGGGTCGGTTGCCCGTCTCAGGCGGCCGGGACGCCCGCTCCCCGCGGCCGCCGCCCGTGCGAAACCGCATCGGCAGAAACGGCTTTGGCCACCCCGCTTCCTGCACGACCGCTCGCTGACTGCGGCCGGCAGGCGTCGCAATCGGGCAGATGGCACACGGACAGGGAAGCCGCGCGCCTGTCCGGTTGCATCGGGTGTATCGGCAAGTACGAGGACCGATTTCAGGCGCACGCCCGGCGATTGTGACGAATGCCGAGAAATGTAGCACAGTGTCCGATAAATGCGGGCCTCGGAGGCGACGGGAGAGGCTTGAGGCTTGAGGGGCGAGGGACTGGTCAGCTCTCAGCTGTCAGCTCGGCTGCATGGATGGCTCATAGCCCACAGCTCATAGCTCACAGCTCCTCAGGCCCGCAGGTTTTGCAGCCGTTCGCGCAGACGCGCGCCGATCCGCAGCCGCAGATTATCGAGGACGTTCATGAAGTTGATGTAGGAGTCGTACGGCGAGTCGTACGGGTTGAAGAACTTGTGCACGTCCCCGTCGCCCGCCTGCTTGGTGCACATGTACAGGAAGTGATCCGACGACTGCAGACAACGCCAGTCCTGCAGGATCTGGGGATCTCCCGTGCTCTTGACCTCGCGCTCGAGTCGGTACAACTCGTGCAGGGCGTTGGACTGCATGGCATTGCCCAGAAACGCCGAGAGATCGCGCTCACTGTCGGCCCAACTGATCATGTGCGGCACGTCGCATTCGCCCCGCGGCGGATGTGCCTCGATCACTTCGGACGGCGTCTTGAAGTCGTTGCCCGGCCGATCGAGGATCTCGCCGGGAAGATGAGCGAGGAAGTCGAAGATCCCGCAGTCTGCCGGCAGGCGGTCGCCAAACGCCTCGTAGTTCATGAACAGATTCACGACGTCGCCGCTTTCGCCGGTCTGGCTGATCCAGCGGGCGAACTTCTCGGCCGTGAGCGGCCATTCCGGCCAGGCGTGGTTGCAGAACCGAAACGCGATGTCGTCGCTCAACTGGGCGTTGCGCAGCAGCAAGGCCATCTTCGGCGTGCCCGTCGCGCAATACACGTAATTGGGCGAGCGATTCCCCAGCAGGTACGGAACGCCTTCGCTGAGAATGCCGCGATAGCCGAGGCCCGATACGAAGTGGGCCAGGTCGTTGTTGTAGATCAGCTCCGTGTTGCAGAACACCGAGGGCTTCTGGCGAAACAACTGCCAGATCTTGTCGCTGTGCAGGCGAACTTGCTCCGTGAACTCCTCCCGCGAATATAGGAAGCTAAGCGAGTGATGATAGGGTTCGGCGAGGAACTCCACGCAACCGGTGTCGTTCATCTCCTTGAACTGATCCATGACCTCGGGAGCGAAGCGCTCAAACTGCTCGAGCACGATCCCGCTGAGCGAATAAGAGATGCGGAAACGCCCTTCGTGGCGATGGATCAGGTCGAGCATGAGCCGGTTGGCCCGCTGATAGCATTTCTGGCTCAGCTTGCGGCAGATCTCGCTGTTTCGAAAGCCGTCGAAGTAGTTGCGATCGGTGTCGAAGATGCTGTAGCGACGCAGCCGCGAGGGCTGGTGCACCTGGAAGTGGAAGCAAACAGAGGGCACGACGAAAAACCTCCCTGAATGGGGTGGTCACTCGTTCGCTTGGCCCCGTCGGCCATAACAAACCGTGTGCGCGGGGGTATTATACTCCCGCGACCGTCCATCGTGCGACCATTGTAACCGAAAAAAAGCACCGGGCCGACTGGCGACCCGGTGCAGTTCTTGCGCTATGGATGGCGATCTACCGATCCGTCTCACCACCGACGGCGCTTCATGACCGCCAGGGCGAGCAGATTGCCCAGCATCACCCAGGATGTCACACCGAAACCGCACATCGGCGCCACTGGCGTCTGAACCGACTCCGAATCGGTCATTTCGGTCGGCGTTCCATTCTGCTGCTGGGAGTTGTTGGCCCCGTTTGGCGATTGCGTGCCGCCGGTCGGAGTCCCGCTGCCCGAAGGCACGACGTTGCCCGACAGGTTGGGCATGACGACCACGCGGGTGACGGCCGTGCCTTCCTGGTTCAGGGAATCCGGCGCGCTGTCCTGGACCCGCAGTGTGTACTCGGTGGTGACCGTCGGCTTGGCCTCGGGGATCAGAACGTCCGTCCGGGACAGCGTGGTGTTCTGGCTGCCGTCGCTGGCCGTCCAAGTGATCTTGTACGGCGGCACGCCACCCTTCACCAAGCCCCGGAGCTGGACGCTCTGGCCCTCGGTGATGACGTACTCGGGCTGCTCGATGGTCACCTCGAGTGTGGCGGCCACCACCACCTTGACGAGGCGGCTGACCACCTTGCGAGCCGGCTGGCCCGGATCGCTCACGCCCTCCATGTCGCTGACCGTCACGCGGAAGGTGGTGGTCTCGAGCGGCCGGGCGTAGACGGAGAACGTCCAGTACCCATCGCCGGCCGGAGAGCCGGTCAGAGATCTGAAGGCTTTGTAGTCCGGCACATCCTCATCCTCCACGAACGGCGAGACCGGATTGTTCTGATCCGCCGGCGCCATGAGGATGGCGACCTTCTTTTTGCCCAGGATCTGGTCGTCCGGGCCAATGCGATCCTTCTCGCCGATGGTCGGGTCGAATTCGACCTTGTACCGGCCGTCGCCGCCGGTCACCCGGAACTCGAGCCGGACGCTCTGACCAGGCGAAACGGTCTTGGTGGGCGGCGGTATCACCAGCAGGTCGTCATCGGCGGTGCGAATGTTCTCAATATCCACCAGTCTGTCGCTACCACCTTCGCCGTCGTTGGTGATGAACCCGCAAATGCTCGAGTCGTTGGGCGGGTCGCACGGTGCCAGTGTGCTGGGATACTGCAGAGCGTTCGGCGTCACGACGGTGGGATCACCCAACCGGTAGTCGGCCACGTCGTTGCCGGGCCCGCCATGGAGTGTATCGCTCAGGATGTACGTCCGGTTATGCTGGCGGACGTCGTAATCGCCGCGACCGATGAGCACGTCGTCGCCGTCGCCGCCCAACAGGATGTTCACGCGCCAATTGCCGGTGATGTTGTCGGCGAACTGGCTGCCGAGAACGTTGTGGATCTCCTGGAGAACATCGAACCCGCACGCGACCGTGTCCTGGGGCTGCGTCTCGGCGAGATTGACCGTCACGCCCAGAGCGGCGTCCTTGTAGCTCACCCAGTCGGACGGGCTCTCCAGTTGCGGTCCCGGAGGCGTAGGCAAGGGCGGGCCGCCGATGAGCACATCGTTGCCCAGACCTCCTTCGAGCACGTCATTACCGGCTCCGCCATCGAGGCGGTCATCGCCGGCACCGCCGACCAGAATATCGTTGCCCCCCAAGCCGCTGATCTGGGTCGGCGCCAAATCGTGGCCGTAGATCACGTCGGAGCTCTCACTGCCGCGGACAATTTCAAACCGGTCGGGATTGATCACACCGCCCGGCGGCACCGGCGTGCCTTCGGGCAGATACCGGTTGACGATCACGTCATAGAAGCCGCCCGCGCGAGCCGTGGCCAGGCCCGAGCTGTAGGGTGCGAGCCCCGGATCATACGACAGCGCCGGCAGTACCGAGCCGCCGGGGAACTGCAGCGTGACGTCAGTGCCGTCGTCCGTCTTGAGCTCGAGGTCCAGCGCCGGCCATCCGCCCGGAGGCAGAATCTCGGTCATCGGGTCGAGCGGCCAGCCAAAGTTCGAATAAAGCTGGGCCACCTCGCCCCATTCCATCAGATCGATGGGTTCCTGCCGCAGGTTGACCACCACCGAACCCCTCTCGTCCGGCTCGGTGAAGGCCAGCGTGTCCACGCCGTTGCCACCCGACATGTAATCGACGCCGGCCCCGCCGTGGATGATGTCATTGCCCCACTCACCGTACAGCTCGTCGTCGCCGACGTCACCCCAGATCTCGTCGTATCCGGCAGTGGAAGGATCGTCAGGGTTGTCAGCCGAGGGCGGAGGCGCAGAGCTCGGATCGTTGCCGTCGCCCCAGATCTTGTCATTGCCGTTGCCGCCGCACAAAGCATCGGCGCCTCGACGGCCCAGAATGATATCGTCGCCATCCTCACCCAGAAGGATGTTGTCGTAACCGTATTCCTGCCCCTGACCAACTATGTACCTGCCCAGCGGAACTCGTGAGTAACTTCCGGACGGATGCGTGGGATAACCCGGGAAGCGCTGCAGTCCGAACGCGTCCACCACTGTCCGATTCAATTGCCGCCCGCGCGGGCCAAGCGAGTCATCATTACGGGTGCTGCCCGTGATCCGGTCCGCGTGCCGGGTGCCGATCACGTTCTCGATGCCGTAAATCGTATCCTGACCCACAGTGGCTTCGCCATCGAGGGCGTAGCCGGGAGCAAAGGCACCACCCGGATCGTCGTAGCCGAGATCGATTTCCGCACCGATCCCGCCGTACTCCGCCGGAGGCACCATGTGGTAATCGACCGTGTCGTTGGGGTCCAGATCCTGGTACGGCTGCGGTGACCTGGAAGTGAGCATTCCCTCCCTGAGGTTACGATCTCCCAGGGAGAAGTTCGGGTCCGGCTGCGGAAGATCTTCGGACGGCGGTGGTCCGCCGCCATCGTCGTACCCCACCAGGTAGCTGGGATGGACCGAGCAACCGATGATGATGTCGTTTCCGGAGTTGCCCTGAATGACATCCGCGCCATAGTTTCCGACGAGCACGTCCGAGCCCGGTCCGCCAAACAGAACGTCGGGCGATCCGCTCGTGACACTCAGCCCGTCGTCACCCTGGATCAGATCACCGTGATCACCGCCACCGATGCGGCTGACGATATCAAAGTAAACCGCATCGCGATCAGCGGGGCCCCCGTCTCTGCCGTTGAAGGTTAAGTCGCCCCAAATCTCGTCCGAGCCGGCTCCGCCGTTGATGATATCCGACCCCTTGCCGCCCAAAATCAAATCGGAGCCGCTGCCTCCCTTGATCACATCGTTCCCGAAGAACGGCGTGGTCAGATCGTCGTAAAGGGGGTGGTACGCGGGATCGTAGGCAGGATCGTCTGTCGGAACCTCCGGCATGGGGTTCCATGGTCCCCACGAGCCCCGAGCCAGCAAGGCCCTGGGTCGATTGACCACGCGGTCGCCGAAGATCAGGTCGCCGTCGGCGCCGCCGTGGATGTAATCGTCGCCCCCGCCGCCGGCAATCCGGTCGCTGCCGCCGCCGCCGAAGATGGTATCGTTTCCAGCGAAGCTGATATCCGAACAAGGCAGGAGGAACTTGTCGCCCACCGGCGTCGATGCCGAATAATCGGTCATCAGCTCTATGAAGTCATACATGGTGAGCAACCGGAAGTCTTCCACCGGCCACAACCCGTTGAGCGGATGCGGCCGCCAGGCAACGAAATCGGGATCACCATCATCATCCTGATCCAGTTCGTCACCATCGCCGTAAATCTCGTCCGGCTGGTTGCTGCCCCAGATAACATCGCTGCCGGCACCGCCGAACATATAGTCGCCCGTCTCCGACCCACTGCTGTTATCCGGCGTGGAGTAAAGGATATCGTTGCCGGCTTCACCGAAAAGCCAATCCGTATACCTGCCGCCGTGAAGCCGGTCGTCGCCCCTGTTGCCCAGCAGAATACCACCACCCACTTCAAGCTGGGTTCGCAGCGTGTCTGCCCGGATCGTCCCCCGAAGCACCTCGAAATTGGCTAGCGTGTCTGTCGCGCCGAAGGTGTCGACCACGGTACCGTTAAGGGTCCCGTCGATGGGCCCCTCACCGCCGTCACGGGAGTAGTCCACCATGTCGAAGCCGTCACCGCCACTGAGCTTATCCGCGCCGTCGCCACCGACGATAATGTCGTTGCCGGGACCGCCGCTGATGGTGTCATTTCCGTCCTGACCGAAAATGACATCATCGCCCTCACCCCCTTTAACGAAGCCCCTGCCGTTATTTACCGGATCCCGGTCGTCGTGGGCGACGTCGTCTCCGTCACCGCACGCGATGTAATCATCGCCGGGACCGCCGTCAAAGTAGTCCTCACCGTCGCCGCCGAGGAGCACATCGTCGCCACTCTCGCCAAAGAGCCAAACGTTTTTGGTGTTATCCTCGACAAAGAACCGGCCGTCCACTAAGTCGTGACCTTCGCCCGCACCGACGATGATCCTGTCGATATTGTCGAACGTCAGGTCTTCGAGTTGTCCCTCACTGCGAACATTCGCGCAACTTGGGTCACCACCGTAACGGAAAACCGGCAGGTCGTTGACCCAGCACTGCAAGGCAGGTGTCTCGTCGGCGGGAATGGGATCACCTTCCTCCGTGAAGCCCAACTGGCCGGGATACACGATTTCGATGTCGAAACGCCAGTATTCATTGGCGGGATCGGCCGGATCGTCCGGATCAGTGGCGGCCACGTTCGACCAGATCGTGACAAATCCATCACGGGCGATGAAATCGGCGATGAAATCGACGTCTATGGCCGTTTCATCGTTGATGATGACCCCGATCCCGTAGGACGCCTCGTCCTCGAACTCCAGCCCAACCACATTGGTGATAATCAGGAAGAAGAATTCGTTAGCCTCGAGGATGCCGTCGCCGTTAACCGTGACCGGGATCTCCACTTCCACATCGTCGACACTCATCACGACCGATCCACTGGCCGACACGTAGTCCACCCCGGCCTCTGCTAACGGAGCTCCCCAATACTCCTGAGGAACATCGCCGAAGTTCTCGTTCGCTCCGGCGGTGTGGTAATCGAACGAAACCACCATCGGCGGATCGCCGGGATTCTCAGGCGCAGGAACGGGCTCCTCCAGCCTGACCCTGAACCTGAACGTGACGGTCTCACCGTCGTTGCCTTCGCAAATCGACACACCCAGGACCCTCGCGCCGATGGTCTCGGGGTCCTGAGCCCGGGCCTGTGAGGCCAAGCCGAGAACCAGGATGAGACTCAACCCCAACCACCCGCGCAGAACCGCGGTGAAGAATCTGCGAACCCCCGCGGCACAGCCCGCAGACGGGCTGCTGACGAGCAAAGATCGCATGGAATCGTCCTGGCGAGTCACTGATTGAGGCCTGTAGATCATGGGCGTGAACCTTATAAGCTGCTGATTTATAAGAGCTTATTGTCGGCTGGCGATCCGGGGTCGCCATGTCTCGTCTGGTTGGCCCTCGGCCGGAGTCCCTCCTCCGGTCTAGGGCGGGCGTAGCATATCCTACCGTGGTTCAAATGTCCTGCCAATCCGCCAGGGGTCACTCCGGCAGGGGAGCTTCCGCCCGGGCGGGAGCCGGGCGAGCCGGTTTCTCGCACGCCGGTGACGGAGCGACCGGATCGGTCGGACGATCTTCCTGCCGAGCGGAATAGGGGGCCAGGTACTCGTCGAAGAACGAGACCGTCCGCAGGGCGTAGTACTCCGGCCGTACCACGACGCACTGGTTATGCTTGGCTCCCGGCACGACCCACAGGCTCTTGGGCCCGGGGGCGGCCTCGTACAGCAACTGAGACTGCTCGACCGGGATATAGCTGTCACGCTCGCCGTGAATGAACAGGATGGGCCGGGGCGGCTTCATGGCGCGCAGCGCCTTGCGAACGGACGGGAACGTGCAGTTCAGCTTCCGCCGGCACTCGCGGAAGAGCAACCAGCGCAGAAACCGCCAGAACTGCGGCGGATGGTTCTCGTAGACGAACCGGACCTTGGCGAAAATGTAGGCCCACCGCTTCATCAGGTACTCGAGGACCGTGTCGGAGCTGAACGCCCCGTCGGTGATGATGGCCTTGATCCGCAAGTCGTTCACGCTCGCGAGAATGGCCGCTCCCGCCCCGCGGGAAATGCCGAACACGCCGATCTCCGGCGGGCGGCCTTCCCGCTCGAGCAATTCCTCGACGTACGCGATGGCCCCCAACATGTCGTTGACTTCGCGGTCGCTGGGCCACTGCCGCGGCTGATAGCCGGGCTCATGGCTCGATTCGCCGTGGCCGCGATAGTCGAAACTGAACACGTCGTAACCCGAAGCCAGCAGCGGCCGGCAGTAGCGGGCACAACTGTACATGTCACTGGAGAACTCGTGCGAGAAGATGACCATCCCCTTGGGACGGCCCTGGTGATTGCCTCGCAGTAACATGCCGCACAGATTGAGGTTATCGAAAGCCCGGAAAGTGACCCGCTCGCCGTCGATCCGCTCGAAATCTCGCGGACCCATGGCCAGGGGCGGGGGCGTGTCGCGAATGATGTTGAGCATCAGCCGGACGTACTTGCGCAGAATGAGCCAAACGGTCGTTATCACGAAACAAACCGTTACGACCATGGAAGTCAACGCCCAGTTACGAGCGATGTACTCCCACCATACGGCACCCAATGCGCCTTCCGCCAGCATCTGTAGATGATCGGTCAAGCTCTGTGTCGGACTCCTGACCCCCAACAACCGCGCCAGCATGATATTAGAGCGGCTGAAGCTTGGTTACAAGAGCCCTCAGGCAAGGGACCCAGGGGAAATGCCGGACGAGTTGCCCGGCCGGGCGTGAGGGAGGAGGCCGATGGGAAGCCGGGCCGACGAAACCGTACACAATCCAAACTACGCAGTGATGAACGGCTCCATTTCTCGCTCGACGGCTGCCTCATCGAGCGCTTCGCCCGCGTTCAGTCGGGCAAGCAGCCCGGCAATGGCCTGCTTCGCTCGAACGGCCTGGGCCCCGGAGATGAATCCGCCGTAGACATGCTCGCCGGCCAGGGCGGCGTTGATCGCCTGCTCCTTGTTGTGCTCGTCCAGCTCGGTGAAGTAGACCGCCCGGAACCGGCGGTTGTAGCCGGGCTCGCGGTAGATCTCAAACATGATCTTGTCGGCAGTGGCCACGATCATTCCTCGTCTTGTCGGGGGGCGGGCGTCTCGCCCGCCTATTGCCTGCCTTTCAGCCCATAGCTGATAGCTCATAGCTCACAGCTGTCACCGTTCACACCTCGACCAACAGCGCCGACTTGAGCTGTTCGAGCTTCGCCTCGATCCGGGCCCGCACCTGTTTGTTGCGAACCATGTCCTCGCGATAGCGCTTCAGGAAATAGGCGATGGTCTCGATACGGATCTTGATGGAGCCGGCGGGCTTGTTCTCGTCGATGTCCTTGAAGCAGAAGTACGGCGTGCCCGATCGTTCGACGATCTCCTCGATGTTGCTGTAGATCGGGGCGTCGTGGCCGCACTTGAAGCTCGATAGTTCGAGCGCGACGAGATTTGGATGCCGGGCCGCGTACTTGGCCGCCCACAGTTTGCGGCTGGTGTTCTCGGAGTAACTGTTCTTCCACACGTCCTCGATGGACAGTGGAGAGGCGATTTCGCCCGCTCGGACCTCATCGCCGAACAGCCGATCGAGAATATCCTCGTCGATGGGCAGCGCGTCCTGCCACAGGATGGGGTAGCCGAGCTTCTGCAGTTCCTCGGCGATCTCGTGATTGACGCCAGGGTCGTTGTGGTACGGCCGGGCCAGGACCACCACGCCCAGGCGATCCTCCCGCTCGAGCTGATCGATGATTTCCCGCGACCGGGCCCGCATGCGGTTCATGAAGTTTTCCATCGCAGCCAGCCCCTGCTGTGTCGCGCGTTCGGACTCCGCCTCGGACAAGCCGAGCTCCTCCTTCCAATCCAGGTACATCTGCCGCGCCGCCAGCGCCGGCCGATCCAGATTGAGGAACGTCTTTTTGAACACGATGCCATGAGCGGCAAACAGGTCGCCTTCCTTGATGAACGCGGCATGCGTCGCCTCGGCCGTGCCCACCACCGTCGGACAGGCCCGGCTGGCCTGCACGTTGGCCAGGAACGTGGGGAAGCTGTCCACCATCGGGAAGAAGATGTGACTCAACGGCGTGCGAGCGTGCTGCACGTACAACAGGTCGTGCACGTGCGGGATACCCAGCTTGCTCGGGAAGCACGGGTCGATGGCGCCGCGCTTCGCGCCGCGTTTGTAGAGCTCCTCGCTCGTGTACTCCGAGAAGACGATATTGCCCGCCGGCACGCCAAGCGATGTGAAATAGCCAAGGAAGAACGGCGCGTGATTGTAGAGGTTCAACACACGGGGTATGCCGATGCGCACCTGCGTGCGCTTTTCCATGAGCGTGCGTCGCCGTTCGACGGCTTGACGCTTGGCCGGCGTCATCCACCACTGGCTGCGAGGCAGTTCATCGGCGACGTTACGCACCTGCGGCGGCTTGAACGCCTCATGAGCCGCAATGTGCAGCATGTTGGGGTTGGCCTTCTTCACCGCGTCCAGGCCACTCTTGATCTCGCGCATGTCGTTGACGTCTTCGACCGTGCCCTTTTCGCAGGTCGCAATGATCAAGCGTTGCTCGCCCGGACCGAGCGGCACTTTGCTCTTGGACTTGCTCGCACGCGGCTTGGCGACACCATTCTGCTCCAATGCCGCCTCGCTCTCCCGGCCGCTTTCGACGCTCACGGCCTCCTGGGCGGCCCGCTTGATCCGTGTCGGGTGTGCGTCCTCCGGTCCGCGTTTGATCAAGTGAGTGGTCAGATCCACGAGCGAGCCATGATCGTTCGTCGCCGCGGCACTGGTCTTCACGTCGATGAACGTGCGCAGGCACTTGTTCTTGCAGAAATAGCAGCGAGTGTCTTCGTTACGGGTCGTGCGGTACTCGATGTGCTTGACCGCCTCCAGGCCGATGAAGCTCGTGCGGATTCCCAATTGCGTGACCAGCCGATGGGCTTCGAGGGCACAACCGATCGCCCCCGACTCGCCGCAGTGCTGATGCACGATGATCTCCGGCGTGATACCTGTGCCGACGAATCGCGATTCGATGAAATCCACCTGGGCCTTGACCGCGGCCAGGTTGTGCTGCGTCCCGCCCTGCAGCACGAACTTGCGGCCCAGCTTGGCCAGGTTGGGGATTTGCGCGACGTACAGCCAGATGTTCTTGGGAAGAACAGCGGCCAGGCCGGCCATGATCTCGGTCGGCGTCCAGCCCTGCCGCTGGAAATCGACGATATCCGACTGCATGAACACCGCGCAGCCGTAGCCGAAGTTCGGCATCTGCTTGGCGCTGAACGCCAGGTCGGCATACTCGCGCACGTCGTAACCGAAGCCGGTAGCGGTTGACTGCAGGAAGTAGCCGTTGCCCGCCGAGCACTGTGTATTGAGCTTGAAATCTTTGACTCGGCCGTCCTTGAGCGTGATGAGCTTGATGTCCTGCCCGCCGACGTCCACGATGACGTCCGTGCCGGGATAAAAGTGCAGCCCGCTCTCGGTGTGGGCCACGGTCTCGACCAGCGCGACGTCGGCACCGATGACGTCCTTGAGGATGTCCTTGGCGTAACCGGTCGTGCCGACGCCCAGCACCTCGAGCGTGCAGCCCTGAGCGGCGATCTGCGCCTCGAGCTGCGCGAAGATGTCCTGCGTGTCCTCGATGGGGTTGCCCTTGGACAACTGATACGCCTTGGCCACGACCCGCTTGTCGCGATCGATGAGCACGCCTTTCGTGCTGGTCGAGCCGCCGTCAATACCGGCGAACACCTGGACCACTGAGCCGGGCTCGAGCCGGGGCGGCTCCCACTTGACCGGGCGATAGCGCTGCTTGAACCGGGCGAGGTCAGCCTCATCCTTGACCAGACCGCCCGCTCCGGCCGCCTTTTTCTCTTCGCCGCGCCCCACCTCGATGTACCACCGCAGCTTGTCCGTGCCCCAGTAGACGCCCTGATCGGGGTTGTCCTCCAATTCCACCTTGGCGAACTCCACCGCGCCGATGGCCGCGAAAAACTGGGCGTTCTCGGGCACGATGATGAGGTCCTCGGGCTTGGAGCCGGGCGGGATCGGAACGTTGCGTTCCTTCCACACCGCCTGGATGTTGGCCACCCAGCACTCGTACATGCCTTTGATGTAGGTGTTGGGGCCGCCGAGCAGGAGCACCTTGGGCCGCAGCGTGTGCCCTCGCGTGAGCACCGAAAGGTTCTGCTGGATGATGGACTCAAACAGTGATGCCATTAGTTCGTCAGGCGGAACGCCCTGCTTCTGCAGGCCGTTGATGTCCGTCTCGGCGAACACGCCGCACTTGCCGGCCACCGGGTGCAGACGCAAACCGTTGTAGCCCATTTGGCACAACTGGTCGGGGGGAATCTTGAGCTTGGCGTTGATCTTGTCGATGACCGCGCCGGTGCCACCCGCGCACTTGTCGTTCATCGACGGGATCTTCTTCTTTTTGCCGGTCTCCTCGTCGGCCTTGAAGACGATGATCTTGGCGTCCTGGCCGCCCAGCTCCACCACACTTTGTACGTCCGGGTAAAGCTTCTCGACCGCCAGCGAAACCGCGTTCACCTCCTGGACGAACTTGGCCCCGATATGCCGACCCACGCCCGAACCGCCCGAGCCGGTCACGAACACGCGAAACGCCTGCGTGGGCACGTCGGGGAAGCGTTTCTCGATCTCGCCGAGCATTTCCAGGCACTTCTCAGGCTGCTTGGTGTCGTGCCGCTGATAGTCTTTGGCGAGGATTTCGTCAGTCACCGGATCGACGACGACATACTTGACCGTCGTCGAACCGACGTCGAGTCCGATCAGCAGGCCCTGCAGATACCGGTCCGTGCCGGTGAACTTGCGCGAGCCGGGATCCGGGCAGGCTCGTTCGGCCCGCAGCACATTGATATTGAGAGGCACAAGCCCGGCCGTGCCGCCATTCGAGCTGCTCGACGAACAACCGCAGCTCCCGCCCGACCCGCATCCGCCGCCGTATGGATGATCCGATTTCAGTCTCAATCCAGGAATCATGTGAACACCTGCTCAAAAATTCCGGGGGCGGGCGTCTCGCCCGCCTTTTTCCTTCTGATGCCGGCTCTGTCTGCATCAGAAGGAATGCGGCGTGTCACCGTCCATCCATGAGTTCCGAAACGTATTTGACGAATCTGGCTGCACGACCGACCACGCCCTCGTACTCGGGCAGGTGCATCAGCGGGTCGCGCAGATCGCGACGGGTGCTGACGAACGCGCGAATTTCGTCGATGCTTCGGCCGGTCTGTTCCAGTACGCGGCGGAACTCGTCCTTGCACTTGACCTTGGCTTCGCCGAGCGCCATCTGCACGCGGCTGTGAGCGTTCACATCGCCTTCACCCGACGTCTCGATGGGCAGGAAGATAATGTCGGGGAAGTGGGCGACCACGGCCGCCTGAGCGCCGTCGGATTGCGTCGAAGGCATGCAACCGAAGGGCTTGAGACTCAAGACCATGTGGCACAGGTTGCGATTGCAGTAGTAGATGTTCTTGGCCACCTCCAGATGTCCCTCGCCGCCGCCGGAACGCGTGTTGTAGTACGGATGGGCCACGCGCTGCAGCTCAGGCTGCGGGGCCAGCGGATGAGCCGTGCCGCCCAGAGCTTTGCGCAACCGCTCGTATTCGCGCGTGAGGATGCGGTCGGCGGCTCCGAGCGAGAACATCTTGCGATAGTATTGAACCTGGGTCTGCCAGCGCTTGCCCAGCTCGAATCGGCCGGGCCGTTCCTGGCCGTCGACCAAGCCGCGGCGATCGCGGGCATGCAGCCTCGCGTGGTGAATGAGATAGCTGATCCAGGTGGTGACGGGCTCGACGAGAACCTCGGCCCCCTCGCGCTCGAGGAAGGGGAACATGTTGAAGTTCCCGTCGCCTTCGGTGGTCTGGGCCCAGAACTCGCCGGTGATCTTGACGATAGGCTTGGGCCGCGTGTAATCGACCTCGATTTCCTCGCGAATGAGTTGAGCGCACTCCCGCAACGCGCTCACGTAGTAATCGCCCCACAACTGGTCCACAAACTTGCGAACCTCGTCGCCGTTGTCCAGCGGCGTGAACCGGCTGACCAGCCGCTCCCACAGACCCGCCCGCAGCGAGCCGTAGTCCTTGCTCCGGAGGCGGTCCTGACACAGCTTGAGGCAGCGGGCCATCACCTCGTCGGTCTTGCCGGGCACGATCTCGTACGGCCGGATGTGGTACGCCACCTCGTTAAGCAGATCGCCGATGAAGATGGCGTTGAGTATCGTGAGGAAAAAGTCCACGTTCATCTCGAGGCCGGCTTCGACCTCCGACTGGCTCAGCCCGCCGCTCTGCTGAAACAGCAGGACACGGAATCCGTCGAAGCCGCTGTTGCGCAGGGCCAGTCGATACTCGGCCTCGTACATGCCGAATCGGCACGGCCCGCATGCCCCGGCGGTGACGAACACGTAATTGCGGATGATCTCCTCGGTGGACAGGCCCTGGCGGTCGCGCAAGTCCTTGAGATAGTTCACCAGCGCGCCCACGGTGAAGTACGTCGGGTTGCACTGGCCGTTGTTGCCGTACTCCTTGCCCGCCTGGAAGTCGGCCTTGGTGGGCACGGGGATGTGGGCCAGCTTGTAGCCCAAGCCTTCGAGTCCGGCAAGGATGAGCGAGTCATGGCGCATGGTCAGACCGCCGAACAGGATGGTGACCTGTTCGCGTTCCTGGCGCGTGAAGGGCCGCTCGACCGGCCGCTTGAAATGAGCGATGGGTTGGACGTTCAAACCCGCCTCGGCGAGCAGCCGCGCGCGTTCGGCGGCAATCAGGGCCGTGACGTCGCGCTCCATCGGTCGGCCCGGCACGGGCCCGGGCGAAGGCGACACGATTTCCAGAGCGATGTCGCGGCGAGTCAACGCCGCCGGTCGTTCGGTCACGCTGATAGACATGCTTGTGCACCTCGCTTCGGGAAGCGTTCGGCCGGCGCGCAGGGATAGCGCCTCGCCGATACGCGGTCCACGGAAAAACGACATTGGGGCGAGCGTCGCACTCGCCCGGCGCATGCAGAATTGCATGCCCCCGACAGGTCCGCAGGTCAGTCCCGGGCAGCCGCACCGCCTGATACGCTTTTTCTATCGAATCTGTGAATCTCGGGGACGGGGGTCTCACCCATGGCAGGTGGGCAGGATGCCCGCTCCCCGAAACGCGCCGGAATCCGGCGGCCGACCGCGCCACTAGTGAACACTAACTTGCGAACGCCGAAAATATACTCCCGCTCATTCGTCGCGACCAGTGAAATATGAAAAGATTCAAAGAATTCATCAATTCGCCGGATAACCGGCGCCCGCCGGCGACACCGATCATTCGGGACGCGGCGCCACAGGCGGGAGAGCAGGAGCGAAACGGAGATGAGCGACGGCCGAGGAAGCCCCGGGCGTTCCGATTTTGCTCGCTGGCAGCCCGCGCGACTACGGTTTAGGATTCAACAGTGTTTCAAATTCGCACACTGATGGGAGTTCATCATGAAAGCGATGGTGCTTTACGATATCGCGCCGATCGAAACCTCGCCGCTGCGCTACGAGTCCGTGCCGGATCCCGTGCCGGCCGCGGGCGAGGTTCGGCTCAAGGTGAGTTGCTGCGCCATCTGCCGGACGGATCTGCACGTGATCGAGGGTGAACTGCCTCGGCAGCGGCTGCCCATTATCCCCGGCCACCAGGTCGTGGGCACGGTCGATGCGCTCGGCCCGGGTTGCCGTCGGCTGCAGATCGGAACGCGCGTGGGCGTGGCTTGGTTGCGACACACTTGCGGCGCATGCCCCTACTGCCTGCGTGGCCGTGAGAACTTGTGCGAGTCTTCGCGATTCACCGGCTACCACGAGTCGGGCGGCTACGCGGAGTACGCCGTGGTGCCCGAAGACTTCGCCTATCGCATCCCCGATAACTTCGACGACCTGTCGGCCGCCCCATTGCTGTGCGCGGGCATCATCGGGTACCGGGCGCTGCAGCGCAGCAACCTGCAGCCCGGCGACAAACTCGCGCTGTACGGCTTCGGATCGTCCGCCCACGTTGTCCTGCAGATCGCCTTGCACCGCGGCTGCGAGGTCTACGTAGTGACACGCGGGGAAAACCATCGGCAGTTGGCCCGGGACATGGGTGCGGCGTGGGTCGGCGAACGGGCCGAGGATATGCCTGTATTGGCCGACAGTGCGATCATCTTCGCGCCGGCCGGCGAACTGATCCCGCCCGCGCTGAGGAAGCTTGAAAAAGGTGGCACACTGGCTTTGGCCGGCATCTACATGTCCGACGTGCCGGCGATGGATTACGAGCATCACCTGTTCCACGAGAAGAACATCCGCTCGGTAACCGCCAACACCCGCGCCGACGGCCGCGACCTGCTCGCCGAAGCCGCCGCCATCCCCATCCGCCCGCACATAACCACCTATCCGCTTCATGACGCCAACCGCGCGCTACAAGACCTCAAGGCCGACCGTATCGCCGGCACCGGCGTGCTGGTGATGAGGCCTGAGGCTTGAGACCTGAGACTTGAGTGAGACCTGAGGATTGAAGGTCGGTCAGGTATCAGCCCGGAGCGAATGGATCAGGCCCGTCAATGTCCGGGCGCTTTCCTGATACTGGGCATTGACACGCTGCGCGACTTCGGGACCCCAAAACTCGAGACGAGTGGCCAAGTCGATGTGGTATCCCAATGCCCGAAGCGAACCGAGGGAAATATCGAGAAAATGAAGGTAATCGCGCTCGGTACTTCGAGCGCAACCTTCGACAATATTGCCCGCCGCTGACACTGCAGCGCGGTGGATCTGCGATGTGAGTCCGAACACCTCCTCGCGTGGAAAACACCGCGTCTCCTGGTAGATCATGAATGCGAGCGCGTCGATATGCTGAAAAGCCTTGAGCTTCCGGTGATCTCGCGTATCATTCTCCCTTCCCCCCTTGAACAAGAAGCCTCAGGCCCCTCAAGCCTCAGGTCTCAAGCCTCAAGTCTATTCAAGCAATTCGTAATAGCAGTTGCGTTTGCGGGGGCGGAAGCCGGCGTCGGTGATGAGATGGCGGATTTGTGATTCGGTGAGGCAATAGGTGGTACCGGCGGCAGAGACGACATTCTCTTCCATCATGACCGAGCCCATGTCGTTGGCGCCGAAGAACAGGGCGAGCTGACCGATCTTGGGTCCCTGCGTGACCCAACTGGACTGGATGTTATGCACGTTGTCGAGGAACAGCCGGGCGATGGCCAGCGTGCGCAGGTACTCGTGGGCGCCGGCGAGGCACAGATGCTTGCCATCGGGCTCGTCGGTGCAATCCGCAGGGCGCTGCGGAACGCGGCCCAGGGCCGTACCGTCAGGTTGAAACGTCCAGCAGATGAACGCGGTAAAGCCGCCGGTTTCATCCTGGAGGTCGCGAATTCGTCGCAGGTGTTCGATGCGTTCGGGCAGCGTCTCGATATGGCCGAACATCATGGTGATGCTCGTGCGCATGCCAATCAGGTGCGCTTGCCGCATGACTTCGAGGTACTCGTCGGTGCGGGTCTTGCCGCGGCTGATCTTGTCGCGCACGCGATCGACGAGGATCTCGGCTCCACCGCCGGGGATGGTGTCCAGACCCGCATCGCGCAGACGCAGGAGCACGTCGCGGATGGACATGCCGAACACCTTGTGGAAGGCGAAGATCTCCGGCGGGCTGAACGCGTGCACGTGGATGCCGGGATACTCGCGTTTGATGAACCGCAACAGGTCGAGGTACCAATCGAAGCCGAGAATTTCGGGGGGAACCAATCCGCCCTGCATGAGCACCTGCGTGCCGCCGATGGCAATCAGTTCCTCGATCTTCCTGCCGATGGCCTCGAAGCTCAGGACGTAACCTTCAGGCCCGCGTTTCTTCGCGCCGCCGGGCGATCCGTCGGGGGTCGCCCGTGGCGGATCCGCTTTGAAATTGCAGAAGATGCACTTGGCCGTGCACCAGTTGGCGTAGTTGATGTTGCGATCGACGACGTACGTGCGGTCGGGCTCGGGGTGCAGCCGCTGTGTGACGGCATGGGCCATCCGGCCGAGCTCGTGGATGGAGGCCGTGCGGTACAGCTCCAGCGCCTCGGCCTCGCTGAGGCGAGACGGTGTACCTGGCCGCAATTCGGAATCAGGTGTCCGTAGTTGGGTCATGGGTCCGTTTGTCAGTTCCCCTCGCGGAACGATCGCTTCAAGGCATTCCGGCCCGAGAGCGAACGTCTCACCCGCGCCAGGCGTGCCGCATTCAAGCCCCCCTGCTCGAGCCGGGCGATATCAGACCCGCTTCGGTCACCAGCTCGATGTAACGGTTCATGCCGGCCAGGGCCGCCGGCGTGAGCTTGAACATCAAGGCTCGGGTCAAATATTCGACAGCCAGCGCGGTGGGCCAGTCCCGCTTGGGGCCGTACTCCGCACCGATCTCGGCGGCTCGCGCCGTGCCCTGATCGCGCGCGGTCTCCAGAATCCGCGCGATCTCTGCAGCGCTGCGTCTGCCCGTAGCCGCTTCGTTTTCCCGGTCCTTTCGCCTCGCCCATACCGCGAAAACAAATGGCAGGCCCGTCCACTTCTTCCACGCGTCACCCAGATCCACGTGGTAATCGAACCACAGCATCGGCGTGGTGGCCACCTTGTCGCCGATGAGGAGCACCGATTCGCGGTTCCGGAGATCCTCGGCGGGCCCGGCAGGCTCGATCCGCAACGGCCGGCGATACACGTGCTTCCAGATCAGCCGGGCCAGCGCGACCGACGTGTGCGAGTCGGGATCGACGTGCAGCACCTCCATTCGGTCGGGCGGCACTTTCGAAAACACGCGGACGGTCAACGTCCGCCCGTCCGAGGCAATGCACGAGTCCGACACGCGCTCCCATTTGTCCGCGTTTCGCGCCAAGTCGATGACCGGGATCAGAGCCGCATCCACCCGCCCTTCCGCGAGCAAGCCGGGCAACGCCGAGGGTACGGCATATTGCAGCTCGACGCGTGGGTCATCATCCAGACCACAAACCAGCGGGCGCGTGTTGAGAAAGGAAACCGCCCCCAAACGGGCGACTGTGTCATCGTTTGTGAAACCCGGTGTCATCCGGATGATTATACGCAAAACCCGAGGATTGGAACCCCCGGGTCGCGTGTTTCACGTTTTCAGAAACCTTGTCAAGCCGGCGCGGTCTGCGAAGCGGCCGTCACCTCACCGACCGACTTGTACTTGGACAGCGTCAGCCGGAACGCGTCCCGCAGCTTGCGGGTGCGAGCATTATCACGTGGCGAGAAGCCGAAGCGGGCCTCGTCCTTGGGCAGTTGGATCTTGGCCATGCGCTTCCAGCCCTTGTTCATACCATGGATGAACATCGCGCTGGTCAGGCTGCGGGTCATCCACAGCGTGCGCAGCGTCCGCAGCCAGACCCATGACGTATTGGCGGCCGCGTGCCGCAACTCGTAGATGACCTCGTCCAGCTTCTGAGCCGTAATCTTCTTGGGGTGGTAGACCGTCTCGACAAACGTGTAGCGCTCCCAGTCCTCCGGATAGTTTGTGGCGAAGATCCGCCCTTCCTCCATGAACTTCTCGTACATCCGCGTGCCGGGCAGCGGCGTCAGGTTGGTGATCTGGATGGTATCGATGCCGAGCTTGACCGCCTGCACAGCGGTCTCGGCAACCGTCTCCTCGTCGTCCTGATCGGCCCCGATGATGAACGCGCCGAACACGCTGATGCCGGCCCGATGGAAGCCGTCCACCAGTTCCTTGTAGCGGTCCAGGTTGTTGCGGTTGATGCCCTTGTGGTAGTCCTGCAGACTCTCGCGATTGAACGTTTCGAAGCCGATGAGCATGCCGCGGCAGCCGGCCTTGTAAGCCAGGCGCAGACCTTCCTCATCCTCGCCCATGTTGATGGTGGTCTGGCTGAACCAGAGCTTCTTCTTGCCGCGCTTGATGATCTGACGCAACAGCTCCTTGGCCCACTCGGCATGTTTGGGGCCCACGCCGAAGAAGTTGTCATCCACCACGAACACGAACGGTCTGACGGTGCTGTTCCACTCCTCGATGATCTCGTCGATGTTGCGGCGGCGAATGGGAGCGCCGTTGAACTTGGTCACGCTGCAGTACTCGCAGCCGACCGGGCAGCCGCGCGAGGTCTGGATGCTCGCCACGTCATAGCGGCCGTTGATGGGCTGCAGGTGCTGGGCGGCCCGGCCCACGCCCGGCCGGTCGAGATCCGCCAGACGCCCCGTGTAGCGCGGCTTGAGCTCCCCGCGGGCGGCGTCGGTGACGATCTCCGGCCAGATGTCGTCGCACTCGCCCACCGCCACCGAATCGACATACCGGGCGCACTCGTCGGGAAGCGCCGAAGCGTGCGGCCCGCCCATGATGATCGGAATGCCTTCATTACGACACTGGGCGGCAATCTCGTAAGCGCGGGTAGCGCCGCTCGAGTAGCTGGTCAGTCCCACCAGGTCGAACCGTCCGCGGCGGATCAGCGAATCTGAAGCGTCGAACCCGAAGATCTCGTCGATGATCTCGACGGTGTGCGGCGGCGGCGTCAACTGGGCCAGAACCTGCAGTCCGAGCTGCGGGATCTTGCTCCCGATCGTGTGGTATCCCTGGCAGCGGCGGGCCACCGGATTAATCAATGCAATACGCATGAACAAGAGGTCCCCAATAAGGTGTGGTGATCTTCACGGCCGCTGAAGTTATCGGCCTAAACAAGGGTAGTCAATCAAAAGAAATCGGCGAGCCGATTTTTATGCGCGCGCAACGCGCCACGCGACCGGGATGCCGCACCGGGATCGCCACACGCAGATGCAGTCAATTTCGTGAGAAATGACGGGCGTCGTGGACCCAACGACCGGCTCCGGCTTCGCCGCCCACCGGCAGCGGCACGTGCACCGCGCCGTCGGAACCGGCCATGATGGAAAGACCAAGTACGATCGCGCAGCCAACCTGGATGGGACCGAGCTGGCCGCAATGCCGGCACACCAACGAGCCCGAGCCGACCACCTTGGGGTTCGGCGCGCCGCCGGCCCCGGGCATGCAAACGGCCACGCCCTGGTCATACTTGTGCCCGCAATGGGTACACCGCCACTGGATCTCGATCTCGATCGGGTTGTATCCCATGCCTGTCCCTGTCCCCCGAAGACTGCTGCCTTGGCCGATTCTGCCAAGGACCGCGTTCGCGAACGGATTCGAGATCCGGTCGCGGCCGCGGTCCTGAAAAAGAAACCGACGCGCGCGGATTGTCTCCACGCGCGCCAGTGAATGTCAAGCTTACTTCTTCTTGCGCTTCACGCCGTACTTGCTGCGGCTGCGGTTGCGAGGCCGGCCGTCCTTGTCATTGGTGACGCCCGCACAGTCCAAGGCGCCCCGAATGACATGGTAGCGCACGCCCGGCAGATCGCGAACCCTGCCGCCACGCACGAGCACGATCGAGTGCTCCTGCAGGTTGTGCCCGACTCCGGGGATGTATGCCGTGACCTCGATCTGGGAGGTCAACTTGACGCGGGCGACCTTGCGCAGCGCCGAGTTGGGCTTCTTGGGGGTGGTCGTGTACACACGCGTGCACACACCGCGGCGCTGGGGCGAACCCTTGAGCGCCGGGGTCTTGGTCTTGCCGACCTTGTCCTGGCGCCCCTTGCGCACCAGTTGGTTGATCGTAGGCAACCTAAACTCCGTCTTTCGATGTGGTCAGACCCGTCTGGCGTGCGGACGGACTCCTTGGTCGTTCCA
>JAKPHF010000061.1 GCA_029550525.1 Planctomycetota bacterium
GGTGTAGCCGGCCTGAAGCTCGGCATGATGGCGCAACAGATACGCAAACAGGTCGGCAATTTGCAGGAGGCCAACCTTCTTGCTATCCGCACAAAATGGGACGTCAACAATCTGATTGAGACGGGGTTCTGAATTTGACCTTTGTCGCTTGCCTTCCCCTACTACCGACTCATATCCATAGAACGAGTCGGTCCACTCAGGTGGATTCAGCGACAGATCAGCCAAGTCATCCTCGTCGTTTCCGCGATCTAGAATAAGAACCGTATTCCCCTTGTTCTTCGATTCGTTCTGATTATGTTTCTGAATGCTGAGCAACAAGTGAAGAGCCGCTAAACGCCAGTAGTGGGGCTTTCCGGCCTGCGTCAAGAACTCGGTCTTACCCGAAAAATCGGCCTTGCCTGCTCGCCCTTTGTCGATGGCACTGAACACCATTTTGTGATTCCGCGCCTTCAACCACTCCAAGATGGCGTTCATCATGTCCGTGCGCTGCTGTCCGTCCAAGTCGCGCCAGATGCCGTTCCCTCGGTAGAAGTGCTTGGTGTGGAACTCGTCCACCGGCTTCTTCAACCGCTCGGCGAACACGGCGATGATGTCCAGCCAGTCCCGCTTGGTAACGTGCATCCGATGCGAATCGGCCACGATGCCCGCGACCACCAGCACCCGCTCGTCCCCTTTCCCGCTTTCATCGACGTAGCAGAACTTCATCGGCGGCCCCCCTTCGCCGCGTCGCGGGCGGCCTGCTTGACCTTGTTCGTGTAATGGCAGTCGTTCCACCGGTTCCCGTCGAACTCCTTGCCGCCCAGGAAGTCCACTGTCTTTTCATCCCAGCCCCAGAACCACGGATAATCCGCCTTGTCACGCTGGGGCTCCTTGCCGCGGTCCTTGGTCCATTTGATGTTGGGACGATGGCGCAGGACGCCGGCGCCCTTCTTGCCGCCGGGCAGGTCGGACGCCAGGAACGGGCGGATGTTCATCCGCACGCCGTCGTTGATATCCGGCTCCCAGCCGATGGGTTGCTCGGCCAGCGGCTTCCAGCGGACGAACAGGTCGAAGGGCGGCTCGCCGGCGAGGATGGCTTCCAGCCGCTTCTGGAGTTCGACGGCTGCGGCCAGGCGGTCTTCGGCGCCCTCTTCGCCGCGCTTCACGCCGTCCTTCTGCCGCGTGATCCAGTCGCCCAGGTAGGCGTAGGTCAGGCTCTCCAGCAGCCGCCGGCCCTTGCCGCCGCCTTCGGCCAGCTTGTGGTAGTTCACCAGGGCGTGGAAGCCGTCCCGCTTGCGGCCGTCCCAGATGTGCCACACGAACGGCCGGTCGTGGAACAGCTTGCAGTGCTGCTCGAAGAAGCCGTTGCGAAGCCAGTCGTCCAGGTCGAAGCCAGCTTCGAGCTTCACGCCGCAGGCGTCCAGCAGCCGTCCCAGTCGTTCGGCCGCGGGTTCTTCACCGCGGACCGCCGGGATGCAGACGATGCCGTCATTATCAACGAATCTCGCGAGTTCCTCGCAGCGCTTGACCAGCGCCCGCGCCCGTTTG
>JAKPHF010000007.1 GCA_029550525.1 Planctomycetota bacterium
ACCTGTGGCCCCCGAGGGTTCTCAGGAGCCCTGAGCTTTGAGCTATGGGCGATGAACCGGACCCGCCGCAAGCGGCCATCCGACCCGATCCCTGATCCGCTACGGTAGTCGCCCCGAGTGTTTTCGGCACGGTACAGTCAAATTCTCTCGCCCCCGAAAACCGGGCAACCCAAACCAATCGCTCTTGATTCTCCGGGCGGCGGCCGGTATTCTAATTATATCGAATGGGCGCAAGGACGTGACTTGACCTGGAGCGCTGTATGGCCAGACCTCCCAGCCAGCAGCCGACCGACGGCGAGCTCGAAATATTGAAGATCCTCTGGGAGACCGGCCCGGCGGAACTCGGCCGCATCTGCCAAGCCGTCCGCCGGTCGCGACCGGTGGCCACCACCACTGTCGCCACCATGTTGACCGTCATGCTCGAAAAGGGGTTGGTCAAGAAGACCACGGGCAAACGGGGGTATCTCTGGTCGGCCAAAGTCACGCGCGAAGCCACCGCCAAACGCGTCCTGGGCAAACTGCTGGACCGTCTGTTTGACGGCTCCGCCCGGCTCCTGGTGTCACACCTGCTGACAGACGAACGCTTGAGCGAGGCGGATCGCGAGGAAATCGCCCGTCTCCTCGAAGCCGACCGCAAACGTCGAGAGACCTGACCGGAATCCGAACTTCGCCGAGGGGCAATGCAATGGTCACCGAGTCGCCGTACTGGGTGGTCGCAGGCTGGACGCTGCTCCACTTCCTCTGGGTGGGCACCCTCATTGGGCTGCCCGCCGGTGTCGGCCGGCTGAATCGAAAGTGATTTTTGACAGCGAAACAAACACGCAGCAAGCGAGCGCAGACGCGCGGCTGACCCGAATCGCGTCGACGGACCCTACACTTTCCGCTGGACCGGCTGGAGAAGGCGACTTTAGCCAGCAACCGTGGAATGGGCGGGCAAGCGGGTGTACGCCTTCGATCCCAAGCCAAAAGGCCGACGGTTCTGTGCCCTCCCAGAGATCGAACGCGGCGGAGCCTTCGAGTACCGCACCAAGCCCGAATTCAGGGTCAGAGTCAGAGAGTTGACCGGTTGGTTGCCGCTGGAGACAGATCCGTACTTTGGCCGGTTGCCGCTTCCGGGGCGGGGTGAAAAGCCCTGCATCGGTTTCACCGTCCGCTGGAAACTGGTGAAGAGAGTCAACATTCGGCCGGCTATTCGAGGGTTCCCGCGCATGGTTGCTGTGTTTGCAGATTCGACTTCGCGAAAATGTACGGGAGCTTCGGTGTAGACTTTATCGAGATGCACCATGAAGAACCGCTGAGCCTATCTCGCGGCCCGACCCCGCGCCGGTTGACGGATCTAGTCCCGGTCTATTCGAACTGTCACCGGATTCTCCATCGCCGGCGAGACGAGGTGATGACCACCGACCAACTGCGCCACCAGCTGGAGAAGTCGAGGCGTCGCCCGCATGGATAGGAATGGCCGACAGGCCGAGGCTCATAGCCACAGAGAGGAAGAGGGACGTCTGTCAGATCTGGAGTTGAGAACGGGATCGCAGACCTGCAAGACGTCGTTGCAGGCTGCCAAAGCGTTACTGCCCGGGAGAGGGCTCGAACCTCCACCTCATTGCTGAGACATGGCCCTCAACCATGCGCGTCTGCCAATTCCGCCACCCGGGCATTGCAGTCGTCAGGCCCCCCGAAAGGGCCCCACGGTCTATAGATCCTAGAGACTACCCAGGCTCCGGCGAGACGTCAAGTTGCCATGCCCGGGAGAAAACGATCGGGCAAGGAATCGCCTGTCACGGTGGTACGAGGAGGGTACACCTCGTGCCAAACAAGGCGGGCAGGAATGCGCGTCCACGAGTCGCGTGCACAAGGCGGCCAGGATGCCCGCCCCCCCGCGTGCACCAGGCGGGCAAGGTGCCCGCCCCCGCAGTCAGCCGGCCAGCGCGGGTCGGCGACGAACACGCCGCTGCGGTCCCGCAGCAGCGGCGGAATCGACCGTCGGCGCAGGTGCAGCCTCCGGCTCGCCAGTGGCCGGAGCAGCAATGGCCGAACTCGGCGGCTCGATCCGGATGGGAGGAGATAGGGGAACGGCTCGGGGCCGACGACTGGGAGCGGCGGCCGGCTTACGGGCATCGGTAACGTTCACCGCCTCGCGGCTGTCCGGAACATGAGCCGCCTGGCGAGGTTCGGGCGGGTCAACCTTCAAGACGGAATTCCACCCGAACGGACCGGGCTCCACGCCGAACGCGGCATAATCCGTGTACCACTCGCCGTCGGCGAGATAACGGAACCGGTACGTGCCGGGCGCCAACTCGATCTGGGCTCGCCACCAGCCGTCCCGGGCCCGCGTCATATGGAAGGAGTGCTGCCAGCCGTTGAAGTCGCCCGAGATCACCATGCTCCGAGCACCCGGACGATAGAACTGGAAGACGATCTTGCCGTCAGCTGTTTGGGTGACCATTCCTACTCCCTGCCGAAACTCGAGTTATCGGACGCCCATCACCCTTTAATATAGCCGCGCTTTGCTCGGGGTGGTGCCTATTTCGGACTGCCACCTCACATTTTTCTGGACAAGCGTCCGATAAGCCGGCAACGGACGGCGGTGACTCCGGTGTCATCGGCAGTTTTTGCCGTTTCCATCCAGCGAAACCGCCAGGGGCTACAGGATGGGGCGAACACCCGACGGTTGCGGCCCGACCGCTTTGCCAGTATAGAAAACGGCGATCGGACGTTGAACCAACAGACGGCCGCGCCGAGCGCTGCCGCTCGCGGGGCAGCGATACCGCCCCGGCCCCCAACGTTGAACCGGCCACGACACGCCCACGGGGACGACTCCATTGTACACGCTCAGGAACATCGGGATCGGTCTGGTCGCGATACTGCCCGCCCTCGGCGGCTGCGTCGAGTGGTTCGGCCCGCCCGGAGGCGTTCGTATGTGGGCCGCCCCCGACTCGGCGATCCTCCTGCCCCGGACCCCGCCCGAACTGGAGAACGAGGTCTACAGCAGCACTGCCTCGAGCATCCGGCTAGAAGCCGCCGTCAACGAAGTGGTTTCGTTCCAAGTGGCGTTCCGAGGCGAGTCGGGATCGCCGCGCGTCGTGAACGTCAGCGTGACCGACCTCCAGCAGCAGGACCGACGGATTCCCGCCGCCGATTGCGTCCGGATCTACCGGCAGAAGCGTTTGCCCGTCCACGAGTACCCGTCGTGGTTCCTCCGGCTCACGCCCGACCTGCGCGAGTACCGCGAATATCCCGACATTCTCGTGCCGCTCACCGCACCGAGAGGCGCACTGCCCATCGAGTTGCCGATCGGTGCCTGCGAAGCGGTCTGGATCGACATCACCGTTCCGCCCGGCACGGAGCCGGGCATCTACCGGTCGAAAGTGCAGACGACCTACGGCTTCAACCGCGGCGACAGCGTGGATCTGGTCCTCACCGTCCATCCCTTCTCGTTGCCGACCACGCAACACTTGGCGCTTATCGCCGGCGTGGACGGCAACAGCGTCCTGCGGCATCACCTGGAGGTTCAAGGCCGGCCCTACGCCCCCCGCCGGCTGGCCGCCGACGACCCCGCCTATGACAGCGCCGTGCGGATCCTCGACGCAACCATCCGTCTTCTCCACGAGCACCGCTGCAGCGCCATGCTCACCGACGTCCAGCCCCTGCGCAAGCTCGACCTCGCCGGCAAACTCGAACTCGACTGGACGGATTACGACCGACTGGTCGCTGCCGTCCTCGACGGCACGGCCTTCGACGACCGCATTCCCGCCCTCGCCTGGCCCATGCCCGTGGACCATCGCGAGCCGGCCCCCGAGCTGTACGGTGGCTGGGGGTCGGCGGCTTACGGCGAGATGTTGGTGGAGTACATGCGACAGTGCGTCGAGCATTTCCGCGAGCGCGGCTGGCTCGACCGGCACTTCGTGTGGATCCCGCTGCCCGAGCCTCGCCCCACCGCCTCGCCCTACAGCCAGTTCGCCTGGCTGGGCAGTATCATGCAGCGGGCCGACACACGGCTTTCGCTCGTATGCGACCTGGCCCCGCAGTCGATGCAACCCTTCGGCTGCCTCGACGACCGCTTCCAGGACGTCAGCCAGTACGTTCGCATCTGGGCCCCGCCTGCCTCGCTCTCGGACGCGGACGTGTTCAAGGCCGCCCAGGACTCGGGCCGGCGAACCTGGCTCCAACCGGATCGCCCGCCCTACTCCGGCTCGCTCTCGTACATCGCGCCGGCGGTGCATGCCCGCAGCCTGGCCTGGCAGTGCTATCGGACCGGCTGTGACGCCATCTTTCTGCCCCGTACCACCGACTGGCAAGCCGACGGTTCGTGCCCCGAACCCGCCAGCCCCCGCGCTTTGATCTGGCCCGGCAAGGCATACGGCCTGGACGGTCCTGTGCCATCTATTCGGCTCAAGCGACTCATGCGGGGCCTGCAGGATTACGAATACCTGTGGCTCCTCAGGCAGAACCAGCGACCGGCCGTCGCCGACCTGATCGCCGCCGACCTGTTCGCCTTCGGCGGCACGGGCTGCTTCGGCGAGCACTGCCTCGACTCGCGAGCCAACGGCTGGGTCCACGATCCGGCCGCCTGGTCGCTCGCCCGTTCGCTCATGGCCCGCGAATTGGTCTCCGCCATTGAATGGGCCGAGCAGCAAGCCTCCGGGCAGCCCGGGTCGGCCTCCATGGAAGGTCCCGGCTCCGTTGATTTCGCTCACCAGCTCGAATGGCGGCGTCACGTGGAAGGCGTCCGCCGCGTGCACACCTGCGTGGAAGGTGTGCGTCTGCGGCTGCAGCCCGAGCGGCCTGAGCGGCCCATACTCGTCCGCGCCACCGTGTCGCTGTTCAACGCCACTCGCGATGCCTACAACGCGACTCTCCACGCGGACCAACTACCCCAAGGCTGGCAAACCGGCCGCGAGCCCGCACCGGTGGCCGACCTGATGCCGGGCCGCACGGTATTGCGCCACATCGAGGCTTTTGCCTCTTCCATCCCTTGCAACGTGGACGGCGTTGCCAACCTGAATTACCGGAGCCTGCCCGCCGAGGGTGAGCCCGTCGATATCCCCGCCCGGTTGTGCGCCATCACTGCCCCGCGGCTCACCGCGCCGGTGGTGATGGACGGCGCCTTGAACGAATGGCCGCTGGCCACCAACAACGCCGCCGGCGATTTCGTGCTGGTCGGCGCCTTGGATGTGCCCAAAGCCAATCGCGCCAGCCCCGATCGGCCCTCACAAGGCACGATCGTCTTCGCCGGCCGCGACAACGACTATCTCTATCTCGCGTTCAACTGCCAGGACACCCGCATGGCCGATCGCATCATCACGCAGAGCAATCGCGTGCAGTACGACGACCTGTGGCCGGCCGGCGAGGATCTGATCGAGATCGTGATGGATCCGACGGGCGAGGCGGTGGTTCCGCAGGATCTGCTGCACGTGGCCGTCAAAGCCAACGGGGCCGTGATCACCGAGCGCGGTGCCGCATGTCTGGCCCGCATCGGCGGACACGGCGACTGGTCCGGCGAAGTCGTGGCCGCAATCGACGATCGCTCGCAGCCCGACCGCTGGACGGCCGAAATCCGTATACCCCTTCGCTCGCTGGGCAAGCTTGCTCCCACTTGGGGCATCAACTTCGCCCGGTTCAACGCCCGGCTTGGCGAGTACTCCTCGTGGTCAGCCGCCCGGCGATATCTCTATAGCCCGGCATCGCTCGGCAACATCCAGCTCGCGCCATAACGCCCGGTCATTCCGGCCCGGTGGTTTCGCCATACGCGGTCCGCGTAACAACTGCCCGCCTATACTTGGGCTTGTACGGGCTGTTGTGGTGCACGCTTCCAACATGCATATGCAGGCAAGATGCCTGCACCACAATGCCACTATCCGTTCGCTGAACACGCACCGCACGCGAGCTTCGCAATGACCGACGACGGCAACACGAGCAGCCACATGCGCGACCTGGTCGAAGACGTCTACCGTTCGCAATCGCGGCGGGTGTTCGCCACGCTCGTTCGACTGCTGGGCGATTTCGACCTGGCCGAAGAAGCGCTGCACGAGGCGTTCACGGCAGCGATCGAGCAGTGGGAACGCGACGGCATACCCGCCAACCCGCGAGCCTGGCTGGTCTCCACGGGCCGATTCAAGGCCATCGAGGCGATTCGACGCCGAGCTCGATTCGACGCTTCGCTCCACACGCTCGCCGAGAAGCTCGATCGCGCCGGCGACGATACCGACGCGAACGAAGAATCCGCCGTCAGCGACGACCGCTTGCGGCTGATCTTCACCTGCTGTCATCCCGCACTGTCGTCAGCCACACAAGTCGCGCTGACGCTCCGCGAAGTCTGCGGTCTGACCACCGAAGAAATCGCCCGCGCTTTCCTCATCACGCCGCCCACACTGGCCCAGCGCATCGTCCGCGGCAAGGCCAAGATCCGCGAGGCCGGCATTCCGTACCGAGTGCCTTCGGCCGAGGACCTTCCCGAACGCCTGAACTCGGTGTTGGCCGTCATTTACCTGGTCTTTAACGAAGGCTATTCTGCTTCGTCGGGCGAGTCGCTCACCCGAGCGGACCTGTCGGCGGAGGCTATTCGGCTGGGCCGCTTGCTCGCCGAACTGTTGCCCGATCCCGAAGTCATCGGCCTGCTTGCCCTCATGCTCCTGCACGATTCGCGGCGGGCCGCCCGGACTACGCCCGACGGCGACCTCATCCTGCTCGAACACCAGGACCGCTCGCTGTGGAATCGCCGACAAATCGTCGAGGGCGTCCGCCTCGTCCAACAAGCGCTGGCATCGCGGCGATTCGGCGTGTACACACTGCAAGCCGCCATCGCCGCAACTCACGCCCAGGCCCCTACCGCCGCAGCCACCGACTGGAACCAGATCGTGAGTTGGTACGACTTGCTCCTGCGGGTCGATCCTTCGCCGATCGTCGAGTTGAACCGCGCCGTGGCTGTGGCCATGCGCGACGGCGCCTCCGCCGGCCTGGAGTTGATTGACGGCATTCTCGATCGAGGTGATCTGACCGCTTATCACCTCGCCCATGCCGCGCGTGCCGATCTGTGCCGGCGTCTCGGGCGCACCGATGACGCACGCCAGTCGTACCAGCGGGCGCTTGCCCTGACCCAACAACTGCCCGAGCGGCGGTTCCTCGAGGCCCGGCTCCGCGAACTGGAGCGGCCTCACTTGGCTCGCAGCGGCTAAGTGTCTGTTGGACCTCGGGTTTGGGTCAAAACACCATCGCCGCAACACGACAATTCCGTGGGCTGAAAAAAATCTGCGAGGCCATGTCGATTGCCCTCGTCGTCGAACGACTACTGGGTGTTGCGTGAGAACGCGTTTCGGGGGCGGGCATGTTGCCCGCCTTTGACCTTGGGCCGGATGCCCATCGCCCGAGATATCAAAGCATCTATTCGTGGAGGTCGCTATGAAATTCGTCTGCCTGGGTTACATGGATCCTTCGAAGTGGGAAAACCTGACCGATGCCGAGCGCACGGCCTGGATGGAGGAATGCTTCGCCTACGACGATGAGCTGCGCCGAGGCAAGCACTTCATCGGTGGCGAGGCCCTACAACCCGCGTGCAACGGAGCGACGCTGCGTGTTCAGGACGGCCGAGTCACCGTCACAGACGGTCCCTATGCCGAGACCAAAGAGCAGTTGGGCGGCATCATGCTCCTGGAGGCCCGCGATCTCAACCATGCCATCCTCCTGATGTCCAAGCATCCGGGCGTCCGTGGCGGCGCGTTCGAAATCCGCCCCGCCGATGAGGAAACGAACGCCCTGATCGCCGAGCGATCCAGACAAGTGGCAGTCTGAGTGCGTCGGGGGGCCGGCATCTTGCCCGCCTCTGGTGGAACAGCGGATGTCCACACGCACAGGAACGACAGTTTCGCGTGGTTACAACGGTAGTACGATAAAAGGAGTCAAATAATGGACGTTAAACCGCAGAACGAGCATCGCTGGTTGGAGCGGCTGGTCGGTGAGTGGTCATATGAGCACGAATGCAAGGTCGGAGACGAAACGTCCAAATGGAGCGGACGTGAAGTCGTGCGTTCGCTCGGTGGCTTGTGGACGATTGCCGAGGGCGAAGGCGAAATGCCCTGCGGCGGCACGGGTCAAACCATCATGACGCTCGGTTATGATCCGCAGAAGAAACGCTACGTAGGCACGTTCCTGGTATCCGTGATGGCATACCTGTGGGTATACGAGGGGTCGGTCGATGCATCGGGCAAGCGTCTCGTCCTCGATACCGTGGGCCCCAAATTCAGCCAGGACGGCACGCCGCTGGAAGGCACGGCCCGCTATCAGGACATCGTGGAGATCATCGACGACGATCACAGAATTCTGCGCTCGCAGGTGCTCGGCGACGATGGTCAATGGCATCCAATCATGACCGGTCACTACCGGCGCACAAAGCGCTAGTGTCGACTGCAGCATTGAGGGGCGGGCGTCCCACTCGCCTCAGGATCAGTAGAGAACCGTATGCGCAGAAGACGATCTGTTTTCCTGCTGATACCGTGCGGATGCCCGTATCGGCAAAGAGGCGGGCAAGATGCCCGGCCCGCGAGAGAAAGGTTCGACCATGAAATACATGCTGCTCATCTACAGCGACGAGAACGCCTGGACGCCCGAAACTCGCGAAGACTGCTACCGGGAATCGAAGCGTCTGGTCGAGGAGTTGAAGGCCAAGGGACAATATCTGGCGGCTGCTCCGCTACAACCGGTCTCGACCGCCGTCAGCGTGCGCGTCCGCGACGGACGCCGGCTCGTGACCGACGGCCCGTTCGCCGAGACCCGCGAGCAACTCGGCGGCTACTACCTGATCGAGGCGGAGCATCTCGATGATGCGATCGCCATCGCCGGCCGAATCCCCGCCGCCCGCAAGGGCACGGTCGAGGTGCGACCGGTCATCGAACTGCCATCGGAAGCTACGAGCCATGAGCTGTGAGCTATGAGCCAGACATAAGAACTCAGAACTCGGCGTCCACCAGCGAGCGGCGGGGCTTGCCCCCGCCGTCTCCTTTCCCCGTCAGTGCACTCGGCTCTCGCGAGCACGCCGTCAGTGTGCTCCCCTCTTGTGAGCACCACGACGTGAGGTCCGCTCGCGACGGCGCCCAGCCCCATTCGAACTGACTCCGCCGGGACAAGCCCGGTGCCTCGCGCTGGCTTACAGCCTACAGCTTTGCCACAGCGTTCCGGTGACGATCCCCACGGCCATCAGCCACGTCGCGTTGAGCTTGAAGTACAGCAGAAACAGGCTGCCCGGCGAGACGCCCCCCCCGCGAAAACCGCCGCCCGCTTGCCAGGGTCGGGAACCGTCGCTATACTTCGTTACTTGGCGAAGTGTCGGAGTATGGAGTATGCCGTGCGAGAGTTCCTGGCCATCACCAAGGCGCTGAGCGACGAAACGCGGGTGCGGGCACTGCTCGCCCTGCGCGGCGGCGAACTGTGCCTATGTCATCTCATCCAACTGCTGGAGCTCGCCCCGGCCACGCTCTCCAAGCACATGGACGTACTGGTCCAGGCCGGGCTCATCGAACGACGCAAGGAGGGCCGCTGGTGCTACTTCCGACTCGCCGGGAATGCCGCGCCGGGCGTCGTGCG
>JAKPHF010000024.1 GCA_029550525.1 Planctomycetota bacterium
GCTAATATACGCGTCTCTGGTCGCCGGTCCGGCCCCCATCGGCCGTCCGGCCCATCCAGAGTGACCGGGGCGTAGCTCAGCCTGGCCTAGAGCGCTTGACTGGGGGTCAAGAGGTCGCTGGTTCAAATCCAGTCGCCCCGATTCGTAACCAGAAACGGTCCGCCCCGAGCCCCCTCGTCGAAGCCGTTTTTTATTCCGGGGCTACATCCGACACCTCTCAAATACCGTAGGGACTGATTTCAACCAAGCCTGTCGGGTGTGCTTCGCTTTCAGCAGCATCTCGCGATCAGGAGTGACACCGCTTAGCGTGGCTTGTAATCCATAAGGTTATCTCGCACCCACTGCTCAACATTCTTGACCTTGATTCCGTGTTGGGCGTTGAACGTCTGCTCCATATCCCAAGCGACCCCTCGGCCTTCGGCAAATACGACCCGGTACTTCTTAAAACTGTTCTCCGGATCTGCCGCCAGTTCGTCTTTCAGCCGGGAGACGCTCCATTCCACACGCTGGACTTTCCGATCCAGCACGGAATCGACAATGTCCGCCAATCGCCGGTAAGTGATCGTATCGCCTGCCGTATACACGACGCGATTAACGATCCGCGGTTCCGCATAGAGGATCTCCGCGGTCAGTTCGCCGATATCCTCCGGCGTCGTCACTGTCACCGCCGTATCCCAACTGCCCAGGGCATGCACGATATTGTTCGCCAGATCGACCACCCCAAACTCCGGCACGAAAAGGAAGCTGGTGAACATGCCGGTCGAAACGATGATCCATTCCATGCGGTCCTGGGATCGCAACAGGTCTCGCACATCGAGTTGCTCGTCGAACAAATCCTGAGCACCCCCACGGCCGATGATGTCGTAGTCGACGCCAAACTGCCAAGGGATGAAGCGTTGAACGCCCGCATCGAGCGCCGCCTGGGCTTGTTTCAGTAAGATGCGGCGTCCCGTGACGAAGCCAGTGCAGCCAATGACGGTGTGAAAGTGCTTGAACAAGCCGGCAAGCTCGGCCGCGGAATTCTTCACGAGATCGCCAGCGAGAAATCTCACGCCAAGCGATCGGAGTTCGGCGATGTCCCGTTGCTTGGCAGGATCATTGCTCGCGATGGTTGATGGCCGAAGGAGAACGGTCAGATCGCTGTCCGACCGCTGACTGGCCCGCTTGGATAGACTTCGAAGAATGGCCATGCCAAGTTCGCCCGCGCCGAGCACGAGAATGGACTTTTTGTCAGACATGAAGGTATCTCCACGAATAGTCGAAGGATCTTTGGGACGTCGCTCTGGAAGTGTTTATTGCCTATAAACGTCCTCGCCTCGTGTTCAGGCGTCATCCATCGTATCCGGGTAATCCCGTAAAGACAATCGCCCGTATACAATCAGTGAAGACGAAGTCAAGGAACGCCGGGAGGAGGACCAATCCTATGATTGTTGGGTTTTCCAAGAAATGCGGCTCACTGCGATAGCTTTGGCCATCGCGCATTGCTCGATCATCCGTGCCCGTCAGTGTTGTCCATGGTCTCAACTCCGGAACCGTACTCAGCGACACCTTGGTTCCAAACGGCAGGTGCCCCACACGTTGGATGACCTGTAATCTTGTAATCCTGCAATCCGTGGATCATACTCTTCGGCGACGGGGGTTTCGAACCGGTTGCCGTGGCAGCTTGCGGAGCCGAGGCTTGAGCAAGATCGAGTGGACAGGCCGGACCTGGAATCCTGCGACCGGATGCACCAAGATCAGTCCGGGCTGCAAGCACTGCTACGCCGAGACCATGGCCATGCGGCTTCAAGCCATGGGCCAGGCCAAGTACCGCAAACGGTTTCGCCTGACGACCCATCCCGACACGCTGCCGTGCCCCTGCGGACGCGCACGCCCACGACCTGGTTCGTCAACAGCATGAGCGATCTGTTCCACGTGGACATGCCGCTCGCGGTGAGCTATCAGCTGTGAGCTATGAGCTGTGAGCCAAACAACAAGCATCTCGCGCAAGGGTTGGTGCACGATCATTGCCACCGTGAACTGTACGACCTTAGAGCGTGCGTCTGTTCGCATCGACGCCCGAGCCCCGTCGGACTGAGTCCGCGGGGGCAAGCCCGGCGGCTCGCGCTCGTCAACACTTGACCAACGTTCTACAGAGAAGACGTCGTGCGTCAGCCTTGGCTGCCTTTCAGGCCGGCGGACTCGGGGTAAAGCTGCGCGACCGCGTCCGGTTCGCGGCTCAGCGACCAGCCCGTCTTGACGCCGAGCACAAACCAGCCCAAAGCAATGGCGCCAACGGCGAAGATGGTGTCGCCGATAACGCGCAGCCAGCGCAGCGTGTCCATAAGGTCGGACTGCAGAAACGCGGCCGAGCGGGCGTACCACAGGCCGTGCTCGACGCTGGCCCAGGTTTGGAGCAAGCCGACGGGCAACACGCTGATCATGACCATGAGGAACAGGCCGATATTAATCGCCCAGAAGGAAAACGATAACACGCCGGTCCGCCATACGTGGCGAGTGGTCAGGCCCTTCAGGCAGAACAGCATGAGCCCGATGCCGAGCATGCCGTACACGCCGAACAGCGCGGTGTGGCCGTGCACCGGCGTCGTGTTCAGCCCCTGCATGTAATACAGCGCGATCGGCGGGTTGATGAGAAACCCGAACAGCCCCGCGCCGACCAGATTCCAGAACGCCACCGCAACGAAGCAGTAGATGGGCCATCGGTACGCCTGCACCCACGGCGTCGCTCGGCTCATAGTGAGGTTCTCGTAAGCCTCGAAGCCGATGAGTACGAGCGGCACCACCTCCAGCGCGCTGAACACGGCGCCCAAGGCGAGGACCGCCGTCGGCGTGCCGGTGAAATACAAGTGATGGAACGTGCCGATGATCCCGCCGGACAGGAAGATGGTCGTGGAAAACAACACGGCGGCCGTCGCGGTGCCTTCACGAAGCAGCCCCATCCGCGTGAACAGGAACGCGATCACCACCGTGGCGAAAACCTCGAAGAAGCCTTCCACCCACAAGTGCACGACCCACCAGCGCCAGTATTCGGCGATGGCCAGGTTCGTCTGCCGCCCCCACATCAGGCCGGCCGCATAGAACAGCGCGATGGCCGCCGAGGCGATCATGAACATGCCCAGGAGATGCTTGTGCGGCCCGGGCTGTTTGAACGCCGGCCACAGCGCCCGCCCCATCAAACCCAACCACAGGAACAGCCCCACGAGCAGGAAAATCTGCCAGAATCGCCCCAAGTCGACGTATTCGTAGCCCTGGTGACCGAACCAGAAGTTCATCTCCAGGCCCATGCGTTGTCGCGTCGCGTACCACGTGCCGAACATCGATCCGATCACGATCACCAGGAGCGCGACGAACAGAAAGTTCACGCCGGTCCGCTGGAACCTCGGCTCGTAGCCCGACACCGCGGGCGCCATGAACAGCCCTGTCGCCAGCCAAGCGGTCGCGATCCAGAAGATCCCGAGCTGCGTGTGCCACGTTCGCGTGACGGCATACGGCAGGTAGTCGGCCAGTGGAAATCCATAGAAGCCGGTCCCCTCCACGCCATAGTGCGCAGTCACGCCGCCGAGGCCGACCTGAACCACGATTAAAGCCGCGACCACCCAGAAGTATTTGAGCGTGGCCTGCATGGACTGCGTCGGCGTCAGCGCGAGCAGCGGATCGCGCTCGGGCAACTGATGCGGCTCTTCCTCACGATGTTTGAGCACGGCATAGTACCACGCCAACGCGGCGATGCCCGCCAGGAGCAGCACGAAGCTCACCACCGACCAGACGACGACAGCGCCGCTCGGCCGGTTGTCGATCAGGCTCTCGCTAGGCCAGTTGTTGGTGTACGTGATAGGCGGACGTGAATCGCTCGGCCCTGCTCCGGCCGTCTGCGGCGTCGCAGGGATTGGCCGCTCCGTGCCGCACGCCCAGGCCGCCCAGAAGAAGAACGCCGCCATCTTCTGTTGCCGCTCCGGATCGGACACCGTGTTGGCGGGTATGGCATACGCGTCGCGCAACGCGACGGGATCCATCCCGCCGTCGGCCAGAAAGCGAACATCCTCGGGGAACTCCGTCGCGTCACCGAACAGCGCCGCGTAGTAGCGACTCATGGCCTCGGCGGCCGCGGCGCGTTCGGCGGAAATGGTGATCGTACGGGTCTGCGGATCGTAGGTGTTGGTGCGGATCTGCTCGCGAAGATAGGCCTTGACGACGTCCTGTTCGGCCGGCTCGAGCTCCTGATAGCCCCGGCCGAACTCCGCCCGGGCGCGGTGCTCGGCCAGCCACATCGCCTCCCGGTGCAGCCAGTCCGCCGACCAGTCCGGGGCGACATAGGCGCCGTGGCCCCAGATGCTGCCCACCTCCTGGCCGCCCATCGACTGCCAGACGTTCTGTCCGTCCTTGATCTGTTGGGCGGTGAAAACGACGCGCCCTTGCGGTGTGACCACCTGCTCAGGAATGGGCGGCGCCTGCCGATACAGCTCCACCCCGTAGTAGCCCAGGACGGCAAAAGACACCAGAACGACGCTGCCGAAGGCCAGCCAAAGCTTCGTGTAACTCATGCTCGGGTTCCTCGTGGCTTGGGTCGCCCGGTCCGGTCCGCGATACATCAGCGGCAGGCTGGGCTGGAGAACTGTAGGTAGGCTCAAACCCGGATGTCAAAGCGGAGCGTTCACCGGCGTCATGACCAGGATCACACCGGGTCACAGACCACACACCGGCCGGGCAACTCAGTTAGACCACGGATAACACCGATGGGCACGGATGAGGAAGAAGAAACCGGCTTCTATCGTTCTCCTTGCAAACGCCAAGAGCACAGAGGAGGACGGAAGTCCGCATCTCAGGCCTCCTCTGTGACCCTCTGTGACCTCTGCGGTTAGCCAATTCGAAGCAGTGGTTCACATCATCGACGACTCCAACCGTTTTTCTTCACATCTGTGCAATCTTGTAATCTGTGGATACTCACTCCACTCAGCGCATCGAGCATTATCCACCGTGTAATATCCGCCCCGGTGGTTGAAAGGTCCACAGATTACAAGATTAGCAGACTGAGGCGGGCGGAACGCCGGCCACCACCAAGGCCCCGATAGAGTGATATTGAGTGCAGTAACCACGGAGCTAGCCGGTTGTGCGCGTCACGTGGACTGAGTCGCCCACGCGGATGGGGCCGCCGACGAGGACGCGGGCGAAGATCCCTTCGCGAGGCATGACGCAATCGCCGGCAGCCTGGAAGATGGCACAACGGGCGTGGCACTTCTTGCCGATTTGCGTGATCTCCAATTCGGCTGCGCCGATGCGCACCCGGTCGCCGACGCTCAAATGCGGGATGTCGATGAACTCGGTGGTGATGTTCTCCGCGAAAGCACCGGGGCCGACGTCCAGGCCCTTGGCTCGCATCTTCTCGATGCTCTCGACGGCCAGCAGACTGATCTGCCGATGCCACTTGCCGGCATGCGCGTCGCCCTCGATCCCCCACTCTGGCCGGAGGACCGCCGAATCGATGTTGGACTTGGGAACGCCTTTGCGTTCGCTGACGGATATGGCCACCACCCGGCCGGTGGCCGTGCGTGCTTCGATCAAGCTCTGCATGACAAGAACTCCACGTATTCCAATCGCAGCCGGGTCACTTGGCCGCGGGCGCGATTCGGATGGACCGATTGACCACAGTCGCGAGTAACGCCAGTCCAGCCGCGGCTGGCACCACGCCGAGAGCCACACCGAGGATCGAATTGCCCGTGAACGGCGGCAGAATCATGAAGGACAGATCGAGGGCCCGCCCGATCATCAGCACGATACAGACGGCGGCCAGCGTGGCAGGGTTGCGCTTGGACGTGCTCGACAGCAGCACGATGAACGGCACAACCCAGTTGCATATGACGTTCAGGAACGAAACCGTCTGCCAGACACCGCTGTGCCGCAGGGCGTAATAACCGGTCTCTTCCGGCAGGTTGGAGTACCAAATGAGCATGTACTGGCTGTACCAGATGTACGCCCAAAAGCAACTGAATCCGAAGATCAGCCGGCCGAGGTCGTGGAGTTGCTCCGGCCGGATCGCATTCGTGCCGCCGGTCGCCCGTGCGTGCAAGATCAGAATAAGCGTCGTCGCCGCCAAAGCGCTGACGAACATGCCCGCGAAGTTGTACACGCCGAAGATGGTGCTGAACCAATGCGAGTCGATGGACATGATCCAATCGAAGCTCGAAGCAACCCAGGTCACGGCGAAGACGACCACGAACAGAGCCGCCCATCGCATCGAACGGCTCGGCGTGGAGGACGACTCGCGCGCGATTCTCCTGGAAAGCAGCCACCACGCGCCGATATAGATGGCAGTGCGTACCCAGAAGAACGCGGGCTCGAGCCAGACGGCCTTGAATCCGTGCAGCGGCCCGTGACCTGCGTGCGATGAATCGCCGGCATGACTCCACTCATACAACGTGGGCAGCCCCAGCGTCAGCACCGGAAGCAGAATGACCAGCGTCCACGGCGTCATCGCCGCCAGCAGGCGCGGGACGAACTCGATGGATCGGCTCCACCGGGCCTGACAGAGGTTCTGCAGAGCCAGAAACAACGTGCTGCCCAGCATGATGCCCAGGAGGTACAACCCGACGACAAGCAGCGCCGGCCAGATCACCCGCGGCACCACGAAGGCCGCGAGGACCACGCCGGCCGCCGCGCCCCCCAGGAGGTACGCTCGGGCCGTTCGCTTGCTCGGCTGGGTGAGAAGTGCCGTTTGCATCATGGCTGAACCTCGGACGTTTCGGGGCTGGTCGCACCGAACGGAGTGGACGGCTGGCTGGTCGCCAACTTACCCTGCAATGAACGCACGTGCAGGATGACGCGCCAGCGATCGTCGCGCGAAATCTGGGCCGCGTAAGACGCCATGTTGTTCTGGCCATAGGTCAGAATGTGAAACATCTGCCCATCCGAAAGCTGCAGTGCATTCTCGGCCAACAGCGAAGGCGGTGGCGGCACGCCGCGGCGCGTGACCGGTCCATCGCCCAGCCCTCCGGCACCGTGGCATACCACGCAAAACGACTGATAGATGGCCGCGCCACGCTCAAGCTGAACGACCGGATCGGCGGCGAACGGATTGCTCAACTCCTTGCCCGCTCGCTCCGCTTCCTCCGGACCGGCCTGGTAATGCAACGGCAGGTAGCCCCGCGCGATGGAACCGGCCGGAGGCGTCTGCAAGGTTTTGCCGTCCGCGAACACCGGGTTGGGAGCAAAACTGTCATAAGCGACCGAGTCGGCCATGTTGGTCGGCACGCGACGATTCGGCTGAGCAGGATCGCCGCGCAGCATCAGCGACACGCCGAGGCTCCCGGCGATCACCGCCACCAGCAGAACATGAAACACCGTGCGACGCATCGGGCTCACTCCTTCCAGAGCCGTTCCTTCTCCACAATGGTGGAACGCCCGCTTCGGGCGGAACCACAGCCTCTTGCCCCAACCCCCAGGCCCCCACTATTCTCCAGCTACGGGCACGCTCGATCGCTTACGGAGCCGCGAGCCTCGGCGGCTGATCGGGGGCTCGGATTCGCTCCGTAGCTCATCGATGTCAGCCGGCGACACATCCCGCACCACGTGTCGCCGCTCGAACCGGTGCACATGTCCGTCGATCCATTCGCCGCACCACACGGCGTGATGCGCGTCGCACAAGCCGGCCGCCCGATCGCTATCGAACGATGCGTCCTGCTCGGCGATCACCATTAGAAACAGGTCATCCGTCACGCGCGACTCCGGCAAAATCACCTTCTTGCCCGGAAACAACCGGGCACGCACGAACAGTGCCGCCACGCTCCCCAAGCCCGCCAGCAAAACGGCCAGCTCGAACGTGACCGGTACAAAGGCAGGCAGCGAATTGAACGGTTTGCCGCCCACGTTCAACGGCCAGTCGGTCGTGGACGACCAGTGCTGGAACCAAAGACCGATGGAAGCACCGAGCATCGCGAAGGCCAGACACGCCCACGACAACCGTGACGGTCGCAGCCCCATGGCTTCGTCCAGCCCGTGCACGGCGTACGGCGTGTGGACGTCGTGCACGACGTGGCCTTCGCGGCGCGCCGCCCGCACGGCCGCCTTGACATCTTCTTCCGCTTCGAACACCGCTACGAAATAGCGTTCACTCATGGTGCGTCTCCGATTGATGGCGATCGTGAGCCACCGCACCTTTCACTTCGGCTATGGCGATCACCGGAACGAATCGGCAGAACAGCAGGAAGCAGGTGAAGAACAGCCCGAAGCTGCCGATGAACGTGGCGATCTCCATGGAGGTCGGCACGTAATGCGTCCAACTGGCCGGCAGATAGTCGCGATGCAGCGACGTCACGATGATGACGAATCGCTCGAACCACATGCCGATGTTCACCAGGATGGAAATGGCGAACACCGCGGCCAACGACGTGCGGATCCGCTTGAACCACAGCAACTGGGGCGCGAGCACGTTGCAGCCGACCATGATCCAATACGCCCAGGCGAATGGCCCCATCGCCCGGTTGAGGAACACGAAATACTCCCACTTGGATCCGGAATACAGGGCGATGAAGAACTCGGTGGCGTAGGTCAACCCCACGATCCCGCCGGTGGCAATGACGATCTTGCACATGGCCTCGATGTGCCGGATGGTGATGTACTCTTCGAGGCCCATCACCTTGCGGGCGATGATCATGAGCGTGAGCACCATGCCGAAGCCGGAGAACACCGCTCCCGCCACGAAATAAGGTGGAAAGATGGTGGTATGCCAGCCGGGCAGTATCGACGTCGCGAAATCGAAGCTGACGATGCTGTGCACGGAGATGACCAGCGGCGTGGCCAGGCCGGCCAACAGAAGATACACGAGCTCGTAACGCACCCAGGTGCGAGCCGAGCCGTTCCAGCCCAGGCTCAACAGTCCGCACACCAGCCGCCGAACCTTGGTGGTGGCACGGTCCCGCAGCGTGGCCAGGTCGGGAATCAGTCCCACATACCAGAACACCAGCGAGATGGTGAAGTACGTGCTGATGGCGAACACGTCCCACAGCAGCGGCGAACGGAAGTTCACCCACAACGATCCACGATAGTTGGGATACGGGAACACCCAGAACGCCAGCCACGGCCGGCCCATGTGAATCAGCGGGAAGATGGCAGCGCACATGACGGCGAAGATCGTCATGGCCTCCGCCGCTCGGTTGACCGACGTCCGCCAATGCTGGCGAAACAGGAATAGCACGGCGGAGATGAGCGTGCCCGCGTGGCCGATGCCCACCCAGAACACGAAGTTGGTGATGTCGAAGCCCCAGCCCACGGTGCGATTCAACCCCCAGGTACCGATGCCGGTAGCGATCTGGTAGGTGACCGCGACTAGGCCGAGCAGCAACGCGGCCAGCGACGCGCCGAACGCCGTCCACCACATCGCCGTCGGCCGGCGCTCCATGGGCCGGCTCACGTCGCGCGTGATGTCGGCGAGGCTCTTGTTGCCCTCGATCAGCGGCGGGCGAAACACAATGGGAACGTCAGCCATGATGAGTGCCTTTCGGATCGTTTTCGTCGTTGACCACCATCAAATAGCCCACGGCCGGCCGCACGTTCAGTTCCTCCAGTGCCCGGTAGTAGCGCGGGCTGCGCATCAGGCGGGAAATCTTGCTGTCGGGATCGTTCATGTCTCCGAACACGATCGCCCGGGCCGGACAGGACTGCTGGCAGGCCGGCTGTACTTCCCCGTCGCGGATCGGCCGATTCTCCCCCCGCGACTCGATCTTGGCTGCCTCGATCCGCTGCACGCAGAACGAGCATTTCTCCATCACACCCCGCGAACGTACGGTCACGTCCGGATTGAGGATCATGTTCTCGAGCGCATCCTGGTGGGCATAGTCGAACCAGTTGAACCGCCGCATCTTGTACGGACAGTTGTTGGCGCAATACCGCGTGCCCACACACCGGTTGTAGACCTGCTGGTTAAGACCTTCAGTGCTGTGCACGGTGGCCAACACCGGGCAGACCGTTTCGCAAGGGGCGTTCTCGCAGTGATGGCAAAGCATGGGCTGGAAGGTCACGTCTGTCCGGCCTTCGTGCTCCGCGAAATACCGGTCGATCCGCAACCAGTGCATTTCGCGGCTGCGGGCCATCTCGTCCTTGCCCACTACGGGGATGTTGTTTTCGATCTGGCAAGCCAGCACGCAGCCGCCGCAACCCGTGCAGGCGTCGAGGTCGATCACCATCCCCCACCGATGCCCGTCGTAACGATGCTCGGGCCAGAGCGAAGGCGGCGCGGGCCGAGTGGCGGGGCTCCTGCCGGCGGAATCCGTCAAGGCTGCCAGCGATATCTCGCGAACGATTTCATGGCGTTTTTCCTGGCCGTGCGGGGCCATGCCCGCCGGCACGGTCAGCGAGTCATACGACTGAATGGCGGCCAGCGCATGACGCCGGCCGGTCTTGACCGCCCGAGTGATCGTGTTGGTGTAGCACAAGTGATCGCCCCTGTACCGGAGCAATGGTGCTGCATGCACGCCCACGCGTCCGGTCGGGCCGACGGATGGCCGGGCTTCCAGCCATTGTGGCCCGATCTCCGCGAAACGCTCGGTTCCCATGCGACCGTAGCCAAGAGCGACGGCGACGATCCGGTCGTGCTGGCCGGGCTGGATGTGCACCGGCAATTCGATCTCTCGCTCGCCCCCTTCCGTGTGAGACACGGTCAGCTTCAGCACATCCCCTTCGCGCACGCCCATACGGGCTGCTGCCGCGGGCGCCAAACTCGCGTAATTGTCCCAGGCGATGCGGCTGATGGGATCCGGCAGTTCCTGCAACCACGGGTTGTGCGCATGCGTGCCCTCGCGCAGCGTCACTTTGGGATACAGCACCAACTGCAGATCGTTCGCGCTGACCGTCTCCGAAGGCGCAGGCGGTCCGGCCGGCAAAGCGGCAGTCTGAAACGGGCTCAAGGCCGTGGCGGACGCATGGATATTCGCGTAGCCGTCGTGAACCGTCTGATCCCAAAACCGTTGCGGCTCGTCGCCACTCTGCCGGCGGGCATAGATCGCGTCCATCCAAAACGCTTGCACGATCTCTCGGTCGCTGCGCGGACGGCCCATCCACGCGCTGAGGCATTCGGCTAACGTACGTGTGCGGCCCAGACGCTGAATCACCGGCTGCGTCACGGCAGCGACGCCGGCGGCGGGTTCGCTGTCATCCCATCGTTCGAGGAAATGAGGCTCCGGGCACACGTAATGAGCCAAGGCACTCGTTTCGTTGTGCGTTTCCGTCACATTGACGACGCACGGCACTCGGGACAGCGCCTTCGACCAGTCGCCCAAAGCCGCCAGATCGTAGGCCGGATTGACGCCGCGCACGATGAGCGCCGCCACCTGGCCGGTCAGAATCTCGTCGAAGAGCGCTTTAACCGCCCGATCGTCGCCGGCCATCTGATACGACGGCTGTTCCACGTCCAGCGTCCGGCCATAGTTGCCCAACAGGTGGTTGCAGAAGCTGATCCAGACCTGCGTATCGACGTCGTTCACGCCGCAAACGATCAAGCTGTGACCGTGAGCCTGCCAAAGACGTTCAGCGACGTCCTGGATAGCAGGCTCGACGGTCACACGAAGGGGAAGCTCGACACCAACCTTTTCCGCCAGCGAGGCAGCCAGTGATACCGCCACTCTCGTGTATTCATCCGGGGCAACGACGATGCGCCGATCGGCATTAGCACCGGTCAACGACATGCGGGCTTCGATCTGCACGTGATACGATCGCCGGATAGGATCGCTTTCCAACCGTCGCAGGGCTCGATACGCCGCCGTGTACTCGACCGGCGAGATCCACGTGCCCAGGAAATCGGCGTCCAGACCGACAATCACGTCGGCTCGATCGAACCGGAACCGCGGCAGCACGCGCTGCCCGTGCGTACGCTGGTGCGCGTCCAGGATGGCCGAGCAGGAGACCGCGTCGTACGTCACATGCCGTGCGTCGGCGAAGCCGGCGAGGAATTGCTGGATCATCGATCGGCTCGTCGGGCTGGTGATCGTTCCCGTCAACAGGCGCACTGCCCCGCCGTTTTGCCGGATGTGCTCGAGCCGCTCCATCAGCTTGCCGTCGAGTTCGGTCCAGGTCACCTTTTGCCCGCCGATGGACGGATCGGCCGGACGATGCGAATCGTAGAGCTCCAGGATGCAAGCCTGGCCGATGGCACACAGCCCCCCCTGGGACAATGGATGATCCGGGTTTCCCTCCAGCTTGATCGGCCGGCCGTCGCGGTTCTTCACCAGCACACCGCAACCGGCATTGCAGCCGCCGCATGTGGATGCATACCAGATCGCCCGGCCCGGCACGATTGCTTCCGGCTGAACCAGGAAGGGGATGGCCTTCTCCACCGGCCGCCGGCAACCGCTCACGGCCGTGCCCGCCAACGTGAACCCGGCAAGCTTCAGAAAGCTTCGGCGCCCCACACCCGCCGGACCGACCGGGAAGGTGGCGACAACCGTCTCAGTGCCCTCAGGATTCCGCACTGGTTCCGAATGACTCATCTTGGACGGTTCCTCTTTCTGGCTCATGGCTCAAAGCTCACAGCTGAGAGCCACTCAGTAATGACAGACCGCACAATCCGTCGAAGACGCTACAGGCTTGCCGTTCACACCGTACTTGGCCGTGTCCCGGTGACAGTTGACGCACCAGCCCATAGACAGATCCGCCACCTGCCGCACACGCTCCATCGTTTCCACCGGCCCGTGACACTCCTGACACGTGACGCCGGCATTCACGTGCGCGGCATGGTTGAAGTAGACGAAGTCCGGGAGTTTGTGGATTTGAATCCACTCGATGGGCGTGGGCTTTTGGGCCGGATCCGATTCAAAAGTTTCGGGATCGAGCCCCAAAGCGGTGTACAGCTTTGCGATTTCCGGCGACACGATCCGCCGCGGGGCACGGTTTTCCTGTTGAGCCATTTCATCCTCGGCCCGAATCGCTCCGAACGTCGCCCGCACCGATTTGTGGCAGTTCATGCACGTACCGGCCGCCGGAATCCCCGCATGCCGGCTCTTGTCGGCGCCGCTATGGCAATAAAGACAGTCGATCTGCAGCTCGCCCGCATGCAACTGGTGCGAAAAGGCGATGGGTTGGGCCGGCTCGTAGCCTTGATCGTTGCCCGGCAGATGCACGGTGGTGCCGGCCGACGAGACCAGGCCGGCCAATCCGATCAGCACCAGGAGGAGCAGCAGTGTCGTGGTGATGGGTGATCTCAACATTAGCACTTCACCTCGGCGTGCTTGCGAACGTAGCAGTGCCAGCAGATGACCACATTCGCGGTGTAGAAGACGGCCATCCCCAGAAATGCCGCATCAGGCGAGCCGTAGCGTGCGAACGAGCAGTTCAACAGCATGGGCACCAGGAATGCCCCGTAAGCCGCCACCGCCGACGTCCAGCCCAGCACGGGCCCCGCCTCCTTGGGCGGGAAGATGATCGGGATCATGCGGAACGTCGATCCGTTGCCGATCCCCGAAGCCAGAAACAGCACCAGCATCACGGCGAGGAACGAACCGAACTGAGCCGCCGACGTGGGTTTCGTGGTGAACGTGATCGCCACCGAACCGGCCAGGAGGAGGAGTGCACAGACCAGTGTGACTTTTGCTCCGCCCAGTCGATCGGAGATGTACCCGCCCAACGGCCGAGCCAGCGAACCGATGAGCGCGCCCAGAAAGACGTAGCGCAACGGATCGGGCGCGTCGTCGAACCTTCCGAACACCTGCCCGATGAGCAATCCGAATGCCGCGGCCAGCCCCGAGAAGGATCCGAACGTCATGAAGTAGAGCACGGTCATGATCCAGGTGTGCTTGCGGCGGAAAATCGTGCTCTGCTCGCCGAGCGTGCCGCGCACCGGAATGGTGCGAAGCCCCCAAGCGGCCGCGAGCGTAAACAGCATTACAGGCACGACCCACAGAAACGCTGCATTCTGGATGTAGACAGCCTCTCCGCCGCTCCCGCCGGATACACTGAGCGGTTCACCGCCGAGCGAGCCGAACAGGGGCACCGCGATGACCAGCGGCGTGAGAAATTGCACCAGGCTCACGCCCAGGTTTCCGATGCCCGCCTGCAATCCCAGTGCCGTGCCCTGACGCGCCTTGGGGAAGAAATAGCTCGTGCTCGACATGAAGGCGGAGAAGTTTCCCCCGCCAAAGCCCGCGGTGGCGGCCAGCACGACCAGCACCCAGAACGGCGTGGAGGGATTCTGCACGGCCAACCCGACGCCGACACTCGGGATGAGCAGCGTGGCTGTCCCCAGCGTGACTACCGCCCGTGTGCCGAATATCTGAACGAGGAAGGAGTAGGGAATGCGCAACGTCGCGCCGGTCAGCCCGGGAATGGCCGCCAACCAGAACAACTGCGAGACCGACAGATCGAATCCCAGTCCGGGCAGTCGTACGACAATGACACTCCACATGAACCACGTGGCGAAAGAGAGGGTCAGGCCCCCCGTGGTGATCCACAGCGTGCGACGCGCGACCCTTTCGCCCACCGCACTCCAGAAGCCGGTGTCCTCGGGCATCCACTCGGCCAGACACCACGTCGGTTTGGCGGCCAGTGAATCAGCCATGGAGCCCTCCCTGCGTCGCTGGTGCCAAATGCTCGACGGGATCCGACCGCACAGGTTCGCCGGCCGGCTGCAGACGACCGTGCTCGTCGATCTGCTGGAACAAGGTCGGCATCTGCTCGCGGAACATCCGCCGAACCACGGCGTGCATCCACACCAGACACCCCACCGAGACCACGAGCAGGAACATCCAGCACGTCGTCCATAGCCCCGTGCCGCGCAAGAGGTATCCGAACACGATGGGGCAGAAGAAACCGCCGAGTCCGCCCAACACGCCGACCATTCCGCCGACCACGCCCACGTCGTGCGGGAAGTAGTCCGGGATGAACTTGTACACCGCGGCCTTGCCGATCCCCATCGCGATTCCGACCACGAACACCAGGAAAGTGAAGATCCACACGTTGGCCTGGAAGAAGATGTGCGTGACGCCGCGAGCCAGCAGTTGCTTGCGCACCACCTCGTCGCCCACGCGCACCACCGGCTCCTGCCAGCTAGCGAACGTGGGGAAGACGAGTATGCCCGGTTCGGCGTTCACCTCCGCCCCGGGCTGCCGGGCCTTGAGCGGGTAGATCTGATCCCCCACGGTGATACTCTCGCTGGACACGGCGGTTACCGTGCCGCTGCGGGCGGCCATCACACCCTGCCCGGGCGAGCGAATCTCCATCCGCGGCACACACAACAGCAAACAGCCCACGATGCAGACTGCGAAGACCCAGTACATGACCGCCCGAGCCCCCCACCGGTCCGACATCCAGCCGCCCAGCGCACGCACGACGCCTGAAGGCAAGCTGAAAATCGCCGCCATCAGACCGGCCGTCGCCACCGTCATCGAATAGGCGTTGACGTAGTACGGGATCAGCCACTGCGCGAGAGCCACGAACCCGCCGAACACCAGGAAGTAGTACAGACCGAACCGCCAGACGCGCATGTGCGCCAACGGAGCCAGCCGTTGCCGCATGCTGAGTCCCCGGTTGTGCTGCGTTCGGCGTTCCTCGGTGAGCAGGAAGAAGACCACCGCCATGATCACCAGCGCCGCGGCGTAGATTCGCGGAAGGTGACGCCACGCTTCCAGGTTCTCGCCCTGTTGGGTCAGGACGCGAAGCAGGAGCGGCGCCGCCATGCTCGTCAGCGCCGAACCGGCGTTGCCGATCCCGAAGATGCCGAGCGCCGTGCCCTGGTGCTCCTTGGCGAACCAGACGGAGGTGTAGGCGATGCCGACTGCGAACGCCGCCCCGCTGAACCCGAACCCCAGGCTTGCGGCCAGAAACCCGCCGTAAGAGTCGGCGTAGCTCAGCAAGTACATCGGTATCGCCGACAGCAGCATGAGCAGCCCATAGACGATGCGGCCGCCATACCGATCGGTCAGCACGCCGATGGGCAGTCGGGACACCGAGCCGGTCAGAACGGGAATGCCCAGCAGCCAGCCCACCTGGGCGTTGTCCCAGCGAAAGACGCGATTCTCGACCAGGAACGTGACCAGCACGCCGTTCATGGTCCAGCAGGCAAAGCAGATGGTGAACGCGACGGTATTGAGCGTCAGAATGCGAATCGCTTTGGCGTTTTCACTCATGACCTTGCTCCACGCCTGGCGTTCAAGAGTTCAGTCCGCGATCAGTCCAACGATGCCGTCGTTCCGCGGCGATACCACCGGACCACTTGCGGCTTGCGCCACAGATAGGGAATCGGTGCCACCAATACGTGCACCAGCCGCGTGAATGGAAAGAAACCCACGAGGAGGATCGCGCCGGTAATGTGCAGCTTCACCGGCCAAGGCAGCGGCAAGACGTAGCTGACGTCGGGTTGGAGCTTGATCAGCGACCACAGATACGGCGTCAGCGCCGCGGCGAACCAGGAAGATCCCCACCGGTAAAACACGGCCACGTAGATGCCGGCCACGACCTGGATCAGCAGCAGGACCACCAGAATCCAATCGGTGACACTGGTCACCACTCGCACCTTGCGCACCGAGACCCGGCGGTACAAGGCCGATCCCAAGCCTGCCAGCGTCAGCAACGCGAAGCCCAGCGCAGCCGCTTCCAGGACGTACAGACGCAGCGGACGGCTGTTCCACCACAGGAGCTGATCGGGCATCAGGAACGCGACGACGTGACCCGTCAACACCACCACGATCCCGTAATGAAACGGCACCAGACCCCAGAAGTGCTCTTGGTTCTCCAGGAATTGCGACGACAGTGACGAATACGTGAAGGGCCGGCCCACGTAGCGACGCACCGTGCCGATGAAGAACAACGCCAACGCCACATACGGCAGCACGGAAAAGAGAAAGATGTCCAGAATGACGGGATTCATCGGCGCACCTCCTGTCGAGCGGTATCCGCCAGCGCCGCCATCACGACGCGGATCGCACGCAGCAGTTCGCGATACGGATTGTCGCAAGCCTCCTGCAGACTGGCGTACATCTTCTCGACCGCCGGCATGACAAAATCGGCCGCAAACGTGGCGGCCTGCGGTTCGGGCATGCGGCCCAGCAGTTGCAGAATGTGAGACAAGTGATCGGGGAGTTCCGTCGATTCGGCGACGCCACATTGCCGTAACGCGCTTCGCATGTCGGCCAGGAAACGCCCACGATCGTAATGATCGCCGAAAAGCTGCCACCCCACTTCCAGACAGCACACCGGGTTCAGATCAAACGTCCGTACGAACAGTTCCTGCAGCTGTTCCGTGGTGAGGTCGGCCAAGGCGTCGGCCAAGCCACTGAGTGCCTCCGCCGCCTCAGGCCAGTCGCGCGCCAGGTCAGCAGCGAGATCCCGGAGCGTGCCGGTCTGCGCCTCCCGAGGGTACGCCAACAAGCCCGCCAATCGGTCGAATATCGCGGCGTACATGCCTTACGCTCCTCTCTTCGGCCCGTAGACGAAGCCAAACCCCACCGCCTGCTTGTGTGCCAACGGATCGTGTAGAGCCTCGATGGCCAGCTCGCGATGCGACGGCGGTATGACGAAGCGATCCTCGAACGTGCACAGCGAAGTCAGCCGGTAGATCTCCTCCGCCTGCTCGGCGGTGCAATCCGCCTCTTCGAGCACTCTCTGGAGGAAGGCCGGATCCACATCCCCCACCGTCGTCGCCCGACGATAGATCCGCACGGCCTTCTGCTTGCGAAGGGCGTACCGCACCTGGCCTTCGTAACCGGCACCGAAGAGCCGGGCCAAAAAGGCCATCGGCACCCGCGACTCGTCGATGTCGTGAAAGAAATCCTTGGACACGTGTGTGACCGTCGATGCCTCCTGCGCGGCCATCACCGGCGAGAGCGGCGGCACGTAGAACAGCATGGGCAACGTGCGGAACTCGATATGCGGCGGCAGGGCCAGCTTCCAGACCTTCACGAAGGCATACACGGGCGATTGCCGAGCGGCTTCGATCACCGACTCGTGAATGCCGTTCTGCCGGGCGGCCCGGGCCACCTGTGGGTCAAACGGATCGAGAATCATCGACCGCTGAGCTTCGATCAGCTCCGCGTCGCTGCTCCGGGCGACCGACTCGATGCGTGATGCGTCATACAGCAGCACGCCCAGGTAGCGGATGCGTCCCACGCAGGAATGGAAACACGCGGGTGCCTGGCCGGTCTCCACCCGCGGGTAGCACAGGATGCACTTTTCCGATTTGCCCGTCTGCCAGTTGTAGAAAGACTTCTTGTACGGACATGCCGCCACGCAGGCTCGCCAGCCGCGACAGCGCTTCTGGTCGATCAGCACGATGCCGTCTTCGCCCCGCTTGTACAACGCCCCCGACGGGCACGCGGCCACGCAGGCAGGATTGGTGCAGTGGTTGCAGATCCGCGGGAAGTAGAAGAACACCAGCCGTTCGATGGCGAACAGTTGCTGGCGCTGTTCGGGCGTCAGTGCGTCGAGGTTGGGATCGTTTTGTGCATACATCGGCGAGCCGCCCAGATCGTCGTCCCAGTTGGGCCCGGCCTTGATGTCGAGGTACTCGCCGGTGACCATCGAGATCGGCTTGGCCGTCGGTTGATCGGTGCCCTCCGGGGCGTTGAACAGATCGCCGTACCGGTACGTCCACGGCTCGTAGTAGTCATCCATGCTTGGCTGACGTGGATGATGGAAGATGTTGGGCAACGCCCGAGCCTTGTCGGTGGACTTCAGCCGGACGCTTCCGTTGTGCTTTTCCCATCCGCCCGCGTATTTGCTTTGATCCTCCCAGCAAGTCGGATAGCCGGTCCCCGGCTTGGTCTCCACGTTGTTCCACCACATGTACTCAGCGCCCTTGCGGTCGGTCCACACGTTCTTGCAGGCGATGCTGCACGTGTGACAGCCGATGCACTTGTCCAGGTGAAACACCATCGCAATCTGTGAGCGTACGTCCACGGTCACGACTCCTTGCCGACGGCGCTGGGGCGGTCAGCGGGTTTTATTGTCTTGCAGCTCGAGGCATACCGCCTGAAACCGGCGGCTTTTTCATCACCAGACGAGTTCCGGCAACTTCCGCACCAGAATGTGCGTGTCGCGGTTGCAGCCGATGGGTCCCCAATAGTTGAAATGGAACGTGAACTGCCCGTAGCCCCCCACCATCAGGTTGGGCTTGAGGCGCACCCGGGTGAGACTGTTGTGTCCGCCCGCCCGGCGGTATCCCCGCAAGGGCGACTTGGGCACCGAATACGTCCGCTCCGGCGAGTGGTACTGAATGCAGATCCCGCGCGGCAACCGAGCGCTCACCGCCGCCCGCGTGACCACCACGCCGTTGTCGTTGTGCACTTCGACCCAGTCGTTGTCGACGATCCCCAGCTCGGCTGCATCACGGTCGTTGATCCACAACGGCTCCACGCCTCGAGACAACGTGGTCATCCGCTGGTTGTCGCCGTACGTCGAATGGATATGCCACTTGCCATGCGGCGTCAGGTAGTTGAGCATGAGCGTTCGGCCGGCGGCGCGCCCGTCGTTCGACCGCTGCGTGAACTTCAGGTCCGCGTACTGCACGGGCGACGGTTTGGGCTTGTACGTCGGCAGATGCTCGCCGTATTGGATGTAACCCGGGTGATCCAGATAGAAGTGCTGCCGGCCGGTCAACGTCCGCCAGGGAACCAGACACTCGACGTTATACGTGAACGGTGAGTAAGGCCGGCCTTCGGCGATCAGGCCCGACCACATGGGGCTGTTGATGAATCGCTGCGGCCGCGTCTGCAACGTGGCAAAATCCACGCGAACACTGCGCGATTTCTCGGCCAGACGCGCCAGCGGCAGTCCGACCTTCTCCTCCATGTTCTTATATGACCGGTAGGCCAGCTCGCCGTTGGTGACCGTGGCCAGGTGGAGAATGAGATCGCATACGTGACGGTCTTGGTCGAGCGACGGGTACACTCGCCCGCCCCAACGCACCGTCGGATGCGTCTGAAGCATCCCGTCGTACACGTCCGCAATCTCGTAATGCGTGCCGTGGGCGCCCAGCCCCTTGTCCCGAGCGAGCGGACCGAACGAAATGTACTGGTTGTACAGGTTCTTGTAGTCCCGCGTGACGATCTTCAGCGCCGGCATGGTTTTGCCGGGGATCGGCTCCACCTCGCCCTTGCGCCAATCCGCCATCGTGGGCTGCGCGATCTCGGCCGCCGAATCGTGGGCCAGCGGCGTGGCCACGATCTCACGCACCGGCTCGGGCAGATGCCGGGCGGCCAGTTCCGAAAACTTGCGGGCGATGGTGCGGAAGATGCCCCAGTCGCTCTTGGCCTCCCAGCACGGCGGTACCGCCGCCGACAGCGGATGGATGAAGCTGTGCATGTCCGTGGAGTTCAGATCATCCTTCTCGTACCACGTAGCCGCCGGCAGCACGATGTCCGAATACAACGCCGAGGTGTCCATCCGGAAGTTGAGATCCACCACCAGATCCATTTTGCCCTGCGGCGCCGGCTCGCGCCACTTCACGTCGCGAACCGAATCGGCGGCGATCTCCTCGGCAATCTCGTTGTGATGCGTCCCCAGATAATGCTTGAGGAAGTACTCGTGCCCTTTGGCGCTGGCCATCAAGGCGTTGCCTCGCCAGATGAACCACACGCGCGGCCAGTTCTCCGGCGCATCCGGATCCTCCACCGCGAAGCCCAGCTTCCGCTCGCGCAGTTGCTCCACGACGTGCCGGATGATCTCGCTTTCGTCGCGGGCCCCGGCCGCTTCGGCGTCGGCCACCACGTCGATGGGGTTGCGGTTGAACTGCGGATAGAACGGCAGCCACCCCGAACGAACCGCCCGGGCCTGGATGTCGATATTATGCCCCTCGGCGAGCGATCCAGCCGGTTGATGGGCTGGCAGCGTGTGATAGTCGGTGAACGACTTTTCGTAGCGCCACTGATCGGTGTGCACGTAGTGCCAACTCGGTGCGTTCTGCAGCCGTGTCGCCGGGAACCAGTCCTTCGCCAACGCCACCGCCGACCACGACTCGCCCGGGGCCAACTTCTCCTGCCCCACGTAGTGAGCCAGCCCGCCGCCGTTCACGCCCACGCAGCCGCAGAACATCAGGGCGTGAATGCCCGCACGGTACATGAGATTGGCGTGATACCAGTGATTGATGCCCGCCCCGATGATGATCGTGCACTTGCCGCCGGTCAGTTCGGCCGTCCGCCCCCACTCGCGGGCAAACTTGATCAGCACGTCGCGTCCCAGGCCCGTGTAACGTTCGGACCAGGCCGGCGTGTACGGCGCGTTTTCGTCGTCGTAATTGGCCGGATAATCTCCCTTCAGCCCGCGACTCACGCCGTACTGGGCCATGAGCAGGTCGTATACCGTCGCCACCGCCACGTGCCGGCCGTCGGCCGTCCCCACGAAGCGCACCGGCACCTCGCGAAGCAGATCCCGCGCCTCGGAGAAGTCATCGAAACGAACCGACACCACCGAGTCGTGCTTTTCCAAGAACGTCAGCGTCGGATGGATATCCTTGCCGTCGAGGCCGTCGCGCAGGAGCAGGTTCCACTTGCCCTTCTCGCTGCCCCAGCGGAACCCCACGCTGCCCATGGGCATCTTCGGCGCATTGTGGGCCTCATCCCACATCAGGAACTTCCAGTCGCCGTTCTCCACGTCCGCATAGGCCTGGAGTCGATTGGCCCGCAGCAACTGGCCGGCCTCGTAGTGACCGTCGCGCTCGGTGAGTTCGACCAGCAGCGGCGCGTCGGTGAACCTTCGCGCGTAATCGAGGAAGTGGGCGACGGGCCGCTCGTGATGAAACTCTTTCAGCAGGACGTGGTTGACCGCCATCCACCATGCGCCGTCCTGGCCGGCGTTGATGGCCGCCCACTCGTCCGCGTATTTGGCCACTTGGTTGAAATCCGGCGAGAACACCCACATCTTCGTGCCGTTGTGCCTCGCCTCGGCGGCGAAGTGGCAGTCCGGTGTGCGGGTCATGTTCAGATTCGAGCCCATCACCGCCAGCAGCTTGGCGTTGTACCAGTCGGCGGATTCAGCCACGTCCGTCTGCTCGCCCCAGGTCTCGGGCGAGGCACTGGGCAGGTCGCAGTACCAGTCGTAGAACGACAGCGAAACGCCGCCCATGAGTTGCAGCATGCGGGCACCGCTCGCGTAGCTGACCATGGACATTGCGGGAATCGGCGAGAACCCGGCGATGCGATCCGGTCCGTACGTCTTGATGGTGTGAATCAGCGATGCCGAGATGAGTTCGGTGACCGTGTCCCAGTCCGTTCGCCGCAAGCCGCCCTTTCCGCGCGCCTTCTGCCACCGCGACCGCGCCTCCGGGTTGTTGACCAGCGACGCCCACGCATCGACCGGGTCCGCGTGTTCGGCGCGAGCCTGCTTCCACAAGTCCATCAACGCCCCGCGGATGTACGGGTACTTCACTCGCAGCGGGCTGTAGAGATACCACGAATAAGAGATGCCGCGCTGACAGCCCCGCGGCTCGTACGGCGGGATGCCGTTGGCCAGGCTGGGATAGTCCAGGGCCTGCATTTCCCACGTGACGATCCCGTCTTTGACGTGAATGTTCCACGAGCAGCCGCCGGTGCAGTTCACGCCGTGCGTGCTGCGCACGACCTTGTCGTGCTGCCAGCGATTGCGATAGAACTCCTCCCACGAACGCTCCGCGGGAGATTCGATGTCCTTGATCCAGGGCAGGCTCAGACGGGCATTCATGCGTCACCTTGAGTACGAGTGTTCTCGACGAGCAGCGAACGAATGCCGCGCAGTCGTCCGCGCCAAATGCGGTTCATCAGCACCAGGCCGGCCACTGCCAAAGCGGTTCCGGTGATAACGAAGGCCAAGCGCCCGTGACCGGCGGCCACGGCGGCGTTGTTCCGGGCGGCCTCTTGAAGGCAAGCCACCAGGGGAAGAATTTCTTCGCTATCGATCGGGGCGCTCTTGAAAACGGCCTGCATGGTGGGCGTGGCCGGCGCGCTGAGCCATCCGCTCAGTCCCTTGCGCCCGCCCAGCCGTTCGTATGCTTTAGTCAGATCCGGCCCCAGCGTCCCGCCGCCCAACGCTCCGGCCTCTGGCAAGGCGTGACACGACAGGCACGCCGGCCCCCGGTTCTTCAGCGGCACGTGCCCAGTGAACAATGCATGTCCCTGCTCGACGTCTGCGGGCAGGAAAGGACGATCGCTGACCTGAACGCCCTTGAATTGCGACTGGGCCAGCGCCGATTCCGACTCGATGAGATCCACCAACGATCGAGCCACGGCATCGGTCATCCCCGGTATGGCCGGCATGACCACGCCGCCCGCTTCACCGAGGATCTTCTTCGCGTACGCGTCGCCGCTGGCGATGACCGCCTGAGGATCGCGGATGAACTTGGCAAGCCACTCTTTGCTCTGCCGCGTGGTGACGTCCTTGAGATCGGGGCCGACCAGACGACCGCCGCCGATGGTGTGACAACTCACGCAATTCTGTTTGAAGTACGCCGCGGGATCCTGGGCGCGGGCGGAAACGGCAACGACGCCGCTGACGGCCGCCAACCATAGATGCACCGCGCACAACCCGTTGCCCCGCATAACGCCTCCACGCCACACTAATTAACTAATCACATGCCGATATCTGATTATGTCGCCTAATGAAGGCCGCCTCTTCGCGCCGGCGGCCTTTGTCCCGTCAGATCCGGACCTTCATTCCGTCAAATCAGCCAGACTGGTACTGACCAGCAAATCGATGTACTGCTCTTTGATCACCTTCCACCGGCCGTGAAGCCGGCACGGGCTGTCATCCGAGCATGTAGGCTTTCCGAGCACACAGCCGGACCAAGGCGACAGATCCTCCACCGGATCGAGAATCTGAAATAGCGTGATTTCCGCCGGTGAGCGTCCCAATCGAAAGCCGCCGCCCAAGCCCTTTTGCGACACCACCAGCCCTTCTTCTGCGAAGCGTTGCAGCAGTTTGCCCAGATAGTTCGGCGGGGCACCGATGGTTTCCGCGATCACATTCGCGCCCAGGAACCTGCCTTCCGGCAACTCCGCCAATGCCATCAACGCCCTCACCGCATGTCTACCCGTTTTCGAAAGCATGATTGCTATTCGTATAATCGCATGCTATAGTGTGATTATCTTAAACCGAAACTTGTAGGTTGTCAATTCAAATTTGCCGCCCGGAGTGCCAGGAATGCTGAGCGACGCAAGTGGTCGAAAGATCGAGTACTTACGACTCTCGCTCACGTCGGAATGTCCGCTGCGGTGCATATATTGCCGTCCTGGCCCCGCGGGTGAACGACCACAGGACGACCACCCGCTGCGTCCGGTGGAAATCGAGTCGCTCGTGCGATACCTGGCCGAACGCCACGGCCTGCACAAGGTTCGGCTCACCGGCGGAGACCCCACCAGCCGTCCCGATCTCACCGAAATCATCGAGCGCATCGCCGCCATTCCGGGCATCCACGACCTCAGCATGACAACCCACGGCCTTACGCTAGCCCGCAAAGCGCGCGAATACAAGAAGGCCGGCCTGCACCGAGTCAACGTCAGCCTCGACACCCTGGACGTCAAGCAGTTCCAACGCATCACCGGCAGCGACGGCCTCGAGTGCGTTCTGGCCGGCATCCATGCTGCTCAGGAGTTCGCCCTTCACCCCGTTCGCATCAACACCGTGGTCGTACGGGGCGAAAACGACGACCAACTGGTCGCACTCCTGCAGTTCGCCGCTCGCCACATCCTCGAGATTCGATTCATCGAACTGATGCCCATGGGGCCGCTGGCCGCCTCCTGGCACGATCGCGCGGTTTCCGAATCCCAGATGCGCGAGCGTCTGGCCCCCATCGTCCAATCGTGGCATGCCTTGCCGCGAAAGTCGGATTCCGCCCAACGATACCGGGTGATCCTGGATGACGGAACCATGGTCTGCGTTGGGTTTATCTCAGCCATGACCGGATGTTTCTGCGAGGATTGCAACCGGATCCGAGTTACTTCCGACGGCTCGATCTATCCGTGCCTCATGGACCGGCCCCGCGGGAATCTAATGTCCGCACTTCGTCCCCGCTTCGAGCCCGACCAGCTGGAAGCGGCTCTCGCAACCGCCCTGAGCGGCAAACAACTTCGGCATCCAGCCGCCGGCGTCGCTGTTATGACTCAGATTGGAGGATGACCATGTCCGCTCGTGAAACCAACCCCGGCACAGACAACCAGAAAGACAAGCAGAAGCTCCCGGGAGTGTTCAAAGCTTTCGTGGAAAAGTACCCCGCTCTTGCCGAAGCCCACGAAGAGGTGGCCCAGACGGTCGATGCTATCGGCCCGCTCGACCGGCGGGTCTGCCAGTTGATTAAGATCGGTATCGCGATGGGCGCCGGCCTGGAGTCGGCCACTCGCAGTCACGTGCGCCGAGCATGCGAAGCCGGAGCCACGCAGGAGGAGATCGAACAGGCCATTCTCCTGGGCATGAACACTGTCGGTTTTCCGCGCACCGTGGCCGCCTGGAGTTGGGCCCAGATGCAGTTCGAACGCGATCGCCAGGAACGTAGCCCCGCTACAGCCTGACTCGTTGGGAGCCATAGTATGGGAACTGCGACGAAGCAACATACCGAGACACCGGCAGACGCCCTCGTGCGGATGCTGCAACAGCTCCAGCCGGTCGAGGTGGAGACAGTACCGGCTAGTTCCGCCTGGGGACGAGTGCTGGCCGAACCTGTGCGTGCCGATCGCGACAATCCGCCGGCCAGCGTCTCGGCCATGGACGGCTATGCCGTGCGCCTCGCGGATCTGAACGCGCCGACCCTCCCCGTGTGCGGCGAAGTCGCCATCGGTCATGAGCCGCTCGTCCTTCCCGCCGGCCATGCTTTGCGCATTTTCACCGGCGGATGTATTCCCGCAGGCTGCGAAGCTGTCATCCGCCGCGAAGACGTCCGAGAGCTAGGCTCGGCCATCGAACTGCGCGTAAGCCCACAAGCCATCCGGCCGGGCGACAACATTCGCTATCAAGGCGAGAACGCCAAAGCAGGACAGCAGGTCCTGGCCGCGGGCCGTCAGATCGACGCCGCGGTGGCTTCGGCCCTGGCCGCCTTCGGCGTCTCCCGTCCACGAGTCTTCCGCAGAGTGCGAGTGGGCCTGCTCATCACGGGCGATGAGTTGCTGCCACCTGAACGGCAACCTCAGCCCTGGCAACTACGTGATTCGAACGGCTGGACGCTGCAATCCATGTTGAGCACCGTGCCCTGGATCGAACTGATCCGGTGCATGCGAGCCGTGGACGCCCTGCCCGCGATCAGCAGCAGTCTCGATCAGTTGCTCTCCCGATGCGATGCCGTGTTCATCACCGGCGGCGTGTCCATGGGCGACCACGACTACGTGCCTGCGGCCGTGCGCGACCTCGGCTGCCGCGTTGTGTTTCGCAAGCTGCCCATTCGGCCGGGAAAACCGTTACTCGGCGCAGTGGGACCGCAGGGCCAGGCTGTGCTGGGTCTGCCCGGAAATCCGGTATCGGTCGCCGTGACCGCCCGCAGGTTCGGCGTGCCCGTGCTGCGCGTGCTCGCGGGCTTTTCGACTGCCGAGCCGCCTCGCCCCGTCGTGCGGTTGAACGAAGAGGACTGCGATGCCATCAAGCTCTGGTGGTATCGGCCGGTGTGCCTCGACAGCGACGGCACGGCGCGATGCGTTCCCAACATGGGCTCGGGCGATCTGGCCGCGACGGCTCGCAGCGATGGCTTTGTCGAAATCGCGCCGGGCCAATCGAACTTTGATTCGCTGCCCTTCTGGCCCTGGAGCATTTAGGAACCCGGCATGTCGATGCGAAATGCACTCACCCACGTGAATGCGGACGGCGGCGTCCGAATGGTTGATGTCGGCGACAAGCCCGTCACCGCGCGGTACGCATCCGCCGAAGCCCGCGTCCGGATCTCCGATGCTCTGGCCGAGGCCATTCGCACCGATTCCGTCAAAAAAGGTAACGTGCTGGAAGTGGCCAAGATTGCCGGCATCCAGGCCGCCAAGCAGACCGCGCAGTTGATTCCGCTCTGCCACAGCCTGCCTCTCGACGCGGTGAACGTGACCGCGGAGCTGACGAGTCGATTCGTTCACTTGCGTGCGGAAGTCCGCACCTCCTGGAAGACCGGTGTGGAGATGGAAGCGCTCACGGCCGTCAGCGTGGCGGCGCTAACGGTCATCGACATGGGCAAAGCCATCGATCCTGGCATGGTCATCGAGTACGTGAGGCTTCTCGAAAAAGACGGCGGCATGCACGGCCGGTACGTGGCCCCCGACGCTGTGGAGAATACCTGTGGTTGATCCCATTCGCGTCGCTGTTCTGACCGTGAGCGATCGCTGCTCGCGCGGCGAGATGGCGGATACGGCCGGGCCGAGCCTCGCCCGGCTCTGCACGGAGCGGCTGAACGCGGAGGTAATCGCAACCGCCTGCGTTCCCGACGAACAGGACGCGATTGCCGAACAGCTTCGCTCCTGGGCCGGTGAGTGCAAACCCGATCTCATCCTGACCACCGGCGGAACCGGCCTCGGGCCTCGCGACATCACGCCGGAAGCGACGCTGGCCGTGCTGGAGCGGCGGCATCCAGGTCTGCTCGAGCTGGCCCGCATGCGATGCGCGGTCAAAACACCGCGAGCTTTTCTCTCGCGCGGTGAGGCCGGGACCATCAGCCGGTCACTCGTTATCAATTTGCCCGGCTCCGAGCGTGGAGCGTGTGAGTATTTGGAAACGCTCGCCGACGTGCTCCCGCATGCGGTCGAGATGGTCCGCGGCGAGCCGGGCGATCACGTGCCGCCGCCGGTCTCGTGAAGGAAAGTTCATGCCCACTCCTGCGACGAATCGTTTGGGCCTGTCGCCGATTGCCCGCGTTCGTGCGTTCCGGGCGACGGACATCTCACCCGCCTCAGAGGCCACGGAAACGCCCGCACTCCAGCACGCGCTTCTGACCGAGTGGTCCGCCTCGGTGAGCGATCTGGGAACGTTCCTGCCGCTGGCGACCGCGATCGCCATGACGGGCTCGCTCGATTTCGGCGCGATCCTGCTGTTCGCCGGACTAATGAACCTGCTGAGCGGCTGGCGGTTTCGTCAACCGATTCCGGCCCAACCCATGAAGGCATTGGCCGCGGTGGCCATCACCGAACAACTGACTCGCGGGGAAATCGCCGCAGCGGGCCTCATGGTGGCCGTCTGCCTGATTCTGCTGGCCGCCACGGGTGCGACGGAATGGGCGGCGCGATTGGTTCCGCGGCCGGTGGTGCGCGGCATTCAACTCGGCATCGGGCTCCGGTTGGTCGCCAAAGGAGGCGAATGGTTGTTCGGCCTGCAGTGGAGCGGCCTGCAATTCGGATGGACGAGCGGATTACCCTTCATGGGCATGGACAGCCTGCTCGTCGCAGCCCTGGTCGGTACGCTGCTGTGCGCTCCGCGTTTGCGTCGAATTCCGCTGCTCCTGCCTGTGTTCGCCGCCGGCTCTGTGATAGCGATCATCTCAAATCCGGGTGGCTGGACCGGCTTTGCTGCGACAGTTCCCGACCTCGCGCCGCAATGGCCGGCCGCGCTTGAGTGGACCCGCGGCGTCCTCCACGCCGGCTTGCCTCAGCTTCCCTTGACGCTCTTGAATTCCGTCCTGGCGGTGTGTGCACTCAGTTCCGACTTTTTTCCCCGCGGCGGCATCAGCCCCCGAAAAATGGCCCTCCAGCTAGGAGTGATCAACCTGTTGGCGATTCCCTTCGGCGCACTGCCCATGTGCCATGGCGCGGGAGGACTGGCAGCCCACTACCGCTTCGGCGGTCGCAGCGGATTGAGCGCTATCCTACTCGGTGCCATGATGATCGGAGCGGCCATTCTGTTTGGGCCGGGCATGGTCCAACTGCTGGCCGGCTACCCGGTGTCCATCATGGCTGTCCTGCTGATTCTGGCCGGCTGGACGCTCGGCCGTGTGGCACGCGATGCCATGGCAGGAACGGATCTGATCATCCTGCTCGCCACGCTCCTGCCCATTCTGTTGATCAACACGGCCATCGGCTTTGTCGCCGGACTCACTCTCGCGATGGTGATCGGCAGGCGACAACCCACAACCGAAAGAGAATAGACGTGTCGGCGATACCCGTTTACATCCTGGCCGGCGGCCGAAGCTCGCGTTTCGGGAGTGACAAAGCGCGAGCAAAACTTCACGGCCTGCCCATGATCCAGCGATTGGCGATCCTCCTCGCGTCCGTCGCCGAAAGCATCACGGTGGTGGCCGAACGCGATCGAAAGTACGAAGACCTTGGTCTCGCTACGATTGCCGACACTGTCCCGGGCCTCGGGCCGTTAGGCGGTCTGATCACCGCTCTCGAACATCGCCGGGCCCAAGGAGCGGGCTGGCTGCTCCTTTGCGCTTGTGACTGGGCCGAGATCAGCACCACCTGGGTCGATGAACTCGTCAAGGCTACGGATGATAAGGTTGATGCCGTTGCATTCCGTGACGACCGCTGGCAGCCACTGTTCGCGCTGTACCACACCCGGCTCCTTCCCGAAGCAGCCCGTCAGTTACGTTGCCCATCTCGGCGCATGAGCGACCTTCTCGACAGCGTCGCCTCACGCGCGCTGCCCCCGCCGCCGGATTGGCACATGACCTGGCAAATCAACACGCAACTGGACCGCAGTCGTTACATTGAATGGAAGAAATGCGCCCGCAGATGAAGCCGCCCCTACGGGGCAAGAAGTCTGGTACGTCAAGCCCCCAGGCCCCAGTCCCCAGCCCCGGCGAGACCTCGCAGGCGTCTCGTCACCCTTTGGTCACATCGCTGCGCTTGCGCCGCGGACGGGCCGGGCGGTCGGCGGGCGAGTGACTTCGACCCGACCGGCCGCTGAGGATCGGTCGGCGAAGTAGCGTGCGGGGAACCGGCGGCGCCGGCGGTGCCGTCAGTTCTTCCGTCGAGATGATCCGGATGGCCTTGGCCCCCAGTTGTCGCAACGCCAAATCCGCGTCGGCGGAACTCCAGAACCCGCATGCGTCAGCCACGACGGTCACCGTCTTGTGCCGGGCCAGCAGACCGAGCGCCAGCACCCGAATGGCCTGCTCCAGACCGACGCCGAAGATGATGAACTCCTCCGCGTCCAGTTGCGTCAGGAACCGGTCGGCCTTGGGATTGCTCAACACGTCGCGGGTCCGCTTGCGGAAGATCAACTGGTGATACTTTTCGCGCAGGTTGGGCGGCAGAGCCAAAGTATTGTCCACCTCGACCAGAATGGACGGATGAAGGTAGGTGAACGGAAGCTTCTCCTGGCCCGGCGTGCCGTCGATGCAGTGGAGCGGAAAGCCGGCCGGCGGCTCGGCGGGCCGGTGAGACTCGACCGAAGAAAACATGCCGAACCGGACTCGGCGAGCCCACGCGAAAATCTGCTCCAGCCGAGGGACGATCGCATCACGGTTGGCGACCTGTAGAATCGCCCCCGGATCGAGAAAGTCTCGCTGCGTGCAAATGTCAATCAGCACGCGATTCCAGCTCGCTGCACCCTGACTCATGCTCCATCTCCAACTGCCGCCGCTTACCCCCTATCTGACCATGACGCAGGCGCAGACACCGGACGCAACCACTGCGGTAACTCAGGGGTGCCAGACGCAAATCGGCCGAACGTGAGGAAGCCGTCGATTAACTATAGCCTCGCCAAATCCGGTTTTAGCGGCGCGTTAGCAGATTTTTTTCGTGACACTGTAATCGGACCCGTACCCCGTCCCGAATCCGCTCTGGCACGCGTGAAAGCACGATTTTTATCGGAAAAAGTGGCTTGTTCAGCCGTCGGGAGACGCCCGAGCCGTGTTGCCACCGACGCCGCGTGCACTTGACATGGCACGTCCTGCTGAATCTAACTAGGGCCCCGGAACGATGGCGGTTCGCGTGGCACCCGCCCTGCAGCACACGTTTCACATCGGTGCCACGACGCAGCCAACGAATCCTCTTGCGTTCCGGCTCAGGTCGGGCAGTCGTGTTCATCTCGATCCTGCCCGCACCGTTCGGAGGTGACCGATGCGTCGTTCGTCCTTTCCACGTCTCGTGCTTTACATCGTTGCAGCCGGCATGTTCTCGTCCAACGCACCCGCATCGAGGGCGGCCAGCGTGGCCTCACGTTCCAATCCGGTTGATGACGATCAAATCGTCATCGACGGCTCGTTCGCCGACTGGGCCGGAACGCAACCCTATCCGGACGACGACGCGGGCGACGCCCCTCCAGGCGACCAGGACTGGCTGCGCGTTTGCATCGCTCACGACACCACGAACGTTTATCTGCGGCTCGAGCGGGCGGCCGGCAGCACTGGATTCCGCTCGCCTATCGTTTCCGGCGGAACCACCGGCGGCCTGGGCTACTGGGTCATCCTCGACACCGACGGCAACGCCAATACGGGCCTGAAGGCCGCAGGCGGCAGGACGTTCTCCATCGGCGGCGAGTACAACTTCGGCGGAGCATTGGCCCTGAATCGCTGGAGCGTGACCGGAAGCTGGCTGGGCGACGTGCCGTTCATTGCGGCATCATCCGACCGCCAGTTGGAGATTGCCGTGGCACGCTCGGCGGTGGGCAATCCGTCCTCCTTCCGGTTCGTGCTGGTCGGCGAGACCTCGGGCGACTACCACCCCGCACAGGGAAACACCAGCGATTACTTCGAATACGAGTTGAACCCGCCCCCGCCGGCGCCCACCGGTGAGGTGGCTGTCCGTAGCAACCAGGTAGCCCAAGGAGCTATCGTCATCGACGGCCAACTTGACGATTGGGACGAAGTGATCCCCTACCCCGCGGATAGGGCCGGCGACGGCACCGGCGGTCAGGACTGGCTGCAGGTCTGGATGGCCCACGACGAGAACCACTTCTACCTGCGGTACCGCCGAACGCCCGATTCCGTGCCCTTCACCAGCCCCGGCTATTGGGGGCTGTTCGACATCGATCGCGGGCCCGACACCGGCCTGCTGGGCTTCGGCCCGCGATCATTCGCCATCGGAGCGGAACTCAACACGTCCGGCAACGACACGCTGAACCGCTGGTCGGCTCGATCCTGCCACCTGTCTTCCACCGGCCTGAGCAGCGCGATCTCACCCGACGGACTGGATCTGGAAATGGCCATTCCCCGCGCCGAATTCGGACCGCGTTCGCGCTTCCACCTGGTGTTCGTGGGCGAGAACTCTGGCGACTATTACCCCGAAGGCGGCAACGGCGGGGCGTATTTCAGCTACTCCCTGTACCCGACACACGTGCCATTCGCCGACGCCGACGGTGATGGCGACGTCGATCCGCTCGACCTGCTGGCGTTCACCGAGTGCATAACCGGACCGTCCGAGCCCCTCGAACCCGCGCAACGGCCGGCCTGCGCCCGCTTCGACCGGGATGACGACCTCGACGTCGACCAGGAGGACTTCGGGCGATTCCAAATCTGCCTGACCGGCTCCGACGTACCGGCGGAGCCCGATTGCGACCGCCCGGCCACGTCGCCGGCCGCCGATCCGATCGAGCACTTCGTGGTCCTGCCCGAACAAAAACGCCCCTACCCTCAGCCGCTTCCGCCCGGAGTCGAACCCGGCTTCCGCATCCGCGGCACGAAGGGCTGGAACTGGACCCCCGAGCAGTACCTGGCGGAAGTCCCGGTGCTCGCCCGGCTCAAGATGAACTTCCTGATGAATTGCTACCTGTCCATTTACACGGTCCAGGGCGGCAACCGCTGGTGGACTCCGCTTCCGGACAGCGCTCGCATCGCCTACGAACAGGTCATCGCCGAGTGCCAGAAATACGGCGTGAACTTCTGTTTCTGCATGAATCCGCAGCTTTTTTCGCCCGATCCGCTCGACCCGACCAGCGATGCAGACTTCGAGTTGCTCTGGCAACACTACCACTGGGCCCAGACGCGCGGCGTCAAGTGGTTCTGCATCGCGCTCGATGACATCAGCGGCGTGCCCATCATCGGCGAGCAGCACGCCCAACTGTGCAATCGCATGCTCGCGCGGCTTCGCGCGACGGACCCGCAGGCCCAGTTGATCTTCTGCCCCACATGGTACTGGGGTAACGGATCGGAAGGCCGATCATATCTCGAAGCCCTGGGCGCGACGTTGCACGGTGACGTCTATCTGTTTTGGACCGGCGATTCGGTGGTGCCGCTGCAAATCACCACCGCCGCGGCGGCGGCTTACAAAGCCGTGGTCAATCATCGGCTCGTGCTGTGGGAGAACTACCCGGTCAACGATGGCGCATCGACGCTGCATCTCGGCCCGCTCGTCGGTCGCGACCCGGCACTCAGCGAGTTGATCGACGGTTACATGAGCAACCCGATGTACCCGCAGAACGAGAGCAACCGTCTGCCTCTCTCGACCATCGCCGACTTCGCGTACAACCCGGTCGCCTACGATCCGGTTCGTTCCATAGGACAAGCCATCGCTCACTTGGCCGACACCCCCGAGCAACAGCTCGTGCTCCGGGATCTGGTGGAAGCCTACCCCGGCATGATGCTCTACGAGTGCGGCGAATTCGGCACGGGCTACAACCCGGTGCGACAACGATTCACCCGAATCGCCTCGCGGAGCCCCGCGCAGCAGGCGGCCTATATCCAGCACATCGAATCCATCGCGCTGCGTCTGGAGAGTCTGTTTCCGGGGCAGTTCCAAGCCACCCGGGCGACCATTCTGGCCGACGTCGCCTGGATGGTTCAGAACCAGCCCTGAGCCGCTCCCTGATCGACCCCGGTGTCAGGATGCGGACGCAAGTCCAACCCGACGAGCGGTTTATCGGACGATGCCACGCGAGCGTCGCAACAACGGATAATCTCCTTGACAAACGGCCAGGGTGGACCGTAGAGTATGCAAACGCGCGTTAGCAGGATTGCAAACGGGCGTTAGCTCATTTCGAGGCCGTCATGGGATCCCGAGCGCCGACCACCGCCGAGCAGATTGCGGCCAAGCTCAACCTGTCGAGGACCACCGTCTCGCTGGTGCTCAACGGGCGCGGTGAGGAGCATCGCATCTCGCCTCGGACCATTAGCCGTGTCGTCGCCGCCGCCAAGGAGGCCAATTACGTCCCGAACGTCGTGGCCCGGCAGTTGGCCGGCAAACGCAGCAACGCCGTCGGCGTGCTCATCGCCACCGCCGCCATCGCCGACACGCGCATGATCCAGATGATGGAGATCATGGCTTCCGAGCGCGGAATCCGGTTCATCATCGGTCACGCCGTCGGCCCCCAGAACCGCATCCGCGAGTACCTGCAGGACTTCCGGTCCCGCGGCGTCGACGCCCTGGTCAGCGTGTTCCACAACCACCCCGACTATCGCGACGTCGTCCTGCCCGAGCTGGCCCGGTTCCGCAACGTGGTCTTCTACGAGAGACCCGACTTCAACGGCCGTGCACCGGTCGAACGGCCCTGTTACGTGGAACCCGACTTCCGCGCCGTGGGCCGGCTCGGGGTGCAGCATCTGCTCGACATCGGCCGCCGCCGGATCGGGTTGGTGTTCAACAACCTCGCCTTCTCGTATGCCGTTCAGCGATACGAGGCCTACTGCCAAACGCTCGCGGCCGCGAACATCCCGGTCGACGACGCCCTCGTCTGGGCCCTCGATCGCCAGCCCGGCCTGCATTGGACCGATTCGTTCACCAACGAACTGGCCGATGCCGCTGTTGAGACACTGGTCGTGCAGCACAAGGCCGATGCCATCGTGGCCGTCAACGATTCTTACGCCGCCCGCGTGGTCGCCGCTCTGCACCGGCGGGGCTTTCGCGTCCCCGACGATGTGGCCATCGTCGGCTGCGACAACCTCGAGGTCGGCTCGCTCGTCGAGCCGCCACTCACCACGTTCGACATGGAGCTCGAGGCGCTGGCCCGGGCACAGGTGGACATGATTTTCAAACTGGTCGACCAGGGAGTCGTCCCGGAAGAGCAGCGAGCAGTGGTCATTCAGCCGCGTCTGATCGTTCGTGAATCGACGCAGGCGTGCTGAAACGATTCGAAATGTTGGGTCGCGCATCGATCGAGAAGACCACACGAAGCTGGTCGAACCGGCACCCGAACCGCAACTGCCGGCACATGCAGTCATGTGACCTCAACGGGTGAGTGATGCGGCCTCGCCCGGGTGAGAAAGCCATTTCATGTTGGGACGTTCGGCGAGAGCCCGTTCGGGCGCCCGCGTTCCGGTACTCAAAGAGGAGGCACGCTCATGAGGGCAGGGAAGAAGATCGTCGTGTGGACGATGCTGTTGATATTGCCCACACTGACCGCCGGAGCTCACGGCGAGCCGGTCCAGTCCAGGTCAAACCCAGTCCCCAATGGAGCCATCGTCATCGATGGGAACTTCGGGGATTGGGCGGGTATCGCCCCGTACGATCCCGATCCATCCACCGATGCGCCGGCCGGCGACCAGAACTGGGTTCAGGCCACGATCGCTCATGATGACACTTACATCTATGTCCGCCTGGACCGGGCCCCCGGCAGCATACCCTTCAACGGGGCCGCCTCCGGTTCGAGCACGGGCGGAGGGGGCTACTGGCTTCTCCTCGACACCGACAAGAATCCTGACACCGGCCTGAACCTGGCCGGCGTCCGGCCGTTCTCCATCGGGGCCGAGTTCAACGTGGGCGGCACCACCACCATCAACCGTTGGGGAGCCGGCGGCCAGGGTTGCTTCCTTGGGGCCTTCCCTCCCGCCATGACTTCGGCGCTTGAACCGAACGAGGTGGAGATGGTAATTCCCCGGTCCGAGTTGGGTCCCAACGTGGTCGAGTTCGATCTGCAGTTCGTGGGCGAAAACTCAGGCGATTACTACCCTGACGACCCGACGAAGAAGTTCCATTACTCCACCATCGCCGCCCTACCCGAGCCGCTGCCGGACGACATCGTCGCTTCGCGCTGCAACCCGGTGCCCAACGGTTCCATGGCCATGGATGGAGACACATCCGACTGGGTATCCGTCGTCGCGTTCCCCGAGGACACCGTCGGCGACGGCGGCGCCACGCAGGACTGGGTCCGCGTGTGGGTCGCCCATGATGACAACAACTTCTACTTCCGGCTCGAGCGGGCTGCGGGCAGTGCACCTGTGACCTCACCGGGCTACTGGGGCTGGATCGATACCGATCGCGACCGCACCACCGGTGTGAGCTCCATCGCCGGTCGGACGTTCAGCGTCGGCGGCGAATTCAACTTCGGCGGCACAGCTGCGATCAACGAATGGAACTCGGCCGGTGGATACGTGCGAACGTTCGCCTGGCAGGCATCCGGCACGCCGGGCCCCGCTTCCGTCGAGTATGCCATTCGCCGGTCCGAGATCGGCGATCCTCCCGACTTCAACCTCGTACTGGCCGGAGAAACCTCGGGCGACTACTACCCCGATGGCGGCGCCAGCACCGCGTACTTCCACTATTTCGTGCATGAGCCGGGACCGACCGGCAGCGATCCCGTGGTCGTGGCCATCCGCAGCAACAAGGTCCCCAACGGCTCGATCGTGCTTGACGGCGACCTGTCCGATTGGGCCAACGTGGAGCCCTATCCCTTGGATCCCGTCGGCGACGGTGGCACCACGCAGGACTGGCGTCAGGCGTGGATCGCCCACGATGATGACAACTTTTACTTCCGGCTCGAGCGAGCCCCCACTGCCATCGGGTTCTCGACGCTGCCGCAGGGCCAGGGCTTCTGGACTATCCTCGACACCGACAGCAACATCGCCACCGGATTCACCGGGTTCGGGGCGAGAAACTTCTCCATCGGCGGCGAGTACAACTTCTCGGGCAGCCTGGTCTTGAACCGCTGGAGCACGACCGGCTGCTTTGCCGAAAACCTCTCCTTCATGACGTCAGCGGGAAGCGCCACCGACATCGAGTTCTCGATTCTGCGCTCCGATCTCGGCAATCCCACCGAATTCAATCTCGTGTTCATGGGTGAAAACTCGCTCGACCTGTACCCGGACGGGGCGGGCAGCGGAGACTACTTCCACTACACGTTCGGCACGCCCGTCGACCCGCTGCCGCCGGGCATGGTCCAGTCGCTGTCGAATCCGGCCACCATCACCATCGACGGCGATCTGTCCGACTGGGCGACGGTGACTCCGTTCGTGGCTGACGCCGCCGGCGACGGCGGGACCGGCCAGGACTGGGTCCAGGCCTGGGTGGCCCACGACAGCACCCGCCTCTACGTGCGGTTGCAGCGTACATCCAGCTCGGTCCCCTGGTCGAACCTGGGATACTGGGGGCTCATTGACACCGACCGCGATGCGACCACGGGCCTGAAAGTCACCGCCGCGGTGGGTGCCGAGTTCAATACCGGCGGCAACGCCGTAATCAACTCCTGGAACAGCGCCGGCGGTCACACCGGAACCATCGCGTTCGCCGCCGTCGCCGAGGCCCTCCCCACCACCGTCGAACTGTCCGTGTCCCGGGAGGCGATCGGCAATCCCTCGCGGTTCCGCGTCGTCTTCGTCGGCGAGAACTCGGGCGATTACTATCCCAACGGCGCAGGCAGCCACGAATCCTTCGTCTACGCGACCATCCCCTGCCCTGTGCCGTTCGCCGACGCCGACGATGACGGCGACGTGGACCAGGATGACTTCGCCGCCTGGCAGCGGTGCTATAATAACGGCACCCAGCCCCTTACCGAGGAGTGCCGGTGCTTCGATCGCGATTTCGGTCAGGGTGACGGGGACGTGGATGCGGACGACCTGGCCGCCTTCCTGGAATGCGGGAGCGGACCCGGCATTCCGGCGGATCCCGGCTGCGAAATGTGACCGCGCGTCAACGGGCCGGGGAGAGCTCACTCTCCCTGGCCCTGATGTTCGAATCCCCACGCGCCTGCATGTCTCTGACGGCAAGGAGATTTACCGTGAAACGCCAATACTCCGGTTTCACTCTCATTGAGGTTTTGGTGGTTGTCGCCATTATCGCCCTGCTGATCTCGATTCTCCTACCGTCGCTCCGAGCGGCACGAGAAGCCAGCAAATCCTCGGCTTGCTTGAGCCAGCAACATCAGATCGGTGTCAGCGTAAGCGTCTATGCTCACGACAACAAGGGCCTTCTCCCACGTCAGTATGCCTCCTGGATCGAGTGGCTGCCCGCTCCCACGCACAAAAGCTTCAGCAAGACCCTGGGCAATGCCACCTCCGTGTTTTACTGTCCCAACGATGAACTCGCACCGCAGGGAGCCGAACTCTGGAGAAACCCCACCGCCGAGTTCGCCAACCACGTCACCGACAGCGGCAAGACCGAGACGCTCTACATGCACGAGATCGGCTATTACTACCTCGGCAATCCCACCTATCCGGGCTCCGGCGATCCGGACAAGCTGTGGGTGGACGTGAACCGCAACGGCAAGACGCGCGACGAGTACGTCATCCGGATCGACGAGAAGACCGGTTTGGAAGTGGTCATCCTCAGTTGTCGCGTCCCGCAAGGCCCCAGGGAGGAGTGGCTGCTCAAGCATCCCAAGGACGACAAGCGCGGCTACTCCAACGTGCTGTTCGGAGACGCCCACGCCGAGCGCCGTCCCTACCACAAAGTCAAAGTTCGGTGGAACAGCCATCGGCCAGTGGGCTGGTGATCAGTACGGCAAACCAGCTTGTCTGCAAAGGAAGACTGACCGGGGGGGGAAATGCTCGGATCGCTCGGGACGAGGCATCGGAAGACACTGATACCTTCGATCGATCTGCTTGTCACGATATAAGACCGGCTTGCGCCGCAGCTTTGGGTTTCAGCCAGGGAGGACGGTTTGCGCATCAGCCCCGACATAATCGGTCAAACGACGGTCGGTCAGACGACCGTCGGTCAAGTGACCGGCGGCATCGGCAAAGTTGACGTGGTGGTGATCGTCGGCTTCTGTGCCCTTTCACTCCTCGCCGGTCTCCTGTTGTCTCGGCGATCCGCCCGCCACGGTGCCGAGGGATTCTTCACGGGCAACCGCAGCCTGCCCTGGTGGGCCATCGGCGTGTCGAACACGGCCACCTATCAATCCGGCAACGGCGCGTTCGTCATGCTCGTCCTCAGCTTCGGCCTGGCCGGCAACTGGCTGTGGTGGGCCAGCTGGATCATCTGGATGCCGCTGGTGGCCCTCATCTGGGCGCCCATGTGGCGGCGGATGCAGATCGTCACCACCGCCGAGCTGATCAGCTTGCGCTACGGCGGCGAGCCCGCCCGCATCGCCCGCAAGATCTACGCCGCCGTGTGTTGCTGCGGATTCTCCGTCCTGCTGGTGGGGTACATCACCGGCTTTTTCGCCAAGACCGTCGCCCCGCTGCTACCCATCAGCGAGACGCAGACGCTGCTCATCTTCGGCGGGATCACCGTCCTTTACACACTGTTCGGGGGGCTGCTCGGCGTCGTGGTCACCGACGTGCTGCAATTCATCATTCTGCTGGTAGGCAGCACCATTTTTCTCTGGCTGGCCATGGATCAGCACGGCGGCTGGTCGGCGATTCTCGAGCGCGTCGCGAGTGTGCGATCTGACGCACTTGCCCAGACTCCGCCCACGCCTTCGATTGAAACGCTCACGCTGCTGATCCTCATCGTGCAAGGCTTTTTCTTCGCCGGGTCGCCCACCGCGGGTGAAGGCATGACCGCCCAACGATTCATGGCCGCCAAGAGCGAGCGGCACGCCATCGGCGGCCAATTATTCAACGCCTTTCTCGCCCTCACCGTGCGAACGCTGCCGCTGATCGGCCTGGGGCTGGTCGCGATGTCGCTATTTTGGACGAGCGAGCTGGCCGAGAGCGTCGGTCCCGCCCCGGCGGGCATGACCACACTCAGCGATCCGGCGTACGCCTGGGCGGAACTGGTCAAGCGCTGCACGCTGCCCGCCGGTCTGGTCGGCCTGCTCATCGCTACCGAAGTGGCCGCCTACATGTCCACGCTCAGCGCCCTCATCAATTGGGGCACCAGCTTCGTCGTCAACGATCTGTACGAGGCATCGAAACGCGGCAAGTCCAAGCGCAGCGAGATCTGGATCAGCCGCATCGCCACGCTCCTGTTGTTCGTGGCCGCCGCCGCCATCGCCATCCTCTTCGTTGAAGGCATGATCGGATGGTTCCTGTTCATCAACTCGGCCATGGTCATCTTCCTGCTGCCACTGGCGTGGTTCCGCTTCTTCTGGTGGCGTTTCAACGTATGGGGTGAGCTGGCGGCCATCGTGCTCGGCCTGCCCCTGTCCATCGTCGTGTGGTTCGTGCTCGGTTTCAAAGATCGGCCGGCGTGGCAGGGCTTGGGTCTCCTACTGGTCATGAGCTTCGTCGTGCTCACGGTTGTTACGCTGCTCACGCCGCCCGAGAGAAAGGAAGTATTGCGCGGGTTCTATCAGCGGTGTCGGCCCGCGGGCTTGTGGGGCCCCGTGCGCGACACGACATCGGATGTTGCCCACGGTGAGCCTTCCACCGCCAAACTGGTGATCGATTCGTCACTTGGCATTCTGTCCTGCCTGGGCCTGGTGCTGGCCACCAACGCCTTGTTCGTGAAAGATTGGACCGTGCTCATTGCCGGCCTGGCTGGCTGCGTCGGTTTCGGCGCCTGGCTTTTGACCCGCGTGTTCGACCGGCCGGCAGTTGCAGAGCGGGCAGCCTGTCCGCCTCAGACAGATGGGACGCCCGTCACGCAGAAATGCGAGATTTGACCCCACGACTGGAGGAGATCATGCACGTGACTCGAATCCTTGCCATTGCGATGTGTGCTTGCTGCCTGGCGACCGCCGTTCAGGCACAGGTGATCGTGACCGGTGCCGACTTCGCCGGCGGGGCCAAAGATCGCTTCGGTTCGAGTTTCTTCGAGGAACAGGTCAACATGGTCTACGCGCAAGCCACAGGCGAGGCTGCTCGCATGCGGGCAGTGCTCCCGCTCGACCGAATCCCCGACGGCCCGCTGTTCCTGCACGTCAAGGGACGAGATGATGACGCCCCGGACGCTTGTCGCATCTCCATCGCCGTGAACGGCAAGACGCTGTTCGACGGGCCCAGTCCGTTCCCGGCCAACGCATGGAAGGTTGAAAAGTTCGCCATCCCCGCCGACACGCTGAAGACGGGCGACAACGAAGTCGTCATCACCAACCTCCAGGAGCAGGGCAATCTCGGCATGCCCCCCTGGTTCATGGTCGCATCCTGCGGCATCGGCGGCGAGAAACTCGTGATTCGCCGCGACATCACCCGCGATTTCATGGTGAAGCTTCCCGATGAGATCCGTCCGCTGCCCGAACCACTCCCAGCCGGTGCCCAACCCGGCTTCCGCATCCGCGGCACGAAGGGCTGGAATTGGACGCCCGAGCAGTACCTGGCCGAGATCCCCGTCCTCGCACGGTACAAGATGAACTTCCTCATGAACTGCTACCTGTCCATGTTTGTGCAAAAGCCGCGACTCGAGAACCGCTGGTGGGAACCGCTGCCCGACGAGACCAAAGCCGCGTACACCCGCGTGGTTCGCAGCTGCCAGGACCACGGCATCGACTTCTGCTTTGCGATTCACCCGCAGTTGTTCTCGCCCAAGCCCATGGACCCGACGAGCGACGAGGACTTCGAGAAGCTCTGGCCGAACTTCGCCTGGGCCCAGAGCATCGGTGTGAAGTGGTTCAGTCTGCCCATCGATGACGTACACATCATGCAGGGCGTACGGATCTCCGGCGTCGAGCATGCTCGTCTGGTCAACAAGCTCTTGAGCCGCTTGCGCGAGCGCGATGCGGAAGCCCAGCTGGTCTTCTGCCCCACCTGGTACTGGGGCGACGGCTCGGGCGAGAAGGAACGCACGTATCTGCAGGAGTTGGCCCGCGAACTGCACCCGGACGTCTATCTGTTCTGGACCGGCGACGGCGTGACCGGCAAGATCACCCTCCAGGCGGCCAAGACTTACCGCGGCTTCGCCCAGCACCGCATCATTCTGTGGGACAACTATCCGGTGAACGACGCCCATCCCACCATGCATCTCGGCCCGGTCGTCGGCCGCGATCCCGAACTGTGCACCGTCATCGACGGCTATATGAGCAATCCGCACTGCGCTCAGAACGAGATCAACCGCATCCCGCTGCTTACCTGTGCCGACTACGCGTGGAACCCGGCCGCCTATGACCCGGCCCGATCTATCGCCCAGGCCATTCTGCACCTGGAGGAGACGGCTGAGGCCCGTGCCGTCCTGCGCGACCTGGTCGAGGCTTATCCCGGCATGCTCATCTACGGCAACGGTGGTACGGGTTTCAACTCGGTGCGCGATCAATACAGCCGCATCGCCGCCCAGCCCCACGCCCGCTTCGCCGCCGCAGCCTATCTGCGTCATCTGGAAGCGCTCTCACAGCGCATGCGCAGCGTCTTCCCCGATCGGTACGTCGCCGCCCGCAAAACGCTCGACGACGATATCGCCTGGGCGACCAAGGCGTTCACGGGCAAATATGGGAATTAGTCCGTGGCCCGTGGTCAGTTGTCAGTAGTGGGGAGGACATCGCGGTCCCCAGTCGCCGCCGGGGAACGGGCATCTCGCCCGCCTCGAACTTGGAGTGCCTGCCATAGTTCACGATCTCGCGTGTGAGCGATGCATTGTGGTGCAGGCATCTCTGCCTGCATCTGCACGCTGGAAGCGTGCACCACAAAAACGCGACCACGAGGCGTGGACCTCGGGGCCGAGGGCCCGAACCAACCCATCTGCTCCTTACGTCGCCGGCTGTTGACCAATGCCTCGTCCGGGGAGAACAAACGGCCGGTTGCGGCAGCGATGCTGTCGCCCTTTCCGATCGGCGGTTCCCCACGCATCCGGGCCAGTTCTTGCCTCGCCTGAGGCGGGCGAGACGCCCGTCCCCCCCGGTGCACGCATGGGGACAAGCCGACCGTGCCCGCTTTGTTCGACATTCGTCCCTCGGACTTCATTCGTCATTCGGGCTTCACCATTCGTCATTTTCACCCGCGCGGGCGCCGAGTATAATACGCTCGCCGCGGAAGGCTCACCTAGGGTGCCGACCCGAAGAGGAGTCCGGAGAACATGTGCAGACGTTCATGGCTGGTGCGCGTGGTGCAGGTACTGACCGGGGCCGTCGTGACGGCCGGCGTGCTGGGCGGCTTCTGCGACGGGACCATGATCAGCTTCCCGCTCGACGGGGCGACCATCAGGTATAACACGCTGACCGTCGAGCTGGTGAACACGACCGCATACCCGGTGGCGCCGCGGCTGTACGTGGCCGAGGACAACGACACCTGGGACGTCGATGACGACGAGAACTGGGTGTTCGTCCAGCCCATCCCGCCCGGGCAGACAGTGGGCTTCCATTTCGCCTGCGGCGAAAGCGGGGCCATCCAGACGGACCACGCCGTTCAACTCCTGCCCTGGGGCAAGGAGCGAGAAAGCGACAACGACCCCACCGTGCGGCTGGGTGACGACTACAAATGCGGCGACACGGTCAGCTTCATCTTCGTCGACGAGCCCGGCGAAGACTTCGAGACCCGCGTCGCCGTCAACGGCAAGATCGTGGATTGACGAATAGCTCTGAGCTATGAGCTGTGGGCTGTGAGCCAGGCCCCAGCCCCCAGGCCCCGGATGAAGCGGAAAGGACCCGGAATGGCAGGCAGGCTCCCCATCTTCGCCAAGCGCGACCTCGATGGCTTCTTCGGCCTGGCGGTTGACAACCTCGTGCAGTTGCTGCTCATCCTCGCGCTGTGCGGCGGGCTGGTCGGCATGACCGGCGAGAACGCGTTTTACATCGAAAAGCACATCCTGCCCGGCGTGGCCGTCTCGCTGCTCATCGGCAACGTGTTCTACGCGCTGCAGGCCCACTGGGTGGCCCGCCGCGAACGCCGCAACGACGTGACCGCCCTGCCCTACGGCATCAACACCGTCTCGCTGCTGGTCTACGTCTTCTTCGTCATGAAACCCGCGTACGACCGCACGGGCAGCGTCGAGCTCGCGTGGAAGATGGGCCTGATCGCCTGCATCGGCAGCGGCATCATCGAGTTTCTCGGCGCGTTCTTCGCCGAACGGTTTCGCCGCAACACGCCCCGGGCCGCTCTGCTCGCCACGCTGGCCGGCATCGCCATCACGTTCATCTCCATGACATTCGCCCTGCAGATCTGGCAGCGGCCGCTGGTGTCCATGGTCCCGTTGGCCGTCGTGTTGCTGGTGTACTTCTCGCGGATACGGTTTCCGCTCGGCCTGCCCGGAGGGTTCGTCGCCGTCCTGCTCGGCACGGCGCTGGCTTGGCTGCTCAGCGTGCTGAACGTGCCCACCGACGTGCCCATGAGCGCTGCGAGCGTCCGGGACGCCTGGGCCGACAAGGGCACTTATCTGCCCATCTGGTCGGGGCCGGTGGTCTGGGAGTTTCTCACCGATCCGGCGCATCGCGCGGACATCATCGGCATGCTCTCGGTCATCATCCCCATGGGCCTGTTTAACGTGATCGGGAGCCTGCAGAACATCGAGTCCGCTGAAGCAGGCGGCGACATCTTCGCGACCGGTCCGTCGCTGGCCGTCAACGGCATCGGGACCATCGCAGCCGCGCTGTTCGGCAGTTGCTTTCCCACCACCATCTACATCGGCCACCCCGGTTGGAAGGCCATGGGCGCCCGGGCGGGCTATTCATGGCTCAACGGCCTGGCCATGACTGCCATCTGTCTGACCGGAACGGTCGCCGCCATCAGCAAGATCGTGCCCATCGAAGCCGGCATCCCCATCGTCCTGTGGATCGGCATCGTCATCACCGCTCAGGCATTCCAGGCCAGCCCGGTGCGTCATGCCCCCGCCGCGGCCATCGGCCTGTTTCCCGCCATCGCGGCCTGGGGCTCGGTCGTGGTCGCCGGCGCGCTCACGCAAGCCCAGTTCAACCCCGTCATCACCCCGGCGGCTGCTGCGCAAACGGTGACGAGCGCCCCATCGACCACCACCGTCCCGTCGGATGTGGGCAACGCGCAAGCTGAAGCCCGCGGCCCGGTGGCCAACACGCCGACCATGCAGGACCTGCTCAATACCACCGGCCCGACCGGCGGGACGAGGATGGAACTCAACGGCTTCCTCCTGCACGGCATGAACATCATGGAACGCGGCTACATCTTCACCTGCATGATCCTCGGAGCCATCGCCGCCTTCCTCATCGACCGCCGTTTCTTCCAGGCTGCCCGCTGGGCCATCGGCGCTGCCGTGCTCACGTTCGTCGGTCTCATGCACGCCTACCAGCTCAGCGGCAACGTCGTGGATTATTGGCTTATCTTCACAAGCCCGGCACCAGGAGCGTTCACGTATACCGCTTACCCGTTGGTCATCGGCTACGTACTCATGGCTGGTGTGTTCCTGTTCATGGGTTGGCTCCACCGAGGCCAGCCGACCGAAGCGACGCTGGATGCCGCTCGGCTGGTCGAGTCGAACCCGGCTGACTGACAACCACCGCTCTCTGGCAAGCGAGGTGAAGAGATGTTCGGTCAAACATGCCGTGCAGTGTTGGCCATGTTCTGCATGCTCCTGCCCTGGGCCTGCGGCGCTCGGGCTGCCGAATCCTCGCGACTGAACATTCTGCTCATCACCGCGGACGACATGAACTATGACGCCCCCGGCTTCACGGGCAACAAGTTGCCGGGGCTCACGCCCAATCTCGATCGGCTGGCCAGCCAGTCCATCTGGTTTGTCCACGCACACGTGACCATCGCCGTCTGCCAGCCGTCGCGATCCGTACTCATGACCGGACGCTATCCCTGCCGCAACGGCGCCATGGGCTTTGAGCCCATCCGCGAAGATGTGCCCACGTTGCAGGAACAACTCCGTGCCGCCGGCTACTTGAACGGAATCCTGGCCAAGAATGGCCACCTGGCGCCGCGGCACAAGTTCTGCTGGGACGTCGACATTCGCGAGGACCAGCTAGGCGCCGGCCGTGACCCGGCCCGCTATTACGAGCACGCCAAGGCCTTCTTCGAGCGGGCCCGCCGGGAGAACAAGCCGTTCTTCCTGATGGCCAACTCGCAGGATCCGCACCGGCCGTTCCCAGGCAGCGAGGCCGAAGACGCCAGGCGGCGCAACCGCCCGCGGAACTATCCCGCACCGGACCGCATCTACCGCCCCGACGAGATCATCCCGCCCGAGTTCCTGCCCGATCTGCCCGTGGTCCGCCAGGAGGTCGCCCAATACTACAGCTCCGTGCGTCGCTGCGATCAGACCGTCGGCGAGATTCTCCGAGCCCTGAAGGAAACCGGGCGTGAGGACGATACGCTGGTGATGTTCCTCAGCGATAATGGAATGGCATTCCCGTTCGCCAAGACCAACTGCTACCTGAGCAGCACGCGGACGCCCTGGCTGGTGCGCTGGCCGGCCAAGACCAAGGGCGGCACCGTCGACCGCGAGCATTTCATCTCGGGCATCGACTTCATGCCGACCGTGCTCGAAGCGGCCGGCCTGCCCGCCCCCGCCGGCATGGACGGCCGTTCTTTCGTGCCGCTGCTCCGCGGCGAGCGGCAGGAGGGCCGCGACCGCGTGTTCACCGTCTTCCATCAGACGTCGAGCCGCGGCGACTTTCCCATGCGTGCCCTGCAGGACCACCGCTTCGGCTACATCTTCAACGCCTGGTCCGACGGCCAGCTCGAGTTCCGCAACGAGTCGCGCAACTCCCCCACGTTCAACGCCATGCAAGCCGCCGCTTCGAGCGACCCGAAGGTGGCGGAACGCACTCGTCACTTCCTGTTCCGCGTGAAAGAGGAATTCTACGACTACCAGGCGGACCCGGCGGCTTTGCGCAATCTGATCGATGATCCGAAACACGCCGCCGACATCGCCCGCTTCCGGGCGGAGATGCTCCGCATCATGCGATCCATCGACGACCCCCAACTGCCGGACTTCGAACAGCTCGTCCGGCAATCATCCCCCTGATCCCAAGACCGCCATTTGCGACATGTGAAGTAAGGTGTGACATTGGGGATGCAGGCCCGCCTCGTGGTGCAGGTGCCGGCACCGCCTGCTTTTCTCGCCGCGTCGCCGCGTCTCCGCGTCGTCTCTTCTCACGGTCACGCCGGCTGCGACGCCGTCATCTCCAGCAACTGATCTAACCGATCCTGGATCGACTGGCGGCGCGACTCCGACCAGCGGCGGATCTCGCCCGGATGTCGAGCCGCGTCCAGCTCCAGCGCTCGCTGATAGTGAAAGATGGCCTCGTCGAGGCACTCCGGGCCGGCGGCCGCGGCGTTGCGAGTGAGCATGTCAGCCAGGAACAAATGATCGTCGGGCGAGTTCGGGTACATCGACACGACCGCGCGGGCCGCGCCGATCGCACGCGTGAGGTCGGTCATCGACCCCGTTTTGCGGAAGGACATCTCATAAAGGCTGGCCCGGCCCCGGTAAAGTCCGATTTGCTTGGGATCGCGCTGAAGGCCCTCGTTGTACCACGCCAGCGCGGTTTGCACATCGCCGCCCGAGCCCACATACGTCAGGGCCAGTTCCACCGGCGCCGTGGGATCCAACGGGTCGGCGGCCATGGCCCGCTCAAACAGATTCCAGCGCTGCGCTCCAGACGACGCGAAGCGGGCCTGCTGCAGCAGTCCGTTAGCCCGCGTGACCGGGACCAACACGAGCACGACAAACGCCAACGCACCGACGGCGAAGATTGCCAGGGGAACAGCCGGCCTCGACGCGATCGCCGGCGTCTCGCTGCGGCGTGGCTTGTCGGTGAGCAGGATGCCCGCCAGTGCGGCGAAAGGCATGAGCGTGCCCGGAAAGAACATGGCCATGTCGATCAGACTGTGCAGGATGAACGCCAGCAGGCCGGCCAGGCAGCCCACCTGGCAGATGTCCATGTCGCCGGTCCAGCCGCCCCGTGCTACCCAGCACAGACCCGCGAAGACCAGAATCCAGATGACGCCGTACAGCCCGATGTCGAAGAAGATGTAGGCGGCACCAGTCTCGTCCATGAACCAGCCGCGCATCACCCAGATGCGCAGGAGCACGAACCCGATCGCCACCGCCACCACCCACTGCAGGCTCGACAGCTTCGCCTGCGGATCGTACACCGGCGGCGGAGCATCGGTGGGCTCGCGCGTCCCCCACGTGCGGGCCGCTACGATTGACCCGCCGACGAAGACGGCCAGGAGGCCCATCCCGCCTAAGACGCCCCACTGGGCCAACACAGAAAGAATGAAATTGTGCGGGTCGCGAATCTCTTCGGGATACTCGATCGGTTTGTGGGCGAGGTACGCGTGATCGAAGTTCAGCGCCCCCACGCCTGTCGCGCCGTGCTGGGCGATGATGTCCCGCGTCACCTGCCAGTAATCCCATCGGAACTGCAGCGAGTCGCCGGGCAGTCCGCCTTCGGCCACGCCGTAGGTCACGCCGGCGGAGATCAGCCCCACCAGGCAGAGCCAACCGCCAACGAGCGCCAACCGCCAACGGTCCTGCATGTCCTGCTGGAAGCGCACCAGAATCAGCCAGACCACCACTGCCGCCGCCGTCGCCAGGAGCGCGCCCTTGCTGCCCGTCAGCAGGATGCACGCGAACGTGGCAGCCGCTAGCCCGAACAAGAGCCACCGCCTGCGCCGTCGCCAGACCAATCCGGCCAGTCCCAGCCCAGAGAATCCGGCCAGACTCAGCCAGATGCCGTTCGTGTTGCTCAGTGGGAAAAACCCTGCCGCCTCTGCCGCATTGAGCCGCCGTTCGTATAGTTCGACGCGCGAATCATCGAGCGGAATGTTCTGGCGAGCCCAGAAGGCCGCTTTGTTCTCCTCGTAATGCTGGCGGGTCTCGGCGTATTCCACGCCCACCTGCATGCCGCAGCGGGCCATGGTCGCCGCCCCCGAGGCAACCAGCACCGCCAGGAGCATGCCGATCCGCATGCGATCGCGACACAGGTTGGCCACCACCATGAGCAATACGAGCGCGGTGAGCCAATCCGACGAGGCGTTGATGGCCAGCCGCTTGTTGCTGGCGGCCAGCGTCGAAATGATCGCGGCGACGACCAGGATGCCCCCGCCGAGTTCCACGCCGGTGATGCGCCAGGGGCGCTTCTGCAGATAGCTCGACACGGCGGCGAGCAGCGCGGCCATCCAGACGCCCCAATCGAGCCACGCCGTGACGGCCGGCGTCGGATCGCCTATCGCATCGGCCACCCGCGACATGGCGTCCAGATTGGAATAGAACGTCTCGCTCAACAGCGGCCGCATCGCCACGATGAGCAGCACGAGGAAGAAAGCCGCGGCGTCCAATCGGTCCGCCCACGATTGCCGACCGCTCGGTGGCGCCGATTCCTGGATTTTGGCTCGCTTAGACATCACGGGATTCCAGGATCGCGATGATGGCCACCACGCAGATGCATTGGACGAAGATCAGCATCGCGGCCGGCCAACTCAGCAGAGGCAGCAACACCGCTCCCAGTCCGGTCGCGGCCGTGGCCAGGTAGATGGTCAGAACGGCCATTCGCTGAGACTTGCCCAGCGCGACCAGTCGGTGCGAAAAGTGCCGCCGGTCTCCGCGAAACGGGCTGATCCCCAGCCGCAGGCGGCGGACGATCACGCTCGCGGTATCGTACAACGGAATGGCGAACACGACCAAGGGCACGAGCACGCCCGGCTGACGCTGCCAGCGCTGCGGATCGTAGAACGTGGTCAGGACCGCGCAGACGGCCAGGAAATAGCCGATCACCAGGCTGCCCGCATCGCCCATGAAGATGGTGGCCGGCGGAAAGTTGAAGACCAGAAACCCGAGAGCGGCTCCCGCCACCATCAGAGCCAGACACGGCACGAAGACCTGGCCGGAGCCGAACGCACTGACCGCCAGGATGATGGCCGTCAATCCGGCAACACCCGCGGTCAACCCGTCCATGTTGTCCATGAAGTTGAAGGCGTTGATGATCGTGACCATCCACAACGTGGTCAGCATCACGGACATCGTCGGTCCCAGCGCCTCGACCGATCGCAACCCGAAGCCCGCCGACAACGCCAGCGCGACCGCCAGTTGAGCCGCCAGCTTGGCCGGCGGCGAGAGCGGCCGATGATCGTCGATGATGCCCACCAGGTGCATGACCAGCGCGCCGGCGATCACGGCCAGAGCTTGCGGAATCTTGGTCACCACGCCGCCTGCCCAGTCGCGCCATGATGGGACGATCTCGTTCAGAAACGACAGCCGGGCCGGGTCCATGCGAAAAAGCACGCTCGCCGCGATGAGCGCCAGGGCCATCGGGCCCAGGATGGCGACGGTGATGGCGATGCCTCCGCCCAGCGACACGGGTCGTGCGTGCCGCTTGTGCGTGCCGGCGGCGGGACGATCCACGAAGTCCCGCTCGAGGGCCCAGCGGCGCACCAAGGGAGTCAAGGCCGCACCGATCAGGAACGAAACAGTCAGCGCCGCCCCCCCGACAATGACCTTGGTCCACGGAATCACGCGAGGTCTCCCCCACCCCGGGCCGAGCGGCGGGCGTTGAGTTTGGCCTTGAACTGCTCGCGAAGGTGCTCGAAGAAGGCGTGATAGCGGGTGTCGGCGTAGTCCGGGTACGTCCAGGGCCACGCCACCCACCGCCCGCTCTCGTAATGCAGTGTGCTTTCCGCGTAGATGCCGCTGCCCAGATACAGCCGATGCGAGTAGTCCTTCGTGGTCGCGAGCACCACCTTGCTGAGCGTGAGATAACCGGGGTCGAGATTGACCCGGCGCTGATCCTCGGGCAGCCCCAGCTCGTAGTTGATCCGGCGTTCGAGGCTGTTGGTGAGTATCTTGATACTGGCCAGTTGGCCCGGGTCGATGAGCTTCGCGAAGGAGACGAACTGTCGCTGCAGTCCCTCGCCCATCTCGGCCGTGTAGTAGTGCGTCTGATCGAACGGCCACAGTTCGCTGACCGCGTCCGTAGGCCCTTGGTGCTGCTCGAGCAGCCGCACCGCGCGCATCATCAGGTCCGGATCGTTGGAGATCAATCCGCAGAACAGATTGACCGGGCTGGGGGAGCGGATGGCACCCATGGCGGCCAGTGTACCTACCAGCCCGCTTGAATCAAGATTGCGCCGTGCGCGGCTTCGCAGGCATCGGGTTACATCACGCAGCATGACCCGCCGGCTTGAAACACTTCGCTGTAGAGGAGGGGATGGTGAAGTAACTGTGGCGAAATGCGCGCCGCCGAGCGGCGGACGTGTTCGATTCCAATGCCAACAAACGGAGACGGAGGGATTCGAACCCTCGGTACGGACATGCCGTACCGATTAGCCTTGTAGATACAGAGGTTACGTTTTCACTGTCCCACATACTGTACCACGAGCCGAGCCGTATCGGCGGACCTGGAGAACTCATGACCGACCGGGATATTCTGCTGGAGTTGGCCGACCGCGTTTCAGAATCCCCGATCACTGGCCGGGAGTTGGCCGAGTGGTTCTACAAGGGCCGGCAGATGGCCGAGAACGAGCCCAGCGGGCGGATTTACTACCTGATGTGGGAACTGTACCGGGCCGACCCGTGCCCCGAGTCCCTGGTCGAATACCTCCGGGCAGCGGCTTACAGCCTGACTGAAGCATAGGCATACTACATATGGGGGATATGCCTTGACGGAATCCCCTACATGTGGTACTCTGGAAGTGTCGGGAAGGCGTTCTGGGTGGCCACCTGGGACGCCAAGCGCTGCCCGGCGGCGTGAGACTTCGCGGTCCACCATGCCGCCGGGTGGCGACCCGCCTTTTGAAAGGACCGCGACCATGCCAGAAATCCGTATCCCTGACCCTCCAGCCCAAGCACAACAGCAGCGTATCGTTCAAGCCCTGGCTGATGTGGCCGACGCCATCGAGTTGTCCGGCGGCAAGGCCGACCAGCAAGCCCGCCAATCCATCGACGGTATCATGCGCGACCTGAACTCGTGGGCGGCATCATTCGGCACGCTCGACGAAGGCGACCGGGTGAGCCTGCCCAATGCCGAGCCCGCCCAGACCGTCAAGCGGGCACTGTTCCTGCTTGTGGAGATCATGAGCGGCAAGCCGATCCCGCCGGCGACACTGACCGGGCTGCGCAAAGCAGTGGAGAAGTTGGGGGCCGTCGAGCAACCCCCCGAGTTGCATCATTCAAGCGCTTGCAAGATACCCGACCGCTCCGAGGTGGAACAGCACAAGCGGCGATGGAGCAAGCAAGAGGTTAACGAAGCGGTCCGCGCGTACCGGACCGAGCGACAGAAGCAGTACAACGAATACGAGCGGGCCATCGGGCGAGCCCGTGGCCAGAAGCAAAGACGCTTGATCCGCCGAGCCCGCGAGGTATTCGGCCGGAACGTCATAGCGGCGGCGCTCGGTTGCTCGCGAGGGCTCGTTTCCGAGTCCACAACGTTCAAGGCAATATCAGCCCAACTTTTTTTTGACCGACAGGCCGGCAAGCCTCGCATGTCCAACCGTATCGGCATGGCTGCCGCCATCGACCAGTCATACAAGCCCGCCCCGAGCCGCAGGCACGAGGCCGACCCCGACCCCGACGAAGAACTGCGGCGACTGATTGAGACGCAGGACGACGACGACCCGCCCGCCGACTTCGAGGATTCAGACCTCGACTCGTGACCACCCGTAATTCAGCGTGACCAGCTGCGCCCTCGTTTTTGACCGCGCCAAGCGGGAAAAACAGTGGTCACGAACTGGTCACGTGACCGGCCCGCTTCTTACATGCGGAGCCGAGTATCAAGCCTATACATGTCAAGGCTGACGGCTCCGGTGAACGAAGCGGAGTCCGCAACATGCCGCCCCTTGTCCCCTCGTGGCCGACATTCGGCACGATCTCCCAACGCGAACACATCCCCGTCCACCGCTTGCGGTACGCGGCCGCGAGACTGGGCGTCAAGCCCGTAGGCAAAGCGGGCGGCACCTACGTATTCACCGAGGCGGACGCGGCGGCAATCGTCCAGACCGCTCGGAGGATTCAGCGGGGGGAGCAATTCTAATGGAGCCCGTCGCCATCCAAGGCAAGTCCATACGGATCGTATTCCCCGACATCAGTCCCCGCTCATGGGCCCGGTACGACGCTGCGGAGAAGTGCCCCGCCGGCCACATGCTAGGCGGAAAGAAGATGTGGAACGTTGCAGACCTGAGGGCGTGGGCCAGCCTGGGCTTTCCAGACCGCGCGACGTTCGAGCGAAAGCGGGGTGACTTGTGAGTTACACCCCATACTTGACCTGCGAAGCACACGGGCGACAGATCGCGACCGCGCTTCCGCCCGACTGCCCGATGAAAGAACAGGCGTCATACCGCGCGTTGACGTCCCTGCTGGACGAGGGGTTCAAGCTGATCGACCCGCAGACCCCGGAGACGATCGCGCACGGCTTGTGGCTCGTGCGGCGCGGGCAGGATACGTGCTATTCGTGCATCGGCCGACTCGTTAAGCATCCGACGATAAAGCACATTCGCGACGACCAGCAGGCGAAGGAACGGTATGCGGCCACCGTTGGGCGACCGTCGAAATCGGTGGAACATTTACCACCGATTAACGACAAGGCCAAAGCTCGCGACCAGTCCCCGAAGCCCGATTGGATGAAGCCAAACGTTGCCCCGGTTCAGCCGGCGAACAAGGTTGAATGGAGGGCACCGGCATGAGGCGACCAGAACCGCCGGCCATCATCGAAACAACAGCCATCGTCTATCGTCTCGCGGACATTCAGGAGCGGCAGCAAGAATGGATCTGGCAAGGCTACATTCCCAAGGGCTGCTTCAGCATCGGCTACGGCGACCCCAACGCGGGCAAAACAACAGCGGCTTGCCATTTATCGGCACGCATCACGAGCGGGCAGGACTGGCCAGACGGACAGCCCAACCCCAAGCCCAGATCGGTGCTCTTTTTGACCGGCGAAGACAGCGTAAGCAGAACACTGCTTCCGAGGTTCCGAGCGGCGGGCGGCGACGTGAACAAGCTCGTGGTATGGGACCGCGTGCGGTTCAACTACGAGGACGGAGAAAAGAGCGAACGTCTGCCCGATCTGCTGGCCGACGTGGGCAAGCTCAAGGACATCATTACGAGCTGCCCAGATATGGCCCTGGTTGTTGTGGACACGTTGTCCTGCTTCCTGGCCGTCAAAGACAGCAACCAAGCCCAGCAAGTGAGAGCGGCACTGCTGCCCCTACGTGACCTGTGCGAGCAAACCGGGGTTACGCTCCTGGGGCTCGGCCACATGAACAAGTCCTCCGGCCAAAAAGCCCAATATAGGGCGAGCGGGTCAATCAGTTACATCGGCGCGGCACGCTCAGCCCTGCTGTTCACACCCGACCGCGACGACCCCGAGACGATGGTTATGGCCGTTTCGAAGTGCAACCTGGCTCGGCGGGCACCGTCCCTGAAGTATCGCATCGTGCCATGGAATAAAGACCCCGAGGTTGCGGCCGTCGAGTGGTGCGGCACATCGAGCTATTCGGCTGACCAGTTGCTTGAGGAGCAAAAGGTCAACACCAAGAAAAAAGCGATTATCGAATGGCTGAAAACCATCCTGAAGGACGGCCCGCTACTCTCGGACACCATCATGAGGATGGCCGCCGAGGAAGGATTCAAGGAAAGAACCGTCTGGAATGCCAAGGACGACGCGGGGGTCAAGGCGAGGAAACAGAGCTTCAGCGGACCTTGGGAATGGTACATACCGTAGGCTTACAAAACATTGCAGCCTTGGGATATTAATAGGAATCTTCGACATATAGATTGCAGCCTTGGGGGCACATTGCAGCCTTCGAAGATCACATCCGAAAACGCCAAGGCTGCGAAGGCTGCAAACATTTCAAAGGCAAGGTACATGAAACAGCCGACCGCCAGATACGCGACCGTCTACCAGTTGTCGAGCTACACGCGGGAGCGGGCGGACCGCACCAAGGCGGACCTGAGAACCGATCCCCCGACGTGCCCCAAATGCTCCAAGCGGTTCGTGATAATCCACCTGGACAATGACGGCCGTCGATGCTCCTGCGTCAAGTGCGGCGAGAAGTGGGATTGGCCCGAGGTGTCGCAATGAATGAACGCGTGACAATCACCGTAGAGGCCGACACGGGCCGGCTGCCCGGCGTGCCCCTGGCTGTCCGCGTGCGACGGCTACTCAAGGCAATGCTGCGATCCTTCGGGCTCCGCGCCGTCGAGGTGAGGGAGGGACATGTGCGCTAGTACCAGCCTGCGGGGCTGCTTACGTCTCCTTGCCCCGCGACCACTACCAGCCAGGCGGATGGGGCTTGGCCGCGTTCGGGTGCGACGGTACGGGAACGCGGGGGCTGGTGGAGGTTTACGGCGGGTCCCTCTGGAGGGGCATACGTCTATCGCAGGTCGGAGCAGCCCGACGTGTCCCGAAATTTCACCCCCCATTTTGTCAGTTTACTTAAAACGTGGAGCGCGAATCCATGCAGAAACCCCAACGAAAGACGCAAAAGCCGGGTGCGGACTTTTCACTCGCCACCGGCTCGCAAATCGCAGCGTTGTTCAAGGTGAGCCCATCGGCCGTTAGCGGCTGGGTACGCAAGCACGGCTGCCCCCGTCGAGACGATGGGCTGTATGACGTGGCGGCGGTTATCGCCTGGAAGACCGAGCGCGATACCGCACTGGTCGGCGGCGACTCGGACGCCCTGGAGCGGTGGAGGGCTGCGAGGGCCGAGGCCGAGGAATTGCGGGTGCGGCGGCTCAAAAACGAACTGGTCGAGGTGCAGGCCGTCCGCGACGAAGTGACCCGCCTCTGTACCGTGGTCCGCGAGCACGCGCGAGAACTCACCGACGACATCGCCCGAGAGCTCGGCGTGACCGGCGACCAAATCAAGGTGCTCGACGATGCCCGGCGGCGTTACCTGGACCGGTGCGCCACCGACATGGAGAGCCATTACACGAAAGGGAAGGTGCTTATCTGATGGCCCGAAGCATTCGACAGACAATGGCCGTCCCCCCGCCCGTTACGGCGGAAGTGGTCGCGAGCCCGCGTTGCCCCAGTTGCGGAAGCCAAGCTATCCGCGTTGTCTTCTCTGGTGGCGTTCTCTCGTGCGATTGCATGTTGTGCGAGAAGACGTTTACCGACCGACCCTACCACAAAGAGGTAAAGACCGATGAGCAGAACCATGTTTAGGCTCGGCACGACCGCGAGCCACAAGCTGAGCGTGAAGCCAAAGGGCGGGAAGTTCGGCGCCGGGCTGATTGCCGGCGTGTCGATCTGCACCGAGGGTGAAGCGTTGGGGCACGACCTGTATCTCGACGGCGTTTTCTTGCAGCAGGTCGCCCAGGCCGTCAACGCCAAGGGCAACGGCATCAAGAGCCGATGGGGACACCCGAGCATTCTCCAGGACGGCATAGGCACCGTCGTAGGCCGCGTCATGAATGCCCGCCTCTCTGGCTCGCAAGTCCGTGCTGACGTGCATCTGCTGGAGGCGGCGAAGAAATCGCCCAAGGGTGACTTGGTGTCGTATCTGCTGGGGCTTGCCGACGAAGACCCCGAGGCGTTGGGCATGAGCATCGTCTTCGAGGGCACCGAGGCCGACGAGCGCGGGCCCGATGGTCAGCGGCTCGCCAGACTCGAAAAGTTGTGGGCGTGCGATTTCGTCGATGAGGCTGCGGCGAATCCCGGCGGGCTGTTCGACGTACCCGCATTCAGCAGCAGGCCGACCGGGGCGACTCGCAGCAGCAGCAGGCCGGCTGCCGCACCGCCCGTGCCCGAAAGCTTCATGACGCGGGCGTATCGGCTCGCCAAGTACAAGTCTATACCGCTGGCCACCGCGTTTAGCACCGTGGCCGCCGAGTCCCCGCAACTGTACGCCGATCACCTGGAAAACTCCCGCCGCGTGGCGGAACTGGCCGCAGAAAAGCGGCAACTGGAATCTGAGCGCGACGGTCTTATTCGCCGTCTCGCCAACCGCAAGAACAGGAGAACGAGATGAGTGCGACCAAAACGAAAAACACCGCCCCGGACATCGACACACTGTTGGCCACCGTCGAGCAGATCGAGCGCGCCCTACCGCCCGATGCCGGCGAGATCCACCAGCGGCGCACCCATCTGGAGGGCGAAATCCGGGTGGCGAAAGAGAATATCCGCGACCTGGACAAACAGCGTAGCTCCGGGCGGGCGCAGGCCGAAATGCAGCGATTAAAGCAGTCGCTTGCCGACCGGCAGGAGCAGCTTGAGTCCATGCAGACGTTCTCGCCCCAACTGCGGCGAGACGCGGTAATCGAACTGCTGAAGCACCTTCCCCGACTGCGGGAGTTGAACACCGAGGTAAGCGAGTCATGGCGGCGGCTGACTGAATTCAAGCTCAAGGGTGCATTGTCCAGCGCCGAGTACGTCGAACTGGAACGGTTGGAGAAACTGCGGGGCCGGATCAACCAGTTGACCCGCAAGGCGACCACGATCAACAGCGAACTGGCCGACCTTGTGCCCGATCACATCGACATCGAGCGGAAGACACTGCAGGCCACCATTAAGGCGCTTGCGGACATTCCCAGCGCAGGCACCGCCGGCAACGCGGCCGCGACCGTGCGGGCGTGGGCAAGCGAGCAACTGTCACGGCTGACCGAGGCCGTCAAGAGCATGAAGTGGGCTGAACTGGAATCGTTCCAGGTCGCCCCTATGTAGTAGGTGCTGCCGCGCACCGGTCCGGCGTGTTGCCGGGCCGGCTGGTCGGACGGGCTGGGGCGTGGACGCACACCGCGCCCCGGTCCCCCGGCCGGATTCAATCACGATCATCCAATGAGGATTCGATATGGCCGTCGTATCAGTAAAAGAGCAATGGCAAGACCGTCAGGCCGAGGGCGACTTCGAGCGGATTGGCCTCGTGCGCAGGTGGGAGGTAATTGCCGACTCCACTGAAGATCACGAGGGCATCGTCAGCGTCCACGAAGACCTGCCCGTCAAGGGCGACCCGCACCCGGCCTATAGTTACGCCACCGTCCAGAACATCGTCGTGGAGCGCAGCGGCAACCCGTACATGTGGTACGTCACTGCCATCTACGGCGGCGGCGTAGCTTCCTACGAGGCGACGAAGTACATTGGCGATGTCGAGTGGGATGCCGATGAGTTCCAGGAAGACATCGACTACGACATCAACGGCGGGGCCATCGTCAACACGGCTGGAGAGCCGCTTGAAGGCGTCAAGGCGACGTTCTTCGATCAGACGCTGCGAATCACTAGGACCGAGACGACGTTCAACTACGCCGTTGCCCGGTCGTACATGCGGACGCTCAACGCCGTGCCGTTTCTTGGTGCTCCATCCAAGTGTGCCTTCATGGGCCCGATACGCGCCCGTCGAATCTGGGAGTTGTCCGGATACATCTGGCGGGTGTCGTATGAGATCCGGTTCCGAGATGATTGGCGGGCTCGGATTCTGAATGAGGGCTTCCGGGTGCGCGGGGCGGGCGTCAATAAGGATGGTTCAGCCAAAATGATCGAGATCAAAGAGGACGGCACGACCGACGCCAGCGGCGAGCCCGTTTCGCAGCCCGTGCTGCTGAATGCTGCCGGTGATGCCCCGCTCGCTGCTGGAGCCAGCCCCATCTGGCTCTACTTTGAGCGATACCCGATTGCAAACTGGACACCCCTCCAACTGGAGTACTCCTGATGGAAAAGCCCATTAAGGTGATCGAGCGCCCCCGGCTGCGCGGCGACACGAGCCGGCGAATCCTTGCCCGCGTCCGCAGGCCCGTTCCCCCGACCCCGCCGGCGGAGCCCGAGCAGGACCAGGCGGAGCCCGAGCAGGCAGGCCAGTAGCGTTCCTCCTGCCCCGCCCCCTGGCCGGTCGCCCGTACCGGCTGGCTGGGGGGCATTTATTCGCCGTCCAAGCTTTCCAATGGCTTTGCCGCTTGCGGGCGGGCGTCCAGAAGGTAGACGAATCGGTCCTGGAGGCGGATGAGTAAACCCGCGTTCGTCCCCGGTTGGCGAGAGCTGGCCGGGGACCCCGGAAACGGCGGATCTGGCTGGCTACGCGAAACACACTCGGCGCGTACCGGCTCGGCCGTGCGACCGGCAATCCCCGGCGGCGATTATAAACGGGGGGCGGATTTATAGCTTGCGTGGGGGGCGATCGTGGTGTATG
>JAKPHF010000050.1 GCA_029550525.1 Planctomycetota bacterium
TTACCAGCGGTAGTGCGCGAAGGCGCGGTTGGACTCGGCCATCTTGTGGGTGTCCTCGCGACGCTTGACCGCGGCGCCGAGGCCGTTGGAGGCGTCGAGCAGTTCGTTCATGAGGCGCTCGGTCATCGTCTTCTCGCGACGCTGGCGCGAGTAGCCCACGAGCCAGCGCAGCGCGAGGGTCGTCGAGCGGCCCGGCTTGACCTCGACCGGCACCTGGTAGGTGGCGCCACCGACGCGGCGGGACTTGACCTCGACGGCGGGCTTGATGTTGTCCAGGGCGCGCTTGAGGGTGACCACCGGGTCGGTGCCCGTCTTGGCGCGGCAGCCTTCGAGGGCGCCGTAGACGATCGTCTCGGCGATGGACTTCTTGCCATCGAGGAGAATCTTGTTGACCAGCTGGGTCACCAGGGGGCTGCCGTAGACCGGGTCGACGACGAGCGGACGCTTTGGCGCGGGACCTTTACGAGGCATTACTTCACCTTCTTCGCGCCGTAGCGAGAGCGAGCCTGCTTGCGGTTCTTGACGCCCTGGGTGTCCAGGGTGCCGCGGATGATCTTGTAGCGCACACCCGGCAGGTCCTTCACACGGCCACCACGCACGAGCACGATCGAGTGCTCCTGCAGGTTGTGGTCGATCCCCGGAATGTACGCCGTGACCTCTTTGCCGTTGGTCAGACGAACACGGGTGATCTTCCGCAAGGCCGAGTTCGGCTTCTTGGGCGTCTGGGTCCGCACGATCAGGCACACGCCGCGCTTCTGAGGCGAACCGGCCAAGTCGCGGACCTTGGATTTGGACTTCTGCTGGACGCGACCGCGTCGCACAAGTTGGTTAATCGTAGGCATTGGCTTCCTCTATCTCGGCCGAGCCGACTCCGGGCGCGGCTTGTGACGTTCGTAGCCTGACCAATATACCAAAGCGGCTTTGTCAATTAAAGGGCCGCCCTCCTTGCTCTGCTCGAGGACCGGGATCCCGGCCGCCCGAAGTGGAGGCGGGCCAGATGCCCGCCCCCCTCTACGGCCGTCTATCCCGGCAGCCCCATCAGGGCTGGGTCTGCTCGTCCTTGGGCGTCTCGACCGCCGGCAGCGTCGAACTCGGCGGGCTCGACAAGGCCACACCGCCGCCCAGACTGCCGGGCGTGGTCGCGGACAGGTCGGCGGCCGCCGAGACCGCCTGCTGCATCATCTCGTGAGCCTCGACCGGAGCGACCTCGCGCTCGGGCACCGGCTCGGCCAGATGACGCACCCGCAGGCCCAGGTAGGGCTTGAAGGCGGTACCGGCCGGGATGAGGTGGCCGAGGATCACGTTCTCCTTGAGGCCGACGAGCGAATCCTGAGCGCCGCTGATGGCCGCCTCGGTGAGGACCTTGGTGGTCTCCTGGAAGCTGGCCGCGGAGATGAACGACTCGCTCTGCAGCGAGGCCTTGGTGATGCCCAACAGCAGCGTGCGGCCCACTGCCGGACGCGGCTTGCGGTCCTTGGTCGGCGGAGTCCCGCCTTCTTCCTCGATCTTGGCGACCAGGGCATCGAACTCCGACCGCGGGATGATGTCGCCCACATTCAGGTTGCTGTCGCCCGGATCCTTGATCTTGACGCTCTGGGCCAGCCGCTCGTTCTCCTGGCGGAAGCGGAACTTGTCCACCACTTCGCTCGGCAGGAACGTGCTGTCGCCCGGGTTGTCGATCCGCACCTTGCGGAGCATCTGCCGCAGGATGATCTCCAGGTGCTTGTCGTTGATGGTCACGTTCTGGCTGCGGTAGACCGCCTGGATCTCGGCGAGCAGATACTGCTGGAGCGCCTCCTCGCCCTTGATCCGCAGAATGTCGTGCGGAACCAGCGGACCTTCGACGAGCGGATCGCCGGCTTCGACGTAGTCGCCGGCATGCACGAGCACCTGCTTGTCCTGCGGGACGTGGTGCTCTTTCTCCATGCCGCCTTCCGACGTCACGATGATGGTCATCTTGCCGCGGCGCTTATCGGCGCGGATCTCGACCTTGCCGGAGATCTCGGCCATGACCGAGGGCTCCTTGGGCTTGCGGGCCTCGAAGATCTCGGTCACGCGAGGCAGACCACCGGTGATGTCCTGAGTTCCCGCCATGGCTCGCGGCTGACGAGCCAGCAGCACGCCCGGCACGATCTCGTCGCCCTCGGCGACCTCGATTCGGGCCTTGGCCGGCAGGTAGTGGTAATCGAGCACGTTGCCGTCCTTGTCCTCGATGACGATCTGCGGATGCTTCTCGCCCTTGTGCTCGATGACGATGTACTTGGCACCGGCCCGCTCCTGCTCGAGCCGCACGGTCTCGCCTTCCGCGATGTCGTGGAAGCGGACGAAACCGGCGACTTCGGCGAGCAGCGGCGTGAGGTGCGGATCCCAACTGGCCAGCCGCGTGCGGGCGGGAATCTCCTGGCCTTCCTGGACATGCACTTCGGCACCGTAGGGCACCTTGTACCGCTCGAGCTCGCGGCCCTTGGCGTCCAGAATGGCGATCTCGCCGTTCCGCTTGAGGGCCACCACGTGGGCGGGCTTGTCGCCCATCGCGGGCACCTGCACCGCATTGAGATCGAAGAACTTGACCCTACCCGCCTGGGCGTTGGTGATCTCGTTATCGACCACGGCACGGGTGGCCACACCACCGGTGTGGAACGTCCGCATGGTCAACTGCGTACCCGGCTCGCCGATGGACTGGGCGGCGATGATACCCACGGCCAGGCCTTCCTCGACCAGTTCGCCGGTGGACAGGTCCATACCGTAGCACCGAGCGCACACGCCGCGCGGACTCTCGCAAGTCAACGGGCTGCGAACGCGGATGGTGTCCAGCCCCAGCTCCTCGATCTTGGCCGCGATGTCGTGGGTGATGACCTGGTTCTCAGCCACGATCAACTGGTCGGTGATCGGGTTACGGATCGGGTCGCGGGCGCAACGGCCGACGATGCTATCCCGCAGAGGCACCGCGACTTCCTCGCCCTTGTAGATCGCGCCCTTGGTCACGCCGTTGATCGTCCCGCAATCGTGCTGGTTGATAATGACGTTCTGGGCCACGTCGGCCAGCTTGCGGGTCAGATAACCCGAGTCGGCCGTCTTCAGGGCGGTATCGGCCAGACCCTTGCGGGCGCCGTGCGTCGAGCTGAAGTACTCGAGCACGCTCAGGCCCTCACGGAAGTTGCTCTTGATAGGCGTCTCGATGATCTCGCCCGATGGCTTGGCCATCAGAGCCCGCATGCCCGCCAACTGGCGAATCTGGTCCACCGAACCACGCGCGCCCGAGTCGGTCATCAGGAAGATCGGGTTGAGATAGTAGGTACCCCGCTTCTCGCCGACCGGCACGTACTCGCCATTCTCATCGCGGCGGTCGTTCTTGAGCTCGCGCATCATCTCTTCGGTGACCTGCTCGCGAGCGTGGACCCACACGTCGATCAACTGGTTGTGACGCTCCATGGGCGTGATGGCGCCCTGGGCGTAGCCGCGCTCGATCTTGTCCACGACCTTCTGGGCGGCCTCGATGATCCTGCGCTTGGCCGCCGGCACGCGCAGGTCGTGCAGACCGATGGACAGGCCGGCCAGCGTGCTGTGGCGGAAGCCCAGCTCCTTGATGCTGTCCAGCAGATCGATGGTCGCCGCACGACCGAGCAGACGGTGGCAATCCGCGATGACGCGACCCGCGCCCTTCTGGCTCAACGGGTAGTTGTACAGCGGCATCTCGGGGGGCAGGATGTCGTTGAAGATCAGCCGCCCCACGGTGGTGGTCACCACGCGGTTCTGCGGCACCGGCTCGGGCCCTGTCTTCTGCGAGGTGATGACCCGGTCCCGCCGAATGCGGCAGCGAATCTTCTGGTGAATGGTAATCTTGCCCTGGGCGTAGGCCAGCATGGCCTCGTGCTCGTCGGCGAACGCAGGCAGTTTCGCGTTGGGGTCCGGATCCTTCGGGTTGTACTCGCAGGTCAGATAGAAGATCCCCAGCACGATATCCTGCGACGGCGACATGATCGGGCTGCCGTTGGCCGGGCTGAAGATGTTATTGGTGGACATCATCAGCACGTGAGCCTCGGTCTGGGCCTCGATGGACAACGGCAGGTGGACAGCCATCTGGTCGCCGTCGAAGTCCGCGTTGAACCCGCGGCAGACCAGCGGGTGAATGCGGATCGCGTTACCTTCCACGAGCACCGGCTCGAACGCCTGGATACCCATACGGTGCAGCGTCGGAGCACGGTTGAGCAGGACCGGGTGATTGACGATCACCTCTTCGAGAATGTCCCAGATCTCCTGGTCGCGCCGCTCGAGCATCTTCTTGGCGCTCTTGATGGTGTCGGCCAGACCGCGCTCCTTGAGCTTGCGGATGATGAACGGCTGATAGAGCTCCAGGGCGATCTTCTTGGGCAGACCGCACTGGTGCAGCTTGAGTTCGGGACCGACCACGATGACCGAACGGGCTGAGTAGTCGACGCGCTTGCCGAGCAGATTCTCGCGGAAGCGGCCCTGCTTGCCCTTGATCATGTCGGTCAGCGACTTGAGCGGGCGGTTGCTGCTGCCCAGCACGGGCCGGCGGCACCGGCCGTTGTCGAACAGGGCGTCCACCGCCTGCTGAAGCATCCGCTTCTCGTTGCGGATGATGACCTCAGGGGCGTTCAGATCCACCAGCTTCTTGAGGCGGTTGTTACGGTTGATGATGCGGCGGTACAGATCGTTCAGGTCGCTGGTCGCGAAGTTGCCGCTTTCCAGCAGTACCAGCGGGCGCAGATCGGGCGGGATGACGGGAATGACTTCCATCACCATCCACTCCGGCGCGTTGCCGCTCTTGCGCAGGCTCTCGACAATCTTGAGCCGCTTGCTCAGATCCTTGATGCGCTGCTTGCTGTTGGTCCGGCTGAGCTCGTCGCGGATCTCCTGGCCCAGCGCGACCAGGTCGAGCTTCTGCAGGAGCGTGCGGACCGCTTCGGCGCCGGTCTGCGCCTCGAAACCACCCTCTCCATACTTCTCGCGGGCCGCCCGATACTCTTCCTCATTGAGCAACTGCTTGAACTTCAGCGGCGAGCCCAGGGGATCGACCACCACGTAATCCTGGAAGTAGATGATCTTTTCCAGGTCGCTGGTCTTCATGTCCAGCAGGGCGCCCAGACGGCTGGGCATGGCCTTGAAGAACCAAATGTGCACGACCGGCGCGGCCAGGTTGATGTGGCCCATGCGCTTGCGGCGAACCCGCGAGTGCGTGACCTTCACGCCGCAACGATCGCAGATAATGCCCTTATGTTTGGTGCCCTTGTACTTGCCGCACGCGCACTCCCAGTCACGCTCCGGCCCGAAAATGCGCTCGCAGAACAGGCCGTCCTTCTCCGGGCGGTACGTGCGGTAGTTGATCGTCTCCGGCTTCTTGACCTCACCGAAGGACCAGCTCCGAATGTCGTTCGGGCTGGCCAGCGAGATTTTGACGCTGCCGTAATCGTTGATACGATCGTAAATGTTCTCGGCCATTGGTTTGGGCGTCCCTTCTATCTCGAGCACGATCACGACCAACTCGTGATCGGCAGTCTTTCCTGTGAATTCCGTCCGTTCTCCCGTTCGCCGCTACCGAACCGCGTGGGCGGGCACCGGCTCGGCCAGGCTCGCCATCCGGGGATCCATCCGCATGGCCACCGCCCCGCGAACGGGTCGGAAGCCCAGGTCCCGGCAGAAATCCTCTTCGGTCCCGTGGGCGGTCACGTCAATTCGCTCGGCCCCGGCTTCCCGCAGGCAGGCGAGCACGCGGGTCGCCAGCTCGCGGGCGATGCCGTACTCGTCATGCTCGATGCGACCCTCGGTCCGGGTCACCGCGCCCGGCCCCTGACAGGCCGGGTCGAGCTTGCACTCGGTTAGGTAGCCTCGCAAACCGTCAGTCAGGCCGCGAGCAATCCCGACCAGCCGACCGTCCTGTCGAGCCACCACCACGCAGTGCGAACGTTCCAGCATGCTCCGCAGCTTCTCGGGCGACGTGTTCAGGCAGTGTTGCTGTCGATGATAGAACTCCAGCAACTCGTGCACGTCCACGTCCGCCGCATCCACCAGCTCGTATTCGACTTGCCCCATGTGGATGATCCTCCTGTCAGGGCCAAACGAATCATCCGGTCCGCTGCCGGTTAAACCCGATGCGGCCTCGGCGGCGGCGTGCGTGCGGCCGCCGCCGGGCCGGCGGTATGCCGCCTACAACGCTCGGGCTTTTTCGAGCTGAATGTTCATGCCGAGACCCTTGATCTCGTTGCACAACACGTCGAACGACACCGGCGTGCCGGCTTCCAGCGTGTTGGTGCCCTTGACCATGGACTCGTAGATCTTGGTCCGGCCTTCCACGTCGTCGCTCTTGACCGTGAGCAGCTCCTGCAACACGTGAGCGGCGCCGTAAGCTTCCAGACCCCACACTTCCATTTCGCCGAACCGCTGACCGCCGGTGCGGGCCTTGCCGCCCAGAGGCTGCTGCGTGATCAGCGAGTAAGGACCGGTGGCCCGAGCGTGGATCTTGTCATCCACCAGGTGGTGCAGCTTGAGCATGTACATGTAGCCCACGGTGACGGGCTGGTCGAACGGCTCGCCGGTGCGGCCGTCGTACAACGTGATCTTGCCGCCCTTGGGCATTTCGACGAGCAGTTCCTCGGTATCGCCCGCCTTCTGCGTCACTTCCACGTTCTCGCGACGCATGCGGACGTACGCGTTGGCCTCTTCGCGGGCGGCGTCGATCTCGGCCTCGGTGGCCCCGTCGAACACGGGGGTGAGGGCCTGGAAGCCCAGCACGGCGGCCGCCCAACCCAGGTGGGTCTCGAGGATCTGGCCGACGTTCATACGGCTGGGCACGCCCAGCGGGTTGAGCAGGATTTCCAGCGGCGTGCCGTCCTCGAGGAAGGGCATGTCCTCCTCGGGCAGGATGCGGGCGATGACGCCCTTGTTCCCGTGCCGGCCGGCCATTTTGTCACCCACCGACAGCTGCCGCTTGGTGGCCACGTACACCTTCACCATCTCGAGCACGCCGCTGGGCAGTTCGTCGCCCCGCTTCATCTGGGCGAGCTTGCGGTCGCGCTCTTCGGCGATCTCCTGCAGCCGCGGCCAGTAGCGATCCACCACCTTCTGAGCCTGCTCCCGAGCCGGGCCCTTGAGCCACTTCAACTCGCCCGACTGCATCATGGCGGTGAAGGACTCGATCTGCTCCATGATGACTTCGGACGACTCGGACTTGCCCACCTTCTGCTTGGTGGACGGGTCGACCATGACCTGGCCGGTCTCCTGCTCGATCGCTTCGCACATGCTGCGGAAGATCGCGACGAGCTTGTCGTCTTGCACCTTCTTGTAATCCTTCATCTGACGAGCAAGCTGCTTCTTCTGCTCGTCCGTCAGGTGCATGCGGCGGCTGAACCACTTGGTGTCGATGACCACGCCTTCCTCGCCGGCGGGCAGCTCGAGCGAGTCGTTCTTCACGTCCTCGCCGGCCCGACCGAAGATCGCGTGGAGCAGCTTCTCTTCCGGGCTCAGCTCGCTCTTGCTCTTGGGGCTGACCTTGCCGACCAGGATGTCGCCCGGCCCGACCAGCGTGCCCACCCGCACGATGCCGTTCTCGTCCAGGTTGGCCAGGGCCCGCTCGGAGACGTTCGGGATATCCCGCGTGAACTCCTCGCGACCCAGCTTGGTTTCGCGAATCTCGATGTCGTACTCATCGATGTGGATGCTGGTGAACGTATCGTTCTTCAGCAGCCGCTCGCTGATGAGGATGGCGTCCTCGAAGTTGTACCCGTCGTAGGTCATGAACCCGACGAGCACGTTGCGGCCCAGGGCCAGTTCGCCCTTCTGGCAGGCGGGCCCGTCGGCGATGATCTGACCGGCCTTGACCTCTTCGCCGAGCTTGACGATCGGCTTTTGGTTCAAACAGGTCCGCTCGTTGAGACCCTGGAACTTGCGGAGGACGTATTCGTCCGTGCCGTTGATCTCGATGCGAGTGGCGTCGACGGCCGTGACCTTACCCGAGGTCCGGGCCTTGACCACCATGCCGCTGTTCTCGGCCACGTACCGTTCCATGCCGGTCGCGACGATGGGCGGCTCGGTCCGCAACAGAGGCACAGCCTGCCGTTGCATGTTCGAACCCATGAGCGCCCGGTTGGCGTCGTCGTGCTCGAGGAACGGGATGAGCGCCGCCGACACACCGACGGTCTGCTTGGGCGAGATATCGACGTACTCGACTTCCTTGGCGTCCACCACGGCCAGGTCGCCGTTCACCCGAGCCAGCACCGGGCCGGTGTGCAGCTTGCCGGTCTTGGGCTCTACCACTTCCGGCGGAGCCAGCACCGCCCGCATCTCCTCGTCGGCCCGCAGCAGCACGGTCTGACCGTTCACCTTGCCTTTTTCCACCTTGCGGTACGGCGTGACCAAGAAGCCGTAGTCATCCACCGTGCTGTAGATGCTGAGCGAGGCGATCAGACCGATGTTGGTGCCTTCCGGCGTCTCGATCGGGCAGATACGGCCGTAGTGACTGATGTGCACGTCGCGGACTTCGAAGCCCGCCCGCTTGCGGTTCAGACCGCCCGGACCCAGGGCCGAGAGACGCCGCTCGTGCGTGAGCTGGCTCAACGGGTTCGTCTGGTCAACGACCTGCGACAGCTCGCCGCGGCCGAAGAAGAACTCGATGCTCGACGAGATGCTCTTGGAGTTCACCAGCTCGGCGATGCGGCCCAGCGCCTCGGGATCCTTGAGGCTCATGCGCTCCTGAACGGTGCGGCGCAGCTTGAGGAAGCCCTTGCGCATCTCGTCGGCGGCCAGCTCGTCGATGGTCCGCAGACGGCGGTTGCCCAGGTGGTCGATGTCGTCCACTTCGTAGGCAGCCTCACCACTGCGGAGCAGAAGCAGGTAGCCGATGGCGTTGATGACGTCCTCCACGCGGAGAGTCATGACCGACTCGTCCACGTTCTGGTCGAACTTGCGGTTCAGGCGGAACCGGCCCACCTTGCCCAGGCGATAGCGGTTCTCGTCGAAGAACTTCTCGGCGAACAGCTTTTCGGCCTTGTCCTTCTGGGGCGGGTTGCCCGGACGCAGCTTGGAGTAAATCTTGAGCAGGGCGCTCTCATAGTCCGGCGTGCCGTCCTCGGCGATGGTGTTGAGAATCAGCGGGTCCGACACCTCATCGATGGCGCTGATGCTCTTGATGCCCGACTTCTGGATGCGGTTGATGGCGTCGCCGATCTGCCCGCCGCCCTTGACGATGACCTCGCCGCTCTCCTCGTCGATGACGTCGCTGACCGCGTACATCTCGGGCTTGAGGTTGGCGGGCCGCACGTTCTTGATCTTGTTGCTGTAGAACGTGCGGATGAGCGCTTCATTGGTCGAGTAGGCCGGATCCATCGCCCGCACGAACGTGGTCGCGGCGATTTTGGCGGACTGGTCGATCCGCACCGCGAGCAGGTCCTTCTTGGTGACGATGATCTCGATCCAGCTTCCCCGCTCGGGAATGATGCGACAGGCATGCAGCGCCCGGTCCCCCTCGGCCTGCTGCTTGACGAAGTCCACGCCGGGACTGCGGTGCAACTGGTTGACGATGACGCGCTCGGCACCGTTGATGATGAACTCGCCGCCGCCCATCATGATGGGCAGTTCGCCGAGGTAAATGGAGTCTTCCTTGATCTCCGGCTGATCCTTGCGGACCAGGCGGACCTTCACCCGGAAGGGCATGCCGTACGTCAGCCGCAGTTGCCGGCACTCGTCCGGCGTGTAGCGCGGCTTGCCCAGATCGTACGAGACATACTGCAGCGACATGTTCCCGTCGTAGCTTTCGATCGGGAACACCTCGCGGAGCAGGGCCTCGAGTCCTTGGGGCGCCCGTTTCTCCGGGTCCACGTCCAGTTGGAGGAATCGTCGGTACGACTCCGTCTGGATCTGGGTTAGATTGGGCACCGGGAGGGCTTCGCTCAGTTTGCCGAAACTCCGGATCGCCTTACGTTGCACCATGGACGTTTTCCTTTCCAAGTCCGTTCCAATGGGCCACCACTCGCCTGACGGATGAGTCCGCGCCGTTCCGGTGGGGACCGCTGAGGGTCCTCGGGCGGATCGGGCGACGACTCAGCCGTTCGCGAGCCATATGCACGCCGAGCCTCCGAAGCAGAATCGCTTCGAAGAGTACAAAAACCGGTAATACAATCAGGGACGGAACCCGCCGCGAAACCCTCTGTTTGGCTGACGGCCCTGTGGCCGATGATTCGGCCCGCCAGCCGATCCCGGTTCGCGTAGGAGGGAAAACTATTTCCGCCCGGCGGCCGATCGCTCCTGGCCACCGCGGCGAACGCTGCTCAAACCTGGTTCAATTCGACAGACGACTCTCAAAGAACCAGCCGAACGCCTGCGACCATGCTTACGCCGGACGCTCGTACGGACGCATCCAAGCACGGTCGCAGGAGTTCGGCACACCTGCGGACGGTCCGGAGACCGTCGAATAGTATAGTCCTGGCGTTCGGCCCACCGCCACGCCAAGGGGGGGCTAAATTTCCGCCAGGCAGAAACTTACTTGATCTTGACCGTGGCGCCGGCCTCTTCCAGCTCCTTCTTGAGCTTCTCGGCCTCTTCCTTGGGCAGACCTTCCTTGACGGGCTTGGGAGCGCCGTCCACCAGATCCTTGGCTTCCTTGAGGCCCAGGCCGGTGGCCGCCCGCACGACCTTGATGACGGCGATCTTGTTCCCGCCGGCGCCCTCGAGGATGACGTCGAACGAGGTCTTCTCTTCGGCCGCCGCCGCTTCGCCACCGCCAGCGCCCGCACCCGGAGCCGCCATCACCACCGCGCCGCCGCCGGCCGGCTCGATCCCGTACTCTTCCTTGAGGCAGTCCACGAGTTCCTGGGCCTGCTTGAGGGTCAGGCTCACGATCTTGGCCGCCAGTTCCTTGGTCTCGGCGCTGAATTCCTTCGCCGGTGCATCTGCCATGACAATCACTCCCGAATCTGCAAAGCAACCTCCGGACTGCCGGATAGGTGGCATCCCGAGATGCCATTTACCCCACGTGGAAGCGGGCCTGTCGAGGCCAGCCATTGGCTGCGAGTTAAACTTCGAACAAGTACAAATATCCGGCGAGAGACGGTCTCAGGCTCCGCCGCTCTCGCGGGTCTGGGTTTGGATTCAAGCGGCCGCCGGCGCTTCCGCCCCTTCGGCGGGCTTGTCGGCCTTGTCCACCATCGCCTTGAGGCAGCCGGCGATCTTGCCGCCGGGGCTCGCCAGGCAACCGGCCAGACGCCGACCCGGGCTGGCGATCATCATCGCCACCTCGCCCAACATCTCGGTCCGGCTCTTCATCTTGGACATCTGTTCGACGTCGAAGACTTCCGGCTCGCCTTCGAGGATGCCCACCTTCAGCTCGAGCTTGGGGTAGCTCTTCTTCAGAGCCACGAGCGTCTTGGCGACGTCGATAATCGACTCACCGCCGGTGACGAGGGCACAGGGCCCTTCCATGGCTGAGGTCAGCGGGGCCAGCGGATGGTTGGCCAGGGCCCGGCGGACCAGGCTGTTGCGCACCACCTGCAGGCGGATGTTCTTGGCCCGCAGCTCGTTGCGCAGACGGTTGGTCGAGATCGCATCCAACCCGATGACGTTGACCACGCACGCGCTGTTCAACCCGGCGTAGCGGTTTTCGTACTCGCGGCTGATGATGTCTTTGACTGGCTTGCTCATGTTCGTGCCTTGTATTTTTGGATCGGGCGGGCTTGTCAGCCGCCGACCGGATCATCGATTGTCCCCGTGGTCCGGGTGCCCGGACCACCCCTTGGTCTTGCCTCCGCGATCAGCCCAGATCGATCAGGACCGACGGTGTCATGGTCGCCGAGATGGCGACTTTCCTGATGTACTGGCCCTTGGCCGCGGTGGGCTTGACCTTTCGGATGTGGTCGATGAACGCTTCGATGTTGGTCTTGAGATCCTCAGCCGCAAAGCTCAGCTTGCCCACGACGGCGTGGATGTTTCCACCGGCGTCGTTGCGATACTCGAGCTTGCCCGCGGCGTACTCGCGGACGGCAGTCGCGATGTCCGGCGTGACGGTGCCCGACTTGGGCGAAGGCATCTTGCCCTGCGGACCGAGCACACGGCCGAGCTTGCCGACCTTCCCCATGACCTGCGGATGGGCGACGGCCACATCGAAGTCCAGCCAGCCATCGCTCACCTTCTTGATCAGATCGTCCCCGCCGGCTTCGACGGCACCGGCCGCCTTGGCCTCCTCCGCCATCTCGTCCGGACAGAACGCGATGACCCGCTTGCTGGCGCCGATGCCCTTCGGGAGCGACACCGAACCACGGATCATCTGGTCGGCCTGCTTGGGGTCTATGCCCAGATGCATCACCAGCTCGACGGTCTGGTCGAAGCCCTTGCGCTTGCGGGCTCCCTTGTAGCTCTTGGCGGGCTTGACCTCGGCCATGGTCTTGAGCAGATTGACGGCCTCGGCCACCGGGTACTTCTTGTTTCGCTCGCCGGCCTTCTCGGCGCGAGCCCGGTATGTGGCACTGCGTAACGGCATATCAGCCTCCCACTGTAGTGATAAAAGCGGGCCCGTGGTCAGGCCCGTGAAAACGCTCGCGGTGAGGATGTTCCGGGCGGGTACGCCCGGCCCCCCGGATTATCCGTCGACGATTTCGATGCCCATGGAGCGGGCGGTGCCGGCCACAATGCGGTCGGCATGCTCCAGGTCGAAAGCGTTGAGGTCCGCCTTCTTTCGCTCGCTGATGGCCCGGATCTGGGACCAAGTCACCTTGCCGACCTTTTCCTTGTTGGGCACGCCGCTGCCCTTGGCCACGCCGGCCGCCTCCTTGAGCAGCACGGCCGCCGGAGGGCTCTTGACGATGAAGGTGAAGCTCTTGTCCTTGTAGACCGTGATCTCCACCGGCACGGTCATGCCGTTGAGTTCCCGGGTCTGGGCGTTGAACTGCTGGACGAACTGCCCGATGTTCACGCCGTGCTGGCCGAGGGCCGGACCGATCGGCGGAGCCGGAGTGGCCGAACCGCCGGGTGCCTGCAGCTTGATCTTGACAAGAACTTCCTTCGCCACGGTAAACCTCTTTTGTCAGCTATCGGTGTCGGCGGTCAGCAGCCAATCTCCGTCGGCCTGAAGGCCTGGGCATCACCCCGGACCACTGCCCGCTAGACCGTTCACAGTTTTTCCAACTGCCAGTATTCGACGTCCACCGGCGTTGCCCGGCCGAAAATAGTGAGCAACACGGTGACCACGCCCTTTTGCTCGTCGATGGAATCGACGTTGCCCTCGAAGTTCTGGAACGAGCCTTCCTTGATCTTGACCCGGTCGCCGCGATGGAACTCCAACCCCTGCAGGGCGGCTTCCTCGTCTTCCTTGGTGGCGGCCAGGAGCATCATTTCCACGTCGTGATCCTTCATGCTCGTGGGCTTGCCGTCCGAGCCGATAAAATCGCCGACGCCCATGGTCTCCTTGACCATGAACCAGACGTTTTCCGGGATAGAGCCGTCAGGCTCGGTGGCCATCTCCACGAACACGTAGCCCGGGTAGAGCTTCTTCTCGATGATCTTGACCTGGCCGGCCTTCATCCGCTTTTCCTTGGCGGTGGGGACCAGAACCCGGCCGACCCGATGCTCCAGATTTTCGATGCGAACCTTGCGCTCGAGGGCTTCGCGGACCTGCTCCTCCTTGTTGCTGGCCACCCGCAGGACGTACCACTTCATGCCGGGCCGAGTGGGTTCCTGCGCGCCGGACTTGGGAGCAGGCGCGGTCGTCGCCGTGGCGGCCGGGGCATCGTTGCCCGCGATCTGTTCTGTCGGTTTTTCTTCGGCGCTCACGGTTACACCCTCATCGCGATCATGCACCCGATCCGAAGAGCCGCTGGAGCAGCGATGGCGTCTTCAGAACGCGGAGCAGACTGAAGAACTCCATAAACAGCACGTCGGCCAGGAACAGGAACGCGGCCATCAGCACGACCGTGACGATGACCACCTTGGTCGAACGAACGACCTCCTGCCGGCTGGACCAACTGACCTTCTTCATCTCGCCCTCGGTGGCGATGAAGAAATCGTTGGTCCGGCGATTCAGGCCCACGATCCAGTAGAGCAGCACGCCCATGGCCAGGATGAAGCCGACGGCCACGCCGTACTGCACGGGCAGGTAGTAGGCCGCATTCTGGTCCATGGCGGCCCCGAGCTCATCCAGGAGGAAGAACGCTCCCCACACGGCCAGCACGCCGCCTCCGATCGCCGTACCCAAACGGGTGTAATAACCCTGCCCGGGCTTGTAAATGCGAAGCCCGCTCCCGGATGGTCGCGGAGCCGGGGCCCGCGGGGGGCTCGGCCGAACCGGACGATCCTGACGCTCCTCGCCGCCGTTGGCTGCACTGGCCAATTCGCCCACGGATGATCCCTTCACTTGCTGCCTCTCATCTGCCATGTATCAGACTACCGGCATTACGGGTTGATGATTTCTCCTGACGCCCTGGCCTCTTCCCGACGCCCTGGTTTCGGTTCAATCCGTTGCCGGTCCGCCTTCCCCGGAAGGCCGGAGGAGGCGCTCTCGGCGATCGTCGCTTGCACGACTCGCCGCGAGAGCCCGACTTTATTGACAGGAGCAGAGGGACTCGAACCCCCAACCGCCGGTTTTGGAAACCGGTGCTCTAGCCAATTGAGCTATGCTCCTGGCCAAGCTGCCAGCTCGAGTTGTCACTGTTCAACGCTCGGCTGTCAGCCATGAGCCATCCGCCGTGAGCGATCAGGCCCATCGCTCACAGCGTTTTACTCACTTACGCTTCACCTTGTGAAGCGTTCGCTTGCGAAGGCGCGGGCAATACTTCATGAGTGTCAGCTTGGGGGTGCCGCCCTGAACGTTGACGCTGACGCGGTAGTTCAAGTCACCCGTCTCGCTGCACTGCAACCACACGAATTCGCGCTTGACTGCCTTGGCCATGGCCTTGCTTTCCCGAACGCGACGAGGAAGGCCGGCTACCACCGGCCTTCCGTCGCGATGTCATGTTACTGGCCTCGCCTCCGCCCAGCGTCGGGGCCTCGGCCGAAGCCCATTTACTCCAGAACCTTGGTCACGACGCCCGAACCGACGGTGCGGCCGCCTTCACGAACGGCGAAGCGGACGCCTTCTTCCAGCGCGATCGGCTTGCCCAGCTCGACTTCCAGCTCGATGTTGTCGCCGGGCATGCACATCTCGGCCCCGCCGAGCAGACGCAGGCCGCCGGTCACGTCGGTGGTCCGGAAGTAGAACTGCGGACGATAACCCGAGAAGAACGGGCTGTGGCGACCGCCTTCCTCCTTGGTCAGCACGTAGACCTGAGCCTGGAACTTGGTGTGCGGCGTGATCGAGCCGGGCTTGGCCAACACGTGACCACGCTGCAACTGATCCTTTTCGACACCACGCAGGAGCAGACCGACGTTATCGCCCGCCTGACCCTGTTCGAGGGTCTTGTTGAACATTTCGACGCCGGTGACCGTGGTCTTGCGGGTTTCGCCCAGACCGACGATCTCGACTTCGTCGCCGACCTTGACGACGCCGCGCTCGATACGGCCGGTGCCCACCGTGCCGCGGCCCTTGATGCTGAACACGTCTTCGATCGGCATCTGGAAGGGCTTGTCGATCAGACGAGCCGGCTCAGGGATGAATGAGTCGATGGCATCCATGAGCTCCTGGATGCACTTGGTCTTCTCGGGATCCTTGGGATTGAGCAGGGCTTCGCTGGCCGACCCCTTGATGATGGGCGTCTCATCGCCGGGGAAGTCGTACTTGTTCAACAGCTCGCGAATCTCAAGCTCCACCAGCTCGAGCAGCTCGGGATCGTCGACCAGGTCGACCTTGTTGAGGAACACCACGATGGCCGGCACGTTCACCTGACGGGCGAGCAGAATGTGCTCGCGAGTCTGGGGCATGGGGCCGTCGGCGGCGGACACCACCAGAATGGCGCCGTCCATCTGGGCGGCACCGGTGATCATGTTCTTGACGTAGTCCGCGTGGCCCGGGCAGTCGACGTGGGCGTAGTGCCGCTTCTCGGACTCGTACTCCACGTGCGAGGTGGCGATGGTCAGAATCTTCGTGGGGTCGCGGCGGCCTTCCTTCTCGGACGCCTTGGCGACTTCGTCGTAGCTCTTGAACTTGGCCAAGCCCTTGGTTGACTGAACCGACGTGATCGCGGCCGTCAACGTCGTCTTGCCGTGGTCGACGTGGCCGATCGTGCCGACGTTCACGTGCGGTTTCGTTCTTGTGAAGACTTCCTTGGCCATGTGGTCATTTCCTCCACTCTTGCGTGTCGAAAACCGGTTTTGCCTTTTGTAAATGAACCTCGAGCAGGTGGACAGTGGCGACCCCGCAGGAACGTTTCCCGCGACTTTTCGACCTCTCTTCTGCCTGCTGACTTAATGCTACAGGAATCGGCAGGACGCCCAAACGGCGTCATGCCGATTCCATCCGAGAGCTGCTGATGGGACTTGAACCCATGACCTCGTCCTTACCAAGGACGCGCTCTACCGGCTGAGCTACAGCAGCGGGCTGACCCGGTCATTCGGACCCCTGAAAGGCCCGAGGACCCGCAGCGATCCATCGCTGGGGCTGCGGACATACCGGTACTACGCTTGCCCGCCACCGGAGCTAGGTCAGTATACGAGTTTGCGCTCTCATGTCAAACTCCTGCCGCCGACGAATCCGCCAGCGGGCAGGCCGGAACGCAACTCTTCCACCCGGATCGCCCCTGAGGCGAGGGACCGACCCATCAGGCGAGGCCAGGATCCCGGCGGCCGGCGCCGTCTGCAAAACTGCAAGATTATACTCGCCATGAGCTTGTGTCAACCACTCCACGACCCACCGTTCGGACCTGATGTGGGATCAACTTCATAGATCGGACGAACCATCGACGAAATCCGCCGAGGCCTGAGACAATGGCCCCACCCGCTCACACATTTCGCGGCAGGCCGGCCGACGACAGCGTCCGCGAAAACTCACAGCCCCCGGTCCGCGGAGCGACTGCTCGCACTCCTGGCTTCGGCCTCCCGTCCGGTATCCACTCTTTCCCCCTTCCGCTTTGGCCGATACCATGTCGCGCCGTATCGCCAATCGCGTCGTTGAGGAGACAGCGAACGATGAAGCGACGACTGTCGCCTGGATTGGGAAGGCTTCTGTTCATCAAAGGCGTCTGCCGCGCCGGCCCGCCGGTCTACGTGTTGTGGAGCATCGTGGAGTGGTGTCGCGTGGATTGGCGCTACGCCATCGTCTTCGGCGCACTCACGCTTAACTACGTTCTGGTGTACGCCCTGACCTGGACGTACCCGGCGCTCATGCAGGGCCCTTGGCGCGTCCGCCCCTGGCAGACGCTGTTGCTGCTCGCAAACGCCGTGGTGCTGCCGATCATGTTCTGGCGGACACGCGGTCATCTGCCCTGGATCTTTTTCGTCGCGGCCGTTTTCTGCGCCGCCTGCCTATACATCGGTACGGCGATCTACATTCACCTGAACGAGAAGCTCCCGATGGGAGCCGTCTTCGCAAAAACGCGCGACCCTGCCCTGCCGAAGCTGGTGGACGCCCCCGAGCCGCCCGCGTCGTCCGGATGACGGAGCCGGATGATCCGCTCGCGCTTGTTGAACGAGCGGGTGCTCGGTACATTGGCTGCTTCTACGCCGAGCGACGGCCCGGCTCGGTGCCCGGGGAACACGACACGCCAAGCAAGGAGTATTCGACCCGTGGCAGAAATGCCTCCGATGGATGACCGCGCGCTCAAGGCGCGGGGGATGATGAAACAGCGGAACGGCGATCTGTTCAGCGTGCGCCTCGGCGTGACCGGGGGACACGTGACCGCCGCGCATCTGAAGACGATCGGCGAACTGGCCGAGCGATACGGTTGCGGCGCCGTCCATCTGACTACGCGTCAGGGCATTGAGATCCCCAACGTGCCGTACGCGAATCTCGAGCCGCTCGCGCGAGACCTTGCATCGGCCGGGCTCACGCTCGGTCTCACCGGACCGCGCGTCCGCGGGATCACCGCCTGCCCGGGCCACATCTGTCAGCACGGCCTGGGCAACACGCAGGAACTCGCCCAACGACTGGCCAGCGCCGTGGGTGACCGCACCGGCTTGCCTCACAAGTTCAAGATCGGCATCACCGGCTGCCCCAACGGCTGCGCCAAGCCGATCGAGAACGATTTCGGCGTCATGTGCGTCGCCAAGGGCTATCGTGTTTTCGTCGGCGGCCAAATGGGCAAAAAGGCGCGGCTGGGTGATCGGCTGTCGTTCACCGTCCCGAACGTTGAAGCGCTCATCCGAATCATCCACGCGTCGCTCGATTGGTTCTGCGAGCACGCTGCCGGCCGCGAACGGTTCGGCAGTACCATCGATCGCGTCGGGCTCGGTTCGCTCGTCGCCCGGCTCGAACCGCTCGCCGGCTGACCGCAAGGCCGACCGTTGCCGCTCATTGGCTCTTCTAATTGGGAGATTCCGTTCCGATGTCCGTAACGTCACCGCCGGCCGCGCCGCCCCAGGCACCTGCTCAACCTTCGTCCCCCAGCACACTGCTCAAATCGGAGGATTGGTGGTCCGTTTGGATCGGCCTGACACTGGTCGTCCTGGCCGCCACTCGTCTGCTTCCATCCATTCCCAAGGCGCACCTGTGGACGAGTAACCCATTGGAAGCGTTTCCCGCCCGCAGTATCCCAGGCCTCTTGACGATCCTGTTCGGCTATGCCGGCCTGACTGCAGTGGGCATCCGCGTGATGGGCGGCTCGATCCGCAAATACCTGCCGGGTTTCGCGGTCGTCTTCGCTTTGGGACTGGTCTCGATGCTGCTCGGTGCGCAGAGCCGGCTGGACCACCACGGCCTGGAATACGCGCTGTGGGGGCTGCTCATCGGGCTGGCCGTCGCAAACACCGTTGGTGCTCCGGGCTGGCTGCTGGCCGGGGCCAAATCGGAATGGTTCATCAAGATCGGCCTGGTGCTCATGGGCGCTGAGGTGCTGGTGTCAAAGATCCTGGCCTACGGGCCGCGAGGGCTCATCGTGGCCTGGATCGTGACGCCGATCGTCATCCTCTTCATGTATTTTTTTGGAACTCGCATTCTTCGGATCTCGAGCCGCACGCTGGTGATGGTGATCGCGTGCGCGACCAGCGTCTGCGGTGTGAGCGCCGCCATCGCGTCAGCGGCGGCCTGCCGAGCCAAACGGGAGGAACTCTCGCTGGTCGTCGGCATGAGCATGCTGTTCACCGTCGCGATGATGGTGGGTATGCCGGCCCTCAGCAAGGTCATGGGATTGGATGATTACGTGGCCGGGGCGTGGATCGGGGGAACCGTGGACTCGACCGGCGCCGTGGTGGCGGCGGGAGAAATCTTCAGCGACCGGGCTGGCGAAGTGGCCGCCCTCGTGAAGATGATCCAGAACGCGTTGATCGGCATCGTCGCCTTCGTCATCGCTCTCGTCTGGGTTTGGCGTTTCGATGCGAGCCCGTCCGAACGGCCGGGGATGGGTGAAATTTGGCGACGATTCCCCAAGTTCGTGGTGGGATTCGTCGGCGTGTCGCTGTTCTTCTCGTTCGTGCTGATCCCGCTGATGGGCGATGAGGCAGTCAAGGACGTGATCAAAACGACCAAGGGTCTGCGCAACTGGTGGTTCGCCTTGGCGTTTGCGGCCATCGGGCTGGAGAGCAACTTCCGGCAGATGACGGCCCAGCTCTCGGGCGGCAAGCCCATCTGGCTCTATACCGTGGGGCAGTCGTTCAATATTGTGCTGACCCTGCTGGCGGCGTGGCTGGCGTTCGGCGACGTGCTTTTCGGTCCGATATCGGAATGAACTGTCAATTGTCAGCTATCAGCCGCTAGCTATCAGCTGTCAGCTGGAGGTCCGGCTCAGCGCTCACAGCTCATAGTTGAAGAATCAGCCTTCCACGCAGAGCGTGCTGTACTCGGTGTCGACTTCGCCGGTGGAGTCGGCGGACGCAGGAGATTGGGCAGGCGGCGTGCGGACACCGGGCGTGTCGGATTGGCCGGCTCGCTCCTGGCGCAGCTTCTCCATGAGCATCACCCAGGTTTCTCGCTGGTAGTTGAGGAACTTGAGCGCCTCCTCGGCGGCGGGTACGCTCCGCTCGGAGCAGGCCTGGACGAGGTGCCGGTAGATGTAGTTGTACAAGCCGGCCATGCGAGTGCACAACTCGCGATCAACGTCGTAGTTGAGCGAGTTGAGCATCTCCAGGAGGATCTTCTGGGCCCGGCTGAAACCGGTGAACGCTTTTTCCCAGTTCTTGGTCTCGATCCCCTCGATGCCCTGGCGGGTGAACCGGATAGCCCCGTCGTAGAGCATGAGATGCAACTGCTCGGGAGAGGCGGTCAGGATCGCGTTACGCAGATACTCGTTCGAAGCGTTACCCATGATCGCCTGTATTATCGGTTGCGTACGAACCCGAGTTCAGAACGGCGCTCGCCGTTTTTGTCGTGTTTGGCCGGCCCGGGGCGATCTTCCGTCTTCGCCCCCAAAAGGGCGGCAGCCCCAGGCTCGTGCCCGGGACTGACCTCATCGGGCGGCCGCAACGACCAGCCCTCACTGAACATATCCCCCGTCAAGAACCGGCGTTACGCGCCGCCCCCTGCTACAGGCCTGCTCGGGAGGTTGAGCCGAACGAGCTGGCGAGGCTGGACAGGGCGCTCAGCGAAGACTGCTGGGCCTGCAGGTCGGACAGAGCCTTCTCCATGGCCTGGAACTGCTTGTAGTAGCGTTCCTCCTTGTTGTTGAGCAGGATCTTGAGGTCCTCTATGCGGCGGTTGTAGAGCTCGATCTTGTCGTCGAGCCGGTCGGTCTGCGAACTGATCAGGCCGCCGGCGCTGCTGGTCAGGAGGCGCAGTTCCTCCTTGAGAGCAGCGGCGATTCCGATGTACTGCACCTTCTCCTTGCCGTCCGCATCCGTGGTCGAGCTCGTCTTCGTGAACAGATTCTGGACCGCTTGCGGGTCTTTCTCGAGGGCGTCTCGGAAGGCCTGCTCGTCGAGTTCCAGCCGCCCGCCCGAGCCGAACTTCAAACCCACGCTGCTCAACCGCCGCAGCGAGTATTCCGCGGAGAGCGAGCGCGACAACTGGCGATACAGCCGATCCTGGATCTGACGGACAGTGTGATCGCCCAGGAGAACACCGCGCTCGTTGGTCTTGGGATCGAACTTTGTCAGCTCGCCGAGACGGTCGAGAACGGCGTTGTAGGCGGTGACGAAGCTCTTGAGGTCGTTGACGGTGGAGTCCGTATTGGTGGCCACGTTGACCTGCACGGCCGTGGCGGTGGAGGCCAGGAGGTCCAGCGTCAGCCCCTGCACCACGCCGGTGATCTTGTTGGTGCTGCTCGAGACGACGATGGAGTTGGGCGAATCGATGTTGCCCACCACCACGCGGGCGTCGGTGGCTTCGGTGAGCGTTTCGAAGGCCAGGCCGCTCGTGCCGGTGTTGAAGGCTATCTGGCCCGCGGTGCCGCTGGCGGTGGAGGTCACGACCAGTCGGTAGGGCCGGCTGCCGCTGCCGTCGTTGAGGATGCTCGCCCGGACGTTGAGCCCGGCGCTGTTGATCTTGTTGACCACGTCGTCGAGGGTGTCGGCCGGACCAATCTCGATGATACCGGCGAGCGATCCCGTGAGCACGCCCGGATTGGCCGGCGAGGCCTGCCCCTTGATCCCCAGGGCGGCGGCCGCGCTGCCGCCGCTCAGTTCGGCCACCGTCAGCCGCCCGGTTCCCCCCTCGGTCTGATCGACGAGCATGATGCCGTCGCCGTTGGCGTTCACCTGCGCGGTAACGCCGATGTCGGCCGCGGCCTGATTGATGGTGTTGATTACATCTCCGATGGTCTGGTGAAGGCTGCCGCTCAGCGTGATGGTGACGCTCTGACCAGCGGTGTTGGTAATCTGGAACTTGACGGTCGAGTTGCCTTGACCGGCGGTCAGGCCGATGCCTTTGCCACCGTTGAGCGACGACAACAACGTCGTCTCGGAGATGTACTTGCGGTTGAGATCGCCCCCGACCAGCCGTCCCGTCGCCGAGCTCCCGGCCACGTGCAGGTCTTCCAGTGTCTCACCACTGGCGGTGAACAGAGCCGTACCCTCGGTCAAATCCTGGATGGTCAGTCCCGTGCCCCCCGCGGACACCTCGGCCCGCAACGAGCCCTGCTGGTTGATGAGGTTGATGATGTCCTGCAGCGTCTGAGCATTGGACAGATCGACGGTTTGCGTCGTTCCATCGCGAAGCTGGAACTGAACCACGCCCAGTCGAACGCCCGCGCCGCCGTTGAGATTTCGCAGCAGTACCGTGTTCAGGCCCGATGCGAGCCGCCCGCCGGTGAGCGTGCCGTTTTGGAACGTGCCGGTGAGCCCCAGGTCCTGCAGGGCCATGGAACCGTTGAGCGCCTCGATGGTCGCGGTCCCGCCGGTTGTGTGATCGATGAGAGTCAGTCCCTTGCCGTCGGCGCTCACGGCGATTTCGAACGCCCCGTCGTTCAGGTTTCCGTCGGCGTCGCGCGCGTACTGGATTCTGCGAATCAGCGAGTTGATCGTGGTGAACTGGTAATTGGCCTTGCCCGTCACCGCACTGTCGCTCGTCTTGCCGGCGATCTTCAACTGAGAGGCAATCGAACCGGTGACATCCTCGATCTCGAGCATGCCGGTTCCTTCGCTGTTGTCGCTCAGGATGATCGTGCCCGAACTGCTGGCTGACGTAAATGTGACATTCAGGTCCTTGTATTCGTCCGAAGCCAGCAAGGCTTTCACGTCGTTGAGCGACTCGGTTCCGGTGAGGTGCAGTTCTTTGGTCACGCCCGCCTTGTTGGTGATGCGAATCGTGCCCGGCCCCACGCCCTGGCCGCCGTTCAACTCGGCCAGGCTGGTGTTGAAACTGAACGCGTTGCTCAAATCGATTTCGAATGAACGGCCGTTGGCCAGCGTGATCCTGAAATCCGATTGCGTCGTGTTGAACCGGACGCCCAGCCCGTCGTTCAGCGAAGCGAGCGTCGTGGCGCCGGTGAGCCGCACGAGATCGACCGACGATGCGATACGTCCGCTTCCGTCCTCACTGCCCAGGATGCCCAGGTCGGTCGCGGTCAGCCCCGTGCCGACGTTGGTCACCGTCAATTGGCCCGTACCGGCGGGCAACCCGGTGACGTCCTCGAGGACAATGCGGTCGCCCTGGATATACGCCCTGACCGCCACCTGAGACTGCGAATTGATGGCTTCCAGCACGTCGCGAACGGTGTACGCGGATCGCAGATCGATGGTGGCCGAAGCGTTGGCCCGGTCGGTGATACGAATCTGTCCCCGGCGGACGCCCGCCCCACCGTTCAGGACCGACAGCTCCGTGTCGGGATCCACACGGGCCTGGGCCGTCTCGAATGTCAGCGTGCCCGCCCCCACCGGCGTGACGTTGCGATCGGCAAACCCGAGGGAGGCGACCTGGTGAGTGGAGACGATCGACCGCACGAGGAAGGAATAGCTGCCCACGGAAGCGGTCGGTTCGGCGGTCACCGTCAGGGCCTCCGGCTGCGAGCTGGTAGCGGTGCGGGCGGTGAACGTCCGGCTCTCGGCCAGCCGGCTGATCGCCGAGAGAGCCCCCATCAACTGGGCGTTGATGGTCTGGTATGCGAGCTTCTGGGCGTTAACGCTTTCGACGCGCGTCTGCAACTGCAACAGCGGACGCGACTCGATCTCCATCAACTGCTTGACCAGCCCGGCGATATCGAAGCCGGAAATCAGGCCGGTGCTGGAGGATATGCCACCCATCGCCGTCTCCCGGGAACGCAATGAAACGTCGCCGCCTCGGCGCGGAGAACCGCTCTCGGCAGTGCGCGCGCACTTCCTGTCTGATTCATCGGCTTGAGGACCGATATACCTGCACTTGGAAGTGACGAGGAAGCCCCGCAGAGACGCCGCGGACAGGAAAAGCTTGGGGACAGACAGTTACCGGACGCGGATCTGAGCCGGGCACACAACGGCACCCGGGCCAAGATCCGCTGGCCGGCCGGCATAGCTTGTAGAGCCGTACGGGCTCAGGTGCCCAGGAGCACGCTGCTGATCAGGCTCGTGACCACGGTCGTGGCCAGAGACGAAACAAGGGGAGCGAGAATGGCGTCGCACCCGGTCGCGGTCTGGAAGACGGTGCCGCCGCACAGGGCCGCAAATGCGATCCATCGCACTTTGGTCATGAGCAACTCCTTCGGGAAGTTCGGACGAACGGGCAGATGGACGTCCACCCGCCCGCGCATCGCCTGATTCTGATTCTGCCGAGCCCAACGAGGATCGGCGAGCGGCCCACCATCGAGGGCGAGCTAATTCGTGGTGGCGTCTCCGCCACCGCCGCCCGGCCAAACCGTCCCGCACTGACCGGGGATGGTACAGGTCGGATCGAGGTTCCAGTTCGGGAAGTCGGTCGTGAGCAAATCGTACTCGGCCGGGTCGCAGTTGAAGATCGTGCCGCAAGGATTGATCGTGTGCGTGACCTTCTCAGCCACACCCGTGCAGGTGAAATTGAACTGCATTCCGGCAACAAGCACGAAAAGGACCTGCACAATGCGTTGAAGATGCTTTCGGGTCAAGGTGACACCTCATTGGGTCATCGTTCGGCCCCACGCTGCGGTCGGGCCGTCCGCAAGGTCAGAATCGGCACCCGATTACTGCTGCTGGTCGGTGCCGCCCCCGCCGGTGGCACTGCAATCGACGAACAAGTCGTCGGCGGTGCTGTTCGGATCGCCACACGGCTGGACGATGCCGCCGAAGAATCCGCTCTGGCAATCGAAAATGTAACAGAAGTCGATCGAGGTCAGCACGCCGTTTTCCACCAACCGGGGAAAGGTACCGTACGCATTGTTCTGCGTGGTGCAGGTGACCTGTTGAAACAGCGTACCGGCCATCAGCGCCGCCGTCAGCCACCGCAAACCCCGCGCGAGTTGCTGTGCCATGAAACGGAACTCCTCGTGAGCAAGTCGAGTGCTTCTGTGGAAGGCAACCACGTCGGGCGGAAACGGGCAATCGTTCCAGCCGGACGGCAGTATACGTCTGCCCAAGTGTATTCGCAACTGGTCGCGGAGGGTTTCGGGCAGCCAGCCGGATAACCGGCGGGTCGGCCCGGTGGGCAGCCCGTCCGGCGATCCCCGGTCAGTCGCCCGGGCTGCCCTGGATGATCCACGCCTCGTTGCAGGCGATATGGTCGATCCGCTTGCGCCCCACCGAGAAGAGAATGTGGACGAGGCCGTCGGATGTCTGGATCACGCTGGGATAGCTGCAGTTCTCCGTCCCGTCCACGAGCAAGCGACGACAAGGCCAGGTTGCTCCGCCGTCCGCGGACAAGGCCGCGGTGAGTCGCACACGTTCAGCCGGACTGTCATTATAGACCAGCAGCAGGTTGCCGCCGGCCAACTGAACGATCGCGGCGGGACTGGCCGGGTTGGGGAACCCGCTGTCCTGCGGCTCGGACCAGGTCCTGCCGCCGTCGCTTGAGCCCATGACCCACAGCCAGCCCTTTTCCGTATTCCGCATGACAGCGACGAACCGGCCCTCGGGAAGAACGGCCACCGAGGGCTGGATGGCCGGCGGCGTCGTGGCGATAGCTCCCAGGAGCGTCCATTGGCGGCCATCCGCCGACGCGTACATGAGCGATCGCTGCAGGAGGTCATCGTAAGCGGGCAGCAGGAGATCACCTGTTGCCGTGCGCACCGGAGGAAATCGAACGTTCGCCCCCACTGGCCCCGGCAATGCGACCGGCTCGGACCAACTCTTGCCCCGGTCGGCAGAATCCTGCATGGCGATGTGGGCTGTGGACCACAGTCCGGGCACGACGGCCTGGAACAGCAACACCCGCTCACCTTCGCTGTAGAGCACGGGGTTGCCGTCGCCGACCGGCCGATCGATGTGGAGCCAGGGCGTCTGCCAATCTTCCTGTCCAGGCGATCGCCGGGACATATATATGGCCGAGCCGTCCAGTTCGTGCGGTCCCGAATAGGCGTACCAGGCGGCCAGCAGCTCGCCGTCGGGAAAGACTGTGATGGTCGCGGCATGGACGCCGGCGTGCTCGGGCGCGGCGTGCACGACGGGCCGGCGGTTGAAAACGGGTTGGCCGCCGGAAACCGGAAGCACCGGCTCAAGGGTGGAATCATTGAACACGATTGGGGGCCCGTCCCCAATAAGCGACGTCCCGAGCCACTGGATACATCCGGGGCAAGCGGCCGCACCGAACATCAACACTGCGAGCCCCCGCCCAACGGCCTTCGGGCACCAGCTTCGGCCGCCGTGAAATCTACGATCGGAGTAGCTCATGTCGCATCCTTGTCGAGCGAACGTCGGGATCAGCCCCGATGCGGTCATTATCGCGGGTAAAAACAAAAATGGACAACTCCCGTTGCCGGGAATTGTCCTCTCTATACCGCTTCCGCGAATCGTCGCGTCGCCTGATGGCGGCACCATCGATTCGGCTGCCCCATCGGGCACAGCGACGATCCGCGGAGTTCAGGTCAGAGTCGTTCGATCAGAAGAAGCCGCCGATGATCGGCAGATTCTGGAGGAACTCGACCGGGCTGGGGACGGTCGGGATAATGGTCAGGCCATTGCCACCGAAGCCACCCTGGGTCGAGGTGCAGGGAGCCTGCATGAGGTAGACGGACGACATGCTGGCGACCGTCAGGACTTTCATAAAGCGCTTCATCTTCAGATCTCCATTTCTTGTTAGTAGTTGGCGGCCCTCAGCGCGAGCCCCGCACTGCCGATTCCGGCGGCCTGGGCTCTACACGTAGATCGGCCGCAGCCAACGAAGCAAGGCCAAGAACGACCTCGCATCGCGTCTCAGCTGAAGATATCCTCGCGGAGGATAGCCGTGATGATGCGCGACCAGCTGCCGGCGTCAGTGTTGTAGAAGAAGTTGCCGCCGAAGCAGCCACCGAGCTGGAACAGGGTGGCGCCCGTCGCCGCTGCCAAATAGGACCACATTCGTAAACGCTTGAGCATTGCAAGCCTCCTTGTTTGTCGAATCATCCGGCATCGACGAGACCCAAGGCCTCAGACATTGACGCCGGTGTTACTGGCGGCTCTCCCGGGATCCCCCGGGCCGCCACACGTTACTCGTCAGTTGACGACCGAGAGAATCGCGTTCTGCAGGATGAAGTCGGCCAGGCAGGCGCCGAGGTTCAGGGCCGCCAGCGTCGAGCCTGCAAGAACCAAGCCCCACTTAACCCAAGTCTTCTTCGACATTTCTTTCTCCTAGTTCTGAATGTAGGCCAAGGATTTAGGCCTCTGGGTCTTCACGATACCAAACCAGAACGACTGGCCGGTCCGCGTGACCGCTCAGCTCGTGGCCTGTCTCAATCAAACAGGTTGCCGATCACGACGTACTGGACCACCCGCTGGTACCAGTCATTACCCAGGCAACCACCCAACTGCAGTGCCGACAGCGTGGCAACGGCTGTCAACAATGCACCCTTGAGCCTGCTCCACTTGGACATTGCGTGCCTCCTTTAGAAGGGAACAAGTCGGCCTCCCAACTGGAGGCCATCGAGGTGCCATTCTTCCGGCTTCCGTCGCCGGATGCACCCCCACAACCAAACTTAACTCCGATTGCATTCGCCGAGCCGCGCCGACTCGGACTCACGTTCTTGTTTCAGGCTGGCGGTGATGGGTTCCGCCATGCCCCTTCGAGCTCAGCCGCGCCGCTGGCTCTATTGGGGCGGAATCTTAACCTTTTTCCTTTGCTTTGCAAGTGCCATCTTGGAAAAATTGTTCGATGACCTCTTGCGTAACCGGTCGAATAATTCCTTTTTCGGTGATAATCCCTTCGATCAGATTCGCCGGTGTCACATCAAACGCCGGATTATAGCATGCCACACCTTCAGGCACCGTAACCCTTCCAAAACCCTTACTGATCTCGTCGGCCGGCCGTTCTTCGATGGGAATCGCCGTGCCATCGGCTGTCGCAAGGTCGAAGGTGGACAGCGGTGCCGCGACGTAGAACGGCACGTTATGGGCCCGGGCCAGCACGGCAACGCTGTAAGTGCCGATTTTATTGGCCGTATCGCCATTTCGGGCGATCCGATCGGCCCCGGTCACAACCAGGCTCACCTTCCCCTGCCGCATGAGCAGTCCGGCCATGTTATCGCAGATGACCGTCACGTCGATGCCGGCCTGTGCCAATTCCCAGGCAGTCAACCGGGCTCCCTGGAGCAACGGCCGAGTCTCATCCGCGTAGACGAGAAACCGTCTGCCGGCTTCTCGGGCGGCGTACATGATGGCCAGGGCCGTGCCATACTCGGCCGTCGCCAGCCCGCCTGCGTTGCAGTGGGTCAATACACCGGCACCCTCTTGGATCAGATGCTGGCCCGCCTGGCCGATGGCCCAGCAGGTGGCGGCATCCTCGTCACGGATGGCCTGGGCCTCGGCCAGCAAGCGTGCTTTGATCGCATCCACGGGCATCGTCCGAACGGACTCAGCCACCCGCTTCATGCGGTCCAGGGCCCAAAACAGGTTGACTGCCGTGGGCCGGCATCGGCTCAGGTAGTCGCATGCTTCTCCCAGCTTTTCAAAGAGCGTGGCGGTGGTCGGAGCCTTTCGGATTCCCAAAACCACGCCGTATGCGGTCGCGACGCCGATCGCCGGCGCCCCACGGACCCGCAGGTTGCGAATGGCCTCCCACAGGGGTTCGATTTCCTCGCAGGTGACCACCCGGCATTCGCCCGGCAGGAGGGTCTGATCAATCAGACGAAGCTGTCCGTCGAGGCCGCCGACCCACTCTATCGTCTTGTAGCGAATCGGCTTAACCACCGCGCAGCCGCTCCTGCAAAGCTTGGCAGTTTTTATCGACCGATTCGGCCTGTTTACTTTTGAAATTCTTGAGCCGGTCGCGCAATTTCGGCACACTCGGGGCCAGGATCTGCGCCGCCAGGATGGCCGCATTCCGGGCGCCGGCCGAGCCGATCGCCACCGTGGCGACGGGCACGCCGGGGGGCATCTGGACCATGCTCAGCAGGCTGTCGATGCCCTGGAGCGGGGCTGAGGCGACCGGAATGCCGATGACCGGCCGAATGGTATACGCCGCCACCGCACCGGGGAGAGCCGCGGCCATGCCGGCCGCCGCGATGAACACGCCGACGCGGTCCTCGGCAGACAGCACGTATTCCCGCAACTTGTCCGGCGTCCGGTGAGCGGAGAGCACCTGCACCTCGACGTCGATCTCGAACTCCTGCAACTGGTGGTAGCAGGGCTCGATCGTAGGCCAGTCGGAGTGACTGCCGAGGATAATGGCAGCGGTCGTACCCATCAGTTCGCTTCCCTTGTGCGGCCCCCGATCATGAGTTGCCGTATCCCGCATTCTAGTGACGTTTGCACTCCTGGCAATTCCGCCGGTCGGCTCACGCCCGGAATTTGGGCCATTCCTGCAGTGCCGATTTAGAACATTTGCTGATATTTCACAGAAATCCAAGCCTGCGGGCCTCTTAGGATGGTTTACCGCCCCCGCCGTGCCCTTTGCCCGTAACCGTGGACCAGGCAGGTCTGGGTGGCGAATCCCGAGCGGACGGTGCTGTGAGGCCTTAGCGCGGCCAGGTTTTTCGCGTACGCTCCACGCAACTCATCTGACAGGAGATCACCCGTGCACTGCGATCATGGCTCCCGCTATCAGCTAGTGTCTCGCCGTTCGTGTAGAGCGATGGCCGTCGGGCTCCTCCTGACGTGCGGATCGCTCGCCGCCCAAAACGCACCGCCGTCACCCACCCGCGAGTCGGCTTGGCTGCGGGTCAACCAAGTCGGCTATCTGCCCGAAGATCCCAAGATCGCGGTCCTGTCGAGCGACCGGCCGCTGACCGGCTCGTTCTCGATCGGCGAGTTCACGGCCGACATCGGCCCCGACCAGGGCGCGTGGGGACCATTCGCCCACAACTACCGGCTCGACTTCACCGCCTTCACTCAGCCGGGTCGCCACACCTTGCGCTTCGGACCCGACCTTGCATGCACCGTCAAGATCGGCCCAGACGTTTACGACGGCCTGCCCGACAAGCTCCTGGGCTTCATGCGCCTGCAGCGCTGCGGGCTCAATCCGATCACCGGTCAGAAGTGCCACCAGGAAGATGCGATCGATACCACCACGGGCGAGCGGCTGAACATGGTGGGCGGCTGGCACGATGCGGCCGACCGGATCAAGCACATGATCACCACGACGTACTGCGTGGCGGCTCTCTATCTGGCCGACGCCTATGACGAGGCGCAGCACGGCCGGCTCATGATCGAGAAGATCCACCCCAACGATGACGTTATATATGTGCAAGTTGCCGACGACCGGGACCACTCGCCTCCCGAGGCGCTGTGGCATGAGGACCGGACGGACTACGGCTGGGGGCCGGGCGGTCCGCGATCGGCGTGGCGCGCGACCACACAGCCGGCCGGCCCCAAGTACCAGAACCGCTCGTCGGGACTAGCCAGCCTCGCCGGACGCGCCTCGGCCGCCATGGCGCTGGCCGGCGACGTCGGCCGCGCCCGGCGCTTGTACGCGATGGCCAAGGCGCATCCCGGCAATGCCATGTCCGTCCCCGTCAAAGCGCCGTATTACTACGGTGAAAGCACCTATCACGACGATCTTGAATGGGCGGCCGTCGAGCTGTTCCTGGCCACCGGCGAGCGCCCCTTCCTCGAGGAAGCCATTCAGCACGCCGACCGCGCGGGTGACAACGTGTGGATGGGCCGTGATCGCCACGGCCATTACGAGTTCTTTCCTTACGTGAATCTCGCCCACTGGCGGTTGTATCCACACGTGCCGCCGGAGGTCCAGGTCCGGCTGGCCGGCTATTACCGCAGCGGCCTCGAACGAATAAGAGACATAGCGATCAAGAATCCATACCGTCTGGGCACGCCGCTGGTCTGGTGCTCGACCAACAACGTCATCGCCCTGGCCACGCAGGCCGTGCTCTACGAGCGGATGACCGGCGACCGGCAGTTCCGCACGCTGGCCGCCGAAGCCCGCGACTGGATCTTCGGACGCAACCCCTGGGGCGTGTCGTTCGTGATCGGCGTGCCCGAGGACGGAGTCGCCTCGCGTCGGCCGCACCATCTGTTCTGGAAGCTGGCCGGCATCCTGCCTGTCGGCGGCCTGGTGGACGGACCCGTCTACAAGGACATCAACGACAGCCTGAAGTTCATGCCCTTCGACGACGATGCGTACGCTCGCTTCCAGTCGGACATCGGCGTCTACCACGATTGCTACGCCGACTTCTCCACCAACGAGCCCATCATCGACGGCACGGTCTCGCTCCTGCTGCTGGTGAAGGTGTGGAGCGACTGAAGCAGCGATTCACCGTCCGGTCTGCAGCAGGTCATCGGTTACGAGGCATTGCTCAATGCGCTCAACAGAGTCTGGATCGGATTGTTCCACGCGATCACTCCGAGACGTGCACGACTTGAAGTTTCTTCGTGTGGTGTGGCAGTCTTTCAATCTGGAGCATGAGATGCGCATCGTATTGACCACGTTGCTGATTCCTTTGGCGTGCGTTTCGTGTACCGCTGTCTCCCCCGGCCAGAAGGCTGCGGACCAGGCGGCGGTTCGGCCGGACCGGTGGGAGGCGGAGATCGCCAAACTCGAGAAGGCCGACCGCGAGAACCCTCCGCCGCCCGGTGCGGTGGTGTTCGTCGGCAGTTCGTCGGTCCGCCGCTGGAAGACGCTGAAGGAAGACTTCCCGGGCATACCCGTCATCAACCACGGCTTCGGCGGCTCGCGCATCGCCGACTGCACGCGCTACATTGACCGAATCGTGGTACCGTGCCGTCCGCGCATGGTGGTGCTCTACGCGGGCGACAACGACCTGGCGGGCCGGCGAACGCCGACGCAAGTCTTCGAGGACTACCGCGAATTCGTCGAGCAGGTCCGTCGCAAACTACCGGGCGTGCCGATCGCGTATATCTCCATCAAGCCCAGCCCCGCTCGCCGCAAATACCAGGAGGCCATGCGCGAAGCCAATGAGATGATCCGAGCCTATGTCGTGGGTGAGGACGACCTGATTTACATCGACGTGTTCACGCCCATGCTGGGGCCGGACGGCACGCCTCGTCCCGAGTTGTTCGTCGCCGACCGGCTCCATCTGAGCAAGCAGGGTTACGACCTATGGCGCGAGATTGTCGCTCCCCATCTGAAGTGATCGCGGAGCCATGGGCTATGAGCCAGACATTCGGCTGAGAGCTGATAGCTCACACTGCGTGCAATCCCATTTTGTGGTGCAGTCGTCCGACGACTGGGCGGCGCGATGCTTGTCACTGCCGTCGCGGCCCATTACCTTGAGTACGAGTGGTTTTTTCCAGGAGGGCAACATGCCGCGCAACATCGTTTCTCGACGTCGCTTTCTTGCCAACGCATCGGGCTCGGCGGTGGGTCTGGGCCTGACCGCCGCCGTGGTGCGAGGAGCCAGCGGGGCCAACGAACGGATCCGCATCGGGCTGATCGGATGCGGCGATCGCTGCATGGGCCACCTGGCCAGCATCGCCGCTCTGCAGAGCAAGCACAACGTGCAGATCACGGCCGTGTGCGACGTCTGGCAACTCAACCTGAAGCGCGCCGTCGCCAAGGTAACCGAGGCGTTCAAGGAGGAACCCAAGGCGTTCACTCGCTTCGGCGATCTGCTGGCGCTGAAGGACATTGACGCGGTCTCGATCGTCACACCCGACTTCAGTCACGGGCCCATTCTCGTGGCGGCCCTCGAGGCCAAAAAGGACGTGTACATCGAAAAGCCCATGACCATTCAGCTCTCGTACGCCAACGAGGCGCTGGACCTGGCCCGCAAGTACGAACGCGTCGTGCAGTGCGGCACGCAGTATCGCAGCCACCCGCCGATTCTGGGCGTGGCCCGTGAGGTGGCTGGGGGCGGTCTGGGCACGATTAGCCGTATCAGCTCGGCAGCATGCTTCAACCATCCGCGCTGGAAGCGCAAGCACGACGACTGCAAGGCTGCCGACGTGGACTGGGATGCCTACCTGTTGTACCTGCCGAAGCGCCCGTTTGACGCGAGCCTGCTTCGAGAGTGGCACCTGCACCGCGAAACGTCCAACGGTCTGCCCGGCCTGTGGATGACACACTACGTCGATGCGACGGCCTTGATCATGAACGCGTCGTATCCCAGCACCGCTACCGCCCTGGGCGGCAACTACGTGTGGAAAGACGGCCGGGAGCATGCCGACACGTTCACCGCGTTGCTGGAATACCCCGAAGGGTTCCTCTTCGAGTGGTCCATGAGTCTGGGCACCGATGCCGACTGGCGGTATTGCATCTACGGGACGAAGGGCACGATTGAGACCACCGGCGGCCGGACGCTAAGCCACCCGTGGCACGTCAGAATGGCCGGCGTCGAGCCGACCGAGCGCAAGGTTGAGCCGGTTCCGGCGAACGATCACTTTGAGAACTGGATCGAGTGCCTGCGCACCCGGGAGCGACCGCGAGCGGATATCCAGTTCGGCCATCAGCACGCGGTTGCCTCCATCATGGCCGCGGCGGCGCTGGAGAGCGGAAGACAGCAGAAGTACGACCCGCAGACCCGGACGATTCAGCCGGCCTGATACGCACGGGACAACGTTTCACTCGGGTTCTATCATTGGCATGTTTTCGCGGGGAACGGACCTCCTGTTCGCACGCGGTGCGCGGGATGTCCGTTCCCCTTGGACGCCGTCGTTCGCTACCGGAGTTGTTTGCTCATGCGTTCGTCTCGTCGAGAATTTTTGTGCGCATCGGCGGGAGTCGCCGGCGCGCTGTGGTGGACCGCTCGGACACAAGCCATGCAACCCTCCAAAGTCACCATCGATCGCGTCGAAGCGTTTCCCCTGGTCTATCCGACCAAGGGAAGGTTCAAGTTCTTCGAGGACGCCCGCGGAAACAGCACCGGCCGGCAGACGGTGGTGGTCAAGATCACCGCGAGCGACGGCACCGTCGGTTGGGGCCAAAGTGTTCCCAGCCCTCGCTGGAGCTACGAGACGCTCGAAAGCGTGTACTACACCATCACGCGTTACCTCGGCCCGGCGATCGAAGGCAAGGATCCGTTCGACTTGCCGGCCATCCAGCGGGTCATGGATATGCACATCGCGCCGTCGTTTTCGACGGGCCAGCCCATCTGCAAGGCGGGGATCGATTTGGCGCTGTTCGATCTCACGGGCAAGCTGCTGGGCCGCTCGGCGTGCGAGCGGTGGAACCGTCGCGGACAAGAGCGCATTCTCCTGAGCTGGACGCTCAACCCGCGAACGCTGGATGACATTCCGACGCTCATTGAACAGGGACGAGCCGCCGGCTATCGCCACTTCAACGTGAAGGTCGCCCCCGATCCGAAGTTCGACGTCGAGATGTGCCGCATGGTCAAGCAGCTCGTGCCGGACGGTTTCCTGTGGGCCGACGCCAACGGCGGCTACGACCCGGCTACGGCGCTGGAGGTGTTGCCCAAACTGAAGGACGCGGGCGTGGCGGTCCTCGAACAGCCGCTGCGGATCAACCAGTTCACCGGCTACCGCAAGCTCAAGCAGCTCGGGGCGCTGCCCATTCTGATGGACGAAGGCATCGTTTCGTGCACCGAGCTGGAGGAGTTCATCAAGCTCGACCTGCTGGACGGCGTCGCCATGAAACCGGCGCGATGCGGCGGGCTCACCGAGGCGGTTCGCCAGATCGAAACCGTGCAGAAGCACGGCTTGATGTTCCTGGGCAGCGGGCTAACCGACCCGGACATCTCATTGGTCGCCTCGCTCGTGCTGTACGGGGCGTACGAGCTGAAGCAGCCGGCAGCGTTGAACGGCCCGCAATTTCTCTCGACGCTCAGTATCCTGAAGAAACCGCTCGTGCCGGTGGACGGCTACCTGACCGTACCCACCGGACCGGGCTTGGGCATTGAGGTGGACGAGGAAGCACTCGAGGCGCATCGACTCAAGTCGCTGTAGCGCGGCTTGCCCGGAAACGGCCGGTGGTGGTTGGCCAAACATCGCTGCCTCGGCAACAATTCGTAAAAGGGCCGCCCGGATTCGCCGGGCAGGTCCGACTTACTCATTCGAGTCAATCCGCATGCGCCTTCGATGGATTGTCCTGCTTGTGATCGTGGTTGGGCTGGCGGCGCTCATCACCTGGCAGACGCTGCAACCCGACGCGACCGTACTGATCGTACGGCCCGTTCGCGAAACCATTCGTGAATTCGTGGAAGAGCAGGCGGTAACCGAACTGCCGCGCGACTACCTCATTGCCGCCCCGATCGCCGGCTGGCTGGAGCCCATCGAGCTGCGCGAGGGTGATCCCGTCCAGAAAGGGCAGGTGGTGGCTCGGCTGGATCCGGCGGATTTGGAAGACCGCATCGAACAGATCGAGCATCAGATCGCCGAATTCGATGCACGGATCGCAAAGGCCAAGGACAACACGCTCGAACAGAACGCGCTCATCCAGGCCACGGCCGTGGTCAAGGCGGTGGACGAAACGGTCCAAGCCGCGGACGCCAAGCTCGAGGCCAGCCGGGCAGTGCTCGAGTTCGCCGAGTCGGAGGTGACACGTATTCAGCAACTACAGGAGGCCGGTGCCGCGCCGCCGCGCGAGTTGCGGCAGGCTGAGACGCAGGTCCGCCAGGCTCGCGCGGATTATCGCAGCGATGGCCTGCAGGTGGCGGCGCTCAAGACGCTCGCCGCGGTGAGCTATCTCGGCCCCAAGTTCATCACCGACTTTATCAGCCAGAAGCGATACGATGTGCAGACCTACGAGCAGCAGCGCAACCAGGCGCGGGCCGAGCTCGAGATCGCCCGCCGCAATCTCGAACGGGCGTCGATCACCAGTCCGATCGACGGCGTCGTGCTGGCTCGTCATCAGACACGCCGCCAATATCTCGCCGCGGGTACACCTCTGCTCGTGCTGGGCCGGCTGGAAGATCTGGAAGTCATCGCCGAAGTGCTCACCGAGCGAGCGATGCAGATCGCGCCGGGCAACCCCGTGGAGGTCTTCGGCGAGGCGTTCGGGCAACGCGTCATTTCCGGCAAAGTGCTGCGGGTTTATCCGGCCGGCTTCAAGAAAATCAGTTCGCTCGGCGTCGAGCAACAGCGCGTGAACGTGGCCATCGGCATCGACGAGCGGCCGGAGCGGCTCGGCGTGGGGTATCGCGTGTACGTGCGGATCAAGTACGCCGAAGCAAACGACGCGCTGGTCCTGCCGCGCACGGCCTTGTTCCGCGGCGGAAGCGGCGGCTGGCAGGTCATGATTGTGCGCAACGGCGTGACCGAGCTGCGTGATGTCGAACTCGGCCTGCGCAACGACGACAAGGCCCAGATTCTCACCGGCCTGGACCTGCAGGACGCGGTCATCGCGCAACCCTCGCGCGAGATCGTCGCCGGCATGCGCGTGGCCGTCGAAGAGTGAACAGCTATCCGCTGTCAGCTCTTAGCGATCAACTATCAGCCAGCAGCCGGCCGGTGATCATCCGGCGCAATTCGGGTCGGCCGGTGTGTCCGGGCCGCTGTAGCAACGCTGGAAGACGGCGAAATCTTCCGAATCGGCGTCACCATCGCCCGTGAGGTCCTTGTCCTCGCAATCGAATGCGACAGGCACGGCCGGTCCGGCTGCACAGGCTGTGAACAGCTCCAGGTCATCTTCGTCAACGTCCCCGTCACGGTCGAAGTCGGCGCGAACCGTACAACTGCGACCCGGTTCGCCAATGCCGAACAACCCCTGGTGATCGACGACCGCCCAGATGTGATTATTGACGGTGTCCACGCCGTGTGCGCCCAGAACGCTGGACAAAGGCGCACCACCGAGCGAATTGGCGAAGGCCTGGAACGAGCCGGCATGGAACGCGGCTCCTGCGCCACCATCGCTGTTGCCGTGGACAGCCGGCTTCCACGTGCCCGTATCGGCGTCGAAGAACAAAAGACGCAGGTTGGCTTCCACGATCGCCGGACACAGATCCTCGTCACCATACGTCCACTGCACGACGTGAACGGGAACGGTGCTGGTGAAGCTGGTTTCCACGCCGTGACCTAGAACGCCGGTGATTTCGTCGCCCGCAACGGGTGAGAGCGCCATGTGGACGTTGCCGTTGGCACTGGCGACTCCGCCCACAATGGTTGCTGCGGACTTCGCACTGTTCACGCCGATGCGTCCCGGTCCCAGCGGATCGCCGGGCGCATACGCGAGGCTGTCGGCGAGTGTGTCGGTAAGCGTGGCCTGCAGCATCCAGCTCACATCGGGAATTGGTTCCGCTTCGGCCAGGAGGATTTCGACGCTGTAGATGCCCATGAAGGCGGTCATCTGGAGCGACGCGGTGAACGTACCGTCATGGTTGCCGGAGAGTTGACCGAAGCGATTCAAAGTCACCGCCGCTTGGACCGTTTCACCCGGTTTGACCGCGGCGCCGTTCATCAAGCCAGCCACCGCAAACGGCCCGATGATGCTCCTGTCCGTTACCTTCACCGCCGCCCGGTATCCGTTCGCGGGAGCGGTCGCGTTGCCGAGCTGAATCTTCTCTTCGGCGGTCACATCCACCGGACTCGGAGCGGTGAGCGAAGGAGGATCGAACAGATAGATGGCGAGTGTGACCGTATCGTCCGGATCGAACGGGTTCAGATCGTTCACCACCGTGATCTGGCTTTCGTACGTGCCGGATGGCTTTGCCCGATCAATCGAAACGACGGACGGCGTGTACAGCGTCTGATCCGCCGCGATGAAGCTGTGGCTGATCTGGCCGGCGTCGTCGAGATCACCGCCCGGCTCGAGAATGGTCGAGAAGGTCGTGTCGTTCTCCGTCCCGTTGGTCACCTGAATGCCGACGAAAGCGGTGCCGCTGCCTCGCAAGAAACTGTGGCCGAGCGTCCCACCACTGACATTGGCCAGTCCGCTGCCCGTGTACACCGAGGGGTACAGTTCGCCTGAGCCAGCCTCGTGGCCATCCACCACGAAGTTGTCGATGCCATACTCGCTGGACGGCCCGTCGGTGATCACCGGCCAGAGGTCCACGGACATCCATTGAATATCCACGAACGGTTCACCCGTGTAGTCGTCCGTGAGATCGGCCGCTGAGAACGCCAGGTGTCCGGCAGAACCGCCGTCGAAACCGGTGAACGTATCCGGCAGGAAATACAACAGGGTGGTGGAATGTCCTTCCGAGTCCTGAAAATGGACATACACCGAGTCGGGTGTCCCCCACGGCGAGCCGGCGACGGACCATGCGAAATCGAAGGCAATCCTTTGGACCGGACCGTAGCCATAGAAGGAAATGTCGATCGCTCCGTAGCCGAGGTCCAACGGATTGCCCCACAGCGCGTCGCCTGAGAAGCCCGGGGCGTTTCCGATCACCTGGTACTGGCTGTCGAAGAATACGTTGTTTCCGGTGTAGTTGATGAACTCGATGCCCTCCGGTGTATAGAACGCATCCGCGGAAAGCAGACCCGTGGGAGAGGCTGGCCAGTCAAAGCCGTCGCCGTTGAATCCGGAAGAAAAGGTGTAGCTGACCTGAGCCAGCAGCGGCGAGGCCAAGACCAGGACAGACAGGAGCGACACCGTCCACGCGCAGCGGCTACCGCTCGCTTGTTCGCGATGATCAGTGCGGGAAATCAATAGAGTTCGCGTGCGCGACATGGTTGCCTCCTTCTCCGTTTCGGTTGCGGGCGGAGGCGCAGACCCCCGCCGCCTCTGCCACGTGTGATGTTTGACTCGAGAATCGGGATGTTGCCTCCGGGCGTGATTGTATGCTCCGGTTCGCGCGAGCGGCCAAGCAGATCCCCGGCTTTGTCCAGGAATCGGAGTTTTTTCCGATCGCGTCACAGCTGTGCGAACTCGAAGCGCTGTCGACACGTCGCACGCACATAGCGCGGGCATCCTTGTCCGGCGAATTCTGTCGTCACTGCAACAGAGAAACCATGCCACTCAATGCAATTCGCTTCGCCGTCCGGCAGCACTCCGGGGCGAGCGGCGCGCTTGAATGGGCGGCACAGAGCCGCTAAGCTGTGGCGGCCTTGTGTGGCGTCCTGGGGTTGCGATCCTAATTATATAATTGGCAGGTACTTGCGATGAGCACCGTAGAGGCACGTTTAGTCGAGATCTCCAAGAACATCGTCCGCATGACCACGGCAGCCGGCTCGGGCCACCCGAGCAGCGCATTGTCGCTTGTGCATCTCGTCAGCACGCTGATGTTCAAGCAGATGCGGTGGGACCCGGCCGATCCGTGGAACCCGGGCAACGACCGGCTGGTGCTCAGCGAAGGGCACTCGGTGCCGGTGGTCTACGCGGCCTATGCCGAAGCGGGCGGCGTGGTCGGCAAGAGCAAGGCCGACGCCCGGCCGCTGAAGGTCGAGGATCTCAAGACGCTGCGCGAGCTGGACAGCGTTCTCGACGGACACCCCAATCCGGCCGAAGGCTTCCCGTTCTTTGATGCGGCCACCGGCTCGCTGGGCCAGGGGCTGAGCGTGGGCGCGGGGCTGGGCCTGGCCGCCCGCCAGAGTGGGATCGACAAGCGCATCTTCGTCATCATCGGTGACGGCGAGTCGCGTGAAGGGCAGATTTGGGAAGCCCTCGACTTCATCATGGATCACAACCTCACGAATGTGGGGGCGATCTTCAATTGCAACGGCCAGGGTCAGGCCGACTACGTCAGCAAGCAGCAGTCGGCGGAAGTCCTCGCCAAGAAGCTGGCTGCCTACGGCTTCGACGTCCAGGTGATCGACGGCCACAACTTCGCCGAAATCGACGCGGCGTTGAGCAAGGTGGGCAAGGGCTCCGTGCCGGTGGCCATCGTGGCCAAGACCCAGAAGGGCTGGGGCGTCGAGTCGCTCAAGGACAAGAGCAATCACGGCAAGCCGCTGGCTCCGGAGCAGGTGGCAGACGCGGAGAAAAGCATCGATGAGACCGCCCGGTCGCTGAACATCAAGGTGGCCGACCGCGCTCCCGTGCCGCCGGCGCCGCCCGCCGCCAAGTGGCCGGCCGTCCAGCCGAAGATCGAGGTCATGCCCTTCAAGGAAGCGTGCGAAAAGGGCGGCGTGGCCGATGCGGTGGCCAAGAACAAGATTTCCACGCGGCGGATGTACGGCGTGGCGCTGCTGGCGCTCGGGCATGCCGACGAGCGGATCGTGGCCCTCGACGGCGACGTGAGCAACTCGACGTTCGCCAACGTGTTCGCCAAGGCGTTCCCCAAGCGGTTCTTCGAGTGCAAGATCGCCGAGCAGAACATGATCTCGGTGGCGGCGGGTCTGGCTGCCGGCGGATACATTCCGTTCGCCAGCTCGTTCGCCAAGTTCCTGGCTCGCGGCTACGACCAGATCGAGATGGCGGCCATCACGCGGGCCAACATCAAGCTGGTGGGCTCGCACTCGGGCGTTTCGCTCGGCGCCGACGGCCCCAGCCAGATGAGCTTGCCCGATATGGCCTACTTCGGATCGTACGCGGCCTCCAGTGACGGGCGCGGCAATCCGGCGTGCACGGTCTTCCATCCGGCGGATGCCGTCGCGGCGTATTACCTGACCGCGATGGCGGCCAACGTTGGTGGCATGTGCTACGTGCGGACGCACCGGCCCGACGTCGCCCTGCTGTACTCGCCCGACACGAAGTTCGAGGTCGGCGGGTCGGCCGTCCTGGCCGAAGGCAACGCGCTGACCGTGGTGGCCAGCGGCTACATGACCACGGTGGCCCTCAAGGCCGTTCGCGAGCTGGAGAAGGAAGGCATCAAGTGCACGCTGATCGACGCCTACAGTCTGCCGCTCCGTGCCGAGCCGATCCTGGCGGCTGCTCGCAAGGCCGGTGGCAAGATTCTGGTGGTCGAGGACAACTTCTCCGGTGGCATCAACGCGGCACTCGCACTGGCGGCGGCTCAGACGGGCGAGGTGAGGGTGTTCTCGATGAACGTGCCGCGCATCCCCAAGAGCGGCAAGTCGGGCGACATCATTCTCGAGTCGCTGGGTCTGGGCGTGAAGGACGTGGCCGCCCGAGTGAAGGGGCTTCTGTGAGCTCTCAGCCATGAGTTGTGAGCTCTGAGCCAGAGAAATCCGACGCTGCCCGGGTCTCTTCGAGATCCGGGCAGCTTCTTTATGTGCAGGCAGAAAGCCAACAAGAACGTCGCACCAATGCGCGAAAGAGCAAAGTAGTGGTCATGTCGTTCTCACAACGGACCACTGGCCACGGGCCACTGACGCCGCGGAGCAATGCTCCGCGGCTAAACATTATCCGTGCGGGCTTTGCGGCCGAGATAGCCGCCGTGGTGACGCAGGCCGTAGTCGTAGCGGGTGATGCCCTTGAGCTCCATGAGCGTCAGGGCCAAAGCATCGGTGATGGCGAGCATGACGGCGATGCTGGCCGATGGCGTGAGTCCCAGCGGACAGGGCTCCGCGATGATGCCCATGTCGAGAATGATCTCGCTGAGCTCACGAAGGCGCGAGTCGGGATGCGACGTGATGCCGATGATGGTCTGCAGGCCGAGATGACGGCCCAGTTCGAGCATCTCGATGATCTCGTTGGTCTTGCCGCTGGTGGATAGAGCGACGATGACATCGTTCTTGGCCACCAGACCGAGATCGCCGTGGGCCGCCTCGCCGGGGTGGATGAACGCGGCCGGCGTGCCCGTGCTGCAGAGCGTGGCGGCGAACTTGCGGGCGATGTGGCCCGCCTTGCCCATGCCGGTGGTCAGCACCTTGCCCTGGCAATCACGCAAGGCGAGCACTGCCTGCTCGAACGCCGGCGTGACCTTGACCGCCTTGATGGCCTCGGCCTCGCACGCAAGCACTTCCCGAATCCGCTGGAGAATGTCCATGCTTTTTCTTTCCCTAATGCCCCCGGATTGGGTCCTGGGCTGAGGAACAATGTACATTCGATCGGGCGGGCGTGCAAAAACTGTGAGAATGTGAGAAAGTGGGAATGTGGGGGGGCGAACAGGGACAAGTGTCCCTCATGGCCTGCGTTCGCACGTTCTCACTTTCCCACCTTCTCACCTTCCCATTTTCCCACGTTTCTCTCACGGCCGTGCGCCGTGCCAGGCTTCCAATCCGTGGCGTTCCATGAGCGGACCGTCGTGCAGAATCGTCTCGGTGGGGCCATCAGCGACCACGCGGCCCTGGTCGATGAGCACGGCGCGCGAACATAGCCCCGCTACCATGGCCAGGTCGTGTGACGCGATCAACAGCGTCATGGGCAGCGACGAGAGCGTCTCGATCAGCCGTCGACGCGAGCGCGGATCGAGGTTGCTGGCCGGCTCGTCCATGAGCAGCAACTCGGGCTGCATGACCAGCACGCCGGCCACAGCTGCGTTACGTCGCTGGCCCATGGACAGGTGATGCGGCGGCCGCTCCAGCATGTGCGACAAGCCCATGCGGTCGGCCACCCGCTGTACGCGCTGCCGAACCAGATCGGCGGGCAGGCCGAGATTCGTTGGCCCGAACGCCAGGTCTTCGGCAAGACTCGGCATGAACAACTGATCGTCAGCGCTTTGAAACACCAGGCCGATCCGCCCCCGTACTTCGCGCACGCGCTGCGGCGTGAGCGGTTCACCCGCAAACGTGATCCGTCCCCGTCCGAACACCAGCCCGGCCAGGCACAGGAGCAACGTGCTCTTGCCCGATCCGTTGGGGCCGACCAATCCCACTTTCTCGCCGGCGCTCAGGCTCAAGTTGATGCCCTGCAGCGCATGCGTACCGTCGGGATAGGTGTAGCTGAGGTCTTCAACTTGGAGGAGCGAGTCAGCCAAAGGCGATCCTCAGTGCGAACGTGGGAAGTGAGAACGTGAAAAATGTTGAGAAAGTGAGAATGTGCGAATGTACGAACGTGGAATCGGCAAAGTCGCGTTTTTCACATTTCCACTTTCCCACATTCTCACCTTCCCACACTCCCCATTCACGCGGCGAACTTCTTCCCCGTGATCTTCTCATACGCCTCGATGTACTTCGCGCTCGTGTTGGCCACGACCTCTTCGGGCAACTGCGGGCCGGGCGGCGTCTTGTCCCAGTCGAGCGTTTCGAGATAGTTGCGGACGTACTGCTTGTCGAAGCTCGGCTGATCGTGACCGGGCTTGTACACGTCGGCCGGCCAGAACCGCGACGAATCGGGCGTGAGCACCTCGTCCACGAGCACCAGCTTGTCGCCATCCAGTGCCCACTCGAACTTGGTGTCGGCGATGATCACGCCCCGCTGCCGAGCGTAGGCCGCCGCGTCCTGGTAAACGGCAATGCTCTGCTCCCGGAGGCGGGCGGCAAGCGTGTCACCCACGATGCCGCACATCCGCTCGAACGAGATGTTCTCGTCGTGCCCGCTCTCCTCCTTGGTCGCAGGCGTGAAGATGGGTTCGGGCAACTGGTCGCATTGCCGCAAGCCGGCAGGCAGGCGGAGGCCACAGACCGTGCCGTCCTTCTGGTACTCTTTCCAGCCGCTGCCCGTGATGTAGCCGCGAACCACGCATTCGATGGGCACAACCTGCAACTTGCGGACGACCATGGCCCGGCCGCGCAGTTCGTCGAGGTAGGCCTCAAAACCCGCGGGCGCTCGGTCGGTCACCACCTCGATCAGGTGATGATCGACACCCTTCAAGCGCGAAAACCAGAACTCGCTGATGCGCGTGAGCACCTCGCCTTTATGGGGAATCCCGTTGGGCATGACCACGTCAAACGCGCTGATGCGATCGCTGGCCACGAAGAGCAACCGATCGCCCAGATCGTACACGTCGCGAACCTTGCCGCGGCGGACGGGATAGCCCGGGTAGTTGGTCTGAAGCACCACCTTGCTCGCCATTATGTGTCTCCATCTCCTGAGTCCCGAGGGATCGGCGTCCCCGGGGTTGGTTTCAATTCAATTCTAAGGCTGACTGGAACCGGCCGCGTCCTTCGGAGCCGGCTTGAGCCAGTCGAACCAGGATTTCTGCTTGGCCTTCTCCTGTTCTTCCTGCCACTTCTTCGCGTTCTCCTGGGCTTCGGCGATCCGCTCGGCCATTTCCTTCTGCTGTTGTTCCATCCAGGCGCGATATTGCTCGCGACGGGCTTGCTCGGCGGCTTCGACCTGCTCGGGCGTCGGCGTTCTAACCGCGGGCTTCTGCATGCGGGCGGCAAGTGTCTTCGACAGCCGGTTCAGCCGATGCCGTTCGGCCATGAGCCGCTGCTTGAGATCGGCGTTGCGGCGCAGGGCCGGATCGAGCCGGATGCGTTCGTTGAGCAGACTGCTCGCCAGATGCACGTGCGGAGCCAGAGCCCGGGCCTGCCGAGGCGAGCCATCGAACTCTTCCGGCCGATCCAGCCAATCGACGACGGCATAGACCTTGTCGTCCCGATCGCCCTCGGCGGCCGGACGAGTTTGTGCATAAGCCTCGTACCAGGGCCGGGCGGACGCCATGGCCGGGCGAACGGCGGGAGCGAACTGCTCGCGTGCCAACTGCGGTTCGCTTCGCTCGCTTCGCGCGCCTGCGGCAGTCTCAAACTTCACTTCGACCTTGTCGCTGCGGTCGACCAGAGCCGCCTCATAAGCAGCTTCGAGCATGGGCAACAGCGACGGCTTCTCATACTCGGTCACGTAGGGCAGGCGAATCGCCGACCCGCGACGTGTGGCGATGGCCGCCCGCATGTGGGCGTCGGCGGCCAGCTCCGCCAGCGTCTTGGCGGTGGTCGCCAACGTCATCGCCGACATGGCTTCCCGCTGCCCGGCATCGGCGGAATTGATCAGCCGCGAGAGCTCGTTGCCGGCGTTCACGTAGTCCTCGGCTCGCCACTTGGCGATGGCGACGATGAGCGCTCGCTGGATGTCGGGAGGCAGTTCCGCCGGAGCCGCAACTGCAGCTGAGTCAGCGGCGGGCCGGCTTGCGGATGCTCCCTCCTCGTCGGGCATGCCGGCATGAGTGCCGCTTTTCGGAAGCCGGTTGGTCGGCCGGCTGGCCGCCTGAGGCGGATCGCGCTGAATGGAGGCGATGTTGACGCGATCGACGATATCCACGTAGCTTCCGCCCACCTCATTCGAACGGCGGATGTGCACGTAGTTGGCGGTCCCCCCGATGATGCGGCCCTCGATGCGGTCGCCGTTGTGCAGCAGGATCGTGTCAGCGCGCAACACCGCCGCCCAGCCCGCCAGGCTGGACAGCGCGATGCTCATGCACATTCCGACTCGCCACACGATCGCATCCTCCGGTGCGGATCACCGCCGGGAGCGGCATTATACGGCCAGAGCGTCGCCCGACGAACAGGACCAACCGTCGCCCCGCTTCCCGGCGTTGCCGTTTGGGCCTTATACTGCCGCTCGACTGGCGATCACGGCTTGCTGCCGTGCCGGGCGCGTCACGGCGACCGGTGCGTTTCGAAGTGGAGGCGAAACTTGGGATTCCGTGTTTTTGTCACCCGCCGTATTCCCGAGGCGGGACTCGAACTGCTACGGCGGGAATGCTCCGATTTGCACATCAGTCCGCATGATCGGGCGGCAACCCGGGAGGAGCTCCTACGAGGTGTGGCCGGCCGTGACGGCGTACTGTGCCATCTGACCGATCGCGTGGACGACGAGGTGCTGGCTGCCGCGGGCCCCGCGTGCCGGGCGTTCGCCAACTATGCCGTCGGCTACAACAACATCGACGTGGCGGCCGCCGCCCGCCGCGGCATCTGGGTCACCAACACGCCGGGCGTGCTGACCGAGACCACCGCCGATCTGGCTTGGGCGCTGCTCATGAGCGTCGCCCGCCGCATCGTGGAGTCTGACCGGTTCTTCCGCTCGGGCCGCTGGGACGGCTGGGGGCCCATGCAGTTTCTCGGCCACGACATTCACGGAGCGACGCTTGGCGTTATCGGCGCGGGCCGGATCGGCCAGGCGGTCGCCCGGCGAGCGACGGGCTTCGGCATGCGGATTCTCTACTGCGGTCGGCGCGACGTGCCCGAGATGCAGCAGCTCGGCGCAGTCCGGGTCGAACTGGACGCGCTGCTGGCCGCGAGCGACTTCGTCAGTCTGCACGTGCCTTTGACGGATGCCACGCGGCATCTCATCGGACGTCGCGAACTGGGCCTGATGAAGCCGACCGCGTATCTGATCAACACCGCCCGCGGTCCGGTGGTGGATGAAGTCGCCCTCGTCGAAGCCTTGCGCGACAAGCGAATCGCCGGTGCCGGGCTTGACGTGTACGAGGAGGAGCCCATGCCCACGGCGGGGCTGATCGAGTTGCCCAACGTGGTCTGTGTGTGCCACATCGGCTCGGCCACCGAAGCCACGCGGTCGAAGATGGCCGAAATGGCGGCGATGAATCTCTTGGCCGCCATGCGCGGCGAGGTTCCTCCGCATGCTGTCAACGCGCCGCACTCGAGTTGAACAGGAACACCGCCGTGAGCCATCGAGCGTACACCTGGGAATACCGCGTTGAAGTCAAGCCCTACGACAAGATCGTGGACGTGCTGGAGGCGTTCTTCGCGTCTTATCCGGCCGGCGATTACACCTGCGAACGCCGTGAGACGTATCGGCTGCAGTTTCGCCGCGGCGAATGGCGGAAAAGCCTGTTCGGCCTGGGTAATCTCGTGCCGGCCGCCCTGCCTAAAGGCGCGTTCAACCGTTGGCCGGTGATTGTCTATGTGCTCGTGCGACCCTCGCCGGAAACGTTCCTGGTCACGATTCGATATGAAGTCCACCTGCCCCGGTCGATCCCGATGCTCATCCCCGAGGTGCAGGACTCGGTGAATCAGCATTGCCTCAAGGAACTCGACGACCTGGCGGTCTACCTGGCCGAATGCACCGGCATGCCCCAAAAGCCCCCCGTTAGAACGCAGTGACTACACCTTCGCACGCACACATCTCTCTGTAAGCGCGTGCGTTACTACATGGGCACCGTTGAACAAGACAGCCTCCCTTGCACGGTCACGCGTAAAACAACGAACCACGGAGGGCACAGAGGAAAGCAAGGAATGCTTGTTGGCTTCTTATCCTCTGTGCCCCCTGTGGTTAGATTCATGCGTGGCCAGATTACAAGAACACGGCAACACCCCAAGTCTCTGTCTTTCGCCGCGTCGCCGCGTCGCCGCGTCATTTATTTGTCGCTTTGCTGCGGCTGATTTGCTTGCCCCACGCGATTACGAGCTCGGTGAGGCGGCGGACACGATCGGGGTGTTTGTCGGCCAGGTTTTCGCGCTCGGCTGGATCGGCCGGGATGTTGAACAATTCCGGACGCGAGCCGTCTCGGTTCACCAGCAGCTTCCAGTCGCCGTCGCGAATGGCCAGATCGGGCCAGCGGTTCCCAGGTCCGGGCCGATCGGGCGGGCGCGACCACATCACCGGCCGGCTGCGCTCGGGACTCGAACGGCCCAGAAGCGCGTCGCTCATGTCCAGACCATCGAAAACAACCCCCTGCTCAGGGGGCGCCTTGCACAACGTCAGGAGCGACGGCGCGATGTCCATGCCGGCCACAACGGTCTTGTCGTTCTTCGAGCCGACCGCCGCCGCGTTCATCCACCCCGGAGCCCAGACGATGAGCGGACTGCGGATGCCGCCCTCGTACAGATTGCCCTTGCTGCCGCGAAGCCCGCCCGTGGAACCCAGGCCCGACTCAGGGCCGTTGTCGCTGGCGAGCAGGATGATGGTGTTGTCACGAAGGGCCGGATCCGTGCGGATGTGCTCGAAAACACGGCCCAGTTGTCGATCCAGTTCCTCCAGCACACCGAGGTATTGGCTCCGCGGCGAACCGTCACCTCGCAGGCCGGGCGGAGCCTGGCATGGCGAATGCACGTCATCCGGCCAAAGGTTCAGGTAGAACGGTCGGCCGGCCTTCTTCGCGGTCTCGATCTCCGCGATGGCGCGGTCTACGAATGCACGGCTGACGTCGTGGCGCGGCAACCAGTGAATCGGCCCACCACCCAGTTCGCCGCTCATCCGTGTGGGATGATGATCGAACGGCGTGCCGTCGGGACGCGGCTCGAACAACGGCAGGATCCGCTCGCCCAGCCCTTCGAAATTGGTGATCGATCTGGCAAAGCCATACTGGCTGATGAGTGGCGCATCGCCCACGTCGCGCTGGCCGCCCATATGCCACTTGCCCACGTGTGCCGTGTGATAGCCCTGTTGAGCCAACATGCGGGCCAGGCTCGGCGCTACCGGATCGAGCCAATCGGCGATGCCCCGCCGGCGGTTGGCCTCCCGACGATCCAGATACGACGTGATTCGCCAACGCCCGGGATATTGGCCGGTCGTGAAGGCCACCCGCGACGGGCTGCAGATGGGAGCGTTGGCGTAGAACTGCGTGAATCGGATGCCCTCGCGGCCCAGCCGGTCGATATGCTCGGTTTTGGCCGGACTGTCGGCAAAACAGCTCAAGTCGCCCCAACCCATGTCGTCGATCAACACGAACACGATGTTGGGCCGCTTGGGCTTGGGCGTGGCCTCGGCCGACTCGACTGGCCCGGCCGGTGCCATCGAACAAAACAACGTGATCAGAAAGGTGGGCAGAAGCTTGTGCATGTGCCATTACCTCGCGACTGGATTTGCTGCAGACCGCCGCCGGTCCGGTTTGATGGCCGGAGGCGGCCCGCATAGCATAACCCGTCATGAGCACCAAATCACTGCCGAAACTCACCGTTCTGTTCTGCTCGTCGATGATCCTGGCCGAATCGCCCGCAACCGGCGATCGACCGCACATCGTTTTGTTCATCGCCGACGATTACAGTTGGCACGACTGTGGCGCGTATGGCAGCACGGACGTGCGAACGCCCCACCTCGATCGGCTCGCGCGTGAGTCCATGCGGTTCGAGTACGCGTTCGCCGCCTCGCCTACCTGCGCCCCGTCGAGGTCGGCCATCTACACCGGGTTGTATCCCTTCCGCAACGGCGCCCACGCCAATCACAGTTTGATACACGACGGTGTGCGCACGTGGCCGCAACACCTGCAGGCGCTCGGCTATCGTGTGGTCATCGCCGGCAAGACGCACATCGGTCCGCGGGACTCGTTTCCGTTCGAGTACCTGGCGGGCTCGAACGTCATGCCGCCGGGCAAGCGTCACGTGCTTTGGACCGACCTGCACACCGAGGCCGTCGACCGCCTGCTGGCCGAGCACGATCGGTCCCGGCCGTTGTGCCTCCTGGTGTGCTCGCACTCGCCCCATGTGTATTGGCCGGAGAACGACGGCTACGATCCGGCCCGCGTGATCCTCCCGCCCTACCTGGTTGACACAACCGAGACTCGGGCCAGCCGTTGCCGTTATTACACGGACGTGAGCTGGATGGACGCACAAGTCGGCGAGGTGCGAGCGTCGCTAATACGACACGGATACGCCGAGCGCACATTGTTCGTGTACACCGCCGATCAGGGGGCTCAGTGGCCGTTCGCCAAGTGGAATCTGTACGACGCGGGCATTCGCGTGCCGCTTGTCGTGCACTGGCCCGGCCGGGTCCGCCCCGGCAGCACGAGCCGCGCTCTGATCAGTCTGATCGACCTGCTCCCGACGATGATCGAGGCCGCCGGCAGTCGCCCGCCCGAGGATATCGACGGCCGCAGCTTCCTGGACGTGCTCACCGGAAAAAGCGAACGCCACCGCGATGCCGTCTTCGCCGCCCACACGGGCGACAAAGACATGAATCGTTCTCCCATGCGCTGCGTCCGCGACGAGCGATACAAGTACATCCTCAACCTGGCTCCCGAGATCGAATACGCGACGCACATCAGCCAGAGCGAAGATCGCGACAACTACTGGACGTCATGGTTGCGGCTTGCCGAGACCGATCCCGCTGCGGCACGGCTCGTGGAACGTTACGAGCGTCGGCCGGCCGAGGAACTGTACGACGTCATGGCCGATCCGTTCGAATTGAAGAATCTGGCCGACGATCCGCGGCACGCGGATGTGCTCAAGCGGATGCGCGAGCAATTGAAGGCATGGCGCATTCAGCAAGGCGAGGATCTGGACAAGGTGCCCCTGCCAGAAGATGCGCGGACGGGGCAGTTGAGGTATGCCGGGTGAGGAGTCAGTGGTCAGTAGCCAGTTGTCGGGTCATTGGTCCTTTGGTCCGTCGGCCCTAAAGGAGTGTCGGTCCGTAGCCGTGAGCGTCAGCCCACGAACACGAACAAGGGCCACATAATCGGCACGGAACCACTGACAAAAGGACTACGGACCCGACAACTGACCACTGACAACGGACAACTGACTACTGGTCCGCTCACACCGGCTCGACGGTTGCGTTGGGCGCGGTCTCGGCGGGCACGGGCACCGGCTGGGGGCTGAATCGGCACTTGAGCCATTCGACGCCTCGCACAGACAGGACATACAGACACGGCACGACCACCAGCGTAAGTACGGTGGCGAACGCCAGGCCGTAGATCACCGCGATGGCCATGCTGGCCCACCACTCGCTCGATTCGCTCCGCGTGCTCCAGGTGAACGTGTGAAAGTCGTAGCTCACGCCGGTGGCCATGGGAACCAGGCCCAGGATGGTGGTTGCCGCGGTCAGCAGCACGGGCCGCAAGCGCGTGGCGCCGGCCTCGACCGCCGCCGGAATCAGATCCAAGCCCCGATCCCGCAACTGGCGGGTGTAGTCGAGCAGCACGATGGCATTATTGACCACAATGCCCGCCAGGCTGATCACGCCGAGGCCCGTCATGATGACACCGAACGGCATCTTATGCACGAGCAACCCGGCGAACACGCCGACCAGCGAAAGAATGACTGTGGTCATGATGATGCCCGGCACGATCAGCGTGTTGAACTGGGCCACCAGAATCAGCACGATGAGCAGCAGGGCCATGAGAAACGCTTTGCCCAGGAACGCCTGGGCCTTGTCCTGCTCCTCCTTCTCGCCGGCATATCGCAGCTCGTAGCCCAGGGGTAGCTCGGGCACGAGTGAGGCCAGGCGGGCCTGCACGTCGGCCAGTACCTCGCTCCCCAGGCGGCCCTCGGCGTCGGCGGTCAGCGTGATCACCCGCTTCTGATCGATTCGGCTGATCGTGCCGAGTCCGCCGGTGTAGGTGAACTCGCCCAGCGAACTGAGCGGAACCGACCTGCCCTGGTTGTTGGGAACCTGCAGATGGAACAGTTGATCGACGTTATCGCGCTGGTGCACCGGCAGCCGAATGGTGATGTCATACTCGTCGTTGAGCTGGCGATACTTGCCCACCTCCGTGCCGAACACCGCGGTCTTGAGGTAGTTGCCGACGAGAGCCGTGTTCACGCCGAGCAGCATGGCCCGGCGCCGGTCCACCCGAAACGCCAGCTCGGGCCGGGCCGCCTCGTGATCGCTCCGCAGATTCACCAGGCCCGGAATGTCGGCGATCAGATGTTTAGCCTTGTCGCTCAGTGCTTCCAGTACCTTGAAGTCCTCACCGACGAACCGCACGGTGACCGCCGCGCCGGTGGGCGGGCCTTGCTCGGCCTTGGATACTTTGATCTCCACGCCGGGGATGTCGGAAAGGGCGGCGCGAATTTCGGCGATGGCTTCAGCCGACGGCCGGTGCCGCTTCTCGTAATCCTGGAACTCCAGCGTGATACTGGCCATGTGCTCGCCCACACCCGCGTCGCCGCCCATGGGATTGCCGCCTCCGCCCGAGCCGACGTTGGTAATCACACGCTGGAGGTCGGCCGCGAAAGGCTGCAACCGCTGCTCGACCATGGCTGCCAACTGGTCGGTCTGCTGGATATTCATGCCTTGCGGACCACGCAAGAGCACGACGGCCCGCCGCGGATCGATGTCGGGGAACAGCTCCACACCGTGGCCCTTCTTATGGTAGAGCACACTCAGACAAGCCAGGAGCACCATCGTGAGCATCACTGTGGTGACCCCATGCCGCAGAGCCAGCGCGAGGAGCCAACGGTAGGCACGCATGAATCGCCCGTGCTGGTCGTCCTCCTTGAGCCGGCCGCTCACGAACACCGCACTGAATGTCGGGTTGATCACCAGCGCCACGAACAGCGACGACAGCAGCGTGATGATCAGCGTGATGGGCAGGTAGCTCATGAACGCGCCCATGATGCCGGGCCAGAAAATCAGCGGAGCGAATGCGGCCACCGTGGTCAGCGTCGAGGTGATGACCGGCCAGGCCACCTCCGCAGTAGCGTCCATGGCCGCCTGGATGCGGTTGCCGGTCAGCGTGTAGTGGCGGTAGATGTTCTCGACGATCACGATCGCATTGTCCACCACCATGCCCACCGCCATCACCAGGCTGAACAGCACGATCATGTTGAGCGTGTAGCCCAGCATCTGCAGCACCACGAAGCTCAGCAACATGCTGAGCGGGATCTCAACGGCGACGATCAGGCTGGGCCGCCAGCCCATAAACAGCACCATGACCAGCACGACCAGGATCATGCCCGAAGCGAGGTTGTTCTCGAGGTCGGCCACCATCGCCTTGATGTCCTTGGACTGATCGAGCGTGATGTCGAAGCGCACGCCTGCCGGTACGCGCTGTTGAAACTGGGCGATGACGTGCTTGACCGCCTCGGCGATATACAGAATGTTCTCGCCCACCCGCTTCTGCACGGTGAGGGTGATGGTTTCCGCACCGACGAGTTTGGTCTCTCCGCCCGGCTCGACGACGGGGTTCCACAGCCGCGAGTAACTCGCGCGGTCTTTAAACGTGTCGCGGATGGTGGCGACGTCGGCGAGGTAAATGGGCTTGCCGTCGCGGACGGCCACCACGAGTTGATCGACCTCGTCGGGCTCGACGAACTCGGCCGGCACACGCACGTTGAACTTCATGCCCGGCGTTTCCAGGCCGCCCGCCGAGATGTTCACGTTCTCCGAGGGCACGAGGCTGAGAATCTCGGCCACGGTCAGACCGTACGCCGTTAACCGATCGTGGTCCATCTCCACGCGGATTTCGCGTTCGAGCCCGCCCAGCACTTCGCAGTTGAGCACACCGGGCACGGACTCGAGGGCTTCCTCCAGATCGTCGGCGATCATCTTGAGGGCCACCGGCGAGATATCGCCCGTGATGTTGATCATGAGGATGGGGAAATCGGCGAAGTTGATCTCGGTGAGCGAGGGCTCTTCGGCGTCGCGCGGCAACTCGGGCTTGGCCCGGTCGAGCTTGTCGCGCACGTACTGCATGGCGTCGTCGATCTTGACGTCGGGCAGAAACTCGATGGTGATGGTGGACACGCCTTCCGCACTGGATGAGCGGATCTCTTTGACGCCCTTGAGGCCGGCCAGCTCCTTTTCGATCTTGAGCGTGACCGTGGACTCCACGTCCTCAGGCGACACGCCTTCGTACACCGTGGTCACGAGGATCAGGGGCACGGGAACGTCCGGGGACGCTTCGCGGGGCAGGCTGATGTAGCTGTACGCCCCGAAGATGGCGATGAGCACAGTCAGGACGGCGACCGTCGTTCGGTTGCGGATAGCGGCGTCGGATATGATCACGGCAAGGACTCCGCAGCAGGAGCGGGCACCACGTTGACGGGCTGGCCGGGGCTGACCAGCCGATGGCCGGACACGATCAGCTGGTCGCCGGGTTGCAGTCCGCTGAGGATCTGGACGTCGCGACCGCGGATGAAGCCGAGTTCAACCGGCCGCCGCTCGGCACGACCGTCCTTGACCACGTACACTTCCTTGCCCTTCTCGAGCGGAATGACGCTGGCCAGCGGGATCATGATGACCTCATTGAACACGCGCCGCGTGAGTCGAACCTTTACGATCTGACCGCTTCGCAACAAATGTTGGTGCAAGCCCGGCGCGACGTTTTCGCTGCGGCGGTCCTCGGGGACCACATTGTCCACGGTGACCTCGATGCGTGTCGTTCGCGTAGCCTGGTCGGCCAGGGCATTGATGAACGTGATGGTGCCCTCCACCGGCGACCCGTCGTTGGCCAGCGGAATGATCTCGGCGGCCTGGCCGACCCGCAGGTATCCCACTTCCCGCTCGGGCACATCGACGAGGACCTTGACCTGATCGATGTCCACGATCTCGGCCACCGGCGAGCCGGGCGAAGCGTACTCGCCCAGCTCCATTCGCCACTCGTTAAGGATGCCGCTGATGGGCGCGGTGATGGTAGCACGTTCCAACGATCGCGCGGCTTCGTCCAGTTCGGCCTTGGACACGTCACGGCTGCGCTGGGCGATGCGGAGTTCGTTCGACGAGGCCGTGCCCCGCCGATGCAGATCGGCGACGCGTTCGTATTCGTGGGCGTCATGCGCGTACTGGGCGGCCGCCCGATCATGGCGAGCGGCCAGCAGGTCACGATTGAGCAGGACCAGCGGGTCCCCTGCCGTCACGGGTTGGCCCTCGGTGATCGGGCTGCCCACGGGCAACACGCCGCTCGGCCGGCGCACCTCTTTCACTCGTGTCCCGTACGCCTCGATGCGCCCGGCCACCTCGGCCGAGACCTGCACCACGACCCGCGGTTCCACCACACCGGTCAGCGTGAACGTGTCCGGCAGTTGCGGCAGCGGCTCGACGGTCTGCGTGGTCACGTTGACGCGCACCGGCTCCACGGGAGGAACGGAAGCGACCGGCGCAGGCATCCTGGCAATGGCCACCACTATCAGCACGCCGACTGTGACCATCGCTGCGCCTACGATCTTGCCCAACCGGCCTCCGCCGGGCGGGCGGGCATCCATCGCCGATCTCATGGAGCGTTCCTTGGGACGGAGGGTTGGGGAGTCCTGGAGGACGTCGCTGGTGGCGTGACGCTCGAGGTCGGACGGAGCCTCGCAGGTGGGTCCCGCAGAATCCCGCGCAGAATCGCCTGGCACATGGCTTCGCCCAGCACTTGGACACCCTTCCAACGGAACCATGGGTCGTTCTCCGCTCGAGCAATGTGCAGGGAGGCGACGCCGTGCACTCCCGCCCACAGCATCTGGACCACCAGGTCAGCGTCGTTCTGGAGATCCTCGCGCACGCGGTTTTGGGCGATGGCCTGCCGGACGCACTCCATCAGGAAGGCATACGCGTCGCGGTTGGGATCGCCGCGGCCCTGCTCGCTCATCTCCCCTTCATCCGTGGTCACGGCTTCCGGGGCCGGTTTTGTCATGAACATGAACCGAAATTGGTTGGGATGCTCCATGGCGAACCGGAGGTACTCCTGCCCCGCCAGCAGAATCCGCTCCACGGGATCCGGCACATCGGCGAACCGGCTCAGGTTGGCTGCGAACGCTTCGAAGTCCCTCGCGCACAAGGCCTTCATCAGTTCGGCCTTGGTCTTGAAGTACCCGTAGATGGCTGTCGGCGAATACTCGATGGCCTGGGCGATCCGCCGCAGCGTTACCGCGTCGTAACCTTGTTCGACGAACAGGTCCCGGGCGGCGTCCAAGATTTTTTGACGGGTCAGATCCTTCTCGCGTTCGCGCCGTTCTCGAACTCCCATGCGCTCTCCGGCAGGCCAGGAGGTCCGGCGGGATCACCGACCGATCACCCCTGTTAACACGCGCAATGTTAGTGAACAGCGCTCAGTTTTTCAACGATGTGAAGAGGCTGGAGCGTAAAGAATGGTGTGAACAGCAGTTCCGTGCGAGTGGCGGTTGGCGGGGTAAAGAACCGGATCCCGCTCGTGCGACACGAGCGGGATCCGAAAGCACTCATTGGGACGGTGAAGGCTTCGGGCGGAGAGCGGCTGGATGACGTCCGGCCAACCCTGCCGGGATCACCGAACCGCCCCAACCGAAAGGCGGATACGCTTAGCCGCCGAGCAGTGCCAGCGCGTTCTGCGGCATCTGGTTGGCCAGCCCGAGGATGGAGGTCGTGCTCTGAACCAGGATCTGGGCCCGGGTCATAGCCGCCACCTCGGTGGCGATGTCAGCGTCGCGGATGGCCGACTCGGCCGCCTGGACGTTCTCCAGCGCGATGCGCTGGCTGTTGATGTTGGTTTCGATCTGGTTGCGCTGCAACCCGCCAAGGCGTCCGCGGATGACCGCCACCTGGTTGATGGCTTCCACCACGATGCGTTCGGCGTTGACGTAGTTGCCGCCGACGATCGAATTGCTTCCCACACTCCGGATGGTGTTGAGGAATCCCAGCGTGGAGTTGCCCAGGTTGGTGCTAGCCACGGAGGGAATGCCGATGGAGACCTGGCCGTTGGCGTTGACCTCCGGCCCGATCTGGAAGGTCGCACCGCCGCCCGTGATGTCGAAGCTCGTGGTCCCCAGCGCCGTGCCCATGGCCGCGGTCATATCGACCTTCAAATCCAGTCCGTTGGAGCGTACGGTCGCCAGCAGACCGTCGACCGCCGCAGTCTGGCCGTTGATCAACACGCCCGCGTCGCGGCCTTCATCCTTGAGCAGATTGCCCGCCGTCAGGGTGGTACCGCCGTGCAGATCAAGGCTGCCTTCAATGGGCTTGATGGTCAGGAACTGGCTTTCGCCGTAGCCGCGGCTGTTGAGAATAATCCGCGTGTTAGCACCGGTGCCGCTGACGGTCGCGGAAACGCCCGTGGTATTGGCCACGCGGTTGATCGCGGTGGCGATGTTGGCCGCGGTGGATCCGGAGGTCAGAGCGAGGACTTCGGTGCCCCAGTTGCCGCCAATCTCCACGGTCACGTTGTCGGAGAGGTTTTCGATAGCCAGGATCGCAGTGGCCGTCTGGGCGGACTGCGTCACCTCGACGACGACGTTCGTGGAACCGTTGTCGGGAACCCGCGCACCGAAGACGGTGACATCTTTGATGTGGGCGGCATTGACGCCCGACAGCGTGTAGCCGAAGTTGCCGTTGATCAGCTTCTCGCCGCCGAACTGCGTGGTGTTGGCGATGCGATCCACCGCTTCGATGAGCGAGTCGATCTGGAGCTGATCGGCCTTGATCTCCTCGTCGCTGATCGCCCCTTCGTTGGCCGCGTGGTTGATGAGGGCCCGGATGTCCAGCAGGAGAGCGGAAATCTCGTTGAGGGCACCCTCGGCAGTGGAGATGACGTTCATCGCCCGGGTCGAGTTATCGATGGCCTGGCTGATGCCGCGAATCTCACTGCGGAGAGTTTCAGAGGCGATGAGGCCGGCAGGGTCGTCGCGCCCGCGGTTAATCCGCAATCCGGTGCTGAGCCGTTCCAGCCGAATCCCGAGATCGAAGTTGTTCGCCGCGAGCCGGTGCCTGGCCTGAATGGCAAGAACATTGTTGTTGATACGAGTCATGGTATCCTCCGTGACAGTCGGGGCAAGCGTCCGGCTTGCACCGCCCGAGACACAGCCTTGTGTCCCGGCACCCGGGCTCGAAGCCGCGGGTGTGACCCGACCCGCCAGTCGCGGATTCCACCGCCCTGTTCGCGGGCTGGCTGTCGGCCGGTTCGACCGGCAGCCCATCGATCAACCGATCATCCCAATCGGTCCCCACCGTCCCTGGTGAGTTGCCGCGAGCGTCATGCTCGCGGCCTGTCGTTCAGTTTCAAGCGCGGCACGATGCATGCCGGGCCTGAGTTAACGGCATCTCGCATTTCGACCAATTCACCCGGGGGGCTTTAGCTATAAATTTATGTGACGCCCCCGATACGATATCGGACGTTGGCCGGCGTGCCCAAAAAGTGCGGGCCGGCTGCCGAAGGATCGGTAAGCCGGCCCCCACGAGCGTCGTGTCCAATTTCGGACCTGAAGCTCGCGGGCCGCTGGGTTTTCATCGGCGGCCCGCGAGACGAACTGAACCACTTTCTAGCCGAGCAACTGCAGGACGTTCTGCGGTGCCGCGTTGGCCATGGCCAAGCTCCGCGAGGTGGATTGCACCAGGATCTGCGCCCGCGTCAGGGCACTGGTCTCGGCGGCGAAGTCGGCGTCGCGAATGGCGCTTTCGGCCGCAGACGTGTTCTCATACGCGATCTGCAGAGCGTTGATGGCGCTAGCCAGCGTGTTCTTCTGGAAGGCACCCATTCGCCCGCGGAGTGCGGAGACCTGCTCGGACGCCGCCCGGATGATGCGTTGAGCCGTCTCGAAGTTGCCGGACGCCAGCTGGTTGGCCTGGCCAGTCTTGAGCGAAGACAGGAACCCGATGCCGGCCTTCCCGAGACTGCCGGTCGAGACGCTTTGGATGCCGAGGCTGGCCGTCGCATTGACGCCCAGTGTGGGGGCGATGCTGAAGTCGGCCCCACCGCCCGTGACATAGAACGTCTTGGTGGACGAGGTGTTGGTCGCGAACGACGCCTTGAGGGTCATGTCGGCGGAGAAGCCGTTGGTCCGGATGGTCAGATCCAAACCTTTGCCGACGGCGGCCACACCATTGATGTTGGCCCCCACGTCCTGACCCACGTCCTTGGTCGCCGCGGGGCCACCGTTCGTTTGCGACACGGTGAACGTGCCACTGATCGCCTCGACCGAGACGAAGGCATCCGAACCGTAATCGGTGCTGTGGAACAGAATACGCGTGTTGGCGCCGGTACCGCTAACCGTAGCCGAGACGCCGGTGAGCGCCTTGCAGGCCACCACGGCGGCGGCAACGTTGGCGGCAGTCGTGTTCGACGCGAACGTCAACTGCTCCGTGCCGTACTTCCCGGAGATCTGGATGGTCTTGCTGCCCGCGCCCGTGGTGGCTCCCGCGTAGATGAGCTTGGCCGTCTGGGCCGACTGCGTGACGTTCACGACCACCGAGCGGCTGCCGCCGTTGGGAATCCGGGCGCTGTTGATCTGCAGGTACGAGATTTCGTTAGCCGCCGGGCCCGTGACCAGGCCGCTGGTGATGTAATCGAACTCGCCGTTGAGCAGTTTCTTGCCCTGGAACTCGGTGGAGGTGGAGATTCGATCCAGGGTCTCGAGGATCGAGTCGATCTGAAGCTGATTGGCCTTGACTTCTTCGTCGCTCAATGCCGCCTCGTTGGCGGTGCGATCGACGAGGCCTTCCAGCTCGACCAGGAGTGAGCTGACCTCCTGGAGGGCGCCTTCGGCGACAGCGATGACGTTGTCAGCCCGTCGGGCGTTCTCGATGGCTGCATTGATGGCCTTGAGTTCGCCGCGAAGCGTCTCGGAGGCGATCAGGCCGGCCGGGTCATCTTTGCCCTTGTTGATGCGCAGGCCGGTGCTGAGCCGCTCCAGAGCCGTGTTCATTGCCGTGTTGTTGCTGCCCAGAATGTGTGATGCAATCAGCGAGGGCACATTCGTGTAAATTCGACTCATGGTTACCGTGCCTCCAAACTGCCGCATGGTCGCCGTGCGTGTCGCGCGGGCCTGGTTGCGTCAGTGGGTCGGTAGGCGGTCGCACCGCTACCCCCCGGGCTCGTTAAGATGTTCGTTCGGTCGCGTCCGGATCACAGGATCCGGCGAATACCTCGCGACCATCAGGACCCGTGGCCTTTCGGCCCAGCCTCGTTCAGCTGCTACGTGGCTGGCCCTCGGCCTCGCTTCGATCCCGTATGACAACCCTCGAATCGTCCGCAGAGGGTATGGGCTTTAGCTTTCTCGGCACGTCCCAAGTACCACAAAGACAGCAGGTTGCGAGTTTTCGGACATGCGTGCGGTCTCATAAACAGCCAAGCTTGATTGGCGTGCGGCGGCGATGGCTTTTACCGGACAAACCGGCTCGAGGACCGAGCCTGCGCAGCGCGAAAAAAATGTCCGGCCTCCCTCCGGTTTCCGCCCGCGAACAAGAGGCAGTGGAGGTAAGAAAGGAACCTCGACTCGGTTTTCTCCGTTTCCTCCTGTCAAAAGACTCGTTTTGGCGAGTGGCTTCGCGCAGGCGTCGATGCGGCCGGTTTTTGCTTCGGACCTGGATCGTAGGCGGGAGGAAAAAGACGCGCAGGCGCAGGCGACAGATCGCCTGCGCCCGGGAATGTGTGTGCGCGTCGCGGACAAAAAAGCCGTCATGTATGGCGGGCAAGATGCCCGCCTTCGCAGATGCGATCACCGCCATCGGCCGCGAGAGACTCGCGCGGCGGGTGGGCCGCGCGAGGTCTCTTGCGGTTCAGGATTAACCGCCGAGGAGGCCGAGCACGCTCTGGGCGGTTTGGTTGGCCAAGGCCAGAACGCTGGTTCCGGCGTTGACCAGGATCTGGTTGCGGGTCAGCCGGGAGGTTTCCGCGGCAAAATCGGTGTCGCGGATGGCCGACTCGCTGGCGGTGAGGTTCTCCATGGTGATCGTCAACGAGTTGATGTTGGTCTGGAGCGTGTTGCGCTCGAACGCTCCGAGCCGGCCGCGGAGAACCGCGACCTGGCGGATCGCCTCATTGACGATTTCGGACGCCCGGTTCTGCTGGGCGGGCGTGCCCATGGCCTCGAATGCGCCGCCTTCCATAATCTGGCTGAGGAACCCGACGTTGGTGTTGCCCAGCTTGGTGGCGGCTACGGACTGCACGCCGAGGTTGACCTGCTGATTGGTCGAAACATCCGGCCCGAGCTGGAAGAGCGCTCCACCACCGATGATGGCGAACTCGGTCACGCCGACGGTGTTGAAGGCCTCGTTCAGCACGACGCTCAAGTCGAGCGTTCGGGTGTTGAGCATGAGCTCAAGCCCGCGTCCACGAGCGGTGGCACCGTTGATAAGCGCGACCGCGTCGCGGCCCTCGTCACGCAGCTTGGGATTGCCCGCGGCATCCTCGGGCACGAACGGCGTGCCCCCGGCGAGGTCGCGGACGGACACGAACTGGTCGCTGCCGTAACCGACGCTGCGGAGCACGATGCCACTGCTGGCGTTGCCCGGCGTGGCCGAAGCGGCGGTCACGCCAGTGGCACCGCTTTCGGCGTTGATGGCCCGGATGATCTGGTCCATGGTCACGCCGGCGTCCCACTCGAACGTGGTGACGCCCTTGGCGCCCTGGATTTCGATGGCGATGCGCTGGCCCGCCGGCACGGCCGAGTGCCGCCAGAAGAGCTCGGCTTTCTGAGCGCTGGTGGTCACGTTCACGGTGACCGGAATGAACGAGGCGTTCCCGAACTGGGCGCCGGTCACCGTCACGCCGGCCAGATGCGCGGGGTTCACGCCGCTGGTCACGTAGTCGAGCGAGCCGTTCAGGAGCTTGCGCCCGGCGAACGTGGTGGTGTTCGCGATACGGGTGATGGACTCGATGGCCGAGTCGATCTGAAGCTGGTTGGCCCGCTTCTCGTCGTCTGACAGTGCCGCATTATTGGCGGTCTCGACGATCAGCCCCTGGATATCCACGAGCAAGGCCGCCACTTCGTTCAACGCCCCTTCGGTGGTGGCGATGATGTTGATGGCCCGCTGTGAGTTGCTGATGGCCTTGTTGACGCCGGCGATTTCGGCACGTAACGCTTCCGAATTGATAAGCCCGGCAGGGTCGTCGGCCCCGCGGTTGATCCGCAATCCACTGGAGAGCCGTTCCAGCGAGATCTGGAGATCCCGATGGGTCTGGCGCAGTGTTCGCTGAGCGACAATTGCCGGGACGTTGGTGTTGATCCTAGCCATTTTGCAATCCTCCTTGATTGTCTTGGCTACGATCCGTCATCTTGACGGATGGGGGCGTTCAGCCCTTGTCGGGGACTCGGGTTTCCGACTGAGGGCTGCCTGCCACGTTGGCAATGTCCTCCGGCTTCACACTGGCCGCTTCACGGTTTTCACGTTTAATGGCGTCGTAGACTTCTTTGCGATGGACGGGGATCTCCGGTGGAGCGTTGATCCCGAGTCTGACTTTGTCGCCACGGATATCGACGACCGTAATTTCGATGTCGTCGCCAATCATGATTGTCTGGTCGCGTTGCCTGGATAGCACCAACATCCTCGGCTCCTTCCTTGGCCATGCCGATGCTGCTTGGTCACCCTGTTCAGCGCTGAGGGAAGCGTCTGGCTCGACGGCGGATGGATCGGCGTACCGGACCGCCACAGCCTCGACGTACTGAACACCGATAGCGACGCAGTCGATTCGGCCGGAGCGTATGCCCCCCATCCGAGGAGGGCCTACTCAATTATAGGACGTTCCGGCCGTCCCGACGCGCCTAGGCGGTCTTGGTCACGGCCTCCTGCCGCTGGGCAAGACTCATCAGGGGATGCCGGGTCGAGTACCGGCGGTCCGACAGGACCAACTGCCGCCCCTGACGGGTTTCCACGTTGACCACCAGGGGACCCTGGAGGTTGCCGGTCAGCATGCTGTCCACCTTATTGACGATGGTAAACACTTGGGCAGCAGACGGATCGGTCAACCCGATCTGCGACAGCTCTTCCAGTTTGACCGGGACCACGTAGTCGGGGACAAACAGGCGCGGGTCGCACACGACGAAGGCCAGGTCGGCCCGATCCACCGCCTGGAGCCAGTAAAAGACACTGTTCTCCGCGGTCTGGATCAGGGCGTAGTCGTGCTGATCCGGGAATCCCAAGACGCCCTTGGGGAAGTGGATCAGCCGGCGTTCATCGACCTCCAGCGATCCGAAACGCGACGTTGCGATGATCATCGCACTCTCCTGGTCTTGACCCATCCATTTGCGATTGGCGAGCGACCGTGCCATCGGTGTCACCGGGGGGCGCCATCCGTAGCGCCCGGCCTCTCCGGGAGGGACCGACCACCTCCATTTGCACGGAAGTCGCCTGCGACTTCCTGATCGCGACCCGGCTGAACCAACCGCCGGGCAATCCGTGCCGCCACTGCTGGGTCGATCAGGTGCGGCACGCTTCGTTCCCACTCCTGCGTTCTTTGTGCTCTCTTTCCGAAACCGCCTGTCCCTTCGGGCTGACGGTTCAAGTTGCGTTCTCCGGTCTAAATCTTCCGCTCCATTCGCGTCCGCGTCCTCAATCGAGGAAGTTCAACAACGTCATCTGAAGCAGACGTGGACCGGTCAGCAGGTTTCCCTGCAAGGCGATCTGCGCCTGCTGGAACCGAGTGATGGCCTCGGTGTAGTCCAGATCCTTCACTTCACTGAGCAGGGCACGGGTGGCGGTGACCGCGTCTTCGGTCATGTGCAGCCGCGTGGTCATGGATCGCGACCGCGCCCCGACGGTGCCTTGCAGTTCGCTGGCCCGGGTCATGAATCGCTTGATGGTCTCGGCGGCCCGGGTGATCTGCTGCTCCTGAACGTGCGACGGATTGCTCACGGTCAGGGCGTCGTACAGTTCGAACAGTGCGCTGAACACGCTGTCGACCCGAACGGGATTCACGTCGCCGCCGAGGATTTCGCCCGTGCCTGCATCGTCGCGCTGGAGGATGCCCAGGTCTTCGGCGGCGGTCGAAAAGTTCATGGCTTCGACGCGAAAGGTGTCCGACCCGGTCGTGCCATCGACGAGTCGGAGGCCGTTGCCGACGGGGGCGAGCGAAGCGGTGACGTTTACACCTGCAGCGGTGGCGGCGGCGTTGATTCGTGCGATAACGTCCTGCACGGTGGTGGCGCCGGCGAGGCTCACTTCGAAGCTCGAGCCATCGCGAGCGACGACACGGAACTCGGGCTGGCCGTCCTTGATGCCCACGCCGCGGCCCTCGTTGAGGCTGGCCAGGCTGGTGCCGCCGTGCATGGAGCGGATGCCGAGCAACTCGGCGGTGTTGCCGCCCGCTTCGCCGACGCTCATGGACAGGCCCGAGACAAGGTTGATGACGTTCAATCCGGTTCCGGCCGCGTTGATCTCGGCCCGCACGCTCAGGCCGCAGCCATTGATCATGTTGAGGACGTCGCCGATGGTCTCGGCGGTGCTGAGGTCGATGGTTTCGGCGTTCAGACCGATTTGAATCCGAATGGATCCGAGATTGGCACCGGCCCCGCCAAACAACGAGTCGATGCGGGTGGTGGTGGTTAGTCGCGGCTGAAGATCCTGCCCGACCACGCCAGCCGCCTGGTTCGCGAGCAGCCCCAGATCGCGGGCGGTGACGCCCTGGCCGGTTTCGGCCACGGTGATGGTGCCGGCGGCCACGCTGAGGCGGATGCCGTTGCCGGCGGGATTCAGCGTGGCGTTGAACTGCCCGCCCGGCCCCGTGGTCAGGCCCGCCGAAGCGGCCGCCTGATTGATGGCGTCGATCACGTCGCCGACGGTGTCGGCTCGGGTGAGATCCACGTTGAACGTGATGGCGGGGTTGTCGAGCGTGATGCGGATGCGGCCGCGCTGAACGCCCGCGCCGGCGGCTCCGGCGACGTCGGCCAGCCGCGTGTCGCGCGTCACGGCCGGATTAAGATCGACGTTGCCGGCGACCTCACCCGACAGCATGCCGAACAGCTCGGCACCGTTCAGGTTGAACACGGGCGTCTGCTGGTAATCGACGCGGGATCGCATCTCGCCGGTATCGCCCCGATATTCGACGCCGCCGGTGGTCTGCGTGAAAGGCGGCTGCGTGGTCTGCTGGCCGCCGAACAATTGGATGCCCCGATACGTCCGATTGCCGACGCTGACGAGCTGATTGATGATCCCGCGGACCAGCTCGGCCATGCTCTTGCGCTGGGACTGATCGGCGGTGGTGTTGACCATCTCGGACGCGATGGAATAGGCCTGACCGAGCAAATCATTGATCTCGCCGATGCCCGAGTCGGTGGCGGCGAGGAAGCTGTCGGCGTGCCGGATATTGGCCAGGATTTGCTCCTGCTGCTCGAGGATCTCGGTCAGCCGGATGGCCCGGTTGGAGCCCACCGGATCTTCGCTGGGCGCGACGAACTTGTTGCCGGTCGCAATGCGGTTCTGCTCGAGGAACAGGCTCAACGTGTTGCGGCGCAGCGTCTCCAGCAGACTGAGCGTCTGCATGTTGTTGCTGACTCGCGTGATGTTTACCGATGTTACCGGCATTTTCTCTCGTCCGTTGTCCTGGGTCCGCTGGTCAGTCTCTCGTGCGTCCTCTTTCTCACCACTGACCGCTGACTACTGGCCACTGACGACTCGCACTGCTACGCGACGATGGCCAACATTTCCTCGATCAGGCGGTTGATGGTCGTCGTGTACCGAGCCGCCCCCTCGAACGCCCGCTCGAGCCGGAGCAGGTTGATGGTTTCCTCGTCCAGGCTGACACCGCTGATCGATTCGCGCTGAGCCGACAGAGCTGAAGTAATGGCACCGGCGGCGGTAACGGAAGCCGAGGCCGCCGATCCCTTGACGGCGACGTCGGCGACGATGGCGTTATAGAATTCGGTGATGCTCCGTCCGCCCAAGGCGGCCACGGGCTCGCTGCCCAGAGCGGCCATGCGGCCGGCGTTGGAGCCGTCGCCCGGCGTGCGATTGCTCGCGGCAGCGAGGAAATTCGGGTTGCCCGAGAGCACGTTGCTCACCGCGATGTTCTGCGAGCTGGTCCCGGTGAAGAACACGTTGACGCCCAGGGCAGCGAGCACGTTGGAGCTGTCCTGGGAGAAGGTGATCTCGAAGCCGGTATCGGCGATGAATCGCAGCCGGTTGTCGCCGGTGACCTCGGCCCGGGAGCCCGTGATCTTGGCGTTGATCTGGGCGACGAGCGAGTTGAGCGAGTCATCGGGGCCGATGCCGTCCAGGTCCACGGTGATCAGGTGATCGCGGGACAGGCCGGTGCTCTTGTCGGTCACGGTGATCAGGAACGACCCGTTCTGCGGCTTGTAGGAAAGTCCCGCGTAGGTGCTGTTGAGCACGGCCGCCGGGTCGCGAACGTCGAACGCCCCCGTAATATCCGTATAGCCCTCGATACCCTGGCCGCTGGCGTGAGCCTTATTGACTTCCCAGACCAGCGCGCGGGCCAGGCCGTCGAGATGATTCATCTGGTCGACGAGCAGCACGTCCCGCGCCTCGATCAATCCGCCCAGCTTCCCGCCGTGGATGGTGACGGGGGCGTTGTTGTCGGCGAAACGAACGGTCGCGCGAGGTTGCTCGCCGTAGGTCTCAAGCGTGGTGGTGAGCCCGCGGCTGGCCCCGGCTTGAACCAAAGGCTCGTTGCCGATGTACACGTTGATGGACCCGCCGGGCTGTTCGCGCACCTGGATCTGGATCAACTCGCCGAGTTCGCGGAGAAGACGGTCTCGCTGATCGCGCAATGCGTTGCTGGCCCCACGGCCCGTGCTCTCCATGGCGGAGATGCGGACGTTCAGCTCGGCGATGTCGGAAGCGATTTCGTTGGCCCGCTGCACGGCGATGGTCATGTCGCCGTTGATCTGGTCGCGAAGGGCGAGGACTTCGGTTCGCTGTCGATGGATTTCGTCGGCGACGGACTGACCCGCGGTGATGATGGTAGCGCGGCCGGCGTAGCCGGTGGGCTCGTTCTGCAGGTCGCTCAGGGCGTTGAAGAACAGCTGCAGGAGCGTGGAAAGATCGCTGTCGGACAGTTCGTTCATGGCGCTTTCGATGCGCCCGATGACTTCCTGGCGGGCCAGAGCCCCGGCCTGGTCGCCCACGGCGATGCGGTAACGGTTCTCGATGGCCTCATCGACGTTGCGGCGCAGACCGGTGAGAGCCACGCCACCACCGGGGGTGAAGCCTTCCGGCAGATCGAGACCGGTCAACGGCGTGAGGACGCCGGTTTGGCGCGTGTAGCCTTCGGTCCCCACGTTGGAGATGTTGTTGCCGATCACCTGCAGCGCGCTTTGGTAGGCGAGCAGGGCGTTTCGGCCGATCTGTAATGCGCCGGTCACCAGACCCATGTCAACCCACCGCCTCGAAAACCGCGGCCACGCCGGTGTTCTGCCGCCGGCCGGTCCGCGAATACACGTCCGTCCCCACGCCCGCGCACATGACCTTGAGCACTTCGGTGAGATGCTCGAGCATTTCCCGCGTGATCAACGACAAGGTCTGCCGCAAGGCGTCGATCTCTCGTACCTTCTCCCGCAGTCCCGCTGCCGCGACCAACAACTGGCTGCGCCGCGGCTCGGGGAAGAATTCCGCCAGTTGCGTGAGCGTGATCGGCCCGCCCGTGGGATTTTTGTCTTCCACGCCCAGGCCCTTGATGATGCGAGCCGTGATCTGGCGCCGCAGGCCCTCGCGCTCGGCGGCCTTGTCGGCGAGAAGCGTCTCGCGAGCGGTGATGGACTGAATTCGGCCGGCGTCGGCCTGCTTGATCGCCTCGAGCTTGCCCCGCATGTGCATGGCCAGCTCGGCGTGCAGGCCGGCCAGGTCGCCCAGCAGCCGGACCAGATCTCGTGCCAGTAAGTCCACTTCCCGCGATACCACGTTCACACCTGCCTCGTCAGTCGGCGATACAGTTCGTCGGCCAAGCTGTTCCGGACGCCGCGCCCCATGTTGCGAGCGAACTCCAGATCGAGCTGCGACTGGAAGATCTCCTCGCCTCGCCCGCCGTGCCCGTACTTGCCCTTGAGCACGCTGTTGTGAGCCGTCTTGAGCATGGGGGCGAAGAACGTCACACCCACAAATTCATCCACCAGCCGGCGCACTTCGGCGTTGACCTGCCGGCGGTCGGCCGGAGTCGAGCTCGACGATGTCAGTGCAACCGCCTCCACGTCAGTTCTCCACGATCAGCTTGGCGTGCAGTTGCCCGCCCTTGTGCAGGTTCTCGATGATCGCGATGCGATCCGCAGCCGGCACCTTGAGCTGATTGAGCGCTTCGATCAGGTCCATAAGTTTGGCTCCGCCCTTTCGCTGCGGGTCCAGGGCGGTGAACGCACCGGTGCTGGTCCGCGTCGCCGTCGGGTCCGGCTCCGGTCCGCCGGCGGTGGTCGTCACGATGGTCATGCCCTTGTGCGTAATGGCGACGGGAGCGATCTCGACATCCCCTTTGACCACCACCGTTCCCGACGCCCGGTCGATGATGACGCGAGCTTCGGTGAGCGGCATGATCAGATGCATCTTTTCGATTCTGAACAGGAACGGCGCCGGATTGTTCCACTCGGTTTCGGGCAGCCGGACGATGACGGTCCGCGGATCGAAGGCAACCGCAATCTGGCTGCGGGCGTCCTGCGCGTCCACGTCGCTGACCAGCGCTTCCTCGTTGATGCACTGGGCGATGGTGTGGGCGATGGACCATTCGGCGTGAGCCTTGTCGATGACGAAGGTCACGTAACGGTCATCCGGGCGAATCCAATCGAGCGGACGGCTGGCGGAGCGAGTCATGTACGCCGACAGTTCGCGGCCCAGCGCCACGTAGTTGTGGATGAAATCGCGTTCCAGCGTGGCGCCTTGGGCGATCCGGCCGACCGTCGGCACTTCGGGGTCGGGAATCTGCACGATGCCCGACGCCATGGCCATGACTCGCGTGTCGTTCGGATTGCCCGACACGAGCGGGGTCATGAACAGATGTCCGCCGGCCAGGCTCTTGGCTGCGCCGGCACTAATGACCCGGACGTCCACCCGGTCGCCTTCGCGAACGCCCTCTTCGGGCAGAATGGCTTCGATCTCGACGATGGCCACATTTTTGGCACTCTTGAGATCGTCGAGTTCGGCCGCTTCGATGCCGTAGTTCTTGTATAGGCGAGCCAGCGACCGCAGAGCGGGCGAGAACTTGCCGCCGTCGCCCGTGCCCTTGAGGCCCATGACCAGACCCATGCCGGTCAGCTTGTTGGTGCGTGAGCCCTGCAGGTGCGTGATGTCGCCGATCTTCACCGCCGTCGCGGGCGCCGGCAGCGCGAGCAGGATCAGCAGCGTGCCGATCGGTCGCATCCAGGTTGTCAGGCTGCTCGTCATTCGTTCACTCCACTCCCGCTCAAGGCCCTGGGCTCATAGCCCACAGCTCACAACATCTTGTCAGAACGGTCCGCCCGCGAAGCTGAGGATCCGCGGCACCCAGCCTCGCCGGGTTGCATCGCGCACGGCCCCATGGTTCTTTTCCACAATTCGCAGCTCGGCGATTTGCGTGCTGAGCACGGTGTTGTCGGGCGTCACGTCGGCGCTGCGGCACATTCCGGTGATGGTCAGGCTCGTGACCTCATCGTCGTGCTGTTCCTCGAGCATGGCCTCGAGCACCAGGTTGCCGTTGGGCTTGACGTCGATGACGCGAGCGGTGATCCGGGTGATGAAGCGGTCCTCGCGATCGGCTTCCCCCTCGGTCTTGTAGTTGTTCTTGAAATTGAACTTGAAGCCGGGCTGACCGTTGCTCAGCTTGTCCTGGCCCAGATGCCGCAGGTCGTCGTAGAAGCGGAACCAATCGCTCAGCTTGGCGTCGGTGGTCCAGTTCTTCTTGCCCTCCCACTCGGCGTCGGCCTCGTACTTCTTCTGCTGGCGGACGATGATGGTGATGAGATCCTCCACCTTGTACTTGCGCGGCGTCTGGGCGGGGATGGCATACAACGACACTCCCTCGATGGCCCGCGTCATGGGCAGGACCTCGTCCTCGGGATCGGACCAGAGGAAACGTCCGTCGCGCGGGTTCGCGCTGCTGTAGCTCGCACCCTGGTTGGCATTTCCGTAGAGACTGACGGGACCGGCGGCCCCGTTCGACCTGGGCGCCGGAGCCAGCAGAAGCGAAGAACTCTGGCCGGCGGCGATCCCGGCCAGGGCGAGCAGGACGCACATGGATACGGTCCAACGCATCATTGACTCCCTCCCGCCAAGGCCAAGGCATCCGGCGGTGCCGCTTGAACCTTCGCCGGGTCCCGCATCTCCGCGGTTTTGGGCCCGGTGACCACGGCGAGAAAACTCTCCTTGGACGCTTCGTTGCGCAGCTCGACCGTCTGGCCGTAACCGGCGGAGGACAATGCCTTGGCCACGCCTTTGATGGTCACGTCGCCGCGACGCAACGTCACACTCACGAGATCGTTGCGCAGAACGAGCGGCACGGACTCGACGTCTTTGCTGGTGATGAGTTCGTCGCGGTTGATGAACCGGACGGCCCGCTGGCCGATGAATGCGTTCAGGTCGCCGGACCCGATGCGATCGAGCCGGTCGAACGTCTGCTCGCGCAACGTAACGTCATTGGACCGGATGGTCTGGCCGCGATTGATCGGCCCGTTCGCCACCACCACCGGCTTAATCAGCGAGACCTCGGTTAGGATCGAGCGAACTTGTTCGACTTTGCCATCGCGCAGGATGGTAACCTGCAGCGGCACGAGACCCAGCAGACGATCGCCGCTATCGGCAATGGTGAAGTCGTACGCCGGACGCGACAGATGCAAGAGATCCCGCAATGACGGACTGATCGTGATGGCGGGCCGGCCGCCAAATTTGGTAAGCCGGCCGGCGATGTGCTGGTGAATGGCCCCTTCGAGTGAATCGGGATCGGGACCGCTCGGTGCTGACGGCGGCGCCGACTCAGCCGGAGCCGTGGTCACCGTACCCTTGGCCGGCACGCTCGCGAGGCGCCGAGCCGTCGGCGACGACATCTGCTCCGCGGCCGTCTCACTTGTGCCGCGTATTTGCGCCGGCCGCGAAATCCGGCATCGGCTGGCGCCGCGGAACACCCAGGTGGACGGATTGATTCCTTTGCGGACGAGAACCTTTTGAATGCTCTCCAGGTCGATGGCCGCTTGTTGACCGGGCGCGGGAGCTGCGATGAGCGGCCAAGTGCCGGCGAGCTGTGCGCCTTCACCGGTCAGTTGAGCGACGTCGGACAGGAGCACCTGATCGGCGTTGACAGTGGCAGTCGGATGGAGGCGAACGACGGTCTCGGACGCAAGGGCGGTGCGGACGACGGGCGTGATCGCCATGGCCATCACAACCAGGCCGATGCGGTGGCGAACCGGCCGCCACCCGCCTGCGTTCTGCATGCCGCTCCCGGCATCCTGAGTTGTCCATCTTGCATCCTGCATCGACGACCTCCGCGTCAGATGGAGTCGCGGAACATCCTGCCCGCGTGTTGCTGGTCGCCCGCCGCAGACGGCGGAGCTATGGCCTTTACCGCCTCACTATCTCCTCAAGTTCGCCACGATCCGGAGGCCCTCGTCGGCGCTCTGGATGGCTTGAGAATTCAGTTCGAAGCCGCGCTGGGTGAAGATCAGATCCACCAGTTCGCGGACCGGCTCGACGTTGCTGCCCTCGAGATTGCCCTGAACGAGTCCGCCGAGGCCATCCTCCTGAGGCAAGCCGGTGATGGGCTGCCCGGACGCGTCGGTCTCGACGTACAGGTTCTTGCCGATCGACTTGAGGCCCTCGGGATTGACGAAGCGGGCCATTTCGATCTGGCCGATCTCCACTTCGTTGGGCCCGCCGCCATACTCCTTGACCGAGACGCGGCCGTCGCGACCGATGGTGATGCTCTCCTCCGCCGCGTCCTGGGGAATTTCGATGGGCGGCTCGATCACGGCACCTTCGCTGTTGGCCAGGACGAGCAGACCGTTGGCGTTGCGGACGAAGTTGCCCGCTCGCGTGTAGGCGATCGTCTCCTCGCCGTTGTAGAAGGTCCGGACCTGGAAGAAGCCCTCGCCGTCGATGGCGATGTCGAGCTTGCGATTGGTCGGGTCGATCGAACCGCTGGAGAAATCGAGCTGCGTTCCCGAGACCAGGACGCCCAGACCGACCTGAATGCCGTGAGGCGCCGGTTCGTCGTTGGCGTCGCGGGCGCCGGGCTCGCGCAGCGTCTGGTAAAAGAGATCCTCAAAATTCGTGCGCGAACGCTTGAATCCGACGGTGTTGATGTTGGCGAGGTTATTGGCCACCACGTCCAACTTGGTGTCCAGGGCTTTCATGCCCGTGGCGGCCGAATGCATGGCGGAGATACCCATAGTCCGTCATTCCTCGTGCGACCGGCGTCCAGCCGGTAATCGCAATTCGCATCAACCGAGCCGTGCGATATCGTTAACCGCCCGGCCCAATGTCGAGTCAGCCAGGCCCACAAGCGTGGCGTTCAGTTCGTAGGCCCGGCTCACTTCGATCATGGAAACCATGGCCTTGGTCGGCTCCACTGTGGAGCCTTCGTAAAATCCCGGCTGCAGCGTGGCCTGGGCCTCGACGGGCTCGGCCTGTCCTGCGTCGAACAGGTTGCCTCCGATCTTCCGGAGGGCCTGCTTGTTTTCGAAGTCGACCACGGCCAGCCGCCCCAACTGCAAATCTCCCGCCCGCACGTCGCCGCCGGCGGTGATGGTCACCTTGTCGGCGACCTCGGCTGGAATCCGGATGGGAGAGCCGTCCTCGCCGAGAACAATGTGACCGGAGACGGTGGTCAGCTCACCATTCGCGTTCACGACGAAGCGGCCGTCGCGGGTATAGCGAATGGCGTCGCCGTCCTGGACGGTGAAGAAGCCCGACCCGAACAGGGCGACGTCCAGACGGCCGCCGGTGTGCTCGAGCGGTCCCTGGGCGAACGACGTGTACGTCGGTGCCACATATGAGCCACCAGTCAGTCCGTTTAGCGTGCGGTTCGACCAGTCGGGACGCCCGCCGGGCTCCCGCATGGCGAGCGGGCGCTCCCGCACGACCGTCAGGTCATGCTTGAACCCGGCGGTCTCGAGGTTGGCCAGGTTGTTCGCCAGTACCTCTTGGCGGTACTGGTTCAACTGCAGGCCTGCCGCGGACTGGTAGATGCCGTACACCATCGCCGTTCAACCGTTCCCGTTATCGATGTCGCGAGTGCACTCGGGAGTCTGCCGGTCGTCCACACGGGACGCCGAGCTGAGCTCCAGTTCTTCCAGGTGCATCGCGGTTGCGATCGTGGCGGCCTCGAGGATGCGCGTGCCAATGGTCGTCCAATCCGTGGACTGCATCCGGTCCTCCGTGACCTGGTGCTGGTCGAGCACTTCCATGACTGCACCCTCGTGGCGTGGCCGCCCCAAATTCCGCCTGCCCGAGGTACTCCGGGTACGCCAGACCCACCGCGAGCAAGCCAGTTCTTCTCTCACCCGGCACCCCTTTATCAACCACCGTGCCAATCGCAGTCGGCACGTAAATTGCTAGGCCTCAGACACAAGACACATCCACACTAAACCACTGCAAATAAGCGACTTACAACAATTGTTAAATTAGGCAAGGTTCACAACGGGGGATTTGCCCTCGGTATGAGGGGCGGCGCAGGAGTTGCCGCTGATCGGCAAGAGTTGCCGATGTGGGGCTCGTTGGTTCGAAGGACAAGGAAGTTGCGAGAAGCCCGCGGGCTCGGGCGTTGGACCAACCGAGATCAGCGACTCACGAGGCGACGAAACGCCTCGCCGCGTTCCTCGTAATTGGTGAACTCGTCGTAGCTGGCGCAGGCGGGCGAGAGCACGACCACATCACCCGCCACGGCCATCTGGCGGGCCCGCTCGACCGCTTCGGCGAACGTGGACACATGGACGGCCGATGCCGGTGTCCCGGGCGCACGGCCGCGGAGGATCTCCTCGTAGATTTCCGGACCTGCCTGGCCGTAACAGATGGTGTGTTTGCAGGTGCGAGCGAGCAGGCGGCCCATTTCGGCAAAAGACGCGCCTTTGGGTTTGCCGCCGACGAGCAGGATGGTCGGCGTGCCGGCGAAAGCCTCGGCGGCAATGCAGGTGGACTCCGGCGTGGTTGATTTGGAGTCATTGTAATATCGCACGCCGTCACGCTCGATCACGAACTCGAGCCGGTGCGGCAGGCCGCGACACTCTCCGAGACCCTGCGCAATGATTTCGTCACTCACGCCGATGGCTCGGCAGGCCGAGACAGCAGCCGCGGCGTTCAATTGGTTGTGTCGCCCGGGAAGTCGCAGGAAAGCCTCGAATTTCGGCTCGAAACGGCATTCGCGTATCCGCCCGTCCGCCCCGGCTGCGGTGACGTAGCGGCGTACCACGGCGTCGTTCTCGTGAATTAAGACGATGCCGTCCGCGCCTTGGTAGCGGACGATGTTCATCTTGGCGTCGGCGTACAGGTCGAGCGTGCCGTGCCGATCGAGGTGATTGGGCTGGATGTTCGTGATGACCGCCACGGGCGGGCTCCAGCGGAGGGTGCCCAGGTCCTCCAACTGGAAGCTGGACAACTCCAGGACCACGGCGTCGTCCGCGGTCATGCGGGTCAGGTCGGCCAGGAGGGAATGGCCGATGTTACCGCCCATCCAGACCTGGGGAAAAACGCCGGCGCGGCGGGCGGCTTCCAGGATGGAGCCGACCATGGCCGTCGTCGTGCTCTTGCCCGCCGATCCGGTGATGCCGATGATCCGCCGGGCTGGGCAGCGTTCGACGAAGAGGTTCATCTCGGCCGTAATCGGGAGGCCGCGGGCCAGAGCCGCTTTGACGAAGTCCGACCGGTCCTTGGGCACGGCCGGGCTGACCACCAGGAGGTCGCAACCGTCCAGGTCGCGCTCGTCGTGGCCTCCCAGGCGGTACCGGATGGGCAGATCCGCGAGTTGAGCCAGACTGTCGGCGAGTTTTTCGGCGGGGGCAAGATCGGTGACGGTGACCCTCGCCCCCTGCTCGGTCAGCCAGCGGGCAGCGGCGATCTGGCCCCCGAATCGTCCCAAGCCGACCACCAAGACATATTTATCCGCGAACTGCGTCTGACTCATAGGGCACTTTTTTCCCGCGTGGCGTCTGACTCATTAAGGGCGGGATTCTAACCGCCCTGTTCCGTCCGGTCACTGGCAACGAGTGCCGATTCCACCCGATCGTTCTCGCGCGGACAGCGGTCTCGGGAGGCGGGCGCGTCGGCGGCCTGCAAACTGGGGAAGATGCCCCCGCCCCCGAAACGCGCGAGAGTCGGGACCGGCAGCGACTCTTGCCGATATCGCATGTAGCGGTCAAGGCTTAGGCTGGTCGGAACGTGGCTTCAGCCGGATTTGTTGGAACTATTATTGCAAGCTGAACCGCAATTATATAAAATGGAAATATGTCTACGATTCAATTGCCCAGAGTTGATGCGAACTCGCCGGTACCTCGATACATCCAGGCCAAGACGATTCTGGCCGAGGCCATCCGCAACGGCAATCTTCGGCCGGGGGTCAAGCTGCCCAACACCAGCGAGATCGGGGCCGCCATCAATGTCAGCCTGATTACCGCTCATAAAGCGATTCAGTGCCTCGTGCAGGAGGGTTGGCTGCGCCGCGAGCGAGGGCGCGGCACGTTCGTTCGGGGCGATTTCGAGGCATCGGTCGCAGCCAAGCCGCGCTTTCGCGTGGCCGTCACCATGGCACCGTCGGTGGAGCTCGACGATTTCTATCACGGGGCAGTGATGGCCGGCATCCACGAGGCAGCGGATCTTTCGCAGCCGGTGGGCGAGGTCATCATCCAGCGCCGGCTGATTCCGGAAGGCTTGAGCACCATCGATGCGGACGCGCTGCTGTGCCTGCACCCCTACCAGGACACGTTTCCGGCACTGGAAGAAGAGCTGGACAAGCGAATCGTGGTTGTGCTAGGCGGCTCGATGAACAACACGCGGTTGGTTTGCGTGGATTCGCAGAACTTCGAAGGCGCTCGGCAGGCAGTCAAGCACCTGATGAGCCTCGGCCATCGCCGTATCGCCATCATTAACGGTCCGTTGGCTTCCACGAACTGTCTGCACCGGTTCGAGGGTTATATGGCGGCCATGCAGGCCAACGGGCTCTCCGTCCGGCCCGAGCACGTGTTCAACGCCGACGTGGCGCGAACGGCTGGCGCTGCACTGGAGCGACTGCGCGAAGTCTTGAAACAACCCGATCACCCGACGGCCATTCTTGCCTGTGGTTTCTATTTGGCTCTGGACGTCATGGCCCTGGTGCGGGAGATGGGTTTCTCCATTCCGTCCGATATCTCGCTGATCGGCTTTGACGATCCGCGGTCGGCCAGCCTGCTGGACCCGCCGCTGACCACGGTGCGCCAGCCGCTGAAGGAGATGGGCCGGCGGGCGTACGAGTGCATCACGCAACTGGTGACCGGCGAACGCTTGGCGCGGCAAGTGGAGATGCTGCCGACCGAGCTGGTGATTCGAGAATCGACGGCACCGGCACGTAAGAAGTAGCCGGATGCGGCGTCATTGGAACGCAACATCATGCCCGCATTGCAAGGCAAGGTTGCGGTCGTCACCGGGGGAACAGGAGGCTTGGGCCGCGCGGTCAGTGTGGCGTTGGCTGGCGAGGGAATTGCCTGCCACGTCACGTATCTCACCGATGCCGGACGTTCGGCGCTGGAGCAGGATGCCGCCGCTCATCCGTTTGCACACCCCATCGAGTTTCACCGCGTTGATGTGACCGATGCGGCAGCCGTCGCACGCTTTTACCAGGACCTGGACCAGCGCGGCCGGCCCGTCGATTTTCTGATCAACCTGGCCGGCGGGTTCGAGATGTCGCCCGTCGAGCAGACGCCCGTGCAGACGTGGGAACACCTGATGAGCCTCAACGCCACCAGCGTGTTTCTCAACTGCCGGGAAGCGGTGGCGCGAATGAAGCCCCGCCGGGCCGGTAGGATCATCACCGTCTCCGCCAAAGCGGCTCTGGACACACCCGGTCAGATGAGCGCATATGTTGCTTCCAAGGCAGCCGTGCTGGCGTTGACGCAGTCGCTCGCTCGGGAACTGAAGGATGACGGGATTACCGTCAACTGCATTCTGCCGTCGGTGATCGACACACCGGCGAATCGACAGGCCATGCCCAAGTCCGATCCTGACCGCTGGGTGAAACCCCAGCAAATCGCCGAAGCGATTCTCTTCCTGCTCGGCGACGGCGCGAGCGCCATCACGGGAGCGGCGCTCCCGCTGTACGGACGCATATAGTGCACGCCAGAATGTCGGTCACCACCCCAAACCCCGTTTACCGCGGGTAGATGTAGACCGGCTGACGATCCTGTGCGACGATGGCACCTTGGCGATCCACGACTTTCACGTGCATGGCGTAACGGCCGGGCGGCGAGTCTGTGCGAACGACGAGATTGTGCTCGCGTGCTGCCGGCCTCACAGGCAAATCGATTGATTCCCGAACAGGGCTCGTTTCGGGCGAATCCAGCGAAGTCAGTTGCACATCCACGCGGGCCGCTTCCGACTGCGGCGACCGGACGGCGATCACAACGCGGAAGTGGCCTTTCTCGGGCGTGGCCTGGCGCTGCCACAGCACGGCAGCGGACACTTTCTCCTTTTGCGGCGAGGGTTCGAAAGCCAGGACGGCATACTGAGCGGGCTTCTTGCCCTGTGTCATCGCCTTGCTCTTGAGTTCCAACCGACCCTTTCGCTGGAGCTTGCCGTCGCTGTCGTTGACCACCACGTTGAAGCCCGCCATGGGCCACAGATCGGGCGAGAGAGGCGACAATTCTTCCAGCGGAATAGCGGCTTCGTAGATCGTTCGGTTCTCCTGACGCACGATGCGGACCTGGGCGTTTTGAATCTCTCCCAACGGCTGACCGCGGCGGCCGTGGTATCGCCACACCTTCGGCTGCCCGTCCATGAGCACCAAACCGAACTCGTTGTCCTGCTCGCCGTAGTTAGCCTGCCGTCGCTCGAGCGACGCATCCAGACCGATCTGCAAGCTGTCAGCCTTCCAGAAATCGCGATCGTGGTAAGGCTGGAAGAACGTGTCATCCGTGACGCGGGCGGCCACATAGAGCCGGCCGTCGTCGACGCGCAGCGCGACGTCCGCGCCCAGATCGCCCGGTCCGCCGAACTCGTAACGGCCGCTGCGGCGCAGCACAACGCGCAAGGGCAGCTTGTCCTGCTTGTTCTTGATATGCTGCAACCGTTCGTACATCTGGAACTGCCAGTCGAGCCTGCGGTTCCACACCCAAATGAGCACGTCGCCCTCGCGAATGCCGGCCTTGTCGGCAGGGGAACCGGCTTCGAGTTGGGTGACGGCCACGCCCCGGCCGTTCAAACCTTCGAGCACGTACTTCTTTTCGAGGTCCTCATCGATCTGCTGAAAGGTCATGCCCATGTAGGTCGTGAAGTTGGCCCGCCAGCGCTCCTGGCTGATGTCGTTGAGCAACGTCGTTTCGACGGTGACGCCGTCGGGAAAACCATGCGCATCGCTGGAGAGTTGAATCCAGTCCGCGTCGGCCCAATCGCTCAAATCGCCGTCGATCTCGATTCCGTTTGCCCGGCGCACGGTGTATTCGGGCGTCAGTCCAGCGGCACGGCCGGCCACGTCGGGCGTCGTGCCGGCGTCAAACTCGAGCCGAAGTCCCGCAGGGGCGCGCGGCGGCGACCAGCCCGGTTCGGCCTTCAATGAACCGTCGTTGCCCACGATCACCAGCCGCTCGTATCCAAGGCTGCGAATGCGTGGTTCGTTCACGAGGAAATCGAACGTTTCGCCACGGCGCGAGCAGAGGATACCCTCCCACATGCCGGCCGCGGAGATGTCGCCATAGCTCGCCCCGCCGGCGGATCGCTGCTCGCGCTGCACGCCCCAGGTGCCCTCCCAAGAGAACGCGTGCCCGGCTGGGAAGGCGATGCCCACCTTGGCGGCACGGTTGACTTTCTTCAGATCGCCGCGCGGATGAGCGGCGGCGTGCCTCAAAATGCCCTCGCACAACTCACGCTCGACGGCGTAGGTCAGCGGCGGGTAGGTCCAGAACCACAGATATCGCGCGCCCATGTCATAAGCCTGGATAAGCGCGGGCAACCGCAGGCCCGGCTCGCCCTCGGGATAGACGCTCGTGCCCCAGTCGCCGTCGAACGCCCGCGCCGCTCCCCGCAGGAACGCGTTAAGGCAGTTCACCTGGTCGCGGAAAGTCAGATCATCCAGCCCTTCGGGGCCGAACAGTGCCTCCGGTTCCCACCCGTAGCCTCTATGGACGTAGCGGCCCTCGTGCACGACGGCCGGGGCGCCGGCGGCGAGTTGCCACCAAGCCGACCAGTAATCGGTATCCCAGGAGATGGCCGGAGGAGCATACAAATCCAGCGTGCCGGTCTCGGACCCGTTGCCGTGCGGCAGCTTGCGGTGTTCGAGCGTGTAATGCGATGCCACACGCTGACGCATGGCTTCAGCCACCTGCTCGGGGCCGGTGGCGTTCGCCGGAATGCCCCCGCTCCAGCCCATCCGCACGCTCGGCTCGTCGATGAACATGCGGCCCGGCACCCAGTTGGAGCGATAGAACGTGTCAGGAAACGACGGCGGGGTGCGGAAGAACACCGGCTCATACATCAGCCACTGAAGATCGCCGCCTATCTCGAAGAAGTTCATCCCGGCGGCGATCATGGTTTCGTACTCGGCGCGTGTATACGGACGTTCCTTGTGATTGCCTTCCTGCTTTTTGGTCTTGTCCTCCTCGCCCTCGATCCGGACGCAGGCTTGCGTGCCGATGATCAAGTCGCTGCGCAGGTTGAGCACGCGAGGATTGTCGAAGCTGACGAAGACCGGCGGCTCGACGGGCTCGCCCCGAACGAGCACATGGCCGATGAAGGCTCCGGCGGACGCAAAGCCCTTCTTGAACACGGCATCGGGCGCGACGCGCGGCAGGAACGACTCCCTGAACTGCGAAGACGGCAGGAGAGCGCGGCCCGTGGCAGTGTCACGATATTCACAAACGTGCCCCTCCCCGTCGCGATAGAGGTATCGCTCGATCTCGCCCACGCCTTCGTGCGCGGTCATGGGCGCCCGTTCGGACAGGATGCGGACGCCCCAGGTGCCGCGGTCTCGCGCGACGGCGGTCAGTTCCCACCAGACCATCGGACGCTCGTCAACCGTCTCGCGGCCGGTGATCCGCAGGTGGATGTGCCGGATAGGCGGCACGTGATTCTCGTCCGACGTCGAAACGACATAGAACGCACGATCGACGGCTGGCTCAGGCCCGGCGCCGACGGTCTGCCCGAACGCCGCGGTCAGGCCCGCGGTGATGATGCCGGCCAACACGCCCAACTGAAAGCATTTAGTCGAGATGCCGACTGCATAACCGTGTCTTCTCATCCGCGCTCTCCAGATCGGTTGGTGGGACTGCGGTCCGGGTGCCGCCTTGGGCGGAGATTGTACCGCACCAGCCGACGCGGTCCATAAAAAACCCCGGGCGAATCTCTGCCCGGGGTGGGAAGACGGTCTTGCGTGACTGGTTCAACAGCGGCCGCGTCGCTCACAGCCACTTGGCGGCGGCTTCGCGGAGCTTGGGAGCGATGTCGGTCTTTTCCCAAGTGAAGCCGTTGCCGGTCCGGCCGAAATGGCCGTTGCGGGCGGTCTCGCGATAGATCGGCCGGAGGAGCTTCAGATGGCTGATGATGTCGGCCGGCTTGAGCGGGAAGTACTGCCGGACGAGGTCGGCCAGGCGATCCTCATCGATGCGGCCGGTCCCGAACGTGTTGACGCAGATGCTCACCGGCTCGGCCACGCCGATGGCGTAGGCCAGTTGGACTTCGCACTCCTCGGCGAGCTTGGCGGCCACGATGTTCTTGGCGATATATCGACCGGCGTAAGCCGCCGAGCGGTCGACCTTGCTGGGATCCTTGCCGCTGAAGGCGCCACCGCCGTGACGGCCACGTCCGCCGTAGGTATCCACGATGATCTTGCGGCCGGTCAGCCCGCTATCACCGTGGGGACCGCCGATGACGAACCGCCCGGTCGGGTTGATGTGGTACTTGATCTTGTTGTTCCAGAGATCCTCGCGTTCGGCGGTGATCACGGGCTTGATGCACTTCTCGATAATCTGCTTGCGGGCGGCTTCGGACAAGTTACCCTTGCGGTCGCAGACGGCCTCGGTGTGCTGCGTCGAGATCACGACGGTGTCGATGCGGGCGGGCTTGCCATCAACGTACTCGACCGTGACCTGGCTCTTGCTGTCGGGGCGGAGCCACTCCAGCTCGCCGCTCTCGCGGAGGTCGGTCAACTTCTCGACGAGGCGATGGGCCAGGTGAATCGGCAAGGGCATGAGGACCTTGGTCTCGTTGCAGGCGAACCCGAACATGAGCCCCTGATCGCCGGCACCCTGCTCCTTGTGCAGACCCTGGCCTTCGCTGACGCCCTGGCTGATGTCGGCGGATTGCGAGTGGATGGCCCGCAGAACGCCGCAGCTACGGTAGTCGAACCCGATTTCCGGGTCGGTATAGCCGATCTCGCGGATGGTCTCACGGGCGGTCTGTTCGGCGTTGGCCAACGCCTGGGCGGCCGCCTCGTTGTGCACGGTGATCTCGCCGGCCATCACGACCAGGCCGGTGGTCACCATCGTCTCCAGCGCGCAGCGTGCGTGCGGATCGTGCTTCAACAGGCTGTCCAGGACGGCATCCGAAATCTGGTCGCAGACCTTGTCCGGGTGCCCCTGAGAAACCGATTCCGACGTGAACAGAAACGAGCTGTTGGACTTGCCGTTGGCCACTGTTAATCCTTTCCGTTTCCCGCTATTTGGATTGTAATCACCGGAGACCCAAAGGGGCTTCGAAAGAGCAATATCATATGGAAGCCCGCCCCGCCAGACAAGACAAAGGCCTTTTGAACCGCGGATGACCGAGTGATCTGTCGGTGAGGGCCCGGGTTCTTGTGAGACGAAGGCTCGCCCATTTGGCTGATCGCGCCCCGCCATGGAAGGCGTCTCGCATCCGCCAGCCATGCTGGTCAAGTTGCCCTTCACCGGGGGAGAGCGGTAGGTTATCCAGCCATGAAGATCACACCACAAACTCGCATCGGCTGGATCGGGACAGGTGTCATGGGAGCGTCGATGTGCGGCCACCTCATGGCCCGCGGCTATGCCATGACGGTCTACAACCGCACACGAGCCAAGGCCCAGCCCCTGATCGACCGGGGGGCGACCTGGGCGGATTCGCCACGAGCGGTCGCCGAGCGATCGGACGTGACGTTCACCATGGTGGGGTTCCCGCAGGACGTGCGCGAAGTCTATTTCGGCGATGACGGCGTGCTGGCCGGGGCGAAGCCCGGCAGCGCGGTCGTGGACATGACCACGACGCAGCCCAGCCTGGCTCGCGAGATCGAGGCGGCCGCCCGCGACAAGGGCGTGGTTGCACTGGATGCGCCCGTCTCCGGCGGCGACGTCGGGGCGAGGAACGCGACGCTGTCCATCATGGTAGGTGGCGACGAGGCGACGTTTAGAGCCCTGATGCCGCTGTTCGAGGCCATGGGCAAGAACATCGTCTATCAGGGGCCGGCGGGGTCAGGTCAGCACACCAAGATGTGCAACCAGATCGTGATCGCCGGGACGATGATCGGCGTGTGCGAGGCGCTGCTTTACGGCTACAAGGCCGGCCTGAAGCTCGAGACCATGCTCCAGAGCATCAGCGGCGGCGCGGCCGGGTGCTGGACGCTGGACAACCTGGCACCCCGCATCGTCCGGCGCAACTTCGATCCGGGCTTCTTCGTGCGGCACTTCATCAAGGATATGGGCATCGCTCTGGACGAAGCGCAGCGCATGCAGCTTTCGCTGCCCGGCCTGGCCCTCGTGCACCAGCTATACGTGGCCGTCCAGGCCCAGGGTCACGGCCATCTCGGCACACATGCCCTGATGCTCGCACTGGAGCAGATGTCGAATATCACCCGATGATCGCCCGCAAGGCCCGGGCGGTGTTCTCGATAAGCACCTCGGGGTAGTGCGTATAGGGCGGAATCATCTCGGCAGTGACGTAGCCGTCGTAGCCGACCTCGCGCAGGGCCTTGGTCACCTCGGGCCAGTTCACGTCGCCGGCCAACAGATCGACGAAGCCTGCGGCCGTACCGGCGGCCCGCTTGAAGTCCTTCACGTGCACGCGGACGATCCGCTTGCCGAGAGCCCGGATCCACTGCTCGGGGTAGCCGAAGAGCACGACGTTGCCCACATCGAAGTACGCGCCCACACTGCTGCTCTTGAACTGATCGATGAACTGGACCAGTTCCAGCGGGCTCATGAGGAAGCGGTTCCAGACGTTCTCGATGCCGATCTTGACGCCGGCTTGCTCGGCCTCGCCGACCAGCGAGGCGATCGTCTCGCTCGAGCGCGACCAGGCGTCGCGATAGTCCACCACCGGTGCGTCGGGCATGAAAAAGACGTCCACCGCACCGGGCACGACGAGAATGGCATCCACACCCAGCACGGGAGCGGCGGCGATCATGCGACGGACGATCTGCTTGCCCTTTTCGCGGATCTTGGCATCGGGGTGGGTCAGGGGCGCCTCCCAGAGCATGCCGGTAGCCAGGCCTGCGATCTCCACGCCTTCCGAGCGGATAGCCGAGGCCAGCTTGACCAAGTCGGCGTCCTTGGTTTCAGGCGTAAGCGCGCCGGCTGGCGAGAACGCCACCTCGATGGCGTCAAAGCCTGCAGATTTGGCCTGCCGTGCCGCGCCGGCGAAATCCGTCAGTCCACCCAGGCCGCCCGGAAACGACCAGCAACTGATGCTTGCTTTCATGGTGATTGGCTCCTGTCCGCCGCCCGCAACCGCCCGGGTCGGCCTCGAGGTTTGTTGACCGGATCATACCCGATGTGTCTATCGTAGCGACTTGCGGGAAGGTGTAAACACCCGGCCATCGCCTCGCCCCGGCGGCGCACCGGCGGCGTGAGACCTACTTCCGAGCCGCGACGGAAAGGGAGCGGTTGCGGTGGCAGGTAATCTGACTAAGCTACGGCAATCGCCGGCCCGGAGAGCGGACATCTTACCCGCCCAAGGCGGGCTGAACGCCGCTCGGAGGCGGGGTAAGATGCCCGCCCCCCAAGACACGGCAGTCGATCAGTCATCTGTTCGGAGTCATGCGAATGGCCAAGGACGTGTTCATCACCGAGGATTTTCTGCTCCAGACCGAGGCGGCCCGACGGCTGTATCACGAATATGCCGAGGGCTTGCCCATCATCGACTATCACTGCCATCTGCCTCCCGACCAGATCGCCCGGGACCACCGGTTCGCCAACCTGACGCAGGTCTGGCTGGCCGGCGACCACTACAAGTGGCGGGCCATGCGGACCAACGGCGTGGACGAGCGATACTGCACGGGCGACGCCAGCGATTACGAGAAGTTCTGCAAGTGGGCGGAGACCATGCCCCGCTGCCTGCGGAACCCGCTGTATCACTGGACGCACCTGGAGCTGAAGCGCTATTTCGGCATCAGCGACCGGCTGTTGAGCCCGGCGACCGCCCAGAGCATCTGGGACGAGTGCAACGCCAAGCTGGCCCAGCCGGAGTTCTCCTGCCGCGGGCTCATCCGCCAGTCGAACGTGGCCCTGATCTGCACCACTGACGACCCTGTGGACACGCTCGAGCATCACCAGGCCATCGCTCGCGACAAGTCGTTCGATATCCCCGTGTTGCCCGCCTGGCGGCCGGACAAGGCCACCGCCATCGCCGACGTGGCTGAGTTCAACGCCTACGTCGACAAGCTGGCCGCGGCGGCCGACGTGGAGATCAACACGTTCGATGCGCTGCTAACCGCCCTGCGCAAGCGTCACGCCTACTTCCACGACAACGGCTGTCGCGTGTCGGACCACGGGCTGGAGACCATCCGGGCCGAGGACTTCACCGAGAAGGAGGTCTCGGCCACGTTCGCCAAGGCTCGCGCGGGCAAGCCGGTCAGCCCGGCCGAAGCTTACGCCTTCGAGTTGGCCATGCTGTATCACTTCGGCATCATGGACCACGAGAAGGGCTGGACGCAGCAGTTCCACATCGGCGCCTTGCGCAACAACAACAGCCGCATGTTCGCCCGGGCCGGCCGGGACATCGGCTTCGACTCCATCGGCGACTTCGAGGTGGCCCGTCCCTTGAGCCGACTCCTCGACCGGCTCGACCGCACGAACCAGTTGGCCCGCACGATCCTGTACAACCTCAACCCGCGCGACAACGCCCTGATGGCGACCATGATCGGCAACTTCCAGGACGGCTCCATACCGGGCAAGATCCAGTACGGCAGCGCGTGGTGGTTCCTCGACCAGAAGGACGGCATGGAAGCCCAGATCGAAGCGCTCTCGCAGATGAGCCTGCTGAGCCGGTTCGTGGGCATGCTCACCGACAGCCGGTCGTTCCTGTCGTATACACGGCACGAGTACTTCCGGCGCATCCTGTGCAACGTGCTCGGCAACGACATGACCGCCGGCCTGATCCCTGACGATTACGAGCTGGTCGGCGGCATGGTGCGGGACATCTGCTATTACAACGCGGCGGACTATTTCGGGTTTGAGGTGAAGAAGAAGCTCTGAGCTATGGGCGGTGAGCTATGAGCCGGACGCCTGGGGGGCATCTTGCCCGCCTCGACTGGGCAACACTATGCGGCGCACGCGTTTTCGTGCTCGTAAAACTCTTCTCACCCCGCAGGAGCGAGGGCGCTGCAGGTGCGCCGTCGCTCCTGCGGATGGTCTTGCGGGCGTCTGATCACTCCGTGGCGTCGACTTGGGTATTGAGCCAAGCCATGTCGCGGCCTTCGGCCACGCGGGTCATGCCGATGGCCTCGGCGGTACGCAGGAACTCCCGGTAGACGCCGATCTGCGTATGGGCGACGGGCCAGGGAGCGTTCGTGGTTTCGGCTTCCTTGCGCAAACGACCCCATTGGATGATGAACGTGTACAGGACGGGCAATTGGGCCGTCCGCACCCGCAGGAGCAGATCGGCGTCGCTGCCGGCGGCCTGCTCGGCCGCCTTCAAGTGCGCGAGTCCCTTGCTCAGCGTGTCCAGTGAGAGAAACTTGGCGTCGGCGCCGGAGAAGCAGCCCAGCGGGTCCCCCGTGGCCTGGACCGCATCATGCGTGACCTTCAGATATGCACGGATGTGCGGCGCGGCCGGTCCGTAGTAGCCGTCGATGAACTCCGCGATCAGCTTGTCCGCATCGAGCGACGGGTCCCAGAGCAGCTTGGCGAGCACCCAGGCCCGCAGCTCCATCATCTCGGCGCCCCAGGTGTGATAGGCCCCCTGCTCGAACAGCCCCACCACGCCGTGATCGGCGAAGAACTTCACGTTGGGCCCCAGCACATTCAGGTTCGGGTGCGGCATGACGTAGTGGGCGAAGTTGGTGGTGTAATCCCACACGTACAGCCGATTGCAGACTTTTGACCAACCCTCGATGTCCTTGCGAAAGGCTTCGTTACGCGGATCGATCAACGGTTTGCTGAATGAGCACTCGATGCTGCACAGCCAGACGACGACGTTGTGCCGGGGCCGCGTCTTCAGCGGCGGCTTGCGGGTATACTGGTAGGCCAGCGTGCTGATCGCGACGCGCGGATAGTCCTTTTCGATCGCTTCGGCCACGGCGTTCACGAACCGCAACAGCGAGCCCGCCGGACTGCCTTCTTCCTTGTCGATGGCCGCACACTTGGCACACTGGCAGTTGCCGTACCAGTCGTTCTGCGAAACCGACGCCATGGTGGCGGCGGGATTTTTCGCCAACTGCGCGGCGAGATTCCGAATCAGTTCGGCCCGCACCTCCTCGTTCGTCAGGCACAATTGCGCCTGCTCGTGCTTGCGCTTCCCATCGATTTCGCTGAACCACTCAGGATGGTCGGCGAAGTATTTATTCGGCGGAATCAGTCCATAAAACGTATGGACGAAGCCTTGGATGACGTGCTTGCCGCCGCGCTTCTCGTCGAGAGTGGGCCGCGCGCCGTTGCAGCGATTGCGGGCCGCCCAGTCGCCGTCGAAGGCGCTGAACCAGAACGGCTCGCGATATTCCAGCCGCGGCACGTACCGCACGTTCAGGTTGTCGAACACCAGCTCGGATCGCGCCGGCACGAATTCCACGCCGGGCGCCCACCAGCGGACACCGACATGATCTTCGAGGAACGCATAGACCGCGTACAGCGTGCCGCGCGGCCGGCCGCCGGCGAGGATGAGATCCTGGCCGACGGTGCGAATGACCAGCCCCTCTTCGCCCAGCCCTTCAACCGTAAACTGCGGATCGGCGAGCCTGGCGGCACCCGGTCCGACGAGCAACCGCGGGCCCGTGACCGACTCGGCACCTTGCCCCACCGTGAACTCCGCGCCAGTTACTTGCCCGAGGTAGTGCGCGAGTTCATCAGCCGCGTGCCGCTCGGACAGACTGGCATCACCACTGACGACGATGCTCGCCGATGCCCGGCCGTTCGAGGCAATCTCCACGGCATGGCCAACCGACACACCCCAGCCCAGGACGATGAGCGCCAGTGTTGCGATCTTCGTGACCGTGATCATGTTGGTTCCTCCGTTTGTGTGCGAATCAGGCTAACCGTCTCCACGTCCGGCGTCGAGAGCGGCGCGGATAGCGGGAGAATCAAGCGAGGCAAACGGCGTCCCTTGATCGGAGGCGCGCAAACGAGAGTGCACGGAACGTGCTCCCGGGCAGAGGAGCGACGCGTCGCGCGCAATGGTGTTACAGCATGAGGTAGAAACCAGGATCAGCACCGGCCGCAAGCCGGGCGGGATCCGTCTTTCAGCAGGTTATGTCGAGATAGAGCGCACTCCCCCGCCTCGGCAGGCCGGACAACCCCCAAGACACGAAAGGATCCCAAGCGGGATCAACTTTGCTGGAGAACCCACTCGACGGCCCGGTGGGTCAATTCGGTACCGGACTTGAGGTTGAGCTTCGACTTGATGTTGTCGCGATGGGTTTCGATGGTCTTGACGCTCAGGTGCAGCTTGGCCGCGATCTGGCGCGTGCTCAGGCCCTGGCCGATCATCTGGAAGACTTCGAGTTCACGATCGCTCAGTCCGTCGATGTCCGAGTGTTCGAGCCAGTTCCCGCCGGCGGCTCGCTGCAACACGCGATCGGTCATGCGACGGCTCAGGTAGATCTGTCCCCGCAGGACCTGCCGCACGGCGTTGATGATGTGATCAGTGGCCTCTTCCTTGTTGATGTAGCCCATGGCCCCCGCCCGCAGGGCCCGCTCGGCGTACAACGATTCGTCGTACATGGATGAGACGAGCATCTTGATGCCCGGGTCGTGAGCCTTGATCTGCTTCACCAGTTCGATGCCGTTGCCGCTCTTGAGCGAGATGTCGATGATGACCACGTCCGGATGACAGTCATTGACGAGCCGCATGGCGGCCGGCGCATCTTCCGCTTCGCCACAGACTTCCAGGTCGGGTTCATGCGCGATCAAGCCGGCCAGGCCGCGCCGAACGATCGGATGATCATCCACTACCAGCACCCGCGTCTTCTGCCCAATCGCTCGTGCCTTGGTCATTGCCATTGAGAATCCTCCCGTTTACATCGAGCAAACCACGGCCGCGCCGCCGCCGTCTGCCGAAAAATCTTCCAGGCTCGCACCGACCATATCGCCGCTACATGGCATCATATGCACGATCGTGCCGGAAACGTCGGGAACTCGCCCAGGATTCCGTCGGGCTTGCAACGGGCGTTTCGCGCCGCCGTATCGAACCGACACCCCGGGCGGCCGATAGTTCACGCGGCGGCCCATTCCAGCCGGCTCTCCCAGGATCTGCCGATGTGATCTTCCGGCGATTATCCCAGCATATCAGCATAGGCATGATCTGCCCGAAGTAGCAGCATTCCTGATTTATATGCATTCGACTCGCGCGCGTGCCGACGCGTTGTTCGTCCGTCCATGCGCGACGCCGGTCCGCGCGGACATCGTTGGCACCACCTGAAAGTGGGCGACCAGACACACCGTTCGCCGGACGGGAAACGCCCGGACAAATCCGGGCAACGGCCGTAGTCAGACCGTTGCCCGGTCCCTCCCGTCTTCCCCTGCGGAAAGCGACAATTGTTCCGGCGAGCGCGCCTCAACTGCCCCCACGACGGACTGAGGACCATCGATCGTTGTGGATTTGAGACGCTGCGCCGCATGTGTCGCGGCGCTAGATCGGAGTTCCGCAGTGATCCTGCCGCGAGTTCATTCTAATGGGCAGGCGAGTGTCGGCAACGGGTCGGGGTTTCCCCCATTCCGCTTCCGGTCGATGCCCCTGTGGTGCTCGCATACGCGGCCTGATTCGCGCGTTCACCGGAGTGTTGTAACCTGCGTCCGTGTGAAATGGAGACCGGCAACGGCACACCCGGAAGAGGAGCAAGACCGATGACCATGGATGCTGACCGCACCGGGATCGTGGAGTTCAACTTCCAGTGTCCGCAAGCGGCGGAAGTGTTTTTGGTAGGCAGCTTTAATGGCTGGAACCCGCACTCGCATCCTCTGCGTCGGAGCGACGACGGTCACTGGACATGTGCCGTGAAGTTGGCCCCCGGAGCCTATCAGTTCTACTACCTCGCGAGGCTCCCGATTCTACGCGGTGTGGCTGGCTCGAACGTGACGGTTTCGAGTTGGTCGAGCAGTCCGCTCGACTTTGTCGTGGTCGCGCCACGCGGGGGGAGTGTGCAGACGGATGCACAAGATGGATCCGCCTTCATGCTCTCTGACAAGTCGGGTGAGCCAGAAGACGATCAATGGGCGGACGATATTAGCCTGCTGCCGCTCAGCGAATTGGAAATCGCGTTGGTTCGGGGATTCCGGCGGCTTCCCGACCATGAATCTCGATCAGCGTTTCTCGACGTCCTGGAGGAATCGGCCTACTCGTAAAAGCCCCGATGTCGGCGAGGTGATCGATGCTGAGAGAGAGAGTGCTGAGCCGCCCTATTTCGCAACGCGACCGTGTAACGGCCGTCGAAGACATCGAAGGTACGCCATGTCTGATCGTGCTGGAACAGGATCGGTTCGGGCGGTATCGCGAAGTATCGATTCGAGCGATCAAGTCGATTCGTTCCTCACGATCGGCAATGACGCAACGGTCTGCGGTTGTGGCTTGATATCCGGCCATTTTCTTCTTTGATGTGCGCTATAATTGGTTCGGAGGTGTGTGTCATGATTCATCGAAACGATCAGGGCGAAATCGAATTCCGGTTTCACGACCCGCAAGCACAAGAGGTCTACCTGGTCGGGGATTTCAACTGCTGGGATACCGAGGCCACTCCGATGTCGCGGACGGCAGAAGGACATTGGTTCGTCCGTCTGACACTGGAAGACGGGGTGTACGAATACAAGTTCCTGGCCGACGGCCGCTACCGGTTGGATGACGCCGCCAGTGGAGTGGAAGAAGTCCCCTTCGCATGCAACAGTGTGCTCGTCCTGAATCAGCGTTCCGAGCCCGCATTGCCCGTGGGCTAATCCACTCGGTTCCATGACGAAGTCCCGGCGCAAGGCGCGTTGCGTATCTTCCGGATTTCGAGTGCGCGGTCAGCGAGAGTTCGCTGGCGCGATTCTTGGTGTTGAGATTCCCGAGTCCTGGTTTTTGACCGCAAAGGAGAGACTATGTGTTGCCCCGCGTCGGAAACCACTCAGGTGGACTCTTCTCGCCGGGAAGCCCTGGCTGCACTGGGTGAGATCGCCAGCCGCATGGCCCACGAGATCCGCAACCCGCTCAACGCGATCCGCATGCAGGTGGCGGTCATCCGCAACAAGCTCCTCAAGCCGGACCCCCGTAATCTCGAGGTCGCCCGGGCCCAGCTGGAGCGGCTGGAGGTGGAGGTCTTGCGGGTGGAAAAGCTGGCCAAGGCGTTCCTGGAGTTCGGTCGCCCTCCCGCCGACGAGCCGGAGGAGATCTGTCTGGCCGCCCTGATCAAGGATGTGATCAGCCTCCTGGAACCGGAGTTCGAAGAAGCCGGGCATACGCTGGAGTTCCGCGACGAGTCGGCGGGCGGCCTGTGGGTGCGGATGGACAAAGGCAAGCTGCGACAGGTTTTGCTGAACCTCCTGATCAATGCTCGCGAAGCCATGTCGGCGGCCCCGGGCCGGGCTTGCGTACAACTGCGCCGAGACGGCGACGGGCAGGCCTGCATCCAGATCGAGGATACGGGCTGCGGCATCCCCCAGGAGGAGTTGGGCGAGATCTTCATGCCGTTCCAAAAATGGAACTCATCCGGAGAGGGACTGGGGCTGGCCATCGCACATAAAATCGTGGATACCGCCGGCGGAACCATCCGGGTGCAGTCCCAGGTCGGCGCGGGAAGTTGCTTCGAGGTCCTGCTCCCTTTGTCGGAGGCCAGCCTGGCGACCCAGGCCGAACCCAGGACTCAAGCCTTTTAGAGCAGAATACCTGACCATAACCAAACCTCCACCAACCGGTGTGACGACGGAAGTGAACCTGCCGAGGCCACCAGGGGTACTATCGGTCTGGGAACCTGGTGGACGGCCCGGATTTCCCGGATACCATGGAAGGTGATCCGGCCTCGCGCGGCGATGGCCGAAGCCGTTCTCCGGGCTACCTCAAATGGCGTCGCTGATGTCCTGGTTGGATCTGCATCCGCTCTTCTGGCCGCTGTTCATTTTCTGTGCCCGCGTGATCGACGTTTCCATCGGCACGCTGCGGACCATCTGCGTCGTGCGCGGCATGCGGTTCACGGCGGCCATCCTGGGTTTCTTCGAAGTCAGCATCTGGGTAACCGCCATTTCGGGCGTGCTGACACACCTGGACCATTGGTACAACATCGTGGCGTACGCCTTGGGCTTCGCCACCGGCAACGTGATGGGCATCTTCATCGAGCAGAAGCTGGCCATGGGGATGCAGATGATCCGGCTCATTTCCTGCAGCCAGAGTGCCGCCGTCGCTGCGGGTCTGCGGCTGGCCGGCTACGTGGTGACCGAGGTCAAGGGCCAGGGTTTGCGCGGCCAGGTGTCGATCTCGTTCGTGGTGGCTCCCCGTAAAGAGACGCCGACGGTGATGCGGCTCGCGCGTCAGATCGATCCGGAAGTGGTCTCGACGGTCGAAGACGTACGTTCGGCCCACCTGCATCCGCTCTCCCCCGTAGAGACGAAAAGCTGGGTCTCGGCAATCCGAAAGTAACTGACATCGATCCACGACCGGGACGCCATCCCGCTCGAAAGATCTGAGATGGACAGCTCGGGTCAATGGGCGACCGGTTGAAGCGTGGCCGCCGGTTGCGTCGCCGCCGGCTGCGTGGCCGACGCCTCGCCCAACAGCTTGTTGAGGAACACGGCCAACCTGATGCCACCCATGCTCAATCGTTCGTTGACGACCGGAATGGCCCGCTGGTAGTACTCCTCACCGAGCGTGTTCTTGTCCGGAGGCACAGCGGCGAACTCGACGTAGGCGCGGTGCGACTCGGTCGCCCAATCGCAAGGGTTCATGACCTTGGCCCACTCGCGGCGCTGCTCGGGCGTGATCGCCCGGTTGAGTTCGGCGGCGTAGCGCTTCCACGGTTTCTCGGTGCGAGCGATTAGCGACGCATCCCACACCTTGTGGATACTGGCTTTCTCGCCGAAGAAGAAAACCTCGCCCGCCACTTTGCCGGCCGCGTTGGAGTACGACGCGTGGACGGGACAATGGATGTCGCTCACGAAGTGGATCACGAATTTGAGCGCGTCCTGCCGCTCCGCACGTGTCGCCTTGGGATCACGCACGATGGCGGCGTACTTCTCGATGGCCGCAGGGGCGCAGCGACCTTCGGGGCAGTCCCGATCGAGCTCGAACCGCTCCGCGCCGACTGGAATCTTCACGCCATGACAACCGTCGGTGAAGATGTACTTGGGCTGTTTGCGCACTTGGTCGGCCCAGGAGCAGACGTCCACGAGCGTTTGGCCTTCGAGAATGGCTTTAACGGCAGCCCGGGCCTGAGGGTCCAGGTTCCGCGCGGCGATCCGAGCGATGATCTTGTGACCGTCAGCACCCCAGGCGTGACAGACGGAAGGAATCGCCAACATGAGCAGCAGTGCGGTTTTTCTCACGGTCTCCTCCCTTCTTGAGTTGAGCATGAACAGATGTGCGAGGGCGGTCGGTTCGCAGGGTCGAACATCCGCCACCACGGCGGGCTCGCGCATCCGCTGCTTTTCCGCCCATGCGTTCCAGACTAACATGATCGATCATGAAATGCACACGGTTTGGCGGTGTGGCATTGCTGTTGCTGGCGGCCGCCGGGGTCGGCGCCGAGGCACCACGGCCCACGCTTACCGAACAAGTAGCCATGACCGACGGGACGCTGCTGGCTACGGACGTCTATCTGCCCGACAGCGGTGACGGTTCCTGGCCCGCCCTCCTCATCCGCACGCCCTACAACAAGGATCGCTATAACAACGAATTCGACCCGTTCGCCCGCCGCGGCTATGCGGTGGTCATCCAGGACATGCGCGGCCGGTTCGGGTCGCAAGGCCGCGACCTGGCGTTCATGGACTGCGGCGGAAACGAAAACAACGACGGTCACGACACCGTCCAGTGGATCGCCCGCCAACCGTGGTGCAACGGCAGGGTCGGCACGCTGGGCGCGTCCGCCATGGGCATCACACAGAACATGATGGCCCGCACGGCTCCGCCCAATCTCGTCGCGCAGTACATCATGGTCGCGGCGGGCAGTCTCTATCAGCATGGGGCGTACAACACCGGCGGAGCGATGCGACTCGAAGTCAGTCTCGCCTACACGCTCGACAACGCGCTGAGTCCTTCGAACATGTGGCTCAACGTGTTGCATCCCATGTACGACGACCACTGGCGGCGAATGGACGCCACGATCGGCATCGAGAACGCCAACGTGCCGGCCGTCCACTATGGCGGCTGGTACGACTGCTTCTTGCCCGGCACACTCACCACGTTCACCGCTCGTCAGGAGCGCGGCGGCCACGGCGCACGCGGCACACAGAAGCTCCTCATCGGGCCGTGGGCACATGGCGGACCCGGCACGGACGCCCGCCCTCACTCCATCGGCGAGTTCCAGTTTCCGCCCAACATCCGCAAGCTGCCCGTGCCCATCGGGATCAACGAATGGTTCGATCATTACCTCCAGGGACGCAACACCGGTGCCGACCGAGCCCCCGCGGTGGTCTACTACACCATGGGAGCGATCGATGAGCCTGGCGCGCCCGGGAACGTTTGGCACACCGACCACACCTGGCCGCCACCACATGAGCGCCGCCGATTGTATCTGCACGCGGACGGTAGGCTGACCTGGAAGCCGCCACAACACAATGACGACGCAGCCAGGACGCTGACGTCCGATCCGCTGAACCCCGTGCCCACCCGCGGCGGGGCCAACCTGGCCATTCCCGCCGGCGCCTTCGACCAGCGCGAGATCGAGAAACGCCCCGACGTGCTCGTGTTCACGACGGAACCGCTGACCGAACCCGTCGAAGTGACCGGACCCGTCGTTGCGAACTTGCTCGTCACGTCGGATTGCCCGGACACCGATTTTGCCGTCAAGCTTTGCGACGTGTACCCCGACGGCCGCAGCATGAACATCTGCGACGGCCTGCTTCGCCTGCGTCATCGCCGCGGCGCCGATCGTCTCGACCTGCTCGAACCCGGCGAGGTGGTGTCCGTCCGCGTCGATATGGACGCCACCAGCATCGTGTTCAACCGCGGCCATCGCATCCGCGTGCACGTGACCGGTTCGAATTATCCGCGATTCGATGTCAATCCGAACACGGGCTGGCCGGCCTGGCCGTTCTGCCCCGTGCGTGTCGCGAAGAACACGGTGTTCTGCTCGGCCGACCGAGCGTCGTGTGTTGAACTGCCGGTGGTAACGCGCGAGGCGGACGGAACTATTCGTCGTGCACACGGGCAGTGATTGCCTGCAAGGAGGCCGCCGGTGCGATTGGACAACGCCTTACCCTATCTCGCACTCTGGATGTGCTCGCTGGCGATTAGCCCCGGGATGGCCCAAGCGCCGTCCTCTCAACCGGCCGTGATTGCGCGTGCCCCCCATCGGTTTCCGTCGTGGCAAAACGACCCGTCCGTTCGATACACGATCACCGCGGAGGAGGAGCGAACGACGAACCATCCGCCGGCCGAAGCGCATCGCTTGTCGCTCCGGCTCCTGGTGGATGTCACGCTCACACCGTACGAGATGAGAGCCGACGGCAGTGGTTGGATGCGCGGCACGCTGGAGCGCATCGAACTGGACGGCCGTTCGGGCGCACGGCGATTTCGGTACGATTCGAAGCAGGACAAGCCGGGCCAGGCCAACGCGACGGCGGATTTGCTGGCCGTGATCGTGGGGCGAGAGTTTCGCATTCGTCTCGGGCCGAGCGGACGGTTCGAGGAATTCACCGGCTTCAACGCCGCCTGGCGCAGCCAAGGCCTCCTGGCCGCGCCCGCAGCGGTGGCGTCGATTCAGTCCCTCTTCCGCGACCACGCCATGCTGAACCTGCTTCGCGATGCGTTGTCGCCGCCGCTGGGTCGCGATCTCGGAATGCCGGGCGCTTCGTGGCAATCCGTAATGCCGGGCGAGATCCCCGGCCTCACGTTGCTTGAATGCGTCGCGACGTTCACCATCGAACCACAGAATCCAGCCGCGCCGGGCGGCAGCATTCGCGTGCAAGGACAGGGTGATGTGCGGACAATTCGCCCCGACGCCGACATTCCGACGGCCGGCCTGCTCGCCGAAGCCACATCGGGCCAACAAAGCTGGGCTCTCCGCCTGGCCCCAGAAACGCATCAAGTGATCAGCAACGAGACGCACCGCAACGTTGTTCTGAAAGTCAGACTCGTCCCCCCTGCGCCCAGCGACTCACCCGCCATGACCATACGTCAAACCCTGCGCATCATCGCATCCCGTCAATGAGCGGCCATGGTCCTGCGAAATGCGTTGGGACCTGACATCCGAGACCTGAGGAGTCCCTTCTTGGTCGGTGATGGTCGTGGAGCGTACGTCTGTTAATCTTGTAATTTTGCAATCTGTGGATCATAACCCTTCGGCGGTCGGCTCCACTTCGCAGCGTCACCGTTGTCGCCGCCTCGCCGCGTCATCTTTTCGCTCGCTACTCCCCCATCACCGTGACCACGATTTCACGGCGGCGCGGCTTGACGTCGCATTCGAGGTGGAAAATCTGCTGCCAGGTGCCGAGGGCCAGGCGGCCCTCGCGGACGGGCACGGTCAGATCGGGCCCCAGCCAGCTCGCCTGTAGGTGCGAGTGGCCGTTGCCGTCCTGCCATGCCTGTTCGTGACCGTAGTGGCGGCTGGGTGGGATGAGCTTGTCCAGCAGCTCGGGCAGGTCTTCCTGCAGCCCCGGCTCGAACTCGATGGTGCCCACGGCGGCCGTACTCCCGATGTTGAACACATGGGCCAAGCCCGTGCGAATACCCGAAGCCGCCACAACGCGGGCGACGGCATCCGTGATATCGTGCATGTCGCGATGGCCCGACGTCGAAACCGTGATTGAAGCTTGGTGAATCATGTACACCAGATTACCCGGAACCGACCCTGCGGGCACGCTGGGAGGCTGCCGGTGCCGGGCTCCGGCACGCACCCAGAAGCCTGCCCGCGCGGGCCGATTTTAGTCTCCGGAAACGACGACATTTCCCAATTGCTCGGCGACAACGGCCATCAACGTGGGAGTATTGTCTGTGCCTGCGACATGCTTGAACCCGCGTTGCCGCAGGCTTGCATAGAATCCGGCGTGAACGGGGCCCCGAAGCTGCAGACACAAGGAGAGAATGATGGAAACCATGCTGGAAGAAGAAAAGCTGACGGAAGGCAAGGTCGCGCGGGCTATCGAGAGCAAAACGGCGCAATTGCCCTCGGACGTGTTCTTGTGGGCGGCGGCGTGCTCAATCGTCGGATCGCTGGCCCTGAAGATCTCCGGCCGACATGAGGATGCGCTCTTTGTCGGGCAGTGGGCGCCGACGTGCCTGATCCTGGGCTTGTACAACAAGCTGGTCAAGATCGAGGGCCACGACCGCCAGAGCCGCCCCGCAATGCCCTCGGCGTATTAGTGTTGTTTCCCGGGAGGCGGGCGTCTCACCCACCTCGGAGGTGATCCCATTTACGAGGCGGGCAAGATGCCCGCCCCCCGCGCGCCGCCGGCCCCCGGTCCCCAGCGAGCGTCCGCTCAATCGCGGCGCAGCGGTTCGACACCGGGTGGCAAACCAATGTAGCGAAGCACGACGTTCTTGTAGACGTCGAAGCACTTGTTGAACAGGTATCGGCCGCGATCGTGGGCGCTGGTGATGAACAGGCGGTAATGGACGCGCCAGTTTTCGCGGTCCTTTTGCTTGCGATCGAGTCCCATGGTTTTTTGGGCCTTCTCCGTGAAGCGGCGGTAGTTCCATCGAACTGCCGCATATGCCGCACACAAGGCATCGGCGGTGATCCATTCCTGGCCTGCTTCTTCCTTCGAGCAGTCCCAGCGGAAGTCGGACAGAATGTCGATCAGCAGACTCTCCAGGCCGTTCTGCCGCTGGAAGACCAACGGCAGCACGAGCCGGCCGGAATCATCCCACTTGCGCGGGCAGAGCGAGAATCCCATCTGCCCCTTTCCCGGCAACAGGAGGAACACCGGGCTCATGCGCACGGTCACCTGACGGTCGGGCCGCTTGTTCCCGATCACCACTTCGTGAAAGATGCGATGATCCGCTTGTTCGATCCGAGTCACCGCCTCCTTCACGCTCGCACGGCTAAAGTGGTCGCTGCGACCGGGGACGAACGTCTCGCGCAGCACGAAAGGCAGGTAAGGCTCCTTCAACCGGGCCGCCAGTCGGGCCAGCCGGCGCACGAACACCGCCTCGCGACGCACCACCATTTCGGGCGTGAACACTTCGAGGGCTTTGGCCAGCTTTTCTTCCGCGTCCTTGGACTTGGCCTGCAAGTCGGGAATGAACTTGTTGTTGAGGCGTTCCACGGCCTGCTTGAGCCGGGCGAGATCGGCGCGATTGGCCACCAGTTTGTCTGCCAGCGCACTGGCCTGAGAGCCACTCGCCCCGCGCAAGGCGGCATACTCGTTCTTCTGCTTCTCGCACAGCTCCGTGAGCTCGTCGATGCGCCGCTGCATCTCCACCAACCGGTTCTGGTAGAGCGTCGCCCGCGCAGCATAGGCCGCGGCCTGCCGCCAGACGCGATCCGCCTTCCACTCCTCCGAGCCGCGGTTGTTCAACTCGAGATCTTCGTCGGGACTGACCGTCACCAGCCGTTGATGGATGGCGGTGATGTATTCGTCGGCGTACAGGACGTGCAGCGCATCCGGCGTGTTCACCAATGAATAGACGTCAGTCGCGCAGTCGTTGAGAATGAAATCCTTGACCTCCGGCGAAATGAGCCCGGGATGCACGGCGAGCATGCCGTAGCGCAGCAGGGCCCGCGCATACGGTGTCTGTTGCTCGTTGGTCTTGCCGGACGCCAGCGCCCAGGCAACATCGCCGTACAGCTTCCAGAACATCTCGGACAGCAGGGGGTCGATGATCCGCAACTCGGTCTCGACCGCCTGCCGCGTCCGTCGAATGGCCGGATCCGGCGGCGCCACCTGCTGCTCTTCGCCCAGGCACGCGTTCATCAGGCGCGACATGAGCCCTTCCGACTCGCTCTGGGCCCGAGCCGCCGCCACCTTGGCCGCGTGAGCATCCTCGGCCCGGCGGCACTCCGCCATTTTCTGGAACAGACCCAACGCGTAGTAGGTCCAGCCCATCAACGGCTCGATCTCGATCCCGATGGCACGGCACATCTCCAGCACCGGCTCGCCCTGAGCGGCGGGCAGGGCCGCTGCCGGCACCTTCGAATCCAGGTGGGCCCGCAACAGCAGCAGCTTCGACTGCGTCAGACCCATTTCCAACGCCTTGCGGTAGGTCTCTTCATATGTGGGCTCGCCAGGCTTGAGCGGCGGAGGCTCTTTACTCGCCAGCGACGGCAGGACGGGGTTGGCGAGCTTCTTCTTGAGATCCTCGACCGTCTTGACCAGCATCTCCAGCGCCGGCGCACGCTGCATCTCGCGAGTCTGCCGGGCCAGTTCGTCGCGAATTTCGCGAATGGGGCTGCCGGCCATCTCCTGACGCCGCTCGTCGATGGCCAGGATTTCCGACCAGATTCGAAGGCGTTGATTGATGAGCTGAAGAAGCTCGTCCGGCAAGGCGCATTCGCACGCCGGCATGTTCGCCGCGACCGGCGCGGCCTCTTCTTCGCACGCCTCCGACTCGCTGATCTCCTTCTCCAGCGCCGCCAGTATGCTGCCGCCTTCGTCGGCTGCCTCGGCCGCCGGCCGGTCACCCGGCGCAGACTGCTCGACGACGCGATCCTCATCCAGGTCCGCGGAAACGACGGTGGACAGAAGTTCTGTGTCAGCCGCGACCGATTCCGGCTCTGATTCCAGCGATCTGCTGCTCAACGGTCTCCCTTTCGCACCCTCGGCTCGATGGGTGGATGGAATGACCCACCGGTGCCGAATAATTGCATACCTCGGCCTTACATCGGCATATGCCGGTCTCCGCGCCAGTTGGAACTGGGGTATCTTCCACCCGAGTTCCGATAACGGCCGACGGCCAACTCGGCCGCTATCAGTTCGCTGACGAAAACGTACGATATGCAGTCGTGCCGATAACGGAGGGAAGGCTTGAGACCTGAGACTTGAGGCTTGAGGTGAAGGGCCCGAGCATTGTGAGCCGGATTATCGACGACTCTCCACATAGGACGCGATAAGAGCGAACCGCAGAGGACGCAGAGGGGCACAGAGGAAAGAACTGGTTGGCTTGCCGCCATGTTCCCCCACGTCTTCTGTGGTTCGCTTCGCAAACAGGAAGCAGGCGCAGACGTCTTCTTTAGCCGGATACGTCCGTGTTATCCGCGGTTCAGGCCTGGGTGTGAGCTCGGTCGTGTCGGCCGTGGTCACTCTGAATCGGGTCGAGCCTGTGCGAAGAAGTCCTCCAGGCCGGCGGCGATGGCTTCGGCCTGCTGACGCTGGTAGTCCGGATCGAGCATGCGGGCCTCGTCGTAGGGATTCGACATGAAAGCCTGCTCGACGAGGATGCCCGGCACGCGCGTGTTGGTCAGCGGGTAGTACGAGAAATTGCCCACCACGCCGAACTCTCGCCAGCCCAGGTCGAGCAACCGCCGATAAACGAGCTCGGCCGGCAGATGACAGTGCGGATCGGTGTAATACGTGCTCGTGCCGGAGACGGACAGGTAGCCACGCGTATTGCCAGCCGCGTTGGCGTGAATCGAAACGAAGAAGTCGGCCCCGGCGGCGTTCGCGCGATCCACACGCTCCTGAAGTGTGGGCGAAGAATCGCCCGGCCGGACCAGTACCGTGCGAGCTCCGCGCTGCTCGAGTACCTGCTGGAGCGCCCGAACGGCCTCGGCGTTGATCGTCTTTTCCTTCGTGCCCATGTGTCCGACCGCACCGCTGTTCGACCCGCCGTGGCCGGCTTCCAACGCGAACAACAGTCCGCGAAGCGGCGAGTCCGGCGCTGCCGCGATCTTAGGCGGCCGCCGCACATGAATGCGCAGCACGTTGCCGTTCGTTTCCGTCCAATAGCCCCAGATCTGCTTGCCGCGCACGGGCAACGTGAGCCGGAACCGGTTCTCCTCGATCTGCTCGCCGGTTACCGGACCGATGACTTGCGCGCCGGACTTGTGGCTGATCCAAGTCAGTGCGTGATGCGTGTCGAAGAAATCGACCAGTAACCGATTGCATGGCATCGTTTCGCTGCGAATGGCGAAGACCACCTTCTCGCGCAGCGCAATGCTCACCGTGTCGTGAGTCTCGTTGCCGTTTACCTCGCAACTGGTGAAATAGTTGTGCGGCACGGGCGTGCCTTCCGGCAAAAGCGAAACCTCGCGAGCCGAGATGTAACCGGTGAGCGAGTTGCTGAGTGCGATCTTGAAGTTCCCGCCCTGGCGGCCGACAACCTTGAACCGCGTGCCCTTCGGCGTGCGCGTCAGCCACGGCCCGCCCAGCCGCACCGAGTGCAGACCATAGGTGATCCCCACGCCGTCTCCGTTAGCCTCGCCGATGCGCGCTTCAGCCTCGCTCCACAGCTCCGGCGCGGGATCAGCGGACGGTCGCTCCTCCGCCCGCGCCTGAGAGGCTGGCGGTTCGCGGCGCACGACGATCAGCTCTTCCACGTGCGTCTGACCGGCCGAGTCGGTGACCGTGAACGCAAGCTTGTTTTCGCCGACGGCCAACGGGATGCCGTCGCGTGCGAACGCGCCGGTCGAGAAGACTTCGACCGGTTCATCGCCGAATTGCACACGCGTTCCCGGCGATGTTCGGCCCAGCACATGCACGACTTCCGCGGTGGTTTCATGGCCGGGCCGCGGAGCGAGAATCTGCACAAACGGCCGATGTCGAGCTTGCTCGCCGCCGGGCACGGCGATCTCAACCTTGGCCACCCGCCCCGCTTCGACCTCGATCGGCGCGGACTCCACGGGAGCAGCGCCCACGTAATGGACACGGATCTTCACCGGGCCGGGCGAAACGCCGAGGAACGCGAATCGACCATCGGCGCTGCTCGTCCACGTCGGCGGGGATGAGCCTCGACGCGATCGGCGATCGCGCCCCGATTGCGGCTCGACCAGCGAGACCCACGCGTCAGCCAGTGGCGTGCCGTCTTCCGTGGTCACTGTCCCGAGGATGTCGCCCGTTTCCGGCTGCGCTATCCTCGCCGGCACGGGCACCGCCACGCGCGTGGCGTAGAGCGATTCACTCAGCCTGTCGAGCACGCCCGCTCGTCGCGCCCGCCCCAGCGTGAAGAAGATCGCACCGGCGGCGTTGAGATCGCGCCCCGCTTGCACCTGGGCGGCGTTCTCGCCGGGCGAGAAGATTCGCTGGCCTCCGACGACGCGCTCGCTACCCACACCGTCGACGAAGTCCTTCATCACCTCGTCGTAATTCGGTTTGGGCGAAGGAATGTTCCAGTAGATCATGGGCATGAGCAGATCCATCGCGCCCAGCCGGCACCAGTGCCACGTGTCCTGGTAGTAGTCGTGAAACCCGCTGCTGAACTCGTCGTAGCCTTCGATGTGGTGACGGTTGTAGATGCCCCAAGCCGAGCACGACAACACGCACGCGGGCCGGATCGCGCGAATCTCCGCCGCCAGGTCGTTGATGAACTTGTCCAGTTGCTCGCGCTGCCAGTCGGCTCGGTCGCGCAGATTCGGATTGCCACGCTCGTAGAATCGGCGCTCGCCGATGGGGTCGTGGATGTACTCCGGACCCGGGTAGCGCACGCGATCGAGATGGATGCCGTCCACGTCGTATCGCGCGACCACGTCGGTGATGACCTTCCGCAGATACGCGTGCACCTCCGGCACGGCCGGCGAGAGGTAAATGTATTCTTCACGGGTAGGCCTCCCCTGCGCATCGCGGCACACCCACGAATCTGCTGCGTCGGGCCCGTGGGCGTGATACAGATGGTTGGGATCGGCCGGCGGGCGGGCGTTGTTGCGCGTCGAGCATAGCGGCATGGCGTTGATGTACGCGTGCAACTGCAACCCGCGCTCGTGAGCCTCCGCCACGGCCAACGCCAGCGGATCGAAGCCCGGATCCTTTCCGCCGATGAGCGGCGACCAGGGTTCGAGCTCGCTGGGGTAGAGCGTCTCGGCCTCGCCGCGAACCTGAAAGACGACCGCGTTGAGGTTGGCCGCCACGGCCGTCTCCATCACGCGGATGATGTTCTCCTTGCACCGTTGCGGATCCCGATCGGGCCAGTCGAAGCGCGTGACCCAGGCTGCGCGAAACTCCGGCCGGTCCTCCGCGACGGCCACACCGACTGACAGAAACAGACCCACGAGGGCGATCAATGCTCGGTGCATGTGTGCGCTCCTTGACTTGCAGATGTGCGGAAAGTCAGACCGATGGGCCCCGCCGAAGCTTAGGGAGCCACGCCTGCGCAGCCACGAGTGCGGGACCACGGCCCAGTATACCGCGCCAAAGCCCGTTGGGCAGCCGATCTGCCGGTTACCCGGAACGTCCGCAACGGAGGCGGTTTGTCGGCACCGGGGGGTTTTGATTACAATAAGCCCGCCGGCATCAACCCGGCCCTGCGGGGCGTAGCTCAGCCTGGCTAGAGCGCGTGGTTTGGGACCACGAGGTCGCAGGTTCGAATCCTGTCGCCCCGATT
>JAKPHF010000063.1 GCA_029550525.1 Planctomycetota bacterium
ATACATTGCCATTTGACATGGCAAGGGAAGTGAGTTACATTCTGATCATGGCAAAGAAAAGCACAAAGGCGAATGCAGTGGAACAACTACGCGAAGCGGTCCGCCAGAGCGGGCAGACGATGTATGCGGTCGCCAAGGGCAGCGGTGTTGATTACGCGGTGCTGTCCCGGTTCATGGCCGACCAGCTGGGGCTGAACCTGGACACGGCGGCGCGGCTGATGGATTACCTCGGGCTGGAACTGCGGCCCGTGAAGAAAGGCGGTAAGTGAAGTGGCCAACATCTACAAGGAAGCGAACGGGCGTTATGTGGTCCAGTTCACCGCGCCCAACGACAAGCGATACACCATCCGACTCGGGACGGAATCGGCCAACGTGGCCACGACCGCTAAGACCCGGATTGAGCAACTGATCGTCTGCGCCAAGTACACGATGCCGCTCGACGGCGATACCGCCCGGTGGCTCGTGAACCTGCCCGACAAGACGCACAAGCGGCTGTCCGACGCCGGTCTCGTGGCCCCGAGGGTCCGCACGGAAACGGCCCTTGGCCCGTTCATCGACCAGTACATCAAGGTGATGGGCTACGCCAAGCCGAACACGCTGCACAATCTGCGGCAGGTTCGCCGGGTGCTCGTGACGTTCTTCGGGGAAAGCCGGCCGATTCAGACGATCACGCCGGGTGATGCCGACGACTGGCGTAAGCGGCTGATGGCGGACGGGTCGGCCGAGAACACCATCAGGCGACGGACCGGGATTGCCCGGCAGTTCTTCAAGTCCGCGGTCCGCAAAGGGCTGATCGAGCGGAACCCGTTCGCGGACCTGCCGGCCACGGTCCAGGCGAACACGAAGCGGTTCTACTTCATCACGAGGGCCGAAGCCGACAAGGTGCTCGCACACTGCCCCGATGCCGAGTGGAAGGTGATATTCGCGCTCAGCCGGTACGGCGGGTTGCGCTGCCCATCAGAACACTTGGCGCTGAAGTGGGCGGACGTGGATTGGGAACACAACCGGATTCTCGTTCACTCGCCCAAGACGGAGCATCATCCGGGCGGCGAGTCGCGACTGATCCCGTTGTTCCCCGAGGTTCGCGAACAGCTTGAAGCGTTGCTCCTGGACGACAACACGCCCGAGGGTTCCGAATACGTCATTACCCGGTACAGACAGAAGAACTGCAACCTCAGAACCCAACTCGAGCGGATCATTAAGCGGGCGGGGCTGAAGCCGTGGCCGAAGCCGTTCCAGAATCTTCGCAGCACTCGTGAGACGGAGCTTGCGGAAGAGTATCCGCTCCACGTCGTGACCGCCTGGCTGGGCAACTCCGAGCCGGTCGCGGCCAAGCACTACCTGCAGATCACCGATGAGCACTTCCAGCGCGCTGCAAATGCGCTGCAGAAGGGTGATGAAAAGCCGCGCACGGCTTCCAAAGATGCCCCGGTCGATGAGAACGCCGATACGGTTTGCGCCAGCAAGAATGATGATTCACAACAGTTCAGCATGGCCGGTAGTGAAGTCGATGCGCGAGGGGGGAATCGAACCCCCACACCTTGCGGTACAGGAACCTAAATCCTGCGCGTCTGCCAATTCCGCCACTCGCGCGCGATTCAAGTTTTCGGGCGACACTCCTCCGCGGGCGGAGGACACCCTACATGCTGAGGCCGTCCGCGCCGAGCCTGTGGACTCAGGACTCAAGCCTCAGGACTCAAGTCTCAGGCTTCAGGCCTGAACACGCCGGCCGCAGCTGCCCGGACTGTCATTGTACCCGGCGGGCGGGACGCCACCAAGCGGCCGGCCAAGCCGTCCCCGCTTGTGTCGGGGACGGAAAACCGCTAGAACTTCCGCATGTTTCAGCACTTGGGGCAATGGATTGCTCGCCGGCCGGTCGAAATCGTCCTGGTCTGGGCCGCGCTCGTGGTGGCAGGCGCCATTTGGGCGAGCCATGAGCGCGAGCGTCCGCCGGCCGACGTGGGCTCGTTCCTGCCGCCCGGACATCCCGTGAACCGCACCAACGAACTGGTCCGCGCGGCCTTCCCCAAGCTGGACAGCCGCAGCCAGATCGTGGCCATCGCCTATCGTCCGGAAGGCCTGACGCCGGCCGACTTCGCCTGGCTGGGCCAGCTGGGCGAAGCGACCGAAGCACGGATGCACCGCGAGGTGCTCTCGCCGGCGGTCCCGTTCCTTCGCCACCGGCTGGTCTCGCACGACCAGCAGGCGGCCATGCTAGTCATCGGCCTGCCCAACAACTTCATCAGTGCCGCCGCCGCCGCGTCCGTCAAGCAGTTCGAGGCCATTCTGGCCGACATGCCGCCGCCGGACGGCCTCACCGTCGAGATCACCGGAACCGCCGGCATCGGACGGGACTACGGCCTCGCCACGGAGCGAGCGTTGCACCGCACGACCTGGGTGACCATCGTGGCCGTGCTGCTCATCCTCGTCCTGGTTTACCGCTCGCCCGCCGGCGCCCTCGTGCCGCTTGTGGCAATCGGTGCCAGCGTTTACCTGGCCATGGTCCTGTTGGCCGTGCTGACCCACTTTGGGTGGGAAATCTCGACCATGGAGCACATTTTCGCCGTGGTGCTGATCTTCGGCATGGGCGTGGACTTCGCCCTGTTCTGGATCGCCCGCTATCGCGAAGAACTGCAGCAGCACGGCGATTTTGACGCCTCGGCGCAGGCGGCCACGCGTTTCTCCGGCCCAGCCATCCTCGTGAGCGCGGCCACCACGATCTGCGGTCTCTCCACGCTCATCGCGACGGATCTCACGCCGACTCGCAGCGCGGGCAAGATCCTGCCTATCGTGCTCATCGTCGCGTTGCTGGCCGCCCTGACGCTCACGCCGGCGCTGGCTCGGCGTCTGGGCAGCGTGCTGTTCTGGCCGATTGGCTTCGCCGGCAAGGCCACGCTCGGCGAGCAGCGGATTTGGCCCGTCGTGGCCGACTTCGTCACGCGAAAACCCAAGGCCATTCTTGCCGTAGGTCTGGTTGCTCTCGGCGTTCCCGCGTTGATCGCGGTGCAACTCGAACCGCGGTTCGATTCCCTCTCGGAGCTGCCGCCGGGCTCATCGTCGCGTCGGGGCTCCGAGATCGCCAACGCGCATTTTGCCAAGGGGTTGTTGTACTCAAACCAGGTTCTTCTGCGGTTCGGCCAGCCGCTGCCTATCGGGCAACTGCACGGCATCAGCAGCCAGATTGCCGCCCGGATCGCCGCCGTTCCCGGCGTGCACGACGTGTATTCGCTGGACGCGCCGCTGGGTCGCAGGGGAGCCGGAGCGTCGGCTCATGTCGGGGCGGCTATGGCGTGGTTGGGGCAGAGCCTCGCCGACGAATCGGCCGATCGTTCGCCGGGCCGACAGTGGCTCGGGCGACTGCCGTTGACCGGCAAGATCGCCGAGACCGGCCGGTTCATCAGGACCTATTACCTCTCGCAAGAACCTCAGATGCTGCGGTTCGAGGTGCTGATCGACGCGTTGCCGTTCTCGCCCGAGGCCATGCGGATCATGCAGGAAGTCGTCGCGGCGACCGAGGAAATGGCGGTGCCGCTTGTTGCGGGGGTATCTACCCGTCCCGCCGGTGGCGCGGCCGGATTGACAACCCGACCGTCCCAGTTCGGCGAGGCCCGCCCACTCGCGGAAGCGGAATCCGCGCCCGAGGTGCTCGCCACCGGCCTCACGCCGTACATTCTCGGCGTTCGCGAAGTCACCAGCCGTGATCAGATCCGCATCAAGATCCTCGCTTCGTTGGTGATCGCCGCCATCGTCTTCTCGCTCATCCGCGACCTGGCGCTCACGTTGTTCATGATGGTGGCCACCTGGCTCACGTACGGCGCTGCCATCGCCGCTAGCGAGGGCTTCTTCGTGTGGGTCATGGGCGAACACGGGCTCGACTGGAAGGTGCGCCTGATCGTCTTCGTCATCATCGTGGCGGTGGGGCAGGACTACAACATCTTTCTCGTCAGTCGACTGTTCCAGGAGCCCTCGGACCTGTCCGAAGCCGAAGCGGCCCGCCGGGCCATCATCCGCACCGGTTCGGTCATCAGCAACTGTGGGCTCATCATGGCTGCCACGCTCGGCTCGCTCTGGGCCGGTGGACTGGGGCTGCTTCGCCAGGTGGGCTTCGCGCTGGCGCTCGGTATTCTCCTCGACACCTTCTTCGTCCGCCCGCTCCTGTTGCCGAGCTTTTTCCTCGCGACGCAACGTCGCCGTCGTACCTCACTGGCCGGCGAGAACGCGACATCGTGCGATGGGATGAAAGATTCAGGATCTTCCTGACATAGGTAATCGCTTTTGGAATTCTCCAAGCCGACGCGACCTGCCTACGATTCTTCGCGGAGCATCGGGTAGGGACCCCGACGTTCCGCATAAATCGTCGTACATGTATTTTCGGACGAGCATCGTAACGCACGATTATGGTGCACGCTTCCGGCGTGCAGTTGCCACGCAAGATGCCGTGCGCCGCGATCGAAGTGCAACCATGCTTGAGGGCTCGAGTGCAGTACCGCGCCGGCGTGAAACACGTCGGAGCCGCGAGAAAGGGAAGGGCTGCATGGCAATGCAACGACAAGAGAGGCCGTGCCTCGATCATCCACAGCAGCGTGTCCGCGGTTCATCCCGACGCCATTTGAGGTCCATCGTCGCCCTGTGCACTGTGATCTTGCTGCGCGCGGGAGCAGATGCTCGTGCTGATTCCGGTACGCGTGCCCCGTTGTTGATGCAGGCTCTGCCGCTTCCGGCGGGAGGGCATGCCGAGCCCATCTTCGCCGGGCACGTTCCGACCAAGGGGGGCGGTCAGATCACAACGGCTGTCTGCGAGACGGTTCTTTACGAAAACATCTCCGTTCAGCCCAGTTGGTACGCCCCGGGGGCCGGCTCGGAACTGATCGACTTCGGCACGACCGCGGGCGGACGGGTGTGCCGGATTACGTTCACATACGTCACGACCGCACCTACGCCGGGCGTTGTTACCATCAGGCTCTACCAGGGCACGTCGGCGTTCATCTGCCCGGGCACGCAGTTGGCCAGCTTCGCGTTCAGCGGCTTGGGTGGATCGACGGACGGCGAGGCCATCGCCTACACTTATACGTACGATTTGCTCGAGTCCGAGAAGTTCGACCTTTCGCCGGGCAATTTCGGCTACGGCTATGAGTTCGATAACAGCAACACCGGCGTCTATCTCGCCGCCGGCGGGGCGGGACAGGACAACGCCTTTTGGGACGATTGCAGCCTCATCTGGTTCGGCGGCTCACCCTGGGCCGGGGCACGCTTTCGGCTTCACGCCGAAGGCGCCAGCGGCGAGCATTGTCACAACCCGCCGAATTACGACCTGGAGCTCACGCCCACGCTGGCCTGGCAGACCACCGGCGCGACCTCGTTCCAGAGCGGAGGCTGCCGGATCTACCGCCTGTACATGGATACGGTGCACGGCTACGACTTCAGCCTGTGCAGCAACGACGCGGTGGGGGGGCAGTGGACCGGCCCCGGCGACGGCGATTTGGCGCTATTCAATGCAGCCGGCGTGCAACTGTGGAGCATCGATGGCCGTTCGACCTGCGACTATGACGCCTCCACGCTGGCCACTGATTATGAGCGATATGTGCCGCCGGTCAGCGGGTACTACTACCTGAAAGTCAAGGAGTTTCTCCAAGGTTCCGGCTCGTACATACTGGCCTATCGCGCGAGCCGTGTGCCGCCCCAGATTCGAATTGAGCCGGACACGCTCAACTTCGATTGCATGTCGCCGCCTGCTGCTCCAGCCGCGGGCGCGGCCGCGACTGCGACCGCACCCGTCGTTTCGCCGAGTCATCCGGAACTGCTGAACGATGGCGGTGGCTCCACTCCGGCCACAAGAACCGCCCGGCTCATCGACGAGCCCACCGTCCGCCAGGCCTTCGTCAACGGGCAAGCCCGCACCGATGTCATCGTCATGTTCAAAGCGCCTCCCCGAATCGTTACCACTGACTTTGATGACGCTCGATCTCTTGCGGATCTGCAGGTGGCTATCACCGAGCGAGCCAAAGCCATCAAGGCTCGCCTTGCTCCCGGCGATTTGGAGGAACGCCGCACGTTCAGGAACATTCCCGGCTTCTCGGCATCCGTGACCGCCGCCGGCCTCGAAAAGTTGCTCGCGGACCCCGACGTCCTCAGCGTCGAGCCCGTCCGCATCCTGCGGGCCCATCTCCAGCAGGGCCTGTCGCTCATGAACGCGACGGTTTACCGCTCGACGTACAATGGCGCCGGCATCGCCATTGCCATCTGCGACACCGGCATCGACTACAACCATCCCATGCTCGGCAACGGCGGCTTCCCCAACGCCAAGGTCATCGGCGGCACGGACGTGGGCGACCATGATCCCAATCCGCTGGACTGCCAGGGTCACGGCACGAGCTGTGCGGGCATCGCCGCGGGCGACGTCGGTATCAGCGGCGATTATATCGGCGGCGTCGCCCCGGCCGCCCGGCTGTATGCCGTCAAGATCGTCACCGGTTGCACGGGATCGGCGACCAATGACGCCATGATCGCCGGGTGGGACTGGTGCATCACGCACAAGAACGCCAATCCGGCCTACCCCATCATGGTTATCAGCACGAGCTTCGGCGGCGACCGCTATTTCGCGTACTGCGACGGCGATACCGCTGCCATGACGATCGCCGCCCGCACCGCCGTCGCCGCGGGCATAACGCTCGTCGTCTCCAGCGGCAACGACGGCTATTGCGATTCCATGGCCTGGCCGGCTTGCATCAGCAGCGTCATCTCCGTCGGGGCCGTTTATGATGCCGCTTTCGGTTCCGCGGCGTTCTGCGTCCACGCCGCATCGTGTGGGCCCAAGGCTTCGTATCCCGGCTGTCCTACCGGATACCGCGCCGACGAGATCACCGCCCCCGATCGCGTCACCGCCTATTCCAACAGTGCCGCGTTCCTCGATCTGTTCGCCCCCAGCCACAACGCTTCCACCACCGACATCGTGGGCTCGGGCGGGTATTCGAGCGGTGCCTACACGTCCAACTTCGGCGGCACGTCGGCCGCGTGCCCCTATGTGGCCGGGGCGGTCGCCGCGCTGCAGCACGCGGCTCGCTCGATCCGCGGCACTTACCTGACTCCCGACGAAGTTCGCACGCTGCTCGCGTCGACGGGGGATGAACTTACCGACTCCAAGGCTGGCATCACCAAGCCGCGGGTGAATCTCGGCCGGGCGATCGAAGCTTTGGCTGACTGCTCTCAGCAGAGCCTGACCATCTATAATGACGGCACGGAACCGCTGCATGTGACTGCCGTCGACAAACCCGCTTGGCTGACGCTTGTCACGCCGCCTCCTTACGTCGTCTATGGCGGCAGCAGCTTGCGTGTCTGCGTCACCGCCGACTGCAATTCGTGCGCTGGCACGCCGCTGGCCGCCAACGTGGTCGTGCATTCGAACGATCCCGACACGCCGAGCGCCTCGGTGCCTGCGCAGCTGCAATGCCCCTGCGATCACCCGGCCGACATGGATAATGACTGCGACGTGGACGCCGATGATCTGGCGATCTTCATCGATTGTGCTGCCGGGCCGGCCGTGCCCTATACGCCGGTGCTCCCAGCCGGCTGCACGCTCTCGCCGAACGGGCTCGGTCGTATCCGGGCCGACATCGACGCCGATGATGACGTGGACGTGGACGACTTCGCCATCCTTCAGCGCTGCTGGAGCGGTGCCGGCACGACGGCCACGCTCGATTGCCTTAACTGACGCGTCGGGGGGCGGGCGTCTGGCCCGCCTGGACCCTGCTTGAAGTACTTGCCACTGAGAAGGGCGTCTCGCTCGCCAAGAACGGCGCGAATCCTCGTCCCCAAACGCGTGGCCGTTGTCTTGCCCGGCCCAGCTGTCCAGGTACTGCGCCTCCAATTCACAAATCTCCTCGTATCGCGTAACCTGATCGTGGAACGGATATGCGCTTACAGGAGAAACGATCATGACAGGCCGATTCACCAGGCGCGGGCTTCTCAAGGGTGGTTTGGCGGCCGCATCGGCCCCGTACTTCGTCCCCGCCCGTCTGCTCGGCGCCGATGCTCCCAGCAACAAGATCACCGTCGGCTTCATCGGCACCGGCTCGCACGGCATCGGCCACAACCTCAAGCGCTACCTCGAGCAGGCCGACGCTCGCGTCCTGGTCGTGTGCGATGTGGACAGCCTTCGCATGCAGCAGGCCAAGCAGATCGTTGATGCCAAGTACGGCAACTCCGACTGCGCCATGACCAAGGATTTCCGCGAGGTCCTGGCCCGCAAGGACATCGACGCAGTCATGATCTCCACGCCCGACCACTGGCACACGCTCATCAGCGTGCTCGCCGTCCGTGCCGGCAAGGACGTCCAGTGCGAGAAGCCCACGTACACCATCGACGAAGGCAAGATCCTCATTCGCGAAGTCCGCAAGCACCAGCGGGTCTTCCAGACCAGTACGGAAGACCGCTCGTTGGGGCATTACCGCCGCATGATCGAGCTGGTGCGCAATGGCCGTATCGGCAAGCTTCAGAAGATCGAGGTCGTTCTGCCCAAGCATCCCGACAAGCCGGGGGATCCTACGCCGCAGCCCGTGCCGCCCGAGCTGGATTACGACATGTGGTTGGGGCCGGCACTCGAGGCGTCCTACACCAAGGACCGAGTGCATTACACCTTCCGTTGGATCGAGGATTACTCCGGCGGTGTGATCTGCGACTGGGGCACGCATCTGTTCGACACCGCCCAGTACGCCATGGATTTGGAACGCAGCGGCCCCGTCGAGATCGAGGGTACCGGCACGTACTGGAACGAAGGCCTGTTCAACACTGTCAAGGATTACGACGTCACGTATCGCTACGCCAACGGCGTGGTCATGACCTGCCGGCCCGGGAATCCCAGCATCAAGTTCATCGGCACCGACGGTTGGGTGGGCAACGTCGGTTGGGACCAACCCGTCCAGGCCAGCTCGCCCGAAATCCTCAACGCCAGGATCGGCCCCGAAGAGTTCCACGTCACCGCCAATCCCGCCGGTGAGCACCGCGATTTCCTCGATTGCGTCAAGAGCCGCAAGGATCCGTACTTCCCTGTGGACATCGGCCACCGCGTCAGCACCACCTGTCACCTGGCCAACATCGCCATCAAGCTGGGCCGCAAGCTCCGCTGGGACCCCCAGGCCGAGGCCTTCGTGAACGACGAGGAGGCCAACGCGATGTGCCGCGTCCGCGAGATGCGCAAGCCCTGGTCGCTGGCATAGCTCATAAGCTGTGAGCCGTGGGCTATGAGCCAGACGGCCAACTGAGAGCTGACAGCTCAGAGCCCCCCGAAGGCATCAGTCGGCCGGTGGCTTGCTCGCCACGAGTTTGACGTTCTTCCAGATACCGCCGCACCAGCCCGTGTTCCAGACCCGCACGGCCAATGGGCACGGCTGGCCCGGCTTCAACTCATCGGTCACGTCCACGCAGAAGCGTTTGTGGCGGATGTTCTCGCCGTAGGGCGAGGCATACAGCTCGCGGCCGTTGACAAACACCGTCGCCTCTTCGGCCACGCCGCCGAATGCCAGATATACGCGCCGGCCTTTGGGCAGCTCGGGCGGCGTGTACGAGAGCCGATACCATGCGGCGCCGTCGTACGGCGAGTAGCCCTGCGGCTCCCAGAACTCGCGAATCCGTATCGTCGGCCAGGCGCTGTCGTCGAACTGCGGCCTGTGCCAGCCCTGCTCGAGACCCTTCTCGTCGGGATCGATCTGAAATCGCCATTCCAGCGGCAGATCCGCGATGAACTCGTGTGTCTGCCACAGATCGCCGAACGTCGCCTCGTCGGAGTAGCCCTCCTGTGTATTGGCGGGCAGCACGCGATAGGTGTTGGGCTTGCGATCGCGCGGCGGCTCGGGCAGGCTGGGAGCATGGGCTTGCTTCAGGGCGTCGATGTACGCCTGCGGCAGGGGCCTTACGACCTCTTTGCCGTTCTCGTCCACCGTGCGGGCGGTCCGATCCCACCAACGGATGACGCCCGGCCACATCCAGACATAGCCGTCGCTGTAGGCCAGCGCCTGATGCAGGCTGTATGCGAACTCCTCCGGCGTGTAGTAGTTGTTGTCGAGCACGTCCACGTCGAACGGCCGGCCTTCGCTGGCATTCTCCCAGCAGTCGGCCCAGAACGAGAATCCCACGCGATGATGGCGGCGATATCGCTCCGGATCGTAGCTCGTCTCGGCGAGCAAGTCGGTCATCATGGCCCGGGCCCGGGCGTATGAGCCCGGCACGCGGAAGCTGAAGCACTGCTCGTGCATGTCGAACACGCGGGCTTGCGGGCCGCACTCCGAGAGCAGGCCGTCGACGAATGCAGCGACGAGTGTGTAATGTTCCGCCCGCGATGCCGCGTGTTGCGGCACGCCATGAAAGCTGCCCGAGTACCCGAACAGAATGAGGATGGTGATATCGGGGAACTCTTGGTTCACCGCCCGCATGATTTCGGCCGCTCGCGTGTACACCTGCCGGCGATACTCCTCGAACGTGCGCGTCTTGCTGTGACGGGCGCTGGAGTAGCCGAACAGCGGCAGCCCCTCGTAATACTCCGTGTCGAAGCAGATGCCCTTGAAGCCGGCCTTCTTTGCCGCCGCCGCCATCAGCCGCCAGTTTTCGACGATCCACGGATGCTCGTCGAACCAGTCGAACGCACTCGCATCCTTGCCGGGCACGGAATAGCACAGGAAGAAGTTGTCGGTGTGCCGGCCAAGGTTCTTGGCCGCGGTCTCCGTGGCCCAGGCATCCAGCTTCGCCGCGTCGATCTTGTCGCGGAAGCACAACGGTCCGCCGGTGATCACGCCGTCGAAGGCGATCTCGTCGTCGCCCTCGAGCCGGCCGTTGAAGCATAGCAGCTTCTTGCCCTCGGTGGACGGCACGAACTTCGCCTTCGCCGCCACGTCGCGGGGCGTGGCCTTCAACTCGATGCCGATCGGCCCGTCGTGCAATGCGGGCAGATGCACTCGCAGGTTCCCGTCGCCCAACTCGCCGAGCTGGCCCTTGCGGCCCAGGCAATAGCGCATCGTCCACACGCCGTCGATCTTCGGCAGCTTGGCCGGATCGATTCGCACGTCGAACGTGGCGGGCTGTTCCGAGCGGTTGGCCAGGAACACGATGGCTCGCTCGGGTTCCGTGTAGTTGCCCGCGTAGAAGCCCTCGCCGCTGACCAGTTCCTGGGCGTACCAGGGACGGGCATCGACCAGGCGATCCCAGTCGATGGAATCGAGCAGATCCCAAAGCGGACGAACGCGTTTCCACGTCTCCGCGTCATCGGGATCGTCGCCCCAGGCCCCATTGCCGCTGCAGACCTGGATGTCGCTCAGATTGATCGCGGCCATGGCGATGTTGTACGGGTTCTGCGATGAGGCCCGCATGCCGTACATCTTGATCATGCAACCCGTGAGCAGCGCGTTATGGCCGTCGCGGTAGAACTCGGGCGGGGCTTCCTGGAACGACTCGCCGATCATCATGCAGTCGTAAAAGCCGTTGATCAGCCAGTTGAGTCCGCTCCACGGCTCCAGGCCATAACCGGCCCCGTTCATGGCCAGCACTTTCTTCACGCGCCAGTATGTGCGATGCTGCAACTCGTCGATCGAAAGACCGGCATCCTCCGGGTGCATGGGCTTGCCCGACGGCCCGAACGCCGGCTGCCCGAACGCGCCGCCGTCGAGGTAGAAGCCGTCCAGCCCGTACTCCTTGCACCAGTAATCTGCCATCCAGGTGATGAAGTCGGGGTAGCGCCCGCCCACGTGATAGAACGTGTGATCCTGCAGGTCCCAGTTCTTGGTGTACCCGCCGTAGCTGGAACGGTCGTTGAACGCGATGGTGTCCTCGAATCCCAGCAGACTGCTGCGTCCGGGAACGATGCCCAGGTAGCCGATGGCGGTCATCCCCAGCCGATGCGTCTCATCCATGGCCCGCTTCATCTCGGCGTGATTGACGAAGAAGCCCTCGCGGTCGCGATAGTCGTTACTCAGCCACGTGTGGTGCCAGACCATGGCATCGGTGCCGTGGCCGGCAAAGCGGGCGAGGTCCGCGTTGGTCGGATACTCCTGGTAACTGGGGGCCCGCCGCCAGTGCTGGATCGGCCCTTCGGGGTAGCGGATGTAATGCACCATTCGGTTCTTGAAACCTATCAGGTTCAGCGGCTGAGCGGGCAGGATGCTCGTCGCGAAACGCAGCTTCGGATCGGAGGTGGTGATATCAAGCTGTCCGTCGCTATTGGGCCGCACGCCCAGATGCGTGTTCGCCGGCTCGATCAGTTTGACGTAGATTCCCGCCTTGCCGTTTTGCCGCATGATCGCTTTTCCGATCCGCGGCTTGTCGCCGAACATGGCGTCGGGCGTGCGCTTCAGGTCGGTCTCGCGCAGGCGGAAGCCGTCGGCCAATCCCACGTACGCCTGGATGCTCTTGGGTTGAACACCGTCGACTTCGATCGTCCAGAACCAGACGGTCTGCACGGTCAGCTTGGCCAGCACGCGGGCGATGGCGGTCTTGCCCGACGGGCTACGCAGCGGAAGGGTGAAGCGCAGCGCCAGTGCGTCGCCCTCGATGAGGGCCTGGCGGCCGGGATCGGCCGTGAACTCCTCGCCGTCCGCTGCGACAACGGTTACCTCAGGAAAGACACCGTCGATCAGCGTGTCGTTGCCGTACAGACCGGCGCCCACCTTGGCCCTCACGCGCGGCCCGTCCACCTGGAAGCGAGCCGTCGCGCCGGTGGCCGGCCAGGTCCAGAGCAGCGTCTCCCCGGATCGCTCGACCCGATTGCGGGCTCGCACGTCATCGTCGTAGCCGGAGTCGATTTGCTTGCAGAACGCACGCATCTCTTTCCAACAAGCTTCACGACGTTGCTTCTCGTACGGACTGATCAACTCCCACTGATTCAGGTTGCGAGCGCGCAGCGTGCCCACCGAGCCCAGCCCGAATTTGCCCGCCGCCGGGTCGGGATCGACGAAGGACACCACTTCGCGATCGTTGGCCCACAGCGTGATGTGCTCGCCTTGCGTGCGGATCTTCAGTTTGGCTTCGCCCGATGGGATGGCCTCGAAGCTTCGCTCCGTGATGATCCGGTTGGACGACTGCTCTGGCATGGGCGACGAGTGTGACTGACCGCCGATCATGGAACGGCTCACCTCGACCGAACGGGCCCGGACGTGGCCTCGTTTCAGATCGAGCTCGACCAGTACTTCGCCGAATGCGTCCGTGCCGCGCAGCGTGATCAGGACCGGCTGGTCCACCTGCCGGATCTCGGCCGTAATCACTTGATTCCGCAGCGGCACGCCGGCGTCGGCCACCGTGCCTCGGATCACCGCCCAGCCGTCGGCGTAGTCCACCGTCATGGCCGGCGGCCCGGTGAAGTCTTTCCGCTCGTAGGCCAGGCCGAGTATGTGCCACGTTCGCTTGGCCACCCATTCGAACACCTGTAGCGTCTGGTCCGTGCCGTCGTGACCGGCGCAGGGCCCGAACACGGGCTCCTCAATCAACTCGCCATGGTCTTCGGCCGGTGCCGGCTTGCGATATCTTTCCGGGCCCGCGAACGCGGTGCAGGCGCAAACACAAGTGAACAGCAACACCCGGCGGATGGACAGACGCGTCATGCACATCATGTGAGGCCCTCGAATTGTGGTGCCGTTTCCGGCTGCCGACTTTCACGCAATTCGGACGACGGGCATCCTGTCCCGCCGTACCCGCGGATGGAGAATAATCTCCCTCATGAGGCGGGCAAGATGCCCGTCATCGGGGAGACCGAGATCGAGCAGGCTGAACGTGTTCCCCAGCCCCTAGCCACCAGCCCCCAGTCCCTCAAATATTCTGCCCTTCCCAGAACGCTGCCGCCATGCGGTCGGCCATCTGGCGGTTGCTGAAGATCAGCGGCAGGAGAAAGTGCATGTCCGTGTTGGGCGGACGCAGGTAATCGGCCATGTCGGAACGCCACGTCGTGCTGAAATCCCGCAGTTGATCCTGCGGGTGGACGCTGCTCGCGGCGGCGATGACGGCATCGACGGCGATTCGAGCCGACCAGACGCCGGCGAAGATGCCCTGGCCGCTGATCTCGCCGATGAATCCGCCGGCATCGCCGATCACCAGGCAGCGTTTGTTCACGTGCGAGTCGATTTCCAGCGCCGAGCGAGCAGGGGCGGGCCGCAGCATGACGGCTGCCGGATCGATGGCGTCCTTGCTTGCGATCAAGCCCGCGCCCACCAGCTTGTTCGCCGTCGCGCACAACAGTTTGTTCACGCTGTCGCCCGTGCCGGCGGCGAACAGCGACACGATCACCGTGGATCCTTCCCACCACCACAGGCAGCAGGCCTGCTGGCGGTCGAGTCCGAGCAGCCAGTGCAGGTGGCCGTCGCGCGGGTCGCGGCCTCGCGAGGGGGCGGGCAGTTCGAGCGTCGCGAACCAGCGACCGGGAGTCTTGGGCGAAACGGACGAAAGCACGGCCGGGTGGCCGCCCGGACTGCACAGCGTGCGCCCGGCTCCGTCGGCCAGGAGCAGAAAGCTGCCTTCCAGCGGATCACCCTCTTCCAGCTCGACGCATACCTGCTCTTCCCGCAGTTCGATCCGTCGCGCGGGTGAAGAATGCACGATCTCGATGCCGGCCTCGCGGGCGAGCTGGTGCAGGTGAGCAGTGAACTGCGGATAGTCGATGCGCCAGGCGGGGGGCGTGGTCGCCGCTGACTGCGCCGTCTTGGTCAGGTCGGACGAATGGAACGTCAACCCGTCGTAGGCGTCGCCCAGCTTGGCCGCGCAGTCGATGCCCAGTTCCCCCAGCAGTTCCACGCCGCGACGACAAATCCAATCCGGCGCGTGCTGCTTGCGGTTCGTCTTGGCCGATCGCTCGATCAGCACCGGCTTGTATCCGCGACGAGCCAGGAGGATGGCCGCCGTCGTTCCCGTAGTCCCCGCACCGACGATAAGTATGGTCTGAGTCATTTGATGTTCAGTTGTTCCCAGAGTTTCTGCTCGATCTCGATAAAACGTTGGAAGCTCTCGTTCAACTGCAGATGAGCATGCCGAACACTCCCGCCTTCATAATCACGCCTCAGGTCGATCCGTCGCCAGTGCCTTGACCATGCGCAGACTCATCCCGCGGGGCTGGCGGATCGAGTATTCCACTTCGTCCATGACGTTGCGAATGATGTGCGTGCCCAGACCGCCCGGTCGCACGTCGTTCAGGTCGCGTCCCACGATACTCTCGGGATCCACCTGCCGGCCACAGTCGCGGATGGTTATCTGCAACGCTCGCCGAGCCTTGTGTCGCACCGGTTCGATCACCACCTCGATGGGCTGGCCCGGGCGGCCGTCGTAGCCGTGCCGAATAACATTCATGATCGCCTCGTGGATGGCCAGCACGATCTGGGCGACCGCCGTCTCGTTAAAGCCCATGAGGCGAGCTGCCTCGGCCACGGTGTCGCGCAGGCCGGCGAGTTGGTCTGTGTCGCTGGTCAGATTGACCTGCCAGGGCCGCTCAAAGCGAGGACTGTCGGAGGTGGTCATGGCGTTCCTCTCGCCTGGCCGGGCGGTACCGCGGCCGAATCCACCCGGCCGGCAACTTCGCTTGCAGGAACGCCGGACTCGTCGGCCGCCGCCTCGGCCTCTGCTTGCTGCTGGAGGTATCGTCGCCAAGCGTGCACGGCCCGCAGCCGTTGGTCGGCACGAGCGTGATAGTGATATCCCAGGCGGGTGCCCGTCACGCGATCGAACGCCTCCGGTTGCGGCAAGTTGAACGATGAGGGAAAGCTCAGTGGGGCAGGACGGCAGCCGGCAACGACAGCCAGGAGGACGGTGGCGACCCGCGCGCACCGGCAAGCCTCACGCGCGGCCCTCGACCCTGCCTGCTCGCGCATAAACTCGAGTGCTGCCAAGGCTTGTCCTCGGGAGAACAGCGTATCAGATCCATCCGGACTTGCCGCATGCGCCGCCTAGGGATTATACGGAAACGGGTTCGCGCGTCCAAATAGCCGCCCTTGCCCGCTCGGCGTGGCCTCGATACGTCATCACACCGTTCGCCGGCCCGGCAGTCATGACCTGCGGCGGATCGACGTTCGAGTTGCCTGCTCGCGGGTGACTCGTCGCCAAACCAACTCGCTCGCGGTATGTCCCTCAATCTGCTACACTTACACGCATGCCCATTTTTGTGCGCGGACTGACGCTGGGATTGGATGAGCCCGAAGAACGCCTGGTGGAGCGGGCGGCGGCACGGCTGCGCGTACCCGTTGGCGACATTCGGTGTTGGGCGGTCGTGAGGCGGTCCATCGACGCTCGGCGCAAAGACCGACTTCAATACACCTACAACGTCGAGCTGGCGCTGGCCGGCTCACCAAAGCGGGAAGCGGCGCTGGTCCGCCGTCTGCGGCGTCAGGACGTGAGCATGCTCGTGCCGCAGGATCCGCCCGACCCGGTTCCCGGGCGTGAACCTCTGCCCGGCCGGCCGGTGGTGGTGGGCTTCGGCCCGGCCGGCATGTTCGCCGGCTACCTGCTCGCCAGCTTCGGCTATCAACCGCTTATCATCGACCGTGGCTTCGACGTCTCCACCCGCCATCGCGACATCATGGTGGACTTTTACCGGCACCGGCGGTTCCACCCGGAAAGCAACCTGCTGTTCGGCGAAGGCGGGGCGGGCACCTACTCCGACGGCAAGCTCTATACCCGTGTTCACGACCCACGGACGCGGCTCATCCTGGAGATCTTCTACCAGCACGGGGCCAACCCGGCCATCTTGATCGACGGCAAGCCACACATCGGCTCGGACAAGCTGCCGGGCATCTGCCGGCGAATCCGCATGCACATCGAGAAGATGGGCGGCGAGGTCCGGTTCGGCTCGCGTTTGGACGACGTCGTGATCGAGGATGGGACCATTAAGGCGGTGGTCGTCAACGGCGAACGCATCGATTGCGGACCCGTCTTGCTGGGTGTTGGCCATTCGGCACGGGACACGCTGCGCATGCTCGGCCGGCGAGGCGTGCAATTCGTGCCCAAGCCGTTCCAGCTTGGCGTGCGCATCGAGCATCCGCAGGCCATGATCGATCGTTGGCAGTACGGCGATCACTGCGGCAATCTGCGACTGCCGCCCGCATCCTACGAACTCATTGCCAAGGGCGCGGCCGGGGCGGGCGACGTGTTCAGCTTCTGCATGTGCCCGGGCGGCACCATCCTGCCCACGAACGAATCGCCGGGCGAGATCGCCACCAACGGGGCCAGCCGATCCAAACGCGGCGGTGCCTACGGCAATGCTGGTCTGGTCGTCACGCTTCAGCCGGCCGAAGTCTGCCCCGAGGCCGCGACCGATGCGCTCAAAGCGTTCGATTATCTCGAACAGATCGAGCGGACCGCATTCATGCTCACCGGCGAGTCGTATCGTGTGCCGTGCCAGCGAGCGGGCGACTTTGTCGCCGGACGCTCGTCGGACGGCACGCTGGAGACCAGCTATCCGTTGGGCGGACAGTGGCTCGATCTTCGCCGGATCATCCCGCCATTCGTGGCTGATGCGATCCGGCGCGGCCTGGAGATCCTCGATCGGCGGCTGCCCGGTTTTGCCGGCGCGGACGGCCTGATTACCGCGCCCGAGACGCGGGCCAGCGGCCCCGTTCGCCTCCTGCGCCATCCCGACACCCGCGAATCGGTCTCGACGGCGCTTCTGTACCCGATCGGTGAAGGGGCTGGCTACGCGGGCGGCATCGTCAGCGCGGCCATCGACGGCCTCAAGAGCGCCGAGGCTGTCATCAGCCGGTACGCGGTTCCGAAGGCCTGAGGCCTTATCGGTTGCCGGCCGCGACGCCCCGGGACACAATGCAGCAACGCAAATCGGGTGCCCAATCCGCGGGAGAAACGCTATGCAACTCCGGACGCGCGGTCTGATCTCGTCGATGTTCATCCTGATCGGTGGGGCGGTGCTGCCGGTTGCCACGGCGGATAACAACGCGAACGCCGCCGCACCGGTATATCGCATCTATCCATTGCTCGATGGACACTGTCAGATCCGCGGTAGCGACGCGTTTCACGGCGGCGATCCGAATGAGATCTACGATTACGCGCTGTACATCTGGCTGGTGCTCGGAGGCGACAAACCCATCCTGGTAGATGCCGGCATCAGCGACATCGAGGAGATGAACCGCGGCGCGGCCAAGGTCTTGTACAAGCCGATCCACAAGAATCCCGGCGAGAACTGTCGCGATCAACTCCGCAAGTTCGGATTGACGCCCGACGATATCGGCCACGTCCTGATCACGCATCTGCACTTCGATCATGTGGACGACCTGCTGCTCTACCGCAACGCGAAGGTGTACGTGGGCCGCAAGGAGTGGGAGTTGGCCACATCCGGCGGGCCGACGTGGGGCCATGGGAAGATTCTCGGAACGTTCGGCAGCGAGCCCGAGTACCGCCGGCGCCTGCATCTGGTGGATGACGAAGAGATTTTTCCCGGTATCGAGGCGTTCTGGGTTGGTGGGCACACGCCGGGTTCGATGGCGTATCGCATCCGTACAGCGCACGGCTGGGCGGTCATCACCGGCGACACGGTGTCATTGCGGGCCAACCTCGATCGCAACATTCCGCCGGGTGTGCACTCGAGTCTCGATGAGTGCATGGCCGCGATGAAAGTCATCCGCAGCAAGGCTGACGTGGTGCTGGCCAGTCACGATCCGACGGTGCTGGATTACTGGCCGCCGGCACCGGATGGCCGGGACGCCCGCATCGCTCCGCGATACACCATCCGGGCCATCAAGGTCGGCGAGTGTCAGGTGCGCGATTGCATCACGTTTCAGGGCGGACCGGCGGAAAAGACCAGCACATTCTACCTGTATGTCTGGGTGATCGAGGGCGGCAACCAGCCCATCGTCGTGGACACCGGTCCTCGCGATCCCGAGGGCTTCAGCCGAGGCACGGCGGCCTACATCCCCGGCGGCGTCAAACAATTGCCTGAAGAACGCACGCCCGAGGCGCTCGCGCGACATGGCATCGATCCCGCCGACGTGAGTCACGTGATCGTGACGCACTTGCATGGCGATCATTACGACTATTTCGATGCATTCGAGAATGCAAAATTGGTTGTGAATCGGCGGGAATACGAGGAAGGACAGGCGGGACTGGCTGAGAGCGTGCGTCAGGCCCTCGCTCGCCGGCCTGACGCCCTCATGCTGGTGGGCGACGAGGAAATCGTGCCCGGCATTCGCACGTTCCGCGTCGGCTGTCATACGAACGGCAGCCAGGCCGTGCTTGTCCAGACGCACATGGGGCCGGCCGTGCTGACTGGTGACGCCGTGTACCTTTACGAGAACATCGAAACCAATCGTCCGACGCAGAGTCCGGATTCCAACGCCTGCATCGACGCCATGCAGCGCATCCGCGACGCGGCAGACATCATTCTGCCCGCCCACGATCCGCTGACACTGGTGCGATGGCCCGGTGGAATCATTGGCGGCCACCAGAATGCCGCGGTGCGAGCGACGTCCCGGCCGAGCCGATAACGTTGCTCAGGATTGCCGACTTCAAAGGGAAAAACGTCCTGCCCGCCTGTTGTGGCGGGCAGGATGCTCGTTCCCCGTGATGCCGATCATTAGGCCATCACGAGCTCGGTCTTGTGCCGGCCCAGGTCCACGAACTTGGACACGAAGGCGTCCAGCGCAGCCTGGAAGCACGACTCGGCCCACTCCTGGTCGGCCTCCCGGAGACTGCCTTGTATTTTGGCGCCGCTCACCCGCCCGATGCCGGGCAGCGAGTATTCGTATTCGCACTCCAGCGTGTCGAACCCGTCCATCTTGAACCAGACCAGCACGTAGCCGTTCTCGGTCAGGCCGAAGCGAAACGTCCAGCGATCCGCCTGCGCCTTGGGGCTCGAGATGTCGAAGCGCCACTGAGCCAGGAACGACGACATGGATTCGAAAGCGGGATCGAGAGCCTCGCGGGCGAACCGCTCGAACCACTGCGTCGACTGGCTGCACAAGGCTTGCATCTGCTGTGCGAATTGCTGCTGCCACTGATTCATCGATCTGCTCCGGTGAAGGATGAACACGCCCAGCCCGGCCTGCCCCGGCCGGCGCGGTCTTACCTGGTGAGATACGATAGCTTGGGTCGTCGGGGCAAATTGGGGCGACGCGGAAAGATTGACGCAGCGACGCAAGGGGGCGGCGATGTGGCAATGGATGAACAGAGCTGCGATCGGGAAGGGATGTTTTTTCGGACCGCAACCGGCCAGTGGATAGGAAGCGATTACGGCGGCGGATACGGTTGCTGCCGTTGGTGATCTGGCGGATAATTCCGGACGTCGGCCCGAATCGGGGCCGAGGGAGGATTCCTTGAACGCGATCGCGAATGGGCGTGGTGTGTTGGGTTTCGAGCTGCACACAGACGGGCCAGTGCCAGTCGGACGCGGGCCTCTGCACGGGAAGGTCGTCGCTAGAACGCCGAACATGCGACGGTGTGGATGGCACATCTTGATGGCCGGGCTGATCCTGACGCTGACAACCGGCTGCCCGGTAGTCAGCAACCTGCCGGCTCCGGGCCGCATCCTGGAGCAGAAGGCGGCCGAGACCGGCCAGGACTACTACGTGTATGTCCCGAGTCACTACACCGCCGAGCGCCTCTGGCCGGTGGTGATCACCTGTCACGGCACGCGGCCTTACGACACCGCGCCCGCTCAATTGGCCGAGTGGAAGGGACTGGCTGAGCAGAAGAACTTCCTGCTCATCGTGCCTGAACTCAAGGGAACCGTGGGCGATTTCGTGCCGTCCCTGGCCGAGCAAATTCGCCGCCAGATGGAGGACGAGGCCACCATCCTCTCGGCGTTGCGCAGCGTCTCGGCGGCGTACAGCGTCGATCCTTCTCGTGTGTTCCTTACCGGATGGTCGGCCGGCGGATTCGCCGTGCTGTTCACCGGCCTGCGTCATCCCGAAATCTTCCGCGCGCTGTCGCTACGGCAGACCAACTTCAATCCGGCGTTTGTCGAGCCGTGCGTGCCGTTCCTCGATCGCACGCAGCCCATCCAGGTGACCTACGGCAGTCTCGATCCGCTGCGCGACCACGCGATCAAATGCATCGAGTGGCTGCGATCGCATGAGTTCGAACCGGCCACCGTCGAACGCGCCGGCACCCATCGTCGCGATCCCGTGCCCGTGTACAACTTTTTCGTGCACGTCGTGCGGCACCAGCCGTGGGTCCGCATACGAGTGAAGAACGATCCCGACGACCCGATGAGGCTTTCGTTCAGCGTGCAGACCTCGTTTGATCCGGTGAACTATCTGTGGGATTTCGGCGACGGCACCGAGCGGTCGCCCGTGGCCGCCCCGGAACATCGTTACGAGAAGCCGGGCCAGTACAACGTGCGAGTGGGCGTCTGGCAGACCGAAAAAAACAGGTACGTTCGGCAGATCCAGGTCCGGGTTCCCCGCGTGCGCCTGGGCGTGGCGCCCGCGCAAGCGGAGGAATAGCGCGGGCGGGCCCACGGATCGCTGACTCAAAGAAGACTATCCCCTGTCAACCTGAGGGCGGCGAAGCCGCCCTCAGGTTGACAGAAGAGTTAGTGCGGACTGCAAACCGGCGGCTCACGCCGCCGGCTATTGACCGGCGCGCCTACGGGGCGAGAAGGTGCCCGACGCTGAACACGTGCCAGGTGTCACCAGGATGCCGTGTTCAAACGCCTCAGGACTCAAGTCTCAAGTCTCAAGCCTTCTCCGGCTACACGTTGAACTTGATATTGAGGATATCCCCATCCTGCACGATGTAGTTCTTGCCTTCGAGGCGCACTTTGCCGGCGGCCTTGGCGGCCTTCATGTCGCCGGCGGCTTTCAGGTCCTCGAATGCGACGGTCTCAGCCCGGATGAAGCCGCGGGCCAGATCGGTGTGAATCTTCCCAGCGGCCTCGACGGCCGTGCTGCCCTTGCGGACCGACCAGGCCCGCACTTCGTCCTCGCCGCAGGTCAGGAACGAGATCAGCCCCACCGCGTCGTAGCAGACCTGGATGAGCCGGTCGCGGGCGGGCACCTTCACGCCGAGATCGTCAAGAAACGCCTGGCGGTCCGCGGGCTCGAGTCCGGCGATCTGCTCTTCCGTCTCGGCACACAAGGCGATGGTGGCCCGCGCGTGTTCGCACACGAACGGCGGCGGAGCGGCGGCCTGGCTCTCGTTGACGTTAATCACGACCACCAGCGGCAACTCGGTGAGGAACGCATAACTGGCCAGCGCCTTGCGCTCCTCGTCGGTCTCGATGGCAGTGGTGACCGGTTGCTCGGACTCCAGCGCCTGTTGAAGCCGCCGCATGAGTTCGAGTTCCTTTTTCTCCTGCTCGTGCGTCTTGGTCGGCTTGGTCAGCGCCTTTTCCAGCCGCTCGATGCGCGTGGTCACCGTGTCCAGATCGCAGAACAGCAGTTCGGACAGCAACTCGTCCAAATCGGCCTTGGGATCGACTCGGTTGCGGTAAGGCGGCACGGAAGGGTTCTCGAAGGCCCGCACCACGGCCACGATCGCGTCCGATTGCCGGATGCTGGGCAGGGCCTTGCGGAATTCGGCCTGCTGCGAGGCCGTTTCGTGGCTGAACCCCGGGACGTCGAGCACGTCGATGGTCGCTTCGGTATACTTCTTGGGCTTGTACATGGCCGCGAGCACATCCAGTCGGGGATCGGGCACTTTCACCGAGGCCATCTGTTCGCCCATCACCGGGTGCGAGCTCGGCGGCTGACCGGTCACCGCCCGAAAGAGGGTGGACTTGCCGCTCTGGGGTGGGCCGACGAATGCGATTCTCATGATGTTCTCATCCTCTCGGTCGAATCGGCGACCGTTACTGACAATCGAGCCAAAAGGGTGATTGTATGGCGCGAGGCGTCGGGGTCAACGCGGAGAAGCACGTCGAGACGCAGCCGGAGGCGCCCGCCGGTCGCCAGCGTAGTTCATGCGGGCCGGCTCGTACTTCCGGTTCGCCCGTCGGGCGAAGCAGCATGCGGTTTCTCGAAGGCCTAGCCAGACCGCCCGGCCGAATATCCCCGGGAGGCCTGGGTAGGCCCCGGGAGCCGGGGCAGGCGTGTCCGCTGAAGGCAGGCCGGCTCAGCGGTCCTATAGTAACATTGTGATGTCAGTGCCTTTGGAAGGACAGCGCGGAGTCGACTCTCGACGACGAGAACACATCCGTGATGCGTAGGCATCACACAGCGGCTCGGCAGCGGCGACGGCGAACCGGTTTGTGGTGTGGCATGGCAATTGATCCCGTATGCGGCATGGAAGTGGATACCGCCCGGGCGGCGGGCCACAGCGAATATAAGGGAACGACTTACTACTTCTGCGCGGCCTCGTGCAAGAGCCGGTTCGACGCGGATCCCGAGCGATACACGACGCCGCAGCCGGTGCAGTTGCGAGTGCACGGCGAATCGCTTCCCGACGCACCGTCCTCCGGCTCCCGAGGAGCAGGCACGCGGCATGAGCACGTCGATCTACCCATCACGGGCATGAGCTGCGCGGCGTGCGCGCGACGGATCGAGCAAGTTCTCTCCTCCACACCTGGCGTGCACCAGGCCTTCGTGAACTTCGCAACGTCCAAAGCGGCCATCGACTATGACCCTCAGACGGTGGGCGTCCAGCAGCTCATGGAGCGAATCATCGAAGCCGGTTATACGCCGGTCGCGCCGGCGCGGGTCGGCTTCATTGTGGACGACTCAGCCCGGCCGTCGGGCACGGCTCAGGAACTGGAACGGCATCTGGCCGGGCTGCCCGGCGTGATCGGTGTGACGTTCAATCTGGGGACGATGGAAGCCCGTATCGATTACCTGCCGGAGCGGACGGGCACACCGTCACTGCGCCGCGCGATAGAAGAGCTGGGTTACCGCGTCTACGAGACGCCGGGCACGGCCAGCGGCGCCCAGGCCGACGAAGCTCAGCGGGCCGCTCGTGAGGCCGAGCACCGCGATCTGCGAACCAAGTTCACGCTGGCCACTTTGCTGTCCGCGCCCGTCCTCTTCATCGCCATGTCGCACGGCCAGGTGAGCTGGCTCGACTTTCCCGGTGTTAATTGGGTGCAGCTCGCGCTGGCCACACCCGTCGTCCTCTACTGCGGATCGCAGTTTTATCGCGGAGCGCTGGCCGCGTTGCGTCACCGCACGGCGGATATGAACACGCTCATCGCCATCGGGACGGGCACCGCCTATGTGTACTCGGTGGCGGCGACGGTGGCGCCGGGCCTTCTGGCCGGAGCATCCGCGGAAGCCCACGCGGCGGGGGCCGTGCCGCCGGTCTACTTTGAAGCCGCGGCCGTCATCATCACGCTCATCCTCTTGGGACGCATGCTCGAATCGCGGGCCAAGAGTCACACCAGCGACGCTATCCGCCGTCTCATGGACCTGCAGGCCCGCTACGCCCACGTGATTCGCAATCGGCGCGAGCTGGAATTGCCGGTGGAGGAGGTTCAGCCGGACGACATCGTGGTCGTGCGGCCGGGCGAACGCATCGCCGTGGACGGTATCGTCGAGAGCGGGGCGTCCGCGGTGGACGAATCCATGCTCACCGGCGAAAGCCTGCCCGTGGAAAAGAGCGTCGGCGACGAGGTGTTCGGCGGCACCATCAACCGCATGGGCAGCTTCCGCTTCCGGGCCACCAAGGTGGGCCGCGACACCGCGTTGCAGCAGATCGTGCGCATGGTGCAGGAGGCACAAGGCTCCAAGGCACCCATCGCACGCTTGGCCGACGTGGTAAGCGGGATCTTCACGCCCGCCGTGCTGGCCATCGCCGTGGTGACGCTGATCGTCTGGCTGGTGGCTGCGCCGTCCGGAATGAAGATCAACATGGCCCTGACCACGTTCGTGTCGGTGCTGATCATCGCCTGTCCCTGTGCACTGGGGCTGGCTACGCCGACTGCCGTGCTGGTGGGCACGGGACGCGGCGCTGAAAACGGAATTCTCATTCGGGGCGGTGAAGCCCTCGAACGGGCGCGGAAGATCCAGACGGTTGTGCTCGATAAGACCGGCACCATCACCGAAGGCAAGCCGGCTGTGGTGGACATCGTTACCATCGGACGCTTGAGCGAGGTTGAACTGCTCCGTCTGGCCGCGTCGGCCGAGCGGCGAAGCGAGCACCCGTTGGGCGAGGCGGTGGTGCGAGCGGCGCGGGACCGGCCGGTGTCGCTTGCCGAGCCGTCGGGATTCCAGGCCTTTTCCGGGTTCGGCATCCAGGCCGTGGTGGAAGGCAAGCCCGTGCTTGTCGGGAACGCGCAGTTGCTGCGAAAGAACGGCGTGGACATCCAGGAGTTCAGCCGCGTTCTCGAGGAGTATGCCGGCGAGGGCAAGACGGCCATGTTCGTCGCGGTGGGGGGCGTGCTTGAAGGCGTGATCGCGGTAGCCGACCTGATCAAGCCGGACGCTGCCGCCGCGGTAACCGCCTTGCGCCGCATGGGCCTCGAGGTCGTGATGATCACCGGCGATAACGCCCGCACCGCACAGGCCGTGGCGGCCGAGGTCGGGGTGGACCGTTATTACGCGGAAGTTCCGCCCGACGGCAAGGCCGAACGCGTGCGACAACTACAGCGCGAAGGCAAGGTCGTGGCCATGGTCGGCGACGGCATCAACGACGCGCCCGCCTTGGCCCAGGCTGACGTCGGCATCGCTATTGGCACGGGTACCGACGTGGCGATGGAAGCTTCAGACATTACGTTGATCCGCGGCGAATTGCATGGCGTAGTGACTGCGATTCGACTGTCGCGGGCCACGCTGCGGACCATCCGGGAAAACCTGTTCTGGGCGTTCGTGTACAACATCATCGGCATACCCATCGCGGCGGGCGTGCTCTATCCGTTCGCCGGCATTCTGCTTTCGCCGGTGATCGCCAGTGCCGCCATGTCGTTCTCGAGTGTCTCGGTGGTGCTCAACAGCCTGCGTCTCAAGCGGTTCCGGCCGGTGATGCCTGAATTGTGAGATGCCACCGGCCGGTCAAATCGGGTGCGGCCTGAACATGTTTTGGGGGGCAACGACCCGATCCGTTCAGAGTCTTGCCGGGCGGAACGGACCGGCTGTGCGGCTCGAAACAAATTATTATTGCTGTGCACGTCCCCCGATTTCCGCTATACTCAATTCCGGTTGGTCTGTTGATTGGGCTCGCGACGGGATCGTTCCGCAGCGACGCGCCCCCATTCACCTTCCTTCCGGCAAGAAGCTCACGGCCTTGTCGGCGTGCGATCCGATTCGTGATCGGAGCATTCGGACGCCAGGGGCCGGCAAAGAGCGTCATCGAAAAAAGGTGTCGAAACATGACTCAGCGAGAAAAGCAGGAGTTGCTTGATCTATTCTCCATTCCCGCCAACTGGTGCCAGGAGACCGAGGCCCGGAACTGGGAAGGCAATTCCGTGCGATATGACGATCCCAGTGCGGTGGCGTGGGATCTGACGGGAGCCGTCTGCCACTTGTTCGGCTGGGAGCGAGCCACCCAGTTGTTCCCAATCCTGGAACGCTACGTCGTCGGCCGCCGCTCGGACCAACAAACTGCCAATCCGGGCATCGCGTCGATGGTCAATCTTCAGGAGTTTAACGACAGCAGTGATACGTCTTTCGATATTCTGGTCAAACGCCTGCAGTCGATCCCCACGGCGAGTGAACCGGTTCCGGTCGCGTCGTCGTGACCCGTTGCGGCCGTGATCGCAGGAGGGGACCGTGCGGGGCGGTGGGGGCGTGACGCTTGGACGGGCTCATCGCGCACCGGCGTTGTCGCCGCGCTCGGCCCGGCGACAACCGGCGAAAAATCAAGCCCGTGACCCGCTCGGCCTCGCCAGCCGGCCGATGGCGGACTACCGTTTACAAACCCGCATGGTTTCGATAGTTGTCCGATTTGTGTGATTGATTCCAGGCGCGAGGGAGTGGAAGACCATGGAATTGCCGCGTCGCAGCCGGGGCGACGAACTGCTGAAACCGGGCGAGCTCGTCGAGCTGCGAGCACGTCTGCGCCGGCTGGCCGCCCGGCACGATCTCGTATCCGTCATCGCTTGCGCGTTCGATCACCGCACCCGGATGCTGCCGTTCATCTACGCGGACACGCGGATGGTCCCCGCCGGCGTGCGGGCCATCGGCTCCGCCATGGTGGATGCGGGATTTGCCAAGACCCGCATCGTCCTGCAGCAGTGGAACCGTAATTTCAAGCCGTCGCAGATGCGTTTGGATGGCCGCATGCCCGACCTGTTCATGGTCTCCAGCATGCAAATCCACTCCGCGGAATGCCGGGCCCTCATCCAGGATGCCTGCCGCATCGACCCCGCCCATCGGCCGCTTATCGTCGTCGGCGGACCCAAGACCATCTACGAACCGTGGGATGTTTTCAACGCGGAGCCCGGCGGCAGATGGAGCGCTGACGTCGCGGTGACCGGCGAAGAGTTCGTCTTGCTGAGCCTGCTCGAGGTGCTCCTGTCCAACCGGGGCAACGGCGAATCCCTCCGCTCCGCATTCCTCAGGGCTCGCAACCGAGGCGATCTCGACGCCGTTCCGGGTCTGGTATACGCCCAGGGTGAAGACGGCCAGGCTGAGGAACTTATCGACACCGGAATCCAACGGCTGCTCGCCGATCTCGACGAGTTGCCTCATCCAGCGCTCGGCTATCGCCTGCTGGAGCCGCCCAGCCGTTCCAGCGAGCTCTCGCCGCACGCTTTGCCCGCCCATCGCGTCCGGCATTACAGCCCGATTTCATCGCTCGTTCTTACCTTCGGCTGCAAGTTCAACTGTCCTTACTGCCCGATCCCCGCGTACAACCAGCGCCAGCATCGGGTCAAGAGCGGCCAACGCATCGCCGACGAGTTCAAGCGGCTGCACCAGGAATACGGCTTTCGTTATTTCTTCGGCGCCGACGACAACTTCTTCAACAACAAAGAACGCACGCTGGAGATCGTCGAGACGCTCGAACGCACGCAAATCGGAGGCGCCAGTCTCCGCTCACGCGTGCGCTGGGGCACCGAGGTGACCGTGCACGACACGCTCAAGCTTCGCGATCATCTCCCCGTCATTCGAGGCGCGGGTGTGCGTGCGTTGTGGCTCGGCGTCGAGGACATCACTGCGACGCTGGTCAAGAAGGGGCAGGATGGAGACAAAACCGTCGAGGCGTTCCGGCTGCTCCAGCGGCACGGCATCTGCCCCATGCCCATGATGATGCACCATGACGATCAGCCCTTGTATTCGCGATCCGGCGACTATGGGCTTATCAACCAGGCCCGGCTCCTGCGCAAAGCCGGAGCCATCAGTCTGCAGGTGCTCATGATGACGCCGGCCACCGGCTCGCGTCTGTACCACGATGCGTTCGCCTCGGGCTTGGTCTACGAGGAGGTCGCCGGACGCAAGGTCGAGCCGCACATGATGGACGCCAACTACGTCGTGGCTTCCCGTCACACCAAGCCGTGGCGTAAGCAGCTCAACATCATGGCCACGTATCTCTACTTTTATAATCCCATCCGCTTCCTCTGGGCGTTGGTGCGGCCCAAGTCCCGGCTGTATCTGGCGGATGCGTTGGTCCAACTGATCGGGATGTATGGGACCGCTTGCACCATACGCTGCACGATCGGGTGGGCGGTTCGACTGATCCGTGGTCCGGTCGTGCGCCGCAACCGTCCGCCGATCAGCCCCATTCCCATGCGAAGTCCCGAGGGTAACGGGGCCAGCCACGCTTTGCCGGGAACTCCCCATTCAGGCGTGGTGCGTCTGCCGATTATGTCCGTGCCGCGACCGCATCCGGTCGAGCGCGTCAGCACGTGACGCCCGGCGAGTGCGTGCGGCGGACCGGCTCGGCTTGGCGGACCGGGCGAGCACCGGTCAGCCGTTCACAAAAGGGCGCAATTCATGGAAAGCCCTCGCCATGAAGACTAAGAATCATCAGTTGATGAGCTCGTGCTCATCCTGACGACCGACCGGCGCCGGCTGCGTGCCGCGAAAAGGATCCGGCGCCACGGCCCCTCTGGCGAATAGGAGAAATCATGCTGACCGTAACGGAATCCGCGAGCAGTCATTTGGCACAGCTACTGTCTGAGTCCGATGCGCCTGACGGGGCGGCAGTTCGAATCGCTCACGACAAGGATGGCTGGTCCCTGCTCCTGGACAACGCGGACCCCGATGATCAGAAGTACGAGCACAACGGCAGGACGGTCCTGGTCATTGACCCGGAATCGGCCGATTTGCTCGGCGATGTGACACTCGACGTGCAGATAGAGGATGCGGAAGCCCACCTGACCATCTCGCCGACGCAAGACGACGAACTCGGATAAACCATCGTTCCCGCGGGTTTGGTGTCGTGCAGCGATGTGTCATGGCAGAGGCATTCTACTTGCACACACACGGTGTCTCATTGAATCACGCAGGCGGATTCTCGCGGCAACCGCGCATTTTTGGGGCTTTGCCCGGGCGATCTCGAGTGGTCTGAGCCAGCCGGTTGCATACAATCGTGCAAACACGTATAGTCTGCTCGACGCCCTCATCCGTGGGCGCCGAGCAAAGATCGGCTTTTGGCACATCCGTCTGGGGAAGCACGATGAGGGTTCTGCTGGTATCGCCGGCCACGCCGGACACGTTCTGGAGCTTCAAGCACGCGTTGTCTTTCATCGCCAAGCGAGCATCATTCCCTCCGCTGGGTCTGCTCACCGTCGCGGCCATGCTGCCCAGGGACTGGGAGCTCAAGCTCGTCGACCTCAACGCCCGCCGACTGCACGATAAAGACATCGCCTGGGCCGACTACGTGATGATCTCCGCCATGTTGGTCCAGGAGGCTTCGGCTCGGGAGGTCGTCGCACGCTGCCGCACGCTCGGCAAACCCGTCATCGCCGGCGGGCCCTTGTTCACCACCGGCTACGAGCGGTTCCCCGAAGTCCAGCATTTCGTCCTCGGCGAGGCGGAGTCGCTCATGCCCGAACTCGTCGCCGACATGCTGGCCGGTCGCGTGCAGCGCCTTTATCGCAGCCCGCAGCGCCCGGACATCACTTGCACGCCCATCCCGCGATGGGATCTCATCCGCATGCAGGACTATGCCCTGATGCCCATCCAGTTTTCGCGGGGTTGTCCGTTCAACTGCGAATTCTGCGACATCATCGTCATGAACGGCCGCGTTCCGCGCGTGAAAACCACCGAGCAGATGATTCGCGAACTGGACAGCCTGGTGGCGGCCGGTTGGCGCGGTTCCATCTTCATCGTGGACGACAACTTCATCGGCAACCGGGTCAAGGCCCGCCAGTTGCTCGAAGCCATTATCCAATATCGCGAAAAGAAGAACGTTCCGCTGGTCTTCACCACCGAAGCCTCGCTCAACATTGTCGATCATCCCGAGTTGCTCGAACTCATGGCCCGGGCCGGATTCCGCAAGATCTTCGTGGGCATCGAAACGCCCGCCGAGGAAAGCCTGCTCGAGTGCGCCAAAGTCCAAAACACACGCCGCGACCTGGTCGCCGCCGTCCGCACGATTCAGAAGGCGGGCATCGAGGTCATGGGCGGATTCATCGTGGGCTTCGACAGTGACACGCCCAGCATCTTCGAGCGGCAAAAAGAGTTCATCCAGCAGTCTGGCATCGTCACCGCCATGGTCGGGCTGCTCACCGCGCTGCCGGACACTCGCTTGTGGCAGCGTCTCCAGGCCGAGGGCCGCATCCTCCGCGAGAGCACGGGCAACAACCTCGAATGCGTGCTCAACTTCGTGCCTCGGCTCGACCGTGACGTGCTCGTCCAGGGCTACCGAACGCTGGTCAAGCACCTGTATCAGCCCAGGGTCTACTATGACCGCGCGCTGTGCTTCCTGCGCGAATACAAACCGCGCAACGCCACCTTCTGGACCTGGCGGGAAGTTATGGCGGTGATTAAAGCCATGTGGGTCATGGGCCTGTGGAGCCGGGGCCGCCGAGCCTACTGGGCGTTCCTCGGTCGCGTCCTCATCCGCCATCCCCGCGCCTTCGCCGACGCCATGACGCTGGCCATCGTGGGTTACCACTTCCGCCGCGTCGCCGCGACGATCTGACCGCGCGTTACCCGACTCGCGGCTTGCCCACATTCGCACGATTCTGGCGAGTCCGCCGCTCTGGCGGTAGGGCGGCGCATTCGTTAGAATATCGCGATGCCCAGCGTTCGTGACCTCATCGAACTGCCTTCGACCGGCGGCACCGTCAGTCCGCCCTGATCGACCCGAGCCGGCACGGTTTGCGGGTCTCTCCTAGCTTTATCTCTGTTGGATTCCAATCGCTGATGATAAACGAGATTACTCGACGTCGTACGTTCGCCATCATTTCGCATCCGGACGCAGGTAAGACCACGCTGACCGAAAAGTTCCTGCTCTACGGCGGCGCCCTGCAACTGGCCGGCTCGGTGACGGCCCGCAAGAATCAGCGAGCGGCCACCTCCGACTGGATGGAACTGGAACGCCAACGCGGCATTTCCATCACCTCGACCGTCCTGCAGTTCGACTATGCCGGCTATCGCGTCAACCTGCTCGACACGCCGGGCCACAAGGACTTCTCCGAGGACACCTACCGCGTGCTGACCGCCGTGGATGCCGTGGTCATGGTCATCGATGCCGGCAAGGGCATCGAAAGTCAGACGCAAAAGTTGTTCGAGATCTGCCGACGCCGCGGCATTCCGATTTTCACCTTCATGAACAAGGTGGATCGTCCGACGCTTGAGCCGCTGGCTCTGTTGGATGAGCTGGAACGCGTGCTGGGCATCCAGGCCGTGGCCATGAACTGGCCGCTCGAATCGGGCGGGCAATTCAAGGGGCTTTACGACCGCATGGAGCGCCGAGTGCATTTCTTCGAACGCGTCCCGGGCGGGGCTTACCGGGCGCCGGTGACCGTGCACAGCCTCGCCGACGACGTCGTGCGCAGCCGGCTCAGCGACGACGTGTACGAGAACCTGGTCACCACGCTGGCCATGCTGGACGAGGCGGGGGCGTCGTTCAACGCCGACGCCGTGCTCGCCGGTGAACTCACGCCGGTGTTCTTCGGCAGTGCGGTCAACAACTTCGGCGTGCAACTGCTCCTCGATGCCGTCCTCGAGTATTCCTCGCCGCCGCGGCCGCGTCGCAGCGCGGACACGACCATTCGCGTGGACGATCCGCGGTTCTCGGGCTTTATCTTCAAGATCCAGGCCAACATGGATCCGCGTCACCGCGACCGCGTGGCTTTCCTCCGCGTCTGCAGCGGCCGGTTCGAACGCGACATGACCGTGCTGCATGCACGGACTGGCAAGAAGATCCGCCTTTCCAGCTCGCACAAGCTGTTCGCTCAGGAACGCGAGACCGTGGACGAAGCCTGGCCCGGCGACGTCATCGGGCTGGTCGGTCACGCGGAGTTCGCCATCGGCGACACGCTGACCACCGATCGCTCGATTGTCTACGACGAGATTCCCAGCTTCGCTCCCGAAGTCTTCGCCTATCTGCACAGCACGAGCGCGGCTCAGTACAAGCGATTCCGCGCGGGGCTCGACCAGTTGTTGCAGGAGGGCGTGGTGCAGTCGCTGCAGCTTCGCGAGCCCGGGCAACGTGCACCGCTCCTGGCCGCGGTGGGGCCGCTGCAGTTCGAAGTCGTGCAGTACCGTCTCTCCAGCGAGTTCGGAGCCGAGTCGCGGCTCGAGCCGGCCGGCTGGGAACTCATGCGCTGGGTCTCGCCGGCCATCTCCGAGGCGATGCTCGCCGCCGCCTCGCTGCCCTCGGGCGTCCAGCTCGCCACCGACGCCCAGAATCAGCCGGTTATCCTGTTCCCCAGCAAGTGGTCGCTCGACTACTTCATCAAGCAGAATCCGGACATCGCCATGTCCGACCTGCCGTACGTCAGCCGCTACGGCAACGCCGCCCCGCAGACGATGACTTCGTGAGGACGGTGGAACGGATCGACAGTGAGAGAGCTCGGTTTCGATCGGATTGAGGGACTGCCCCGGCGGATACGGTTCGGGCCTTACCTCGTGCCGCGAATGCGATTGACGATTGCGGTTGTGCTGACCCCTTCGAGCAGCGGCAGCAGCACCACGCGGCCGCCATTGGCTTCCACGTGTTCGCGACCGACCACACCCTTGTGCGTCCAATCCTCGCCCTTGACCAGCACGTCAGGCGATAGCCGTTCGATCACCTTCGCCGGTGTGGGTTCGTCGAAGATCACCACGTAATCCACGCTCTGCAGCGCGGCGATCACTTCGGCTCGCTGGTCCTGCGGCACGATGGGGCGGTCGCTGCCCTTGCCTTGTTGGCGGACGGAAGCATCGGAGTTCACACCGACGACCACCACGTTGCCAAGGGCGCGGCATTGATTCAGGAAACGCACATGTCCGGCGTGTACGATGTCGTAACAGCCGTTGGTGAATACGACGGTCTGGCCGCGGCTCTTGCGGAGGGATAGTTCCGCCGCCAGGTCGTTCAGGCTTCGGATCTTGGTCTCGCCGGGCGCACCGGCCAGTCGCAGTTCGGCCAGCACTTCGTCGCGCGTGATGGGCACGCAGCCGAACTTCTCGACCTCCAGACCGCCGGCCACGTTGGTCAATCGCGCCGCTTCCTCCCAGTCGGCCCCGCACGCACGGGCGGCGGCCAGCATGGCCAGCACCGCGTCGCCCGCGCCGGTGTTGTCATAGACCGAACGCGGCCGCGTCGGGATGAGTTGGGGCGTGCGTCCCCGAATACCCAGCAGACAGCCCTCACGGTCCAGCGTGACCAGGATGGCCGACACGCCGCAACGCTCCAGCGCGACCTCCACGTGGGCGGCGATGGATTCCACGGTCGTGTCCGGGCAACCGGAAATCAGTTGGAACTCCGAGCGGTTCGGCGTGAGGATCGTCGCTCCCCGATACTTGCCGCAGTCGCGCAGCCGCGCCGGGTCCACCAGCACTTCCTTGCCCGCCGCCGTCGCCGCGTCGATGATCCGCCGGCACATCTGCTCCGAGAGCAGCCCCTTGTCGTAGTCTTCCAGGCAGACGACCGAGACCTTCTTCAGCGCCCGAATGACCATCTCGATGCAGCGATCGGCGTCAGTTTCGCTGAGCGGCCGGGTGACTTCCTCGTCCACCCGGATGAGTTGCTGTCGGTGGCGGTGTTGGGCCAGACCCACGAAACGGGTCTTGGTCGTGGTGGGGCGGTCGGCCAGTGAGAGCACGCCGCGTGTGGACACGCCCTGCGATTCCAGCAGGGCCCGCACGCGATGGCCGGCGTCGTCGAGCCCGACCGCGCCGCAGCAGATAACCTCCATGCCCAGCTCGGCCAGATTGGCCGCCACGCTGCCCGCGCCGCCCACGCGATCCTCGTCGTGTCGCTTGCGCAGCACCGGCACCGGCGCCTCCGGGCTGATGCGGTCGGCGTCACCGTACACGTACCGATCCAGGATCAAATCGCCGACCAGCAGGATGGGCTGACGGCTGAACGAATTCACGATCTCGATAAGCCGGGAATACACGCATTCCTCCCGCGGGCCGTGCACACACCGGTCTTCCCGCGCCGGGTAGGATGGTATGGTCGGGGGCAACAGTCGTCAATCCGCCACGCCCGGGCATCACACCCAGCCGCCCAAGACCAGTGGATCGCCGAAGGCCGCGAGTCCTGGTCCTACGGCGGCAATGAGTCGTCGCTAGGCCCGGTCCACCTCGGCCACCGCCCGACCGCAGCGAGAATCCGCGGCCGCGTGGCGGACCCTGACCCACCGCCGCCCGCAACATTTCCGTCGCCGTGCCCGTGTGCGGCGGGAAGTTCACTCACACGCTTCTGCCCCGTAAGGGGCAGCAGTCCATAGCCGGGCGGCGTAAGCCCCCGGTTGGCGACGGAGAACGCGTTCATTTTCGCCTCTGATTTTTCATGGAGCCCCGACAGGGGCGACAGGTGGTGACGCCGAAACGCGGTTGGCGTCGTGGCCCGCTGCGTTGGAGAGTCGCTTGCGTTATTCGCGGATCGCATCGGGACTGTCGCCCCGTTCGGGGCTGACATCGCCTGCTCACAATGTAAGGGGGGCTGACGCCCCCGCCTATTGACTACGGCCTGCCTGCGGGCCGGTTTCGAAGATGGACCACAACGACACAGATACTGCCGGCGTCTCGGCGTACGTGGGTGCAGTACACCGCTAGCGCACGGACACCGCAGCGGGACGTTCGCGATGCCATTTAAATGTCTGGCCCATAGCCCACAGCTCATAGCTCATAGCTCTTCTCCGCTTCAGTTGAAAAGAGACGGCTGGGGCAAGCTCCGTCGCTCGTGGGTTGTTGTTGAGAGGTGGCGGCGGGCAGCGCGACCAGGAAGGTGCTGCCGCGGCCGGGCTCGGATTCGACCCACACCCGGCCCTGATGCCGTTCGACCATGCGGCGGACGGACGTGAGGCCCAGGCCTTCGCCGGGCACGCCGGTCTTGGAGTTGAGCCGCTGAAAGATCTCGAACACTTTCTGCTGGCAGTCTTCCGGAATGCCGATGCCGTTGTCGATCACGCGGTAGATCGCCTCGCCGTTCTCCAAACTCCCTTCGACGCAGATCTGGCCGGGGCGAGCGGGATCGAGATACTTCAACGCGTTGTCGAGTAGGTTGGTGAAGACGCGATTGATCTGCACGGGATCACCCATGCAACCGGGCAGATCGCCGACTCGCACGGCGACGCGTCCTGCCTTCAACTGGAACTCCATGGTCTGCAGGATGTCGCGGATGATGTCGTTCATGTCGAGCGGTTCGACCCGCAGCGCGGTGCGGCCCAGCCGTGAAAGCTGCAGCAGTCCGACCAGGAGCCGGTCCATCTTGGCCACGCCCGACTGGATGTAGTGCACGCACTCGGGGAAATCGGCATTGATCAGCGTCTCGATCCGTTCGCGACCGTCCGGCGGCAGAGGCACGCGGGCGACTGCATCGCGAAGCTTGGCACACGCACGCTCCAGCTCATGACTGAAGCCCTGAATATTGACCAGCGGACTCCGCAGGTCGTGCGAGGCCGCGTAGATGATCGCGTTAAGTTCTTTGTTCTTGTCCTCGAGCGCGGCGTTGAGCTGCTCGAGGGCCTCGGCCGCTCGCTTGCGCTCGGTGACGTCGTGGAACACGCAGGCGAACTGCCGCGGTCGCGGGCTGAACGCAGCCACCTCGAAATGTTTGTCCATCGAAGGGACGTGGCACTCGAAGTAGGTCGGTTCGCCGGTGGAAGCGATTCGGCCGTAGGTCTGGATCAGCTCGTCGCCGATCTCCGGCAGGATCTCACGCACGGATCGCCCCTGCACGTGGGCGGCTTGCAGGCCCGTCAGCCGCTCGAATGCCGGGTTGACCTCGACGAAGCGGTAGTTACCAGCTGCGGCTGACCCGTCGCCGGCGATCTCGTGCAGGGCGAACCCGTCGAGCATGGTGCGGAACAGCAGCCGATAGCGCTCTTCGCTTTCTCGCAACTCGCGCGTGCGTTCGTCCACGATCTGCTGCAGACGCTCGTTCATGTCCCGCAGCTCATCCTCGGCCTTGCGGATGCGCAGAATCACGCGGATGCGAGCGGCGAGTTCCACGTTGTCGATGGGCCGCGAGATGAAGTCGTCCGCCCCGGCATCCAGCCCGCGAGCCCGCAGCGCCGACGTTGAGTTGTGCGCGGTGATGAGGATGAGCGGAATGTGCTGCGTCGTCGCCGATGCCTTGAGAGCGCGGCACAGCTCGATGCCGTCGACGCCCGGCATCTGCACGTCGATCAGGCCGGCATGCACGGTTTCGCTGCCTGTCAGGGCAAGTGCGGACTTGGCATCCCGGGCCAGCAGAAGCCGGCAATCGGGAAACGCCTCCGACAAGAGCGCTTCCATGACCGTGAGATTGTCCGGATTGTCATCGACGACGAGTAACGTGCAGTTCTTCATCTTGTGTATCGTCTCCCGCTCAAGCGGACCATTTCGCCAGCAACCGGGCTAATGCGTCGCGATCCAGCGGCTTGGCCAGATAATCGTCACAGCCGGCGGCGAGCAGCTTCTCGCGATCCCCGCGCATGGCCTTGGCCGTCAGTGCGACGACCGGGATGCCCGCCAGCTCGGGGTCTGACTTGATCCGCTGAACCGCGTCCATTCCGCTGAGAACCGGCAACTGCATGTCCATGAGCACCAAAGCCGGCTTGATCTGGCGCACCATGCGCACCGCCTGTTCTCCGTCCGCCGCGTGTACGTGCTTGCGTCCCATGTCGTCCAGGACGGCGGCGATGGTGAACAGGTTGTCGGGATTGTCCTCGACCACGAGGATGACGCCCTCACCGTCGGTATCGCGCGGCACGGCATCCCCGTTCCCGTCAGGCCGCGCACGAACCCCGTGAGCGGCGACCGGCGGATCCGTGACGCGAGGTCTGTTGATCATCTCGGCGACCACTTGGACGAGTTGATCGCGATCGACGCTGCCTTTCTGGATGAGCTGGCGGATTCGGTTGTCGGCCAACCGCGCCCGCTCCGCGGCCGTGAGTTCCTTCGCCGTCAGAATGAGGACCGGCAGTTCCGCCGTCTCGGGCATGGACCGCAACTTGTGCAGCACCTCGAACCCGTCCATGCCGGGCATCATGAGGTCGAGTACGACGGCGTCGGGGACTTCCTGGCGAGCGCGGGTCAGCGCCTCGGCGCCGCTACGGGCCACGGCCGTCTTATACCCGGCGTCCTCCAGGGCCGACGAGATCTGAATGCTTGCGATCTCGTCGTCATCGACGACCAGCACCAGTGCGCTGTGCGGCGAGGAGGAAGCGCTCGGCGGCTGAAGACTGAGCAGCGCCCGGTCCAATTCCACCAGCAGCTGGCTGCGGTCCATGGCGCCCTTGGTCACGATCCGGCTGACCGCCCGCTGTAGCCGCCGCCGCTCGTCGGCATCCAGATCTTTCGCCGTGAGGATCAACACGGGCAGATCGCTCGTCAGCGGATCGCTCCGCAGCCGCTCCAACACGCTGAAGCCGTCGATGCCCGGCATCATCAGATCGAGAATCATCGCGTCCGGCCGCGACTCGCGGACCAGCTTCAGCGCCTCCTCTCCGCCAGCGGCCAGTGTGATGCGCGGATACTTCTGCCCGAGCATCAGCTCGAGCTGCTCACGTGTATTGGCGTCGTCGTCCACCACCAGGATGTGCTGCAGGGGACGCGAGCGGGCGATGCGATCGAGCTCGGCCAGCAGGATGTTTCGATCCACCGGCTTGAGCAGGAACCCCGACGCACCGAGAGCCAGCGCGGTGGCTCGATCCTCAGTCACGGAGATGACCAGGATGGGGATCGACGCGGTCTTTGCGTCGGCCTTGAGTTCGTGAATGACTTCCCAGCCGTCCAGGTCGGGCATTAGCACGTCCAGCGTGATGGCGTACAGCTTGTTCTCGCGGGCCAGACGGATGGCCTCGCGCCCGTTTGACGCGACGATCACTTCGTAGCCCGATTCGGTCAGATACGTCCGGAGGAGGTTGCGCACGGACGGGTCGTCGTCCACCACGAGGATGGTCCGAGTGCGGCTGGCTGCGTGAGGACGGCTCGGGACGCTCGACAGTGTAGTCGGCGGGGCCTGCGACGGCCGTAGTGGCAACGCCAGCGTGAACGTGCTGCCCTGGCCCGGCGCCGTCTCGACGCGGATTTCGCCGCCCAGCAAGTGGGCGAGCTTCTGGCCGATCGCCAAGCCCAGCCCCGTGCCTTCATGTCGTCGCGTGGTCGAGCCGTCCACCTGGCGGAACTCGTCGAAGATGTTCGGCAAATCGGCCTCCGAAATGCCGATGCCCGTATCCTGCACCGAGAACAGCATCTGCCCGTCTTCCACGCCCACGCGCACCGTGATGCTGCCCTGATCCGTGAACTTCACCGCGTTGGACAGCAGGTTGAGCAGGATCTGGTGAACCTTGTCTTCGTCCGTGACCAGTTCGGGAACGGGGTCGGCCTCGAAACGCACCTCCAGCCCCTTGGCTTCGGCGAGCGGGCGAGTCACTTCGAGGGCTCGTTGTACCACGTGCTCGGGCCGGAACGGCGCCGGCAGCAGGTCGATTCGCCCGGCTTCGATCTTCGACAAGTCGAGGATGTCGTTGATGAGATTCAGCAAGTGCCGTCCGTTGCGTTCGATGATGGCCAGATACTCGGCCTCTTTCTCGCGGTTCACGCCCGTGCCGCGGGACAGCATCAGCTGGCTGAGGGCCAGGATGCTGTTGAGCGGTGTCCGTAGTTCGTGGCTCATGTTGGACAGGAACTGCGATTTGAGCCGGTCGGCTTCTTCGACGGCCGCTCGTTGCTGGGCGAGTTCCTCGGACTGCTGCTGGAGCTCTTCGGTCTGCTGCTGAAGCTCCTCGGTCTGGGCCTGCAGTTCCTCGTTGGCTCGCGTGAGTTCCTCGTTGTTGAGCCGCAGTTCCTCGGAGATCTGTATGTTCTTTTCGTTCGCCAGGGCGGCGGCGACCGACTGGCCGAGGCTCAAGCTCAGCGTGCGGGCGATGTCCAGGTCTTCGGGACGGTACTCGTACAGCGAGGCCAGGCCGACGATCGCTATGGGCTTGCCCGAATGAATCAGCGGAATGCTCATCAGCGCGGCAGGGCAGGCCAGCCCCGATTGGGTCACGATTCGCAGCTCATGGCGGTCGGACAGTTCACCGTAGACCTGCACCTTGCCGTCACGGGCCGCCTGAGCCAACAGGTGATCCGGCGGCGAGATGTGAAGTTCTTCCGCGACGCCGTCCAGCGGCGAACCGTTGACGGCCATGCACCGGAACGAGTTCCCATCGGCATTGGCCAGGTAGAACACGCTCAACTGCGAGCGCGTCGTCTCCATGATCTTCGGCAGAACCGCGTCCAGCAGGTTGAGGACGCGGTTGTGTGCGCCGGCGGCGGCGAAAATCTTGCCCAGGTGTTCGCCCGCCCACAATTGCCGGGCCAACTGGTCCATCATGCTGTTGAAGTTGTGGGCGACCGTCCGAATCTCCTGAGGACCGCGCAACTTGGCCCGCAAGTCGAGCTGGCCCTGGCGAATGCTGTCTGTGACCGCCGCAATGTTTTGGGCAGGCCCGGCGATCCGGGCGGACACGAACAGGGCGAGGAGCGACGACAGAACCAGCACGCCCAGAGAGGTGAAGACAACCTGGCGGGTCATCTCCCGCGTGACTCGGGTGGCTTCCTGGTAGTCTTTCAGCGTCACAATGCCCCAGCCGGCCTCCGGAATGAAACCGTGGGCCGCGACCACCCGGTTGCCGTAATAATCTTCGGATACCACGCCGCCGGTCTGGCCGACCGCCGCCAGTCGGGCCGCCTCCGTCGAGAGCGTATGGCGGCCTTCCGCATTCTCGACGTGCCGCAGCGGACTCTGGGCTACACCGTCCCGATTGACCAACACGATTTCGCCGTGCTCGCCGAACAGTGAGGTCTTGAGCACCTCCGGGTAGAAGAACTGCTCCAAGTCCATGTGGAACGCGATCACCGCGGGAATCTTGCCCTCTGCGTCGATCGGCCGGACCGGCCCGGCGAACACGACCGTCGGCACCTGATGCGTGGGACAGATGCGCACATCCGTGTGGATGACGCCTCTCGCTTCCAGCACGAGCCGCAGAATGTCGGGATCGAGCACGTCGTGAGAGTACGGTCCGGAACTCGCCAAAATGCTCACACCGGTCCGGGCGTCAAAAATGCCGATCGCGTGGCAGTTGTAAGCTTGCCGCAGGCTATCCAGTTGCTGCTGGCGGAGCTCTCTGTCCTCGATTGGTTGCCCCGTTACGTGCTGTTCGACCAGGCGGACGATTCCCGGGTTGTCGCCCCAGATCTGCACGGCTTGCCGTCGTTCCCGGAACCAGTGCCGGATGTCGGCGATCTTGTCGTCACGAACCGTGGCCAGTTCGCTCAGGAGAAAATCACGTATCCCTTGGGCTCGCAGGTAGTAGGTGAGCGATCCCACGGCCAGGCACGACAAGGCGGCGATACCGCAGAACCACAGCGACAGCGTGCGCTGCAAGGGCCAACCACTCTTCGAATCCGGACTGTCTTCCATCCGTGGTGCGTCAGGCATTTCGATGCTCTCTGGAAAGGACAGCGGTCGAGGCCCCCCGCCCGTGGGGCTTCTGATAGATCCGGTTGCGCCGATCCACGACTCTTAGGCCGTGCCGATTGTTCGCGTCGAGGACCCCGAGATATAACCAATTCTTGTGGATGGCGTGAACAAAAAGGCGGCGTATCCTGGGTGGTTCTTGAGGACACCCATTACGGAGGATACGCCATGCAGGAGAGTACGACAGGCTCCATCCAGTTTCCAGTCCCCCAGGCAG
>JAKPHF010000073.1 GCA_029550525.1 Planctomycetota bacterium
CATTCGCGCGGCCGTTGATTCCCAGCTACCCATCACGTTCGCCGATCCGGCCCTGGAGAGCCGGCGGCTTGCGCTATTGAAGAAGGAGAACACCCATGAGCGACCCGACCGAACCGAGCGAGCCGACCAGCGACCCGCAGAGCATCGAGGACGAGCTGGACGCGGCCCTGGCGGCCCTGGACAGCGCGCCGCTACCCACGACGACGCTGCCCGACCCATCGCCGTCGCCCGAGCAGGCTTCGGGCGACCAGGTGGCGGGCGAGCCGGCACCGCCGGCGTTCACGCCGGAGCCGTCCACCGGAAGCCCGACATTGGACGCATTGGACGAGTCCCGCCGCCCCAAAGCCAGCACCGTTTGCGAACACTGTCCCAACTCGGTGTGGTTCGCATCGCCGGCGGAAGTGAAGTGCTATTGCCGCGTGATGTTCCTCGTCACCTGGAGCAGCAAGGAACCCAACCAGATCACCAACTGCGACGGGATATTTCTCGGCCAGGATCAGGAGTAGCAGCGGCCCCGCCGGGCCTCGCGGCGGCGGATAAATACATCGCCGAACGCGAGTCGAAACGCTCGAAAGGTTTCGATATACCGAAGCACGCGCGATATACTGCCGGTGAAGGTGGCCTTGCTTTCGAGGGTGTCCGCAACATCGAGGGCCAGGCGCTGGCCCTGTTGAAACGAGGCGATGAGGTCATGGTGATGCCCATTGACCAGGCCACGGCCCGGCGCATGTCGCGCATCGCGGTCGGCGATGCCGTGACGATCACGCCAAAAGGCTCCATCAAAACGTCGAAAGGTAGGAGTAGATGAAAATAAAGATGAACAACGCCGTGGGGCCGCAGGTTCGCAGCGCGAAGCCGAAGCCCAGCAAGTTGCTGCCGATCCTCGGCGGGGTGTCCCTGGTCGGCGGCCTCCAGGCCGCGACACAGTTCTTCGCCTACACGTTCCAGTATCACGCGAGCCTCGGGGCCAACCTCGGGCACGTGTACGCGCCCTGGTCGATCCTGAACTGGTCGGCGAAGTGGTACAGCCAGTACCCCGACGAGATCATGCGCGCCGGCAGCATTGGCATGGTGACTGCCACCGTGGGCCTGCTGGGCGTGGCCGTGGCGAAAGTCGTCACGTCCAACAGCTCGAAGGCGAACGAGTACCTGCACGGTTCGGCCCGCTGGGCCGAGAAGAAGGACATTCAGGCCGCCGGCCTGCTGCCGCGTGAGCGGAACGTCCTGGAGATCGTCACCGGCAAGGACGCGCCCACCGCCACCGGCGTCTATGTCGGCGGCTGGCAGGACAAGGACGGCAATTTCTTCTACCTGCGGCACAGCGGCCCCGAGCACGTGCTGACCTATGCCCCTACCCGAAGCGGCAAGGGCGTCGGCCTGGTGGTGCCGACCCTGCTTTCGTGGGGCGCAAGCAGCGTCATCACCGACTTGAAGGGCGAGTTGTGGGCGCTGACCGCCGGCTGGCGGCAGAAGCACGCCAAGAACAAGGTGCTGCGCTTCGAGCCGGCCAGCAGCTCGGGCGGCGTGTGCTGGAACCCGCTGGATGAAATCCGCGTCGGCACCGAGGCCGAAGTCGGCGACGTGCAGAACCTAGCAACTTTGATAGTTGACCCGGACGGCAAGGGCCTAGATTCGCACTGGCAAAAGACCGCCTTCGCGCTCCTGGTCGGCGTCATCCTGCATGCGCTCTACAAGGCCAGGAACGACGGCGGCACGGCCACGCTGCCATCGGTCGATGCCATGCTGGCCGACCCGAACCTGGACATTGGCGAGCTATGGATGGAAATGACCACCTACGGGCACGTGGACGGTCAGAACCACCACGCCATCGGATCGGCCGCCCGCGACATGATGGATCGGCCAGAGGAAGAAGCCGGATCGGTGCTGTCCACCGCGAAATCCTATCTGGCCCTGTACCGCGATCCAGTAGTGGCGCGCAGCGTGAGCCGGTCGGACTTCCGCATCAAAGACCTGATGCACTCCGACGACCCGGTGAGCCTGTACATCGTCACGCAGCCCAACGACAAGGCCCGCCTGCGGCCGCTGGTGCGCGTCATGGTGAACATGATCGTGCGCCTGCTGGCCGACAAGATGGACTTCGAGAACGGCCGGCCGGTGGCCCACTACAAGCACCGCCTGCTGATGATGCTGGACGAGTTCCCGAGCCTCGGGAAGCTCGAAATCATGCAAGAGTCGCTGGCCTTCGTCGCCGGCTACGGCATCAAGTGCTACCTGATTTGCCAGGACATTAACCAGCTCCGAAGCCGCGAGACGGGCTACGGCCACGACGAAAGCATCACGTCGAACTGCCACGTGCAGAACGCCTACCCGCCCAACCGCGTCGAGACAGCCGAACACCTGTCCCGACTGACCGGGCAGACCACCGTGGTGAAGGAGCAGATCACGACCAGCGGCCGCCGCACGGCGGCGATGCTGGGCCAGGTGTCGCGCACCTACCAGGAAGTGCAGCGCCCCTTGCTGACGCCCGATGAATGCCTGCGGATGCCGGGGCCGAAGAAGAACGACAAGGGCGAGATCGAGGAAGCCGGCGACATGGTGATCTACGTCGCGGGCTACCCCGCCATCTACGGCAAACAGCCGCTGTACTTCAAAGACCCGGTGTTTCAGGCGCGGGCCTCGATCCCCGCGCCGAAGGCCACCGACCGGCTGCGCCAGGTTGTCGAGGCAGGGGAGGGCATCACGATATGAGCCGCATCCTGAAACGCATCACGAAAGGCGTAGCCGTCGCCGGCCTGGCCGCCCTGGTGCTGGCCGCCGGCAGCTATGCCGCCGGTGCCCGCATCAACACCACCAAGAGCATTCCGGTCGGCCTGTACTGGACGAGCAGCGCGCCGGTGGAGCGGGGCGCTTACGTGCTTTGGTGCCCGCCGAAGGTCGGCGTGTTCGATGACGCCAAGGAAAGGGGCTACATCGGGGCCGGGTTCTGCCCAGGCGACTACGGCTACATGATGAAGCGCGTTTTAGCCGCTAAAGACGATGCCGTATCGGTGGCCGATGACGGCGTGCGCGTCAATGGCGAGCTGCTGCCACATAGCAAGCCCATCCAGGCCGACAAGTCCGGTCGGCCCTTGCCGCGCTTCCAGGCCAGCACCTACACGCTGGGCAATGCCGAGCTGCTGCTTATGTCGGACGTGAGCGACACGTCTTTCGACGGCCGCTACTTCGGCCCGATCAATCGTTCTCAAGTTCAGACCGTGATCCGTCCGGTCATCACCTGGTAGGGGAGGAAACCACCATGCGACTGTTCATCGCGGAAAAACCATCCGTCGCAAAAGCCATCGCCGGCGAGCTGGGCATCACCGGCAAGGGCGACGGCT
>JAKPHF010000081.1 GCA_029550525.1 Planctomycetota bacterium
GAACCTCGACAACGCGATCCGCGACAACGCCGCCGGGCCGAAGAAGGCGACTGGCGATTCGGGCAGCATCGAGCAGCACTCGCTGGCTGAGCAGATCGCGGCCGACAAGCACCTGGCCAGCAAACAGGCGATTTCAGGCAAGGGCCTGGGCGTCAAGCTGGTCAAACTCTCTCCTCCGGGGGCAGCGTGATGTGGCCGTTCGGCAACAAGACAACCCGCAAGGCCCGTTCTTTCACCCGAGTCATTCGGGCCAAGTACGACGCGGCGGCGACTAACGCCGACAACGTACGGCACTGGGCCAATGCCGACGGCCTCTCCGCCGACGCGGCCGCGTCGCCCGACGTGCGACAGACGCTTCGCAACCGTAGCCGGTACGAGGTCGCCAACAACAGCTACGCGCGGGGCATCGTGCTCACGCTGGCCAACGACTGCGTCGGCACCGGCCCGCGTCTGCAACTGCTCACCGAGGACGCCGAAGCCAACGATCTGATCGAGACCGCCTTTGCCGCCTGGGCAGCGGAAATCCGCCTTCCGGCCAAGCTGCGGCTCATGCGGATGGCCAAGGCCGTGGACGGCGAGGTGTTCGGTATGCTCACGGCCAACCCGAAACTCCGCAGCCCGATCAAGCTGGATCTGCAACTGATCGAGGCCGACCGCGTGGCCAACCCCGATGCCCGCATCCTGATCGACGATGCCGTGGACGGCATCCAGTTCGACCGCTATGGCAACCCGGTTCGTTACCTGGTGCTGCGGCGTCATCCGGGCCAGGCGGGTTTTGCGCCGGCGCTGGATGGTTACGACCGCGTGCCCGCCGAGGCGATGATTCATTGGTTCCGTGCGGATCGGCCTGGTCAGCACCGAGGCGTCCCGGAGATCACGCCCGCCTTGCCTCTGTTTGCCCAGTTGCGGCGCTACACGCTGGCGGTGCTAGGGGCGGCCGAGACGGCGGCGGACTTCGCGGCGGTGCTCTTCACCGACGCTCCGGCCAACGGTGAAGCGGCGGCGGTTGAGCCAATGGACATCGTCGAGCTCGAGAAGCGGATGGCGACGGTGTTGCCAGACGGATGGAAGCTCGGGCAGATTAAGGCCGAGCAGCCCGGCACGACCTACAGCGAGTTCAAACGCGAACTGCTCAACGAGATCGCCCGCTGCCTGAACATGCCGTTCAACATCGCGGCAGGCAACTCGTCGAGCTACAACTACGCCTCCGGTCGCCTCGATCATCAGACCTACTACAAGAGCATCCGCGTCGAGCAGGCCGACTGCAACAGCGTCGTGCTCGATCCGCTGCTGAACGCCTGGCTGACCGAAGCCCGGCTGCTCGCCGACTTCTCCTTCCTGGCCGGCGTCGAATCGCTGGAACACCAGTGGTTCTGGGACGGCACCGAACACGTCGATCCGGCCAAGGAGGCCAGTGCCCAGGCCCAGCGCCTGGCCAATCACACCACCACGCTGGCCTACGAATACGCCCGCCAGGGCAAGGACTGGGAGACCGAGCTGCGCCAGCGGGCCAAGGAAAAGCAGTTGATGAAGGAACTGGGCCTGTCCGAAGCCCAGGCTCAACCT
>JAKPHF010000010.1 GCA_029550525.1 Planctomycetota bacterium
AGGATAACAGGCAAGGCGAAGCCCGGGAGGTGGTTGAGGATCAACTGGAAGCGCTGGCTCGCGAGGGAGCTCGCCGAATGTTGTGCCAAGCCTTGAGCGAAGAGGTCGACGCGTATTTGGGCCGGGGCCGGTATGAACGGAAGGAAGTGTATCGAGGCTACCGCAACGGCAGCACGCCGCGCAAGCTGACCCCGGGGTCGGGAACGATCGATGTGGCAGTCCCGCGGGTACGGGGGGCCCGGCAGGCCAGGAGCCGTTCGAGAGCAAGATCGTCCGCAGGTACCAGCGTCGGAGCGACACCATTGATGAGACCTTCATGAATCTGTTCGTGGAGGGCTTGGCCACGCGGGGCAAATCCTGGGGTCAGAGCGCATTTAGTCGTTTGCAAGCTGACCCTTCAATCTTCGCAAGGTGCGGTTCAGGCTTTCGAAACTCGCTTCCACCCGCCGGATGGCGGTGACCGCACCGTCGGGGCTGTGGTAGCCCAGAGCCTCGGCGATCTCTTGCACTTTGTATCCGAAGCGACGACGGCCAGCCATTCGCACCGCCGCTGCCGGTCGGCATCGTCCCGGACGATAGGCCGGCGGTCGTTGCCGCGGGACATGACGTGATACAAGGCATCGGCGAATTCGATCCGCAAGGGACGGGCCATGCCGAGTGTGCCTATCGCCCGGTGACCGGCGGGTCAAGAGCGACTCACATATGTCGTTTCGGTCCGGGCGGGCACGCTAAACGCCTAACGGCGCTCTGACCCCAGATGCTTCCCCCTATCCCATTTCCTTCCCTCGAAAATGTCGGTTCTCAACGTAGCAGGGGCACGGCGGCCAAGACGAATAGAAGGAGAAACACTCCACCCAGAAAGCGTCGACGTTCATCCATTGCCATCAGGCACACACTGACTGCAATTCCCGCGCCCAGCAGAGAAAGCGTGAACGGGCCTGAAGCGCATGAAGGGAGAAATGGATACTCGCCGTTCATGTCAACTACAACACTGGAAACGAGAAGCACGAGCATTAAGACAACGTCTGATGCCCACATGAACTTGACCAAGGCTCGCTGTCTAGTGGGTAGCATTCTGGAGTCGTCCTCGGCGCAAATCATTTACCGCTTCGAGCCTGGCTGGACAACACGAGTTCCACTGTAGATCGTAATCACTCCCCGCCAAGTCTCGAGCTGACCATTCACGGAAACATTCCCGGCCCATTGGCTCGCGCCCGTCCAAGTGTAGCAGGCAACCAAACGCATGTCTGCAATCCCGTATTTCGTATAATTGAGTGGAAGTACTACTCCCCCGCTCACATCTAGACCGCCGTCAGCTTTGCGACCGTGACCTGTATAGAAGTACTTGTAAAGATTCGGATCTGCCAAGTGAGCTTCCATGAGCTTATTAGTGGTAGTCCATGTATTCGTGGAGATGACATTAAGTCTCTCGGCTCTCAATCTCGCTCCTTTTTCCTTGTGCTTCCCGAACAAGGATTTCCTGGTGTATCGCCTGACGAAGATCAGGGGGCGGGGCGCGGTGGGCGGGCCGATGAACTTGCCGTTGGACGGCTACTTCGTGGCCCAGGGTTCGCTGGGCGCCATTGCCCGTAACATAAGCGCACCCGGTGCGTACCGGGTGGCCACGCTGACGCTCAACGTGGCTGCCGTCCCCGGCACGCATCGACTTTGGCCGGCCTACGGCAGCTACTCGACCGCACCGGCCGCCAGCGCGGCCGAACTCCAGCCCGGCCCGGCGTTCGAGATCCACGTCGGCGGCGAATAGCCGTGGGGGCCGACACCTGGAGGCCGTCTTGGGCGGTCGGCCCCGCGGATGGCCTGGACGCGGGCGTCCGGACGGTTCCGCCCGTCACTCCGCGACGCCGTGATGGTCGGCCACCGGGACTTGGCAGGGGGGCGGGGCCTGTGTTATGCTATTTCGTTTTCCGCCCCGGTGCCGGTCGGGCAGGCCCGCCACGGACGCCGGGCGAGCGGGTGAACGGATTAGACTCCAGAAGGGCAGACGCATATGGCGGCAGACATCAAGACGAATGACTGGGTGAACGTGACGGTGAAGAAAGAGCCTCGGACGCATGGCGGCCGCAAGACGCTCCTGCGGATGCTGGCCAAGGATCCGAGTGTCCGCAAGGACCGCGAGCGGATGAAGAAGACCCGTCCCCGCGACGAGCATCGGCGCGGCGGCCGCATGTGGCAGGATTACCCGCCGCACCTGCGGCCCACGACGGTCACCGCCGGCACGACCTTCCGGATCCGAGCGAGCCTGGACGTGCTCAAGGAGATGCAGAGCGTCGCCGAGTACGTCGAGCTGAAGCCGGCGAACTGAGCTGAGAGCTATCAGCCATTGGCTCGCAGCGATAGGGCTGTGAGCTCATACGCAGACAAGAATAGACAACAGAGGATCAGAAAGTCGGGGACGAAGGAGCCCCGGTTTTCTGATCCTCTTTCTTTGTGGTCGGGGGGGGGAGGCCGGCCGCTATCGCCGTTCGTCCAGATCGATCCGCACGCCCGCCTGTTCGAAGCCGCTCTCGGCAATCTCGATGGCTCGCAGGAGGCCTTTGGCCTTGTTGATCGTCTCGTTGTACTCCAATTCGGGCTGGCTGTCGGCCACGATCCCGGCGCCGGCCTGCACGTAGACGGCGTGTTTGCCGAAGATGTCGCCCGGCGTGATGATCATGGTCCGCAAGGCGATGCAGGTGTCCATGTTGCCGGCGAAATCGACGTAACCGACCGCACCCGCATAGGGGCCGCGGCGCGTGGGTTCGAACTCGTCGATGATCTGCATGGCCCGCACCTTGGGCGCTCCGCTCACCGTGCCGACCGGCAGGCTGGCCCGCAGAGCGTCAAACGCGTTGTGGCCTGGTGCGAGTCGGCCCTCGACCTCGCTGCTGATGTGCATCACATGACTGTATCGCTCGACGACCATGACCTCGTTGAGCTTGACGCTGCCCAGTTCCGAGACCCGGCCGACGTCGTTGCGGCCCAGGTCCACCAGCATGATGTGCTCGGCTCGCTCCTTCGGGTCGGCGAGCAGTTCGGCCTCGAGGGCGCGGTCCTCCTCGTCAGTGCGACCGCGTCGCCGCGTGCCGGCCAGCGGCCGGTTGGTCACGACGCCGTCTTCCACCCGGCACATGATCTCGGGCGACGAGCCGACCAGGATGACGCGCGGGCTCTTGACGTAAAACATGAACGGCGACGGGTTCACCACGCGCAGCGCGCGGTAGATGTCGAACGGATCGGCCGGCGTGTCCACCCGCAGTCGTTGCGAGAGGACGACCTGGAAAATGTCGCCCGCGCGGATGTATTCCTTGCAACTGTCGACCGCCCGACAGAAGCCGTCGCGCTCGAAGTTGCTGGTGAAGCTCAGCTTGGGGTCGCCTGTGTGGTCGATATGGACGACGCGGCTGGGCCGGGCGCAGGCCAGCCGTTGAACCGTCTTCTCGATCCGGCTGCAGGCGTTCTCGTAACCCGCCTGGATGCCATCGTGTTCGACGTGCGCGTTGGCGATGACCAGGATGGTCTTTCGGACGTGGTCGAAAACGACCATGGTGTCGTAGATCCCGAACAGCAGGTCGGGCAGCCGCCGGTCGTCCTGGGGGGCATTGGGCAGCGGCTCGTAGTAGCGGACCACGTCGTAGCCGGCATAGCCGACAGCTCCGCCGCCGAAGCGGGGCAGTTCCGGCAGATGCACGGCCCGGTACGAGGCCAGGAGTTCGGCCAGCTTGGCCAGGGGGTCGCCGCAGGTATCCTTGATCGAGCCGCCCGGCCCCTCGATGCTGACTTGATCGCGGGTGGCCTGGAAAACGGTCTGTGGATCGGCCCCCAGGAAGGAGTAGCGGGCGATTTTCTCGCCGCCCACTACACTCTCCAGAAGGAAGGCGTGCGGGCTATTCTGGGCGATGGCGGCAAACGCAGTCACCGGCGTCAGACTGTCGCCGAGCAGTTCGCAGTAGACAGGCACCGTGTTGCCGCGCTGGGCAAGACGTTCGAAATCAGTGAGGGAGGGCATGTACTTTGGCATGCCCAGCATGGTATCGTGGGCGATCAGGCAAATAAAGTGAGCACCATGATGCGAGAAGTGCGAGGCCGGAACTTTGGCTCTCCGACGTGCTTCTCGCTTCGTGCATAGCACCCGTGTGAGACGGACCGGTTCCTGAGCATGGCGGAGAATGGCGAGACGTACGAGGTTCGGGTCGAAGGACGGTTTTCGGCCCTGCATCGGCTTCAACTGCCCGACGGCAGCCAGGAGCCGCTGCACGGGCACGACTGGAAGGTCGAGTGCATCTTTCGCGGGCCGCTGCTCGAGCCGGTGGGGTGGGTCATCGACTTTGAGGAGGCCCGACGGGCGCTCGGGCGTGTGTTGGCCGAAGTGGATCACGGGGACTTGAATAGCCTCGCTTGGCTGGAAGGCCGTAATCCGACCGCCGAGTGGGTGGCACGCGTCCTGTTCGAGCGCATGCAGGCGGAGTTGGGGCCCGACCGGCCACTCGTCGGCGTGCGGGTTGAGGAGGCCCCGGGCTGTTTCGCCACCTACTGGCGAGCGACGGGATGACAGCAGTGCGGGGCGGTTGAATCGGCCCGTGGCGGACGGCAGGGGGCGACGCGGGAGCCGGGGCGATCGCCCGCCAGAAAAAAACGGTAATTGCCGTAATGCATGAATCGGCAAGAGTTTGCGGCCGCAGTGCCGCTTGACGCCATGCGGCGGTGCGTCTAAGATTGCTGTGTACCGCGTTCACTACACCACGGGTCAGTACTATGCTGTGCCAGAACTGCAAGAAACATACCGCGACGGTCCATTTGACCGATCTCATCGGCGGCGACAAGCAGGAACGCCACCTGTGCGAAGCCTGTGCCGGCCAGGAGGGCGTGATGATCAAGCAGCACGTCTCCATCAATGACGTGCTGAACTCGTTCCTCATGTGCCAGGCGGGCGTGCAGGAGCTTTCGAGGGTCAAGTGTCCGCAGTGCGGCTTGAGCTTTGTGGAGTTCAAGAGCCAGGGGCTGCTGGGCTGCCCGAACGATTACGACGCGTTCGGCGAGGCGTTGGCCAGCGTGATCGAGCGGGCACAGGACGGCCGGACCCACCACACGGGCAAGTCGCCGGGCGAGGTGGTCACGATCGATCCGGTTCAGCAGCGGCGGCTCGATCTGCAACGTGAGCTGCGGGAGGCGGTGGAGGCTGAGGATTACGAACGCGCGGCCAAGCTGCGCGATGAGATTGCGGGGTTGGACAAGAAATGAAGCTGGATGATCTGGTCCATTCGCCGGGCGAGTGGCTACAAACCGGCGGGCCCATGTCGGATGTGGTCATTTCCACTCGGATTCGGCTGGCCCGCAACCTGGCTGGGTACAACTTTTTGGGGCGGGCCACGCCTGACCAGCGTCGCAAAATCGAGCGGACGCTCTTCGAAGCCATTTCCGCCAGTGACTTCGGCAAGAACACGTTCTACGTGGATATCGACAAGAGCGACATGCTCGATCGGCAGTTCCTGGTCGAGCGGCATCTCATCAGCCGCCAGCATGCCGAGGGCGAAGGAAGTCGCGGCGTGGCGATCTCGAACACCGAGACGCTCGCTCTCATGATCAACGAGGAGGACCATCTGCGGATCCAGGTTCTTCGTCGCGGGCTCAATCTGGACGATGCCTGGGAAGAGACCTCTCGCGTGGATGCCGCACTCGAGTCGCTGGTCGATTTCGCGTTCCACAAGCAGTACGGCTACATGACGGCATGCCCGACCAACTGCGGCACAGGGTTGCGGGTGTCGGTCATGTTGCACCTGCCGGCGCTCAAGCTGACCAACGAAATAGAGAAGGTCTTCCGGGCGGCCAAGGAGATGCGCCTGGCGGTTCGAGGCCTGCACGGCGAAGGCACCGACGCCCTCGGCGATCTGTTCCAGATCTCCAACCAGGTAACGTTGGGTTACAGCGAAGAAGAGATTCTCACCGGCTTCCGCGCCGACGTCATTCCTTCCATTGTCCGTTACGAGCAGGAAGCTCGCCGGGTGCTGACCAAGAACAAGCCGGCTGCGCTGGACGACAAGATCTGGCGGGCCCTGGGCACGCTGGAGAACGCTCGGGCTATCAGCAGCGACGAGGCGTTGTTCCTGCTGTCGCATCTGCGCATGGGCGTGGTGCTCGATCGGATCAAGCACATCGACCTGAGCGCGATCAGCGAGATGTTCCTGGCCACGCAGTCGGCCCATCTGCAGAAGCGCTGCGGCCAGCGGCTGGACGGCGAAGAACGCAGCGTCGCCCGGGCCGAGTACATCCGCCAGAAGCTCAGTCAGGCCAGACCGAGTCGGAATTGAGAAGTAGCTGTCAGCTCTCAGCTGTCAGCTTTCAGCTATCCGTTGGTTAGCATGCAAGGACCCGCGGGGGTGAGCACACGGGCCCCGCGACCGCACATGCGCTTCTATTCGCGGGTTCCGGATCGGCTGCGCACTTCGTCATCGACCAGGCCTGGGGGAACCGGTCGCGGCTTCGACACGGCTTTGCTGTCGAGGTCGTAGAAGCGCAAAAGAGCATCTTTCCATTCTTTGGCGTAATCCACGCCCACACGCTTGGCTCGACCTATGCGTGGCCGCGAGCCGTCGCGGCCCAGGAGGAAGAGCGAATCGTCGGTCAGATCGATCCCGTTGTCTTCCCGCGTGATTTGCATCGCTCGCGTCAGCCGGCCCGGGCCGGAGAGGTTGGCGTCCCAGCCATCGAGCGGTTCGGCGGCGCGGATAAGCACGGCCTGGCCGCTGCCCGGCGGGCCGGACACGATGTTGAACATGTCGTACATGCCGTAGATGAAGTAGACGTAGGCGCGACCGGGCGGGCCGAACATCACCTGTGTGCGAGGCGTGAGGCCTCTGGACGAGTGACAGGCCAGATCTTGCGGCCCGACGTACGCTTCGGTTTCGACGATGCGGGCCCGGTAAGTCGTACCGTTCTTGCGTCGTATGAGGAGGGTGCCGACCAGCGCACGAGCCAGCGATTCCGCGTCCTGCTCGTAGAATCCGCGGCCGAGCTTGGATCCGGTTTGGATCAATTTTCGAGGCATCTCCGCATTATATCCGGGATGAGTGCCCGCGCGGATCCGGCGCGAGCGTCTTGCCCGAACGAGACGGGTGGAGGTCTTCGCCTTGACAGTCGCGGGTCGGGCGAATAGTCTACCAATTTAGTAGACAATTGGGTCCACATGAAGATCACCACGCGAGGACGGTACGGGCTGCGGGCCATGATCGCGCTGGCCCGCGGGTATGGCGGTCCGCCGGTGCTCATGCAGTCACTGGCCGAGGCGGAAGGTCTGTCGCGCAAGTATCTGCACACGTTGCTGTCCGGGCTGCAGCAGGCGGGGCTGGTCCGGAGCACGCGGGGCGCAGGCGGCGGGTTCCAGTTGAGCCGTCCGCCGTCTGAGATCCGCCTGGACGAGATTCTGCGTGCGGTCGAGGGGCCGCTGTGCCTGGTGGATTGCGTGGATACGGCGGACGTGTGCGATCGCTCGCGGCGCTGCAAAGCCCGGCGAGTGTGGCGGGATCTCAGCCGCGGCATCGAGAAACTGTTGAGCGGAGTGACGTTGCAGGATGTAGTCAGTGGGACGTAGTCAGTCGTCAGTTATCAGTGGCCAGTGGTCGGTGTGGCCGCGGGTGACGACAAATCCAGGAGGCGGCATGCAAGGACAAACCACCAGGAACGGCAAGCTCGCGATCACCGACGAGTCGCAACTCGTGTTCGGGCAGTGTCCGCGGCCGGTGACGTGCGGCCGGGGACTGACCATCGGCGCGGGCACGGTCTATCCGGAATTGAACTTCACGCTGCCTCCCATGCTCGTCGAAGAGCAGTCCTGGCAGCAAGTGATCGGACATTACGATCGAATCGGGCAAGCAGTGGTCCGGCGGGCGTCGGCCTTGAACCTGCCGGGCGTGGTGCTCGAATTCGAACAGTTGCCGGCCATGACGGAGAGGCCGCAATGGGGAGCGGAGATCACTGCGATTCTGCAGAAGCATCTCCAGACGCTGCATGAAAAGACGGGAATGCCCACGGCCCTGCGGGTGACGGTCGTGGACCTTCGCGAAATGCAGCGTCCTCCCCTCTTGCGGACTGGTGCGGGCTGGGAACGGACGCGCGAGGCGTTCATCTGTGCCGCCCAGGCCGGAGCCGATATCCTGTCCATCGAGTCGGTCGGCGGGAAGGAAGTGCACGACGAGGCGCTGACCATGGGCGACCTGCCTGGGATCGTGTGGAGCCTCGGCTCGCTGTCGTGCCGTGACATGGCCTGGCTGTGGCAGCAGATCAGCGAGATCGCGGCCAAGTACGGCGCGGTCAGCGGCGGCGACACGGCGTGCGGATTCGGAAACACGGCCATGCAACTGGCGGGCAAGGGCATGCTGCCGTCGGTGCTGGCGGCCCTGGTGCGGGCGGCGACCATTCCGCGCAGCCTCGTTGCGTTCGAGCATGGGGCGGTGGGTCCGTCGAAGGATTGCGCCTACGAAGGGCCGGCCATGAAGGCCATCACCGGCGTGCCCATCAGCATGGAAGGTAAATCGTCGAGCTGTGCGCACTTCAGTCCGCTGGGCAATATCGCCGGGGCCGCCGCCGATCTGTGGAGCAACGAGTCGGTGCAGAACGTCCAGCTGCTCAGCGGCTCGGCGCCCGAGGCGTTTCTGGAATTGCTGGCCTATGACTGCCGGCTGTTCAACACCGCTGCCGCTCGCGGCAAGGCGACCGAATACCGCGACTGGATGGTGGCCAGCGATCTGCCGCACAGCGTCGAAGCGCTGATGCTCGAGCCCAGTTTCGTGCTGGGCGTCTCGAAGGCAGTGGTTGAGCAACAGGACGGCTACGCCCGGACGCTGGCGGCGGTACGGTTTGCTCGCGACGCCATCAATGCCGCGGTGAGTAACGGCACGACGCAGATTCCGGCCCGCGAGAAGGCATGGCTCACGCGACTGAGCGCCGCGGTGGACAGTCTGCCTGAGACTGAGGCCGAAGCCTTCGAGACCGTCGGCGCGAACTACGCCCACTTGTTCAACCGCGAGAGCTACGGGCTCTGAGCGAAGAATCCGCAATCAAAGGATTGCGGCCTTTGCGTACGTGTTGAGCGTGCTGCACCTTCGTGCCCCTTCGGGGCGAAGCCGCGCCGCTGGCTGACGTCTTCTGCTACGCAGGGGCGACGGCGGCTGCGGCCGCGGAGGCCTCTTGTTGAGCTTGTTCCCATACCTGCCGGGCGTCGTTGAGGCGGGCCTGAGCCTGGTCGAAGCTGGCGCGAGCCTTGGCGGCATCGGCTTCGGCGGCGGCCAGCGCCTGACTGGCCCGGTGAGCACGCGCGGCCGCTTGCTCGAATTGCCGTGCCCGTTCGAGCGAGGCTTGGGCCTGGCCCTGCATCCGGTCCACTCGCTCGAGCACGATCAGCAAATCATCCAATTCTGACAAGATATTGGCACGTGCTTGTCTGAGCTGCGTTTTGATCTCGGCGACGGACGAAGTTGCAGCCGGCGTCTGAGCCTGCCGCGGGGCCCCGATCGGGTCACAGAGCACGGACGCGGCAGCCGACCCAGCTGCGGGTGTGGGATCGGCAACCGGCGGATTCGGCGCGGAATCCGCGTTCGTCGCGAGCGCAGTCGGCGGATCAGCCGGTGCGGTCTCCGGCCCGGTGGATGTGGGGAAGCGTTCGAGTTCGGTCCGGTTGTCTCCGGTCGTCTGACTGAGTTCGGCGGCCGCCGCTTCAAATGCCGAAGCGATGGCGTCGAGCTGTTCTTCCGCCGAGCTCAGTTGCTGCGTCATCTGTGCCGTGACGGCATCGAGCGTCGTTTCCAGGCCATCACCCTGCGAAGCGACACGGTCGGCGGACGCCTGCGGCTCAAAACCGGAGTCGATGGATTCATCTGGCTGGACCGGGCGAGACGACGCGCTGCAAGGTTCCTCTACACATTCGGGGGTTGCAAGATCGACGGGCTCTTGCGGCTCGGATTCGCCCCCATCGGATGCGGTCGCCGAATCGTCGGCGGCATTCACGACGGAGTCAGCCAGAGCGGCGAGAGCGGCGTCGTCAAGCTCGCCCGAACCGGTGTCGGCCAGGAGGGCCTGCAGGTCCGGATCCAGCTTGGAGACGTCGATGTCCGCCACGGACGGACTGCTCTGGGTTTCCTTTGAGGCTTGCTCGAAGGCGGCCAGGAGCGCGTCGACGTCGTCATCGCCTGAGGCGCCGAGTTGATCGATCACATCCTGCCGAAACTCCTGCGTGTCCTTTTCAATGGAACTCATGCTTACCCCCGCTATGGCTTGCGGACACTCCTGGTCGATCCGGGCGATCGTCTGCCGGTTGACCGGCGAGAGCGCGTCGGCCAGGATCGCTCGCATGTCCTCGAGTTTGGCGATCCGGTCCGGCCCGCCGGGCGCGTCGGCGCGGTCCTGCGTCCAGAGCTCCGCGATCATGCGATCGAGGACGGCGATCAGCTCGTGCGTGGCTCCGGCGCCGAACCGACGAACCAGCTCCAGTTCGGTGCGCAGTTCGATCAGCGCGTCCAGATCGTTGGCGGTGACGGTTTGCAGTTGGCCCTGCCGAACGATTTGATAGGTTGTCGGGAACGCAAGCGGCATGATGTATCCCCGGAACCCCGGACTCGCTGTCTCGTCCCATCCGCTTCACGGGCTGCCGTTTCGCACGCAGGTCCCCATAACTCCGCGCGCGGACAGCGCCGCCTGGACTCCGTATCGGTTGGATGGGGCGGCATCGTAACTTGCAGGCGAGGCCGACTCGCCCATCTCACGGTATTGGGGTATGTGCCGAATCGGAGCGGAGGTTTAGTCTGATGCGACAATGCCGTTTATTGGTCCTGACGGCGCCGATAACACGTGGCTCCGCGACCACGGATGAAGAGGAAGAGTCTTCTTGGACCACGGATGACACAGACGGCCACGGACAATGAAGAGGAGTCTTGTGGACCACGGATCACACGGACGGGCACGGATGAGGAAGCCCACGAGGATCATGGCCGTCTTGGTTCTTACCTCAGGTCTGAAGCCTCAAGTCTCAGGCCTATAGCACGCGGGGCGACAGGATGCCAGTGGATGCATCCCATCGCCCCGTTCGATGTGCTCATTCTCGCCTGGTGAGACCTTTATTGTTCCTCGATTCGCCAGGAACGGGTAGCGGCGAAGGGCTTACCTCGCACGCCGCTCAGTCGGCACAGGCCGGGTCGGCCTCGATGCCGGGACCGCTCGCGCACAAGGCGAAGGACACGAAGTCGTCGTGATCCACGTCCTTGTCGCCGTCGCGATCGAAGCAGTTGCAGTTGATCGGGTCGAAACTGAGCGTGGAATCATTCGGCATCGTGATGCACACCTGGAACTTCGCGAAGTCGTCCTGATCGACGTCCTTGTCGCCGTCGACATCGGCAAAGGGCGTGTTGCAGCCGATCACCTCGAAGGCGCTGTCCAGCACGCCCGGCGGGCAGGCGCCCGAGCAGAGAGCCAGCGTCCACTTCCCGCTTGCCGCGCCGGCGAGGTTGAACGTGACGGTCATGGACTCTTCGCCCGCGAGCAGCATGTTGGAGGCCACGATGTCGGGCTGACCGGCCTGGACCAGACGCACCGACAGGCCCGGGTGGAAGTTGGCACCGGTGATGGTGACGTTTTCGAGCACGTCACCCGTCGCGGCGAGCGCGGGCGAGATGCCGGTCACCACGGGACAGGCCATCTCGACGGTGGGCAGGGCGATCATCACCGCATCGTCGGTCGCGTCTTGGACGTTGATACGCAGGGCGACGTGACCCGTGTCAGCGACCGGGTCGGTGAAGATGGGGCCGCGGAACAGTTGCCAATTAAGCGTGGCCAACCCGTCGAACGAGCCGGGACCGCGGCCAAGGAATGTCGCACCATTTACGAATACCGGATGGCCGAAGCTGAAGGTCTGACTGGTATTGTCGGTGTTGGCGGTGCGGGCGTAGACCGACACACGATAAGGCGTGTTGGGAATGAGCGGGTGTCGCGACAAATGCGTGTCCAGCCCGGCATCGCCCTCGAAGCCGGTTCGCCGAAAGATCACGGCGTTGACCGCGGGGCTGCCGGCATAAAGGGCGTTGGCCGCCACCGGCGTGATGATGCTCTCGGCGGCGGCGCCGGCGACGGCGAAGACACGCCAACGATCCGGCGTCTCACCGGTGGCCGCGTCTTCGACCGCGCCGCCCGTGCCGGCGAACTCGCGGTTGGGAACGAGCCCGTCCGCGGGCTCCTGCAGTTCGAAGGCGGGCATGGCCACGAGGACGGCGTTATCGGCACCGCCATCGTCAGTGAGCCGTATGCGGAACAGGCCGGAATCGGCGCTCAACGTTTGGATGCCGTCGAACTCCAACTTCTGCCACGTGCCGGTAGCTACTGCCGGTATCGTGAGCGTGCTGTACGTCTCGCCATTCCGCCGAAGTTGCAGGATCAGGTCCAATGCCTGATCAGCGGCGTCGCTGTTGGCTGTCTTGACATATACCGAGCCCCGGTAGTCGCGGCCCTTCATGACCGGGAACGGGAAGTTCAAATGGTCGAACAGAGCATCGTTGGATCCGAAGGCCGTCTGCCGCCACTCCACGGCGTTGGTGGCCGGGCTGCCCGGGAACAGGGCGTCGGCGGCCAGCGGAACGACGGCGATCTGAGCGGACGCGGGGAGGAACGGATCGATGGGCGTGAGGCCGGTGACGGTCACGTCGTCGATGAGGTACGCCCCGGCCGTCCGCTCCCCGGCTTCGTTTCTGACCCGGAGGCCCACGTTCAAACGCGTCACATTGTTGGGGATGGTCACGTCGACGACGAACTCCTCATATGCGGCGTCGGACGGATTCAGCAGCACGTCGGCGACGGTGGTGACGAAGACATTGCTGTTGTTGTATCCGGCGACGTCCAAGGCCAGCCGCGTGTCGTCGCCGCTGACCTTGCGAGCGAAGAGGCGAACTTCGACCTGCTCACCCGGGCGGACGGCCACGAAGTTGCCTGTGATATCCAGCCCGATGTCGCGGTCGGTGCCGCCGGCGTCCTCGATGACTTCGAGCAGGGCGGCGTTGTTGCCGGCGTGAGCATCGTTGCTGAGCGTGGCCGATCCGACGGTCCCGCCGACGGAGAAGAACCGCCAGCCCAGAAGCCGGCTGTTCGAGTTTTCGAAGCCCGGATTGATCATGCGATCCAAACCGCTGGTAACGTCGATCAATTGGACGTTGTCCACGTGGACGGAACGGTTGTCGCCCGCTCCGACATCGAGGCGGATGCTGATGCGGCCGCCGGTGTCGGACACGGTGGTGGTGCCGTAGGTCTCGAACTCGGCGCCGGGATCGAAGCTTGCGCCACGGTTGGCTGAGTTGTTCTGGAATTGCATGCCGATGTTGAACGAGGGGCTGCCACCGTAGACGCCACCGTCGCGGGCATCGGCGAGCGCCTTGTAGACGCGTTGCTGCGGCGGAATCGGAAGCCTCAGGTCCGCGGCGTCCATGTCGAGCGCCGAGTCACCGGCGGCACTGGCGCGAGCGATTTCCACGCCCATGCCCGACCGGCCGGCCGCGGCCGTGACGGTCATCTGGCCGCCGGCGCCGTTCACCGAGAAGGTGCGCCAGCCGGTGATGATGGAACCGGGAAGGATGAAATTGCCTTCGGGTGTGGTCGTGCCCTCGGCATCGAGTTCAAAGTCGGGGTTGGGCAACACCGGCGGATCGCCTGAGCCGGTGACCGCCACGGCCCGCCATTGGTCGGGCACCGCGCCGGTGACATCGCCCACGATGGCTCCGCCGGTTCCCAGGAATTCCGGGTTGGGCACGCCGTTGGCGGCATCCGCCGGCAGGGCCGAGGGCAGGGCGATCAGGATGGCGTTGGGGCCTCCGTCATCGGGCACACGGAACGCAAGCAAGCCGCTCTTGGCTTGAGCATCCTGGAAGGCGGGGCCGGTGAACTTCTGCCAACTGCTCGTGGCGGTCAGGTTCCCCGTTGATCCGGGTTCGCGTCCCAGGAACGGCGACTTGTCGGGGGTGCGCTCATAAGCCGGGCCGCTGTAAATGGGGAACTGCATCCGGAAGGTCTGGTTGGAGTTGTCGGGGTTGGCGGTCTTGACGTACGCCGAGGCCTGATAGGTGATGCCGGGGAACATCTGGAACCGCGCGAGGTCCAGATCGAGGCCCTGGTCCGTGCCGTAGGCGTCGATTTGCAGCAGGACGGCCTTGGTCGGCGCACTGCCGGGGTACAACTCATCCGCGGCGACATCGACGATATCACAGGTTGCGGCAGCGTCGCCGACGGCGAACAGCCGCCAATCGTTCGGGACGATGCCGTTGATGGTACCGGTGCCTTCGGGGAAGCCGCCGAACGTGTATTCGAACCCCGGGTTGGCCACCGGATCGGTCGAGCCGATGATCGCAGGCAGGGCGATCAGAATGGCGTTCTCATCTCCGCCGTCATCTCTCACCCGGAAGCTGATGTGTGCGTAGGCTGCCTCGGGATCCATGAAGCTCCGCGACCGCACACGCTGCCACGTGGCGGTGGCGGTTGACTCGATGCTGCCCCCCTCGATCGGCGCACCGGGTTCACGAAGGAGAAACTGTCCGTTCAAATCGAAAACCGGGAATCCGAACCGGTAGCGTTGGGGCGAATTGTCGGCATTGCCGGTCCGAATGTAGAACTCGGCATGATAGCGAAGAGCTGAATTGAGGATCACGCGGGTGTTATCGTGATCCACAGCCTGATCACCGGTGAAGTTGGCGACCGCGAAGCGAATGGCTCGCGTGGCCGGGCTGCCCGGATAGAGCTCGCCCGCGGCGACCGGCACAATCTCGACGTTGGCGGCGCCACCGGCCACGGCAAACGCCCGCCAGCCGTCGGGCATCGTACCCGTGGCGTCGCCGGCCACCAGGCCGTTGGTGCCTTCGAACGTCGGGTTGGGCATCAGGCTCGGAGCCGGGCAGGTGGGTAGCTCGCCTGCGTCGGCAAGCACTACAACCGGGCTCGTCAGAATCGCAGACCACACGAGGAATTTGCAGGTTCGCGCCATTTTGGAGACTCCCCTTTTGACAGGTTACGTGCGCAGTCCGAGACGAACAGCCTCCGAGTGTGTACAGACCTCAACGTGTAGATAGACGACGTGTTGTGCCGGAAAACCGGGCACCCTCCTGGCCGAAACCGCTGAATCGCAGCCAGCCCTACTCGGCTGAATATTAACGACACTGCCGTCGAAATTGCAATCGAAAAATGGCCTTGGAGGCTGCACGGTGCCAGTTTTTCTCGGTCCGGTCAATGTAAAACGGTTGAATCCACTTTCAGCGTCTGATAGGCTGACTGGCGCTCGACCCTTCCCGGGCGGCGCTTCGTTCGGTGCCGGTAGACCGTTGATTCAGCGCATGCCGGCCTCTCGGGACGGGCGGCTTCAGACAAGTCTCTGCCTTTGCTCTTTCGACAAGACGATCCGCCGATACCTGCGTGGACGACGGATTCGGCCACAGATCCAGTTGAGGAGGAGGGATCATGACAGACACCATGGCAGTCTGCCGAAGAGCGGCGGTGCTGATCGCCGCATGTGTTGCGTTGCGCGCCGGCTTGGTCCAGGCACAGCCCAATCTACTCAGTAATGGAGATTTCGAAGCGGATGCCGAGGGCGTGACCACGCCCGGCGGTGACTTCGGCGCGCCGGGGACCATCGTGAGTGGCTGGCGTGTGTTCTCCGTGGGCGGGGCCGGCGGCCAAATGACGGTCACTGCGGCGGCCGGTCGCACCGGCAAAGGCCTGGAAGTGATTCGGCAAAACGCCTCTGGCGATTCGGCGGTGGACCTGGACGATCCCGGGATGCGGGTGGTCATTCCGGCCGAGCCGCGGGTTTACAAGTTCACGGTGGATGCTCGCGATGGCGGGCCTTACGGCACGCCGTTGTTGAACCTCGGAGCCCAGTTCCAAAACAACGCGTTCAACCGCGGTCACGGCTTCGACCCGGGCGCCGAATGGCAGACATTCGGCATGACCGCCCGGTCGGATGGGAACTCGGCCATGAGTGTTCGCATGGACGTGGGCGGTGCCGGGCGGTCGGTCCATCTCGATAACGCCCGCCTGGTGGATGCCACGTACGGCGTCAACCGGATGATCAACGGCGGGTTCGAGAATTCGAGCACAGGCCTGCCGAACTGGCGGTTCTTCTCGGTCGGCGGCACGGCGGGCTCCGTCGCGCTGTCTGACGATGCGGCCAGCGGTTCCAACGCCGCGCTGTTGAGCGTGACCGCCGACGCCGGCGGGACTGATCGCGACATCGGGCTGGATATCGATCTGTTCCGGATGGCGGTGCTGGGCGGTGAAGAGCTGGAAGTGTCGTTCGCCAGCAAGAAAGTGGCGCTGAACGATACCCGGATTCGGCTGGAGATCGCCGGGTTCAATGCCGCCGGTACGTACACGGGCAGCCTGGTGAGCTTGATGTTCGATCCGGGCATGGATGCGTACGAGACCTTCCTTGTGAATACGACCGTGCCGGATCACGTGGCGTTCGTCAACGTGGCGTTCCGGGTGACGACGCCCGGGGGCGTGCGCACGTCGGGGGCATATCTGATCGACGACGTTTCGGTGATCGGCATACCCGAGCCGGTAAGCCTCCTGCTGCTGGCGGCCGGTGGACTGGCGTTCGTGAAGCGTCGTCGATAATACACGCGAGGCGACGTCGAGATGCCGGCTCCCGGCCAAGTGCCGGCGCATGCGTGCATTTCCCGGCGAGCAAGGCTTGTCGCCGCCGACGAAAGGTGTGAGATGGGGGATCAACAAAGACGCTGGGCAGTCTGCCGAGCTGCGCGCTTGCGAATGGTTCCGCTCGCTGCGGCGGCAGGTTTGCTGACTTGCTGTGTGGTTGTCCCTGCCGCCTGGGCGGAGGACGTCAACCTGGTGCCCAATCCCCGATTCGCCGGAAACGGCGGCAGCCTGCAAGGGCCGGTCACGGGGACCGCGCCCGATTACTGGCGAGCGTTTGGCGTGGGCGGTGGCGCGGGCGAGCTCGCCATTGTGCCGCTGGCGGCCGACGAGCTTTATCCGGGCAGCCCGCCCACGAATGCCGTGCGCTGGCAGGTGAACGTGTTCGGCGCGGATCAGGGTTTCGATCACTACGCGCACCACCTGCCACTACTTACCGGCCGCGAGTATCATTTCGAAGTTTACATACGGTCGGCCAATACGGACGGCACGCCGCAGCGTTGCGACATTTCGATGCCTTTGTTCGGCCCGTCCGGCTACCTGGGCCGTGAACCAGGATCATTGCGAAACGTCGTGGCGACGGCCTCGGCGTGGACGAAGGTCGTCGGTCCGGCGTTCAGTGACGCGGTGGCCATTTCCGCGCACCTGGCCTTTCGCGCCCGAAATGACGGGGGACAGAACGCCATCCTCATTGCCATGCCCGAAGTTTTCGGTCCGCCCGATCGCTTCGTGACGCCTTCGCCGGCCGAGATCGCGCAGCGCACGTCGTGGAGCTCGACCGACAAGCTGATCGGCACGAGCTACTTCTACTGGTACCGCTGGCCCGACATGCACTTCTTTGACAATGCCGAGCGGACCGATGATGCGCTGACCGATCACTTCGTCGACCCCGAGCGGGTGGACATGTACAGCAAAGACTGGCACAAGGGCGAACTCGCCGACGTGATGGAGGCGGGCATCGACATGGTCTGGCCGGTCTATTGGGCGGCTCCCGGCAACTTCGACAACCCCAGCTACGCGCTTTACCACGAGGCACTGATCCCGCTGCAGCAGGCTCGGGAAGAACTGATCGCCGAGGGTCACAATCCGCCGAAGATCGGCATGTTCTACGACACGACGTCGCTGCTCAACGGCGTTCGCGGTCTGCCCGGTCCGGGCGGGGCGGATCTGACCACGCCGGAAGGGAAAGATATCTTCTACCGCACGATTCGCAGTTTCTTCTGCACCGTGCATCCCAAGCATTGGGCGTGCATCGACGGCCGACCGGTGGTCGTCCTCTACAGCGCGAGTTTCGCGGCCAACTATAACCAGTCCACGTTCGAGTATGTGTACGACCGGTTCGCGGCCGACTTCGATGGCGTGACGCCCTGGATCATTCGGGAGCGTTCGTGGCAGGTGCAAGTGGACAGCGACTACCGCTGGGGAGCGGCACTGTTCGGGCCGTTCATCGACGGGACGGCCGCCGTCGGTCCCGGGTACAACGACACGGCGGTGCCCGGGCGGTCGACGCCCATCCGCATGCGCGAGGGAGGCAACTTCTATCGTTACAACTGGCTGGGCGTTCTGCGCTCGCCCACGAACGTTGTCCACGTCGAGACGTGGAACGAACTGCACGAGGGCACGGGTATCTGCGAAACCGTCGAGCACGGACGCGATTACATTACGCTCACCGCACATTATGCCGCGCACTTCAAGGCCGGAACGATCCCCGACGAGACGATTGTGCTGGAGTACCCGGATCCGTTGCCGCGCGGCCCGGACTACGATGACGGCCCCGAATACGCGAACGTGCGCGAGGTGAGCATCCGCGCGGAAGCCGGCGGGATCGTGATGGCGGGTCTGGACCCGCGCGAAGGCGGCGACGGCCAGCTCGAGCACGTGGCCTACAACGGGGATTACTACCTTCGCACCGAGCCGGGCTTTGTGCACCGCTACGGTTATTTCAACGTGAAGGATCCGTTCTACTTCGGCCAGCGGCGCCGGGCGCAACTCACCGTCACGTATCTCGACGTGGGCAACGGGCCGGTGCAACTGCAATACGACTCCTGGAACCCACAGGCCACGCTGGACGGCGCTTACACCAACACGCCGAGCTTCCAACTGGCCAACACCGGCCAGCATCGCACGCGGACGTATACGCTCGAGGATGCCCGCTTCGCCAACCGGCAGAATGGCTCGAGCGATTTTCGTTTCTACGTGGGGAACGGAGCCGTCCTGTACATCAAGGAAATACGCGTGCGTGTATTGGATCTGCCGGAACCGGTGCTCAAAGTGGCGGCCGTGGATCCCGCGCCGAACGCGGTCATCTACGACTTGCCGCAGCGCATCGCCGTCACCTTCACGACCGCGGTGGATCCCAATACCGTGAATGCCGCCACGTTTCGCCTGACCCGCAGCGGCGGCGACGACGTTTTCGGCAACAGCAACGACGTGGCGGTCGAGGCGGCGGCCATCACGGCGGCGGGGAACCAGGCGGTCTTCGATCTGAGCGGCGTGGCTGTTCCGCCCGATACGTATCGCGTGCTCCTGGCGGGCACGGTGCTGGGACCGTTGTGGATCAACGATCCCGTCATGGATCTTACCGGCCGGCCGCTGGACGGGAAGTTCGACGGAACGTTGCCTTCGGGCGACGGGACCGGCGGCTGGCATTTTATCGCCACTTTCAAGGTGAATCGTGTCCGGGGGGACTTCGAAGGCGACGGCGACGTCGATGTTTCCGACTTCGCCTACCTTCAGCGCTGCCTGACCGGATCGCTTCAGGTCGTGACCGATGCCGCGTGTGCGGCGGCCGATCTAAACGGTGATCGTTACATCGACGGGCATGACCTCAACCTGTTCGTGGAATGCCTGGGCGGTCCGGGCGTGGAACCCGCAGCCCATTGTATGGAATGAGTGAATAGCTATCAGCTATCAGCTGTGAGCCATAAGCCATTATGAGTTGTGAGCCATTGAAGAACGGGCGGCGGGCGGCCGGGTTCGCCAGCGGAATGCCAGGCCTGATGATCGGTTTGGTTCTGGCAGTGTGCGGGCCGGCGTACGCCGCCAATCCTCCCGTGCGTCCTGCCATTCACGTGTTGGATCTCCGCTCCACTCACAATCTCGCGCCGGCCGCGCGATACGATCTGTGGCACGCGGTCGCGTGCGTGCAGGGCCTGGCCAACCGTTCCGCCCCGCGGGCGTTCGTGATCTTCTACAACGAAGACGCCTGGTGGCTGGATCGCCTGCGTGAGCCCGGCGGGTTGTGTGAGGGCTGGCCGGTGGTCCACGCGGCGAATTTCGATGGGTGGCTGGCCCGGTTTCGACCGTTGATTCAAGGCGTGGTGGCGTACGATCCCGATCCGAATACGGGCGTGATCTCGACGAGTCTGGCTGCCACCACCACGGCCGGTGTGCTGGACGCCATCGCCCTGCGCAAGGACACCAGCACAGGATCCATGTACCACCGGCTGGTGCTCGATGCTGCCGGGCCCAAACTGCCCCTGCTCGTCGATCTGACCGGCAAGTTCACGGGCTCCGGCACCATCTGGCAGACGAACACGCCTTCCACCGGCAGCGCCAAATGCGACGCGTATATCTGGGCGAAGCAGCGATACCTCGACACGGGCCAGTGCGATCCTACGGTGCTCATGTATACGCTGGATCTGTGGGGCCTCAAGCTGGGGCTGGGGCTGCAGTCGCAGCTCAACAACCTGGATTATGCGGTGGCTCGACGGGCGTTTTGCTTCGAGTTGTCGCCGTGGGGCGACGAAGCACCCAACGACGATCCGACACAACCTATCGGCACGGATCTGAACACGTTCAAAGCCATCCTGGATGCCTGCAATCAACGCAACGGCTACCAACGTTGGATCAAGCTGTGCGGGTTCATCAACTGGCCGTACAAGTACACGAACTGGACGGGCGGCTCGCACGGTGACGTGGCCACCGAATGGGAGATGGCTCGACTGTTGTCGGCGTACAACGCGTTTCTGGAAGCCGACGCCCCCAGTCCGCAGTGGGTGAGCAATACGTCGTTCTACGCCGGCCTGACAGATGCGGTGGTGATGCGCCGACACGTCCAGAATCCGCCACCCACGTTCGATGATCTGGTCGCACGAGGCCTGGTGACCGCGGACGGCCGCGTGGTCGACGGCAATTACATCATGATCGGCATGGGCGATTACGACCAGGCCTCGTGGGTGCTGAACGTGCTGGGCCCTAATCGGTTCAACCATTCGGCTCGCGGCCAGGTGGACTGCAACTGGGCCATCGATCCCAACATCATTGATCGCGGCTCGGTGGCCATGGACTACTTCTTTCGTCACAAATCGCCGCGCGACACGTTCATCGCCTGGGACTCCGGCGCGGGCTACATCAACCCTCGGCAGATTCACGGCACACGCTCGCCCTCGGGCTATCCGAGCGGCGTGGCGACTTGGCGCGAGCACTGCAAGCACTACTACCGTGCGTTGGACTACTCCATCTCGGCCTGGCTGTTGAATGGCTCCGCCGGCACGTTGAACACGACTGATTTTCGCAATTACGCGCCGTTCAGCGGCGACGGCATCGGGCATGACGGCGGCAATCCCGCGGGCCCGGCGCTGGATGGAAACGTGCCCATCCGTGCCCGATCAGGGCCCGACAATCCTGCGGCCGGTCAATTGATCAACTATGCCAGTGGTGTGCATTTCGCCTGGTACCGCTGCATCCTGTGGACACCGGGGGCCGTCAAAGATTTGGAAGCCGCGTACGCCAATTCGGGTCGCAACCATCGGTTCCTGGACGCCTACACGTTCTACTATCTCATGCGGCATCATCTCGGCGGCCACAACAACTACCGGGCGACGTGGTTGGGCGACACGTTGCCGCGCATCATGCGGACGGGCGAGACCGTCGCGGTGGAAGTGTCCGTCCGCAATGACGGCTGGGATACGTGGAGCGAGTCGAGCAACTACCGGCTGGCCATCGCCATCGTGCCGCCTGGCGCGACGCCCACGTATGCGGATTACGACATGCGCGGGCGGGGCAAGCTGCCGGCGGGCGTCAGCGTCGGCCCTGGCCAGACGGCGACGTTCAGCCATAGCATCACCGCGCCGGCTACGGCCGGCACGTACGATCTGTACTACGACATGGTGCGCGACGGCGTCACCTGGTTCCGCGAGGCCAACAACATCGAGTGGAAGCAGACGCTCATCGTGGCCGACGATCCGTGGACGGTGGACACTGATGGCGACCGCCTGCCCGACTTGTGGGAGATGCAGAACGACCGGCTCTTCTGGCATCCCGACGACGGGACGCCGGGACACGCTCACACGCCCGTACCGGCCGACGGGGCGACCGGCGTCGCGCGCATGCCGACGCTACAGTGGGCTCCGGGTTTCGCGGCGGACGAGCACATCGTTTACTTCGGGCGAACCGTGCCGGGCGATGACGCGACGCCGCTCGTGCAGCAGTCGGCCGATTCTGTGCAGGTCAGCCCGTTGCTGGGCGGGACGACGTACTTCTGGCGCGTCGACGAACGCAACGCGGTCGGCGTGACCACCGGGCCGGTCTGGCGATTCACCACCGGCGGCGTTCGGCCGGACATCGATGGCGACAACGACGTGGACCTGACGGACTTCGGCTGGCTGCAGGCCTGCCTCACGGGCTCGCTGGAGTATCTCACCGACCCGGAATGCGAGCGCAGTGACTTTAACGACGACCGCCGGGTGGATGTCGAGGATATTGCCATTTTCCTGAACTGCCTGAGCGGCCCTGACCGACCCGTCAACCCGACCTGCCCGCCGTGAACGCACCGCGGTGGAAAAACAGTCTCGGCCGGCCTACCACTGTGCATGATCGAAAGTATCGACGATGTACCGCTGATCGTGCGTCGGGAGATCGAGGCCCGCATTCTGGCTCCCTTCATCGAAGCCCTGTCGCAGCGCCTGCCTCGCGACGAGGTCGTGGCCATCCTTCGCGAAACCATCACGAGTATCGCTCGCGAGCAGGGGGGCCAGTCGGCGCGAGCGTGTGGGGGAAACGACTTGGCCGCCTTCAGGCAGGTCACGGACAAATGGCAGCAGGGCGGTGCGCTCGAGCTCACCGTTCTGCAGCAGGATGAGCATCGCTACGACTTCAACGTGACGCGTTGCCGGTATGCCGAGATGTACCAGCGGCTCGGGATTCCCGAACTCGGCGAAGTGCTCAGTTGCAATCGTGATTTTCAGGCGTCCGAGGGATTCAATCCCGACCTCGAGCTGACGCGCACGCAGACCATCCTGGGCGGCGCATCGCACTGCGATTTCCGGTATCGGCTACGGGGGGCGGGCGTTCCGCCCGCCTGAAATCGAAGGTTGTGGTGCAGGCATCTTGCCCACACTGTGCACGTGCGGAAGCGTGCACCACAATGATGCGTGCACCACAACGGCGCGTGCATTGCAGAGAGGCGGGCGAGACGCCCGCCCCTGGAGAAGATCATTTGCCGGACTGCAGGAACGCCACGTCGATGGGCGCCTTGACCTTCTTGCCGTTCTCGGCGATGAGCGTGCAGCCCTTCTCGTCCAGGACAATGTCCTTGACGGCGGTGAAGTTAGCCGGCGTGGGGGCGACGGCCATGATGTAGTTCACCACGGTGGGCTTGGCCGGATTGAGCTTCAGGACGGTGGGCACGCCACGGTCGTTGAAGGGATTCTTCTTCGCACTGGCGGCGATGCCGATGTGGAAGTAGCCGGTGATCTCCTCCAGGCCCATGACGCTCACGTGACGTCCGTTCCACGGCGCGTAATGCCGGCCGCCGTTGGACATCCACATTACCGTGCCGGCGAGTACCTTGGGGTCCTTGAGCGCGAACCAGACGTACCGCTGCCTGGGGAACGAGACGGCCGTCCAGGCCACGTCGCGTTTGGCGTCGGCCACGATCTGCACGATGTCTTCGAAGCCGCGGCGGGCAGGGTAGCGGCTCAGATCGGTGAACTCGCCCGTGATGGTGGCCACCTTGCGATGATCCTTGAACTCGTAGCCCGGCTTGAGGATAGAGTAGCCGCGTTCTTCCGGCCGTTCGGTGGGCTCGATGAACACCTGGCCGAAGCGATAGGGGCTGAACGTCACGTAGCCGCTGCCCGGCTCGTCGGGGAACTTGAGCGTGGCGTGGTGGCCGAGGTTCATGGGCCCCGACATCTGTGAGATCACGTGCTGGCTGTAGACCGCGTTGTGGCCGTCGATGACGCTGATGCGCTTGTCCACGCGGCCCTTGCGCACGGAGGTCTTCATGGACAGGTGAAGCGTGGTCCGCCCGTCATCCTTTTCCAGCGATTCGAATGTCCAGCGGTTGTTGGCCGTCTCGCCGTGGGCGGGGAACTTCTCGCCTTTGAACGGCTGATCGTTGCCGCCGAAGGGCATGCAGAAGAAGTCGCCGCGCAGGACTTTGAGGAGCTGAGGCAGTGACGGATCCGGACGCTCCTCGGCCCATGGAGCGACCGAGAAGGGTTGAATCTTGCAGCCCTGTCGATCAAACACTACGGGGGCCAGGTGGCCGCCTTGTTCGGTGACGTAGGCTTCGACGGTGGTGGATTTGAGTTGGAATGACGGCTGCTTGTGGACGGTTTTCTTGACGGGTTTCATGGTCTGCCGATGCCTCCTACAACGCGCGTCGCACCCTTTCCCGGGCTCCGACGTGAGTGACGGTCATCTTACGCTCCGGGCGAGGGTTGTAAAGCGCGGCAGAAGAACGACACGGCGACGCGGAGACGCGGTGACGCGGCGAAAGAGGAGAAAGATGAGGGCGAGAGGGGGAGAAGAAGGAGGCGTTGCCTCGCTTTTCGATCTTCTCCCCCTCTCGGCCGCTCGTGGTTACCAGGTGTACCGGACGGTGTAGGTGATGACGGCTTCCTCGTCGGCCTTGAGCTGGACGGGGAACTGAATGGTCCGGGCGTCCACCTTCTCGTAATCGTGCGAGGCTTGTTTGATCTCCCAATTCACCCAGCGGTACAGGTTCTCCTTGGCCAGGACTTTGACCGGCTCGTTCTTGTGATTGCGGAGCTTGATCTCGATGGTCTCTTCCATCCAGTTGCGGGCCACATCGATCTTGAAGTCCACCTGCCGCCGTTCGCCGACCACGTCAAAGGCGCTGCCCATCTTGATCAGTACTTCCTCGTTCCGGGGTGTGTGGTCGATCTTGTCCTCGCCGATGAACTCGAGCGTCTTGTCGGCCGGGTCCAGCTTGCTCACGCGGATGCGGCCGGATGGCAGGGGGATGCCCAGCCCGTTGGCTTTCTCGTTCTTGAACCGCAGATAAGTATCGACCTTCTTGTTCATCTCCAGGCCGAAGTTGCGGTCGGTCATCGGATTGGGGAAGAAGCCGCGATACCCCGGCGCCAGGCCGTAATAGACCAGCACTTTTTCCGCTTTGACGCCGCGGGCGGTGGGGAACAACTCGATCTGCTGCGTGGAGTTGTCGGGGATGGTGGTGGGGCGGCCGAGCGTGTACAGGTGGTACTCGAAGAAGGCTTTCTCCTCGAAGCCGGCCTCCGGCGCGGCAGCCGCCATGTCCATCATCATGCCTCGGGCCCGTGCCAGCTTCATGGCCGGTTTGGGGGCGCGATGCACGTCGCCCGCGATGAGCTTCAGCCGGGCCTCCGGATAGCTGCCGCCCGACTTGTTGAGAATGCTGACCCAGGCTCCGATGTCGAGCACGCCGCTGTTGGCGTTCTCGCCTTCGGTGAAGACCACGTTGTAATCGGCCCACCAGGTGATGCCCTCGGCCTGGTAGGTGACACGCGTGAGGTGTCGGCCGGCCTGCTGAGCGGCCACGCGCCAGACCAGCGTGGGCCGCGTGATCAGGCCGCCGGGCAACTCGGGCAGGACGGCGCTGGCGTAGCCCTGGACGATTTGCACCTGTCCGCCCGCTCCTCGCAGGACCGTGCCCTCCGGGCCGGCGCTGAGGAGCGTACCCGTGATGCTGCGCGCGTCGTCGCCCAGAACCTGCACGAGCTCGATCTGCTTGTCGAGGAAGCGCTCCATGAGCTTGTCGCGGCTGACGAGGTCGAACTGGTAGCTCTGCTCGAGGACGCGGGTGTTGTCCGGATCGGTGAGCGATTCGAACGTGACCGTGGTCGGCTCGATGCGGGCGGCCACGTCGGTGAATCGCACGGTGCTCACGCCCGCGTTCAGATCGACGTGACGCTCCTGCTTGATGACGGCATAACCCGGGATCTCTTGCGGGGGCACGTAGCCGCCCTGGCCCAGGGTGGGTCGGTAGAGTTCGGGCGGGATGGCGCCGGGCTCGGCCGTGCTGTAGATGGTCAGAGCCGTGCTCGGGGTCGCTTGACCCGGGGCCACCTGGCCTGCGCCCGCTTGGCCCGGGGCTGGCTGCGCGGTTTCCTGAGCAGCAGCAACCTGTGCGGAGAGCAGGGCGGCGGTCACAAATCCGATCGTCGTGTGTCGTGTGAACATGTTCATCTCCTTGATCGCGGGCTCGCCTGTCGAGCGCACGCGTTGAGCGGCGGACAAATCCATCTCCCGCCGCATCCGTCCTTTTGGATGCGCCGAGTCGTCCGGCGGTTCCGGCTTCAGGAGTCTACCCCGCGGCGGACGGCACGGCGAGCGTGTTATTCGCCAAGGTGGCTCGGTCATCTTCAGACGCTCGGAGCAGACGCATGGCAAGTCGCACATCGGGTCGGCTTTCCGGTCGACCGGCCGTGGCTCGATCCTCCCGGCAGACGAACGCAAGTCGGGCTCGGCAGGGTGGCGAAACCCGCGATCGTTCGTCAGTGTCCGCGTCGGTGCCCGGTCTAGACGGGCTCGAGCCGCTGATGGACGGGGATGTGCCGGCATCGCTGGCCCGCTCGCCAGTTTTCCTGAGAATGCCTGCGGCTGAGCGGGCTCGTCTCGACCGCGAGATTCTCTTGCCGGGCCGACAACGGCGATCGCTGGAAGCGCTAACGCGGGAGTTCGACCTGCCCGGCAAGTACGGCATCTCCGCCGCTGTCCTCCGGACGTACGCGCGCAAGCTCGAACAGGTGGCGCGTCCAGTGGTCACGTCGCAGATTCTGGCCGGTGTGTTGGGGTGTTTGCCTGCAGCCTACCGCCGTAAGGTGGTCCAGGGCAGCGAGGTGATCCTCCTGAGCAAGGTGCTGAACGCGCTGGGCAAGGAGAAGAATCAACTGAGCGTGGCGGAGTTGGCCAAACTGGCCTCTGTACTGGGCACGCTGGCTCGCAGACCGTCGGGTTCAGCCGCCCGATCCGCCCGGGCGGGCCGGCGAAACGAGGGATCGTCCCTTGCCGGCGACATCGCGCCGGTCGATCCCGTCAAGCTGGCCGAATCGGTTCGCATGGTCTATGGACTGTCCTGGCCGCCGGAAGAATGCAAACAAGGGCCAAACTAACTGAGAGCTCTTAGCTATCAGCTCTCAGCTGTCAGCTATCAGCCGGCAACTGGCAGCAGCCGGTTCGGATGTGAGCCGTCCCAACATACCAGTCCCTAGCCCCCAGTCCCCAGCCTCTCTGCTCCATGTTCCCCTCGCTGGCGACGCTGGCCGCATCTCGATAGAATGCCGTCCAAATCTCATCATCACCCCGTTCAGCTTTCGTTGGAAAGGAGACAGTCGTGAGGAGTAGTTCACACCGACTTCTGTGGTCCGGGCTTGTTCTTTCGGGGCTCGTGCTGAGCACGGGTTGCCAGAGTTCATCAACCATCAAGAGGGCCGGCCGTACGGAGGAAGAGCGTCAGAACGTCATCAAGCTCAACAACTTCGGCAAGGCGCCGGCCGATCGGCTGCGGTTCTGCTTCAATTTCCGCAACGAGGCGGTCGTTCGGCAGGATGTGGCCGTGGGCACGGTGTTCTATGGTGATTCGATCACCGAACTGTGGGAGTTGGACGCCTACTTCGTTGGAAGCGATGGCGTCATTCTCAATCGCGGCATCAGCGGCGACATCACACCCGATATGTTCCGCCGGTTCGACGCCGACGTGCTCCAGCTCAAGCCCCGCAACGTCGTGATCCTGGCCGGCACGAACGACGTGGCCCACATGGTCGGCCAAAAGAAGTCCGACACCGAAATCATCACGGCCGTGTTGGACAACCTGGAAGCGATGATGAAGGCGGCCCGGGCGGAAGGAATCAACGTGTTCATGTGCTCAATTCTGCCCACCAATCCCGACACCCGCTTCCACGAAGACAAGGCCCGCATTGTGCCTCAGATCAACCAGCGGCTCGAGAAACTGTGTGCGACGCACGGCTGCATCTATGTGGACTATGCCTCGGCCATGGCTGACGAGAAGGGCGAGCTGCGCAAGGACCTGGCCGACGACGGCTTGCACCCGCATTACGCCGGCTACGCGATCATGGCTCGCGTGCTTGAGGATGCCGCCAGGCGCAACAATCTGAAGCTGTGACACGAGTGAATGACGAATGAGGAAATCCCAATGACGAATGGCGAATCCGGAGGCGAACCACGCATAGCTGATACCGCACGCGAGCGGAGCTGTCTGGCCCACAGCCCGTAGCTCATAGCTTCCATTCGTCATTCGTCATTGGGTCATTCGACATTCCTTTTCCGGGGGCTCTATGACCAGCAGGCAGCGTGTCCAATCGGCCTTGAGTCATCGGCAACCCGATCGCATTCCACTGGAGTTCGGCAGCACGGCCGTCACCGGCATGCACGTGACGGCCGTCGCGGCTCTTCGCGAACACTACGGGCTGGAGAAACGTCCGGTCAAGGTGGTCGAGCCCTATCAGATGCTCGGCGAGGTGGATGACGAACTCGCCGAGATTATCGGTATCGACGTGGCCGGCGTGGCGCCCCGCACCACGCTGTTCGGCTTTCCCAACGAGAATTGGCGGGAATGGCGGGCGCCGTTCGGCCTGACCGTGCTCGTGCCCGAGGGCTTCCGCACAGTGACCGAGCCCAACGGCGATGTTCTCATCTTTCCGCAGGGCGACACCAGCGTGCCGCCGAGCGGCCGCATGCCGGCCGGCGGCTACTTCTTCGACACCATCGTCCGCCAGGAGCCCATCGACGATGATCGCCTGGACGTGAACGACAATCTCGAGGAGTTCCAGCCGGTCACGAAGGCGGACCTGGACCACTTCGCCGCGGCCATCGAGCGAGCGGCGGCGACGGGCCGGGCAGTGATGGCCTCGTTCGGCGGGACCGCCTTCGGCGATATCGCCCTCGTGCCGGCGCCGTTTCTCAAGCGGCCGCGGGGCATTCGCGATATTGCCGAATGGTACATGTCCACCGTGGTTCGCCGCGATTACGTGCACGCCATCTTCGAGGCTCAGTGCAACGTCGCCCTGGAGAATCTGGCCCGCATCCACGCCATCGCGGGCGACCAGGTGGATGCCGTCTTCATCTGCGGCACCGACTTCGGCACGCAGACGTCGGCGTTCTGCTCGGTGGAGACGTTCCGCGAGTTGTACATGCCGTACTACAAGCGGGTGAACGACTGGATCCATGCCCACACGAACTGGAAGACGTTCAAGCATTCGTGCGGGGCGGTCGAGAATTTCCTGCCTTGGTTCATCGAGTGCGGCTTCGACATTCTCAACCCCGTGCAGTGCTCGGCCGCGGGCATGGAGCCGCGACATCTCAAACGCACGTACGGTGACCGGCTCACGTTCTGGGGCGGCGGCGTGGACACGCAGAAAACGCTGCCCTTCGGCACGCCGCAGGAAGTCCGCGAGCAGGTGCTCAGCCGCTGCGAAATCTTCGGCGCCGGCGGCGGATTCGTCTTCAACGCCATTCACAACGTGCAGGCCCGCGTGCCGGTGGCGAACATCGTGGCCATGATCGAGGCGGTGAAGGAGTTCAACGGCCTTCGGTGACTGGTGTGTGAATGACGAATGACGAAAACCGAATGACGATTCGATGACGAAGCTCGAAGGGTGGGTCATAACGGCATTGCTTCGTCATTCGGGTTTCTTTCGACATTCGGATTTCGTCATTCGCCGCTTCACCACGCCCCGAGTTCACCGAAGATCTCCTCGATCAGGTCTTTGAGCGTCAGGATGCCGACGAACCCTCGGCGGGGATCGACCACGATGGCCATGTTCTCACGGCCCTGACGAAGTTGGAGAAGGGCCTGCGTGGCGGTGGCTCGGGCGGGAATGAACGTGGCCGGCCGAATGTGTTGCGCGAGCGGCCCGCCACGATCATCGGCCAGTACGTCGTAGATGTTCACCACGCCCATCACATTGCGGCGATCGGGGGTGAGCACGGGCAGCCGCGAGTGGTTGTAACGGGCGACGATCTGCTCGAACGTTCGGCGGTCGGCGTCGGCCGGCAACGTGACGGCCAGTTGCCGTGGAATCATGATGCTGCCCACACGGACGCTCGAGAGGTTCATCACCCGCTCGACCATGCGGGCCTGTTCCTCAGTGAGCGGGCCGGCGGCGCTGGACTCGCGCAGCATACCGATGATCTCGCCGCGAGCGCCCCGCCAGTTTTCCTTTTCCTCCTGGCCGGTCCACTCGGCCAGCAGGCGGGTGAGCGACTCGAGCAGCCAGAGAATGCCCGTGTATCGGAAGAACAGGACGCACGCCTGGATGAACGGCGCTGCCGGGTACATGAGGCGGTTGGCTTGGGCGTGGAACCAGTTCTTGGGTACGACGTCGCCGAAGACGAACGTGATGGGTGACAGGATAATAGCGGCGTAAACGTCCGCGCGATCGCCGGGCATCCCGCTGGCGCTGACGATGAACGACACGGTGGCCACGGTCAGAAGGTAGTTCATCACGTTCTGCGTCAGGAGCACGGCCAGAACGCTTTGCTCGCGGCGATTGGTGAGTTCCAGGAGCGTCTGGGCGGAGCGGCGGCCCGAACGGCTGGCCTCCAGCCGAAGCCGCAGCCGGTTCACCGAGTACAACCCCATCTCGGTCGCACTGTAGAATCCGGCAACGAGCAGGAACAGCAGTGCGAGGACCGCCCACACGAAGGTCATGGCCGGCCCTCCTTTCGCGACGGCGGAGGCGGCGCGGACTGCTGGTCGTCGCCGCGTTCGAGCAGCACCCATTCGACCCGCCGCCCGTCCAGCGACTCGACTGTGAGCTTGAGATTGCCCAGTTGCACCTCGTCGCCGGGCGCGGGCAGCCGGCCCAGCCGAGCCTGGATGAGTCCAGCCAGCGTGGTGACCGATTCCTCCAGGCCGCGGAAACTGAACTGCTCGGACCACTCGTGGATGCTGATCCCGCCCCAGACGCGGTAGCGCCGGTCGGCCAGCTTGATCCAGCGGGGCTTCTCGGGCGGACGGCCTTCGACGGCCAGGTCGCCCACGATCTGCGAGGCGACATCCTCAACCTCGACCAGGCCGGTCATCTCGCCGTACTCGTTCACCGCGATGGCCAGGTCGGTGCGAGTGCGGCGAAAATGCTCAATCAGTTGCATGAGCGTGATCAGATCAGGAACGAACTTCACCGGCCGCACGAGCGTGCCCGGCTCCCGCGAGGGGTTCAAAAACAGATCCTTGGCGTAGACCAGCCCAACGATCTTGTCGATGTCGCCGTCATAGAGAGGAACGCGGGTGAGCTTGCGTTCGCGCAGGAATTTGCGGATCTCGGCCGGGCTATCGTGGATGTCGAACGCGACCACGTCCACTCGCGGAACCATGATGTCGTGCACGCGCAGCTCGCTGAGGCGGATGACCTCGCCCAGCATGGCGTTCTCGTCGGCGTCGATGATGCGGCGCTGCTCGGAGAGCTGGATGAGTTCGTCGAGCTCTTCGGTGGTGACGTACTCATCGGGCGAGTGCGGGCCGGTGAGCAGCCGGGTAAGCGGCATGACCAGCCCGTGCAGGAGGATCCAGATCACCGGAGCCAGCCCGATCTGCACGGCGCGAATGATCGGGGCGGCGGCGGGCGCGAACTTCAGACGCAGCAGGATGGCCGTGCTCTTGGGCAGGATGTCGCCCACCAGCGTGACCAGGAACGGGCTGACCAGACCCAAAGCCGCGCCGATCGCGGGCGTGCTGCCCAGATCGCGAAACAGCGACAGGCTGAGGGCGAAGATGAACATGTTGAGCGTGACGTTCCCGATCATGAGCGTCAACAGCACGCGGCGAGGGTGCTGAAGCAGCTCGGCGAGGATGCGGCCGGTCCGGCTCTTGCTCAGACGGCTCAGCTCGTAACGGCTGAGCGAGAACATGGCCGATTCCGATCCGCTGAAGAACGCGGACGCGGCCAGGAGAAGCAAGAGCAGGAGCAGTTGGAAAATCATCGTGTGCTTCAGTCTACGGCAAGCCGGACCGCGCGACTATATGTCCCGGCGGTGCGGGGGGAGGGCGTCCGCCTCATGTCTTTCGCATTCGCGTTCTCGCAGCGCCTCTTGATCTGCCGAGCCGGCTCGCCGATGATTCTCGCCAATGTCGATTCGATTGGTTCATCTGGTGGATGAGAACACCCGCGAGGACGCGGCGCGGTTGTGCACGCTGCTCCTGCGCAAGCTGCCGACGGACGAGGTCTCGCAGCGGGTCATCATGATGGGGACGCGGCCGGCAGATTTAGTCGTGCCCGAAGGCGTCGCCGTCCGCCAGGTGGCTCGGCCGCGAATCTGGCCGTTTCTCTGGGCGTTGCCGCTCCAGCGTCAGCTGCGCAGCGATCGGCCGGACGCCATTCTGGCGTGGCATTACGCGGCGGGGGCGGCGGCCGGACCCGAGTGGGTTCGCGCCTTGGCGGCCGTGGTGAGCGATCCCGACGATGCCCGCGAGACGAGCCGCTGGGCGCGAGCCGGTGGCGGCGGTGTTCTCGCGGAGGCGCTGGCGGGAATGACGCAATCCGGATCTGACGCGTTCACCGGACGCAGCGCGTTCGGCTCGGATGCAAGCGATGTCACGCCCTTCATCTGTCTCAATGGCACTGTGCGACGGCGGCTGGTCGAAGCAGGCGTGCCCATGGAATCGACGGCGGTGATTCGCCCGGGCGTGGACTTCGCCGAGATTCGCCGGGCTCGCGAAAGCATGAACCGTGAGCGACTCGGTCTGCCGGCGACCGGACGCGTGTTTCTCGTGCCGTCCCCGGCGTCGCGCACGGGCGGGCAGTACTACGCTGCCTGGGCGACCGCGATCCTGCAACACATCTGGCCCGACACACGCTTGATCGTGCCGGGCCTGTCTCGCGAGCAGCGGCGGATCGCGCGGCTGATCGAGAGCATCGGCGCCGGCGGCGTGTACTTCCTGCCCGGCGAGCGCCATTCGCCGGCCGAACTGCTCGCCGTCGCCGACGCGCTGATCGTGCCCGCTCTGGGCGACGTGCCCACCGGCTGGATCCCCTGGGCGATGGCCGCCGGCGTGCCCATCATCGGCTCGGCCGTGCCGTGCGTGACCGAGTTCATCGCCGACCGCCGCAACGGCTTCCTCTGTGCTCCCGGCGAGCCCCACACGCTGGCCGTGCGGATCCGCACCGCGTTCGAGTCGCCCGAGGCGATGGCTACCTGCGTTCAGACCGCTCGCCACGAGGCCTACGAGACGTTCCGCACCGAGCAGTGCGTGCAGGAGTTCCTCAAGGTCATTCGCAACCTGGCCGCCTGCCGGCCCGCCCTGGCCGGCGTCCAGGACGCAGCCATCGATGCTTGAGAATGAGCACTCGGCCGGCGTTTTAGAAGCCTCGGTTTCCTGCTCGATGGCCGGCCCTTGCCTCCGGGCGGATCCACGGTACAATAAGGCCGGTCACAGCTTCTCGTGGAAGCGGGAGGCTTACGGACGCGGGCGTTTAGCTCAGTTGGCTAGAGCGTACGGATCACACCCGTAAGGTCACAGGTTCGAGTCCTGTAACGCCCAATTCCCCTGTTCACAACCCTTTACGAATCATTCAGCATGTGTGGCGGTCTGTGCAAAGGTTGCGGCGGGTGCCCGGAGTTTCGGGCTTGGCATGCCGGGCAGGCGGCCACCATCGCTGTGGAGGTTCGCTGGCCGGCGTGCGACGCGATCCTGGAAGTGATCCAGGCCGCACCGGTTCGGATGCTCGCGGCGGCCGATGAGGCTCAGTACGGCATCGCCTACAAGGGCCGGGTTTATCCGCTGCACGGCGACCAGTCGTCCGGCCGGCATTTCATCGAAATCGGCTGATTCACCGGCTAGAGTCCACGGCGAGTCCCGACGAAGGCCGCAGCGGCGGAACGGAAGACTGCGCCGGCACTGGACGTTCGCCCGGTGGTCAGAGACAATCTGCGGGGCTGCACGGCCACCGGAGGGCCGGGCGCCTGGAGTGCCGGCGGGCGCAAGGGCCCGGCCGGCTCGCGTGCCGAGAGTCAATGGACGCTGAAGATCACACGACCGCGGAGGAGTGACCGTTGAGTCCTGACGAAGATACATCGCTACCGCCATCGACCGTCCTGATCGTGGACGACAACCCTCAGAACCTGGAACTGCTCAGTGCGTATATCGAGGAGGTACCGAACATTACGATCGTTCCGGCCTCCAATGGAACCGAAGCGCTGGCCAAGGTGGCCCAGCACCAGCCGGATCTGATCCTCCTGGACATCATGATGCCTAAAATGTCCGGCTTCGAGGTGTGCCGGACGCTCAAGGCCGATCCGAAGACCCGCGATATTCAGATCATCATGGTCACGGCCCTCAACGAGGTGGGCGACCACGAGCGGGCGGTGGATTGCGGGACGGACGAGTTCCTCACCAAGCCGGTCAACCGCATCGAGCTGATCACGCGGGTCAAGAGTCTTCTGCGGGTTCGCCATCTGAAGCGGCAACTGAAGCAGAAGTCGGGCGAAGGGACGATGGAGGCGGACGGCCGCGCCGATTGAAGCGCCAAGCCTGCGGCTCGCACCGGGAGGGGGCGGGCTGGTGCCTGTGGCCGTCGTTGACGGCGTTGGGTTTGCGAAAGTCTGTCCTACTCAAGCAAGGATCGCACATGCCGAATCGTGCTGCTCGGGCGCGGGTCGCCCTCTTGGTCGTTTTGCCTCTCGCATCCGCCAGTTGGGCCCAGAGTCCGGCGAACGCGCCGGCGCCAGCGGACGACGCCCCCAAGCGCGGGCAACTGGTCGAGACCAAACGGATCGTCGATCGCCCCGATGAGCGGGTCTCCATCCTGGACAACGGCCTGACCGTGATCCTGAAGGCTCACCGCACGGCCCCGGTCGTCTGCGTGCAGATGTACTGCAAGACGGGCAGCATTTACGAGCAGGAGTACCTCGGCGCGGGCATGAGCCATCTGTTCGAGCACTTGCTGCACGGCGGAGCAACCACGACCCGCAGCGAGGAAGAATCACGCCTGCTGCTCGACGCCATTGGCGGCAACACCAACGCCTACACCAGCAACGACACCACGTGCTACTTCATCAACACCACCCGCGAGTACGCAGGTCAGGCGCTCAATCTCCTGGGCGACTGGATCACGCACCCGACGTTTCCGCAGGAGGCGTTCGATCGCGAGTGGGGCGTGGTGCAGCGTGAGCTCGAGCGGGACGAGGACGATCCCGGCCGCCAGTTGTACTACCTCCTGATGGAGACCATGTATCGTGACCACCCGGCTCGCTATCCGGTCATTGGTCACAAGCCGATCGTGGCGTCGCTCAAGAAAGAGGACATCGTCGGGTATTACCACCGCATGTACGTACCCGACAACATCGTGGTCACCATCGTGGGCGACATCGATCTGGATGAGATGCTGGATGCCGTCCGCACGGAGTTCGCGGGGTTCGAACGCCGGAAAGTGCCCACCATCGTGCTGCCCGAGCAGGCGCCCATGACGACGCCGCGATGGGCGACTCGGCGGATGAAGGTGCAGTCGGCTATGATGCAACTGGCGTGGCCTTCGATTCGGCTGACGCACCCGGACCTGTTCGCCCTGGACGTGCTGAGCTACATCATGACCGAGGGGGACAGTTCGCGACTGGCCCGGACGATTCGCGACGCGGGCCTGACGTACAGCGTCTCGAGCTACAGCTACACGCCCGAGTGGGCCAACGGCATCTTCGTGGTCTCGGCGCGTTTGGCTCCCGACAAGGTGGAGCAGGCCCGGCAGGCCATTCTCGATCAGGTGGCGGTGCTGCAGCAGGAGCTGGTGTCCGACGAGGAACTGGCCAAGGCCAAGAAGCAGAAGGCCGCCGAGCACGTCTTGCAGTCGCAGACGGCCGAGAGCATCGCGACCATGATCACCAACGACTACCTCGCCACGGGCGACATCCACTTCAGTCGGGCCTACGTGGACAACATTCAGAAGGTCACGGCCGAGCAGATTCGCGAGGTTGCTCGCAAGTATCTCGTGCCCGAGCGGCTGGGGACGATCGCCATCCTGCCGGAAGATGCCCCGCCCGCCAGGCAGGAGCAGGCTCAGGCGGCCGGTCAGCCCGAACCCGTTCGCGAGGTGAAGCTGGACAACGGCCTGACCTGCCTGATTCGTCGCGATCCGACCACGCCGCTGGTGGCTATTCACGCCTATTCGAAGGGCGGCCTGGCGTTCGAGAGCGACAAGACCAACGGGCTGAGCCGGCTGGCGGCGCTCTTGTTGCCGCGAGGTACGAAGAATCGTTCCGCCCAGGAGATTGCCTCATTCTTCGATTCACACGGCGGCACGTTCAACACGTCGTCGGGCAACAACGCGATCTATGCCCAAGCCCAGGTGTTGAAAGACGATTTCGCCGAAGCGATGGACGTCTTTGCCGACGTGCTGCTCAACCCGGCGTTTCCCGAGGATGAGCTGGAGTTGTTCCGGCCGCAACTGCTTGATGCCATCGGACGCATCGGCGAATCGTGGCGGACCGAGCTGTTCTCGTATGCCAAGCGCCGTTTCTTCCGTAACAGTCCCTACCGCTTCGACGATCTGGGTTCGCCAACCGTGGTGCGGCAGGCCAGCCGCGAGGACGTGGCTGAGTTCTACCGGAACCTGGTCACCGGCCCCAACACCGTCGTGGCCATTTACGGCGACGTGGATGCGCGGTTGGCCGAATCGCTCGTCCGGCGCCTTTTCGCGTCCTTGCCCAAGGCCGATCGCCCCGTGCCGTCGGTCGAATCCGAGCCCGCGCTGAACGGCCCGGAGTTGTACATCCTCAAAAAGGATCCGCAGCGCAAGGCGGCGGGTGTGTCCCTGCAGTTCCGTGGCATGCAGGTGGGCGACAAGGTCGACCGGGCCAAGATGGCCGTGCTCGACACCATCATCAGCGGCTATCGGTATCCGACGGGCTGGCTGCATGAGTCGCTGCGAGGCGGGAACCGCGATCTCGTTTACGAAGTGCACGCGGTGAACCAGGTCGGTCTGCTGCCGGGCATGTTCCAGGTGTACGCGGCGTGCCAGCCCGACAAGGTGAACGAGGTGTACCGGATCATCAGCGAGCAGCTGGAGCGGGCCCGGGCCGGCGAGTTCACGGCCGAGGAGCTCGAGCGAGCCAAGACGATCATCAACACGACGGAGCTGATGGAGAATCAGACCAACAGCGACCGGGCCATGCAGGCGGGATTGAATCAACTGTACGGCCTGGGGCATCGGTTCGATGACGAGCTGCTCGAGGCGGTGGCTGCAGTCACGCTCGAGGACGTGAAGGAGATCGCCCGCAAGTACCTGGTGAATCCGGTCATCACGGTGGTGACGCCGGCGCCCGAACTGGTGGACATCGGCGTGAAGCCGACGGCGATCGACGAAAGCCGGGACATTGATTCAACTAAGTGACCTTAATGTGTCAGTGGTCAGTGGCCAGTGGTCAGTTGTTGGATATGGTGGGCTCGTCAACTGCCCCACAACTGACCAACGGACCAAGGACCCCACAACGGACTACTGGCAACTGACAACTGACCAAACAAACATGAGCGCCGACAAAGACTACCTCTCGTTGCCTCTTCGCGAACTGCTGGCGGACATTGCGGCCAGGCGGCCGACGCCGGGCGGAGGTAGCGTGGCTGCTCTGGTAGGTTCGCTGTCCTGCTCGCTGGCCTGCATGGCGCTGCAGTTCACCATCGGCAAGCCCAAGTACGCCGCACACGACGCCGAGCTCAAGCAGTTACTCGCTGATCTCACACAGGCGGGTGAGAAGTTCATGCAGCTCATGAGTGAGGACATGCGAGCGTACGAGGCGGTGATGGCCGCTCGCAAGCAGGATCCGGCCGCGTTCGAGGCGGCGTCGGTCCGGGCGACCGAGGTCCCCCTGAACATCGTGCGCCTTGCCGAGTCCGTGTTGACCTGTCTGGATGAGTTGAAAGCATATGTGAACATGCATCTGTTGAGCGATCTGCGAGCGGCGGCTGTGCTGGCCCGGGCGGTGGTGCAGTCGGCTGCAGGCACGGCTCGCGACAACTTGCCGGGACTGGCCGACCGTGAACAGGCGTCGCGGATGGAACGCCAGCTGGACGCGCTGGTTCACCAGGCCGAGCATCACGCCCAGTCTGTCGCGGCCTATCGGCCGCATTAGAGCTGTAAGCTGTAAGCGCTAAGCTATAAGCCAGAAGCTCAAAACTGGCGCCGCTGCCGATTGTCGCGCATGCTCGGGGGGGGCGGGCGTCCCGCCCGCCTCGATCGGGGTGAGACACAGCCCCGAATCACGCTGAACGTGGGTGGGTGCACTATAGTGGGCACTACCCGTCCGAGGCGGGCAGGATGCCCCCCCCAGTGCACGCTGGAAGTGCGCACCACAAGCAATTCCGAGCTCCAGCCCCCAGTCCCCACCCTCAAAGTCTCAGGTCTCAAGCCTCAGGCCTTAGCCTCAGCACTTCCGCCGCACCGCACAACAGGCCGTGCAGTTCGCGTGCGTAACGCCGTGGTTTCAGCAGCGAGCATAGGGCCAGGGCGGCCGTGATGAGCGTGAGGCTATACGCGATCACGAGCGTGTCGCCCAAACCCGTACGGCCGATGCGTCGCATGATGCGAACATGATTGAGCACGGTGGCACGTCCGAACTGGAAGGCATCGGGACGTCCGGCGGGATCGTGATGATGCGTCGCCCGCGCGGCCCGCGAGCGGAGCAGCCAGCCCGTGCGGCCGAGCCGCAGACTGATGTCGCGATCCTCGCCCAAGGCGTAGCCGCTGAGCGCTTCGTCGAACGGCTCTGCCAGCAACGCCCATCGGCGAAACGACATGCAGGCGCCGGAGAGGCTGGCGACGGGCACGGCCCAACGGCGATCGCGAAGCTCGGGGGCCAGCGGGCCTCGCCGCACGCAACGGGGCCCGAGACTCCACCAGCCGGCCAGCTTGTAGAGCAGAGCGAACGCTCGGGCAGCTGGCGTGACGACCGCGTCGCACAACGTACCGTCGACGCCGACCAGCGTGCCGGTCGCGTCCCGGTGATAAAGCCGCAGAATCTGCCGCAGAAAGTCGGCGTCGAGTCCAACGTCGTCGTCGAGGAACTGCACGATGTCGCCGCGAGCGTGTGCAACGGCCAGATTGCGCGAGGCGGGCAGGCCGGGTATCGACTTCTGCAGGTAGATGAACGGTACGCCGGCTCCGGCACACATGCTGCTCAGGGTTTCGCGATCTTCGGCGCCCAAATCGCCGTCGTCCACGACAATGAGTTCATCCGGCAATCGCGTCTGACTGAGCACCGAGCGGACGCACGTGAGCAGCGCCTCAGGCCGGCGATGCGTGCAGATCGCCACCGTCACCGCGAGCGGCTCTTCTTCCACACGCGAACACGCTTTGTCATGCACCGCACTGGCCGTCATCTTCGTTCACCAGTGTCTTCCAATCTGCGAAAGCTTGTAATCTGTGGATATAACAGGTCGACAGTGTACCGGTATCGTTGCTCGGTCGCCTTCGGTCTTATGATCCCCAGATCGCAAGATTACAAGATTAACAGACGTTCGGTCATGATTGCCTCATCCGTGTTGAAATTGAACAGGAGGAAACGGAGGTAACAGAGGAAGAGAATTGAATGCTCCGTTGTCTCTGTTTGCTCCTGTCAAAAAACATCTCGATCCCAATGCTCTACGAGGGTAAGGCGTCATTATCCCTTAAGCCACGGTCTAGCCAGGTTTCGGCAGTGGTCAATCAACTCCTGTTTTTCGTCAGCCGTGAAGATCCATCGCGTGGCGACTGCTACCAGCAGCACGATCAGCAAACACGCGATCTGAGTGGCGGTGGACAGGGCCAGTGCGTACATCGAAACCCAGAACACACACGTTCCGGCATCGATGGGACGGTTTTCCTTGCGCATAAGAGCAATGGCGGCCAGCAGGGCGGCGGTGATGGCGAGATTCCCCGCCCAGGCTGCACCGGCCAGAGCCCGGGCCGGCGCGACGCTCGGGTCCACCAGCCACAAGCCGAACAGCACATTGCACGCCAGTCCCAGCGTCCAAGGCCAGAACAGGTGACGCATCTTTTCGATCAATGCGAAGTGAACGGACAGAAACGTCAGATGCGCGCTAATCAGGAAGAACAATAGACTGAGCGACACGATGGGCACGCCGATGGCGAAGCTGGTCGGAAACAGCCGCATGATCGGTCCGGCGAACGCGGAGAACAGCACACAGCCGGCGAACATCAGCATCGACGTGCTCTTGTAAGCCAGCAACAGTTGGCGGTCGGCCTCGGCGCGGCCACGGGACTCCCACAGCTTGTTCACGGAGGTCTGAATGACGGCGATGATGGTGACCGCTCCGACGAGAACGATCTGCGTGATCAACCGCACGCCGCCGAACACAGCGGTGACGGCCGGTCCGTGCGTCTTCTGCAGGAACCACATGGGGTAGTACTGCAGAACCTGCCAAATGACTGCAGCCACCACTGCCCAGGCGCTGAACTGGATCAGTTGTCGCAGCGGTGGCGCGTTGCCTTCCGTTTCGATGGCTGGTGTGCCCGGCTTGTCGGCAATCACCCACGACAGGGGGATCGCGAACAACGGCAGGAGGAGCAGCAGTGTCAGGCCGTAACCGCCCATCATGCTGGCGGCATCGTCGAAGCCCACGAGAGCCGCGACGATGGTCAGCAGCGTGAACAGCCCGTTCATGAGCAGCTCGAGCAGGCTGACCGCCCGGAACATCCGCAAGCCCTTGAGGATGGCCAGGAGCAGGAAGTAGAGAACGGTGCCGAACGTGACGGTGGCGACGATGCGGGTGAGCGTGGTCCACGTCGTCGTCGCAACGGCGGCCTGGCCGGCTGCGGGCAGCGTCTGGAAGATGGCTCGACCCAGCGGCTCGGCGGCGAGGAATACTGCTGCCGACGGTAGCAGCGCGACGAGCGTGACGAATGGCACGGCCTGCCGAAGGTACGAGCGCAGCCGGCCGCGGGTTTCGTACATGGGCACGTAGCGAGCCACGCCTTCGTTCAGGCCCAGACCGCACAACGGATTCAGCACATTGACCGCCAGCAAGCCGACTTGGAACAGGCCGAACTCCTGCTCGGCGATCAGCCGGGCCAGGATGATTCCTCGTACAAGCCCCAACGCGCGGGCTAACGCAGTGGCGGGGATATAAAAGCCCAGCGAGCCCGTGACCGACTCGGGGCGAAACAGCAGCATGGGGCGTGGCGGCATCATTCGGCACGCGTCCGGACGGAGGAGGCCAAGCCGCCGGGTCGCCAACTCAGGCTGTCGCCGGCGGCGGTCACCGGCGGAGAGGTGGTGTCAGACGGGGAAGGGATGAGCCAGTGCAGGGCGGCCACCAGACCGCTCATGCCGAAGAAAAGCGAGTTGGTGAACGGGTGTACGCTGGTTTCGCGGAACATGGCGTCCACGAGGTAAACCACGACCAACACCCAATACAGGACGAACAGATCGCGTCCGATCACCCCCGTCGATTCGTCCGGCAGCCGGCGACACAAGCGCACGCTCGAGCGGACCAGCGCGATCAGCAGGCCCACGTACAGCGCGAGGCCGACAATGCCCGTGTCCGCCAAAATGCTGAGGAAGCTGTTGTGTTCCATGGCGGGCGACGCGAACTGGTAGTAGGGGCTGGCCACGTCGCGGGCGTATCGCGGAGCGACGTCGCGGAAATGCCCGAACCCAACGCCGAACAGCGGCCGATCGAGGAACATGTCCCAGGTGATCATGGCCAGGCCGAGCCGCACGTATACGGGTTCGACGTCGGTCACGCCGCCGCGGGTACGTTCCGACGACGAGAAGTTCTCGAAGTTGACGGTCAGAGCCACGATGGCCAGTGCGGCGAGCAGCGCCGCCTTCGCCGGCCGGCTTCGCTGTTGGCGGCTGGACGCGACCCAGGTCAGCATCCCGAGCAGGAAGCCCAGCCAAACGCTTCGCGTCTGCGTCCAGAAGATGGGCGGCAACATCAGCAGCGTGAGCAGGTAGACGGGCCCGCGAAACGGCGGGCTGATCCGTCGCACAAAGACCAGGTTACTGAAGAAGCAAAAGGCCAAGGCCACGCCCATGGTGGCGCTGACCAGGAACGGCCCGCGCACGCGGCCCCAGTGGATACCCACCGTAGGGTCGGCAATGTAGCGTGGAAACACGAGCGACCAGAGCTTCAGATGCTCGCACCAGCCGGTGAACGTGAGGTAGATGCTCAGCAGGAAGAGAAAGCCCAGGACGAACCGGATGTCGCGTTCGCGCCCGACGGCGTGGAGCATGAAAAAGAACAGGGCGAACGCGAACCAGTAGCCGCCGATGAGCCGGTAGTGTACTGAGGCGATGGCCACCGACTGAAAGCCGGTGATCGCCGCCGAGGCCGTGAAGTACGCAAGGATGGCGAGCATGAGCGGCATGACCGGCCGAACCCAGCGAAGCTGGATACGACCCAGCGTCCACATGGCCACCCACATCATGCCCAACACGACGATGAACAGTCGCGAGAGCGTGACGTTGAAGAAGAAGGGGATCTCCGCCCGCCAGAACTCCTCGTCGAAGCAGATGACCAGTACGAACCATAAGCACACACCCACGACCAGCCGGCCCAGCGTGCACCAGGTCGCCAGCAGGGCCAGACCTGCCGTCGCCGCCAGCACGACAGGGGCGTGCTCGACGGGAACGGTAAGCAGCGCCGTCGCCACGATGGCCACCGCCAGGACGACCACGAGACTCACCCGGTTGTGAGCGGCAAGCGTGCTCATGAATCACATGCGATCCGGCAAGCAAGGAACGCGACGTCACATCCGGCGATACAGGAACCCGGGCACGGGGAACTTGCGCATGTTCAGCACCAGCCCGATCAGCTTACCTTGAGCCAGTTCGATTCGCTTCTTGGCCTCAGCGAGGGCTTCGCGTCGGGTGACCGATTGCCGAGCCACGAGCAGGACGCCGTCGGTCAGCGCCGCCAGGGCTTGCACGGTCGAGTTTCGGTTGACCGAGGGAGCGTCCACGATGACGTGGTCGTGATAGCTCAGCAGATGCTGGATGAGTCGTTGGACCCTTTCGGGGTCGACGGCGGCGGAGGCGTGGCCGTCGGGCCGTCCGGCCGGAACCACCGTGAGCTGACCTTCCTGCAGCACGACGTTCGTGCCGCCGATCAACTCGCCGCTCGCCAAGGCATCCCGCACGCCGGGGCTTTCCGGCACGCCCATGAGGCTAGCCACCATCGGCTCGCGCAGGTTGAAGTCCACTAACGCCACGCGGTGTCCGTGGCGAGCCGACGCGCCGACGAGGGCCAGAGCAGCGGCCACCTCGGTCGCGCCTTCATCGGGCTCGGCTCCGGTGACGATCACGGAGCGGGGGGCCTTGTGCTCAGCCGAGAAGAACACGCTGCCCCACAGTTGCTCGATCTCGTCGCGGGCCGCGGGCGTGATGCCAACGGCACTTCGGACCGGCTCGAGCCGCGGTGTCGGGGGCGGTGGGGTTACTGCGATCGATGCTTTGCTGTCCATGAGGTTTCCCGCAATCGTGGACTGAGTCAGGTCACTAGGCCGCTGCGATGCCGGCCGATGGAGCCGACAACCGGCACGCCCAGGTAGTGTTCCGCCTCGCCGATGGTGCGGAACGTGTGGTCAAAGTGGTCGGCCATGAACGCGTACGCGAACGCGAGCAGCACGCCCACGCCGCCGGCAATGACGGTAAACAGGATCGTGTTGGGGAAGGCCGGGCGATCGGCGTCGGGCACGCGGGCCGGATCGACGATGCTGATGGTGATCGCATCGGCTTCCTGGTTCTGGAACTGCTCGGCGGAGGCCAGGTCGGCCGAAAGCCGGCGATATTCCTCGCGGGCGACAGCCAACTCGTTCTGCAGCTCCTGATAACGCACGAGCAGACTGGTCGTACGGTCGAGCCGCCGGGTCTCCTGATCGAGCCGTGTCTTGATCTCGTTCTGGCGGGCTCGCAGGATTGATGCCGCGATGTCGCGGGCCGAGGCTTCGGCCACCAGTTCGCGGAGGATCTGCCGTCGTGTGCGGGCAATCTCCATCTGCTTGTCGCGCACCGCCCGGTACTGTTCGGCAAACTCCACCTGCAGCCGGTTCAACTCGATCAGCAGGGCCACTTCCTTGCCCTTGAGCTGGTTGACCACCACGTTGTTCTGGATCGTATCCTCCGGAATGATGGTCACCGCTTCGATCAACGCCGGATGCGTGTCGGGCAACGCCTCTTCGCTCAGGTTCTCCATGCGCGGCACGGTGAGTTCGCCGTCGGGGCCCGTGCGTGGATCCTTGCCCCACAGGACTTCGGGCAACTGTTCGAGCAACTCACGCTTGAGCTGCACCGCCGAGGCCAATTGGGCGTCGATGTCGATCAGCTCCTCCTGGAATCGCCGCACGACGATCTGCCGACCGGCTTCGGTGCCCGACTTGCTCAACTGCTCGAGAATGCCCACGTCCGACGGCGATTCGAGTTCGTTCTCGACGAAGTCCCGCAGGGCGGCTTCGGCCCGCGCCAATCGCTCGCGTTTGAACGCGTCGAGACGCGTGCGCATAAATTCGGCGCTCTTGCCGCCGGATTCCGCCTGCAACTGACGGTATCGATCGACGTAGTTACGGGCGAGCAGGTCCGCGGCTTGCCACGCCCGTTCGGGCGGGCCGGGCATCGTGACGGTGATGGTGAAGATTTCCGACAGCGCGATCTGCTCGCCGCCGGGCGTTTTGACTTTGACCTTCTTGGCGAACTGCCGCAGATCCTCGCGGTAATCCGCAGCTTCCTTCATCAGCCGATCGACTTCGCGATCCAGGGCGGCCAGGCTGGCCGTGAACCGGGCGAGTATGGCTTCGCGATCCTTGTCGCGGGCCGAATCCCTGTTGGAGGATCGATCCTTGTCGAACTGCTCGACGGCTTCGCGGGCCTCCATCCATTCCTTGGCGACGGCCGACTCGGGATTCCGCAGCACGGCCAGCGTGCGGGCGAGCACGGTCTGCGACGTGATCAGCTCGTTCTGCGTCTTGATGAAAACTTCGAGCGAGCGATCGGTCGAGACCTGCTGAGCCGTGGGATTCTGAGGCCGAGGCTCCTTAGCCAGGAAAGTGACCGACGAGCGGTAAGACTTGGGCGCCTTCAGGCATGCAGCCAGCGTGGCCCCGGTCACCGCCGCGATGATGAACAGCACCATGAGCCAGCGGGCAAACAGCACTCGCGACAGTTCACGCAACGATCGGCTTCGATTCTCGGGCATATATATCCCCGTAATGCTTCATCCTCTAATCCCTAGCCCCCAGTCCCCAGCCCCTACGGAATCACCTGCACGTTCACGTTGGGCGGGCCACTGCGATCGGTTTTGCTGACCGCCGTTTCGCGGTGCAGTTCGTAGCCGAAGTTCAAACCGGTGTAGAAGTTGTACGGGATGATGTTCCGGACGATGCGGGCGAACACCATGTCCACCCAGTCGCCGGTCTTGGCCAGGTCGCTCGACGGAACATAGATGATGTCCGCGTCACTAAGATAGAAGTCAAATCGCAGATTGGAGAAGTCCGGCACGTCGCCCGCCTTGGCCTGCGGCGACTTCTTGAGAATGGAGTGGAGGTTCACGATGGTCGCCTCCGGCACGGGCAAGCCCTTGCGGCGGATGACCATGATCTTGTCCTCGGCGGCCCGGACGTTCGTGCCGCCGGCCGCGGCCAGCGCCTGCAGGAGCGTGATCGCCGTGGGCACGTTCAGCAGACCCGGAGCATTGACTTCGCCCAACACGAAGATTTTTTGCGGGGCCCACTCGTTGATCTGCACGGTGACGCTGATTTCGGGCAGATCGACCTGCTCGTACGCGGTCTCGATGTCCGTCTTGAGCTGCTGAACGGTCTTGCCGAAGGCGAGCACTTCGCCCACGAAGGGCAGGTCCACCGTCCCGTCGGGTTTGACGGGCATGAGGCGCGACTGGCCGCGCGGGGCGGTGGTGATGGCCTTTTTCAGCTCCTCGATCTTGATGTTGGCCTGCGTGACGGTCACCGTCAGTTCGGGCGACTTGAGGTGCTCGCTGTAGCGCTTCTTGAGTTCCGCTTCGAGCTCGGCGGCGGTGAGGCCTTCCTGCTCGACGTATACCGGGCGAGTGCGCCATCGCTGACGGACGTGGTCGAACTCGTATCGGTCGCGGCGGCCGGTCCGGTCGAGGGCATCGATGAGGATCGGCTTTGCTCCGGCCGACGGATCCTGAGCCTGCAGCACGCGGACGATGGATTGATAGGGGCCGCCGGGTTGCTCCTGCACGAGCCACTCGTCGTCGGGGCCTTGAACCAGCGCGGGGCAGGGCTGCCATTGCTTGGTGGCCGGGTCATATCGCCGCCAACCGCTGTCGTCGCCCTGGGGTGACATGGACTCCTGGCGGAAGTGGAACTGGTTCACGCCGCGCAGGACGCGCTGGACCACCTGGATCTCGCCCAACAGCACCAGCCGGATGGTCCCGTCGCTCTGGACGGTCACCTTCTGGTCGAACTGCGGCTGGAACGGGAACACGATGCTGACCACGTCCTCGACCTTCAGGCGGTACGCGTCGCGCGACACGCCGGTCTTGACGTGGTAGATGATCTCGAGAACGTCGCCGACGTTCAGGCGATAGTCGGGGAAGATCGTGCTGACCGCCGGGTTGTAGGTGGCAAAGCCGCTGGGCACGTTGGCCTCGGGCGATGCGTCGGCGGGGCGGTTGAACGGCTGAGCGAAGGCGGCGGGCTCGGGCGGCGGCATCGGCTCCGCACGGACCGGACCGGCGACCGATGCGACGGCGATCAGCATCGCCACCGCGGTATGCCGGCTAAACACGGGCACCATGCGGCCGCCGGCCAGTTGAAGCCGGCTACGGGATGATGACGGCGTCGTATCCGCGCTGGCGCACGGCGGCCAGGGCGGCAGTGGCATCGGCGTAGGTTCGATATCGCCCCGACATGACCACCCAGACGTCCTCGCCGTTTCGGGACAGGTATTCCTGAACGGGATCGAAACCCTGGAGACGAAACTCCTGCACGGCTTTGCCGGCATTCTCCGCATCGCGGTACACTCCCAGTTGGATGGAGTAGTAAGGATGACGCCATGTCGCCATCCGTCTCGCGTCCGCGGCGAGGGGGGAGTTTCGGAATCGGTTCAGCAGACGGGCGAATTGCAGTTTGGCCTCCTGCCACTCGCCGGCCCGCTGCATCGAAACACCCGCGGCGTAGAGCACCGCGTCCATCGGAGGTACATCCGGCAGTTCGCCGACCGACTGCTGGTAGAGGCGGGCCGCCCGAGGCCAATCCTGCGACTGGTAGGCAATGGCGGCCAGCGATGCACGACAACGGGCAGTCAGATCACTGCGAGTGCTGGTGGAAATACCTCGCTCGAAATCCTCGCCGGCAGCTTGAAGCTGCTTGGAAATGAATCGGCAAAGTCCGCGTAAATAATAAGCTTCGGCGGTTTCGGACGCGTTGCTGTACTCGCGGATGATTCGATCCAGGTTTGCGGTGGCGGTGGTGATGTCGCCTTGCGTGTACTGCCGGGATGCGTCGATGAGCAGCTGGCGTTCGGCCGGGGGAAGGCTGGCGCAACCAACGGATGCGAATAAGTTTATAAGCAAAGAGGCAGAGAGACGCCCGATCAGATGACAAAAAGTTGGTTCCGTCGGACGGGGCCGGCGAAAAGCCTCCTTGGAAATTGCGGCCATGGCGAAATCTCCCTTCTTTCGGTGCGGAGTACGGCGGTAAGATAATCGGATTCCAGCGTCCGATAAAGCGGGCCGCCTTGGCTGATGCGGCCAGTCGAGAGGCGCCTGTTGACTTGGGGTCATCCCGTCTTCCGGTGGACGCATCTCGGTTGCCGGGCTAATATGCGCAAGCGCCGGATATGGGGGGCGTCGAGGCGGTATCCAGTCACGACCAGTCGAGGGGCGGGCGGTTCTGATTCTGTTAGCGCGGTGGTTTCCATGCTGGTGAACTCTCTGCTCGCGACGGTCGAGCGTTACCCGGACAAGATTGCGGTCAAGGATCCCACGCGGGAACTCACCTTCTCGCAACTGTTGACGTTTGCCCAGACCATCGAGCGCACCGTCGCCAAAGAGACCACGTGTCCGCGCGTCGGGTTGATGCTGCCGACCACGGCCGCGGGGCTGGGGACGATCGCGGGGATTCTGTGGGCCGGTCGCACGTTCGTCCCCCTCAATTTCCTCCTTCAGCCGGTCGAGTTGGAACGCATCGTCGCCGACGCCCAAATCGACCTGGTCATCAGCACCATTCATTTCCAGGAGATCCTCTCACAGGTTCCGGTGAGGACGCTGTACCTGGAGAAGCTGGGCCTCAAGCGGCGGTATCTCTGGTCCAAGCTATGCAGTCCGCCGCCGCCTCCGGTGGTCGGCCCCGATGATCTGGCGGCCATCGTCTACACGTCGGGCACGAGCGGTGAGCCCAAGGGTGTCTGCCTGACGCACGCCAACTTCCTGTCGAACGCGAAAGCCATCGTCGAGCATATTCGCATCACGGCCGACGACCATTTTGTCGCCGTGCTGCCCAACTTCCACGTGTTCGGGCTGACCGTGCTCAACTTCGTGCCCATGATCCTGGGGACGTCGCTTACTTGCATTCCTCGCTTTTCGCCGCAGGACATGCACCGGGCCATCGTCGAGGATCGGACCAACCTGGTGATCGCCATCCCCAGCATGTTCAGCGCACTGTCGCGGCTGAAGACGTTGGACCGCGCGGAGTTCAGTCACGTGAAAGTGGCGGCCAGCGGTGGCGAGCCTCTGCCCAGCCGAGTGTACGAAGAGGTGTACGCCCGAACGGGCATGCGGATCATCGAAGGCTACGGGATGACCGAGACCTCGCCCATCATCTCCGCCGATCTGCCCTGGGCCCACAAGCCGGGCACGGTCGGGCCGCCGCTGGCGGGCGTCGAGGTTCAGCTGCGCGATGCCCAGGGCAACGTGATTCCGCTGCCGACGAGCCGCGGGCTTTCGTCCGCGCCGACCGATCAACCCGCCGTCGCTCCCGAAGGCGAACTGTATGTCCGCGGTCCATTGGTCATGAAGGGCTATTACCACAAGCCGGCCGAGACCGCCGCGGCCATCGATGCCCAGGGCTGGCTCCGCACGGGCGACATCGTTCGCATCGACGCCGATGGCTACATCAAGATCACCGGCCGGGCCAAGGACCTTATCATCGTCGGCGGCGAGAACGTCTATCCCCGCGAGATCGAGGAAGTGCTCGACCGGCATCCGGCCGTCGAGGAGAGCGCCATCATCGGCCGCAAGGACGGCTTGCGGGGCGAGGCCATCGTCGGGTTCGTCAAGCTGCGAGAGGGCTGCTCGGTCAGCAGCACGGATCTGCGGGCGTTCTGCCGCGAGAGCCTGGCCGGTTTCAAGGTTCCCCGCGAGATCCACATCCGTTCCGACCTGCCTCGTGGTCCCACCGGCAAGATCCTCAAGCGCGAACTGCCGTCGCTGCTCCAGCAATGACGCGCGGGCTAAGGTACAATAATCGTCTGTGCCAAGGCGGACGCGAACAGTGAATCACGCAACGGAGACTTCCAGCCGACACGGGGCTGCCGAGGATCGGCCGCTACGGCGCGACATGCGCCTGCTCGAGTGGAAGCTGCGCCAGGTCGTGCGCCGTCACGGCGGAGCGCCCTTGTGGGACGACATCACGGCGATCCGGCGGCTGGCCGGCGAACGCGGCGATGGAAGGGCCGGCGCCGAAGCGGAACTGGTCGGTCGATTGCGCACCATGGATGCGTCGCGGCTGGCCGATCTCGTCCGGGCGCTGGGGCTGTTCTTCGATCTGGTCAACGTGGCCGAGGACCGGCATCGTGTGCGCGTGTTGCAGGCTCGCCAGAGCCGCGGTCAGGAGCGAGAGACGCTTCGCACGGCCGTGCGGGAGCTTGCCGGCGCGGGTGTGACCGGCGAAGCGCTTAAGGAGCTGGCCCGTCAGCTTCAGGTCGAGCTGGTGCTGACCGCTCATCCCACTGAGGCCAAACGGCGGACGATTCGCATCATTCTGCGCCGGCTTCATCGCGATCTGCAATTGCTCGACCGTTGCGGGTTGAGCCGTCAGCGCCGCCGCCGTCTGCTCGAGAGAATGCAGCGCGACTTGGTGGCTCTGTGGTACGCCGATCCGTTGCGGCCTCGGCGGCCTACCGTGTTCGAGGAGTTGAAGCGAAACCTCTTTGCCGTGCGCACGCTCTGGCGGGTGGTGCCGGCGGTCTTCCGCGAGTTTCACGACGCGGTGGACGGGTCGGAGATCGATCCGGTTGCACTGGCGTCGTCGTTGCAGTTCGGCAACTGGATCGGCGGCGATCGTGACGGGAACCCCAACGTCACCGCCGACGTGACCGCCCGGACATTGCGGTTTCTGCGTCGTCAGGCCGTGCGGATGCACTTGCGCGAGTGTCACTGTTTGCACACCCGGCTCATCCACGCGCGGGAGCGGCTGGTGTCGCCGGAGCCGCTCGCGACCGAGCTGGCCGACGCCCGCCGGCGGTGGCCAGAACTCGCTCGACGCCTCGATGCCATGCATCCGTCGGAACTGCACCGCAGCTACTTGGCGATGATTGAGTACCGGCTTCGCAAGTCGTTCATCGGCCGCGACGGCGCGTTCGACGAGGCCGGGTACCGCAACAGCAGCGAGTTGGGCGACAGCTTGGCCGCGCTGGAACGCTCCTTGCGGGCGAACGGGTTGCACGAGACCGCCGACGCCGAACTGCGGGCGTGGCAGCAGCGCGTCCGCGTGTTCGGGTTGCATCTGGTCCGTACGGACATCCGCGAAAACTCACGGCAACTGCGCCGGGCGGTGAGCGAGTTGATGCAGGTGATGGGCCTGTGCCCGGACTTTTCCGCCATCCCCGAGCCGCAGCGACAGCGGTTGCTGATCGAACCGCCACCCAAGCTCGATCGTTCGGTGCTGGATGATCCGCGCATCAGTGAGACGACGCGCGATCTGGCCCTGTTGTTCGAGACGCTTCAAACGCACGGGGCTCGGCACGGCGGCTACGCGTTAGGCGGCCTGATCGTCAGCATGACACATCAGCCGAGCGACGCGCTGTCGATGCTCTGGTTGAGTCGGCTGGGCGCCGAACTCGCCGGACTGCCGGCTCCGAGCGTGGCTTTGCCCATCGTGCCGCTCTTCGAGACGTACGACGATCTCGATCGCGCCGGCTACATGCTCGCCAATCTGCTCGATATCCCCGAGTATCGGCGGCATGTCCGGGCGTCGGGTAACCAGCAGATGTGCATGGTCGGTTACTCGGATTCGACCAAGGACGCCGGCTACCTGGCGGCGAACTGGGCGCTCTTGCAGGGGCAGCAGGACCTGGCCGAAGTCGCCGTGCGCTACGGCGTGGATCTCGTGGTGTTCCACGGACGCGGTGGCGCGCTCGGGCGGGGCGGGGGGCCGGCCGCGCGAGCCATCCGGTCGTTGCCCGCCGAAGCCGTCCGCGGGCGCTTCCGCATGACCGAGCAGGGCGAAGTCATCGCCGAGCGGTTCGACGTGCCCGCGCTGGCCTATCGTCATCTCGAGCAGGTGTTGTGGGCCACGCTGCTGGTCAGCGGCGCGCCGCAGCCTCCGCCGCGGTACGAATGGCTTAGTCTCCTGGCGGAGATGAGCCGCAACGCACAGCAGGCGTACTTCGAACTGGTCAGCGCGACGGGATTCGTCGAGTACTTTTTCCGCGCCACGCCCATCGCCACCATCGAGCAGTTGCCCATCTCGTCGCGTCCCAGCCGTCGCACCGGCCAGGCCTCACTCGACGATCTGCGAGCCATCCCCTACACATTCGCGTGGACGCAGAGCCGGCATTGCATCAACGCGTTCTACGGCCTGGGTACGGCCTACGAGTTGTTGTCGTCCGACCAGCGTGCGGTGGTGGGGCGGATGTATCGGGAGTGGCCGTACTTTGCCGCCGTCATTGACAACGCCGAACTCGCACTGGCCAAGGCGAATGCGTCCATCGCGCGGCACTACGCGGCGCTGGCCGACGCTGTGCCGGGTGGGCGTCTGATATGGGAACGATTCGCGGCTGAACGCGACCGAACCGAGGCGGCCGTGCTGGCCATCGCCGGTCGCAAGCGGCTGCTCGATTCCATTCCGTGGTTACGGCACGGACTTGCCGTGCGCGATCCGCATCTCGATGTCCTCAATCTCATCCAGGTTGAACTGATGCGCCGGCAAGCCGAGTTCGGGAGCGACACCGGCGTGGACGCGCCCCCGACCGATCCCATCGTACGGGCGGCTCGTCTGTGCATTCAGGCCATCGCCGCCGGCCTCCGCAGTACGGGATGAAACGTCGTTGCGTTTCCGGATAGCGAGCGAAATTGCGACGTCGACGCTCCCGCCTTCTCTGGGGATTCTTCCCCTCAAGCGATCTGGCCCGTTCGTCCGATAAGACGCAGAGCGCGAGTAGCTGTCAGCTGTCGGTTGTCAGCTGTGGTGGGGCGGGCCGAACTGGTGCGGCAATCGGCCGGTCGTGAGTTTTTGCGCGAAGTGCCGCGAGGAGCAGGGAATGGCTGTGGACTATTCGCAACATCTGTGCCCTTACCTGGAACGGCGGGATTCTCGCTGCGCCGGCGTGCTCACCCTGACCAACCTGCACGAGGCACTGAGCCGGTGTGCGGGCGACCATCAATACTGCCCCACGTTCCATCGCATCCGTCTTTCGGATCTGGCCCGCGACTCCGCGCGCATGCCGATCGCCAAGTCGGCCTGATCATCGTTCGGAACCCAGCGTCCGGCGGCTCAGAGAGCACGTTTCCAACCGTGGGCTTCGGGCCGTTGCGGCGTACATGACCTCGAGTTCGAAAATCCGTGTGAGGTGCGGCGAATGTCGGCGACCGTTTCGGTGCATACGTCTCTTCCCGATCCCCATGCCGCGGGGCACGCGGACCCGGCGCTGCGACCGTTGATCGAGCGGTTCCTGACGAATCTGTGGTCGGAGGCCGGCCTGGCCGACGCGACCATCGCCGCTTACCGGCACGACCTGGAAGTCCTGGCCGAGTACCTCGCCCGCCGGCGGATCGTCTTCCGGCAACTCACACCGCAAGACGTCCAGAACTTTCTCGTGTATCTCAAGGAAGAGTGCGGCCTGGCGATCAGCTCCATCTCGCGGCGGTTGGTCGCGGTGAAGCTGTTCTGTCGATACGCGTGGCAGCACGGCCAGATCGACCAGGACGTGAGCATGCAGATCGAGATGCCCAAAAAGTGGCATTACCTGCCGCGCGTGCTCAATCCCAAGCAGGTCGAAACACTGCTCTCCATGCCCGACGACGAAGACCCGCTGGCGCTGCGGGACCGGGCCGTGCTCGAGCTGTTCTACGCGAGTGGCTTGCGGGTGAGCGAACTGGTGGGGCTGCGGCTCGAGGACGTTCATCTCGACGTGGGCTACGTTCGATGCTTCGGCAAGGGCAGCAAGGAGCGGATCGTGCCCATGGGCCAGCAAGCCATCAACGCCGTCCGCGACTATCTCGAGCATCTTCGGCCGCAACTGGTCGATGGCACCGGCTGCAACCGGCTGTTCCTCTCGCGCACGGGCAAGCCCTTCGATCGCACCAACTGCTGGCGGCTCGTGGTCAAATACGCTCGCCGCATGGGCGTGACCGGCAAGCTCTCACCCCACACGCTTCGTCACTGTTTCGCCACCCACCTGCTGTCCAACGGAGCGGACATCCGCATGGTCCAGGAGATGCTCGGCCACGCCGACATCGCCACCACGCAGATCTACACGCACGTGGACAGCGCGAGACTCAAGGCCATTCATCAGAAGTTTCATCCGCGGCAGTAGGAGCGCCGCCAGGCGGGAAGCTCGAATGACGAAACCCGAATGACGAATAAATGTTCGGGCTCACAGCTCACAGCTTATAGCTCAGAGCTTCTTTGTCATTCGTCATTCGGATGTCGGATTTCGTCATTTCTCACGCGGGGGTCTTGTCCGGCACGACGGCAACCTGCAGGCGGTTGATGCGGCGCTCCTCGGCATCGATCACGCGCAGGCAGACGTTCCCCTGCCAGAGCTCCTCACCGGTGACGGGAATCTTGCCCAGCGTGCTGAAGACGTAGCCGCCGATGGTGTCGTAATCGTCGCCTTCGGGCAGGTCGATGCCCAGTTCATCGTTGATTTCGTCGATGTGTACGCGGGCGTCGACCTCGAGCGTGTGCTCGTCGATGCGGCGGATGGGATCGGGCTCGGGCTCCTCGTACTCGTCGCTGATCTCGCCGACGATCTCCTCCAGGATGTCCTCGATGGTGACCAGGCCGGCCGTTCCGCCGTACTCGTCGAGCACGATGGCCAGATGGACCTTCTGCATCCGCAGTTCCTGCAGCAGGTCAGAGATCCGCTTGGATTCGGGGACAAAGGGCACCTTGCGGACGAGGTCGGCGATGTTCACGTCGCCGTTGCTGTCCACCTCGAGCAGATCCTTGGCGTAGAGCACGCCGCGAATGTCGTCGAGGTTTTCCAGGTACACCGGGATGCGCGAATGCCCGGTGCGAGTGACCAGCTCGCGAGCTTCAGCGAGACTGGCCGAGGCGGACAACGCGACGATTTCGGTCCGCGGCGTCATGATCTCGCCCACGCTGGTGTCGCGCAGCTCGAGCACCGACTCGATCATCTCGGCCTCGTTCTCGTGGACGGTGCCGGCGAGCTCGCCTTCACTGACCACGCCGAGAATCTCTTTTTCAATCTGCTCGGCCTCTTCCTGGGCGCCGTTGGGCTTGGGGATTCCGGCCAGCCGCCGGATCAGGCCGTCGGTCACTCGCTGCAAGGCGACCAGCGGATAGAGCACGCGCCACAAGAGAAACAGCACGGGCAGCGCGCGGGCGAGGAACGAACCGCCGCCGTAGCGAGCCCACGTGTTGGGGATGGCCACGCCGAACGTCATGGTCAGGGCGAGCCCGGCGACGAACACGAGTCCGTACTCGGCCGCAACCGAAAGACGCGGTCCCTGCTTGACGCCGAACAAATGATCGACCAGCAGCACCAGCGCCAGGATGCAACTGATCCGCACGAACGAGAAGCTGAAGACCATCTCGTCGCGGGCGGCGATAAGCCGGTTGATTTGGTCGGTCTTGCCTTTGGCCTCCAACTGCTCAAACAGCCGGACGCGCGACACTTGCTGTAGGGCGGCGATCGCCGTCGAGAACAACGTGATCGCGACCAGCAGGGCCACTCCTATTCCGATTTCCAAACCACTCACAGACTGTTCCTTTGCTGTCCCGCAGACCGGCGAGATCCCGCCTTGGATTTGGGGGTTCTCGCCGTCTGGACCGGTCGCGCGGGCTCCGGTTTCCGTACCCGGAGGCTCGCTCGTTCGGCCGGGGCCGCCCGGCCGCTCAGCAGGTCCAGGATCCGGTTTTCCTCGCGGCGCATCCGCCGGCGTTCCTGCGGCGTCGCGTCCCGAAGGCCCAGCAGATGCAGCACGCCGTGAATGATATAACGGGTCAATTCCTCGGACGGCTCCAGTCGTCGCCGGCGGGCCTCACGATAAGCCGTATCCGCCGACACGACGATTTCGCCCTCCACAGCGGGGTCGTCCGCGTCGTCGCGCAGATCGAATGTCAACACGTCGGTAGGGCTGGGGTCGTCCATGTATTCCTGATGCAGGCGGGCGATTTGCGCATCATCCACGATCGCCACATTGAGCGCGGCGACCGGCCGACCGCCCAGGGCTTGCCGTACCGCCCGGCGGATCGCCGCTGTGGTCAGACCGTGGGCGGGTACCAGCCGACGGACGGTGACCGGCGGCTCGGTGCGGCGGGTTGCGCTTGGTCTTCCTGCCGCGCTCACGACTGACCTGCAACCTCCACGGAAGGCGCCGCTGCGGGCCGGGACGCCGCCGACTCCTCGCCCGACTCTTGCTCTTGGGCGGGCTCCGACGACTCGGCCGGCTTACTCTTGTCCGCTGCCGGCGTCTTGCTCGGGTATTTGATGCGCCCGTGGTGAATGGCGCACAGACTCTTGACCAATGAACGCTCGACCAGGTTCAGCTCGCGCAGCGTGATGTCGCACTCGTCGAACTGCCCGTCATTGAGCCGGTCCATGATGATCTGATGGACCAGCGTCTCGATCCGGCCGGGCGTCGGCTCCGGCAACGCCCGCACGGCACCTTCGCAACTGTCGCAGATCATCAGGATCGCCGTTTCCTTCGATCGCGGCTTGGGGCCCGGATAGCGGAACTCGTTTTCGGATATCTGGTCATGCCGGCCCTTGATCCGGGTATCCTTGGCCGCCTTCTCGCTGGCGGCGTGATGGAAGTACTTGATCACCGTCGTGCCGTGGTGCTCGGCGATGAACTGGTGCAGCACGCGAGGCAGGCCGTAAGCCCGAGCCATCTCGATCCCGTCCTTCACGTGACCCAGGATGATGAGCAGGCTCATGGTCGGACTGAGTTTGTCGTGCCGGTTCATCCGCGCTTCCTGGTTCTCGACGAAGTACTGGGGCTTCTGCACCTTGCCGATGTCGTGGTACAGGGCCCCGACGCGAGCGAGCAGGCCGTTGGCCCCGATTGCCGATGAGGCTTCGTCGGCCATCTGGCTGAGGATCAGGGCGTGGCTGTACGTGCCAGGTGCCTCCTGAGCCAGTTTGCGAAGTAGCGGCTGACCGGCGTCGCACCACTCCAGGAGCGTAAGGCTAGTGGCGATGCCGAAGATCCGCTCGTAATAGTGCAGGATGCCCTGGACGATGAAGCCGGCGGCGATGGCTGCGGAAGCCGCGGCGGTCGCATGCGCCAATACGTACTTGAGTTCCTGATCGTTGTACAGATGACCGAAGGCGCTGGTCAGCGCCGCAGCCACGCCGGCGACCAGCCCCACGCCGATGATCTTGCCGCGCGTGCGCACTTCCCGCAGCGAGAAGACGGCAAATCCGCAAGCGGCCATCAGCGTGAGGAATAGCTCGATGTCGGCCCGCGAGGCCAGCGTGATCAGAATGGCCAGCACGCCGCACACGCCGAACGCAAATCGCTGGTTGTAGGCGATGGCCAGGAGCATGGCGGCCATCACCACAAACGCCACCGAGAACTCGACCGGCGCATCCCACGACAGTTGCAGCCGCTCGTTGAGCCGGCTGAACAGAATCATGAGCGCACACAGGCCGGCCAACCCCAGGGCACGGCCCGGATTCTGGAAAATGCGTCCCTGATACGTCAGCGTGTACGTGGCCAGGCCGAACGTGACGATGAGCACCAGGCCGGCCGCGCCCAGCCGCTGTCGAAGCAGTTGCCGGCGCAGCACCGGGTCGGTCTTTTGATCTCTGAGGTACTGCTCGTGCTCGCGGGCGAGCAGATCCAGCTCGCTGCTGGTCAGCACGGTCCCGGCCTCGACGAGCAAATCACCTCGCTTGAACTTCGTCTTGAAGTCGGGCACCCGGGCCTGGGCGTCCTCGATTTCCTTATTGGTGGCTGCCTGATCGTAGCGCCAGAGAGCGTACATCCCCGGGTCTTCGCTGTCGTCGGGCGGCGAGATCGCTTTGGTGATGATGGCCGCGACCACCGGTTGCAGCGGTTCCGGGAAGACTTCTTCGGCCAACTGCCGGGCTCGTTGCTGGACCCATTCGCGTTTCGTGTTGAACTGCAGCGTGGTGGTGGTGATCTCGATCCGTTCGTTGCCGCGCTGGAGGATCGACGTCCGCGGCGTGTGCTCGCGGAGGGTGGTCTTGGGCTGCTCGACGATGTACTCGTGCTGGAGCTTGTCCATGAGCTGGGCGACGAGGGCCTCGTAGGCTGTGCTCTCGTCCGTGCCCGCGTAAGTGCGCAGGAGTTGAACGGCCCGGTCGTCGAGGGCCAGCCCACGCGCGGAGGCCTCGGCCTTGATGTTCTCGGGATGTTCGGCCGTCTTGGCGAGCGTCAGCAGATCGGTCAACTGGGCGCGAATCTGATCGAGCGGCACCGGGTTGGCCAGATAGACGCGAGGCGCCGATGCGCGGGCAATCTGCTTTTCCTGTCGCGTCCGAGCCTGATCGTCAATCTCGAAGGCCACTCGCGCGAACTTGTCCTGGCCGATCTTCTGCTGGAGGCTATAGGGCAGGGACTCGCCGCCGGCCAGCAGAATGAGCATGATGGCGGCGGCAAACCCGATCCAGATGAGCACCACGAACGGGTTGATGCCCGACAGCGTACGCCGCCAGATGCTGCCGCGGTGTTCGTTCCGCTGCCGCTTGGCTTCGAGCCGGCGTATTTCGGATGTTTTGGGACGGCTGCTCAATGGCGTCGGCCCCGGCCACCGAAGGCGGCCCGGGCTGCTTGCTCCTTGTCACCAGGCGGGTGTCGCACCCATCCTTTCATCGTCCACCCGGACTGTTGGCGCCAGTTATAGGGCCGGCAGTCCGATAAAATCACTCCCGCGGCCGTCCGCCAACCCGCGGCCGGGGATTGCCGTTTCCATAGGCTAGTACGATGTCCTGCACGAGGCGGTGCCGTACGATGTCCTCCTGGCTCAGCCGGATGATCCCGATGCCTTGCACGCCGGCCAACCGGCGCAGCGCGTCGGTCATGCCACTCGTCTCGGGACGCTCCAGGTCGATCTGGCTGTCGTCGCCGGTGATGATCATCTTGCTGTTGTGCCCGAGGCGGGTGAGGAACATGAGCATCTGCGAGGCGGTCGTGTTCTGGGCCTCGTCCAGAATGACGGCCGCGTTGTTCAGCGTGCGGCCTCGCATGAACGCCAACGGAGCGATCTCAATCACGTCGTTGCCGAGGAACCGGGCGACCTGCTCGTAGGGCATCATGTCGTACATCGCGTCGAACAACGGACGCAGGTACGGATTCACCTTGGCCTGCATGTCGCCGGGCAGAAAGCCCAGCTTTTCGCCCGCTTCGACGGCCGGACGCACGAGCACGACGCGGTGGATCCTGCCGGCCTTGAGCATGGAGATGGCCATGGCGACGGCCAGGTAAGTCTTGCCGCTGCCCGCCGGCCCGACACAGAACACCAGGTCGTTCTCGTGGATGGCTTCCAGATACGCACGCTGGCCCTCGGTCCGGGGCTGGATGTTGGCCGTCCGCGTGTACACTTCGATGCTGTCGCCGTTGCCGGCCTTCATGGAGTTTTGCTGCGAAGCGAGAATCAATTCGCTGACCTGCTCATCGGTGAGATAGTCTTGGTCGCGCAGCAGACGCTGGAGGTCTTCAATAACGCTCGCCGCCTGGCCCACCGCTCGGGCGTGGCCTGAGAGTTTCAGCGTGGAATCCCGGGCGGAGATTTGCACACCCAGGGCGCCGCGGATCAGCCGGAGGTGTCGATCCGCCGAGCCGAAGAGGGCCGCTCGTTTGGCGGCGTCCTCGAGCGTGATGGTAAGTTCCAATTTGCCTTCGGTCTCCTATGGCCTCGCCGAGCTCGTGTCCCCGACCTTTGGGGGCAGTCTTTTGGGCGATATCTGATCTGGTCTCGGCTTACAACTAATTGTAATCGATCCCCGCCCGTAATGTCATGGCTAACCAGGCAACCGGTGCGGCAAAAAGTGGGGAATCCAACAGGTCGAGCAGGCCCCCGAACGCCGGCACCAGCCGGCCGGAATCCTTGATCTTCATGTCCCGCTTGAACGCCGATTCCACCAGGTCGCCCAGGTGGCCGACCACCGCCATAAGTGCCCCAAATCCAAGGGCTTGCAGCGGCGTGAAGGGCACGGCGAGCCCCGCCGGCCAGACCAGCACGCCACCGGCGGCAACCGCCATGGCCAGGACGATCGCTCCCGCGGCGCCTTCCACGGTTTTGCCCGGGCTGAGCCAGGGGGCCAGCTTGTGGCGGCCGAACAAAAGCCCGGTGAAGTAAGCGCCGATATCGCCCGCCTTGACCGTCAGCACGGCGTAGATCAGCACCAGGGCGCCGGCCGGCCCCGGCGCCAGGCAGCGAATCCGCACCAGGAACGAGCCCAGCAACCCCAGGTAGACGAACAGGAGGATCGTCACGGCGATGTTGCTCAGCGCGCGGTCGGTGGTGCGTCGCATCAGGATAGCCAGACAGGTGCCCAGCGCGCCGCCACCCAGCCAGATGACGGTCGGGGAGACCTGATGGACGGCCGGCGAGAACAGCGCACCGAGTCGGCCGAGCTGCTCATGCATCTCGATCCACGGGACCAGCACGAGACCCGCGGCGACGAACGCCGCCCACGCCGTCGCCGGCTGATGTCCGCCCGCCTGGCAGAGCCGGCCCATCTCGAAGGCGGCCAGGACCACGAGCAGGAGGGCCAGCAGCGTGATCGGCAGGGCGGCCAACCGTCCGGGGACAATCTCCCCCGTGCCAGGAGCCGATACACAGGCGTCCACGGCCACGATTCCCACGACCGCCGCCACCATCAACGTGCCGAACAAGAGTCTTTGCCAGAGCATGGGGCCACAGTATGGCAGACCAACGGCCCGCTGGCCAGTGCTGTTCTCTTTTTTTCGACCACCGATAACACGGACGATCACGGATGAAAAAGCGCGAACCGCAGAGGTCGCAGAGGAGCACAGAGGCGAGCATCTCAGCTTTTCCTCTGCGATCCTCTGCGCCCCCTGTGGTGCATTCAATTCCAAGAAGCGTATGGTCTCGGCTGACGGGCCCGACGATCATCACATCCGTCGTTGCCCTCAACTCAGTCCTCGGATCTCAGGTCTAACGCCCACGAAGGTCGACAGGGGGCAGCGACTTGCCGCGTTCGAACGCGTGATGGCCGAGACGCAGGCGCGGACGGCTACGCGGATTCGCTGCCCTTGCGTGTTATCCAACCAGTGACGCATGTGCTGTGGCCGCATGCGGGCCCCCAGGCCCCAGGGGAAAGACGTGAAAAAACTCCCGACCCCTTTATATTCAGCCGCAATGAAGCAGTCGGCTCCTCAGTCATCGGCATTGAGCCCTCGACCGACCAGACAAGCCAGTGAGAGGCAGAAAAACCAACTGGAGTTAGTTGGCTCCGGCACGACTGTGAAACTCGTCAGGGGGCCTGCAAGCTCGAAATGGGTCTGTTCGAGCGGATTGTTCCCCTTCACCCCGAGTCCACCCTGGAACGACGCGAGTGGAAACGGGTTCATCGTGGGGAGCGCATCGCTGGTGAAGATGCTGCCCATGTGGCTGAACCAAACGCCCATCGAAAAGATCTCTATGCCTTCCCCAACCGTGAAGGCTGTCGAAGTTCCAAGCATCATGTCGTCGTAGAACTCGCCGAGCGCAACGCGCACATCACCGTTTCCCGCACCAGAGAACCACGAATAGGACCCTATATGGAGGGTCATTGAGAACGCAGGACCGCCGTACTCGCCGATTGATGGGCTCGTATTAAGGTCGGGGGCATCAGAGTCGAACGTGAACCGTCCGGAGAAACCAGTTCCAGCATGAATGGAGCCGTCGAGCACGCCGGAAGGGTCGTTGAACGAGCCGACCACGCCCGTGAACTCGTAGGCCATCAACTCTGCTTTCGCCGGGCCGGTTAGCGCAAGCAAGGCGACCAACAATCCGGCCATGTGTACGTGTTTCATGCCCCATTCCTCCTGTGCTCTTGGCGAAGACTGCCACGGAAAGATTTCTTCCTGTCGATTCGACGATTGACCTACCAACCGAATCCTGCCCAGCGGCCGGTTCGCCGGCCTCCTTTGGTACTCCGCTCCCGATCGGCTCAGGAAGCCGCGGGCGAAGCAGGAACCAGGGAAGCATGCCGGGCCAAGTGCAGTAGACAGGCACCGCCACGTGCGAGTC
>JAKPHF010000018.1 GCA_029550525.1 Planctomycetota bacterium
CAGTGAAATCGGCAAACGCCGGCTCCAGTCGATCAGCCGGCTGCCCTTCGATCTGTGGGGCCCTGAAACGGTGGACCAGCTCAAGGGCGACGTGATCCAGCACTTCCGTGACCGCGCCCCGGTCTACATCGTGGAAAACTGCAATAGCGTCGACCGGCTTGACGAGGTGGTAGACCAGCACTGCCAGCTTCACGGCGTCGGTCTGGTGGCGGTGGACTACTTGCAGTTGCTTACCGCCCACAAGGAGAGTCCCTACCAGAATGTGACCGAGATCAGCCGGCGGCTTAAGCAGGCGGCGCGACGGAATAACTGTGCGGTCCTCGCCCTGTGTCAGTTGAACCGAGAAATCGAGAGCCGCGAAGACTTCAAGCCGAAGAACAGCGACCTCCGCGAGAGCGGACAGATCGAGCAAGACGCGGACATGATTGTGTTTCTGATCTGGCTGCACCGGGTCAATTCCGAAAAGTACGCGGAATACGAGTACCAGATGTGGATCACAAAACGGCGAAACGGCCCGATCCGGCAGCCGAAGATTCAGACGGTTTTCGACGCCGGCCGGCAACTCATTGGAGGAGAACCATGAGCGAGACCCCCCCGAAAAAGAAACGCGCCAAAGGCACGAGCCTCAAGCAGCGCAGCGTGCTCACGCTCCGCCGTCAGGGCTTCGATGTGGCGGACGTTGAACGGCGGATACCGAGAAGCTTCGTGACTGTAGACCTGTTCAACTTCGCCGACCTGGTGGCGATCCGCGCCGACGTGCCGGGCGTATTGGCGATCCAATCGACCAGCACCAGTAATCAGGCGGCGCGGGTCAAGAAGATTATCGCCGAGCCACGGGCGCTGACCTGGCTCCGGGCCGGCAACCGCATCGAAGTCCACGGCTGGCTCAAGAGCAAGCGAACCCGCCGGTGGGAGTGCACGGTGACGGAGATAAAGGCGTCCGATTTCAGCGAAGGGAGCCCCGCATGATCCGCCGCGCTTGCCTGTCGCCGTCAAGATGGCAGAGGCTGCGGTGGTGCAACTACAGGAAACGC
>JAKPHF010000019.1 GCA_029550525.1 Planctomycetota bacterium
TCCACCACACTGGCCGCTTCCGTGCCCACCGCCGGCCGCACGGACCCCAGGCAGTTGATCGGCTGGCCGAAGGGGATCCTGAACGCACCCGTCTCGGCCGAGGCGTCTCCCATCACGTCGATGACCGTGCTGCTGACCACCCTGACGATCGGGTAGCTTGTGTCGGGGTTGGGGTCGGTGCACGTGACCGACATGCCAACCATCCAGGCCGCAAACACTGGGGCGGTCGCTGTGATGCGCGTCACGTCTGCCTCCGCGTAGTAGACGGGCGTACCGCTGATCGTGCCCGTGATGGGGTTGCTGCCCAACTGCTCGGAGAACGCCCGCACGAGCCCCGGCCGAGAGCCGCCGCGGTCCCGGCCGGTGATGGCCCCCGCGCTGCGCACGTTGACCGCGTCGATGGTCGAGTAGGGCGGCTGCGTCTGCCACGCAAACGACCGGTGGATGCCGGCCACGGGGAACACGATGGTTTTGGGCTGTGAAGGCATGATTCAAAAACCAATGCGTTGAGGCCGTCTCATAGGCACCGGCTGCCAGGCCCCGATGGTGCTTCCGTCGGACGCCGCTCCGATGGCGGGAGAGATGCGGGATAGTGCCAGGTTTCCCGTCGCGGCCCCCATGAATCGCGGATCCGCCGCGATACTGTTGTCGTCATTGAACGGGCTTGAGTCCGCCCACGGTGCCGCACCCCACGTTGCACGCACTGCCGCCAGATCAGCCTTCGCTCCCCGTAGGCTGGCGAGCGCGCTTCCCCCGGCGACCAGCAGGTTGTTGTCCATGCGGATGCGGTTGTGCATGCCGTCAGGTGCACCCACCGCCGCGTCTGCCCCTCCTGATGCGTCGAAAATGTTGTCGACTACGATCATGTCCATCGGCAACGGCGCGTAGGCATACCACGTTTGCCCTGTGGCCGTCCCAGGCGATGGCGATACCGTGATTGTGTCGGCCGAATCATCGACGGCCAAAATGGCGAAGAACCCCGTCCCGTCGATCCCGTCGGTGCGGCCGACAATGTGGAGCGTGTCGCCGACGCGCACCTTGCTGAGGTCCGAGCCGGTCACGGTAACCGTGGCCGTGCCATTGGTGACCGCGTTCGACCCGGTGCCGCCGTGATACGTGGGGTTCTCGTTTGCCGCCCACACGAAGGCGTAGCCATTCGTTCCGTAGCAGGAGTTGTGATGGAAGCGGTTATACGTGCCTGATGTTACGTACAGCGCGTAGCGGCCCCAGCAGTAGTTGTGATGGAAGTGGATGCCCGAGCCTTTGACGACCGCTCCGAAATCATCGTCGCTCAAACCTTGAAACCTATTGCCCGAGATCTCGGCCCCGAGCACGTTCAGCCCGACCATCAGAGGATGCCCGCTGGCCGTGCCCGTTCTCACCATCGAGTTCCCGGTGATTATGGCGTTGCGCCAAAAGCCCGTGATCGCCGCATCCGTATACGGCGCACCGATGCTGATCCCATAGCCGTTCCCTGTCCACGTGTTGTCGGTGACCACCAGCGTGTTCCCGCCAGCGGTCGCGGACTGGCAGTGGAGGAAGCTCGTGCCGGTCCCACTGTTCCGTGACAGGATAATCGACGTGAGCCCGACCGACGCTGGAACAGGCGTATGGATGAATGCCCCGCCGATGGTGCCCACATCGCAGTCTTGCACGTCCAGGCTGGTTCCGTCATTCAATAAAACAAAGTGCCCATCCGCGGCCGTGCCACCCGACACGTCCACATTATGGAGCGTAACGGCTCCCACCTCGCGCAGCACAATGAGGGGCCCCGCCCCTGCGTGCCCAATGATCGTGCAGTCTCGGAAAGTGACCGCACGGGTGGATGTAACCGAGCCGACGGTCCGGTAACTGATCGCGCCGACATTGCTCGTAGCGGGCACCCTGAACTCGCAGAACTCGGCCGTCAGCGTGGCATCGGGGCCAGTGTCTGTCGTGCTCCCCCATCGAATGATGGCTTGGTTGGACAGTGCCGTGGGGGCGAAGCGCAGATTTCGCAGCGTGAGAGAGCTTCCTGCCCAAGTGCCCGAGGAACGATACAGGCACCGGTACGCGTCCGTGCTGGCCAGGAGTGGCCGGCTGTCGCCCAGGTCTGCCGAGGCCCCGTCGCCCGGCGTGTTGACATACCCCTCAATCGTCAGCACTGTCGCGTCCGGAAAACTGTTCAGGCTGTAGCTGGCCCCACCGTAGTTGCCCGATTTAACAAACAGCGTGTGCGTCCCCGCTCCGGCCGCGCTGACGGCAGAGAGGCCGCCAGAAATGGTCTTCTTGGCCAGGGCCTCGGTCGTGCCGTTGTTGGAATCCAGCCCCGTGGCGCCGTCCACGTAGAAGTTGGCGGCGCCCGCCCACGAGCCCGCCAGCAGCAGAATGAGTGCGATCTTGCGCATGGTTCACCATCCCTGCACGACGTAACTGGTCCCGTACGTCGCTGGCCCGTCGATCCACAGCCCCAGCTTCCAGCAGTAGGCCGCCCCGTTCTCGTCGGGGAAGACGGCATGACCCCCGGGCTCGATGACGCAGTCATAGAGACTGTTCGTCTTGCCGGCCGCGTCAGCGTTGAACTTCACATAGAGGTACTGGCCGCTGTCGGGGTGATTGAACACGATCACCTTCCGCATGCCTTGCGTGAAGGTGTATGTACCCGAGGTGGTCGCTGCGACCGGAGCCTTCGTCTCAGTGGCCGCCGTAGAAGCGACGCTCGTGCCGTAGCCCCAGCCCGACGCGCCGTAAACGGCCGGGGCAATGGATTGCTGGAATACCGGCCCGCTGGGCACAAATCCGAACACGGCGATGGCGAGCAGGCCCAGCACTGCCGCCACGATCCAGAGTTTGTTTCGCATCGCAAGACTCCTGTGCTGAAAGCCTATCCTGCCCGCCGAAATTACACCTTGCTCAGGGCCGGGCAGTTGGTGCCGATGCCGGCCACGTCCTGGTTGGGCACGCACCAGCGCAGGACGCCGCCGCGCTTGACCGCGACCAGTTCGATCTGCTCACCTGCGTCGGAGAACGTGAGCGTGTTGTCCTCTTCGGCGTTGACGTAGCCGGCCACGGTGACCGT
>JAKPHF010000025.1 GCA_029550525.1 Planctomycetota bacterium
ATGGCAATCATCGTTACGATGACCCCTTCCAGAGCCTGCTCGTCAACGACCTTACCAACAACACCGATCCTTTCGCCACCCGCGAGCCGTACGACGCGGCCTGGGCGTCTCCGCCGGCCAGCGCTACGACGTTCTACCCCCAGCGTGGCGCCGACCTCTTCCTGGCATCAACCATGCCTGAGCCTCGCTCAGGCGGCGGGTACGTGTGGCACCAGATTTCGGAGATCTTTCCGCCGGCGGGGGCAAATTACCAGGAAGTCTATAACCAGACCCGCAACCTCCGGGTTGAACTAGTCTCCCCAACTGCAACTGCCGACGACAATCTTCAAGCCGATGCCGACGGCGACGGCATGGCGGATTCCAAGTGGCGGGAAATTTCCGGCATCGCTCCGCCCGGCAAGCGACTGTTCGTCGCCGTGCGCATCATCGACAACTCGGCCCTGATCAACGTCAACACCGCCTGGCCGCGGGCGGAAGAAGCGGGCGTAGACGGCAATCTGGCCCGGCTGAGCGATTCTGAGAGCTACGGCGAGTTCCCGCACCAGATCGATCTGGATCGCCTGCTCAAACGGTGGGGCAAGCCGCAGTTCAACAACCTGATCAGGGATGACATAAACAGGCTCAACGAATACCGGATGGGCGCCCCCTATACAGGGCTCCCGTACGACGTGCAGACCATCGAGTACTACAACGCCGTGATCCGCAACTACGGGTGGTTCGCCCCCTTCGCCCCCTGGCCGCACTTCCTGCCCTTCGACCTTACCGACGAGCTGGAGCTGCGGAACCGCTTCTTCATCAACACGACCACCACCACCCGGCTCGAAGCGGCCATGTACCAGTCGCTCGGGGTCTATGATCTGGAAGCTCCCGCCGGCAGTGTGAACGGCTATCGGATTCTGCCGTTCTCCCAGGAACCCGATGCGGTGGAGCTCTGGTATCAGCAGCTCACCGCCGCCACAAGCCTCACCGACCAGCGGCCCGACCAGCGCCACCTGCTCACCACGCTGAGCATGGCTCGCGACCTGCGGACCACGAAGAGAACCGCGGACTCGGTGCTGGATGCCCGCCTGGGAAATTGGCGTAAGGTCAACATCAACAACGTTCTGGAAACGCTGACTCCCCTGATCAGGGCTACGGCGAACCCCCGGCGAAATGCGGACGGGGGACTGGTACTGGACGCGACTCACTTTCCGACCAGCTCTGAGGACGCCAATTACAAATATACTCAGGCGGTCCTGCGACTCTCCGCCGCTCTGCAGGGCGCCGGCTATACCGCC
>JAKPHF010000033.1 GCA_029550525.1 Planctomycetota bacterium
CACAGCCCACAGCTTGCCATGAAAGAAACAGCCCGGCGAAGATGCGTTTCTTCGCCGGGCCGTGTCGTGTTGCGTTTATCCGAGATGGTTCGAAGCAGTCAAGCCTCGAGGCTCAAGCCGCCTCAGGCAATCCGCCGCCGCGCCCAACCGACCAGACCGAGACCCACAAGAGCCAATCCAGCCGCCGCGGGAGCGGGGACGACAACAACCTTAATCCAGACCTCCCCTTCGGGATTCGTGCTATTGTACACCTTCAGACCGATATCGTAGACACCGGGCGAAAACGGGTTGTAGGCCTTGGTCCAGAAGTCGAAGCCGAGATTCCAAGATTGGCTATAGACATACGGGACATCATCGTCGCTCCAGGCGCCGCCGCCCGGATTGGTGAAGAACCCGTCGCCATGCTCGGTAAGCCAAGAGGGGTCTGCATTGGTGAGAGGAAGGGAAATTATGTCGAAATCTGTTCCCGAGCTGGGATCGAAATCGACCAGCAGCTCCAAGGTATAGATCTCAGACGGCTTCCACTCGTTGTTCTCGAATTTTCCGGGCGTGAACTGGAAATCAAAGCTCCACCAGGGAGACGTGCCATTCGGAGCCATGCCGGGCTTTACGTAGTACACATTGTCGACAAACCACAGCGGCTGTCCGGTGGTGCGTTCTCTGGCCTTCAGTGCCAATAGGGATCCGTCGTCGCCGGTTGCGACGGTAAAGCCGTTCGCGGGAATGCCGGTTCCCACGATCATGTAGCCATTTTGCTTGGTAGGGTTCAAATTCTGATTGTAGGCAACATTGGCGGATGCTACCGATGTCAAGAAAATGCAGACCAAACCGGTAAATCTGTACATGAGTGTTCTCCTGAAAAGAATGCTTCTTTCGTATCCCGCCTGAACACACCTCGATGCGGGGCATCAAGGTGTGATTTACATGTTAAGCAATGCGACGCTTCAGCCAGCCAGCAGTTGCCAACCCCAAGAACGCCAGAAGGGCAGCCCCTGGAGCGGGAACCAGAATCAGAACATCCTGGGCACGAGTGTCCCAAGTTCTGATCGTCGGATCGGTCCAGAGTTGCAGAACGCGGACATTGCCCAGGCCGACCCAGTCGCCGTTCGTGACGGCGAAATCAGCTTCGGTAACGTAATCCTTCGCCGTTGCACTCAAAGAGTTCCAACCGGTTTCGCCTTCGATGTACCAGATCGCGTTCTGCAGGTCGTTGGCTTTGGTGTCGCTATCCACCTGCGGCGCGTACTTGGAAAACAGGTACGCCGTCCTGGGATCCAGAAGGTCGAATGGATCGCTGCTCGTGTACGGAGGCGGATTGGTATGATTGATGCCACCGAAGACAGCGCGGTCGGATATCTCGGCGTAGTAGGTAGCGCCGTGCTCCAGGTACTCGCCCTTTTCCAGACAGAAAGTCTTGAACCACGACCCCTGCTTGTACGTGGGGGTCAAGTCCGTGAGGGCGACAATGGTAAGCTCGCCACCCTCAGTCGTGCCGTAGTTTGGAACGCCAAACTGATTCGGGTCTCCAAGATCGACCTCTACCTGCAGGTTCGCAGCCGCTGAGGAGACCAGCAAACCCGACAAGGCCAAGCCGATCAGCAGTGTTGATTTCGTTTTCATAGTCTCTTCGGTCCCTTCAATTCTCCGCAGGAGCGGAGATTACCTCCTTGCATCAACCCAAGAGCAGCTACACTGCTCTCAGGTAGCCATCACGGAAGGCATTGGACAGATGCTCAGGAGATGTGCGGAGGACCGCGGGGAGCGAGAGCAAGGGGTTTGTGTTGCGATGACCGGATGCGGTCGTCGGCGTCCGGCCGATAGAAGCTGGGGGCGGGCCTGTCGGCTTCGGGCACGATCAGGCCGAAGACACTCTGCATGGGCTGGAGCGTCGGTTGGAATTCGAAGGGCACACTGTGGCCGACCTGGACTGCATCAGCGTGATACCAGTCGGGCACGTACGCGGCATGCAGAAGGGCAGCCAGGCCGGCGTGACGGGCCGACCGGGCCAACTGCAGGCCGGCGAGCGTGAGCAGGCCGGAGAGTGTCAGGATGCTGCCGTCGGGCGGCGGCGGGATTGCGATCACGTTCTCGCCGGAGGTGTCGGCACCAGCAACGTCGCTGAATGGCGAATCCGACCAACCATGGAAGCAGGCCGTGGTCGGACTCGATACCGGCAGGCGGTGCAGATCTGTGAATCGATCGGGCAGAAGAGCGAACTCCGCCGGCAACTGATCGAGCACCGGCGGCTGCAGGATGGCGATCAGGAGCTCCGGACGAATGCCGAGAGCAGCCGATGCGCTGGCGGCCACTGCGTCGAGTGACCGATTATTGGCAGCGAAAGAGCCGGGAGCGGACGCGCGATGGGTAACCGCCAGGTCGGCCGATGCCAAGCCTGTCGTCAGGAGGGTGATCAGGATCGAAATGGCTGGTGTTCTTCCCATCCGAACGTTCTTCCCAATCCCTCTGGCCATGCGCAAGCGCGGATTACGCGCGTCCGATACATGCAGGTTAGACCCGCACGTGTCTCACGGCAAGGATTTTTTCTTGGATTGTCGCCCACAGCTCATAGCTCACGGCCTTCTCCAGGCTTGGGCGGATGAGGCTTGGGAATCCGGGCCTTCCCCATCCCGCTGATTCCCCCCTTGCGAAAGCCTGGCGTAGCCGTGTAAGCCACGCCTGCAGGTATGCAAGCATAGACGAATTACCGCCAGATTTCAATGTTTTTGTGTACGGGTTTGCGCGTCAGGAGTGACAATTTTCTGGCAAGGGTCAGTGGGAACCAGGTTTTGTCGCGTAGCCGGTCAATGTACGAAACAAACGGGTATCGAGTTCGTCGCAAACCATTGATCCACATGGATGTTAACGCATCAGTGCATGCGGTTATGTTGGGAAGCAATGCTTTATCCGGAAGAAACGGTCGGTGGAGAGGGGCGCGGCGGATGCCGGCGAAAATGTGTTATAGTCGGCCTGGGCGCCGGGAGCCGGTCGCGTGTCAACCGATAAACATGCGTCAGCCTGGCGACCAGAGGAAGGTGCCGCCAGGAGACAGGCAGGCGCTGTAAAAACAGCGGCCCGGCCAGGGCGTGTCCGCCGGGCCGGGCCGATGATGCTTCCCATTGCCAGTCGGGTGGATGGAAACTCAGATGGCAGCTCGCCGCCTGAACCGGCCGACCATCCCCAGGCCTGCGAGAGCCAGGGCAGCCGCACCGGGAGCGGGCACCATGACCAGGATATCCTGGGCCCGGCCCCCGCCCTCGGAGTAGTAGAGCTGGAGCACGCGCACATTGCCGAGGCCCGTGAACCCGTTCTGGACAGCCGCGTTCGCCTCAGCAATGAACGTATCGGTGTAAGCAAACTTCCAGCCGGAGTTGTTCTCGAGATCGCCATACGGCAGCTCCTCCTCGAACGCCCAGATGGCTTCCTGGAGGCTTGCAGCATACACATTCTTCTCTGCCTCAGTTGCTCCCCGCAGCCCGTTCTTCACATAATCCTGATAGAGCCATGCGGTCTGCGAACTTATCGGATCGCCTTGCGGGCCCACACCGCCGTACATGGCCCGGTCCGAGATCACTCCATTGAAGGTCGAGCCTTCCGGAAACAGCGTCTCCTGCCATTCCAGGCAGAAGCTTCGGAACGGGACATTGTCCTGATAGTTGGGCAGTCCATTGGGCGTGAAAATCAGCTCCACCGCCCAGTTGTTGTAATAGTCCGCCCCGTTCTTATAGCCATAACCTACACCGTCACTGCCCAGGCCTGCCCAGGTGACGGTTATGTCGGCGGCGGCGATCTGTGCCATCGCCAACACGGCCAAGCTGACACACATGAGATGCAGTTTTCTCTTCATGGCATCTCCTCCCTTGCTGTGAAGACTCGAGCCATTTGAAGGCCTGCGGCGGGATAACCGGCGCCGAGCGGCCATTCTGAGCCTGGCCCATGCGGCACGCGGATCGGTGGGCAGAGTCACGTCGTGAACGTCGAGCGGACTCGAGACAATCGCGAGGAGCGGACGAAGTGCATCTGGACTCGGGCCGGTCCCAAGCGCCGTATAACCGTCACGGACGCAACAACCGAGTTCGCCAGGGCTTTCGCCAGTCCCCCCATCTTCCCCCCGTGGACCTTGCAGTGCGGAAGAACCCTTCCCCACTTTTCAAAGAATAGAGGATCGACCAGCCGAAAGCAAGGACTTTGGGGATCGACAGAAGCGGCAGCGGCGGCTGTGCCATAAAGATTGTCTTGGCATTGTGCGAGGTTATGTCGGATCAGTCTTTTTATGTGGAGATAGGACCTCGATGCCACCTATTTCTCAATACCTTGTAACCAATTAAGTTGTACTTGGTCAACTGACTTCGTTCTCTGCCGCCATGACGGCTGTGGTATAACAAAACAGGATTCGGAGGGGTGCGTGCTGCCTGCCCGCCGGTGCCAGAGTAGCGTGCCCCGTTCCCAGATCGGCAAGCAAAGCGAAAGGATTCGAGCGGGACGCTCTTCTCTCCAAGCTGGGAGACGCCCGGCGTGCTCCCGGCAGCCGGAAAAGCGACACCGGTGATTCGGTGCCGAGACACGTTCTTTCGGCGAGACAAATTGACGCCGTGGCGGGTGGTCCCGGATCAGTGATTTCTCTATAATCCGCCGTCCGCAGGAGCCTACCCCAGGGCCGGGGTCTCATGGGCTCCTCTCTAACGACGGTTCGTCATCAACTCAGGAGCTTCGCCTGTGGCCAAACGCTACGTGCGCCCGGTGCAGTCGCGGCAGTTTCTCATTCGCCGGCTGCACTCACTCTCTGGGATCATCCCGGTCGGGGTTTTCCTGTTCTTCCACATCGGGACAAACTCCCTGATCGCGGTCAGCTCGCCCGCCAGCGACCTGTACCAAAAGCAGGTGGAGAACATCCACAGCCTGGGGCCGTTGCTGATCCCGGTCGAGATTCTGTTCATCTTCGTCCCGCTGGCCTACCACGCCATCGTGGGTGTGAAGATCTGGCTGGAGTCTGAGCCGAACTCGCGTCACTACACCTATTGGGACAACATTCGTTACACGCTGCAGCGGACCACGGGCGTGGCGACGTTACTGTTCATTCTCGTGCACCTGTATCAGATGCATTGGATGGGCGGGTGGCTCCCGGGCGGATCGGCGTTCGTGGCTGAACGGGCCTCGGCGAGCACGGCCGAGGTCATGCAGAGCCGGTCCTGGATCGCGCCGTTCTATATGATCGGGGTGGTGGCGGCCTGCTACCACTTCGCCAACGGAATCTGGACCTTCCTGATCACCTGGGGCGTGACGGTCGGCCCGCGGTCGCAGCGGGTATCCGGGTTCGCCTGCGCCGCGTTCGGTGTGGCGCTGGCCATCACCGGCATCATCGCAGTACGCGGGTTCAAGGTGTACGACGTGAAGGCCGACCGGCCCGGCATCGAGGTGCAGCGGACGGTCGAGCCCGCGCCAGCCGGCGTGGGCGCTGCCGATCGCGAGCGGCAGGCGGAAAGTTGGAGTTGAGCCCGACGCTGCACAGGCAGGCAGCGCTCACGTGTTGATCCATCTTGATCCATCGCAGTTGCGAACGAGCGAACTATGGCAGAACAGCGTGTTGTCGTCGTCGGGGGCGGATTGGCCGGGCTGGCCGCCGCCATGAAACTCGCGGAACTGGGTCGGCCGGTAGACCTGATCAGCATGGTGCCGGTTCGCCGCTCGCATAGCGTTTGCGCCCAGGGCGGCATCAACTCGGTCAACCGGGTGACTCGCCAGGAAGGCGATGCCGAGTACAAGCACTTCGACGACACGGTGTACGGCGGGGCCTTCCTGCAGCATCAGCCGCCGGTCAAGGAGATGTGCGACTGGGCTCCGCGGATCATCGACCTCATGGACCGCCTGGGGGTGATGTTCAATCGGACGGCCGAGGGCTATCGCGACGTGCGACGATTCGGCGGGACGCTCTATCGCCGCACGAGCTTTGCGGGCGCGACCACCGGCCAACAATTGCTCTACGCCCTCGACGAGCAGGTCCGCCGCTGGGAAGTCACCGGCCATATCAAGAAGTACGAGTTCTGGGAGTTCCTGGGGCCGATCATCGATGATCACGGCCATTGCCGCGGCGCGGTGGCTCAGGACATGTTTTCCATGGAGATCCGGGCCTTCCCGTCTGACGCGGTGGTGCTGGCCACCGGCGGCTGCGGGTTGATCTTCGGCAAGTCGACCATGTCGATGATCTGCACCGGCGGGGCCGCGGGCCGAGCGTACAAAGCCGGCGTCAAGTACGCCAACGGCGAGTTCATCCAGGTCCACCCGACGGCCATCCCCGGCTCCGACAAGCTGCGGCTGATGAGCGAGTCCGCCCGCGGCGAGGGCGGACGCGTCTGGGTTCCGCGAAAGCCTAACGATCCGCGAGATCCGCTGCAGATTCCACGCAGCGAGCGGTGGTACTTCCTCGAAGAAAAGTATCCCAAGTACGGCAACCTCGTGCCCCGCGACATCGCCACCCGCGAGATTTTCAACGTCTGTGTCAACGAGGGGCTGAGCGTCGAGAAGGACCAGTACTGCGTCTACCTCGATTTGACCGAGTTGCCCGCCGAGACGCATCACAAGCTCGAAGGCATTTTAGAGATCTACGAAAAGTTCATCGGCGTGGATCCACGCAAGGTGCCCATGAAGATCTTCCCCGCCGTCCACTATTCCATGGGCGGTTTGTGGGTCGATTACGAAAAGGATCCGCGCACGGGCGGCCTGGTCGTCGATTCTCCTCGCAACCACATGACGAACATCCCTGGCCTGTACGCGATTGGCGAGGCCGACTATCAGTATCACGGCGCCAACCGGCTGGGCGCCAACTCGCTCCTGAGCTGCATCTTCAGCGGGCTGCTGGTGGGCACGGGCGTCGACCGGCGACTCCGCTCGCTGCCCGCGGGCGCGGCGGCCGATCAGCCCTCGTCGCTCTTCGAGCGCGAGGTCAACCGCCATCGTGAAGCGTACGATCGTCTCATCCACAGTACGGGAACGGAAAACCCGTACACGCTCCACAAGGAGCTGGGCCAGACCATGACCCGCAGTTGCACCGTCGTGCGGTACAACAAGACCATCAAGGAGGCGCTGGCGAAGCTCGACGAACTGCAGGATCGTTATTCGCGCGTGGCCATCGCCGACAAGTCCAACTGGACCAATCAGAATCTCAGCTTCACGCGGGCGTTGGGCGACATGCTGACCATTGCTCGGGTGATCGCGGTGGGGGCCTTGATGCGCGACGAGTCGCGGGGCGCGCACTACAAGCCCGAATGCGACATTCCACCGCCCAAGGGCGACGACCCGGCCACGTTGCGAGCCGAGGCCGAGCGATGGTGCCGTCAGTTCCGCGAGCAGAACGACCGGTGGAACAAGACGACCATCGCCGAGTATACGCCCGACGGGCCTAAGATCTCCTATGAGGAGGTGGACACGTCGTCCATTCCGCCGCGCCCGAGAACTTACGGCCTGGCCGGGGCAGAGATGATCGACGAAGTGTGGAAGCAGATGCAGGAGAAGGAGCGGGGCGAGCGCCCCCAGCCGACACCGGCAGCGGGGTGAGATGAGCGTGTCAGTGGCCGGTGCTTCGATGTCAGGTCGTTGATCGCAACGGACCAACGGGCTACTGACCCAACCACTGACCACGGACCACGGACCACGGACTACTGGCAACGGACGTTAGAGGCCTGACATGAGTGACGCCAACGGCAAGAAAATCCGCTTGAAGATTCGCCGGCAGGATGGGCCGGACCAGCCGAGTTATTGGCAGACGTTCGAGTTACCCTACGAGCCGCAGCTCAACGTCATTACCTGCTTGCAGCGCATCGCCGAGCTGGGCCGCACGGCCGACGGCCAGAAGACCACGCCCGTTGCCTGGGACTCCAACTGTCTGGAGGAAGTGTGCGGCGCCTGCACCATGGTCATCAACAGACGGGTCCGTCAGGCGTGCAGCGCTCTGGTTGACCGGTTGTTGGCCGAGGCCGACGAGATTCGGCTCGAGCCCATGTCGAAGTTCCCCGTCGTTCGCGATCTGGTCGTGGATCGTTCGCGCATGTTCGAGGCCCTCAAGCGCATCAAGGCCTGGGTGCCGGTGGACGGCTACTACGATCTGCCCACGCCGCGTCTGACGCAAAACGAACAGGAAGAGCTCTATCCGCTTTCGCGTTGCATGACCTGCGGCTGCTGCCTCGAAGCCTGCCCGCAGGTGAACCCCAAGACCAACTTCATCGGTGCCCACGCGATCAGCTTGGCCGTTCTTTTCAACAGCCATCCCACCGGTGCCGCCGAAAAGCAGGCCCGTCTCTACGCGCTCATGGAGAAGGGCGGGCTCATGGAGTGCGGCAACGCCCAGAACTGCGTGAAGGTTTGTCCCAAGGAGATTCCACTCACCGACTCGATCGCCAAGGCCGGCCGGGCGCTGACGTTTGCGTCGATCAAGCACTGGTTGGACCGCTAGCCAGCGGGCTCAAACCGTTGTCCACGAACGAAGAAAGAGCCGCAGGCCTCCTGCGTATTCAGCGTACGGCACCTTATCGCCCCTTCGGGGCGAAGCCACACCGATCTCTTGCACGCTCAACACGTACCAGGCTTCAGCCTGGGCGCGGGCGACACATTGCTTTTCAGTAGACCAGGTTGGCTCCGAAGTCCGGATTGCCTCCGCTCCGGATCGCCACTTTCCACTGGTCCAGCCGCTCGAGGCCCAGTTTCCAGAATTCGCCGATCGCCTCCAGATAGGCCAGCACCGAGTCGCGCTCGCCCGCGTCGATCAGTTCCTTGGCCAGCATCAGGTTAGGCCCGAACGAGTTCAGTGGAGGCGATCCGGGCGTCTTGCCAGATTCGAGCAACTGCTGCTTGGCCTCGTCCAGGTTGCCGCCACGCAAGGCAACCCTGCCGAGCACCAGGTGGCCGTCATGGATGGCGTTTCCATAATTCCAGTCCTCGCGGTGACGCTCCGCGGCGTCGAGAAGCTCGCGGCTGTAACGCGTCGCCAATTCCAGATCGCCCGCCTCGAACGCCGTCTTGGCGAGATCGTTGAGCAGATAAAACTGGCTCGAGTCCCGCTTCAGACCGCGGCAGCGCTGAAGTTGCTCGAGAGCCTTGCTCGCCCACTGCTGCCGTTCTTGGCCAGACGACCCACTCATGTTGCGCTTGTACAAATAGCCCAGGTTCCGCGGCCACTCAGGACTGTCGGGCTCCAGGCTGGCGGCGCGCTGCAGCAGTTTCTCGGCGTGCTCGCTCTCGTGCAGTGTGAGGAAGCTTGCTGCATTGCCCAGAACGGCAGGATTGTCCTTATACCGTTCCGACTGCTCAATCCACAGATCGCGAGCCTGCTCGTATGCGCGTCCGTCTACAACTGGATGGAGCTGGGCCGGAGGCAACCCGGCGATGGGCTCGGCGGGATGGTGCCGGATAATGTAGAGCACGTGATCGGCTCGGGCTTGGACCGCCTGCGGATCCTTGCCCCGACGGAAGAAACAGTACGACAGGAGCTGGATGCGGGCAGGCAGGTCCGAGGGCCTTGATTCGACCTGCAGCGCGAGGGCTGCCGCCTGGGACTCGCTCATGCTCGAGCCGGCCATCATTAATTCGCGAGCCGTCTCCTCGGACATCAGGCCGGCCGGATGCGTCGAGACCGGCGGACCGCTCGTTGCCGATTGCTTGTGGCAGCCCACTATCGTTGCCGTCAGGACGGTACCTAGCAGTCAACATGAACGAGTCATATGTATCTCCAAGGCAATCGCACGCTCGCGTGCTGCGTCACTCCTGCTCCGTCGCGGCCGAACGACACGGCGGGCGAGGCGGCATAAAGGTACGTATGCGGCGTGTTGAACGGTTGTCGGCCTCGCCAAGTCTCGGGCCGAGTCGGAGGGGGAGATTCCAGAACCGCGGGGACGCGACTTGAAAGGCGAGAGGTGAGAACCGAGACCACCCACACAGGAGGTTTCGAGTTCATCACCCGACTCACTCCTCACCCCGCCACTCGCCCAATCCTACCAGCAAGCCGATTTCCGGCCAACCTCTTGGACGAGGCGCATCCGAGCCGCCCTGGCGAGAAACCCTTCGGACCATTTGCGCGTACAATGGGGGGAGTCGGGACGGGGCCGCACGGCGCGGTCCGAGTTCCAAGGCCCCAGTCGGAAGACAGTCTCATGAAGAAAAACGGTATTGTCGGTTCGAGCCTGGCGGTGCTCTGTTTGACTGGCCTGGTCCATGCCATTGATGTGGATAACCCGCCGGAGGGTTTGTTCTCCGACGAGTGGTACGTGCTCCTGCTCGACGGCAACAAGAGCGGGCACATGCACGCCACCATGGAACGGCGGAGCCGTGACGGCGAGGACATCATTGTGGTCAAGACCAGCATGCAACTCGTCGTGGGCCGGACCGACACGCAGATCAGCATCTCGTTCGATCAGAGCTCGGAGGAAACGCTCGACGGCAAACCTCTGCGATTCGAGCACCGCATGCAACTGGGCAAGTTGCCCATGACTACCCGCGGACGGATCCGCAATGGCAAAGTCACCATCACCACGTACCAGTTCGGCCTGCCCACGGGTACGAAGACGCACAACCTGCCCGACGGCGCGCTCATGGCCTGGGGCACGTATCGAGAGCAGATCAAGAAAGGTCTCCAGCCGGGACTCAAGTACGAACTGTCCGTCTACGAGCCGTCCATCGCGCCCGATCGCCTGACCCGCACGACCATGGAGGTCTTCGAGCCGGAGGAACTCGACCTGTTCGGCCGCAAAGTCATCGCCTATCGCACGCGGCAAACCGCTCATCTGAAGAACTCGTTTACAGGCAGCGAAACCGGTGTGGAGACCATCACCTGGATGACCGACGCCGGTACGGCCGTGAAGATGCAGATGTCGGTGCCGCCCATCGACATGCCTTTCGAGGTCATCGCCTGCACCAAGGCCGTGGCCCTGGCCCCTAACGAGCCGGCTGAACTGATGCTCGGCACGCTCATCCCCGCCGGTCGCGAACTCGACAGCTCGGCTCGCAGCATCACGTACCGCCTCATCAGCAAGGGCAGCGGGGAATCGAAGCTGGTCCTACCCGAAACGGCCATGCAGAAGATCATCGAGAACAACAACGGCGCGGTCACGCTGAAGCTGACCCGGCAATCCGCTCGCCGCGCGACTCCTTCCCCGATGACCAACGCTGCGGATGCGGGCAACGCCGCTCTCACGGACGAGGATCTGAAGCCTTACCTCGAACCGTCCGCCGACTTGAACTACAAGGATCCCGTCGTGGCTGAGCTGGCCAAGAAGGCCGCCGGCGGCGAGAAGGATCCGTGGAAGCTCACGGAACGGCTCTGCAATTTCGTGCACGAGTACATTGAGACCAAGAACCTCAGTGTGGGCTTCGCCAGCGCCAGCGAAGTGGCTCGCAGCAAAGAAGGCGACTGCACCGAGCACGGCATCCTGCTGGCCGCCCTGGGTCGCGCTTGTGGCATTCCGACCCGTATCGTGACGGGCATTGTCTACACCGACGAGTTCAGCGGCCGGCGTGATGTGTTTGTCGGCCATCTGTGGACGCAGTTCTACCTCGACGGCGAGTGGGTGGACGTCGATTCCGCTTTCGGCCAGACCGACGTCGATCCCACGCACATCGCCCTGGGCGTCAGCGCGGCCGGCGACAGTGGTCTTGCCGACCTCGTCACTTCCGGCTGGCTCGGCCTCAGCAAAGTGGGCCTGAAGGTGCTGGAAGTAGAGGAGTAACGCACTCGCGCTCAACTTGAATCTCGTTTCCGGTTGCTCCAGAATGGCGGCCCAGTCGGCTGTCGTTGGCCGGCTCGCCTCGCAGGCCCCTTCAGTTTGGAGCACGCGCGCATGTTCAGGTTCGTGTTGGCCGCCCTCATGATGGCAGGTTCGCCGGCGCTTGCCGCCGAAACGAGGACTCTCCCCAAGAAGGTCTACCTGGACAAGTTGCGAGGCGGGTGGGTCGGCCAGATGGTCGGTGTGTCGTATGGCGCGCCTTACGAGTTCCGCTCGCCGGGCAAGATCGATGAAGGGGAAATCCGTGAATGGAAGCCTGAATATATCTCCAACGCCATCGGTCAGGACGACCTGTACGTGGAGATATGCTGGCTGAGCTGTCTTGAGGATCACGGCCTGGACATCACGTTCGAACAGGCGGGCAAGTACTACGGCGATATGGACTTTCACCTGGCCCACGCGAACAAGACCGGCCACGAGAACGTCCGCAAGGGGATCATGCCGCCGGCCAGCGGGCATCCCGACAACAATCCGCACGCGAACGACATCGACTACCAGATCGAGTCCGACGCCATCGGCCTCATCTGCCCGGGCCTGCCGCGGGAGTCCAACCGGCTGGGCAACATCTTCGGCCACATCATGAACTACGGTGACGGCGTGTACGGCGGGCTGTTCGTGCAGGGCATGTACACCGCCGCATACTTCGAGAGCAAGGACAACCTCGCGGTCGTCGAGGCCGGTCTGGCGTGTATTCCGAAGGAAAGCCTGTACGCCCGCTGCATTCGCGACGTGATCACCTGGTACAAGCAGCACCCGAACGACTGGCGGGCGACCTGGCGGCTTATCGAGGACAAGTACAACGACGACCGCGATTGCGAACCGGGCAATCCGTTCAACATTGATGCTCATATCAACGGCGCGTACATCGTCATGGGCCTGCTGTACGGCGGCGATGACTTCTGGAAAGTCTGCGAAATCTCCATGCGCTGCGGCCAGGACTCGGATTGCAATCCTTCGTCGGCGGCCGGTGTATGGGGCTGCATGCGCGGGCTGAGTGCGATCCCCGCGGAAGCCTGGGCCGGTCTCGACGGAGTCGCCCATCTCCGGTTCGCTCACGTCCGCTACAACTATCGCGAAGTGATCGAGTGCTGTCGCAAGCTCACCGAGCGGATCATCGTCCGGAACGGCGGAAGAGTCGAGGCCGACCGCTACATCATCCCGGTGCAGACACCCGTGCCTGCCCCGCTCGAGCAGTGGGAGAGCCCGGCATTGAAGCCCGCGCCGTGACCTCGACCGCGCATCGCCGTCCTGGGAGAATGGGCGAGCCGCCGGGCTTGCCCCGGCGGACTCAGTTCGATGGGGTCCGGGGGTTCTTCTCGATCAAGAAGCGCACGTGAATCGGAGGCGACCCCGACCGTCTCCTTCCCTCCGGCTCATAGCTCACGGCTCACAGCTGATAGCTCATAGCTCATCCATAGGATGCCCCCCCGAATGGTCGCAATCAGACGATGTTTCGCCCCACGCCTTGTCCCGCGAATCGCATCCCTATACTGGATCGAGCTTCAGTGTCTCAGAGGGAGGTCGCGATGCGCGTTCTGTTCACCGGTGCGAGTTCGTTCACGGGTTTTTGGTTCGTTCGCGAGCTTGCGTGCGCGGGGCATGAGGTGGTGGCGACGTTCCGCCGCGGACCGGACGAATATGCCGACGAGCCGCGCCGCACGCGGTGCGCCCGGTTGGTCGAGTATTGCCGGCCCGTCCATGGTTGCACCTTCGGCGACGATCTGTTCGTGAATCTTGTGCGCGATGCCGGTCCCTGGGATCTCTTCTGTCACCACGCCGCCGACGTCACCAATTACAAGAGCCCCGATTTCGACGTGCACGCCGCCGTCGCGAACAACACGCGGAATCTCGACGCCGTGCTCGACGCCTTGCGATCCGCAGGTTGTCGGCGCGTGCTGCTGACCGGCTCGGTCTTCGAACCGCATGAGGGCGCCGGCTCGCAGGACCTTCCCGCTTTTTCGCCCTACGGCCTGTCCAAGGGCCTCACGGCCGAGATCTTCCGGTACCACACCGCCATCCGCGACATGCGTCTCGGCAAGTTCGTCATCCCCAATCCGTTCGGCCCGTACGAGGAGCCGCGGTTCACCATGTACCTCGTCCGCCATTGGCGCGAAGGTAAGACGCCGGTGGTCAACACGCCTGCGTACGTCCGCGACAACATCCCCGTCTCGCTCCTGGCCAAGGCCTATGTCCGCTTCGCCCAATCGCTGGGCGATGGACCCGGCTTCCAAAAGACCAATCCCAGCGGCTACGTCGAGTCGCAGGGCGCTTTCGCGCAGCGCTTTGCGGCCGAGATGGCCTCGCGGTTGGGCATCCCCTGCCCGCTGGACCTGCGCCGGCAGACGGAGTTCACCGAGCCGCGCGTTCGGCTGAACACCGATCTGCTCGACGCAGCCGAGCTCGGTTGGGACGAGAGCCTCGCCTGGGACGAGCTGGCCGACTACTACCGCGGCCTGCCGAAGTGACTCGCTTTCCGCTACAATAGAGAAGCATGTAAACGCGACGTACCTGGAACGATGACGGCTTGAGTGCCGTCTTGTGGTCATTCGTCATTCGGGTTTCGTCATCCGGCGTTGGTCACTCGCGCCCGAATCAGGATAAACCACCATGAAGGCCGGCTTCGAACTCTTCGATCACACCGCCGACGTGGGCGTGCGTGCCTTCGCTCCCAGCCTCTCGGAACTCGTTCGCGTGGCCGGCGAAGGCCTCTACAGCGTGATCGGTGAGCTTCGGCCGCAGGGCGAGCCACGCCCCGAGCGCTTCGAGTTCACCGACGGTGATTTATCCACGCTCTTGCACGACCATCTGTCCGAACTGCTCCTGATCTTCGAGCGAGACCACCGGATGGTCACCGATCTGACCGTCGAGACGTTCGAGCCCGGCTGCCTGCGGGCGAGCGGGCAAAGCTACACGGTGGATCGTGACGCCAGCCTCCTGGATCGCGAGGTCAAGGCCGTTACCTACCACGGGCTGGAGATCAACCGGATCGACGACGGCTACGAAACCCGGTATATCGTGGATATTTGAGTCTGTGCCGGCCGACCACGGGAGGCGCGGCGTGCCGCTCGCCTGCTCGCTTGTGGTCCGGCCGCCGTGCGACTTCAGGAGTCGCACCGGACGTAAGATTAGCGAGAGGCTTTGCCAAGCGAAGCGTAGGATAGGACGCTCATGCCCGAACCTACATTTACCGGCCCCGTCGAACGCATCAGCGACTGTCAGTGGCGTATCCCCCGGTCCTATCGGCCCGACATGCGCGTGGACGGCCTCGTTTTCGCCGACGAGCGGCTCATGTCCACGCTGCGTCACGACATGTCCCTGGAGCAGGTGGCCAACGTTGCCACATTGCCGGGGATCGTCCGAGCCTCGCTGGCCATGCCCGACATCCACTGGGGCTACGGCTTCTGCATCGGCGGCGTGGCAGCCACCGAGCCCGAGGCCGGCGGTGTCATCAGCCCCGGCGGCGTGGGCTACGACATTAACTGCGGCGTGCGTCTCGTCCGCACCGACCTCGCCTGGAACGATCTGCGCGAACGCATTCCCCAGATCGTGGACACCGTCTTTGAATACGTACCGGCCGGCGTGGGCGGCGGGGGGGCGGTGAAGTTCAAGCGGCCAGAGTTGGAGAGGATTCTCGCCGACGGCGCGCCCTACGTTGTCTCGCGAGGTTACGGTTGGAACGAGGATCTCGAGCTCACCGAGGCCGGCGGCTGCCTGGCCGGCGCTCGGCCCGACTATGTCTCCGAGCGGGCCTACCAGCGCGGGGCCGACCAGTGCGGCTCGCTCGGTTCGGGCAACCACTTCCTCGAGCTCCAGGTGGTCGAGCAGGTGTTCGATCCCCAGGCTGCGGCCGCCATGGGTCTGGCCGAGGGCCAAATAACCGTCATGATCCATAGCGGATCGCGCGGCCTGGGCTACCAGATTTGCGACGACGCCCTGCGCGACCTGCGTAACGCTCCCGGCAAGTACGGCATCAGTCTGCCCGACCGCCAGTTGGTCTGTGCTCCCGTGCATTCGCCCGAGGGGGCTCGCTACCTCGGCCAGATGCGGGCGGCGGCCAACTTCGCGTGGGCCAACCGCCAGATGATCATGCACCTGGCACGCCAAGCGTTCGAGAAAGCGCTCGGCACGCCCGCCGAACGCCTGGGTATGCACTTGGTGTACGACGTCGCGCACAACATCGCCAAGATGGAGACGTACGAGGTGAACGGCCGAACCAGGTCGCTGTGCGTCCACCGCAAGGGAGCTACGCGAGCGTTCCCGCCCGGTCACCCCGAGGTGCCCGCGAAGTATCGCGAGATCGGCCAGCCCGTGCTCATCCCCGGTGACATGGGCCGGGCCAGCTACGTCCTCGTCGGCCAGCCCGCGGCCATGACCGAGAGCTTCGGCAGTTCCTGCCACGGGGCCGGTCGGCTCCTGTCCCGCGGTGCGGCCATCCGCGCCGCTCGCGGCCGAAGCATCCGCAAGGAACTGCTCGCCGTGGGCATCTACGCTCGTGCCCACAGTCGCAAAGGCCTCGATGAGGAACAGCCCGAAGCGTACAAGGACGTCAGCCGTGTGGTGGAGATCGTCCACCAGGCCGGGCTCACTCGTATCGTCGCCAAGCTCCGCCCCGTCGGCGTGGTCAAGGGATGAAATGAGTCCTGAGGATTGAGACCTGAGACCTGAGACCTGAGCTAAAGACCACATCCGCGTCATGCGTGGTCCAAAAGAGCAGAGAGGCGGAATGCAACCGAGGATGCAAACACTCTCTCTTCTCCGTGCCTCGGAGCCTCTGTGGTTCCACGAGGTGCGGACTGTTCTCAAGTACTTGTGGGCTTTTCCGACCACCGCCGTTGGCTTGCTGTTCGTGCCGCTGGCGATCATGACGCGCGGACAATGGCAGGTCGTCGGTAATGTCATCGAGATCAACGGTGGGGCGGTGCAGTGGTTCCTCCGAGCGTGCGTGCCCATCGCCGGCGGAGCATCGGCCATGACGCTCGGTCACGTCGTCCTTGGCACCGACCGGCATACACTGGATCGCACGCGTGAGCACGAGCGCGTTCACGTTCGCCAGGTCGAACGCTGGGGCCCGCTCTTCATTCCCGCCTACTTCCTTGCCGGCGCCTGGCAGTGGTTCCGCGGCCGTAATCCGTATCGCGACAATCCGTTTGAACGTGCCGCTCGCGAGGAGACGCAACCGCGAACGTGAATCGCTCGCAGGCTTTCGATACACGCATTCGTGTTTCCGAGCGAGCGGCGGGGCTTGACCCCACCGTCTCCTTCCGACGTCAGTTGGCATCCATTCTCGAATCAAAACCGACGTCGGATGGCGGCCCAAATTCGGTTGATTGCGTCCGGAGATATGGATGTCGGGTTGGTGATCTCCATCCCGATGGGGCGCCCATCCGCCGCGAAGTCGATGAGCATGCCCTGCTCGGACTTCACCGTGCAAACGCTGTTGTCGCTGGCTCGACGGGGCAGGTACAGGTAGGCCACAAATGGCTTCCCGTTTCGGAACGTGATTTCGAGGTATCGACCCTGATGTTAGGCCTCTCCGGTCGGATAGGCAGTCTCGATGATTACGATCACCACCACTCGTGCCATTGCAGCTCAGGGTTCTCCGCCGGTGTGGCTAGGGTAATTCCCCTCCCGCCGCCAGACGTCGAGGATCAGCTCGTACCGCCGCAGGTCCATGCCCGTGTACACGCAGTTGCTGGTCGAGAAGATGTAGCGTCCGCCAGGCATGCCGTGCTTGAGGGCGTAGCGGGCTGACTCGATGCACTGCTCTTCCGTGCCGGTGTCGAGCAGTCCGCAGTTCACGTTGCCGATCAGGCAGACACGGTCGCCGATCCGCCGCTTGACCTCCGCGATGTCCACACCGCCTTGGGGATCGAGCGAATGCAGGGCGTGCGGCTCGCCCTCGATGAGCCGGTCGAGGATGGGCATGATGTTGCCGTCGGTGTGCTTGATGACGTACCAGCCTTGCCGGCGATAGCCGCGGCACAGGTCGGCCAGGTAGGGCGTGACGAACTCGTCGAACATGGCGGGGCTCATGAACGGCCCGGTGTTGAAGCAGTAGTCGCTGCACAGCGCCCAGCCATCCAGGCCGCCGTGCCGCCGGAACCGCTCGCCGCGAGCCAACGCATCCTCAACCCGGCGACGAGCCTGGTCCTTCATGGTCTGCGGCTCTTCCACCAGCTTGACGCAGAACTCGGTCATGTCGCCGCCGCTGGGAATGGAGTACGTCGCGTCGCCGTGCATCATCAGGAAGAACTCGTCTCCCGATTGCCGGCGGATCTCGTCGATGAGTCGCATCTGATCGACTTCGTTCGCCAGCGGGGGATGGATGAAGATGGCCGAGTGCTCGAATCGCCGCGCGGTCAGGATGAAGATTTCGGCCATGTCCCGCAGGTGCAGTTCCTGCTCGCTTCGCCGCATCTGGTCCCACTGCGTGTACGACCGGTGGATGGGGTGCACGCGGCCGAACGCCTCCATGGTCAAGAAGAACACCAATTCGAAATGGGGCACCCGGCCCGTCAGCGGCCTACCCTCCAGCGCGGCTATGAAACGTTCGCGATGCGTCATGTTGCAGATCCAGTAACCCTTTGTTCTCTTGATCAGCTCGAGCGACCGTACAGAGCGGTGAACTACACGATAACCTTTGGGGCCAATAGCTTAGCACTGACGGCTGACAGCTGAAAGCTGATAGCTCACAGCGCATAGCACAGGCTCTCTATTCCTCGAGCCCCAGTGAATCAATCAGTTCCTCCGGGCTCTTGAAGTGTCGCATATACTCTGCGACCTGATCCAGAGCCTGTCGCAACTCGTTCTCTGCCGGCGTCAGGCTGAGGAACCGCTCCATTCGATCTTCAAATGTCGTCCGGTCCGCGCCCATCGCGTGACCGCCCGGCACTCGGCGCAGGAGTACAAGCTCGCCAGACCCTGCTCTTTCCAATCGCTGTTGACAACGCACGCCTCGATCTCACCGGCGTGCTGCAGCTTGAGGTATTCGCTCGAACTCTGCGTCCGCCGTTGCGAGGTTCGCTTCCTCTGCCGCTTGAGCTCTTGCCGTGGCTTTTTCCGCGAATCGCCGCCCATCCGATGCTCCAGGGGGTGTGTGAAAGGTCCGGTCACCTGCGGCCGAACACCTCACGAATGGCGTCGAGTTTCATCATGCCTTCGCCGCGAGTGGGGGCGACAATGCCGCCCTCGCCGAATTCGTTCCAGGCGTAGATCAGCAGCATCTTCGCGCGGCTACCATCCTTCTTGGGCGCACCCAGCCGGGGCGATGTGTCGAGTGCTCGCTTCACACGCTGCAGCGCATCGATCCACTCGACTCGCGTGGGCATGGCGTACGAGCACCGCGGATCCTGCCAAGGCCGCGGATCCCAGCCTGCCGGCACGTAGGGCACGTAGAATCGTGGTCCCTTGTCGTTCTGAATCTTCCAACCCGCCTCGGCGTAGTCGATCAATTCCGCGTAGGGACGCAGGGGAGCATTTCTCGGGGAGTCTTCCGAATCTGATGCGACTCGACCGCCGCCCGGCATCCACATATACGTGGTCAGAAAATCGAACTCGTTCGGCAGCTCGCCCGGGAACAACTGTTCGGGCAGGATGCCCGCGCTGAGCATCACCTCACCGGCGCCGGCGTCGCGCACCGCCTGCCGCAGCACGTCGAGTCTTGCCCGCGCGGTCTCCACGTCGCCGCCCGCCGATCTCAGGAACAGTTCGTAGCCGTGGATCTTGAACACCGGCCTGCCGTCCACCCGCAGGTAGCTCGGGTGCTTCATGGCTTGGGCCCACAGGTGGCAGGCTTCGGCCCACTCTTGATCGGTGGTTGCGTCGAACGGAGGGTGATTGACCGTTTCGAGCGTGAACTTCATTCGGCCGGCGTGCGGCGAAGCCATAAACTGCTCGAGCGCCGCGTTGAGTTTGTCGGCGTGCGGCTCAGGTGATCGGCCGTTGACCAGGGCTGGCCGGCAGTAGTACAGGATCTGAAAGAAATCGACCCCATGATCGGCGGCGGCGACGATCTCCCGATCCATGGTCGCCTGCTCGTTGTACTCGCCGAGCGTGGGCACACGCTGCGGCCAGTCCGCCCGCCAGTCCCGGCCGCCTCGTTGCCACTTGTTCGGCTGATCCCGCCACCAACCGGCAAAGTAGTATACGCCCACCAGGTATTCATCATGATGCGAAGCATCCTCGCGAGCGCCGGAACCCGTGATCTCGAGGCGGGGGCCATCCGCACGGGTGCTTCGGAGGCCTGCCCATGTCGTCAGAATCGCCGCCGCGACCGCGGCCGAGGCGATCCGACGTGCATTGCGGCCCATTGGTCCGGTTTCCATGAGCGGAATACTATCCGTAATGGCAGGCACAGGCCAGATTATTCACCGGAGGTTCCCATGAACGTACATTGCTGGGCCTGGACATTGGCGGCCGGTCTGGCCGGTTCCGCTTGGGCTGCACCGGCTGCCACTCAGCCGGCCGACGCTCAGGTCCGTCGGGACATGCTGGTCAGCGCCGATTGGCTGGCCGCGCATCTGCACGATCCCGAAATCGTGGTGCTCCACGTAGGCAGGAAACGCACGGGCTATGACACGGCCCACGTACCGGGCGCACGCTACCTCGATTGGTCGGACATCGCTCAGGAACGCGAGGGCGTTCTGAACGAGATCCCTCCCGTCGAGGAGCTGATCGCCACGGTACAGAAGCTGGGCATCGACGAGACCAAGCGGATCGTGATCTACGATGAAGGCGAAGTCATCCCAGCCGCTCGGGCTTACTTCGTGCTCGACTATCTGGGCTTGGGCGAGCGGGCAGCTTTGCTGGATGGACACTGGCCGCAGTGGAAGGCTCAAGGTCGGCCAGTCTCGACCGAGGAACCTCGTGTGCAAGCTTCCCGGTGGCGACCACAGCGCCTGCGCGAGGAACTCGTCGTCAGCCTAGCGGAGATGAGGGAGTGGGTGGAGCGCAAAGCCGATCGGTCGCACACCGGTCCGCCTGTCATCGACGCCCGTTCCGAAAACGAGTACGCCGGTTGCACCGCCGGGGAGAGCGTCCCTCGCGCCGGGCATATTCCGGGAGCGCACAACCTGCCCTCGTCGGGCAATCTGACCAGCAAAGAGGTACCGACGTTTCGAGGCGTTCCTCAGCTTCGCAAGATGTATGCTCAGGCCGGTGCCGAGCCCGGCGGGAAGGTGATCGTGTATTGCCGAACCGGGGCTTCGGCATCGCTCGACTACTTCACCGCCAAGTATTTGGGCTATCAGCCTCGCCTGTTCGACGGATCGTTTTCGCAGTGGAGCGCTCAACCGGACACACCGGTGGTGAACACAGCAGCCACACAGACGGCGCCATGAAATCGGGGCTGGGGGCTGGGGACTGGTGAGGAGAGGAACACGGCAGTCGCGATGGCAAGCGGAAGGTAGCTGGTGAGCGGAAGAGAAATGCGGGCGCAAAGAAAATGCCGCCGTCACGTGCGGTGATGGCGGCATTGACGTTTCTTAGGGGGCGGACGTCCCGTCCGCCTCAGAGGCGGGCAAGATGCCCGCCCTCCGAATCAGGGCAAAATATTCGTTCGCGAGATTACTGAGCAACCGGCTGAGCGGTCGTGCTCTGGGCATCGGACGCGCTCACCAAGCTGGTCTCGGACTTCGAGCAGCACTTGCTCTGGCCGTTGGCCGGCTGCGTGGCGGCGGCCAGTTTCGCATCCTCCTTGCAGCACTTCTTCTCGCCGCTGTCGGCCGCCGGTGTGTCCTTGCCCGAGCAGCAACCGCTCTTTTCCGTCGCGGAGGCCAACGTCGCCTTGCTCGCGCAGCAGCCGCTCTTCTCGGTCGTCGAGGCCAGCGTGGTCTTGCTCGCACAGCAACCACTCTTCTCCGTCGCCGACGCCAGCGATGCCGGCCGCGTCGTCGCAGAGCCGGTTACCGGGCAGGTCTTGGCCGAAGCCGTCGCGGCCTTCCCGCTGCAGCAGCCGCTCTTTTCGCTCGCCGAGGCCAGCGTGGCCTTGCTCGCACAGCAGCCGCTCTTTTCCGTTGCCGAGGCGAGCGAGGCCGGTTGCGTGGTCGCACTGGCTACCGTCTTGTCCTTCGTGCAGGCGCTCTTGTCGCAGCAACCGCTCTTCTCGGTTGCCGAGGCCAGCGATGCCTTGCTCGCACAGCAACCGCTCTTTTCCGTCGCCGAGGCGAGCGTGGTCTTGCTCGCGCAGCAACCGCTCTTTTCGGTTGCCGAAGCAAGCGATGCCGGTTGCGTGGTCGCACCGGCTACAGTCTTTTCTTTCGAGCATCCACCCTTGTCGCCGCAGGACGATTTAGCCGTGCTCTTGTCGCCACAGCCGCCCTTGTCGCCGCACGACGTGCCGCAAGCCGACTTGTCCCCGGTCGTCTTGCAACACTCTTCGGCTGACTTGCCCTTACAACAGGCGTCGGTCTTGACGACCTTCGGCGAATCCGAGGCCTTCGTCGTATCCGCCACGCCCTGGGTCTGCCAGACCAGCGCCAGACCCGCCACCAGCACCACTGCCGCCGCGAGCGATCCGAGTCTTTTCATTGTTCCAATTCTCCAATGTTTAAAGGAATTCCCCGTGCGAACCGTTTCGGCAATTGTAAGCCGCGCAATTACGTATGCCCATGAGGAAATACGTGGGCCGGGCTACCGAGGTTCCGGTGGAATGCTGTGTGTCAGGAATGAGACAGGGTGATCAGCTGTTCTAGCTTGGCCAAGGCGGCGCCGCTATCCAGCGAATCGGCAGCCATTTGCACCGCTGTCGGCAGATCGTCAGCCCGGCCGGCGACGATCAGGATCGACGCCGCGTTCAGCAGGCTGTGATCCCGCCGAGGGCCGCGATCCCGCCGTTCCAGGATTGCTCTGACCGCTTGGGCACTAGCCTGAGGCGAATCCACCAGGAGTGCTTCGAGCGGGGCGGTACGGAACCCGACCTGCGAGGGGTGCACGGTGAACGTGCCGATCCGGCCGTCACGCACCTCGGTGACCCGGCTCTCGCCGGTGATGGACAGATCGCACAAGCCTTCATGGCTGCAGGGCACCCAGGCCCGGGGCACGTTGCGGGCGGCCAGGACCTGGCCGATCTTCTCCGTCAGGTGCGCCTTGCACGTGCCGATCACCTGGCGGCGAGCCCCGGCCGGGTTGGTCAGCGGCCCGATGAGATTGAAGATGGTGCGGATGCGCAACGCACGGCGAACCGGGGCCGCGTGCTTCATCGCCGGATGCAGGAGTGGAGCGTGCAGGAACGCGATGCCGCACTCGGCCAGGCAGCGGCTCAGTGTCGCGATGGGCGGATCAAGCCGCACGCCCAACTGAGCAACCACGTCTGCCGAACCGCTCACGCGTGTGCTGGTATGATTCCCGTGCTTGGCCACGATCGCGCCGGCGCCGGCGGCGATGATCGCCGCCGTGGTCGAGACATTAAACGTGTTGATCCCGTCGCCGCCCGTGCCGCACGTGTCGGCGCAGTCGAACTCGCACGGCACGCGCATGACCTTTTCGTTCAATACATCCGCGGCGCCGGCGATCTCCTCGACGCTCTCGCCCTTGTCGGCCAGCAGGCGGAGAAACTCCGCCATGTCGTCATGCCCGACCTGCCCGGTCATGATCAGCTCGAACGCGCACCGCATCTCGTCGCGGCTGAGATCTCGGCCGGCTCGAACTCGGTCGATCCACACAGTGAAAGAGAGATCCGACATTATCGCACCGGCCCCGGGCAATCGAGAATAGGGAGTGGCTGTTGGAGACACATTGATCCGCTACGGGCGACGGGCGGTGCCTCCACTCTTTCCTCTCCGGCCTTCACTCTTAAAGCGTCTCCACCCGCGCCCCGTCTTCGGCCTTGGTGGTGTAAACCAGGGCCGGTCGCTTGTATCGACCGTTGTACCGATCAATGATAGCAGCTCGCAACGCATTTTCCGCCGACTTGCGTACCAATGCGATGGCACAGCCGCCGAAACCGCCGCCCGTCATTCGCGCCCCGTACACGCCGGGCACCGAGCGGGCGATTTCAACCAGCGTGTCCAGCTCGGGGCAGGACACCTCGTACTTCTGGCTGAGGGACTGGTGCGAGCCGACCATGAGCCGTCCGAACTCCTCGAGATCGTTGCTGCGCAGGGCCTCGGCCGCTTTGGTCGTCCGCTCGATTTCAGTCACCACGTGCCAACAGCGATCGAAGACCAGCGGCTTCATCTCCGGCTGGGCCTCCTTGAGCATCATAGGTGTCACATCGCGCAGCGAACGCAGACCCGGGTGCTTCTGCTGCAGCGTGGCCAGGCCCTCCAGGCACTGCCGCTGGCGGACCGGGTACTCGCTCGAGCCGAGCTCGTGCTTGACCTGCGTGTTCATGATCATCAACACGGCATCGTCAAGCACGAAGGGGATCTGCTCGTACTGCTGCGTGCGACAGTCCAGCAGGAGGGCATGATCGGCCTGTCCCAGGCCGCAGATGAACTGGTCCATGATTCCGCAGGGCGAGTGAGCGTACTCATGCTCGGCCTGCCGGCAGAGCAGGGCCAATTCCACCGGCGGCACGTCCTGGCCGGCCGCCGTCAGCAACGCGCGGGCCACGCCGGTCTCCAGTGCGGCCGAACTGCTCACGCCGCCGCCTACCGGCACGTCGCTGTGGATGAGGAGGCTGGCTCCCTGGAGCCGAATGCCGCGACGGATGAGCATGGCCGCCACCCCGCGGACGTAGTTCGCCCAGAACGGCTCGCCGGGGCTGCCGGGTTCGCCGGTCGGAAACGTCACCGTCTGGTTGAATGCCGTCGAATGCACGGCGATATCGCCGTCGCTGCGAGGGGCAACGAGGACCCACAACGCCTGGGTCATGGCGATGGGCAGCACGAACCCGTCGTTGTAATCCACGTGCTCGCCGATCAGGTTGACCCGGCCGGGCGCACGCACACGCCACCGGGCGACCTCGCCGGGAAACACCTTCTGGAATCGGCTCGCCAGCTCCTCTGCGTTGACCATGGTGGACTTGTCTCCAACAATAGTTACCATAATCCTGGGCGATGCGGCGACTGTAGCGCCTGGTTTCTGGCCTGTCAAATCTGCAAGCGGAGTCCGCTCATGTCCATGCCGATCCTGATCGACACCGATATGGGAGTGGATGACGCCATGGCCGTCGGGCTGGCCCTGGCCAGTCCGGAAATCCGGTTGGTGGGGCTGGCCTCGGTGGGCGGCAACGTCTCGCTGGATCAGGCGACCATCAACATGCCCCGGGTGCTCGAGGCGTTTCGAGCGGGTACGCAGCTGCCCATGGCTCGCGGCCTCGATCAATCGGCGCATCTGATGAATGCCGCCGACGTGCACGGCGACGACGGCCTCGGTCACGTCGATCTGCCCGCGCCCGATGCATTCGCGCCGGACGAGTTGATTCCGTTTTACGAACGTGCGATCGCCGAGCATGGTCGATCGCTGGCCATCGTCGCCATCGGACCGCTGACCAACCTGGCCTATTTGCTTCGCGAACGCCCCGGTCTGCTCGAACAAGCCGGACGTGTCGTGGTGATGGGCGGCGCGATCTGGTGCAAGGGGAACGTCACGCCTTACGCCGAGTTCAACTTCTATCGCGATCCTGTCGCCGCTCGCGACCTGCTGGTGTCCGGCCTTCCGATCAGTGTCGTGTCGCTCGACGTGACCCAGCAGGTGGCCATCGATGAATCCCATGTGGCCCGCATGAGTCGTAGCGCCAGCCGGATCGGCGGACAACTGGCCCGAATGTTGCAATGGCCGATGGCTCAGCCAAGTGAAGATGGAGTGGGGCGGTTCCTCGTTCACGATCCGTTGGCCCTCGGCACGTTGATCTGGCCGCAACTGTTCCTGCAATCGAGGATGGGACTGGACATCACCACGTCGGGTCCGCAGGCGGGCAGGAGCAAGCCTGTGCTCGTCAAGGACAAGAAGCGTCAGGTGTCAGTCGTCATCTCGGTCAATGCCGCCGATTTTCTGGAGAACCTCCTGGAGCGTCTGTGCAACGAGTCTTTCGTGGTATGACGTGCTCTTGCCGCGCCCGCTATCATCCTTCCGATGTTTGATCGTCTCGATGAGACCATTGTCGCGATCTCCTCGCCGCCCGGTTGCGGCATCCGGGGTATCGTGCGTTTGAGCGGTCCGCTGGCATTCGACTGCGCGGCGTCCGTGTTCATCTCCGATCATGGTATCGACTTGCTCAAAGCGGGAGGGCACGAGCGCCACATGGGTCGTGTCCGGCTGACCGCGGATGCGTGGTTGCCTGCCGAAGCCTACACGTTCCGCGCTCCCGCGAGTTACACGCGTCAGGATCTGGTCGAATTGCACGTGCCGGGATCGCCACCGGTGCTGGCCATGTTGCTCGATCAGCTTTTGCAGGCGGGGGCCCGCCCGGCCGAGCCGGGGGAATTTACCGCCCGCGCCTTCTACGCCGGGGCTATCGACCTGACCGGCGTCGAGGCCGTCGCCGCGGTGATCCACGCCCAGACGGATGCGCAACTCCGTGCGTCGGAAAGACTTCTGCACGGTGCCCTGAGCCGCCGAACCCGCGGCTTGCGCGAGGAACTCGCTGATCTGCTGGCCCTCATCGAGGCCGAGATCGACTTTGTCGAAGAGCCCATCGAGTTCGTGGCTCCGGCCCAGGTGTTGGAGACGGTGAGCCGCGTGGCGGATCAACTCGCCCGTCTGTTGAACGACAGTGAATCCGTCGAACGATTGGAAGTGTTGCCGCGCATCGCGCTCGTCGGATTGCCCAATGCGGGCAAGAGCACGTTGTTCAACCGTCTGACCGGCATGGATCGAGCCATTCAATCATCCGTCGCCGGTACGACGCGCGATGTCATCACCGCACCACTGACTTTGCCCGGTGGCGAGGTCATCGTGTGCGACACGGCAGGGTTCATCCAGGCAAGCGGCAATGTCCATTCGGGTGATGACCACCCGCAACTGACCGCCGCCATCGAGTCCATTACCGCGCGGGCGATGGCCGACGCGGAATTGATTTTGGTGGTCATTGATGCCACGGACGCGCCGGCTCGGGTCTTGTCCGAGATCTCCGATCGGCTTGCCGGCCGCCGCTATGAAGTCGTCCTCAACAAGACCGACGCGTTGCGCGAACCCCTGCCCGTCATCGCAGGTCATCAACCGGTTTATGTCAGTGCGGCAACCGGCGCGGGCCTGGATGAACTGCGGGTTCGCATGAGCGAAATCCTCTTCAAACATGCGGAAAAGCACGGTTCTGAGCTGATTTCTCTCACTCAGCGCCATCGCGATGCGCTGCAGGAAGCACGCGAAGCGCTACTGCGCGCCGCCAGTCTGTTTGAATCATCTACCGACCACTCTGTACCGCCTGCCGAACTACTGGCCCTCGAGATCCGGCATGCGATGCATGCCTTGTCACTGCTTCTCGGAGAGGTGACGACCGAGGATCTGTTGGGCCGCATCTTCTCTCGGTTCTGCATCGGCAAGTGATTTTGATCAAGCATCGGCACTCATCTGGTCGATAAACAGTTCACATGCCGGGCATGACGAATTAGAAAAAATTTTTGCCCGGCGCGCACAAATGCTTTGACATTCGTGCGCGACGCGTTAATCTTATGTGCCAGAAAGGAGGTGATACCTCATGGCGAAGAAACGCAAGAAAGCAGCGAAGAAGGTCGCGAAGAAAGTAACGAAGAAGGCTGCGAAGAAGGCGTCGAAGAAGTCGGCAAAGAAGGCCGGCAAGAAGAAAGCCCGACGCAAGAAGTAAGCCGAACAAACAGATGCCATCGTTCGGCACGCTGAACCCCGCGTGAGTGGTTCGCGAGAACGATGGTGGTCGAGATCTCGAATGAGACTCGACGGACGACAGGAAGGTGCCCCTCGCCACGGCGGGTACCTTCCGTTTTTTCTGCACACTCACCTGTTACCTCTCCCTCCTTGCGATCAGACCCGTTCGACCAGCCGAAGACGTGTGGGTTGTTGCCATAAATCATTTGTGATCATGACCTTGCACTAGAATTGTGCATTCGAGGCCGGCAAACGGGGCCTGCCATAGGGGTAAGCACCTGAGACGGGGGCTACGGTCGCTCGACCGGTGACTTCGATCCGATCGGCCAGCCTAGAACGGCGAGTTTCGATCCCGGCCGGCCGGTGCATGGGCGGTCTGAAGGCCCGGGCGGCGGCGCCCATTCGTCCGACGGATCGGACTCTGACGGAATTCCTGACAATTTCCGGTAGAGAGTGGGGCCCCGGCGGGCATAGTATCTGTGTACTGGAGATCTGGCGAAAAGAGGAAAGCTTTCATCCCCAGGCAGTTTAGTGAGTGGTTATGCCTGTTCTTAGTGTCTTAATCAGTGGTCCCAGGCGGAGCGGCAAGAGCACGCTGGCCCGGTACCTGGCCGAGCACGTCCTGGACCGAAAGCCGCATTACCTGCGGCTCGAGGCCGCCCACGACTCGTATACGAACGCCGTCTGGGCCTGTGAAGCGCGCGAGGATGACGTTATTGGGGCGTCGTGGGCCTCCGCGCACCGAGTCAGCTACACCCATGATCGGCTCTTCGAAACCATTCCGGAGGGGCTGCGAGCGATCAGACGACAAGAGCGGGACGGCTTTGCCATCGTGGAAGCCGATGCAGACCCCACGTTGCGGCACGCTTACCCGTATGAGTACCGTATTTTCATCATGACGGCACCGCCGGACATCTACACCATCTTCCGGACGCCGGATGCCGCCGCGGCCGCGCTTCATCAAGTTCTTCAGGACACCGCCGCTTTCGCGTCGGAGATCTTCGGCTTGTTCGATGACGACGTCTTCGACGACAGCATTGGTGTGGAGCACTCCCGTCCCAGCCCGGCCGAATACGCCGGCGGGACACGGGTCGAACGGCTCAACATCGCCGAAGCGCAGATTCGCCACTTCCTCAGCTCGCCGCTTGGTGCGGAGATCGCTTCGCGCATCCAGTTACAGCCCGACTATCACGCGCTGGTCGAGGCGGATGTGGTGATCGTCAATGCCAAACGGATCGGGCGCCGCCGACGTGAGGTGCTCGACGAGTGCGTCTCGCGGTTGCAGAAACTGCTCAGCCGCATTCGGCAGGACGCTCGCCGTCAAAGCGTGCTTTACTGGGGTGATATCCGCTCCGATGACGCCGCCCGCCGTAAACTCACGCAGCGTCTCCAGCATCTGCTGCTCGGTGACACCTGAAGAGCTATGAGCTGTGAGCTATGGGCTATGAGCCGGGACCTGAGACTTGAGTCCTGAGCAAAACCAAGCGAGCGACGGGGCTTGCCCCCCCGTTTCATTTCCTCGTCAGTTGACTCGACTTCCGTTCCTGCCGGGTGAAAGGACCAGCCGCTAAACACATACGTGGTGGTGCACGCTTGCAGCATGCACAGTGCAGCCAGGATGCCTGCACCACAATGACGAGTGCAGGCAAGAAGCCCACACCACGATGCCCGCGAACGGTACCGGAGACCGAAGCGCTTCTTCACCAGCCCCCAGTCCCCAGCCTCCAGGTCCTTTCGTGTTGGTTACAACGTACCCTTTGTCGAGGGCACGGAGGTTTCGCGCGGATCTCGCTCGACGGCCGCTCGCAGGGCCTTGCCAAATGCCTTGAAGATGGCTTCGGCGATGTGGTGATCGTTCGTGCCGTAGGGCACGGTCACGTGCAGGTTCATCTTGGCGTTGAGCGCCACGGCCCGGAGAAACTCTTCGACCAACTGCACGTCAAAGTTACCGATCTTGGAACCGCGGTATTCAACGCGGTACACCGTAGCGGCTCGGCCGGACAGATCGATGGCGACCTGCGCCAGCGCCTCTTCCATGGGCAGGATGAAGAAGCCGTACCGGCGGATGCCCTTCTTGTCGCCGACCGCCTGCGCGATGGCCTGGCCCAGGCAGATGCCGACATCCTCGACAGTGTGGTGGTCGTCCACTTGCAGATCGCCCTCGGCCTTGACGGCCAAGTCGAACAGGCCGTGCCGGCCGATGTGGTCAAGCATGTGATCGAAGAAGCCCACGCCCGTGTCCGCGACCACCCGTCCGGATCCGTCGAGATCGAGCGTCAACTCGATGCGGGTTTCTTTGGTGGTGCGGCTGATGGTGGCCTGACGGGGTTCGCCGGCGGTGTTTGACCGCACCTCACCGGCCTGGCGAGCCGGCGTGCGGCTCGACGTTCGGCGCGGCGCTCGTTTGTTTTCCGTGCGTTTGCTCACGCGACCATCTCCCGCAGGGCGGCGATCAGCGCGTCGTTCTGCTCCGGCGTGCCGACGGTGATTCGCACCCGGTCGTTGATACCGGGGCTGTTGAAGTATCGGACCAGGATTCCCCGCGCCTTGAGCCTTTCGTAGACTTCAGCCGCCCCGGGCCGGCTGCAGCGGGCGAAGAGGAAGTTGGATTGGCTGGGCAGGGCGGGCATGCCCAGATCAGCCAGGGCCGAGGCCAGCCGTTGCCGTTCCTGGATGACCTTTCGTCGCGTCTGCAGGTGGTATTCCTGGTCGGCGATGGCAGCGGTGGCAGCCGCGATGGCGATGGCGTCCGCGTTGTAGCTGTCCTTGACCTTCATGAGTCCGGAAATGAGGTTGGCGTCGCCCACGGCGTAGCCGAAGCGCAGGCCGGCCAACGAGTAGCCCTTGGAGAGCGTGCGCAGCACCAGCACGTTCGGACGCGTGCGAGCCAGCTCGAGGCAGTTCACTTCGGCGAAATCCACGTATGCCTCATCGATGCACAGCACCCCATCAAGCGCGTCGGCCAGCCGGGCGACTTCATCCAACGGCACGAGCGTACCCGTCGGTGCGTTGGGATTGGCCAGGTAGGTCACGCGTCCGCGGGCTTGCACCAGGGCTTCGAACGGCAGTTGATAGTCCGGTCCCCAAGGCACTTCCTTGACCACCGAAGCCTGGATGGCACCGAGCACGCCGTACAACGTGTACGTCGGCACCGGAAACACCAGCGCTGCTTCGGGCCCGCTGAACGCGCGGACGGTCATGTTGAGAATGTCATCCATGCCGTTGCCGCAGATGATCATGTCGCGGGTGACGCCCAGGATTTCGGCCGCCTTGTCGCGGAACGCGTTGGCCAGCGGATGCGGATAGCGGCGAAGCTGCTCGGGATCGATTTGCCGGATAGCCTCCATCACCCGGGGCGAGGGTGGATAGGGGTTCTCGTTGGTGTTCAGCTTGATGACCGAAGGATCGGTCGGCTGTTCGCCGGGAACATAGCCTTCGGCCGCCTCGATGTTCTTTCGAAAGTAGCTCATCGGCTTCTCGTTTGGGTTTCGCTTCAGCGTCGTTTCCGCTTGGGCAGGCCGCGCCGTGCTCCGTCCGCAACTCGCCCGGTCAAAACTGCTGTTTATCGTCAATCGCGAACGCGAATGGTGGCCGAGCGGGCGTGACCGTCCAGGTACTCCGCGCGAGCCAGCGTGTCGATGGCGTCAGCTTCGCGGGCCAAACCCTCCCGCGTGTACTCGGTCATGCTCGTGTAACGCAGGAAGCTCATCGCCGACACTCCGCTCCAGAATCGCGCCGTGCCGCCGGTGGGCAGGACGTGTGATGGCCCCGCCACGTAATCGCCCGCCGCTTCCGGCGAGTAATGGCCGAGGAAGATCGCGCCCGCATATTCGATGCGATCGGCCAGTTCGTGCGGGTTGGCCGTTTCGATCTGGAGATGCTCGGGGGCGATGTCGTCGGCCAGATACACCGCGTCATCCATCGACTCGACGACGGCGATCGCGCCGTACTCGGCCAGCCACTTGCGGGCGGCCTCGGCGGTCGAGAGCGTTTGCAGTTGCTTGTCGAGCTCGGCCAGCACGCGGTCGACGAGTGACGCGTCATCGGTCAGCAGGATCGAGCAGCCCGGGTTGTGCTCGGCCTGAGCCAGCATGTCGGCGGCGATGAACGCGGGCTTGGCCGTGGAGTCCGCGATGATCAGCACTTCGGTCGTCGCGGCGAACATGTCGATGTCCACGATGCCGTACAGGTATCGCTTGGCCAGCTGGACGTACATGCCGCCCGGGCCGATGATCTTGTCCACGCGCGGCACGCGCTTGGTGCCCATGGCCAGAGCGGCCATCGCGTGAGCCCCGCCCATGCGGTACACCTCGCGGATGCCCAGTGCGCCGGCCACACCCAGGATGGCGGGATGCACGTCGCCTTCATGCCGAGGTGGCGCGACCACCACGAGTTCCTTCACGCCGGCGACCTGAGCCGGCACGGCGTTGTGGATGACCGACGAGAGCAGCGGGGCGGCAGCGCCCGGCACGCACAACGCCGCACGACGCAGTGGGCGGGCACGCAAGGCCAGCGTCTTGCCGTCGGCCGATAGCGGCTCGGCCGCGCGGACCATGATGTGTTCTTGGAAGCGGCGAACGGAGTCGATGGCCAGTTCCACGGCCTTCCGCAGATCGACCGGCAGGTCGCGACGCGCCTGCTCGATTCGCTCGACCGGCACGCGCAGCTCGTCGGGCGCGAATTTCGCGCCATCGACCGCGGCCGAGATCTCGCAGACCGCTTCGTCGCCCCGGGCCCGGACGTCGGCGATGATCTCCTGGACCCGCCGAGCCTGCGGTGTGTCGTCGAGAACCAGCCGGTCCAGCAACAGTGGGCGGCGAAGTTCCTGGAGCTGGGCGGCGATTTCGGCCCGGCCCGCGCGTATGACTTTGATTTGCGGCATGTTGCTTTCAGTTCCGATGGAAACGCCTGATGCCTCGCGGTCGAAGTTGAGGGCAATTATACGAAATCCGGCAGGAACTGGCCAGCAAGGCGGACGAACCGTCAACGGTCTGGAATCCGCGCAGGCTCGAGCCCGGAGGCTTGCCACGTGGTCCTGCGGATCGGGTTCAGCACGGCCCTATTCATTTCCCGAAGAACGTCAGGTAGGGCTTGGACTCGGCCAGCCGTTGGACGTACAGACCCACTTCCCGCAGGTGGTAGTCACCCCACATGCTGGATTCGCCACACGGCACCTTGCGCCCGGCCGGCACGTGATCCCAGCCATTGGGCCGATGGTACACCGAGTGCAGCAGCAGACCCTGGTGAGCGGTGTCCGTGCTCAGATAGGGCTCGTCCAGCAGCGTGTTGAGAACCGTCAGACCAGCCTGCGTGTATCGAGCCGCGTCGGCATCACCCTTGCTCTGGAGATAGTGCCCCAAACGAAGCAAACCCTGGGCGGCGATTGCGGCGGCCGAGCTGTCCACCGGCTCGTGATCGTTGAAGGGATCGGCCGGTCGATTCAGATAGTCGCCCATCCGCGCCAGACCTGGCGCGCCGGTGTCCCAGTAGGGCACGCCGTCGGTCGGCGTGTTCTCAATGTAGAAGTCGCACGACGCGCGGGCCGCCTCCAGCATGAAGCCTTCCACTTCCTCACGCCCGCCCCATGGCGTCAGTTCGTCGTCGTGGAGCGTCTCGAGAAACTCCAACTGCTCCGGATAGCCGCACATGATCCACGCCAGGCCGCGCGTCCATGTGGTGAACGGTGAATAACCCTGCTGCGAGTTCGGGCAGCGGTAATTGCCGTCGTTGATGTTGAAGATCGACTCGTGCGCCACCCGGCCGCGTACATCGTAGCTGTCGCGGCCCTTTCCGTAGTACACCGAGTACTTCGCCGTCGAGCGAGCGTGCTCGACGAGACGGTCGAGCAGGTTGATGGAGCGATCGTTCTCGCCCATCAGTACCTGGCCGAGCCGATATCCCATGGCCACCGCCCGTAGCGAGCGGATGGTGTCGGCAAACAACGAGTGCGGACCGTTGAACGAGTAGATGAACCCGCCGCCGCCCTTGATGGTCGTCCAGCGCCGGGCCTGCACCGCTCCCGAGCATTTGAGGGCCAACTCGTAGAAGTGACGCTCCCACTCGTTCGCGGGTGTGCGGCCCTCGTTCATGAGCCGCAGCAGGTTGCCGTACGTGCTGACGTTGTTGAAGCCGTGATCGTGCACGCCCACGTGCGTGACGTGCGGGGCCATCACCTGCAGCGTCTTGGTGCGGCCCTCGTCGAGGAAGTAGGTCTCGTCGGTCGCATCGTATTGGAGGATCGCCGAGCCGAACTGGAAGCCCTGCGTCCACTCCGTCCAGCCGCGGCTGGTGTAGCGGCCCTCGACGGTGAACACGGGGGCGCCCTTGGAAGTGTCGTACGTGCTTTCGATGCCGCGGATCTTGGCCGCCGAAAGCTCCCACATCCGTCGCAGCTTGGCCGTGAGTTGGCCCGGCTGCAGTTGGTAATTGATCTTGATCATGCTTCGCGCGTCTCCCTTCCTCGAGCCTCGTCGAGTGGAGCGATGGTACTCGATTCGCGAGCGCGGATAAAGGTGGCGATATTGGGGGGCGGACGTCCCGTTCGCCTCCGCGGCGGGCAAGATCTCCGTTTTCCGAAATGCGCGAGAGCGGGCACGGCAAACGCGTGCAAGCCCGCAACCTGCGTGCGGCTTGGCTTTCGTTTCAGCCCGCGGTGGAGCGACGGCGGACGTGGTCGAGGGCGACGGCCAGCACGATCACCGCGCCGATGATCATCTCCTGGATCCACGTGGGCACGCCGACCTGCGTACAGCCCGTGCGCAGGAACGCCATGATGAGCGCGCCGACCAGCGATCCGAACACCGATCCTTCGCCGCCGGCGAGGCTGCCCCCGCCGATGACCACCGCGGCAATGACGTCCAGTTCGGTGCCCATGGCGGTGGTGGGATCTCCCACGGTCAAACGACAGAACTGCATCACACCCGCCAGCCCGGTGGTGAGCCCGGCAATGCTGTAGAGGTACAACTTGACGCGCTCCACACGGATTCCGCACAGCCGGGCCGTCGCCTCGTTCGAGCCGATGGCGAAGATATACCGGCCCAGGGCGGTGTAGCGCAGGAGCGCCCAGACCGCTACCGCCAGGAGCAGCATGGTCCACACGCCGGGCGAGACCAGCAGCCAGGCCGGATCGGGATGGCGGACCAGCACTGAGTCTCCCAGCCAACCGGCGGGCGCGTCGATCTTTTGTTCCGAGGCGATGCCTTTGGCCAGTCCGCGGGCGATACCCCACATGCCCAGCGTGGCGATGAACGGCACGACCTTCAGCCGCGTGATCATGAGCGCGTTGAGCAGGCCGCACACCGAGCCCACCAGCACGCCGGCGCCTGCGGCCGACAGCGGAGTCCACCCCGATTTCAGGCACCACGCCGTCGCCACGCTGGCCAGCGCGATGACCGATCCCACCGACAGGTCGATGCCCCCGCCGATGATGATCATGGTCATGCCCATGGCGGCGATGCCCACCGTGACGGTTTGGTTCGCCGTTGCTCGGAACGTATCGACGGTGAGGAAGCGATTCTTTTGGTTGCAAATATAGTGCCATTTATCGTGCACTGGTTCGACGGGCAGGCCCAGTTTCTCCTGGCGTTGCGCCTTTTCGACGGCGTACGCGTGCGCATCGAGGCCGGCCTGTAGCTGGTACACGAGTCCGAAGCCCAGCACGATGCCGATGAGAGCCAGGAGCGGGCCCACCATGTTCAGCAGGCGGCGAATACGGGACCGATCCCCAAGCGAAGCTGTCTCATGCACGGGCAGCATTGTTGTCACGCATCACCTCCCACCGCCGTGGTCATGATCTCCCGCTCCGTCCATCGCGATACGTCGCGCAGGTCGGCCAGCCGTCCGCGGCTCATCACGCCGATGCGGTCGCACACGCCCATGAGTTCCGGCAGGTACGAGCTGACGAAAAGGATGGCCTTGCCGGCGGCGGCCAATTCGCCCATCAGCCGATAGATCTGGATCTTTGCCCCCACGTCGATGCCACGGGTGGGTTCGTCGAGCAGAAGGATGTCGGCCGACTGGTGCAGCAGCCGGGCGATCGCCACCTTCTGCTGGTTGCCGCCTGATAGGTTCCATACCGCCTGGGCCGGTCCCTGCGTGCGGATCTCCAGTCGATCGATCCACTGCCGCGCCGCTTCCCGCTGACGTCGGAGGTTGAGCACGCCTGCCCGGCTGACCGTGCCCAGCCGCGACAGCGTGATGTTGTCGGCGACACTCATGGGCAGGGCGAGCCCCTCGTCCTTGCGGCTTTCGCTCAGCATACCCACGCCCTGGGCGAGCCTGCGGACGGGCGTGGCTCCGCTGTCGATGATCGCCGGCCGGCCCGGAGGGGCGATGGTGATCGTGCCGGCCATCGTAGGTCGCAGGCCGAACACCGTGCGGACCAGTTCGCTCCTCCCGGCGCCGATGAGGCCGAACAGACCCAGGATTTCGCCGCGCCGCAGCGACAGATTCACGTTTCGCGGCATGCCCGGTCCGCACAGGCCGTGCAGTTCCAGCACGGGTTCGCCCGGTTCGCGCGGCACTCGCGGGAACATCTCGCTCAGCCGGCGGCCCACCATCAGTTCGATTATGCGCTCGGTCGGCGTATCGGCGACCGAGCCCGTGCCCGTCACGACACCGTCACGCAGCACCGTGAAGCGGTCGGCGATCTCCCGCACCTCTTCCAGGAAGTGCGAGATGTAAATGATGCTCACGCCGCGGTCGCGCAGGCGGCGGATCAGTTCGAACAGTGTGACGGTATCTTCGCGGGTCAGCGAGCTGGTCGGCTCGTCCATGACCACGATGCGGGCCTGGCTGACCAGGGCCCGGGCGACTTCCACCAGTTGCTGAGCCCCGATGCTCAGATCGCGCACGCGCACGCCGGGCCGGATGTCCGAATGTCCCAGTTGCTCGAGCGCCGCCACGACGCGTCGTCGCATGGTTCGCCGCCGGAGGAATCCGCAGAAGGTCTCCTCGAGCCCGAGCGTGACGTTTTCTTCAACCGTCAGGTGAGGCGCGAGCGTCAGCTCCTGGTAGATCATGGCCACGCCGCACGCGCGGGCGTCCTCCGGCCGCCGCGGCGCGAACGGCACGCCGTCAATGTGCATCGAGCCCGAGTCCGGAGCGACCGCCCCGCTCAGCACTTTCATGAGCGTGCTCTTGCCTGCGCCGTTCTCGCCGATGAGGGCGTGCACCTCGCCCGGGCCGACGCGCAGATCCACGTCGGACAGCGCTCGCGTCGCGCCGAACTGCTTTCGCACGCCGGTCATGCAGAGCCTGAATGAGGCGATGTCGTCGGACATAGAAAAAACGCGACTAAACCGAATCAATCAGTGGGCGTGGCTCCCGCTGAAGGCTCCCAAGATAGCGGCAATATGCCGAGTTCGGCAAATCCCGGAGCTGACCCGCACCGAGCCGAAAAGCCGCGCGATGATTCTCGGGATTAGGGCTCGGCCTGATGCTCGTACGCGCTGGAACACTCCTAGGATCGACCACACGCAGTGTCTTCGAGGGAAAGGTCATGCGATCACAAAATTGCCGCGCGACGCAAGTAACGGGACGGTTGCAGGCTGTCTGGTTCGGGTTGGCCATCACGACGCTGGGGGGGGGGTTGGGCCTCGGCCAGGCGTCGGGCCAGGTCTTCACGCCCGGGCTGCTCAAGATGGAAGTCTACGATCTGAGCGACACCGACCTGCTCGATCTGACGCTCATGCCGCTGTTCCAGCATCCCACGTTTCCCGATCGTCCCAGCGAGGTCTACTACATCCGTTCGTTCGACAGCAAGTACGCCTTCCCCGACCGCATGCGCGACAACTACGGGACTCGCATCAGCGGCCTGTTCATTCCGCCGGTCACCGGCAACTACATCTTCTACTTGCGCAGCGACGATGCGTCGCAATTGTGGTTCAATCCCGGCGGCAGCAGCGAGGCGGGCAAAGTTCTCATCGCCGAAGAGTCTGAGTGCTGCGGCCTGTTCGGCGAGCACGCCTCACTTCCCATTCCGCTGCTTGCCGGCGAACGCTATTACATCGAGGCCATTCATCGTGAAGGTCCCGAGTACGACTACCTCCAGGTGGCGTTCAAACGGGACACCGATCCCACCGATCCTGATTTCCTGTTTCCGATTTCGCACAAAAACGTGGGAATCTTTGCTTCGCCCGACGGTGTCGTACTGACCAGCGATCCCGCCCACAACGCCGTCGCCGTGCTCCCGCCCGACACCACCGATCCGCTGCTGCTGGCCGAGACGTTCCAGTCGAACGATGGCGGCTTCACCGTCAGCAACGACTTTGCTCAGGGGCCCTGGACCTACGCGCCCGAAAGCGATGGCGTCTGGTATGCGCCGGGGCACCGCGACTGTGCCGGCACGGAGGCCAGCCGTCTCAACAGCCCGGTCGTGACCGTGCAGCGGGCCGATCCGGTCTACATCGTGTTCAAGCATCGATATTCGTTTCAGTACTATGAAGAGGCGTTCGACGGCGGCCAACTGAGGATCAGCGTGAACCGGGGCCCATACACGCCCGTGCCCGCGAGTCGCTTTCTCCACAACGGGTACAACGGCGTCGTACGGGGAAACAACCTGCTCACCGGCCAGGAGGCGTTCACGAACACCAGCCGCGGGCATCAGTCCGGCTATCACATCACATCGGTCGCGCAGCTCGGCCGGTTCAATCCGGGGGATACCATCTCTGTCCAGTTCATGGTCGCCTGGGACGAGTGCACTTCCGGAGACTACCCCGACTGGGAGATCGCCGACGTGTGGATTACGCACACCGTGGCCGAGATCAGCGTCGGCGCGGCCGGGTACCTGCCGGTCGAAGGGCAGGTACCCGTCGCGTACACCTGGCAGCGCGATACGGGCAGCGGGTACGTGGATGTGGGCTCTATCGAAGAGACTCTTTGGCTCGCGCCCACAATGGCGGACGATTGGACCCGGTACCGCGCTCGACTGGCCGTGCCCGGCTTGGCCCTTTTCTCCGAGCCCGTCACGCTGCGGCTCACTCGCGAGCCGACTTGCTCGCTCGGCGGACCGTACGTGGCCACCTGCGCGGGGGATCGGCCGGGATTGACTGTGAGCCTCAACGCGAGCGGATCGGAAGATCCCGACGGCGGGCGATTGAGCTTCGCCTGGAGCACGGCCTGTCCGGGAGTGACCATTGACGATCCGACCAGTCCGTCGCCGACGTTGTTCTTCGGCGCGGGCTTCGGCTCGCGAGCCACCTGCGACGTGACACTGACCATCACCAACGATGTAGGCGTTTCGGTCACGTGCACGGCGTCGGTGGATACGTCGCTTTCGACCATCCGGCCGGTCATCACCCTGAACGGTACTAACCAGACGTTCGACTGCGACGGCACCGCGGCGAACCAGTACGTCGAACTCGGCGCCACCGCGGTGGACGGTTGCGGCTTGCCGGTGGATGTGATCGTCGGGCCGCCTGCCAACACCCGCCGCAAGGGGACGCAGACCGTGACCTATGACGCCATGGACATCTTCGGCAACAACGCCCAGCAGGTCACACGGCTCGTAGTGGTTGAGGAGGGGCCCGCTGAGCTGGTGGACATTCCCGGCAACCTGGTGACTGAGTGCAGCGTGCCGGGCGGAATCCTCGCCACCGATCCGGATGTCGCCGCCTGGCTGAACACGCCTAAGGCGGTCGATTCCTGCGATGCCGATGAGTCGGTTGTGAACGATGCCCCCGAACTGCTGCCTCTCGGGGCGACGCTGGTCACCTGGACGCTCTGGGATGACGGGCCGACCGACCAGACGGGATCGGCCACCATCGAGGTGCAGGACACGCAGCCTCCGACGGTCAACTGCGTGCCGCTGGAACTCCAGGCCGACGAGAGCGGCAATGTGGTCGTGCCCGATTTGCGGTCGTTGTTGCAGGTTGCCGACGCGTGCACGTTGCCTGACCAGTTGATCGTGGTTCAGACGCCGGCCGCGGGCACCGTGTTGGGCTTGGGCAGCTATGAGGTCACATTCTCGGTGACCGACCGGGCCGCTTCGGCTCACACCACGACATGCAACACGACATTGAACGTTACTGCCGTGGGCGCTGAGCAACCCGAACCGCCCGGCTGCGGCGCCGCGGCCTGCGGCGGCAACGCCATGCTCTCACTATCCGTCATCGGCCTGGGGCTGGCCGCCATCAAGCGGCGCTATCGTATCACCCGGCGATGACACCGCATTTGGGGGGCAGGTGTCTCGCCCGCCTCGGATTAACCGGGACCATAATATGGCACTATTCGGTATGCGCCCTCAGGGTGCGGACGGGCGCATTGCGGTGCCGGCATCTTGCCCGCACGATGCACGCTGGAAGCGCGCACCACGACGGTGCGTCTCAGATCGCGCAGATTGCCCCGGCAAAGTGTGTCTGAAATGCGCACACTGGAAACATGCTGCCGCAACTCACCCTGTAATTTCGTCCGACACACCGCTCACGACGTGTCCTTCGCTCCTTCTTTCCTCTTGCCTGCGTCGCTTGGCCGCCGATAGGATGTACAGGGACCTCAAAGCAACTTGATTTGATCGGTTGTGGCAAGCCGGTATGCACCCTCATTAGCGTGACCGACTCGCCGAGGCAAAGAAGGGCAAATGCCCTCATCCAGGTTGCAACGGAGTGCGATCATGGCCCGCCAAATTGTCTCCATTTTTGTCATGGGTGTGTTGTCGGGTATCTGGGGCGGCGGCTGTGTTTCCGTGGACACGCCGAACACCAAAGTGGACGTTGGCCTCACCTCCGTCCAATTGCCCGGCCAAGGAAGCTCGAACCGGACGCCGTATGCCAAGCCGCTGGAGCGAGTCAGCCGTCAGCAGGCCAAGCTGGGTCGCGAGCTGGCCAAGCAGGACTGGGCGGATGTGCTTGAAGAATCGAGCGAGCTGATGGCCGACGTGCGAACACTCAGCGGCTACGCGGGCACGTCCCACGATCCGGCCACGTTCCGCGTCTGGTGTGGCGAACTGCTGGAGCATGCTCAGGGCGTCCGCGAGGCGGCGCTCGTTCGAGACGCGGCGGCGGCCGAGCGGGCGCTGGCCGCCGGCGATCAAGTGCTCAGTCGTATGATGCAGACGTTCCCGTTGACGGGAACGCCCGGTCAGGCCGTCTCCGCCTCGCCGCCTCCGACCGCCGCCCCATCGGCTGAGCCCGCATCTTCGCGGGGTGAGCAGAAACCGCTCGTGCCCTGAGACGCATGCAAGCTCCGCATGAAGGTTGTCAACCGCGACAGGCTACCGGCAGGCGGCCTGCGCGGACCCTCGGTGTGCTGCCGAAATTGGCGTTGAGCACTCCTCCATTCCGGCCAACCGTGTGGATGGGCCGCAGGCACCCGTCGTAGACTTTCGTGACTTTTGAGAAGTCGGAACGGCACACTTTTGTGGGGCACGCTTCCAGCGGGCACGGGCAGGTAGGATGCCTGCACAGCAGGGTAAGGGTTGCAGGTGGGCGGCGTCCGCCCGAACGGACGCAAGGAGACCTGCAATGGTAGCGAAGGAGTTCATGACAAGGGACCCTGCGTGTTGCGAACCGGATTCGACGGTGCAACAGGCGGCGCAATTGATGGTCGATTGCGATTGCGGCGAAATCCCCGTGATCGAAAGCGAACAGACCCGGCGGATCGTCGGCGTGATCACCGACCGCGATATCGCCTGCCGAGTGGTGGCTCAGGGCCGCGATCCCCGCGGCACGAAGGTGCGAGAGGTCATGTCCAGCCCGGTCGTCACCGTGACTCCCGAGACCACGGTTGAGGAGTGCTGCCGGATCATGGAGCAGAACCAGGTGCGCCGCGTGCCCGTGATCGACCAGTCCAACCGCTGCTGCGGCATCATTTCGCAGGCCGACATCGCCCAGACAGCCGACGAGCACGAAACGGCTGAAGTCGTCAAGGACGTATCGCGCCGCACGGAAAGCGCATCAATGGTCGGGACAGCGTAGACGCCGTGCGTCGGATTCGTTCAGAACGACCGAGGCTCGAGCCCCGAAGGATGCCCGTGGGACTCGAGCCTCAGATTTCGTCGCTCATGGCTGATAGCTGAGAGCTGACAGCTATCGTTGCACCCGCGCGGAGCCACCCTTGGCGAACGCCTCGACTTCGGGCAGACGGGCCATGGTGACATCGCCGGGGAACGTGGTGAGCAGGGCGCCATGGGCCCAGCCCAGTCGCAGCGCTTCCTCGGGATCGCGGCCGGTGAGCATGCCGTAGATCAGTCCGGCGGCAAAGCCGTCGCCGCCGCCGATGCGGTCGAGCACGTCCAGTTGACAGGTCGGGCTCACGTAGCGCTTGCCGTTGAGCCACAGCACCGCGGCCCAGTCGTGCCGATTCGTGGAATGCACTTCCCGCAGCGTGGTGGCCACCATCTTGATGTTGGGGAACTCCTTGACCACCGCCTCGATCATGCCGAAGAAGGTCTCCGGATCGAGCTTCGACGAGGACTTCTGCGTCACCTCGGGCCCCTTGATGCCCAGGCCCTTTTGCAGATCCTCCTCGTTGCCGATGAGCACGTCCACGTTGCTGACGATCTTGCGGAGGGTTTCGTTGGCCTTGGCCAGGCCGCCGATGGGCGCCCACAGCTTGGCCCGGTAGTTCAGGTCGAACGAGTTGATCGTCCCGGCCGCCTTGGCCGCCTGCATGCCTTCGATCACCAGCTGCGAGGTGGTTTCGGACAGCGCGGCGAAGATGCCGCCCGAGTGGAACCACCGCACGCCCGCGCCGAAGATGGCTTTCCAGTCGAAGTCGCCCGGCTTGAGCAGCGCGCCGGCCTCGTTGGACCGGTTGTAGAAGACCACCGGCGGCCGCACGCCCTGGCCGCGGTCACTGTAGACGGTGGCCATGTTCGGCCCGCGCACGCCGTCATGCTCGAACCACTTGTAGAACGGCTTGACGCCCATGGCCCGCACCTGGCCCTGGATCAGCTCGCCGATGCCGTAATTGACCATGGCCGTGCAGATGCCCGTCTTCAGGCCGAAGCAGTCGCTGAGGTTGGCGGCGACGTTGTACTCGCCGCCCGACACGTGGATGTCCACGCTCTTGGCTTTGCGGAACGGGATCACGCCCGGATCCAGCCGGTGAACCAGCGCTCCCAGCGACAGGAAATCCAACTCGCACGCACCTTGCTTGATGTTCAACTCGCTCATGAAAAATCTCCCCGGCCGCCCCTGCGGCGCATTACGGCTTGCAAAAGAACCTCCAAATATGCATTTTGCGGGGTTTTGTCAACTTTTCGGGAGGGGCAGTCCCGTCGTGCTCGTCAACCAAAGCTCTCAACTGGGCAAGAAAACCGCGAGCGGCGGGGCTTGACCCCGCCGTCTCTGTCCGACGTTAGTTCGCTTCCCTGTCGCAACGTGCGACGTGGAGGGTGTCCGGGCCCACGTCCAACCAAGTCCGCCGGGGCAAGCCCGGCGGCTCGCGCACTTCCCCAGCCCCTATTTGTCTTCTATCGTCAGGTTGCTCAGGTAATTCTGCAGAGCGGATCGCTGCTGTTCCTCCTGCTTGCGCAGCGCGTTCACCTGCTCACGAAGCTCTTCGATCTGCGTTTCGAGCGTGTCGAGTTTGGTCAATTGCCGTCGGTAGGAGTCTGTGTTCTGTTGGAGCACCTGGAGGTTCTTGCGGATGCGCTCTTGCTCTTCGCCGGCTTCCTTGAGCTGTCGCTCCTGGCCCCTGCGCTCGCGGCCGATGCGGTCCAGCTCCGTCCGCAGCGAGACCACCTTCTGCAGTGCCTCGCGGACCTGGTCCGACATCACCTCGCCACCCATCGCCGAGATGTAATGCGTGATCGTGCCCAGATCCAGATCGGTGAGCACGACGGTCTCGCCGTAGATCCGCTGCAGACGCACCGGTTGCGAGGTCATCTGGTTGGCGGGCACGGATATCTTGAACCGCATGAGCTGGTCCGTGCGTTCGAAGGGTTCGGCCGGCTCGAGAAGCTGCCAATCACCGGTGACCCGCTGCTCGATGAGCACGGTCTTGTCGCGAGCCTGCTTGTTGCGGAGCTTGTACGTCCGTTCATCGATGGCCTTCTGGCGGCGAATCAGCGTGCCTTTGTCGATGCTCAGGCTCACGATCTGTGTCTGGTGCGACTTCGCCTCGACCGTCACATCCGTGCCCAAATCCAGGGCGTAGGCGACGAGCCGCTCTTCGCCGGGCTTGAGATCGGGCAGTTTGGCGTCGCCGGCATAGATTCCGCCGTCGAAGATGGTGACCGGCCCCTGCATGAGGTTCAGCTCGGTGGTGTTCTTGATCTTCAAGCCGTTGAGCGGATGCTTGGAGTGGTTCTGCGGATTGAAGATGCTGAGTTTTTCGCCGCTGATTTGGCCGTTGACGATGGGCAGCATGGCCGACTGCTGGCGGTTGATGGAGACGGGCGTCTCGATGACGTATTCGAACAGTTCGCCGGCCTCCTGAGCCTCAGCCACGGATTTCACGCCGCGTTCATCGAGCAGCACGGACTCCTGACCGAGGAAGAGCTGCTTTTGAGCCGTGGCCGCCCCGGCGCCCCGGCGAGATGATTTCGCCGCGGGCGTTGCGACCTCGCGCGCCACCGCTACTGCCTCTTCCCCATCCGAATCCTTCGATGAAGCATCGCGTCCAAGCCTGAACTCGCCAGCGACGTTCTTCGCCAGGGCGTCGACGGGTATGCCGGCTTCGAACTGCGGCGCTCGCAGCGACGCGTAGAGTTCCAGATCCTCCACCGGCCGTCGCAGGTAGATGGGCGTGTACAGGTCCATGACGAACGAGATCGGTCGGCCCGACACGAGCGAAAGCTGCACGTCCTTCCAGTCCTCGTCCGTGGTATTCTCGACGATGGCCCAGCCCTGGATGAACGGCTTGGCATCGGGCACGAGCACCAGGCGATAGCTCGTCTTCCAGATGGGCGTTTCCAGCAGGAACGACGCTCGCACGCGGCGCTGGCCGTCGCCCGTGAATTTCAGCGAGACGGTCTTCTTGCCCGTGTCGTGCGTGGCGGCCAGGGCGGCCAGGGCCTTGTTCAGCTCGCTGGCGGTCTTCTCATCCAGCAGTTGCACGCCCTGCAACTCGGCGAGCGGCAGTTGCTGCATGCCGTCGGCAGCCAGGATGTTCAGCAGGTCGGTCTCGACGACCCGTTCGCCCGCCAACACCTGTCGTTTCTCGACGCCCAGGATGGTGCCGGTCAGCTGTCGCGGGCCGGCGATGCGCACTCGCTGGCCGCGCAGGCTGTCGAGCAACTGAGCCAGCGTCTCCTTGCCCGTGAGCTTCACGCCGAAGCTTTGCAGCGTGCGCTCGAGCGGGTCCTTGGGCGAGTAGGTGACCACGTCCACCGAGCCGCCGTCGAAATCCTCGATAACGAGCGATTTCAGGATGTCGTTGATCTGCTCGGTGCGAAATTGCAGATCGACTGTGGCCGATCCGCTCAGCGTCCCGGCCCGTTCAAAGTATCCAACTCCGCTGGAAAACAGCGTGATCCGCCGAAGCTGGAGATCGGCTTTGGCCGCCTCAACTTTCTGCGTGGCCTCGACCTGTGCGGACGCCGAAGCCGCGGCCCACAACGCCAAGCTCCCGATGATCTTGGAGACGCTCATTCCGCTGCACATGGAATTCTCCCGAGCCTTCTGCCCGTACGATGTCCATGGGTTTCACGAAACCCGGTTTCAATGACCGTCTGGACAGTTGGATGCACGGGAAGGCTGGTCGGTTCCACTGCCGCTCTGTTTTTCCCCGCGAGCCGCAGGGCTTTGTCCCAACGGGATCAGTTCGACGTGGGCGGAGCATCCGGCACGCGGGTGTTGCGAAGGGGAGCGACAGCGACGGGGAAAAGAGACGGCGGGGACAAGCCCCGCCGCTCGCTGGGGACACCGGAGGAGTGAGCTATGCCCAGTCATCCGCCCGCCGGGCGGGTGGTGGGAAGCCCGCGCAGGGCGATCTGGCCCTGGCGGATTTCGTCGAGCGCCAGGTTGAGGATGCGGGCTGCCTCCTGGTCGGCATGGAAGCCCATGGAGTTTTCGGCCTCGATGTAATCGAGGAAGAACTGGCCGCGCCGATGATGCTGGCGGGCTGCTTTGAGTTGATCGTCGGTCGCTCCGGCCGCCATGGCGTCGGCGATGTCCTCGATCAGGCTGACCAGAGCGTCCATGACCATGTTCCGCATGTCGTAGGTCTTCGATTGAATGGTGTACGCCCGCTCGCGCAGCTCCTCTTCCGATGCCCGATGACAGGTCTGGCAGGCGTGGTTGATGTTCAGCAGCGGACTGCGGACCCAGTGATCGCTGACCTTCATGGCCCCGACGCGCATGTACGGCATATGGCAATCGGCGCAGGCCACGCCGGCCCGGGCGTGCGTCCCCTGATTCCACATCTCGAACTCCGGATGCTGGGCCTTGAGCATGGGGGCCTTGGTGATCGCGTGCGTCCAGTCCGAGAAACCGACCTCGTCGTAGTAGGCCAGCGCCTCGTCGGCCTTGAGCCCCTTGAACCAGGGATACGTGAGCCGCTTTTCCTCACCCTTGAAGTAGTATTCGACGTGGCACTGCCCGCATACGAAGGACCGCATTTCCTGGCGGGTGGCCATGGTGTTCACGTCGTAATTCTCGATCCCTTCGGCGGCCTTGGCACGTTTGATGCCCTCGATGAACGCCGGCCGCGTCACCCGCAGCTGCATGGTCTGCGGATCGTGGCAGTCGATGCAGGCTACCGGGTGCTCGACGTGCTGGCGAGCCTCCTGGTAGGGCATGTGGTTCAGCTTCTCGAAGCCTTTGAAGATATCGCCGTCGCCCAGTTCCTTGTAAGCGACGTATGTCGAGGCGTGGCAGTGCACGCACGTGCCGGGCTGCTGTGTCACCCGCTGGCGCTGCGTGTACGTCTGGTCGCTCAGCATGTAGGCGTGGCCGCGTTCCTCGCGGAAGTCCACGGCGAATGCGTAGCCTGCCCACATGGTTTTGAGCCGGGGATCCTCCTCGAGCCGCGACTGGGCCACGATCGACCGCGGATCGGCGTCATCGGGCACGCGGGGCCGGGCTTCACTTCCGCCGAAGCGTGTGCGAACCATGTCCACCGTCCGCCGATAGGTGTCATACTGTTGCGGGAAGTTCTTGCCCCAGATGGACGGGTCCACCGTGTTGTCGTCCAGCGTCACGACGCGGAAGAACGGGTTCTTGGCTTCCTGCTTGTGCTCGTAGATGCTGATCAGGAGTCCGGCGACCACGAATACCGCAATCGCGGCCACGACGCCGGTGGCCACCACGAACCAGAGCAACCGGCGCGAGCCGGACGGCGGCGGGGCGGGAGCATTGGCCGGCGGGTTCGGCAGATTGTTGGAATTCTCGTGGTCTCGTTCGGTCATGGCTTCTCCACTTCTCTGCTCAGCCGCTATCTGACGGTCGCGGCTCGTTCTCGCAGGGCGGCCCTCTTGTCCGTTACCCGCGATCGGGTCGCAGTTCGAGATCCCTCGTCACTCGGCGTGACCTACTTGTGAATGACACCTCACGCAGGACATCGCCTCGCCCGGCCGATGCACCGCGTCGATGGCCTGCACGATGTCGGCGTGACACTTGCGGCAGGCCGCTTCTGTAACCTCCAGATTCCGAGGCGTAATGCGAATCGGCTCCTTGAAGCCGAACGTGAACGCCATCGAGTGATGGTATCCGTTCGACGCCTTGGTCAGGTACTTGCCGATGAAGTTCTCGGGCGTGTGGCAATCGTTGCAGACCGCCACGTGGTGGTGGCTCGACTTGGCCCAGGCGTCCAGATGGTTCTGCATGACGTGGCAGTTCGCGCAGGCCGTCGGATCGTTGGTCATGTACGACGCACCGTCGGCGTAAATGAACGTGAACAGGCCCAGGCCGGCGGGGATGCCGAGCGCCAGTCCCAGAACGCCTCCGATCAACGGCAAACGACTGCGCATTCCTCACTCGCTCACATCACAAAAGACCGGTGGATCGACGCCACCTTCCATTATGGCCGGTCTGTTGCCGGTTGAACAGCACGGCAAGTCGAAGGCCCCGGGCACCCGGGAATCCGGGTACGACTTGCCCGGGGCCTTCGGTCGCGGACTTCGACTCGCCGTCAGCCGAATGTCAATTGCGCCCGGCAATGGCCACTTTCAAATCCACCAACGGCTGATCGCCCACCAGTTGCAGGTCGAACTTGTCCCGCAGGACGGCCATTACGTTGGGCGAGACGAACGCCGGTGCGGCCGGACCGATGCGAATGCCTTTGACGCCCAGTGCCAACAGGCTCAAGAGCACGGCCACCGCTTTCTGCTCGAACCACGACAACACGATGGTGAGCGGCAGATCGTTGACGCTGCAGTTGAAAGCACCGGCCAGGGCGGCGGCGACCTGAATCGCACCGTACGAATCGTTGCACTGGCCCATGTCGAGCAACCGCGGCACCGGTCCCACGCCCGGCAGCTCGATCGTGCCGAAGTCGTTGTCGCGGATACGGAACTTGCCGCAGCCTACGGTCAGCACGAGCGAGTCCTTGGGCGTGTTGGCCGCATACTCGGAGAAGTAGTTTCGGCCGGGCTCGGCGCCGTCGCAGCCGCCTACGACGAAAAACCGGCTGATCTTGCCCGCCTTGACCGCATCCACGACCTTGTCGGCCAGGCTGGTGATCACCGAGTGGTGGAATCCGATGGTGGACTCTTTCACCTTGTGCTCGGGCAGGGGGGCGCATTCGAGGGCTTTGGCGATCACTTCGGAGAAATCGTTGTTCTTGATGCACTTGCTACCAGGCACGGCCGTTACCCGCGTGGTGAACAACCGGTCCTTATAGCTGTCCTTGGGGATGAGCACGCAGTTGGTGGTGGCCAGGATCGGCCCGCTGAACTTCTCGAACTCCACCTTCTGCTTCTGCCAGGCCCCGCCGTAGTGGCCGGCCAAGTGGCTGTGCTTCCGCAACTCGGGGTACATGTGCGCGGGCAGCATCTCGCCGTGGGTGTAGACGTTGATGCCTTTGCCGGCGGTCTGCTCCAGCAGGTCGGCCAAGTCCAGAAGGTCATGGCCGGTGATCAGAATGCCCGGGCCGGCCTTCGTCCCCTCGTAGACGGTGGTGGGCGAGGGCTGGCCGAACTTCTTGACGTGGCCCTCGTCCAGCATCTGCATGACCCGCAGGTTCTTGCGCCCGCACTCGAGCACAAGTTCCAGCGTTTCGCCCAGGTCGAAGTTCACGTTGGTCATGGTCGAGAACAGAGCCTCTTCCACGAACGCGTCCACCTCGGGATCGACCATGCCCAGCCGCCGGGCGTGGTGCTTGTACGCGCACAGGCCCTTGAGCCCGTAGAGGAGGATTTCCTGCAAGCTTTGGATATCTTCGTTCTTGCCGCACACGCCAACCTGGTTCACGCAGGCCGTCCCGCCCGCCGTTTGCTCGCACTGATTGCAGAACATCGTACTGAAGTCTCCGTTGTGAATCCCCTTGGCCCCTCGGGCGGCCGACCATTCGGGCCCGGCCGGGGCGTCGATGTCATGGGGGTAGTATCGAGCATCGGCGAGGATTCCGCCTTGACGACGGTCAATTTTGGGAAAAAATTCACAAGAGATTGTAAGTGTTTGTAAAGCATTGGTTTATGATGGAAAAAAAGGGGCTGGGGCCTGGGGAAGAATCTCAGTTCTGAACTGCTGGGCGTCGAGGCGGGCGAGACGCCCGCCCCCCACGCCGGTCTGACTTTTATACAGCTTAGAGCTTATAGCTCTTCCTCAATCGTCGCGGCCGGCTTCCCGGACGCGGACCCAGCGGCGGAAGGCCACCAAGCCTACCGGCGCGACCGAAGCGATCAAGGCGATGATCAGCCACATGGTGGTCGAGTCACGCGGGCCGGTCTCCGGGCAGTAGCGAGCCAGGAGCGTGCCGGACACGCCGCCGACGATGAGCTTGGCCAGGAACATGGGCACGTACGACAGCGCGCCGTAAGAGGCTTCCTGGCCCTTGGGGGCGATGGAGGCCGCGTACTCATACACTCGCGGCGAATAGAAAGCCTCGCCCACCGAGAGCAGCACGGCGAAGAAAAAGATGCTGATGTACCAGGGATTCACCGCACCTTTGAGGCCGAGATAGCCGTGGCCCAGCCAATGACCGAACCACCCGTCGGCCAGACCCTGGAACCACGTGGGAGGCAGGGCCAGGATGAACACGGCCAAGGCGGAAATGGCGGTCCCGAACGTCACCACGCGATAAGCCGAGATGTGCTGCGTCAGCACGCCGACGATGGGCACCAGGATGATGATGAGGGCGGCGTTCGTCACCGTCCAGAGCCGTCCGATGGGCGCGCCCTCGCCCAACTCGCGAATGCCGAACTTCGGATACGCATAGTACATCTGCATGTAGATCAACTTGACGAACGCGATCAGCATGAGAAATCCGAGCAGGCGGTAAAAGCCGGGCTGGCGGCCCAATGCGGCAAAGTTGCGGCCCGTATCTTTGACCGTGTCGCGCACCGTCCGAGTGATCGCGGCGAAGAACCCTTCCTGCGAGTCGCGGGTCTGTTCCGGCGCAATGACCACGCCCTCGTCGGTGGCTTCTGCACCTGGCCGGATGCCGAAGTACAGGATCGGGATCAGCGCGATTTCAATGATCAAGCTTGCGAAAAACAGAGCCTGGTATGTGGAGATCTGGACGCCCACGAGCGGCAAGGTGTGCCGGGCATGCTCGCCCAGATGTTCTCGCATGAAGTCGAAGATGAATCCGGAAGCCAGGAAGCCCACGTTCATCATGATGTAGAAGATCGAGAACGAGATGGAACGCTGGGAGGTCGTGCTGTAGCGCCGGATGGCGGCCACGAGCACCGGTGTGCCCAGTGCCTCGCCCATGGCGAGCGGGACGAGGCCGCCCGCCACCGCCAGCAGCTTGTTCTGCGTGATCATCATCACCAGCCGGGCCGCCACGCAGATCCAGACACCGAGTAGGAAGGTCTTGCGCAAGCCGATGGCATCGGTCAGCGAGCCGACCAGGACGGTGAACACGGTCATCGAGATGGACCATCCCGCGACCAGGTAGCTCGCGTACTCGTCGCTGTAGCCCAGGTCGGCCGATAGCCACAGCACGAGCGTCGAGTTCATGATGGCATAGGCCGCCACAGCCAGGAACTTGACCAGAAAGACCACCCACAGCTCGGGCATGGCCCCTTTGAGGACCGCGAACCGGGCCAAGATCCCTTCGCGCGGTTCTCGCTGCGGCGACTGCTTTTCCGGCGTGACGGTTGTCGGCTGCGCGCTGCTCGCCATGGAAGTTCTCCTGCGATTTGGGTTGCGCCCGAGCGGTCGGGAGCGGTCGGGAACGATGACGGCGGGCATGATAACGGATGTGCCGTCTCGGGCACAGTCGCCGGGGGGGCAGCAGGCCGGCATCCCGACCTTCGGAGACGGGTGAGATGTCCGTCAGATGGGCCGTGCATTTGACCGCGAGCGAGTTTGCTCTACGCTAGGCTGCTGCCGGAGGCGGATATCCTGCCCGCCTGAGAAGGGCGCGACGCCCGCCCGCCGGAGCGCAAGGAGGCATAGTCCATGGGTGAACCTGACATTCGCATTGAAGCCCGCCCCTCGGCTCAGGAGGTTTCCGCCCGTGAGCAGATGCAGCGGCTGTTCATCGACTGCCCGATCCCGCTGGGCGAGCTGATGAGCAACCTGGGGCTGTTCATCCGCCGGCAGGATCTGTCGCGCTTGCTGTTCATCAGCGATCTGTACCGCCGCATCGTGGACGTGCATGGATCGATTCTGGAGTTCGGCGTGCGCTGGGGACAGAACCTGGCACTGTTCACGTCGCTTCGCGGCATCTTCGAGCCGTTCAACCACAACCGCAAGATCGTCGGGTTCGACACCTGGGAAGGCTTCCCGTCCGTGCACGCCAAGGACGGCCACGCCGACGTCGTGTCGGTGGGAGCCTATGCCACGACTGCCGGCTACGAGAACTACCTCGAACAACTGCTCGCCTGTCACGAGCAGGAAAGCCCCATCGCCCATATCCGCAAGTTCGAACTGGTCAAGGGTGACGCCACCGTCGAAGTCGATCGCTATCTCGAACGCAATCCGGAAACCATCGTCGCTCTGGCCTTCTTCGATCTGGATCTGTACGAGCCCACCCGCAAGTGCCTGGAGGCGATTCGTGATCGGCTCACCCGCGGCAGCGTGGTTGCGTTCGATCAGGTGAACGTCCACGCCTTCCCTGGCGAGACGCTGGCGCTCAAGGAAGTTTTCGGGCTCGACCGATATCGCCTGTACCGTTCGCCGTACAGCAATGCCGCCTGCTATTTGGTGGTGGAATGAGCTTCCCGGCGGTCCTGCGTCGATTCCCATCGGCCGCGCGTGTCGGCGAGGATGCGATACAATCGGTGGATGGCTGAATTGGTGGTGCTGGTCGGGTTGCAGGCGTCGGGCAAGACGAGCTTCTACCGGGCGCACTTTGCCGAGACCCATGTGCACGTGAGCAAGGATCTGCTTCGCAACAACCGCCGACCCGAGCGGCGCCAGCGCGTGCTTATCCGCGAGGCGCTGGCGGCCGGGCGCAACGTGGTGGTAGATAACACCAACAGCACGCGCGAACAGCGAGCTCCGCTGATTGCCATCGGTCGCGAATTCGGCGCCCGGATCATCGCCTGGTATCTGGAGAGCACCGTAGCCGACAGCGTCCGCCGCAACCGTTTGCGGGAAGGCCGGGCCCGCATCCCCGACGTGGGCATCTACGCCACGGCGGCGCGACTCGAGCCGCCTGCGCTCGAGGAAGGCTTTGCCGAAATTCATCGGGTGCGCATGGTCGAAAGCGCTGCGCAGGATTCGCCCGAGTTCGTCGTGGAATCGACGACCGACCCGTCGTCGGGCCGATGATGGGGCGATGGAGGATCGATCAGCGCCGGGCTTTGGCGCTCTTCTTGGCGTGCTTGGCGTAATCGGCCTCGAGCTGGGCAATCTTCTTTCGATTGGCGATCTTGTCGGTGCTGTCCATCCGGTCGATGATGAGGCGGCCATCGAGATGGTCGGTTTCGTGCTGCCAGATCCGGGCGAGCAGCCCTTCCGCTTTCTGCTCGAAGAACTTGCCGTCCACGTCCTGGGCACGAATGCGGCACACGCGAGCCCGTCGCACGTTCACGCGGATGTCGGGCAGCGAGAGGCAGCCTTCCTCAGCCTCAACCGAGCCGGTCAGGTCGAACAGCTCGGGATTGATGTAGACGTGATCGTCACCGGGCTCGCCCGTCGGGTTGGCCACGAAGATGCGGCGGCAGATGCCCGCTTGCGGGCCGGCTAGACCGACACCGTTGCCTTCCCTCATGAGTTCCAGCATGCGCTGGGCCAGGGCGGCCGTCCGCTCGTTGAACTCTTCCACCGGCGCACAGACCCGGCGCAGCCGGGGATCCGGGTAGATGGTGATCCGGGTTGGAAGCGAGTCGGCGGACATCGGATTTCTCCTGCGGCCCCGGGCGACCCGGGCAACCGCGGGACTGAGTCAGTTATCGGACCGAACGCACAAACGCTCAGGATTCGTCCTGCCTGGATTATAAGCTCTCGGCCTCGTGCCTGACAGGCTGTAGCGTGTGGTCAGTATTTTGGGGTCGGGCAAAGGGGCGGGAGGATGGGAGGAGCCCGGCCCCATGCATCTGAAAGGGCCGTTGTGCGGAAAATGTCTCCGGATTTGTCTCCGCCGCGCGCGTCAACTGCCTAAAACTCGCCACCCGGCCAGTCGGGCGGTGAGCCCTAAGGCTTGATTCGTCCTGCACGTGTGTTACGATGACCTGTTCGTATGGCTCAGGAACTCGAAACACCCTCTGCCAATCCTGAAAAGGCCCGCGAGTGCTTTCGCAAGGCACAGGGCTTGGTCGCGGTCAAGAACTACGACTACGCCATCGAGTTGTACATCAGTGGCCTCGAGCACTGGCCAGACGCCGTCGAAGAGGGCCACAAACCCTGTCGAGCGGCGGCTCTATTTCGCGGCGGCAGCAAAATCAGCCTCGGCGACAAGATGAAGTACGGCACTGGCGGCAAGGACGCCAAGAAGGCCATGCTGAACGCCGAGATGCTCCTCTCCAAGGATCCGCACAACATTGCCTACATGGAGGCCATGTTCAAGAACGCGGAGAAGGCCGGGTGTTTCGAGACGGCCATGTGGATCGGCGAAATCTACGCCGACGCCGCCGTCCGCGAGGCCAAACCCAATATAGCCCGATTCCAGCTGCTCCGCGACACATATGAACGGCTGGCCGATCGGGTCAAGGACCAGAACATGCCCATGGCCATCACGGCCATGGAGCGGGTTGTGGATGCCCTGACCAAGATGCGGAACCTCAAGCCGACGGATGGCGTGATCTCCAATGACCTGCGAGACATGGCCGGCAAGCTGACCATCCTCAAGGGCAACTATTCGCAGGCCGAGTCGTTCGTCGATTCAATCCGGGATGCCGATCAGCAGAAGGAGATCTACGACAAGGACCGGCTGATCACCGATGCCGAGCGGTTTGAGGAGCTTGTCGCGACCGTTCAGGCCCGCTACGACGCAAATCCGCGGGATCAACGCGTCCTCAACGAACTGGTCGAGCTGCTCTGCCGGCGCGAGAACGAGGCGGAGGAGAAACGGGCCATTGCCGTGCTCCTCAAGGCTTTCAAGGAAACCGAAGATTATCGGTTCAAGTCACGGGCCTGCGACATCCTGATGAAGCAGAAGCGGCGGGCCGAGCGGGCGGCTCGCGACAGCGGCGACGAGCAGCGCTACCGCGAGGCCGCCAAGGAGCGGCTCGAGTTCGAATTGTCGGTCTATAAGGACCGAATGAAGAACTACCCGACCGATTTGCGGTTGCGCTACGAGTACGGCCGACGGCTGTTCGAGAAGCGGCGGTTCGACGACGCCATCCCCTACCTCCAGGAGGCCCGTGCCGATCGCAAGGTCCGGTTCAACTGCAGCCTGACTATCGGCCGCTGCTTCTATGAAAAGGGCTACTACGCCCAGGCCGCCGACACCTTCCGCGAGGCCATCGACGGCTACGAGATCCGGGACGACGATCTGGGTAAGGAACTGCACTACTGGCTGGGGCGGACGTACGAGTCGGCGGGTCAGACCGAGGACGCCTTGAAAATCTACGGCCAGCTCATACAATGGGATTACAACTATCGTAAGGGAGATGTTAGGAAGCGCATAGACGACCTGCGAGGCTCCCAAGGTAAGTAAGGGGCCGGCCTGCAGGTCGCTTTGTTGGTGCTTCCCGTCGGGCCGGGCCGTTCAGCCCGGTGCAGGCAGGTAATGCCGGGGCGTGATCCCGGCCAGCAGGAGAATACGTGTGGCTCATTCACTCTCCGCCAAGAAGCGGATCCGTCAGAACGAAAAGCGTCGGGCCCGCAATCGCGCTCGCAAGGCTCAGCTCAAGTCCAAGCTCCGCGAGTTCAGTGAAACGCTGAGCACCGGCGACGTCGCCAAGTCGGCCGAGGTTCTGCGGGCGGCCATGAAGAAGATCGACCAGATTGCGGCCAAGGGCACCATCCATAAGAACACCGCCAGCCGCAAGAAGTCGCAGATTCAGCGCAAGCTCAACGCGCTCAAGGCGGCCAGCAAGTAAGCTTCACGCTGGTTGCTCCGCGCCGGGCCGCGACGAGTCACATGAGCGAGCCGCTCGCTGACGCGCGTTCGGCGAACATCAACTTTTGGAATTCCGCAAAGCCCTCGGCAAGGCCTGCCGTGGGCTTTTCTGCTATCCTGAATAGATGGCGTCCGTTCCCGACAAACCCTACGTGACCCGGGCGGGGCTGAAACTGGCGGCCGCCCTGGACGCTTTTGGCGTGGACCCGGCAGGGGCGGTCTGTGCCGATCTGGGCTGCAACGTGGGGGGATTCGTGGACTGCCTGCTGCGGCGGGGAGCCTCCCGCGTCTACGCCATCGACACGGGTTACGGCGTACTGGCCTGGTCGCTCCGCAAGGATCCGCGCGTGGTGGTCATGGAACGCACGAACGCCATGCACGTGCAGCTGCCCGAGCCTGTGGATCTGGTCACCATCGACGTGGCCTGGACGCCGCAAGTGAAAATCCTGCCCAACGCGTCGCGGCTGCTGCGGCCGGGCGGGCGGATTATCAGCTTGATCAAGCCGCATTACGAGGCGGACAAGTCGTTGCTCCATTCCGGCGTGCTCGCCCCTGAGGACGCCCGGCGCGTGCTCGATGAAACCGTCGCGCACATTGGTGAATCCGGCCTGCACGTCGCCGGGACGATCGAGAGCCCCATCGCCGGTAACAAAGGGAATCTTGAGTTCCTGGCCTTGATTCAGGTGGGAACGTGAGAAAGTGAGAAAGTGGGAAGGGGGAACACGGTTTCGTGTGTTGCGTGCTTCAGCGGGCGGGGGCTTCTGAACGCGGCTCCGATGCGTCTTCCGCCGGGATACGCCCGAATCGGCGATACATTTGGATGCTCAAGCGGATCGTACCGGCCACGACCAACGCCATATAGACCCCTACGACAGGCAGCGCGTAGGTCAGCCGCGGTTCGGGCATCAGGTTCGCCCGTAGCGCCATGCCCATCACGATGACCATCAAGGCCGTCGTGCCGACGCCCATCCAAAGCATGAAGTTCGACATGAGCGGCACAACCCAGGCCAGTGTTTCGGCCCGCCGCTCGGGCGCCAGCCAATACTTCTTGTTGGGCAAGTTGACCAAGGAGATGGGTATGCGGCCCAGGTATAGCATCGTGGCCTGCGCGCCGATCATCAGTGCTGCCAGGACGATCGGGAACGCGATGGTGAACGTCGTAAACGCTTGTTTGCTCTGCCAGCCATCGGGCTCACCCGACGCCCCGAAGTGCGAGGCCACTCGGTCGGGCAGCCGCGGGTAGTACACGGCCAACTCGATCAACAGCATCCCCACGAGCACGGAGTGTGAAACGAGGGCCCGCCGCAAAATGGTCATGGCAGAGTCTCTCGGCCGGTTATCGGCTGTCAGTCCTTCTTGGCCCATCCCGCGAGGCGGCTGGTCTCGCTTCGCTCGGAACCAGCAACGCGTCGCCGTCGTCCTCTGGTCGGTCATTGCTCGTTTGCTTCGACTTTCTTCAGGACGTAGTAAGCCGGTTTGCGATGCAACACCTTGTAGTCGCCGCTCTTCCATTCGAAGAACAGGTACTTCTCGTTGTTCTTTTCCGCAATCTCGTAGGCCGATGCCGTTTTGTCGCGCCGGTGCAGGACGAGCCCCTTGGTCCAGGTCGCACCACCGTGAGGGCCGAGCTTGCCGCCGGGCTCAAACACCAGTTCCTCGAGAAACAGGTCGCCCTTCCACTGCTGCTGACCTGGCTCGAACTGGGCCTTGTCGTTCACAAAGTCTACGCTTATCCATCGGCCGATTACAGCAGGATCGTTCGTGAACGGATAATCCACCTTGTCCACGATGTGCCCGTCAGCGTCGATGTGGCTGCCGGGGCCCAGCTTGGCCTCGGGCCACTCCAATCCGAAATCCATCAACTCCCGGGCGTTGGACAGCTTGGGTGAGTCGGCGGGAAGCTTCTTCAGGACGTAGTACCACGGCTTCTGCCGGCGTTGCGTGTAGTCGCCGCTCTTCCACTCCAGGAACAGGTACTGGTGGCCGTCAAGCTCTTTGATCGTGTACTCGGCGGCAGTCTTGTTCGGTTCGTGGATGAACTTGCCTTTGGTCCGGTCGGAAAAACCGTAGTTGGCCTTGCCCTGGGGCTCGAACACCACGCCCTTGAGGAAAAGTTTCTTGTCGGACGCCTTGCCGGGCTTGAAGTCTTCGATCTTCTTGACGTAGTCGACGCTCTCCCATTTTCCGAGCACGGCCGGGTCGTCCACGAACGGCCAATCGGTGCGATCGACAATGTGACCGCGCTCGTCGATAACGCTGCCCTCGGGCAGTTGGTCGACTCCGAGCACCTCAGCGCCTCGTGGCGCGTACACCACCACCTGCGATACCCTCTTGTTGGCATCTTGCTCCACCCGCTCGGCTTTGTCGCCCAGGCCGATGATTTCCAGTCCCACGCCAGGCACGATCGTGTACACCTTGGTGTGCGAGAACTTCGGCGGTGTTTGGGGGGCAGCTGCAGGTGCCGGCGGCGTCTGGCGGTTGGCTGCGGGAGCGTCCGATTTCTGCTGTCCGGAGGTCTGCGCCGGTGCGTCGGTCAGGACGAACGCGCTGAGGAGCAGCACCACCGCAAGTCCAGCCACACCCATGCGCTGGTCTCGAGGACGGTACCGGGAAATCATCGTGACTCTCCTTTCGAGTTGAGTGCGGTCTTCGAGAATGCCGGTCAGGATGGGAAGGCAGCGGGGGCTCGAGAAACGCTCGAGCAACCGTAGGATGGTGTTGCCGTAAGCGCGAGCTTCGTCTCCTGGATACAGGACCGACAAGGCGAGCGCATCGCACGCCAGTTCGCGATCGGCACGCATTCGGCTCGCCGCCAGCCATACCAGCGGATTGCACCAGTGGACAACCTGCAGGAGGCACATGGCCCACCCCAGCAGCACGTCGTGCCGCCGCAGGTGGGCCAGTTCGTGCATGAAAACGTGGCGAAGCTCGCGGTGGTCGAGCGATTCGAGCACACCGGGCGGCAGCAGCAGCCGAGGTCGAATGAAGCCGAACAGGGCGGGAGTCGTTGTCTTGTCGGTGACCATCAGGGCGACCGGCGCGCGGACGCCCATCGCCTGGCGGCAGTCCTCCAGCAGTTCGAGTACCGACTGATCCGTGACCAGGCGTTCCGCGGTCACGGTGCGCCACAGGCAGACGCAACTCCAGCCGACGCAGGCCGCCAGCACGAGGATGCCGGTGAGCCACAACACGTAGAAAAGTTGCAGGATGGAGAAGCCTTCGAGTGCGCCGGCGGTCGACTTCGTCCCAGCGGTCGGGGGCGGCTCATCAGCGCTCGGCGAAAGGAGCGGGTGCTGGAGGTGCAGTCCCGACAGGCCTGTCGGCGCGGCGCCGCTCGCAGCATCGCTGCGTTCGTTGCTCGCCGCCGCCATGCTGGGCACGTCCGGCAGAAGACCATACGGGCTCAGGCCACTTCGGGCGTCCAGGGCAAGGCGGTGCGGATTATGACCACCAGCCACATCGCGTGCAGCCACCGCGCGGGCAGGTACGGGCCCAGCACCTTCCTTAAGGCAAGCACGACGACAATCACCAGCGCGGTCTGGAGGCTCGCACAGAGCAGCGGGTCGAAGATGGTTGACAGGCCCGTCGGGATTGCCAGACCGTTCATGGCTTGCCTCCCTTGCTGTCCAGCAGCCGCCTGAGTTCTGCGATCTCCTCGGGCGAAAGTTCTTCGTGTTCGAGAAAGTTGGCCAGCATGGGCAGGAGGGCACCCCCGTACACCCGCTGGAGAAACGATCGGCTCTCGGCACGCACGCAGTCGTGCTCGGCCACCAGCGGGAAGTAGCGATACCCGCGCCCCTCCTGCTCGAAGCCGACCGCCTGCTTGCTGACCAGCCGATTGAGGAGCGTCTTGATGGTCTTGGGTTTCCAGCGCGTGTGGGCCAGGGCTTCGACCACCTCGCCGGCCGTGAGCGGTGAGCGCTCCCATAGGACCCTGAGTACCTGCCATTCCGAGTCAGAAATGCGCGGCGTCTTCTTCATGGGCTATTACCCTTTGCTTACAAATGTAATCTATTTAAGATTACAACTGTAATCCTGGGATGTCAAGGACAATGTTGGACACTTTTTTCACTGTTGAACAGCACAAATCGGCGGTCTCAACGACGCCGGTCACTGACGGCGTTCGGGCCAATGCCTCCCGTGATTGGGGCCACTGGCCGACATCAAACAGGCACTGCCCTTCAGAACTCATAGAACCCTGGCCGCAGTGAGTGGGGCAGAGCCTTGCATACCGTCGATCCCCCATGGAAATACGTCGCGGGCCGACGAATCGAGCACGTGTTAGCTTTTTACTGCCGCACCGTATGAGGTATGAACAAATAGGGAACTTACCTGATGCACGGAGGAAAAATACGTTCACAGTGCGGTATTGCAGGAGTCGATAGCTGATTACAACTCGGCGAGGGCTTCGGCTCAGTGGGGAGCGGCCATCTTCCCCGCCTCTGGCGGGAGGATGCTAGTCCCGTGCATCGCTCCGGTCCGTCGCCGTGGGAGCCCGAAGAGCATGACTCCGGACGAGGCGTATGCCGCGCTGAAAAACCATCCTGATTTGCCCTCGCCGCAGGGGGTGGCCATCGAAATCATGCGACTGGCCCGCTCGGGCCACTGCAGCCTGGTGGACCTCGCACGAGTGGTCGAGACCGACCCGGCCATCTCTTCGCGGATCCTGCGGCTGGTCAACTCGTCCGCGTTCCCGCATCCTCGGCCCATCGTCTCGCTGACCGAGGCCATTGCCTACCTGGGCACGCGCATGGTCGAGACGGTTGCACTGGGCTTCTCGCTGATCACCGCCCGGGGCCGATGTGAGGCCTTCGATTACGTGGGATTCTGGTCGCGCTCGCTGGCTCGCGCCATCACCGGATGCCGAATCGCCCAGGAGTTCGCGCCGTACCCGCCCGACGAAGTGTTCACGCTGGGGCTGCTGGCCGAGTTGGGGCAACTTGTTTTCGCGGCGACGCATCCAGACCGCTACGGCACGCTGATCGCTTCCCTTTCCTGCAGCGAGGCGGAACAGGCCGAACTCGAACGCGAGTGGTTCGGGATCGACCACGACGAATTGACCGCACGGCTGATGCAGGACTGGGGTTTCCCCACGATGATCTGCCAGGCCATTGGTCTGCGCTCCCGCCTCGAACATGGGCCAGTCTCTTTCCAGGAAGATCCCGGACGGCTGGCGGGCGTGCTCGCGTTGGCGTCCGAACTGGCATGTCGAATCGCTCGCCCCAGCCCCGAGGACGAGGGGTTGCCGCGGGCCGTCGAACTGGCTTGCCGACTCGGGATGAACTCCGGGAACCTGGCGGAGGTTCTGGAATACGCCATTCCACGATGGCGGGAGCTGGTCTCGATCTTCTCCGTGGACGAACTGAACGCCGAACAAATCCGAGCGTTGTGTGCCGAGGCGGCCCAGTTGCGGGCGGCGCTGTCCTGACCGGTTCAGTCTGAGCACGATCAATCCGCTTGTGATCCGCCATTCCGGGGCTTGGTCGCATCGTTCGACTGCTCGTTCTGCGCCAGCTCTTCGGCCAGCGCCTGCCACCGCGGTTCCGGTTCGCACACGCACGTGTCTTCCCAGGTCTCCACGTTCTCGTGCATGCTCCGGCAGGCGGGCTGGGCGGATTCTTCTTGCTGCGTTTTGTTCGATGAGTCCGTCCGGTCGTTGGCCATCAGCGTCACTCCTGTGAAAGTAGCTTTCGCTTCCCGGACAGTGTAGGCGCAATTCCTCGTCCCCGGCCGGCGGCGTCTGCGGTGGGGCGGGTTCGGCGAGCCGGCTTAGACGAGCCGAATTGCCGGGGCGCTCTTCCCCGAGCCTTACCGGCACTGAGTGTACCTTCGGTTGGGCACATGCCCGCGCTCGCAGATCGGTTTGGCGCCGTCCCGGGGGGTGATACAATGCCCGTTTCGGCTCTGGAATACCGCGCGGGTGCACCGCTCGAGGAGTGGATCATGACAACTCAGGAAGTATTAGATCAGTACGGCCGGTGCGTGATCGGAAATTACGGGCGCTTGCCCGTGGTGATCACCCGGGCCAGCGGCTCGCAGATGTGGGACCTCGACGGGAAGCGCTACCTGGACCTGTTTCCGGGCTGGGGCTGCAGCCTCCTGGGGCACTGTCACCCGCGCGTAGTCGAAGCCATTCGCGAGCAGGCCGGCCGCATCATCCACGTGGATAACACGTTCTACACCGTCGAGCAGGGTCGGCTCGCCGAGATCATCAGCGAACGCAGCTTCGGCGGGAAGTGCTTTTTCTGTAACAGCGGGGCGGAGGCCAACGAAGCCGCCATCAAGCTCGCCCGCAAGCACGCCGGTCCGGGCCGTTACAAGATCATCACCATGGAGCGGAGCTTCCACGGCCGTACGTTCGGGGCCATGTCCGCCACCGCCCAGTCCAAGACGCAGCAGGGCTTTGATCCGCTCGTGCCCGGGTTCGTGTACGTGCCGTTCAACAACATCGATGCCGTGGCCAAAGCCATCACCAACGAAACCGCGGCCATCATGCTCGAGCCCATCCAGGGCGAGGGCGGCGTGAACGTGCCCGATGACAATTATCTGGCCTCGCTGCGCGAGCTCTGCGACGAGCATAATCTGCTGCTCATCTTCGACGAGGTTCAGACGGGCTGCGGCCGGACCGGCACGTGGTTCGGCTACCAGAACTGGGGCGTCGAGCCCGACATCATGACGCTGGCCAAGGCGCTGGGCGGCGGGGCTCCCATCGGGGCCATGGTGGCCAAGCCCGACGTGGCCAAGACGCTCACCGTCGGCTCGCACGCGAGCACGTTCGGAGCCAATCCGCTGGTGGTGGCGGCGGCCATCGCCATGTTCGAGACCATCGAACAGGAAAACCTGCTTGAGCGGGTCAAGCAGATATCGGATTACATCATGGCCAAGGCTCGCACGCTGGCTCAGCAGTTCGGTTTCGTCGAGCAGGTGCGGGGCAAGGGGCTGATGATCGGGATCGAGCTGTCGCTGCCGGGTGCGCCGATCGTGGCGGCGGCTCTCGAACGCGGACTGCGGGTCAACTGCACACAGTCGACCATTTTGCGGCTGTTGCCCGCGATGACCATCACCGAAGCGGAAGTGGACGAGGCTTTTGACATCCTGGCGGTCGCCATGCAGGAGACCGAGAGCAAGCTGGTGAGCTCATGAACACGCAAATCCCCGAAGAACTGCGGTCGATGCGGCATTTCCTCTCCATCACCGAGACGCCGGCCAACGTGTTGAACGCGCTGGTGGACTTCTCCATCGTCCGCAAGCAGCAATTCAGACGCGGTGAACTGACCCCGGCCTTCCAGGGCCGTATCCTGGCCATGATCTTCCAGAAGTCGTCGCTGCGGACGCGTCTGGGCTTCGAAGCAGCCATGGCCCAGTTGGGTGGACACGCCATCAATCTCGAGGATCATCAGATCGGGCTGACCCGGCGCGAGTCGCCTCGCGACGTGGCCCGAGTCATTTCCTCCATGGCTGACGTGATCATGGCCCGCGTGTACGCGCATCAGTCGGTGGTCGAGCTGGCCGCCAACGCCACCGTGCCGGTGATCAACGGATTGAGCGACTGGGCCCACCCGTGCCAGGCCGTCGCCGACCTCATGACTATTAAGGAACACTTCGGCCGGCTTGCGGGGTTGCGGATGGCCTTCATCGGCGACGCGAACAACGTCGCCCGATCGCTCCTGAACGCATGCGTCAAGTCGGGCATGTCGTTCGCCATCGCCTCGCCCGAGGGATATCAGCTCGATCCGGGCGTGGTCCAGCATGCTCGCGGTGCGTCGGCTCAGTCGGGGATCGAAATCCTGACCTGCCACGATCCGGCCGAAGCCGCCGCCGGCGCCGACGTGGTCTACACGGACGTGTGGACGAGCATGGGCCAGGAAGCCGAGCAGGCTGAGCGTGAAAAGGCCTTCGCCGCTTTCCAGGTGAACGCCGAGCTCATGCGGCGGGCCAAGCCGACGGCGGTGGCCATGCACTGCCTGCCCGCCCACCGCGGGAGCGAAATCACCGACGAAGTCATCGACGGTCCGCAATCGGTCATCTTTGAGCAGGCCGAGAACCGGCTGCATTCTCAGCGGGCCCTGTTGGAAGTGCTGCTCAGCCGAAAGAAGTGAGACGTGGGAGGTGAGAGGCGAATATGAGGCACATGTGTCCCGGCGATGCGGGACGCAGTGCCCGTGATCGCTTCGCTTCGTGCATCTGACTCATCGTTTCGGAGGACCTATGGCCATTCGACGCAAAGACGGCCGGCGCCCTGCCGAACTTCGCCCCATGGAGATCGTTCGCGGGTATACACGGTCCGCGCCGGGTTCGGTGTTGATCCGCGCGGGCGACACGGTCGTGCTGTGCACGGCCACGACCGAAGAGGTGGTGCCCGAGTGGAAGAAGGACCAGGGCACGGGTTGGGTGACGGCGGAATACGACATGTTGCCCGCGTCGACGGGCACGCGACGCCGCCGCAGCCGGAGCGGCGCGGACGGTCGGGCCACCGAGATTCAGCGGCTCATCGGGCGGGTGCTGCGCTCGGTGGTGGATTTCAAGCTGCTGGGCGAACGCACCATCTGGCTGGACTGCGACGTTCTGCAGGCCGACGGCGGAACCCGAACCGCCGCGATCAACGGGGCATATGTGGCCCTGTGCGACGCGGTGGACCGGCTGATGGCCGAGGGCAAGCTGACGTCGTCGCCGATCGCCGAGCCGGTGGCGGCGGTCAGCGTGGGCAAGGTGGATGGCCGTATCCTCGTCGATCTCGATTACTCTGAAGATGTGCGAGCCGAGGTGGACTTCAACGTGGCCATGACGCGCAGCGGCCAGTATGTCGAAGTTCAGGGCTCGGCCGAGGGCGGCACGTTTTCGCCCGACGATCTCGACCGCATGCTGCAGGCCGCCCGTCGAGCCATCCGCCGGATCATCGGCATTCAGGAGGCGGCGCTCGCTCGCAAGCCGCGGCGCTGAGAGGGGCGGGCGTCCCGTTCGCCTCGAAAGGAGTAGAATATCCGGCCGGCTTTGAGTGTAGACTCCGCGCAGGTCAAAGCCGGCGGCTCTTGGGGCGCAGTCACATGAAGCGAGTCCATCAGATCTTGATCGGTGTTCCCGTCGTCGCGGGTCTGGCGGTCTGGCTCATCTCCGCCGGGTGCGAAGGGACGGGTCAGACCGGCGGCGGCCCCAGCCTGTTCTCGCCGGCGAACCAAGGTGAGCGCTGGACCATTTGTTGCCGGCGACTCAGTGCGCCCGGTCACGCTCAGGCCGCCGAGACGCTGGGTACCATGCTGCGCCAGGTGAAGCAACTCAATCCCCAGGCGGTTCGCGTGGTCACCGGCCCCATTGAAAGTGCCGTGTACTATGGCGAATACCGGCGAGTGCCGGCTCGGCCCGGCAGCGACGACCTCGCCTTCCCGCCCGAGTACCAACGCGACATCGCGCTGATTCGCAGTCTGACCGATGGTGTGTCGACGCCGTTTCTAGCCGCTCAGCCCGAACTGATCGAGTCTCCCGGCGCCCGCAGCGAGCATCCGGAGTGGGAGGCGACCAACGCCAAGGGGACTCACTCGTTGCTGATCGCCGTGTTCTACAACACCGAGAACTTCCAGCAACGCAAGGAAGTGGCTGAGCAGTACGTGAGCATGCTGCGGGAAGAGGGATTTCCGGCCTACTACTATCACGAGCCGGTCAAGAGCTTTGTGTTCGTGGGCGATTTCACGGAGCAAGACGTGATTATCACGCCCGAAGGTCGCAAGCCCGGTCCTCGTGTGGAGCAACTGATCGCTCGCCGCGAGGAGGAGTTCCGGTACTTCACGCAGAACGGCCACATCATCAAGTACATCGAAGGCCCCGGCCGCGAAATCTCACCGCCCTCGCAGATCGTGCCCTTGCCAACCAAGTAGATCGGCCAGCGGTCCGGTGCCCGCATGTAGTACTCTTCGCTCCGCAGGAACAACGGTCAATAGAGCCGTCGGCAGTGCAGGCAGGATGCCTGCGCCACCATGCGGCGGGCGGGACGCCCGTCCCCCGAGAACGCCGATTCTCCACCGTGCCGGGGCGGCGGTTTATAATGTCTCACTATGGTTGACTTGGCACAAGAACTGGCTCGCTGTCCTCTGTTCGATCTCATCGACGCGAGCTCGTTGAAACGTCTCGCAACGAGTTGCCGGCCGATCGTGCGTCGAAAAGAAGAGACCATCGTCGCCGAAGGCAGCCCGTGCGAAGGCTTCTTCGTGGTGACCAAAGGACTCGTGCGGGTATACAAAATTGCCCCCGACGGCCGCGAACGCACGCTTCATATCGTGCGTCCGCCGCACTCGTTCGCCGAAGCCGCCTTGTTTCACGCCGGCGGCTATCCCGCGTTCGCCTCGGCCATGGAGGATTCGCGGCTCATCCTCGTGCCGCGCGAACCGTTCCTGCGCATGTTGCGGGAAGACCCGGAATCATCGGTTCGCATGTTCGAATCGCTGAGCATGTGGATGCACCGGTTGCTCGACCAGCTCGAAAACGAGACCTTCCTAAACGCCCGGGCCAAGCTGGCCAGCTATGTCCTGCGAGAACTGCGACGTCGACCCGCAGGGGCCGACGGCCGGCGTGTCCAACTGGCTGCACCTAAGAAAGAGATTGCTTCACAACTCGGAATGGCTCCAGAGACTTTCTCCCGGGCCCAGGCCGACCTGGAGTCCAGCGGACTGATTGCGGTTTCCGGCCGCACCATCGAGGTCCGCGACCTTGCCGCACTCGAAGCCGTGATCCTAGGCGACAACGGCGAGTAGATCTGGTACAATGCCTGTCTGCTCCCCGATGCGGTCAAAGGGGGGATGTTGGTTTTTGCCCGCAAGCGTTGGGACGCGACAAGCCTTCCTCTGAATCGGGCGGACCTCGACTGGCGCGGATTGACCCGCGCCGCCGCTGCTGGCGCCTTGCCAAGAAAGATCGTTCTGATGACAACTTTTGCCTCCCGTCCGGCCGGTATCGCCGCGTCCTCGTGCTCCCAGCCCGTTCACCCCAAAGGAACCAACGCTCGCGTGCTTCTGACCAGCGTGTTCGGCCCCTACGCCCGCGATGATGAGTACGGTAGTCGGCTCATCAACCCCATGGAGTTGTACCAAAATCAAGTCACCCGCGAGCAGAAGGCGTTTTCACTGCGAATGTTTCACCGCTCGTGGGGACTGGCGCTGATCCAGGAGAACATCGAAGCCCACTGTGCCCTGCTGGACTTCCCCACGCTCGATCGCTTCATCGAGGAGATCACCACCCGTCATTACGACGTGGTGGGCGTCAGCGGCATCGTGCCGAATATTGGCAAGATCGCCAAGATGTGCGAACTCGTCCGCGAGCATCTGCCCGAGGCCCAGATCGTCATCGGCGGGCACGTGGCCAACCTCGGCGATCTGCACGAGCGCGTCAGCGTCGACCACATCGTGCGAGGCGAGGGCGTCCGCTGGATGCAACGTTATCTGGGCGAGGACGACACGAAGCCTATTCGGCACCCGAAGATCCTGTCCGGCTTCGGGACCCGCAGCATGGGCGTGAAAGTCAGCGACAAGCCCGGCGAGGTCGCCGCGGCACTGATCCCCTCGGTGGGCTGCCCGCTGGGTTGCAACTTCTGCTCCACGTCGGCCATGTTCGGCGGCAAGGGCAAGTGCGTGCACTTCTACGAGACGGGGGATGAACTCTTCGAGGTCATGTGCGAGCTCGAGCAGGCCATGAAGGTCAACTCGTTCTTCGTCATGGACGAGAACTTCCTGTTCCATCGCAAGCGGGCGCTGCGGCTGTTGGCGCTCATGATGGAACACGACAAGGCCTGGTCGTTGTACGTGTTCAGCTCGGCCAACGTGCTGCGGTCGTACACCATGGAGCAACTGGTCGGCCTGGGCATCTCCTGGGTGTGGATGGGCCTGGAAGGCAAGAACTCGCAGTACGCCAAGCTGAGCGGGACCGACACGCTGTCGCTCGTGCGCTCGCTGCAGGACAACGGCATCCGCGTTCTCGGCTCGACCATCATCGGTCTGGAAGAGCACACGCTCGACAACATCGACGCGGCCATCGATTACGCGGTCAGCCACGACACCGAGTTTCACCAGTTCATGCTGTACACGCCGGTGGCCGGGACTCCGTTGTACGCCGAGCACAAGGCCGCCGGCACACTCCTGCCCGAGTCGGAGCTGCCTTTCGCCGACGCCCACGGGCAATACCGGTTCGCGCATCGCCATCCGGCGATCCCGGCCGGCGCCGAAACCGAACTGTTGCGGCGGGCGTTCCTGCGGGACTACGAAGTCAACGGCCCGAGCATCGTGCGCATGATCCGTACCACGCTGCGGGGTTGGCGCAAGCACAAGAACCATCCCGATCTTCGTGTGCGGGCTCGCTTCGCTCGCGAGGCTCGCGATCTGCCGGTTATCTACGCCGGTGCGGTCTGGGCCGCCCGTCGTTACTTCCGGAAGGATCCGGCGATGGTGGCCAAGATGGATGCCATTTTGCGAGACCTGTATGCCGAGTTCGGCCTGAAGTCGAGGCTGGCTGCGCCACTGGCCGGTGCATACATCCTGCGAAGCCTCCGCAAGGAAGACCGGCGATTGGCTGCCGGCTGGACCTACGAGCCGCCGACGTTCTACGAGGTCAAGGCCAAGGCGGCGAGTGTGGTGAGGATGCAGTAGACGTCAACGATCCACGGCACGCGTCCACGCGCCGTCGGGGGCGAACAGCCGCTCGATACAATCATCCATGAGTCCGGTCTGCATCGCCAGGTCCAGGACCGTGAAGCGCCGGCGAATCTGTTGCGCTTCGTAATAGCTCCGCCGCAAGCGGTCCAGGTCGATCCCGATTTGCGCCGGCGTCTCGGGAGCGCCCGCTTCGCGTAGCATGGCCTGCAATGCGTCGGCGGGGATGAGATAGGCTTGCAGCCGGCGACGCAGTTCCGGCCAGACCGACTGCAACCGACCGAGCCGTGCGGCCAGTTCATCCCGGCTCACGTACTTGGCTTTCATCTCTTGCCGGGCGACGGTGCGGATCTGTTCCAGCTCGTGCGTGCGAATGACCGCGTCCTCGAGGCCGGCGGCATCGGGCCAGGCGCGACACACGCCGTCGATGTCCAGCAGCTCCAGCGGCCGTTGAAGCAGTTCCTCGTATAGCCGCGTCGAGGCCAGCGTGCCGATGGCGACCTTGAAGCCATGCAGCACAGTCCGCCCGTCGTACCGATGGCCCTGCATGTCCCACAGATGGCTGAACTGATGCTCGGCGCCGGACGCCGGCCGGCTCGACTTGCACCACTGCATGGCAAAGCCGGTCATGAGCAGCCCTTCCATCTGTCCGGCGATGGCGTCAAAGTCACCGCGTCGAACGGCGTCGGGCCGAGCCACCCACGCCTTCAACGCGTCCTGCACCATAGACCAGGCCTGTGGATCGATCGGCTCCACGCCCAGCGCGTCGGCTATCATCCAGTCCGCACCGGCGGGCACCTTGGCGATCAGATCGGCGTACCCAGCTGCGTTCATCTCGCCCGGCGAGGCCGAGATCACGTCCAGATCGGCGATCACGGCGACCGGGGCGGGGCAGAAGATCGTCTGCTTCCATCCGTGCCGCGTAATTGACGCACCGTAGGCGGTGTAGCCGTCCATTGAGGCGGCTGTCGCTACCGCCATGTAACCCCGGCCGCAAAGATGAGCAGCCAGTTTGGTCAGGTCGTTGATCGTACCCGAGCCGGCAGCCACCGGCACTGCTTCGTTCGCGGCACACCGCTGCTGAAGATGCTCGACGTGACGGTAGTCAGCGTGCAACTCGGGATCGTCGAGGATAATAGGCTCGTTCGTTGCGACGCCCGCGCGAACCAGGGCATCGAGCACATCACGCCCGGCGGCGGCAAACGTGTTGGCGTCGGCGACCACGACCGCCGACCGCGAACCGAAGCATGCGCGGAAGATTTCGCCCGTCTCCCGCACCGCACCTCGCCCCAGCCGCAGCACGCGCGTGTCCGACGCGAGCTTCAACGCCGCTTCGATCCGTTGTTGCGATTGACTCGGGTCCATTGTTATCCGCGTCCGGAAGGCGGGCGGCCGCTCGCCTTGAGCCGCAAGATGCTAGCCATCCAGAATGCTCAGAGGCGGGCAAGATGCCCGCCCCCCGGGGATGCTGGCTAATGCGGTCTTACCGTCGATTCCGAAATGCCTTGGCGGCCTGCAACGCCACCTTGGGATCGTCGGTGGCGAACGAGTCCACGCCCAATTCTAAGAGCTTCGTGTAAGCGGCCGGATCCCGCGTGTTGCGCGGCAGCACCTGAAACAGGATGCCTCGCTGTTCCAACTCGGCGGCCAGCGTGCGGATGAACTCGGCCGGCGGGTCGAACGGCTCAGGGTCGTTCAGGTCGCCGACGTTCACGTGCACCTGCAACTGCGTCACGCCGGCAAAGTTCGTCTCCCGCAGTTTGCGCAGCCGCTCGTTCAGCCGGGCCTGCGTGCCGCCCATCCACAAGAGCGTGCGCGACGTGGGCAGCAACTCCTTCCAGCGGCGAATGAGCCCGTCATCGCTCGACGCCAGGATGACCTGCCGCTCGACGCGATACTGCCGAGCCATCTCGGCCATCCGCTGGAGATCCACGTCCTTCACGTCCAGGTACAGCCACCGTTGCGGCCGGCCGCGCATGGCCGCAAACACCGCCTCGAGCCGAGGAATCCGCTGCCCTTCGAACGCGGGGCCTTTGTAAGCACCGACGTCGAGCTGCGCCATTTCCTCCCAGGTCAGGTCCGCGACGCTGCGGGCGACCAGTTCCGGCGGGGCGTCCTTGACCAACCGCTTGAAGTCCTTGTCGTGAAACGCGACGATCACGCCGTCGCGGGTCGTGCGGACGTCCGCTTCCGGGACCACGCCCATGCGCCAGGCCAGCTCAAACGACGGCAACGTGTTCTCCGGCGCCAGGTCGCCCGCTCCTCGATGGGCCTGTATGATGCACGGCCAGGGCTCCGAACCGTCACGGCCCTGCACCGCGTCGTCCAGGCTCGTGCAGCCGGCCGACCATCCTATGAGTGTCAAAGCAATGAAAGTGAGCGTGGCCAAATCCATTGAACGTCGCATGTGATGGCTTCCTGTTTGCGATAGGTCGCGTGGTTTCACTCGCGAACGCATCATAATCGTCCCGCCATCTGAGGGCCAAGCCATGTCCGCCGATATCACCCGCCTGTGTTGCCTTGTGAGCCTCTTGAACGTCGCGGCGGCCGGTACGTTCGCCGAGCCGAGCTGGATCACCGTGGTCGGGTCGCAGTGCCCGCTCTTGCGAAAAGAGTTCACGCTCGACGCCGCACCCGCCAAGGCAATCGTGCGCATCGTCGGCCTGGGGCACTACCACCTCAATGTCAACGGCCGGCGGGTGGACGACGCTGTCATCCGCCAGGCCTGGTCCCAGTACGACAAGACAATCTACTTCGAAGAGATCGACGTGACGCCCTTGCTCCAGGCCGGCAGCAACGCCTTCGGCGTCATGCTCGGCAACTCGTTCTGGTTCAATCCGCCGGCACCTCAGGGCCGGTATCACAAACGCGGCGCTGAAACCGATTTCGGCCCGCCATTCTTGCTGTGGTTCTCGGCGGATATTGTCCAGGCCGACGGTTCGCGCACGCAGATCGTCTCGGATGAGAGCTGGAAATTCAGCGCCGGCCCGGTGACGTACAGCCACATCTACGGCGGCGAGGATTACGACGCCACGCTCGAACAACCGGGCTGGGATCGACCCGGCTTCGATGACAGCGTCTGGCACGCCTGTCGGCCTGCGTCCGCCCCAGCCGGCAAGCTTGAAAAGCGAATCTGGCCGCCGCTGCGCGAGCAGGAGGTCTTCTCCGCGACGGACGTCAAGCCTGCCGGTCCGGGCGTATTCCACGTGTTCTTCGGCCAGAACGCCTCGGGCGTGCTGCGCTTCACCGTCGAGGGCAAGCGGGGCCAAAGCTTCACAGCGCTGCCGTCGGAGTATCGCACGGCGGACGGCGAGTTCATGAAGCCCAAGTGGGGCGGGGCGCCTATTCTCTTTCGGTACACGCTCCGGGGCGACGGGCCCGAAACGCATCAGTGGTTGTTCCACTACCAGGGTTTCCAGGCCGTCGAGATCGCCGGAGCCGTGCCCGCAGGTCTGCCGAACCCCGACAACCTGCCCGTGCTTCATCGCATCGAGCTCGTGCACACCCGCACCGACCTGGCTCAGGTCGGCGAGTTCCACACCTCCAGCAAACTCTATAACGACACGCATCGCCTCATCGATTGGGCCATGCGCTCCAACATGGCCGACGTCATGACCGACTGCCCGCATCGCGAAAAGCTGGGCTGGCTCGAGTGTGCTCATCTGCTCGCGCCTTCGTTTTGCTATCGTTACGACTGCCGCGACTGGCTGGCCAAGATCGCTCGCGACATTCGCGACGCCCAGGAGCCCTCGGGTCGAATCCTCACCGTCGCGCCGTCATACCCGGCCACGCGATTTCCCGGCGCGTTTCACTGGACGGTGGAGTGGGGGGCGGCCGGTCCGCTCGTGCCCTGGCATCACTACCAGTGGTACGGCGACGCAGCCATCCTCCGCGACAACTACGACTGCATGCGTCGCTTCGTGGACTATGTCGCGTCGGTGTCGAAGGACGGCATCGCTCCCGAAGGCCTGGGCGACTGGTACGACTACGGCCATGGCCAACCGCCCGGCCCGAGTCGGTTCACGCCTACCGCGCTGACCGCCACGGCTGTTCAGGTGATGTGCATCGACGCGGTGATCGGAGCCGCGGAAGTTCTCGGCAAGAGTGATGACGTGCGGAAGTATCGATCGCTTCGCGAGAAGACTGCGGTAAGCTACCTGGCCAAGTTCTACAATCCGCACACGCGCACGTTCGCGCACAAAGACTCGTGTCAGTGCGCACACACGATCTCACTGGCCGCCGGCCTCGTGCCTGAAGCGGATAGACAGGCGGTTCTCGACGCGGTGATCGCCGATCTCGAAAGGCGCGACTGGCAGCAGACGCCGGGCGACGTCGGCCACGCCTATTTCATCCGCGCACTCGCCCAGGCGGGCCGCAGCGACGTCCTGCACCGCGTCTACTCGCGCGATGGCCTCGGCAGCTACGGTGGCATCCTCGCTCGCGGCCTGACCGCCATGCCCGAGACGTGGGACGCCATGACCGACGGCTACCAATCGCACAATCACTGCATGCTCGGCCATGTGATCGAATGGTACTACGGCTATGTCGCCGGTATCCGCCAGCAGCCTGGCAGTGTCGGCTGGAAGCGCATCATGATTGCGCCGGTTCCGGGCCCGCTGACCATGGCTCAGGGCATTTTCGACAGTCCCGCCGGCCGAATCAGCAGCAGTTGGAGGATCGAGGAGGGGCAATTCCGGCTCGAAGCCCACATCCCCGACGGCGTCACTGCCGAACTGCGCGCTCCAGACGGCGCCCGCAAGCAGGTCGGTCCCGGCCGTCACATACTGGTCGCCGCGCAGCCGAAATGAACGTTCGCGCAAGTCGGGGGGGCGGGCGTCTCGCCCGCCTCGGATGGGGCATGCCTATCGTACCTGTTGCCCGAGTCCAACGTACCCGCGTTCAGTCCGCGGGCTTTTTCTGCCCGCCAAACATGTTCAGGTGCCACTCTGACGGGTGGACGCACCGCCGGGTGAAATGCAATCCCATCCAAGAGGCGGGCGAGACGCCCGCCTCCATCCATACGAGGTTGAGCCGACTGGAAGTCTTGCCAGTCCCCAGGCTCCAAGGCTCCCTGGGCTACCCGCCGTCCGCGCGTAACGGCTCGGGCGGAAACAGCGCCAGATTCACGGTTGTTCCCCCTCACGTCCTGTAAGACACGTCCGGCTGCTCGCAATATGGGAGGACGTCGATCCTGGGCCGCGCTGCGGCTATCGCGATGCGCTGTGATGTAGCGGATTAGAGGCGCGGTTAGTCCAGAGGAGCATTGCATGGTCGCGCTGAAGCCAATCCACTTGCCCCCGGAGCTGCGATCGGTCGTTGACAGCCTGGAGCGCGGCCTGCACGCTCACGACCAAAACTGGATTGTGTCACTGATGCAACAGCAGGGCCGTCTCATCGTCGGCCTGCTCTGGCGCATGCTCGGATCCGAACAGGACGCCTTCGACGCCTATCACAGCACGATTTGCCGGCTCATCATGCAGGGCCCCGAGGCGATCGGCACGAATCAGGCCGGCTACTTTTATCGGACTGCCATGAACACCGGCATCGAGATGCTGCGAGTACGTCAGCGCCGTCAGCGCCATTGGCCCGCCGTCCGGGAGGTCTGTTCTCGCCGTGCGGCCGACCGGGCCGATCGCTCTCCCGGCATGGATGAAGATAGCGACGATGTGGAACGGCTGCGCAGCGCCATCGGCCGGCTCCCGGCGCACCTGCGCGACGTCATCGTGCTTCGTGAGCTAACTGGATTGCCTTATCGTCAAGTCGCATCTATCCTTGGCATCGGTCTGGCCACCTCCCGGCTGTACCGGCGCCAGGCGGTGCTGCGACTCGCTGCCATGCTCGGCTCACCTCAGGCCGCCGGCCGGCGCCGCCTCCACCAGCGACTCTCCTCGAATGATGCCGCGGTGCCATCCCAGGCCAGCTGAACACCGGAGAAGACACGCTTCTTCTCGCAGCGATGGGCGGTCGCTCGTGCGCCAACAGACACGCCCGCGCCGTTCCTCTTCGCGAACATCACGCCGGCGGCAATACCCCCACTGCTCCAGCGAACGTCGTTCTTTTCAAATAGGGGCTTTACCCTAAGTATTTGTTACCAACGGAGGGAGCGTTCACCCCAGGCTGACTTTCCCGGCCCATGCTCCTGGGCGAATTAGATCAATCGAGATTTCGCTTTCACCGAAAAACCCGATGTCGGCTGTGCAGGACGGCTCCTGGCCCGTTCCCGGGGGGATTGCGTGCCTGCCGGTTCGCGGCATTTGCGACGCGGCGGATCGGCCTCGTCGGTTGATGGAGTTTGATGAATGAGTCGCCAGACCCAAGCCGATCGAACCTCCAAGGTTCAATCGCTCTTCTCGAAATTGGCCGAAACCATCGGCCGCATCGACGCCGAGGATCTGAGCGGCCTGGCCCAGGTGCACGGCTGGTGCGAGGCTTTGGTCGAAATTGGCCTGACCGATCGCGCCGCGGTATCCGAAGAAGTGGCCCACCGCATCTCCACACTGGCCCGCCAATTGGAGGCCTTGATCCTGGGCGAAGTGGCCAACGCTAACGAGACGTTCGCCGAGTTGCGCGCGGCCATGCAGCAGTTGGCGGCCGAATGCGCGACCGCTCTCGGCGGATCGGCGGACTCCACACAGTCGGCGACTTCCCTGACGACCGATCAATCCGGCCGCACCGATGATGCGATCGTCATCCCGATGGAGGACTTCTCAGACGAGAGCAACGCGCCCGGCGAGAACGGGGTGACCGCCGGCGCCGCGGCAGCCGAGGCCGACACCGGTTCGCTGGAGCCGGCCGGCGAGACGCCGTCGACCGAATCCGCTCCGGCCACCCGGGAAGCCTACGTCGCCGAGCCTCTGAAGCTCGACCCCAAGGAGATCGAGTTCGTCAAGGGATTCGTCGAGGAAGCCCACGAGCACGTGGAAGCGATTGAAGCCGCCGTGCTGGAAGTCGAACGCTGCCCGGGCGACGTCGCCAAGATCGACGATCTGTTCCGGCCGTTCCACACCATCAAGGGCATGGCCGGCTTCCTGAACCTTCGAGATATCAACTGCCTGACCCACGAGGTGGAGACACTGCTCGACCAGGGGCGCAAGGGCAAGCGCGCGGTGACGAGCGGCGTCATCGACCTGGTCCTGTCGGTCGTCGATCTGCTCAAGCTTCAGATCGCCAGCGTGGCCGAGTGGCTCACCGAGCCGCACAAGGGTGTGATCGCTCAGCCTCCGGTGGCTGAGATGATCGATCGGCTCCGGGCGGTGGTGGCCGGACGCTTGGATCCCGATGCGCTGAGCACCGCGAGAACGGCCAACCCTCCCGGCGGCGCGCCGACGCCGGCAGCACCACCGGCGACCCAAGCTCAGGCCAAACCCGAAGCGAATGCTACTCCGCAGACGCCGGCTCCGGCGGCGAAGACTGCCGGGCCGTCCGCAGCGCCATCAGCGACGCAACCCGCGACGCCATCGGCCTCACCCAAGCCCGGCGACCAGTCCATCCGCATCGACACCGAGAAGCTCGACGCCCTCATCGACATGGTCGGTGAATTGGTCATCGCTCAGACGCTGGTCAGCATGAGCGGCGACATCGTGTCCAATCCCAAGCTCTCGCGCGATGTGACACAGGTCACCAAGATCGTCCGCGACGTGCAGGAACTGGCCATGGCCATGCGGATGGTCCCCATCGGCCCGACCTTCCAGAAGATGGCCCGCCTGGTCCGCGACGTCTCGCGCAAGGCCGGCAAATTCGTTAACCTGACCATCTCTGGTGAGGATACCGAGCTCGACAAGACGGTCATCCAGGAGATCGGCGATCCCCTGGTCCACATGGTCCGCAACGCGATCGACCACGGCATCGAGAGCCCGGAGGATCGCATCAAGGCGGGCAAGCCCGAGACGGGAGAGGTTCACCTGCACGCCGGCCACGAAGGCGGCAACATCCTGATCTCCATCCGGGACAACGGCAAGGGCCTGGATCCGGCCGTCCTCATCGCCAAGGCCGTGGAAAAAGGCATCATCAGCCCGACCGACGAACTCACCGAGCAGGAAGCCTACTCGCTCATCTTCGCGCCCGGCTTCTCGACGGCCACGCAGGTGACCGACATCTCCGGCCGCGGGGTCGGCATGGACGTGGTCAAGCGCAACATCGATCAGCTGCGCGGCCGCATCGAGATCGTCTCCGAAAAGGGCAAGGGTACGACGTTCAACATTCGCCTGCCGCTCACGCTGGCCATCATCGACGGCATGGTCATCCGCGTCGGCCGCGAGCGTTTCATCCTGCCCACCATCACCATTCAGCAGTCGCTCCGCCCGCTGCCCGAGGCCATCACCACCGTGCAGCATCGAGGCGAGGTGCTCAATCTGCGTGGCGAGCTCATCCCGCTCATCCAGTTGGGCGAACTCTTCGGACTGACCGATCGCATCAACCCCTGCGAGAACATGGTCATCATCGCCCACTGCGAGGGCCGACTCATCGGCTTGGTCGTGGAAGAGCTCATTGGCCAGCAGCAGGTCGTGATCAAGAGCCTGGGCGAGCGCTTCGAAAAACTGCAGGGCATCTCCGGCGCCGCCATCCTGGGCGACGGTCGGGTCGGTCTGATCCTCGAAACCTCCGGCCTGAGCGCCGCACACGACAAGAATCAATCGACCGGCAGAAAGAACCGAGGCCGCGGCACACCGGCTCGCGGATCCTCCCGGACTCACGGCCCCGACCCGGGGCGGAACGACCGTCCGGACCGTCAAGCGTCCGATTCTCAACCCCCCGTGGAAGTTGCATGCAAATAGGAGAACAGCGATGACCACCGCAGTGCTCGAACAACCGACCTCCACCGGCGAACTCAACGAGTCCACCCGGGATCTTGGTGGCAAGTATTTGACCTTCATGCTCGATGATGAAGAGTATGGGATCGAAATCCTCAAGGTCCGCGAGATCATCGGGATTATGGACATCACCAAGGTGCCTCAGACGCCCGATTTCGTCGAAGGTGTGATCAATCTGCGCGGCAAGGTGATCCCGGTCATCGATCTGCGCACCAAGTTCGGGCTCGCCCGGACCGAGTACAACGATCAGACGTGCATCATCGTCGTCGATGTCGGCATGATGATGGGCATCATCGTGGACACCGTGCAGGAAGTGCACGACATCCCGTCCGCCAATATCGAGCCTCCCCCCAAACTCGGATCGGCCGTCGATACGAGCTTCATTCTCGGCATGGGAAAGGTCAAGGACGATGTCAAGATCCTGCTGGATATCGACAAGGTTTTGACCAGCGAGGATCTGGTGGCTTTGCGGCACTTCGGCGAGGAATAACCGTGACATTCAGTGGGGCGGCGAAGCGGCCCGGGCCGTTCGTCGGCTGGGCCGCATCCCCGTCCTCCCGGACGTCAAACCTGATCGGGCACCGTCTCGCCTGGGCCGCCGGGGCACGCGGTCGAACACGCCGGCGTGAACTTCGCCCGCCGGCGCTGCCCGCCGTGCCCTGTGGAATCGATCTGTATGGATACCGTCGTTGACATCGCCGACATGCGGGTCTCCCGGGATCCCCAAGTGGACCTCGTGACCTACTCGCTGGGCAGCTGCATCGGGGTCGCCATCTGGGATCCCGAGGTTCGTGTCGGGGGGCTCCTGCATTACATGCTGCCCCAGTCCTCCATCTCCCCGGAGAAAGCCCGCACCAATCCGGCCATGTTCGCCGATACCGGCATTCCCTACCTGTTCCGCAGTGCGTACGAACTGGGGGCGGTCAAGAAACGGCTCATCGTGAAGGTCGCCGGCGGCTCCTCGCTCCTCGACGACAACGGGACCTTCAACATCGGCAAGCGCAACTACATCATCCTCCGGAAGATCTTCTGGAAAAACGGCATCCTCATCGACGCCGAAGATGTCGGCGGCTCCATCAGCCGCACCGTGCGGCTTGAAGTCGGTACCGGCCGCGTCACCGTCAAAAACCGTGGCAAGGAGATCGAACTGTGAACCGGATGGAAGAAATCCTGGCGCGCGTGGGCGAGATCCAGCCCTTGCCCGGCACGATTCTGCACCTCATCGACGTCATCAACGATCCTCGAAGCTCCATCAACGAGATCGTGGAGACCATCCGGTACGATCAGGCGCTGACCACGCGCATGCTCCGCATCTGCAACTCCGCGTACTTCGGCCTGTCGCGGGAAGTGTGCAGCTTGGAGGAGGCCATGCGCCTGCTCGGCACCGTCAAGGTGCTCCAGATCCTCATGGCCGTCCACACCGGTGCTTTGCTCCGCCGCGGCCAGGAAGGGTACGGGCTCGAGCCGGGCGTCCTGTGGAAGCAGTCCGTGGCCACCGCTTTGGCCTCGACGCTGTTTGCCGAACGCACGAAGCCCGATAACACCTCCCTGACCTTCACGGCCGCATTGCTCCACGACATCGGCAAGGTCGTCCTCAATTCCCACGTGACCGCCGAATTCGTCGAGATCGTCCGGCGAGTCAACGAAGAGGGAGCCAGCTTCATCGAGGCCGAGCAGCAGGTCCTCGGCTTCAGCAGCACGGAAATCGGAGCCCTCCTCGCCGAAGCCTGGAAACTGCCCGAGACCATCATCCGCTGTATCCGCTATCACCGGACGCCCGGAGAGCTGGACCCGCCCGACGTGGTGGTGGACACGGTCTACCTGGCCACCTGTGTGTGCATGTTGTGCGGCGTCGGGCTCGGCTCCGACGGATTGTGTTATCGCGCGGACTCACGCGTGATGGAACGTTATCGCCTCAAGGAAAGCGATCTCGAGGTGATCGGAGCCCAGATGCTCGTGGATCTCAAGCGTGTGGAATCGATTTACACCGAAGACATGGCTCAGCCGGTCTTGGTGAATAACTAGAAAGACAAAGACCCCGGCCTCGCTGGCCGATGAACAGAATAACGGAGTGCTTGCACGCCGTTTCAGGAGCGCGATCATGGCCCGTGACGTGTTGATTGTCGACGACTCGATGACCATGCGCCAGATGGTCAAGAAAACCATGCGAATGGCCGGCCTGGACGTCGGGGAGGTGTACGAGGCTTCCAACGGCATCGAGGCGCTGGCCCAACTCGCCGAGCATCCCGTGGCCGTCATCCTGCTGGACATCAACATGCCCACCATGAACGGAATCCAACTGCTGACCCGCATGAAGGGCAACAGCCGGCTGAAAGGCATCCCCATCGTGATCGCCTCCACCGAAGGCAGCCGCGAACGCATTGAGCAGATGGAAGAGTTCGGGGCATTCGGCTATGTCCGCAAACCGTTCCAGCCCGAGCAGCTCCGGGACGTGTTGAAACCTCTTTTGGGAGTCAGAGACGATGGAGTTGACTACGACGCGGACACTGACGGCGATCTTTTCTGAGGTTCTGGCCAACCTGGCTTTCCTCTTCACCGACGACGAGGAGACCGAGCCCGCCCTCGGCGAAGTTTGGCTCGAAACCAGTATCAGCTATCACGGACCGGTCAGCGGCACGTTGCGTTTCCGCTGCACGCGCAGTTTCTGTGAATTGCTCGCGGCCAACCTACTGGGCATCGATCCCGACGATGAAGCCGCCGCTCGCCAGAGCGAGGACGCCGTCCGCGAGTTCATGAATATCGTCTGCGGTCAGTTCGTGACCTCGATGCATGGCTCCGACGACGTCTACAACCTGTCCATCCCGCATACCGTCGAACTGCCGGAAACCCCCGACCTGGCGGACGACGGCGGGAAAACTTCGTCCACCCTGTCGGTCGATCACCACGTGGTGCAACTGATCTACGAGCCGAAGTGAGGCGCATGAATCGGACAGAGGCGGGGGACCAACGACATGATCGAGATGCCGTGGGCGGTCACGGAGGCCAAGGAGCTCACCCAGGAAGAGTACGAACTGTTTCGCCGGCTCGTCTACGCCAAGAGCGGCATTAATCTCGGCGATTCCAAGCAGCAGCTCGTCCGGGCTCGCCTCGGCAAGCGGGTCCGCCAGGGACGCTTCGGCTCGTTCCGCGCTTATTACGAGCACGTGGAGAAGGATACGACCGGCGAAGAGCTCCAGTACCTGCTCGACGCCATCGCCACCAATACCACCCATCTGTTTCGCGAGAAACGCCACTTCGACTTCCTGCACCGCCTCGTGCGGCAATGGGCGGCGTCACCCGGCTCGCGCGGAAACAGCACGACGCTGCGGATCTGGAGCGCGGCGTGCTCCAGCGGCGAGGAACCTCATTCCATCGCCATGGTCGTGCACGATGTGCTGCGGAACACCAATTTGTCGGCGAAGATTCTCGCCACCGACATTTCCACCAAAGTGCTCAACCGGGCCAAGCTCGGCTTGTACGAGGTGCACAAGGTGGGCAGCGTTCCCCCGGATTACCGCAGCCGGTACTTCCGCCAGGTCTACCGCGACGACCGGTTGTACCTCGAACTGGCGCCGGAGATCCGCGAGCTGATCACGTTCAGCCAGTTCAATCTGATGACGCCTACGTTCCCGTTCCGGCACGGCTTCGACGTCGTGTTCTGCCGGAACGTGATGATTTATTTCGACCGGCCGACGCAGGAAGCGCTGGTGGGGCGAATTGTCCGGCATCTGCACCCGGGCGGATATCTGATGATCGGCCACTCCGAGAGCCTCAACGGCGTACGTCATGAGCTCAAGTATGTGGAACCGACCATCTACAGGAAAGTCTGATCGACGGACGAGCGCCGCGGACGTTCGCCGCCCGCCGCCCGTGAAGTCGGCGCGGTCCGCCGGGATCGCGGATCAGTAGCACCATGAGACGTAGCGGCCCCATCAAGGTACTCATCGTGGATGACTCGGCATTGGTCCGGTCCATCCTCACCCGGGTACTGTCCGCTGCCCAGGACATCTGTGTGGTCGGCGGGGCCAACGATCCTTTCGAAGCTCGCGATCTGATCATCCAGCACCGGCCGGACGTCATCATCCTCGACATCGAAATGCCGCGGATGAACGGCCTGACCTTCCTGCGCAAGCTCATGGTTCACTATCCGGTGCCCGTGATCATGTGCAGTAGCGTCGCACCGGCCAGCAGCCAGGCCGCCCTCGATGCCATCGCCGCGGGTGCCATCGACGTCGTCTCGAAGCCCACCGGCGGCGGCAGTCTGGCCTGGCGTGCCCTCGCTGAAGATCTCGTCGAGAAAGTCCGAGCCGCTGCCGTATCCATGCCCACCGTTCCGAGGGGCGGCCTGTCGAGTTCGGCGCGGCCGACGTCGTTTCGCGAGGCCGGCATTGACCCGGACCGCTGCCTCGTCGTCATCGGCGCTTCCACCGGCGGAACCGAGGCCATCAAGACCATGCTGTCCAACGTGCCCGCGGACTTTCCCCCGACCGCCATCGTGCAGCACATGCCGGAAGGCTTCACACAGTCCTTCGCCGGCCGCCTCAACCGGTTCAGCCCCCTCACCGTCACCGAGGCCGCCCAGGGCGATCTCCTCGTCGCCGGCCGGGCGTTCCTCGCTCGCGGCGGCATACAGATGATGCTGCGAGCCTCGGCCGGACAGATCCGCATCCAGTATGGCACGCAGGAACCCGTCAATCGGCATTGCCCCAGCGTGGACGTGCTGTTCGATTCAGCCACCAGGGTCGTAGGCCGGCAAATAATCGGCATCCTGCTCACCGGCATGGGCGACGACGGCGCCCGCGGTCTGCTTGCGCTCCGCAAGGCCGGTGCCCTGACCATCGGCCAGGATCGAAACAGTTGCGTAGTCTACGGCATGCCCAAGGTCGCCTTCGAAATCGGCGCCGTTCAGCACCAGGCCCCGCCCGCCGAGATCCCCAAGCTCATTCTCAAGTGCCTCGCCAGTCGTGCGAAAGCCGCCGCCGAGTAACGACGCCGTTGTCTGTTGAGTCCTGAGTCCTGAGACTTGAGTAGCTCTCAGCTGTCAGCTATCAGCTATGAGCATCAGCTCCTCTCTTGCTGATGCCCGCTTTGCCAACATCAGCAAAAGAGGAGAGAGGGGGCGGACTGTCGATCTGCAGGCTCACGACTACGGCTGCCAACCACCGCCCCTTCGGGGCGGGACGTAGTTCGGCTGTAGCTGACAGCTGAGAGCTGATAGCTGACAGCTATTACCGATCACTCCTCGCAGCCGGGGATGTAATCGACGCGCGGTCCGCTGTAGCACGCCTCGAAGATGGCGAAATCGGCGGCGTCCACGTCGTCATCGCCGTCGAGCAGGGCGGCGGCACAGCTCGGATCGCTCTGCGGCACGGTCGCGCCGCTGATGCAACGCTGGAACGTGCCGAAATCCTCCTGATCGACGTCACCGTCGCCGTCGAAATCGGGCACGCGCCGGACGGCAGACTCGAGTAGCGTTTCATCGACCCAGCCGGTCGCATCGCCGAACTGCACCTTCCACCACATCGTGCCGGTCGCCCGCACGCCGCGCAGGGGATGGTTCAGCACTGTGCCGGTCGTCAGCGCGGGCACGGAGGGCAATTCGCCGTAGTTATTGCCCGGCCCCAACCGGGGCGTGGCGACGGCCTTGGTGCGAACCGGTTGACCGCTCTGAAATCGCGTGGACACTTCCTTTGCTCGAACATTCACCATCAACAGTCCGTTGGCGACCGCCCGCTCCGGACCGTCCGACGGCACGTTCTTGATTTGCCCGTTCACCCACAACGCCGAAGAACCGCCGCCGTCCTGCGTGATGGCGTGCGTGGCACCAAGATAATCGCGGCAGAACTGACCCACCTCGGTGAACGTCATGCCGATGCTCGCGGTGGAACGGCCGTCGCAGACGACGAAGAAGACGTAGTTGTCGTTGTAGGCCACCGCCGTGCGCGGATGCCGCTCGATGGCCCCGATATTGCCGGCCCAGTCGGACGAAGGCACGATACCGTTCTTCAGGACGTAGCCGGCCCCGCCGATGCTCGCGTACGCCTTGGTCCAATCCGCGGGCGGTGTGGGCACCTGGCCTTCCGTGCCGTAATCCTTGATCTCCCAGCGGAACTTGATCGTGTCGCCGACGGCCACGTTGTTGAGCAACTGCGTCGCCTGCGATCCAGAGGCCGACAGGACGACGTGGTCGAAGGGAATGGGTGTCGAGCCAGCATTCTGACGAATGCTCCGAACGATCCCGTCGACGGACAAGTTGGGATCCTGCGGCAGTGCCACCAGCGGCCGACTCATCTCCACCAGTACTTCGACACCGTTGTTATCGGTGTACGTGTGCTCGGCGTAATGGCAGGTGTACACGACGAACTCGCTGGAGTTGGGCAGGCGAGGTTCGTTGACCCGGGTGGGCACCATGTAGCTGCCGTTGGCGAAGTACACGCGCTGCTGATCGAACACGGTCCCATTGCGGACATTGCCACCGATGAAGCAGTCGCGGTTCAACTTCCAGACGAACCCGCTGCCACCCGAGTACTCCATGAACCGCCGGCATTGCCAGCCGGAGTGGATTTGCCCGCTGGTGGGCATGCCGGTGCTGGGGTTGAAATAGTCGCCGTTGATGGCCGCCACCACGTGCGTGCGGTTGCCCCAGTCCTGGCCCCAGTAATTGATAGTGTCCTGGTAGCGGTTGGCCATGCCGGTGACCGTTTCGCGGCCGTCGCGCAGGTAGCCGCTGCCGATGCTGCTTTCAATGATGCAATCGGGATGGTTGCGGTCCATACGGGTGACGAACACCCGGTTGGGACCGGCGATGGTAAACGAGCGGTACTCGATGCCCGGTGCAACCTCTGTCCATTGTGCGAGGACGGATGCGGCCGTCAACCAGACGATGGCCCAGGAAAGAACGATTTTGCGATACACAGTCATCTCACAAACCCCCACTGTGTTTGTTGGGCGGCGCTGCGTCCGCCCATTGCATGCGACGGAGCGAACGGCCCGCGAAGGCTCAGTCGCTCATGAACTGGAACGCGTACAAGTCCGCGTCGCGAATGCTGAACCGGATGCGGATGACCTTGCCCGACAGATCCCCGAGGCTTGAGCGACCCTGCCAGGTGATCACCCGGTTGATTTCGTTGGCCGTGTGCACGAGGTCGCACTCATCCAGCGAGTACCCGGGAATGGCAGCGCCGGTTGCATCCTGCAGTTCGACGCGGAGCGTGCCGGTGGCCGACGTGTCCACGTTGACCACCAGTCGATCGCCCTCGAACGTCAGCGGCGGCGTGATGAACTCGCCGCCCGTGTATGCTCCGCGGACCGAGACGAAGCCGTCGCGGCGCAGCACGAGACGGCTGATGATCGTGGTGTTGTTGGGCGGCGCCAGGCCGGCACCGGTCAGCAGACGCTTGTTGCGGTCGTCGCGATCCCACCCGTGCAGCCAATCGCTGCCCAGGTAGTACATGTACATGTGACGCCCGTCGGTCGCCGGAACCAGGCCGTGGATCATCCGGGCGGCATAGCAGTCGAACTCGCCCCGCAGGCCCAGATCGACGAACGGCCGGCGATCGAACCGTTCCCAGTGGATTCCATCGCGACTGGCGGCGAACTGTGTGTGCAGCGGACCGGCATTGGTGGGTACTTCGTCGCCGAACTCGCGATGCACGCCTCGCAGGTAGTGATAGTACGCCACCGGGAACATGTAGTAGGCATCGGCGGCCCAGGGATAGCGGAGGGCGCCGCTGCTGTAGTAGTCCACCGCGTTGGTCTCGCCGTGCATCAGGTCCTGGGCATCCGGTCCCAGCACGACCTGCATGTCCTGCACAACCGGAAAGCCGCCCAGCCAAGGCGATTCGGTTCGGGCGATGGATCGACCTTGTGAGCCGGGCAGGTTCGAATTGTAGCGAACGTAGGCCACGTATCGGCCGCGCGCCGCATCCCAGAACAGGACGTTCTGCGTGTCCAAATGATGGCCCTTGGCCTGGGGCCGGGCCGTGATCAGCGACCGATGCGTGAGTCGCCAGTGCAGCCCGTCGGGCGACGAGAACACGTGAACGCCCGGGGCGACGTGCTTGAGGTTCATGACCAACCGGAACCGCTCGTCGGCAGGGGCGGTGGGGTCCACGAAGACCATCATGCCTTCTTGCCAGATATTCACGCCGCCGGCTCCGAAGCCCAGCACGATGTTATTGTCGCGGCTGCCCTGGTACTCTGTGATCCCCAGCCAGGGCTTCTCCCAGTGGATCCCGTCGGTCGAGCGGGCGTAGCAGATGGCTCCCACCAGTGCGTCGGCGTTCCAATTCTCCGCGCTCATGGCGTGGTACCACATGTGGTACCTGCCGTCGATCTCGAGAACGCAACTGTAAGGCCCGATGCCCTTCTCCCACGCGTGTTCGGGGCGGATCGTGGCCTCGCCCGTCTTGCGGGGCGGGTGGACGCGAAGCTCGACGCCCGAAGCGGCGGCCAGGAACGTGCGATCGACGAACACCTGACGCGACCGGCCGACCTGTAGGGGTGCCGGCGCGTTCGGCTGCGTTGCGGCTGCGCGGGAACCCTCGTGTGCCGCGGGAACCGCCATCGCACAGGGGGCCGCGACGGCGATAAATGCCAGAAGTAGGGCGCAGCGCCTCATACGAGAGGATACTCCCTTCCGGTCGTGCGGTGGCCACACAATCAGACGGCCTGGGCCTGGCTCTTGACGTTGAGCGAATGGTCGGTGATGTGGCTGCGCAGCGCGGCCTTGGCTCCCTCGGCGTCGCCCTCGAGGATCCGGTCGAGGATGGTGCGATGCTCCTGGACCGTGCGCTGCATGGTCTGTTCCCACTGCTTGCCGGCCAGTACCTCGGGGTGGATGATGAGCATGGGGGAATGCCGGTAGGCGATGGTCAGCCGGCGGTTCTCCGAGGCGAGGATGAGCGATTCGTGGAAGCGCCAGTCGGCCTCGACGGCACCCAGCAGGTATTCGTCGAGGACCAACCGCTCGAGTTGATCGCAAGCCTGACGCATCCGCTTGAGGTGACGGGGAGTGTTCAGCCCGTTTTCGCACACCAGCTCGATGGCCCCGCTTTCCAGCATCACGCGGACGGTCAAGATTTCGCGGATGTCGTTCAGCGTCAGCCGGGGCACGAAATAGCCCGTCTTGGACCCCATGACCACGAGGCCTTCCGCCTCGAGCCGGGCCAGGGCTTCCCGCAGGGCCGAACGATTGACATTGAAACGAGCTGTCCATTCCGCCTCGCGCAGCCGGGTGCCCTCCGGGATCTGCTGCAGAATCAGCAGCCGTCGAAGCTGATAGTACGCCTGCTCCCGCTTCGACGCGTCGTCGGAGAAGCTTCGCAACAAGCTCAGAGGTCGGGCAT
>JAKPHF010000036.1 GCA_029550525.1 Planctomycetota bacterium
ATACAACGCCAGCGTGGCGATGTCCGCGGGGCTGATGCCGCTGATCCGGGCGGCCTGGCCGATGGACCGCGGGCGAAAGCGCGTGAACCGCTCGCGGGCCTCGGTGCGCAGCGAGTGGACGGCGTGGAAGTCGAACCCCTCGGGGATGAGTCGCGACTCGAGCTCGCGGTGCCGTTCGATCAGGCGGCGTTCCCGCTCGAGGTAGCCGGCATACTTGTGGCGAATCTCCACGGCCTCGAGCACGTCGGCAGCCACGCCGGACAGATCGAGCGGCCCGCCGGCACCGTCGCCGCCGGCCGCCGCGACCACGTCGGCGAGACGAATCTCGGGCCGGCGAAGCCACTCGGCCAGCGGCTTGCCGTCGTGTCGCAGTTCGGCCAGCGCCGCCGACAGCCGTTCGATGGCCGCCTGCTTGCGTTCGAACACCTCCCACCGCCGATCGTCCACCAGCCCGAACCGCCGCCCGATGGGCGTGAGCCGCGCATCCGCGTTGTCACTGCGGAGCATGAGCCGATACTCCGCCCGCGACGTGAACATGCGGTACGGCTCATCCGGCGGCCGGGTCACCAGATCGTCGAGCATGACGCCGATGTACGCCTGGTCACGACCGAGCACCAGCGGCTCCGTCCCCCGCACGCGGGCCACGGCGTTGATCCCGGCGATGAGCCCCTGCCCCGCCGCCTCCTCGTATCCGCTCGTGCCGTTTATTTGGCCCGCCAAAAACAACCCCTCGACGCGCTTGGTCTCCAGCGTGACCCGCGTCTGATCCGTGGGCACCCAGTCGTACTCGACCGCGTAGCCCCATTGGACGATGCGGGCGTTCTCCAGGCCGGCGATCGACCGCACCAGCGGCTCCTGCACGTCGCGCGGCAACGATGTGGAGATGCCGTTGCAGTAGATCCACTCGTTGTCGTAGCCTTCCGGCTCGAGGAAGACCTGGTGCGAGGCCTTGTCGGCGAACCGCATGATCTTGTCCTCGATGCTCGGGCAGTAGCGCGGACCGCGCGACTGGATCTGGCCGGAGTACATCGGGGCGCGATGGATGTTCTCGCGGATGAGTTGATGCGTCCGCTCGTTCGTGTGCGTGATCCAGCAGCACACCTGAGGCTGGCAGATGGCCTCGGTGAGGAACGAGAACGGCACGGGCGGGTCGTCGCCGGGCTGAGCCGCGCATTGGCGATAGTCGATGGAGTCGCGGTGCACGCGCGGCGGTGTTCCCGTCTTGAGCCGGCCCAACGTAAAGCCCAGTCGGCGCAGCTCGTCGCTCAGCGTCACCGCCGCCGGCTCGCCGATTCGCCCACCCGGCGTCTGCTGCGGCCCGCAGTGCAGCAGGCCCCGCAGGAACGTGCCCGTGGTCAGCACCACTGACCGCGCCCGCAGTTCCCGCCCGTCCTGGAGCACGACGCCCGTAATCCGCAAAGTCGCGCCGGTGGTCACCGCGTCGGCTCCGGTCGCAGCCCCGCCGGGCTGCGTTTCTTCGACCAGCAGCCGATCGACGATGCCCTCGAGGATGTCCAGACCGGGCGTGCCGCGGAGCAGATCCTGGACGGCCGCCGCGTACAGGTCCCGATCGGCCTGGGCTCGCGGCGCCCAGACGGCCGGCCCCTTGCTGCGGTTCAGCATGCGGAACTGGATCCCCGCCCGGTCCGACGCCAGGCCCATCAGGCCGCCCAACGCGTCGATCTCGCGTACCATCTGGCCCTTGCCGAGCCCGCCGATGGCCGGGTTGCACGACATCCGGCCGATGGCCCGGGCGTCCATGGTCACCAGGGCGGTCGCACAGCCTGAGCGAGCCGCCGCCCAGGCCGCCTCGGCCCCCGCGTGTCCGCCGCCGATCACGATGACTTCGTAGTTCCGCATGCTCATGCCCGTCATACGCTCGGGCTCGGCCCGAGGCCGACGCCGAGTCCCGCCATTATATCCGAACCGTTCCCGCCGGACGCCCGCTACAAGGCAGCACAAACCGGTGCACACCGCGTCCGGGCGACACCTGAGCACCGGGTACGGTTTTCCGTCCACCTCAATCGATTCGGCAATTCCCCGAACGGCATTTGGGCGCTGCACGGCGTGCGCGGCCCACGGGCTGAGGTAAGCTTGAATCGGAGGACGTCAGCGGAGGCGTCCTGGCCGGGGATCGACGGCCCCGAGGATTGCCGTCGAGGCAGGAGTTCGGGTCATGAAACTCGAAGCACTTCTCGAGGAACAGCAGATCGAGTTCGAGAAACACACGCACGTGCCGGCGTACACCGCGCAGCGGCTGGCCGACGTCGAACACGTGTCGGGCTACATGGTGGCCAAGCCGGTGGTGGTCCGCGGCCAGAGCGGGTTTGCCATCTGCGTTCTGCCCGCCCCCAAGCAGCTCGACCTCGAACGGGTAAGCGAGATCCTGGGCGACCCGGAGGTCCGGCTAGCCACCGAGGCGGAAATGGCCGAGTTGTTCCCGGATTGCGAGCTCGGAGCCGAGCCGCCGGTGGGCAGCATGTTCGGCATGCGAACCATCATGGACACGGGGCTGCGTGACGACGACTATCTCATCATGCAGGCCGGCACGCATACCGAAGCGATCAAGACTCGCCGGGCCGACTGGGAGCGGTTGTGCAACCCGATCATCGGGCGCATCGCCAAGTCGTAATCACCGTAGGGCGCCTATTGCACGACACTGATTCGCAACGAGGCGACACGGGCAGCCTCACCGCGAACGGAGAGAGTTTTTCCCTGGGCGTGCGACACGTTCGGTCGCCCGGGAAGGGTTGTGTTCAGCCCGCAGCGACGTCATCGCTTCGACAGTCTTGCGCACGCTGCGAACGATGTCCGCTCGCAACAAGGGCGTGTGCAACGTGCCTTCAACGTGCACTTCCATCACCTCGCGAGCCACGCCCTCGACCAGTTCCGAGAGTACACCCATCCGCGGCAGGTTGAGCGGGCTGCCCACCAGCAGAATCAGGTGCGTGGCCAGATCCGACGCCTGCACCCGCCCCGCTCCGACCATCGAGATGGCCTTGCCGCGCAGATCAATGCGTTCGAGGATGATGTCATCGCCGTCGACGATAAAGTCGCCGAGGGCATCGTGAAACGCGTTGTCGTCGTCCAGGGACATGTGCACAACCTGCATGATGCCCAGGATCATGGGCAGCTTGGCCATCTGGGCCTCATGGATGACCACGCTTCCACTGCCTTTGCGCATCTCGGGACGTCCGAACTGTCCGCTGAGGGCGAGCTTGCCTTCCATGGTTCCCTTGAGTCGCACGGGCTTGCCGGAGGCATCCGTCCCGTCGTTCAGGAAGTCCTCGAGCGACACGCTGCGAGCCGTCAGATTCAGGCCAAACAGCGGCGGCTGGACGGCGTAGTCCACTTCGAGTTCGCCCAGCAGCGTGCCGCCGTACAGCGTGCCCGTCACGTCGGCGATCTTGATGACCGAGCTTCCCAGCAGCCGTTCGATGCGGGCGGAGGCGTCCGTGACCAGCCGTCCGTCCACGCGGGCTTGGTTCAGCTTCAGGTGCGTACCGGCGTAGAGTTGCTCGTCGAAACCGACCACGCCTTCGAGACTGCCCTGCACGTCGGTGATCTGCGCCCCGGCCGTCATGCCCGCCTGACGGAGGTCCACGCGGCCGGTGAGATTCCACTTGTACTGCCCGTCGTCGCCCGCGCTCACACGGATATCGCGGAGGTACAGATCGCACGTGCCCGTCGGCTGCACGTCACGCCAGAGCCGCTTGAGACGCCAGGGCATGGCCCGGCGCAGTTCATCGCTGAAAACCAGGTTGCGGGCCTCCAGCGAGTTGAGATGGACACGGACCGGGCCGCTGTCCAACGGCAGGCATCCGGCCATGCTGAGCCGCAGGTCGCCGTGCCGCGCGGTGAGGTTCTCGATGCGGACCTCACCGGGCGTGAACATCACCTTGCCGCGGACGTTGTCGAGGGGCAACGGAAACTCCGCGAACGTCACCTGACAGTCCAGCGGCTCGATTTGTGCCTTATATTCGTCTCTTTGAACAGCGGCGGCTTCGTCGCTCGATGGCGCCGACGTGTACTGCAAATCGAACCGCACGCGGCCGCGCGGCGAAAAAGCATCGAACACCGCCTGCATCGCGCCGGGCAGAGCCGCCCGCAAACGATCGTCCAGCTCGAGCGCCTCGCTGCGAACACGGACCGACATCTGCGAACTCGCGGCGGTCAGACCGGCCTGGCCTTGCACTTCGATCACCGACCGCCCCAACCGCCCTTCGAGCGAGATCACTTCGAGCAACTCGGGCACGATCCGCAGCGTGCCCCGGACCTCGTCCAGGCGAGCCGTGCCAATCGGGATGTTGAGCGCCGCGTCCTGCAATCGAGCGGTCAGGTCGAATCGCGGCGTCTCGCCGGGCGTGATCGTGTAGAGCCGTCCGCTCACCTCGGCCCGGCCGCCGGGAGCGTAGCGCTGGTACGTCTCGCGTATCTCGGGCGGCAGTGCCGCGGCGAGATCGTCGTCGAGGTTCAACCGCTCGGCATGCAATCGGACATCGAGTGAGCCCGCCCGGTCGCCGTCGCGATCGGCGATTCCCGACACACGTACGACGGCGTCGCCGTGACGGCCGGTCAAATCTTCCAGCCGCATCGTCCCGCCGGCGATCCGCACGCGGCCGCTCAACTGATCGAGGACGTACGGGAAATTGGCGTACACGAATCGCCCGTCGCGGAATGTGGCGTCGATACCGGCGGTCCAGCGAGCGGGCGGCCCGGACCAGTCGGCAGCGGGTCGTTCGAGATGAATCTCGAGATCCAATTCGGCCCACTCGAGAAACCGGCGGCACAACGCCCGATCCTCCTCGGTCAGCCGGTCCAGCAAATCGGCATCCAGACTGATGTTGCGCCCCTGGATGTCGAGCCTCACGCTGTCATGCGAGGTGTAGCCGCCGAGCACGCCGCTGATGACCACGCGGCCCCGGCCGTGCGTCCCTGTCAACCGCTCCAATTCGACCGTGCCGTCGCGCAGGAAATGGACATCGCCCGACATGTCGTCGAGCCGATAAGGAAACTCCTTGAACGCGGCCGAAACCCCTCGCGGGATCAGCTTGCCGCCCAGGAATTCGATGCCTTTGTCCGGCCCCGGCTCCTTGCGCAGCCGGACACTCAGATCGACGTTGCCGCGGCCGTCGAAATCCTCGACGAAGGCGGCCAAGCGGTGCCATCGCCGCACGAAGCGTTTCTCGGGTTCGCTGGTGTCCTCGTCACAGCGAGGCAACGGAACACCGGTAGCGGTCAATTGCACATCCAGGCCGATGCCGTCTAAGCCGGCCGCGTCGGCCGATAAGGACAGTCGGCCGGCAAGTCGAATGGAACTGTCGCGGAACAAACCTTCCAGCTCGATCTCGGCTTGCCGTTCGTCGAACACGATGGTCCCGGCAACGTTCGAAAACCGAATGTATCGCCCGATGGCCGGGTTGGCCGCCTCCACCTCGTCAATGGGCACGGACAGACTCGCCTGGTCCAGTCGCAGCCGGGCCTGGGCCCCTTTGCGGGGATCGAATCGCAAGGTTTCCGCACGGACCGTGCCGGTGAGCTCGAGCGTATCGAGCCAACGATTGATCTCGCGCGGTGCGGCAAAGCGCAGCTCCTCGAGCGACAGCGCGGGCAGCAGCGAGCCGCTCAGGGCTCCGGTCTGCATGTCGATCTTCAGCGAGCCCGCCTCACCGGACCACTGCGAGCCGTCCTCGCTGGCGATCAACTTGGTGATGTGCAGATCGTATTGTTCGGGCTGCCGCGGGTCGGGCTTGGCGCCGGCGTAGAACGTTTGCACGACGCCGTCCGTACCGCCCCGCTCGTTGATGCGATACTGCCGCACTTCCATGTTCCGCAGCCGAATCTCGGGCAGTCGCGGCGGGCCCTTTCCTGGCTTGGTCGGCTTGCGTCGCGCCAGCATGGCCGTCCAGTTGCCCTCGCCGTCTTCGGCACGCCGCACGAGCGTGAGCCGCGGATTCACGGCGATGATCTCCGGCACGACCAAATCGCCGGTAGCCAGGCTGAACGGCCGCAAGCGCAGGAAGAGCGTCCCGGCGGTGAAAAGTGTGCGGTCGTCCAGCGAGGACTCAGCGGGGTAGAAGCCTGTAGACTCGCGCACGGCGATGGTGACGCCGACTAGATGCAGGCCGCTGAACGGAGCCAGTTCAACGTGGTCGATGTGTACCTCGCCCCCGCTGAAGTCGGCCAGCCACCGCTCGGCGAAGGCGCGAAGCCGGGTCTCGTCGGTGATGTACCGATACCCGGCCCAACCCGCCGCCACACAGAGGAGCATCGCCAGGCCGATCGCCTGTCGCATACGTGACACCGGGCGGCGGCCCTGCGGGTGACCGGTCCACCATCTCAGGCGAGGCACTCTCACGCAGGTCGGTCCTCCGAAGCATCACCAGCGAGCGAGCCGGTAGTAGCAGGCGGCACTGCGGACGCCGGCGTCGGTACCGAACGACAGCGATGGATGAGGCCGGCGATTCCGGCCGCCGACAGCACGAACAGCATGGGCATGAGCGGGATGCGATAGCGGACGCTGCCGACGAAGATCATGTGTAGCGCGGTGAACGCCAGGACGGGAGCCAGCAGCACGAGCACCCAGCCGATGTGCCGACGAGCCTGCCACAAGCCGATGACGGCAGTCACGAGCACGATGCTCATCCAGATAGCGCTGACGACAGCGCTGAGCCCACGGCGATGCCCGGGCTCGTTGGGAACGATGTTCCACGTGCGCAGAAGCTTGGCAGCAGCCAGGGACAAGACACGAGCGGGGTCCTGCCGGGCGGCTTCGACGGCCTGGCTGCGCCAGTAGGCGTCCCACTCCAATTCGCTCATGCCGGCGGCTTTCGGATCTTGCTTGGTATGCGCCAGATCACTGGCTCCGTCCGCCCCGGGCTGGAGCCCGTCGTAGAGGGAAATACCCCCACGAGTCGTGGTCCACCGCCACTCGCCCAACAGACGCGCGTTGCGCAGTGCCCAGGGCAACAGACCGGCGTACACGACCGCCACCACAATGGCCGCCGACACGAACGCCCGCGGACGCCACCATCGGCACGGCAGGATCACCGCCGGCACCAGCGGGATCAGGATGGTGGACGAGGGTCGAAGCATGACACACGCCAGGAGCGCCACACCCGCGGCGATGCACAATGGCACCGGCATGGATCGCTCGCGATCGCAGAGGCACAGCGTCAGCCACCACACGGCGACGAGCGCAACCGCGAACAGGGCCTCGGTCAGCAACAGCCCGGAGAAGAACACCAGGAACGGATCGAACGCGGCAGCCAGGCCGGCGAGGAATGCGATCAGGTCGATGCGAGCTTGCGGATTCTCGCCGGTATGCGCCGGTTCAGACCGGTCGCCCGTTGAGGGTCGCGCTTCTAACTTCCGGCTACACAACGCAACCCACTGGCGGGCGAGGAGGAATGTCGCCGGCGCGACCAACGCGGCCAGCAGCGCTTGCGTGATCCGCAGCGCGGACATGGGCAGCCCGAACCGCTCGAAAATCGCGATGAACGCCGGATAGCCCGGCATGTACGTCGCCCGGTAGCCGAACTCGTCGATAAGCCCCTCTCCGGCCGCCAACGATCGGCCGGCCAGTTGATACGCGTACTCGTCGGGAAAACTCAGCGCCGCCGGTTCATGCCCGTGACGGACCGCCACCCAGCCCACGCGCAGGACCGCGGCCACCGCGAAAACCACGATCAATCCGGCCCAAGCCGACCTGGTCATGCGAGCATGATACGCCGAAAACGGGCGAGGTTAAACGAGCCAGGACCGACCGGGCGACCGGCGAAAACCGTCCGAAGAACCGCTCGATTATCGGCGTGTATGTTATTGCCCCACCGCGGGGCGGTGTCCGGTGTGGACATCGAGACGCTGGATCGTCAAGTCGTCCGGCGGTCTGGTCGATACGGTCGAGGCAGGCAGCACGACGTCGAGACTCGCGGCCAAGCGGTTTCGCCGCGGCTCGCCGTCTGAGTGCCTCGCCGGACCGGAGACGTCCCATGGTTCGAGCGCGCGGGCTGACGCTGATAGAAGTGCTCATCGTCGTAATCGTGCTCGCCCTGCTGGCTGCGATCATCACGCCCCAGTTCAGCCGTGCCGAGCAGGACACGCGTCTGGAGGTATTGAAGACGCACCTGCTGGACGTCCGGGCCCAGATTCGCCTCTATCGTGCCCAACACGGCGACCGGCTCCCCGAGATCGAGACGTTCGTCGAGCAGATGACCCAGCGCACCACGCAGGATGGTCAGACGCGTGTGAATGGCCAACACGAGCAGACTTTCGGCCCCTACCTGGAGTCGCTCCCGATCAATCCCTACACGGGCGAGAACCGAGTGAGCGATGGGCCTGTGGGCACGAGCGATTGGTACTACGACCCGGTCAGCGGTCTGTTCCGTGCGAATCACGACGCCGCGTTCATCGAGTACTGAGCCGCAAGGGAAGCCCCGCGGGCGAGGGACGCCACCGACAAACGCCCGACAAAGCCGCACGAATTCGAGAGCCCCGCTCAGGCCGCCTCGGGGGGGGGCCTGACGGGTCTCTCACTTTTTTGCACTGCCGAGTCGTCCGCTAACTTCAGCCGCCCCGATTCAGCACCGATAACCTCCACATGTCTACCGTTCTGCTTGCCATCGATGAGACGCATCTGGCCAGCCGGCTGACGAACACGCTCAAGGACGCCGGGTGGGCCGTGGTTTGCGTGGGGAACGGCTACGAGGCTTATCGAACGGCGCGTTCCATTCGCCCCGACCTGATCGTAGCAGACTACCGTCTGGCCCAACTCGGTGGATTGGAGCTGTGTACGAAGCTGCACAACGACCGCGTCACGTGCGACACGCCCGTCGTGCTGTTGACTGCTCGCGGCTTCGGCACGCCGTCCACAAGCCACCTGTCGAACGTCAAACGCGTGCTCACCAAGCCCATCAGCCCGCATGCCATGCTGTCGCTGGCCCGCACGCTCGTGCAGAACCGGCTGATCGGAGCGGGCGTCTGAGCCGCTTGCCGCGGCTTGCGCGCGGGCCGTGGATCCGTCGCCGCGTTTGCGGTTGAAGATCAGCTCATGCGCCGCCCCATTCTCTCCACACGTTACCGACTTGCGTTCGCGTTCTGAGTAATCTAGAACAGTTGCCCGGATGAAGTCTCACGGACTGGTTTTTCTGGGCATCGGTTTGCCGCTCGGCCTGATGATGGTCGTGTGGCGGTATCTGGACCATGTATCGCTGCCGGCCGAACGTTCGCATGCGCAAGCGGTGTCGACGGCCGCTCCGCAACCCGTGAAGCGAGGCGACCCGGCTGATTTGCGGCTGTTCCCCGCACCCGAGCGAGAGCCGGTGTCCGGTTCGGGTGAAACCGCGAACGAACTCGCCGGCGGGTGGACGGACACGGTGAGCGCGTGGCTGGATCAACTCTTGCAGGCCGCCCGCCGCGATCCGGACTTGCAGCGCAAAGCTGCTGCGACCCTCCTTCAACAGGGCCGATATGCCGAAGCGGCCGAAGCGTTCGACCGGCTGCTCGTGCGCGACGCGGATGATCCGGCGCTGCTGAGCGGTAAAGCCATGGCACTAACGGCCATGGACGAGCACGAGGATGCGATGATCCTGTTCGCTGCCGCCCTTCGCGCCCGTCCGCAGGATGCGACGCTGCAGTTCAATCACGCCGTCAGCCTCTTGCGCTGCGGCGAAACCGACAAAGCCGCCGCCGCGTTCAAAAAGCTGCTCGAAGCCCACCCGGGCCACGTCCAAGCGATGTACAACCTCGCGATTCTGCGGCAGGCGGCTGGCCAAAACGCCGAAGCGCTGGAATTGTGGCGGCAACTCACTGACGGCGACACCACCAGCCGGCCGGCGGCAGCGGCGCAGGAGCTGTCGCCTCGCATGCTCGCGGGAGCGTGGGCCCATCGCGGCGAACTGGCTCTCGAACTGAAGCACCCTCAGGAAGCGGAGACGTGTTTCCTGAACGTCGTGCGACTCGAACCGCGCAACGCGACGGCCTGGTGCAACGTGGGCATCGCCCGGGCCGCACAGGTGCGGCGGGATGATGCGTTGACCGCCCTACAGATCGCGCTGCAACTGGATCCCGATCTCGTGCCGGCGCTCAATCAGGCCGCATACATTCATGCCGCTCTCTATCGCGACCTGGGCCACGCGGAGCATGGCCAGGCGGTCGCGGATTATTGCCGCCGATCACTACGGGCCAATCCCCGCCAGCCAAACATCATCGAGCTGTTGCGAGCCGCGAGCTGGTTCGATCGCGGCGAACGTGATGCGGCGACGAGCAACACCGACGAAGGGCATCGCCCAGAGTAGCAACGCTTCTGCTCATCAGAGGGCGAGAGTGTCTGGCCCCTCAATTCTCCCTTCTGCGTTGAACACGTATTCGCTGGCCTATCCCTGCCCGCCGCCGGCTCATAGCTGATAGCTGATAGATGACAGATATTTGCCACCTACTTCCAGGCGGGCAAGATGCCCGCACCCCAGACGGTTTGAGCCGGTTGTGTCGCCGGTTGCGATGCCGGCTGCGTCGCGGGTTGGGTGGCCGGCGGCAGATCGGAGTAGTCCACCACCATGCCGCCGATGCGCGGGCTGGGGACCGTGCGATCCATGACCACCGCACCGAATCGCCAGCGCGGCGGGAGCACGGACTCCGGTTCGGCCCAATGGAGAATCGGTTTTCCGCTGACCAGTCGGTAATCATGCGAGCTAGCGAACGGGAAGATGAGAAACCGACCCGACATCTGCTCGGTCCGCTGCACTTCGCCCATTTCGGCCGACAGCCATAGATAGCTGGTCCAGTTCATCTCGAATATCCACGAAAGCCGCACGACCAGATCCACCCGCGTTCGCAGGCAACCGTCGAACCGGCCGGCCGGCGTCTCCACGTCTTCGAAGCCTTCGATCTCGGCCGTTCGCGTCAGCGTTCCCTGGGAGAGCAGGCGTCCATCGTACTCGTAGTAGACGATGGGCGTGGAGGCAGTCTGCGGCAGGCCCGGCTGCAGATCCGGCGGGAGCGGCTCCATCGGCTCGATCAGCTCGAACATGAACGCCGTGCCGCCCTCGAGCGGAGCTTTCGGTCGACGCTGAGTCTGAGGACTTTCGATGTCGCGGCGCTGCAGGTAGGTCTCCAGCGGGAGAAACTCGCGTCCGAGGAGCTTGCCTTCGATCAACTGCGTCGGCCCCGACCACCGGGTGTAGATGGTCGCGTGGCTGTCGGTCTCACCGGACGCGGTTCGCACGTAGTTCCAGAGGCCCAGACGACTGGCCCGGAGAAACGGTTCCAGACTGAAGGGCTGCCCGGTCGCTTCCTCTTGTGCGGTGACGGAGGTCGGTGCGGGCTCGATCGGTTTGGGCCCTTTCAGACTGCAACCGGCCGGCAACGTCAAAACGCCGGCGAGCAGAACCAATGAGCACCAACCGTGAACGGCAACCCTGGATGGATAAAACAAGATCCGCCTCCGCGATAATCGGCTGGATCACTGATTACAAGCTTTCGCACTTGGCTCGCCGGACGAACTGCTGCATTTTCTCGAAGTCCTTGACGCCCGGGCGACCTGGCACTTCGACACCGGAGGACACATCCACGCCGTAAGGCCGCGCGGTGGTGATCGCCTCGACCACATTGTCCGGGTTCAGCCCGCCGGCAAGAATGATGGGCGGCCAGCCAGCCAGCTTGCCCGCCTCGGCCGCCTGCCGTAACCAGTTCCACTCGAATGACTGGCCGGTGCCGCCCAATTGATCGGGATGGTGCGTATCGAGCACGATGGCGTAAGGCAAGCGCCCGCCCATCGCCGACAACCAGTTGTTCACCTCGTCCGCGAACTGTTCGTCGCGCACCGGCACCACCGGCATGGGCTTGAAACCATCCTGAGTCAACAACGCCAGGCTGCCGGACGAGACCTCGCCGTACACCTGGATGTGCGACACCCAACACTGGCCCAGAAACTCGAGCAGGTCGTCGGGAAGACGTCCCATTTCGAGTCGCACGAGCGCGACCGGAGTTACGAACGGCGGGATGGCCTGAAGAATGTCACCGGCCAGCTCAGGCTCGATGCGGCGCGGTCCGCTCACAAAGTTCAAGCCAATGGCATCCGCGCCGGCCCGCGCCGCAGCCAATGCGCTCTCGACACTCGTCACTCCGCAGATCTTGACCCGCACGATGCACCCGAATCCAAGTTGTCCAAGAAATCCGCGTCCCGTAACGCACATTCGGCATGACTAAGCATACGGGGAGGCTCTTTGAAAGCAAAGCGCCTGACCGTTCCAGACGATCTCCTAGACTGACCGACGCACGGTCGGCACGGAGCCGAGCACCAGCCAGGACTGCGACACTCACGCTGACGCAGTCCCTTGTTGCATTTCTCCACCGGCTTCCGATAACCCGTGCCGCATGCGTCCGTTCGGCTACTGCGTTTCGGGGTTCAAGGGAGCGACATGAAGACAGGACAGTCCCTGCGTGCTCAACGCATTCCGCACGCCGTGGCGTGGCGGCGTCGCGCCCCCATGTCACTGATGGTGGCGGTCCAACTCGCCGGTTGTGCGCTGCTGAGCGGCTGCGAAAGCACGGCCAGGGAGGACGCGTTCGGACGGACTTACTACATCGACGGGGCAGGCAACTGGGGTTACGGCGTGGCGGAAGTCTACGAAGGGCTTCGCAAGGCCGGCTACCAGGGCAGAATCATCAACTTCCGCTGGTCGCCGACCCTCAATCCGGCGCTGGACCAGACGGTCGGACGACCCATTGCCCGGCTCAGGGGCATCGACCTGGCCCACGAGATCAACCGATACCTGCGCGAGTATCCCGGCCGTCAGGTGAACATCATCTGCTTGTCCGCGGGCACCGGCGTGGGCGTGTGGGCGTGCGAGGCGCTCGAGCCGCCGGCCCAGGTACATAACCTGGTGATGCTCGGGTCGAGCCTGGCCAGCAACTATGACATTCGCAAAGCGCTGTCCAACATCAGCGGGAGTATCTTCGTGTACTACGCTCCGGGCGACATGATCCTGCAAGGACCCGTGCGGTCGCTGGGCACGATTGACGGTCAGATCGGCGTGGATAGCGTGGGCCTGGTCGGGTTGCGGCCGCCGGGGGTGAGGACGGACAAGATCGTGAACATCCCGTGGCAGCCCAAGTACGAGCGATACGGTTGGACGGGCGCGCATACGGATGCGACCAGCGAACCGTTCGTCCGCCTCGTCCTGGCCCGCCACATTCTTCCCGCAACCGAGGCGATTGCGTCAAGCAAGCAAACCTCCGCCCCATCGCGGGCCGGCACAGCGACGGTCACTCAGGCCGCCATCCATCCGACGCGCTGAACGTCACTCACCGGCGATCCGCCCCGGCTCGTCGGCTTGGCCGTGACAACCTGCCGGTACCGCAACGCATGCCGCCCGCAGCGGCCTTTAGCTTCCCCCGTCAAATCGTCTACAATGCTGCGGATGGCCCAGATTCAGGTTGACCAACTGAGCAAGACCTTCAAGGTACCGGAACGCGAGGGCGGTTTCGCCGCGGCCATGAAGAGTCTCATCCTGCGCAAGTACCGGCAGGTCCAGGCGGTGGACCGCGTCAGCTTCCAGATCGACGACGGCGAGATCGTGGGGTTCCTCGGACCCAACGGAGCGGGCAAGACCACCACGCTCAAGATGCTCAGCGGGCTCCTGCATCCGACGTCCGGGCAAGCGACCGTGCTCGGCCATGTGCCCTGGCGCCGCGAGGCCGCCTATCTCCGCCGCATCAGCATGGTCATGGGCCAGCGGAGCCAACTCAACTGGGATCTGCCGGCCATGGACTCGTTTCTCGTGCACATGGCGGTCTATCGCGTGGACCGCGAAGAGGGTCGGCGCACGCTGGACGAGATGATCGAACTGCTGGACATCGGCCACGTGCTGGGCAAGCAGGTCCGCACGCTCTCGCTCGGCGAGCGCATGAAGTGCGAGATCTGCGTGTCGCTGCTGCACCGTCCCTCGGTGCTGTTCCTCGACGAGCCCACGCTCGGCCTCGACCTGACCATGCAGGACCGCATCCGCGGGTTCATCCGGGAATACAACCGACGCTACGGAGCGACGATCATCCTGACGTCGCACTACATGGCCGACGTGACCGCCCTGTGCAAGCGGATCGTCGTGATCGACCACGGTCACATCCTGTTCGACGGACCGCTCACGTCGCTGAGCGCTCGCCTGGCTCCGTTCAAGGTCATTTCGATCGACCTCCAGCAGGACGTCAACGGCTATCCGTTCGAGCGCATGGGCGAAGTCCTCGCCCGGGAGGGCCGCAAGATCAAGCTGCGTGTGAACAAGGAGGACGCCGCGGCCGTTACCAGCCGGCTGCTCGCCGATCTGGCCGTTCTCGATCTGACCATCGAAGACCCACCCATCGAAGACGTGATTCGACAGGTGTTCGCCGGGGGCAACACGCCATGAGAGCCGTGCTGTCCGCCATGCCCGCCTTCCTGCGGGAATCCATGGCCACCATGTTCCAGTACCGCGGCGAGATCCTGCTCTGGGCCATCTGGGGCGTGGTCTACCCGGCCGTCGCCATGGCCATGTGGTCGGCGGCGGTGGCCGGCGCGCCTGGCGGCCACGAGATCGGCGGATACGCCCCCCGCGATTTTGCGGCCTACTTCTGGCTGACTATGGTCATCGGCCATATCTGCACGGCCTGGGACGTCTACGAGCTGGGCTACCTCGTGCAGTCTGGCAAGCTGTCGCCCAAGCTGCTGCGGCCCGTGCTGCCGGTCTGGCAGAGCCTGGCCGACAACATCGCGTACAAGGTGGTCAGCCTCGGCGTGCTGGTGCCCATCTGGGTGCTCATCGTGCTGCTGACCCGGCCGCAGTTCGGCATCGATCGCCACGCGGCAACGTTCGCGGTTCCGGCCATCCTCATGGCCGCCATAATCAACTATCTGTGGTGCTACAACCTGGCCATGGTTGCGTTCTGGGTGACGCGGATGGAAGCCATCGGCCAGGGCTGGTTCGGCGCCGGCCTGTTCTTCGGGGGCCGCCTGGCGCCGCTGTCGATCATGCCCGAGCCGTTGCAGAAGATCGCTTCCGCTCTGCCGTTCAAGTGGGTGGTCTACTTCCCCTGCGAGATGCTCATGGGCCGATTGTCGGATCGGGCGATCTGGACCGGGCTGGGCAACCAACTGGCGTGGGTCGCGTTCGGGCTGGTCGTGTTCTGCGTGATGTGGCGCATGGGCGTTAAGCGCTATTCCGCGGTGGGTGCGTAAGGAAGGCAGATAGAACCCGAAAGCAAGTTCGTATGCTCCGCTACCTCAAGCTCATTCTGCTTTTCACCCGGGTCAGCGTGCAGGACAGTGCCGCCTACCGCACGGACTTCATCGCCCACGTGCTCGTGACGCTCGCCAATTTCGGCGCCGAGTTGGTGGGCTTGTGGACCATCTTCTCCAACACGCGGTCGCTCAACGGCTGGGGCGTGTTCGAGATGGTCGCTCTGCTGGGCGTTTTCCGCATGGTCAGTGGGCTCATCGGCCTGACCATCGCCCCCAACATGCGGCTCATCATGGACGACATTCGCGAAGGCAAGCTGGACTTCGTCATCCTCAAGCCCGTGAACTCGCAGTTCTTCGTGAGCTTCCGCCGCGTGGTGGTCTGGCGGCTCGCGGACATCACGCTGGGCATCCTGCTGGTGGTGATTGCCTGCGTGAAGATGGCGTCCAGCATCACCGCCGGTCATGTGTTCATGTTCATTGCCATGCTGCTCGCCGGCGGCGTGATCATCTATTCGTTCTGGCTGGTACTGGCCACGCTAGCCTTCTGGCTCACCCGCGTGAACAACATGGAGATGGTCTTCTGGAACGTCTTCGAGGCCGGCCGCTACCCCGTGGACATCTACCGGCCCATGATTCGCCGGGCGCTGACCTACATCGTGCCGCTGGCGTTCATCACCACGTTCCCGGCCGGAGCGCTGGTTGGTCGCACGCAGTTGTCGGGGCTGGCGTTGGCCGTGCTGTTCGCCGTCGGGTCGCTGGCCGTGGCATCGAGCTTCTGGCGCTACGGCCTGCGACACTATAGCGGTGCCAGCGCGTGACGCCGGCCGCGATGTGAACGCCCGCCGACACGAATCGAGCGGAACTGCCCATGGTTCGAAAGCTCATCGCCTGGATTCTCTTCACGCTGAGCAACTTGCACCGGCGCATGCTCGTGGTGTACTTCGGCGTGCTGGGACCGCGGTTCGCGTACGCGTTCACCGGGCTCCTGGCCCGCCTTCTCTACGACGCGGTGGACCCGCTGCGGCGGCGAAGCGAGGCTCAGGCCCGGGCCGCCCTGGCCAACACTCCGTATGCCGATCGCATCCAGGAACTGGCCCGGCAGGCCTTTGTGCACCGGATGTGGAATCTGGCCGACCTGCTCCTGGCCGACCGCTATCTGCATCGCGGCACATTCGCGCGATACGGTGGAACCGTGCCCGAACCGTACCTGAGCCGGATGCTGGCCGCCCAGCGGCGCGGGCAGGCCGCGATTCTGTTGAGTGCGTACTACAGTTCGTTCGATCTGTTGCCGGTGTTTCTCGGCTTCAACGGCATCCATAGCAGTGCCGTATATCTGCCGCACGCCAACCCACAGTTCGATGCCCATCGGCGGCGCATTCGCGGCCGCAGCGGCGTGGAGTTGATCCCGATCGGCGAGGCGGCCCGAATCGAGTCGGTGCTGGCGGCCGGCGGGACGGTTGCTCTCATCGCGGATCATCACGCCGACCGCAAGGGCCTGCCGGTCACGTTCCTGGGCCTACCCACGCGCGCCATCCGCTCGGTGGGCCTGCTCGCCTGGCGCTACGACGCCGACGTGGTGGTCGCGGGTATCCGCCGGGTAGGCGAGCAGTTCCGCTTCGATGTCGTGGTCGAAGACATCATCCTGCACGACGAATGGAAATCGGTGGACGACCCGGTGGTGTACATCACGGAGCGGTATCTGCGCGGCCTGGAACGGCTGATCCTGGCCGACCCGGCACAGTATCTGTGGGCCTATCCACGATGGGGCAAAGAGATGGGCGAACGCTTGGAACGGGAGTACGCTGAGCGGCACACAGGAACGACGGGATCGGCGTGACGGGCCTGGCTGCCAAAAAAGCGTCGCGCCCGGACGGGTTGTTCCCCGCCGGGCGCGACGTTTGCTCGTGCTACTGGGCACAACGTCGGATGTGGGTCTCAGCTGTCGCCGTCGGACGCGTAGATGGATGTATCCACGATCCAACCGATCCACGAGCCGAGGCCCAGGGCGTAGGTTTCTTTGGCCAGAGGCAGCCCGACCAGAAACGCAGCCAGACCAGCGATGAACAGTTTGCTCTTGTGCAGCATACTCTGCGTCTCCTTATGCGGTTGCGGCGACCCCGCCGGGCATGACGCCCACTCACGGGAACCGCTATCAAGATTACCCGTGGGTGTGCGCAGGTTCAAGAGTTGGCGCGGCTCATGATCGTACAATATCGACGAAACCGCAACTCCGAGAGGTCGCGGTTCGCATGGCCCTGCAGCGCTCGTGAAAAGCGACCAGCGAGCCTATAATCATCCCCAATTGCAGATATCCCCGTTGGGGGAGAGACGGCAGCACTTTCGGCGTCAGAGATGCAAGCGGCAGACGGTCGTGTTGGGGGGCGGGCGTCCCGCCCGCCTGGACAGGCGGGCAAGATGCCCGCCCCCCGAAACGCGCGAACGCCGGGCACTGTCGCCGTAACCAAGGGGCGTATGCCCGGGGAGAGCGTCAACGTATGGAATTGAGCGTGGCTTCGAATGCGAACGGAGGCTTCAGCCGCCCGCGGCGGCGGACCCGGCAGGTGCGAGTGGGCAACGTGCGGATCGGCGGCGACGCCCCCGTGTGCCTGCAGTCCATGACCAGCACGTACACGTATGACATCGACGCGACGGTCGGACAGATCAATCGCCTGGCCGGCGCCGGCTGCGACGCCGTGCGCGTCGCCGTCCCCGACCGCCGCGACACCGAGGCGCTGCCCGAGATCCTCCGCCAGGTGTCGGTGCCCATCATCGCCGACGTGCACTTCCACTATCAGCGGGCGCTGGAGGCCATCAAAGCGGGCGTGCACAAGATCCGACTGAACCCCGGCAACATCAAGGACCGCAAGCAGGTCAACGAGGTAATCCGGGCCTGCCGTGACGCCGGTATTCCCATTCGCGTGGGCGTGAACGAAGGCAGCATCGTCGAACGGCAGGACAAGGCCACCCGCGCGGCCGAAAAGAGCGACCTGGCCGCCGACCGCCACGGCAACCTCATCCGGCTGATGGTTCGCAAGCTCGAGGAGTACATTCGCATCTTCGAGGAGAACGATTTCTACGACGTCGTGCTGAGCGCCAAGAGCATCGACGCGACGGTGGTCATCGACGCCTACCGGGCCATCAGCGAGCGGTTCGACTTCCCGCTGCACCTGGGCGTGACGCACGCCGGGCCGCCGGAAACCGGCCGCATCCGCTCGGTTGCCGCGTTGGGCACGCTCCTGGCCGAAGGCATCGGCGATACCATTCGCATCTCGTATGCCGCCGACCCGATCCACGAGGTCGAGGACGGCAAGGAGCTGCTCTGCAGCCTGGGCCTTCGCCGTCGCAACGAGCCCGAGCTGATCGCCTGTCCGACGTGCGGCCGCATCGAAGTGGACCTGATCCGGCTCGTGCAACAGGTTCGACAGAAGCTCTCCAACATCCCGGTGCCGGTCAAGGTGGCCGTCATGGGCTGCGTGGTCAACGGCCCGGGCGAGGCTGAAGGCGCCGACGTGGCCGTCTTTGCGGGCAAAGGCCGCGGCGTGATCTACGTCCAGGGCGAGCAGGTTCGCACGGTGAATGAAGCCGAGATGCTGGATGCACTATACGACGAGGCAGTGAAGTTTGCCGACCGCGTGCAGCGAGGCGAGGCCGCGCTCACGAACGCCCAAGTCCAGATTGATCCCGCGAAAACGGGCGGATGAGCCCCAAGAAAGAGTTCACGAAGTACGACAAGAAAGAGCTCACTGCCAGTGAAAGGAGACGGCGGGGTTAATTTAAACTCCGTCGCTCACGTGCGACTCCCCGCATCCCGCGGCAATGAGCTTTTTGAAGTGAAACTCCGCTGGATGCCCTCTGCGTCACCTGCGGTGCCTCATATCCGCCGCTGAAGACGAAAAAAAATGCGGGCGGCTAGTAATTGCCTACCAGCCACCCGCAAGGGAAAGGGAAGAGGTCTGATGAATGATTGCTGACAGATTCTAGGCAGCGTGTCGTCAAGTTTCGCGCTCGAGTGCGACAAACATGCGAATTTATTCATTTCGGTCGGGTTTCCGGTTTTCCCGTAGCACGATCTTCGTTGTTTTGGCGTAAAGCTTTGCCCCCCTTTACCGGGATGTCCATGCGACCGGGTCACTTCGCGCGAAGGATCGGAGCGGCCGGAGCTGATGCGGGACGACTGGCGGTGAGATCTTCCGCGAGTGCGGCCTCGACGAACGCCTTCAGTGCCGCGTTGTCAGCATAATTGGTGGCGACCGCCTCCAGCAGTGCACGCGACTGACGGGGATCGTCGAGGTAAGTCTGCACCGCCTTGAGGTGCTCGATGGCTTGCTCGGTATTGTTCTCCTCCAGTGAAGAGCGCGCAGCCAGCCAGTGAGCATGCGGATTCTCCGGGGCCAGGCTCAAACTGGTCCGCAGCCATTGTGGATATGATGCAGGGCGTTCGTTCGGAGGCGAGTCGGCGAACATGCCGCACAGCTCGGCATAGCCGTAGCCGAGGTTCCGCTCCAAGAGATCCCCAGCGTCCGACCCGATCTGTTCGCGGATGATCTGGCGGGCCGCAGCCTGATCGTCGGCCGCCAGCAGGTACAGCGAAAGCTCGCGCCGGAGCAACTGGAACGCATCGTCGCCGGGCAGGGCCGCGGGCCAGGACGCCAGCGCCCGCCGGCACAGTTCGGCCGCCGGCTGCGGCGCGTCAGGCGCGGCCAGAAACAGCCAGCGGGCCTGTTCGCCCAAGGCGTGGGACAGCGTCGCCGGGTAGTACAACCGGATAGCGGGATGATCGTAGAGTTTGACCGCCCGTCCGGCATACTCGGCGGCTTGGGCATACCGGCCGGCGATCTTCTCCGCCAACCCTTTGAGGCGGAGACTCTCGGGCGCGTAGGGATCGGACCACGCGTCAGGGCCGGTCGAGGCCCGCTCGACCGCCTCCGCCTCTCGCAGCAGTGTCTCCAAATAGTGGTCGAAGGAGGTAGGTTCGCGATCCAGAATCTGCCGCACGGCCCGCTCGATGGCGGTCAGGCTGCCCGCAGGCCTGGGCCCCATCCGCAGGGGAACCCGCAGCAGTTCGAGCCGTTGATCCATGGGCGCTGCGCCGCTCATGGCCAGCAGTTGCAACGCCACCGGCGTATCGAAGCGGTTTCGCAAGTACGACATCTGAATCCAGTGTCGGGCGGCGGGCAGGAGCGGCTCGTCGCGGGTCTCCATCCCGATCGACGGCTTGAGCGATTCAATCTCGTGCTTCATCAGCAGCACCTGAGCCATCCAGTCCGCCACCGAATGCACACCGGGCACCGTGTTCCACAGCTCGGTTCCCACGCTCATGCAAATGGCGAAGTACTGATCGAAGCGGGCAATGTCCTCCTCGGCAATGTTCCGGATGCGCGCTCGGTTGGACGGGTCAGTCTGCCGTGCCAGCATGCCTCGGAATTGTTCGTGCTGATGGGCGGCGGCGGCGTGGGCGACCTGCGTCGCTTTCAAACCTGCCAGCGCGTGGTTTTCCATCATCAGCCGGTCCCTTCGAGCCTCCAGAGCCTGGGCGAGAGCAGCATCCCACTGCCGCTTTTCGAGAAGATCGTCCACGCGGCCCGCGGCCAGCGCCCGCTGCCAGTCGCGGCTGACCGTCGAAGCAATGAACACGGCTCCGAGCAAGGCGGCCACCATTCCCACCGTTCCGAGCCAGCTCGCCCGACTGTACACGGGAGCGGTGCTCGGCTCAGGCTCGCGGCTGTACGCCCAGAGCAGACCGATGACCGTGTAGAAGATGGCCGGCAGCACCGGCATGCGCAAGGCCACGTCCGCGCACTCTTCCAATATGATCGCCAGGAGCGCGGCCATGAGCCCGAGAACGTACCACTTGTCCGCGGGCCGATCCGCTCGCATGAACGTCCGCCAGCCGGCCCAGAAGGTCAGCCCCAAAGCGGTGGCCATCAACGCAAAGCCGATCAGCCCCAGATCGGCCAGGATTTCCAGCCACTCGTTGTGAGCGTGTCCGACCATGCCACTGGCGAATACCAGCGGATCCTTCTCCACGTCCGGCAGTTCCCCCGGCTCAGTCGGCATGCAGGCCATCTGCTGCGAGAGGCAGAAATACGAACCCTGGCCGCCTCCGGCCAGCGGATGGTCCAGGACCAGCCGCTTGGCATAATCCCAGGTGTAGAACCGAAACCGCCACGTCGCGCCGCGTCCGCCGGCCTCCATCGTCTGTTGTGCCTGCAGCCAGGGCCGGGCGACGAACACCACCGCGGCCAGCGCCAGCACGATCATGCCCAGCACCATCAGACGCCGGCGATCGTGAGGCACCCAGCGAATTAGCAGAGCAGCGCCCGCCGCTGCCAGGCCGACCAACAAAGCGAGCAACGGTCCTCGTGAATCCGTCAGGACGAACGCCCAGCCCACTACGATCAGCACGACGACCGAGCCTATGCCGATAAACAGCGGCCGGCTCTGACCGGCAGCTGCGTTCCGGTCGCGAACGGAAGCAGCCGGAAGCGGATTGGGCCCAGTCCCGCCACCGGCCCGCCCTGTGCGGATGACGTTCTCGATCGCCCAACCCATGCCGGCCACGGCCATGATGACCGCGGGCAGCATGCAAGCGGCAAAGAAAATGGGGTTGCCGATCGGGAATTCCAGCCGCAGCACGGGATTGCGTTCGTAGTAGTACCACAGCCCCACCACGGCGGTGACGGCCAGGATCAACGCCATACCCACGCCGGCGCGCAGGGCACTCCAGCGGTTCATGCTTCGGCCCAGCGCCACCGCCCAGACGATCACGAACATGTTGCGCAACGCTTCACCCAACGCACCCGGAGGCCAATGAGCCCATTGAAAGCTCAGAATCGCCCAGACGCCGAAGGCCAGCATGGCGATTTGAGCAGCTCCGACCAGCGTGATGGACTCGGACAGCCGCCGGCGAGGACTCGTCTGGCTTTGCGCCACATCCGAACCGCCGGTCCAATCCTCTTCCTCCCTGCGCCGTCCGGACCGCACGTAGAGCATGAACCCGGCCGTCGCCAGGGCCGCGGCCGCCCCCAGCCCCTGTGCCAGCCATTTGACGTCATCGCCTCGGAGAGTCGGGCAGGCGTAGTTGAAGTTGAGGATTTCGACCACGATCCGCAGGATCGAGTTGGGGGCCCAGGGCACGGCTCCGTCTTTGGTCCCATGTCGTGCGCTGATCAGCAGGCAACTCGCGCCGAGGGTGAGCACGACCAGGACGACGAGCCATTGCTGATAAGGACGGAGCTTGCGCTCCAGGTCGTACGTGAAGGGGACCGGCTTGGGCGCGGGAGCCGCAGGTGCGGAAGCCGCGGGTGCGGAGGAAGCCGCAGGTGCGGCCACCGGTGTCGGTGCCGGTTCGGTGACGGGTGTCGTGTTGGTCGTGTCTGAGTCGGTCATGGTCGGATCCGGCCATAGCTTAAACAGAGGGTCGATGCCCTGGCGTCCAAATGACGTCCGGACAATGGGCCTCACGATTCGCTTGCCGCGACCAGGCAAACATCAGGTCGCTGAGTCGATTCAGGTAGACGATGATCTCCGGAGCCAGCGGCTCGGTTCGATGGAGCGAGACGACCGCTCGTTCGGCCCGCCGGCAGACGGTCCGCGCCACCTGCAGCCGAGCCGCCAGCTCACACCCGCCTGGCAGGATGAAATGCGATAGCGGTTCGACCCGGGCCGTCGATTCGTCGATCCAGGTTTCCAGACGCCGGCACTGCTCGGCGCCGATGCGCGGGACGGTGCGGGCCCGCTCGGAGTTCGGCGGAGCCGCCAGATGCGCTCCCATATCCAGCAGATCCCGCTGAATCGCGACCAACCGTTCGACGAACTCGCCGGTAGCGGCCACCCGGCACCAGCCCAGGACCGCGTTGAGTTCATCCACCGTGCCGTAGGTCGAAACGCGAAGGTCGTCCTTCCAGACCCGCGTTCCATCAGACAGCCCGGTCTCGCCCGAATCGCCCAGTCTGGTGTAGAGTCCCATGTCTACCAGCGTAACCTCAAAAACGGTGCCAGGCGAGCGGTCCGGGCGGAGGCTCCCGGGCACTCACTCGAACAGCTTCACCAGTTCCTCGGCAAAGAATCGATGTCCCCGGTCTTCGGGATGGTTGATTCCGTTGCGCAGCAGGATTTCATACGGTATCCCGAGGGGGTCCAGTTCTTCCCACCTTCGGGCGGCGTCGGCCAGGGGCAGTTTGTGCTCGGCGGCGAAGCGCCTCAGGAAAGCGACGTTGGGCCGCGGATCGGCCGTCACGCGGAAGCTTCGCTGCCCCATCCAGTCGGGCCGTACGAAATGCGGTGTGATGAGCACGAGCACCGCCCCAGCCTCCCGGGTCCGCTGGAGGATATCACCGTACATCTTCTCCATCGCGTCGAGCGGAATGCCCATGTCGTTGACGAACTCCAGCGTTACCACGTCGGGCTGGAAGTCGAGCACCTCTTTTTGGAAGTTCGGGAACCGCCCCGGCGTGCTCGTCCCGCCGATACCCGCGTTCACGACTCTGAGCTTGGCCGACGGGTACCGCTCTTTCAGCATGGATTCGAGCAAGCCGACGTAGCACGTCGCGGGCGTGCTCGACTCACCGCAGGCGGTCACGCTGTCGCCCCAGCAGACGATGGTCACGGGTGAACCGTCTCGCAACTTGGCCAGCACGGGCTGCAGCGCCTCCGAACGTTCGGGCGGTGCAGCCTTCGGAGGCACGCCGATGACGTAGATAACCTCCGGCTTGAGTCCGCCGGCATTGAATGGGTGATACACGTTGGCCAGGTGGAACGTGCCCGACGGGATGACGGGCAGATCGGGGCAGTCGGCGGACGCCGGACCTTCGATCAACCGGGGCTTGCCCTCAGCATCCAGGACGATGGCGTCCACACGCCGCGTGCTCATGCGATAGGTAACCAGCACGGAATCGCCCGGCTTGAGCCGGCTATCGGCTGTGAGCGAGAACGCCCCCCACTTGTCGTCGAGCACATAATCCCGCCCGGCCTCGAATCGCACCTGCGGTCGGCGGGGATCGGTGATCATCAATGAGCCCGGCACGAAGCTGTCCGGCAGGACGTTCCGCCGGTCGTTCGGGTGAATGATGAGTCGATTGCCGCCCCGCCACTGCGTCACGGGGTCGGCGACCAGCGTGAGCGGCAGATCCTTGATTTCGACGATCTGGACAGGCGGCACGATCAGTTCGCCGCCCTGTGAGGTGCGCTCGCGTTGGCCGTGCCAGTACGTGCCGGGCCGGATCCAGATCCGATCGCCGTAGGCGTACACATCGAGCCCGGTGATGACGTCCGGATGCCGTCCGACCGCGCTCACCCGGTTGCGCAGGTCGTACTTGCCCTCGAGGCCCAGATCGTATGGGCACACGTTGTCGGGCCACGCCGGCGACGAATCGGCGAACGTGCGGCGAACAGCCTCAACGTCGTCGAATCCGAACTGAACGTTCGGTTCGAGATATGAACCCTCGCCCCACTCGTTCCAAGCCTCCAGAATGGCCATTTTGCCGCCGGTCGCGTCGAGGTGCGCCTTGAGCCGGGCCAAGCCCTCGGCGAAATGCACCGATTGACGGTCGAACTTCTGCTCGGTGCGCGGTCCATGCCACGGCCGGGCATCCCAATTGACGGTGAGCAGCGGCGTATACGGCAGCACGCCCGAGCCGCTCATCGTTTTCCAGATGTTTTCATGGGCGAGCACATAGTGCCGATACGGCGACTGGGCCAGCACGGTATCGATGCGCACGTAGTTGTACGCGGTGACCGAGTCAAAGCCGGCCCGCTTGAGCGATTCGAGCGCCCCCGGATCGCCAGCCGTGCACGCCGCAAAGTGGATGCCCGCCAGACCGGCCCGCCGGGCTTTCTCGCGCATGGCGTCAAAGGCGGCCCGCACCTTGTCTTCCGAGCCCATATCGGCGATGAGGCGACCCGCGCTGAAGAAGCTCACATACGGCTTGCCGTCCACCAGGAGGTAGTTGGACCGGCGGAAGTAGCGTTCGATCCAGTAGTCAGCCACGGTCAGGAGTTGCTCATGCGTGTGCTGATGGAACGGCGGGTGGTTGGCCCACATGACCGCGAACTTCATGAGCTCGTTGTAACGGGCCGCAAGAAAGCCTTCATTGAGGCCGGCGCCGAGGACCTCCTTGCCGTCGCGCCAGTACCAGTCATACACGAAGAACGAGATGCCGTTCTCGACCGCCCACTTGATGTGCCAGTCGGCTACTTCGGGCCGGCCTTCGTCGTACCAGCCCAGGAGCGAATCGCGCTCGGGGAAATTGGCCTGATGCTTCCAACGACTCATCTGGTCGGCCGACCAGCCGGGGAAATAGTAAACACCGATCTGGTAGTCCGTCTTGACCGGCCTCGGCGGTGGCACGTCGTAGCCGTCCGGGCGCGTCAGGAACTCGCGGTCGTGTACGGGCTCGCAAACCCGCAGCATCCCTGCAAGAGTCTGTCCGTTGGGCATGACGACGCTCATCGCCGTCGCACCGGCCCTTTCGAGTTGTACGTTGACTCGCAATTCGGCGCGTCCGCCGGGGCCGATGGCGGGCACCGGCAGCTCGGGGGTGGCCACGGTGATACCGTCGCCCTCGCAGGTCGCGTGTGCGACACCGGCCGGGAGCGCGGGCCCGCCCGCGTGCTCGACGATCAGACGTACGGCGGCCGATTGGCTCGGCCGCACCACGCCGCGTTCGAAGTTGAAGTATTTGACCCGAAGCAGCGGGCGCTGCGGGTCGTTTTCACTGATGGACAGCGACTTCAACGTGAGCACCTCACCGCCTTTCGTCCCGAACCCGATGGCCAGGTGTGTGATGGTTCCCTTCCACTCCGGCCGTTCGCGGAGGTCGATCGTGACTTTCGGCTCACTCTTGTCAAAGCGAACGGGTTCGCCGTAGAGGCCCTGCTGCTCGGCGTTCGCCCAGTAGAGCGTGACGCCGGTCTCGGTCGGGCAGGTCGCGTCGAGCTCCAGGACCGACCGCCGAGCGGCATCGAACGGTTCGACCGGCGTGATGATCACGGCCTGCGGCTGGGCCGCCCGGACTTTTAGGCTGCGGGGTGTGCGCTCGACTTCGGCGGCATACAGGCTTCGCCAGGAATCCTCCTGCCCGCCGAATGCCCACGACGGAGCGGGAGCCGGTCCAGCCATCTCGACGATGCGGATGGCCCGCAGTTTGAGTCCCGTTCCCGCCGGCGGGTCGAAACGCAGTTGGATGATCTTGCCCAGGCTCGCCCAGAAGGGATACACAGGCACGGACTGCCGGGTGCCGGGGACGATGCGAATCACGCTTCGCATGCCGGGTTCGAAACCCCCGTAGCGCCCCTCGGACTTGTTGGTGTAATACAATTCGCCCAGGCCGCCCTGCGGGCAATCCAGGTCGATGATCACCCACTGGTGGTTGGTCGCGACCGGCAGTTCAAAGCTCGGCCCGGTGATGATGGGGTCCGATCCGGTGGCGTTGAAGGTGACACCGTCTGCGTCGAACACGGCGTCGCGAATCAGTCCGTTGGGTGACCAGCCGTTCCAGCGGACCTCCGCGTTGAACTTCCACTCCGCCAGCACCCGCTCGGATTCGGCTTTTGCGGACGCGACACACACGGCCGTAACCAGGATTGCAGTTCCCATCCCGTGCTTGAGATTATGCATGCGCACGCTCCTGCTTTGCGGGCACGTCGGCGAGTGTCTCCATCCTCGCCAGACGGGCAGCAAGTGCCAGACCGGCCCGCCCGCGCCCACGGTATCAACCGGCGTTACGATATGATGATGCGGCACATTCCACAACCGGCCATCGCGGGCTGAGCGTCATCCGATGTCGCTCAGCCCGCCGCCGCTGCTTTCCGGCGCGGATCTTCGCCGCCTCCGGGCAGCATCTCCCGCACGCATATGAGAGGTGACGGCTTCAACTTTCGACGAAGTCCCGACCTGAAAGCTGATCGCCGGTCGCCGCGATGTCGGCGAAACGCCGGCCGGCCGTCCAGTCAATACAATCAAAAGCTTAACTGGAATTTGGTCACGGCCGGCAAGTGCATTGGACGGCGACCGATGAAAAACGCGTGGATCGAAGCTCCCCACGAATCGCAAGATTACATTGAGTGCCAGCCCTCCCGTTGATTCTCATCAGAATCCGCATGACAATGGGCGACGTTGCCGCGGGACAAGGACGCCGCCGCAATACTGCCAGTACCTGCCGACCGCGAGTGGAAAGGGAGAAACAAAGTGAAAAGGATGTACGTTGCTTTATTCGGGGGCGGTCTGCTCTTGGCCGGCTGCATGGTCGGGCCCGACTACGAGCAGCCGGAGGTTCAAGTGCCCGAAACGTATCGACATGCCGGAGAGACGCCGAGCACGCAACCGGCCACGCAGCCGGCGGCTGTGACGGTATCGGGCGTGCCCGTGAACACGTCGTGGTGGCTCGAACTGCGCGACCCGCTGTTGAACTCCTTGGTCGATCGCGCCATCCAGTCCAACCTCGACGTGCGGATCGCCGAAGCCCGCGTGGTTGAAGCGCGAGCCCTGCGCCGCGTGGTGGCGTCGGAACTGTTCCCGCAGTTCAACACCAGCGGGGGATACACGTACCGTGGCGGCAGCCGCAACGCCTCGCCGCAAACGCCGCAGCCGAGTCTGGCCCAGCAAGTCGGGGCCAACACCGTGAGCCGCCTGGGCGGGGTCGCCGCCAATGCCCTGAGCGGAGGTCCAGGCGCGGGCGGCGGTGGAAACATCGCCGGCAGCGCCGCGGGCACGCTGATCCAATCGCTGGCCAACCGCTATGCGGAAGAAATCGCCAAAGTGAAGATCCCGCGGGATTCGAACCTGTTCCAGGCCGGTTTCGACGCCTCGTGGGAGATCGACATCTTCGGCGGCACCCGCCGGGCCATTGAAGCGGCCGAGGCTTCCATCCAGGCGAACGAGGAGAACCTGCACGATGTGCTGACCGTTTTGATCGCGGAGGTCGCTCGGAACTACGTCGAGGCCCGCAGCTATCAGAAGCGTCTGGCCATCGCTCGCAAGAACATCGGCACGCAGGAGGAGAGCCTCGAACTGACGCGGGTGCGGTTCCAGGCCGGCCTGACCAGCGAGCTGGACGTCGCACAAGCCGCCGCCCAGCTGGCGACCACCTCGTCGCAGGTTCCCGTGCTGGAGGTCCAGTGGATTCAGTCTGTGCATCGACTGGGCGTTCTCCTGGGCCAGCATCCGGGAGCTCTGTTCGAAGAGCTCGAGAACGAGTTGCCGATCCCGCCGTCTCCGCCGCAGGTGCCGGTCGGCCTGCCGTCTGATCTGTTGCGTCGCCGCGCCGACATTCGTGCCGCGGAGCGAAACCTGGCCGCCGCCACCGCCAACATCGGCGTGGCCGTCGCCGATCTGTACCCGCGATTCACCATCCTGGGCTCGTTCGGGACGCAGACGCACGACATGCAGTACTTTCTCGACCGCAACAGCGCGTTCTGGAGCATCGGGCCGAGTTTCTCCTGGCCGATTTTCACCGCCGGTCGCATTCGCGGTAACATCGCCGTGCAAGAAGCTCGTCAGCAGCAGCAGTTCATCGCGTATCACTCGGTCATCCTGAACGCCCTGGAGGAAGTGGAGAACGCCTTGGCCGCTTACCGGCTGCAGCAGGTCCGGTACGAGCATCTCGAAAACGCGGTCAACGCCAACCAGCGAGCCGTCGATCTGGCCAACGAGCGATATCGCAAGGGCCTGACCGACTTCCTGCGCGTGCTCGAATCTGAGCGTTCGCTGTACGTCACCGAGGATCAACTGGTGGAGAGCGAAGCGGCGGTGGTGGCCAACTATATCGCGCTTCAGAAAGCACTGGGCGGTGGTTGGGAAGCCGTCGTGCAGCCCGACGAAGTTGCAACCAACGAAGCGCATCAATAAGCGCATCCGTTTCGCCTGCCCTTCTCGGCCCGCAGCCTCCTCCTGATGCCGACAACCCCCGGCATCGGGAGGAGGCTGTCAAGTATAAGCGGTGAGCTATGAGCTGTGGGCCATGAGCCAGACGGCTGAGAGCTGACAGCTGACAGCAATTGCCGTAAGCGTCGCTCCGATCGGCTTGATCGGACGGAGTCCTCCGGCGAACGGCCGTTTGCTCTGAATTCATCTTCGTCAGGCATGAAAGCGTGCTCTCCACGCCGCCCGCCTTGGCTACGATTCGGCAGGTTTCTGGCGCGGGAGGGTTTTCCATGCGGCACACTAGCAGGCGCGTCACCGCGCCCGGGCGCGACGTGACGCTGACGGTACTGGCTTCATCGCTCGTGCTGATGGGCGGTTGCCCACCGCCAGCGCCGGTTCCCTCCGGCGAGACCATTACGCTGGAACCCGTGGCCGAGGGACTCACCTCGCCGCTGACCATGGCCGTGCCGCCCGACGGCACGGGCTGGCGATTCATCGTGGATCAGATCGGCACCGTGCGCATCCTCGACGCCTCGGGTGCCCTTATTACGACACCGTTTTTGGATGTCCGCTCGCGGATGGTCGACCTGAACCCCACATACGATGAGCGCGGCTTGCTGGGCATGGCCTTCCATCCGCAGTATGCCGCCAATGGGCGTTTTTTTGTCATGTACAACGCCCCGCCCGGACCGAGCGCAGCCGGCTCCGAATCGGTGTTGCACATTTCCGAATTCCAGGTGTCCGCGAACAACCCGAACGTCGCCGATCCCGGCAGCGAACGCATCTTGCTGGCGATTCCCAAACCGCAGTTCAACCACAACGGCGGCACGGTCGTCTTCGGCCCGGATGGCTTCCTCTACATCTCCGTAGGCGACGGCGGCGGAGCCAACGACACGTCTCCCGGGCACACGCCGGGCATCGGCAACGGCCAAGACATCAGCAAGCTGCTCGGCAAGATTCTCCGCATCGACGTGGACACCGGCGCGCCCTACGCCATTCCCCCTGACAACCCGTTCGTGAACACGCCGGGAGCAGCCCCGGAGATATGGGCCCTGGGATTTCGCAACCCGTACCGGATGTCGTTCGACCGAGGAGGGACGAACCGGCTTTTCGCCGGCGACGCGGGGCAGGACCTGTTCGAAGAAGTGAACATCGTCACCCGTGGCGGGAACTACGGCTGGTTTATTCGCGAAGGGGAAAGCTGTTTCAACCCCGATAACGCGGGCTCCCCACTTCCCGACTGCCCCGACGTTGGTCCATCGGGCGTGCTGCTGACCGATCCCATCATCGTCTACCCGCACGGGGGTCCGGCCGGCTCGCTGATCGGCTCAGTGGTGGTCGGCGGCTACGTCTACCGGGGTTCAGCCATTCCCGCATTGCAGGGGCAGTATGTCTTCGGCGACTACAGCAGCACGCTGTTTATCACCGACGGCGTGCTCTTTGCGTCGCGGGAGTCGGCCGATGGCCAGTGGGATCTGCGCGAGTTGCCGGTCGCCGGCTTCCCGAACCAGCGTCTGGGACGTTTCGTGCTCGGCCTCGGCGAGGATGCGGCGGGCGAGTTGTACGTGATGACGACACGGAACCTGGGGCCGGTCGGAAACACCGGCGTGGTCTACCGCATCGGGCCGGCCGGTGGATGAGTGACGGAGAATGCCATGAGTCGCCAACATGGAATCGCCGGGCCGGCGAGCTCACACTCGATATTCGTTCGGTCGGCTCTGCCCGCGGCGTTCGCGGTGCTCGCGGCAGGCTGTCCGCTGCCGCCCCAGGGCCACCGGACGGAGAACGCCGGCTCGCCGCCGGTGGACCGCGAGATTGTCTCCTACGGCTTCGACATTCAGCCGATCTTCGACAAGAACTGCGTGGTCTGCCATCGAAAGGACGGGCTGGGCGAATCCGCGGGAATCCCCCTCCATCTGAACTCGGGGCAGGCTCGCCTGGATTTGATCGATCAGCCGAGCGTTCGCAATCCGAACCTGATCCTCGTGCTCCCGGGCGATCCCGACAACAGCTTGCTCTACCAGAAGGTGTCGCAGGATCTGCCGCCGGTGGGGTTCCGCATGCCGTTGTTCGACGAACCGCTCAGCGACTTGGAAATCGACTTGATCCGCCGATGGATCGAGCAGGGTGCCTTGCCGTGACGGCTCGCCGATGGGCAGCCGCCCGGTCAACACCTTGTCCGCGTTCGAGCTCGAACGACGGGCATCTCATCACGTCCCAAACGAGAAACCAAACGTCTCCACACCCATGAACTTATAGACCAGGTTGCGGATCAGTTCATTGGTGATCGAAGTGGCGAGGCCGGCCGTTCCTGTGGCCAAGCCTGTAGCGCAAGCGGACTGCAGCAGGATGCCGCCGGTCAGTACGCCCAGCACGATCCATCGAAACCAGTACCAGATCTTGGACACGCACAAATCTCCTGGTTCGCCGCGTTACAGTCGCCAAGTGGCGATCGCCAAGTAACGCTCGCCGAGCGGCGTTCACCGGGTGTCGTTTGCCAAGTGGCATTCGCCGAGCGGCGGGCGTGTTGCCCGCGTCAGATCAAGGTTCCACCCACGTCCGGCAAACGCATGCCTGCATGCGGCTACGAGGCGGGCGAGACGCCCATCCCCGCATGGCGAGCCGTCAACGAGCCGTGGGCTGTGTAGCCGGCGCCGGCGAGACGGAAGGTTGCGAGGCCGGGGCATCGACCAACCGCGGCTCGGGGCTGGCGAGCGCATCTTTGCGAACGATGTCGCGGCTGCTGGGCTTGTTGGGGTCCTGCAGCTCGATGCTGGTGACCACGTAGACAGGCAGCGGCGGCACGGTGCCGTGCAGCAACTGGTACGACGTGGCCTTCACGCCGACGTACTTGCCGTAGTACTGCACAGGATCGACGTTGCAACCGGGAGCCAGCTCGAAATAAGCGATGGTGCGGCTCGTCTTGGGATCGACCAGCCGCCAGCGCTTGGCCCGGCCACCCGAGCCGTCGTACAGACCGCTGACCCGGATCTCGCCGCGAGCGGCGATTTCGTCAATCTTGAACTCCGACTCCCGAGCCCGCTGCTCGGCCCGCCGACGGGCGATCTCGTCGGCCTTCAGTTCGGTCTCTTCGCGAAGCTGCTTCATCTCCACGACGGCAGCCGCCAACGCCATCTGATCTTCCATGTCCCGGATGCGGGCCTTCGCGTACACCTGGGCCGTGATGTCTTCCTTCTGGTTCAGCAGCTCGTTGAGCTTCCCCACGATGGGCTCGATGTTCTGATCGGCCGGCGGCTTGCGGAGTTCATCGGCGATCTCGGCCTCGAGGGCACGAATCCGGTCGCGATACGCCTGCGTGAGCGCGGGATCGGGCTTGGGAACGGGCGGAGCCGCCGCCACCGGCGTCTTCTTCACCGGCTCGACGATGGTCGCCTTCTTGCCGCCGGCAGCGACATCTCGCTGTGCCTTGCTCAACTCGCCGGCCTTAACCGGCTCGATGGTGGACTCGGCCGCAGCCGCGGCGGCGCCGCGCTTGACGAAATCGGCACTGATCCACAGCGTCGCTCCGGGCGGCGGAGCAATCTTGTAGAAGTCGCCTTCAGCGGTTTCGCCGACGATCCGAACCTGGTCGCCCTTCTGCAATTTCACTTGCTTGGCGTAGTGGCTGCTGTCCAGATCGCTGCCCGCATACACCTGGGCGAGATCGTTGACGACGCCCGTGCTCTCACCGGTTCGATCGACACGGCTCTTCTCGATCAGGCTGAACGTGCCGGCCGGCGGCGTGATCTCGAGCCAGCCGTACTCGCTCCGCAGGATGTTGACTTTGTCGCCCTTGTGGAGCTTGATGACGGGGTAATAGTGCTTGCTGAAGCCGCTGCGCACATAGACATTGTCGCCGGTCACGACACCGACACCGGCGTCGACCGGTTCGGCCGCCGGGGCATTGGCGGTTACGGCCTTCTCGGCGAAGGCGGGAACTGCCGCCGGCTGACTAGCCGCCTGGCCCCACAGCATGTTGCCGCAAGCCAACACGACCCCTGCCATCCATGCTTTCTTCCACGTCATCATGACACATCCCTTTTCCTGAAAGAGAAAGGTTGTTGCTCGCGCTGTCGGTTCCACTCCGGCCGATGTCCGCCCGTGCACACATCCGCTGACAGCCGTCAGGCTGCCGCAGGCGACATCCAAACTGGCGGTGATGTTGCGTCGGCTCTCCTGCCGTGTCGGCCCACCGCGCAGCAAGGCCGAAACTGCCTTATACTACGAATACTTTTGAGGGTTCAGCCTACTGGCGGCTGCGCGGTCTGTCAATGAGTACCCGGCGAGAACCGCCCTGAAACGAGGGTACGAGCCACGTTCGTGCGAACGCGGTTGCAGGCTCAACGGTGATTGCGGCGCGTGGCGAGCTTTTTCGAAGGGTAAAACGTGAACGCCTTGGCCCCGCGCATCATCGTCGAGCCTGTGAGTTTCGCACCACGCACAGGTGCCGTCATCGCGCTGGCGGGCCGGCGCCGCGAGCCGGCGGTGCTCGACAGTGCCGCGGAGCATCCACGCTACGGCCGTTACACCATCGTCACCTGCGAGCCGGTCATCACGTACTGCCATCGCGCCGGCGACGGCGATCCCTTCGAGGCCATGCGCGGACACTTGGCGGCGAGCGACATGCTCGAACCGACGACAGCCACCAGCGACCTGCCGTTCGCGGGCGGGTGGATCGGCTATTTCGCTTACGAAGCCGGCCGGTTCATCGAGCGTCTGCCCGCCCGCACCCGGGCCGACGTCGGCCTGCCTCTGGCCCGGTTCGCGCTGTACGATTCGGCAGCCGTTTACGACCATGTCCTCGGCCGTTGGAGCGTAGTCGCGGCCGAGATTGCCCCCGCCGGTGCGGGGAGGTGCGACCTGCGTGCTCGACTCGCGTGGTGGAAGGATCTGCTCAGATCGGCACTCGACGCGGACGAGGGAAAAGAGACCGGGATTTCGGGCTTGCGAGCTCGCCACGCGGGCCGGCCGCCATACGGACCGGTTACCCATAACCTTAGCCGTGACGAACACTTGCGAATCGTCCAGCGCGGCCGGCAGTACATCGCGGCAGGCGACATTTTTCAGGTGAACCTGGCTCGCCGCGAGTCCATCCCCGCCACGGAGAATCCGCTGGACCTCTACCTGCGACTACGGCGGACCAATCCGGGGATGTACTCGGCTTTTCTGTCCTGGCACACGCCGAACCAGAGCTGCTTGCCAAGCGAATCTCCCGGCGCCGGCGTCTGTGCGGTCCTGAGTTCCTCGCCCGAACTCTTTCTGGACCTGCAAGGGCAATCCGTAATCACTCGCCCGATCAAGGGCACGCGGCCTCGCTCGGCCGATCCGGCGGTCGATGCGTCGCTGCGGCAGGAACTGGCGGCGAGCCCCAAAGACCGCGCGGAACTGGCCATGATCGTGGATCTCGAACGCAATGACCTAGGCCGCGTGTGCGAGTTCGGGAGCGTTCGGGTGCAGGCCGGCGATTCACCGGCGGCGCCATTCGAATTGGAGGCCCACCCTACCGTGCACCATTTGGTGGCCACGGTCACCGGCCGGCTGGCCCCGGGCCGCGATGCGATCGACCTGCTGCGGGCGACGTTTCCCGGCGGCTCGATCACCGGGGCGCCCAAGGTGCGGGCCATGGAGATCATCGACGAACTGGAACCCACCGAGCGCAGCGTCTATACAGGAGCGATCGGGCTGTTCGCTCCCGGCCGGATGATCATGAACATCGCCATCCGGACCATCCTGCAGGCCCGAGACATGCTCCACTGGTACGCCGGCGGCGGCATTGTGGCCGACTCGGATCCGGCGGCCGAGTATGATGAGACTTGTGCCAAATTGCTCGGCATGCGCCGCGCGGTGGGCATTGAAGATACGCCTGCGACCGCTGGCCGTTAGACCGGCACGTGCAATGGGTGCATGTGTCTTACGGAATGGCTCGTCGAATGCGGGCACACGCGAAGAAGAGTGCAAGAATGAGCGAAAAGATCTACCTCAACGGCCATCTCGTCTCGGGCGGTGAAGCCCACGTGTCCGTGTCCAACCCCGCCTTTCTGCACGGGGTGGGGTTGTTTGAGACGCTGCGGACTTACAACGGCAAGCCCTTCCGCCTGGCCGAGCACGTCGAACGGCTTCGGGCGTCGGCCCAGCGACTCAGCATGCCGATCACCGACCTGATCGAGAAGATACCGGCGGCCGTGGACGAAGTGCTCGCCGCCAACAACCTGACGTCGGCTCGCGTGCGAATCACGGTCACGCCGCCCGGCACCATGGAGGACGTCGAGCACGGCACGCTGTTGGTGCGAGCCGAAGCCACGGCGGGGTATCCCTCGCAGTTGTACGAGCGCGGCATGACCGTCTACGTACACACCCGGTATCGCCAGTCGTCGCTGGATCCGCTGGCCGGCCACAAGACCACCAGCTACTTCCCTCGTCTGCTTGCGTTGCGCGACGCTCAGGAGAAGCAGTGCGGCGAAGCGCTGTGGTTCACGCCGGACAACTTTCTGGCCGAAGGCTGCATGTCCAACGTGTTCATCGTTCGCGAAGGCAAGCTGATCACACCGCCGCTCGATACACCCGTACTGCCCGGTGTGACACGTGCGGCGGTGATCGAGCTGGCTCAGAAACGCGGCATCGACTGCGAGCAGCGTCCCTGCACTATCAACGATCTGCTTGGAGCCGACGAAGTGTTCCTCACCAACGCGGTCATGGAAGTCATGCCGGTGACCCGTGTCGAACGTCACGCGGTGGGCAACGAGAAGATCGGCGAAGTGACCCGCACGCTTGCCGAGGCGTACAAGGAGCTGACGGGAGCGGCGTGAGAAACAGGGCCTGGGGACTGGGGGCTAGGGGCTGGGGAAGAGGTTCGGGTTATTCAGTCTCCGTCGGACAGTGATCTCGGGAGGCGGGCGTCTCCAGCCCAAAGCGGGCAAGACGCCCGCCTGCCGATTTCCACGTATCTTGATTAGCGCGGCATTTGGACGAGTCGCAGCGGCCCGACGAAGACGATAGCCCGCATACCGTTGGAATCACGCTGATCGACCACTCGCAAGCGCAGGTCGAGTTCCTTCACGTCCTCGGGAATGGGTGGCAAGCTGACCAGCGACCACTCACAGCCGGTGCGCGGCAGGCCCGGATCAGCCTCCCAAACCACGCGATCCTGCCAGAGAATCTGCACCTTGGCGTAGCCCATCCAACGGCCGGGGACCTCCTCGTTGCCGAGCAGTTCCTTCGTCCAGCGGTTCATGAATACGAGCAGGCCGAGCCGATTGCGGTCGCCCGAGACGGGTAGACGCACGGGCAGTTCGGCAAAGTCGCCCGCACGAGCGGCGGCATCGGGCTCCATGGCGAACACCGCGGCCTCCTCGCGGCCGTTGCGATAGATCCCCGCCAGCCAGTCGCCCCAGTAGTGCTCGCGCAGATCGGGCAGAGCCGTGGCCAGCACGCGCATCTGGCGGGACGTCCCGCCACGTCCCCAGCCGGTCGGCGGGTTCAGCAGGTTGGGCAAGAGCTTGTCGATGACCACCGAATAGTACGAGTAGTGCCACACGCGCCGCGCCAGTTCCTCCTGGCGCGCCTGCATGGCCGCTCGCCAGTCCGCGGCCGACATGCCGGCAGTCTTGGTCCAGAACTCGACGTACGGAGCCGTGATCGTCAACTGACGCAGTTCGCGGCCGATCCGCTCGATCGCCTGCAGAACGCGCGGACGCGCCGCCGCGATGAGTTCGTCGGCCCGCTCCATCCGCCCGTCGTACACGGCATCGAGAAGCGCACGCTGATGATCGTTCCACCAGTACTCGGGGTAATCCATCACCGCGCAAATCTGGCCGACGCGGATCTCCCGCTGCAGTGGAGCGACGAACGTCTCGCCCACGCGATGTGCGTCCAGGAGCGTGCCCTGGGCATAGCCGGCAGCCACGCGAGCCGCCAACGTCTCGCACCGACCCAGGAGTTCCAGGGCGAGCGGGCGATCCTCCAGTCGCTTGAGCCGGGCCGGACAGTTGGGCCGCCACGGACCGGGGTTCATCGCGAACGCGAAGAGCGACCGGGCCCGCACGAGCGTGTCCTCCAGCTCGATCATGGCTGCCACCTGCTCGGGGCCGTACACGGTGTCGAATATTCGCGCTCGCGTTGCCGGCCAGTCGTGCTGCTCGGGCGACCAGCTCCACCAGCCGAACGCCGGCGCGACGTATTCCTTGGCCACGTGGTTACCGCTCCAGGGCACGACGGCCAGGACGTGTTGGGCCGCATCGGCGATCATCTCGTACGACGGCTCGTGCCAGCCCACCTCCAGGGCCGGAATCTCCACGTACGTCCCCGCCAGGTCGGTGTTCAGGTTGCGGCTGCGAATGTGCGTGAAGCCGCCGAGCACGCGGGGCCAGTTGTGCCACCAGGACGGCTTGACCGCCAGACCGATCTCGCGAGCGTCTGCTGCGAATGTCTCGTCCGGCAGTGGCGTCCAGAACCACAAAGCCCGTTCCATACCCGGCACGCCGGCGATCTTGCGATTGAACGGCGCAGTGACCGTCTGATACGAGCCCTTGGGCGGCGTGGTCGCGATGCGACTGCCGGTCATGGCGTGCTTCTCCCCGAGGGCCAGCACTTCACGCGTGATTTCCTCGGGCGCCTCTCCCGGGCCGCGGTCGTCGAACGAAATCCACAGCCCGTCCACGCCCATTTCGATGAACTGGCGGAACATGGCGAGCACGGCGTCGTAGAGTTTGGCCGGCACACCACAGTTGACCGCTCCGTAAACGAGGATCTCGCGTCGATGAGCTTCGGCGATCACTTCGGCAATGTTCTTCTTGTCCTCGTCGGTGAGGACGTAGTCCGGCTCGAACGCGTACGTGCCGTTGCGAAGGTCGATCCAATTCATGCGTGAGCTGATCAGACCGTCCCACGTGCCGGGCTCGAGATAATGCGTCACGTCAGTCATGGGCCGGCCGCGCCAGGCGATGCTCGCCCAGTCGCGGATGGACGCCCTCACGAGTTGCAGGCGATCGCCGCTGCGACGCAGGAGCTGGAACAGCGTGTCCTGGCCGTAAGTGACCGCCCGGCCGTTGCTGCCGGCCACAACGATCGCCGTGCGGCTTGCGTCGGGCACGATCTCGATCGCGTAGCCGTCCGAACCTTCGACGGGGCTTTTCACAGTGATGTTGCGCTCGCGCAGGATGCGGTCGATCTGGCCATGCGTGCCGGCCTGACCGAGCAGTATGACGGTCTCATAGCGGGATAGATCATCGCTTTCCCGAACCACGGGCCATTCGGCGTTGAAACGCTTGGCCACGTATCGCCGGAGCATGTCGGCCGCGGCGGTCTCGGCGGGCACTGCCTTGTCGCCCAACACGATGGCCACCTTGCCGGGCGTGAGCGCGACCGGCTCGCCCTCAGCCCATGCCACCTCCTTGGGCGGCGGCACGAGCTTCACCGGCTCGGCAGCCAACGCGGCCATCGAAATACCCAACACCGTCGCGACCACACACCATCGCATCAACCAAACTCCTCCTGCTGCGGCACGGGCGTCTCGTTCGAGCGTGCATCCAGCACGCCTCACCACGCCCGTCCGCTGGAACGATCACTCGGCGACAATCACCGTCTGATTCAATTGCGGGGCCGTCACAGGGAACCGCAGCGTGCCACCCTTGGCCGCCGAGACTTCGACATAATACTCGATATCGCCGTTCAATCCGCGGGGCGGGAACACCGCTCCATACACACCGCGAGCCCGATGCGTTGCAGCCACCGGCTGGAACTCGCCTCGCCCCATCGCCCGCCAATAGACCACGGGCGTGCCCGGCTTGCTGTCGAGCACGATGATCTTGAGCTTCAGCGTCTCGCCTCTGGCGGCGGCCGTCCGCACCGCAGGCACGATCAACCGCCCTGCCCCGCTGTACACCTGCGATGGCGTGGCTTCGGGAGGCAATGGCTCGCCCAGCGCATGGGCCAACTCCTCGCCCGGTCCGTCGAGCAGCCCCGGCAAGGAATGTTGCTCCCAATTGGCAATCGTGCCCATCTCGCTCGCGTTGGTCACCGTGGCCAGCAGGTGCTCGTACACCTCCCGCACCGCCTGGACCACTTCGATGCGCACGGGCAGGACCTTCTCGCGCGCGAACGCTCTCCTGGCCGCGTCGTCGGGCTGCTTCTTCAGCTCCTCCATGAGCTGGTTCTGCCGGGCCATGAGGCAGTCGAGCCGTCCGTTGGCCCGCAAGTATCGCAGGGTGTTCAACCAGTAGTCGAACCGCTCGAGGTTGCCCGCCCCTTTCACCCGCGGCCGCAGCGCCTCCAGTTCATCGACGAACGCGTACTCGGGCAGAACCTGCTCCCAGCGCCGCCCGTCGGGGAAGATGCCGCCCGGACCACTCATCCAGTTGGACGGCCGCGGCAGATTGCCGTCGAGGCGGGCGAACACCGCGGCAGCTTCCTCGGCCACCTCGGGGCCAAACGAATGCCCGGCCCAATCGCGGTAGAAATCCGCAACCGGCAGGTAGCGCCCGGTGGTCTGGCGGGGTTGCGGATCGGCCGCGTACATCTGCCACGCGGGACCGCCGCAATTGATCATCTGTGCCCCGTAGGGCCCGTTGTCTACCAGGCCGGCCAGGCATGGCTCACCGACGATGGGCACGAACTCGATCACCAGCCAGCCGTCGGTCACCTTCACGCCTTCAAAACGCTTGTCCAGCGCCTTGGCCGGTCCCGCCTCGGCGAAGATATCGAAACGCTCCAGCACAGGCTCGCCCTGCAGCTTGATCGTGAACACGCGCTGACCTCGCTCGACGTGCTCGAGCTCGCAGAATTTCAGCGTCACACCGTGCGTGCCGTTGGGGGCGGGCAGGCAATAGCTCTGCAATCCTGTGCGTTGTGACTGGTACACGGGCGCTTCCTGCGTGCCCTCTATTCGGCGGTCGGCGTATGTCTTGACGGCGCCCCCGACGGCGCCCGCCGTTCGCATGCTCGCGACCGGCCAACTGCTCTGGTCCCACGCCGCCGCCGCGAGTGCAGCGACGTTCGGCCCCAGAACCCGCGTGCGCCAGTGAATACCCATCAGGCCCGTGCAGCCGTACGCCTTGGCGTCGGCGGCATCCTTGCGCATGCGTCCCACCCACAATTGCGGCGAGATCATGGCCGGGTCGTCCTCCAGCCAGGGGATAGCCCATTTGCCGCGTCCCTGGACGTTGGCGAATGCTGGCTCGACGGGGTCGTGGCCGACGGCGCGGTTGATGCAACTGACGGCCATGCTCTTGGGCAGTTCGCGATCGAACAACGCGCGATCGCTCTGCGGCCCCAACACCCAACCGCAGGTGGCCAGCTCGAACGGTGCGTTGACCTTCCTTGCGGCAGCTACCGCCGTCCGCAGATCGTCCATGGTGCGGCGGACGGCTTCGGCCGACACGCCGCTCCATGTCCAGTGCTCGGACGTCCACAACCAGTAGTAATCCAGTGGATGCGTGCGCATGATCCGCAAGAACATGCCCGCGTACAACTGCTCGATAGCCTCGGGCGGCAGCGGCTTGTCGGCATCGCCCACGTAATCCTTGAATGACTTCGACGAGCCGCAATTGATCTTCACCGTCTCGGGGCCTTCGACCACGATCCCGGCAATGCAGGGATATTCGACCTCGGGTACGAACTCGATGAGCAGCGTGCCGTCTTCGACCCGCACGTTGGAGAAGTCGAAATCCAGAGCTCTGTTTTTGCCCACGCGGGCGAAGATGTCGAGGCTTTGAATGACCGGCTTGCCCTGCAGCTTCACGCTGAAGACGCGGGCGCCCGGCCTGCCGTGCGCGATCTCGCAGAACTTGAGTGTCACGTCATACGCGCCGTTGGGCAGGTTCAGCTTGTACGCTTGCAGATCCCACCGCACACTCTGGTAGACCACGTCTTCGTCGGTGCCTTCGATGGGGCTGCCGTAGTCAGCCGTTTTGCCGCCGATAGCCCGGAACACGGGCTCGCCGGGCTCGAGCCGTTGTCGCACCACCGCGGGCGCGATCAACGGCGTCTCGGTCCCGATGCAGGTCTTCACGCCAAGTGAGCGAGCGTGCGTGAAGGCCACGCGGAGCTTCTCGCCGAAGCGGTTGAACAATTCGTTGCAGGCTTCAGGCGTGGTCGGCCAGGGGTTCATGCCCCGCTGCATGTCCTGCGAATAGGCGTCGTCATCGAACAGCGTCGCCGCCCCGAAGAGGTATTTGCTCGTCTCTTTCGGCACGAATCCCCACGTGCCGCTCAGCGTGCTGAAGTGCCGCGCCGGGTAGCTTGCCTTCACGCGACCGTCTTCGCCCACGTCGCTCGGCGGGCCGATCCACACCATGGGTTCGGGCCCCGCCGTGCCTTCGGGATAGGTGTGAAAGCCGATGAAATTCATCCGCAACTTGGGCAACTGCGAGATGACCGCCTGGTACATGTCGAGGTCCCACCAGTCGGGACCTTCGGGAAAGTCGTGGAAAGGCTGGATGCCGCGGAGTTCGAACAGCGGGCTCCCTTCCTCGTCGACGTCGGGCAGTTTCAATGGGATGCGCTCGTCGGGCATAACGTCGCCGTCCAGGTAGAACCGCACGCCCAGGTGTTCGGCGAAGCGATAGGCGCCGTACAGCGTGCCGACGTCGTCACCGCCGGCGATGGTAAGAATAGTACGACCATCTTGCCGCGTCGTCTTAAGCACGTACTCCTGCGGGGCGAGGCCGCGGGTGTCGCCGCCGATGAGAATGCAGTCTTGACCGTCAGGCTTGCTCCTCACCACATCGAGCAATTCACCCGTCCGCAGATAGATGTACCGACGCACCTCGGAAGCCGCGAGTTTCTCCCGCGCGGTCGGCCTGTCGCTCGTCACGATGACCGGATGATCGGCCATGGCCCAACCTCCCTGTAACCCCACAAGCCCCATCAGGGCGCCTATCACCATGCGACGGATGGACATGCGCAGTCTCCATGAAGTGGAATCTATGAAAGGTCTCGCCCTGGTCCTTCTGTCCCCCCGCCCGGCCGCTTCTTCTCCGTGCCTCTGCGACTCTGTGGTGAACTTATTCTGCTGCGTGACTGCTCAATGAGCTCGCTACTCTCCAAGCGGCTGCAGATCGAACGTGATGTCGTACGACCAGTCGTCGAAGTACAGATTCCGGCCGTCCAGCTCGACCTCGCCGCGCTGGAAGTCGGCGGGCTCGCTCCGCAGGCTCGGTTTGGCCGGTTGCAGCGGCGCGCCGTAATCGCGATTGACGATCATTCGATACGCATCCTGGTGGCCGAAGTAAAACTCGCGCACCTTCGGGTCGTCCGACTTCTGCAAACCGTACGAGACGTCCGCGGGCAGCCATCCCCACGGCTCAACGTAGAACTCCGCCCAATCGTGCATGTTGGTGTCGCCCGGCTTGCTTTCCCAGCCGGACTGCCAGCGGGCCGGAATGCCGGCATATCGGCACATGGTGATGAACAACATGGACTGCACGCCGCAATCTCCCTTGCCGGTGGCCAGCACCTTTTCCACGAAGCTCGGGATAATGGTGTATTCCATCTCCGGGCACCAGGGGATGGTCTCGCTGACGTAGTGATAAATGAGCCGTGCCCGAGCCAGCGGGTTCTTTTCGTCGCCGACGACCTTGTCCACCGTCTCCTTCAGCTTCGGCGTGAACACGATGTGCGGCGGCCGTTCGGCGAGATACCGCGGATCGATGCCCGCCGACAGCGGCCTGGCGGCATCGTCCGACAGTGGCGGATAATACGCGAACGACGTGTATTCGAACTCCTCTTCGAACTGCACCGGCTGAGCGGGGTCCTCGATTCTCCGCTCCATGTACACCGTTCGATGCGGTGAGCCCTCGACGTAGGAGCCTTCGGTTGCAATCGGCGAGACGACGTGCTCGGTCGGCGACGTGCGGATGAGCTTGATGTCCTTCTGCTGGCGGTACTCCTGCGGGAAGGGCAGCCAGCAGCGCAGGAGCGAGCCGGGCTTGGCGCCGGGCCGATTCGGTTTGACCGTCAGCTTGTACGTGATACGGTGGCGAATAGGCACCACCTCGGTCTTGCCGGTGCTCTCGGCCGCGGCTATGACCTCGCGCAGATGGGCGTGCAAACGTTCGTCGGGAGTCGGCCCGGATCGTGCCGGAGCAGGGTTCTTGGCCGCGTGCTCGTCCCGCCGCCGCTTGGCTTCCTCGCAGAACCGAAGGATATGGCCCGGCTCACGCCGGAAGTACCAGATCTGACCGTCGAAAGTTCGACACTCCACCTGCCCCTGCTCGCGCCATCGCTCCACGTCGGCGGCCGTCACATCGGGGATGCTTTTTTCGAGCTTGGCAACCAATTGATCGAGCGTCTGCGAGTACTCACGCCGCAGCCGGCGGATGATCTCCTGCATCTCCTCGCAAGCTTGCCGCGCCTCGGGCTTGGTGGCCGCCGCATCCGTCACGAGCGTCTCCGCTTTGGTCAGCTCACCGGCCGCCACCAGCCGGCGTGCCTCGACAAGAATCGGATCGGTTGACGTCCATGCGAGGCTTGCCCCTGTTCCCGGCGTCCCCTGCCCTGCTGCGATACTCGCCAGTCCGCAAACCACGCTTGCCATGATGGTTCCTGTTCTCGTCATGTCGTGTGCCCTCGGAGCCGGGTTTGGTACACCCGGCCAGCGACAATCCCCCTTTGAACTGTCCCTTCGGTTCGCTCGTGCGACGTCCACGCGGAACCGCTCACATCGCCAGGGCGGACTGATGGGCCAGCAACTGGAACGGCCGTCGCACCGACGCGATGGTCTCGCCGCGTTGCTCGATGGACGATTCACCGATCGGCCCCAGCCAGCCCGCCGCCCGGCGAAGATGCTCCACGTTCTCCGGCCGGATTCCCATCACGCGAGCGGCGGTCGCATCCACCGCGGGCGCATTGACGCCCATGATGATAACGCCAACCTCGATCGGCGTGCCGCGAATGGGTCCGTCGCCTTCCAACCCCACGATCCCGTCGATGATCGCGTAGTCCGGCGGCGTGGTCAGGTTGAAGTCGAGGACGCTGTCGTTGAAATTGCGAAGGTGAAAGAAATTCCGCGGCCAGCCGTAGACCTGCCCGGGCAGCGTGCCGAACATGTTCTTCATCGACAGCGTCACGCCCGCCCAGTGATGCACCTTCATCTTCGGTATGGAGACGACCACGTCGGCTTCGAGCACGGGGACGCTGCAATACAGTGTCTCCAGTCCCGTAAGGTTGCCACCGTTAGGCACCACGCGCACGTCGGCGTGATTGAGATCGATGAACTCCAGCCCATGTTCGGCCAGCAAGGGCGTGAGGCCCGCGGCGTCCACGATCTGCCAGGCGTCGCGCTGCAGGGCCGGACCGTCGGCGACGATCACCTCGGCCGCCCCTCGCCGCCGGAACGCCTCGGCGGCCGCGACGATGACCGCCGGATTCGTGAGCACGGGTTTGCCCTCGCGCGGCAAATCCACGAGGTTGGGCTTGAGCAGCACGCGCTTGCCCCGCACGTCCGGCGGCGGCACGAGGTCGAACCCGGTTTCGATGACCTTGGCGAGCGACTGATCGTACGCCGCGCGCAGGATGGCAGCCGCCGCGGTCAAGCCATGGTCACCGACGGGTGAAAGCCAACACCCCGGCAAGACCATGGCCGCACCCGCCCCGGCGGCCGTCCGGAGAAAGTCCCGCCGGTTGAGATCCTGCGACTCGCCTTCCGCCTGGTTCCGCACCGCTTTCCTCTTCAAACAATCAGCCCTTTTGGGGGATGGGCATCCTGCCCGCCTCGTTTGTGGTGCACGCTTCCAGCGTGCACCTGTGGAGCGTGCGGCACCTTCTCGCCCCGTAGAGGCGGTGATCAATAGCCGGCGGCGCGAGCCGCCGGTTCGGGGCCCGCACTAACTCCCCCTGTCAACCTGAGGGCGACGAAGCCGCCCTCAGGTTGACCGTTTACTTAGAGCCAGCGGTCCGTGGGCTTACGCCCACGGCTATTAACTTCGCGCCCCTTCGGGGCGGAGCCGCGCCGATCCCTTGCACGCTAAACAGGTGCTCCCGTGTGCACGCGCACGCAGAGTGTGTGCACTATCGTGCCGAGACCACGTCACGACGAAACCGCGAATACGTGTCCCTCGCGCGGGGCCACGCCAAGTAGACACAAGGCGGTTTCCAGCGGCCCGCGCCGCGACGGCGGCGCCGCGTCCCATCGACCGATGAGATCGGCCGTCCAGTTGGCATCCATCGCGTTCCACACGTTCAGTGCGATCGCCGCCCAACCCAGCGAGAACAACGACGTGATCGTGCCTCGCCGGCTCAACAGCCAGTTCCACGCGGCGGCCGTCAGGTCGTCCGGTTCATCGGCCAGTGCAACCAATGCCATCGCGGTAGGAACAACCGCGGGCGACAAGTCGTTACCGAGCACCTGCGGCTCGCCGTAATTCCACCCGCCCTCGGCGGTCGCTCGACTGCGCAGCATGGCCGCCGCCGTCCGCACGCGTTCGTGAGAGCCGTATCCCTGCCGCTTGAGGAAGATGACAGCCGCCGCAGTCGGCTCGACAAAGCTGTAATCGCCTACCGTCCAAGGCCAGCCTGCCAGCGTCGTATCGTAACCGTACAGGAACGTGGGCGTGGGGTTCAGAACGAAGACGGTGCTGGCGAGCAGCCAGTCGGCGGCAGCTCGCGCGGATTCCGAAAGGCCGCCCGCAGCCAGCGCCATGGCAGCCAACGGTGTGGTCCAGGTCGGTTGAGCGACGACCGTCGAGGTGGCGAACGAATTGTCGACCAGCCGGCGAGCTTCCAGAAACGCCAGAGCCGGGGAGATCTGCGGGGCGTCCGGACGAAACGCCTGCAACGCCATCAAGGCCAGGGCCGTCGCCTCGGTCTGAGACTGTCCCCCGCGCAGGTAGCCCCAGCCCCCGTCGCCGTTCTGAGCCTCGGCCAGTTCGGCCAGGGCTGCGTCGGTCCAGCTCTGCAGATCCGCGATAATCGAATCACCCTCCGGCCGAGCCCGCGTGCGGCCGGGCCCACGCCGCGGCCGCGAATCGCCGCCGTCCTGCGACGAGAGCATTGGCCCCGCTGACTGCCCAGCAGTATACTCGCGGCCATATCATTCGCCACTGCCTCGCGCAGCTGTGCTTTCTGGGGCAGGCAAGCCGCGAGATTTCGCGGACGGGATTCATACGTGTTATCGACAGACGGCCGATGCCGTTGGGAGATCATCCATGCTCCTGAGTGTTCTGCGGGCCATTTTCGCCATCATCATCGTGGTGGTCGGCATGAACTATGCCGAGCAGGTCTACCGCGAACTCCAGCCGTTCCAGCCCGAGGCCATCCTGGTCATCTCGCTGGGCATCGCCTTTTTGGTCATCGGTCTGGACGTGTTTATCCCGCACAAGTCGCTCCTGGCCATCTCGGGCCTGTTCTTCGGGTTGATCGTGGGCATGCTCATCACCTACGGGGCCAGCCGGATCATCGATCTGCTGGTGAACGCCTACGAACCGGGCGCGACCAACGATCCCCTGATCAGTACGACCAAGGTCGCGATCGGCGTCATCGCCTGCTATCTGTCGATCAGCTTCATCCTGCAAACCAAGGATGACATCCGCTTCGTCATCCCGTACGTCGAGTTCGCCAAACATCGCAAGGGCTCGCATCCCTTGATCCTCGACACGTCGGTCATCATCGACGGACGGATCGCCGACGTGCTGGAGACCTGGCTCGTGGATGTGCCCGTGATCATCCCCCGTTTCGTGCTGGAGGAGTTGCAGACGGTCGCCGACAGCGGCGACCGGCTGAAGCGCAACCGTGGCCGTCGCGGGCTGGACATCGTCAACAAACTCCAGAACATCCCCATGCTCGAGGTGCAGTTCCAGGACGTCCGCATGACCCGCGAAGAGGCGGCCGAGCCGGTCGATCATCAATTGGTCAACCTCGCCCAGAAGATCGACGGCCGCATCGTGACCAACGACTACAACCTCAACAAGGTGGCCAAGATCCGCGGCGTGGGCGTGCTGAACATCAACGATCTGGCCAAGGCCCTGCGGCCGCTGTTTCTGCCCGGCGAAACCATGTCCGTCAAGATCATCAAGCCCGGCGAGGAACCGGGCCAGGGCGTGGGCTACCTCGAGGACGGAACCATGGTGGTGGTCGAAGCGGCCCGCGACAAGATCGGCCAGACCGTGTCCATCATTGTGACCAGCGCGCTGCAGACCAGCGCCGGCCGGATGGTCTTCGGACGTATGGAAGGCTACCGTCCGCCCGAGCGGCCCGGCCGCCGCGAATCCCGCGACGCGTAAGAGCCGCCCGTCGACCGACCCGTTAACGAAATCCTTCGTGTTTTGTTGGAGGAGTTCATGCCTCGCTGTTTGGCCGTTCGCCTATGCGTCGCGCTCGTCTCTTGCGCGCCGATTCGCCCACTGTTTGCCGAGGTCTTGATTGACGAGCGCTTTCAAGCACCGCTCGATCCGGCCATCTGGGATGTCGATCCGGCCGCCACGGTGGCCGACGGTAAGCTGACGCTGCCCGCCCGCAAAGCAGCCGTCCTGAAGAACCTCACCACGCGCTCGGCCATCGCCATCCGCTTTCGCGGGCGGCTGCTCGGGACGGGCCACGATCCGCACCTGGGGCTGCGATTCGGCCCGCCCGACCGGACCGACCGCTACCTCCTCACCGTGCGTCCCGAGGGAGCGAACGGCTTTTTGTTCTTCACCGATCGGCAGGCCGACAAAGAAATGTTCCGCGCGTTGGGCTATCTCGATCCGTTAAAACGTGGCTCCGAGATCGTGTTGCGAATCTACCCCAAGGGCAGACGCATCACGTACGACTGCGACGGCGCGTTCTACGGCGAGCGTGTGCTGGCCGAGGACGAGATGACCGACCTTGGCGAACTGACCGGTTTTGCGTTTTATGGCCGCCCTGAGGGCTCCGAGTGGTCGGCGATCTCGATCGAAACCATCGACGACACGCCCGCTCCGGCGTACGACGTGAAAATCGACCGGCCCACGCCCACGTGCGTGTTCCCCAGAGGGAAGAAGATCGCGCCGCGGCTCGCGTTCCTGGAAGCACACGGCCTCCCGCTCGATGAGCAGTTCCTGGCGGTCTGCCTCCAGGGCATCGTCAACCAGGAAGAGGCTCGCGTATACCTGGGCTTCCACAGCTACGTCCAGATCCCCACCGGCGAGGACTGGCGAAGCGTGCTCGTTGCCCGCGGACATAGTTTCGACACTCTGTCGGACGTGGGCGCGCTCATGCGGCAATTCGAGTCATCGGTCGAAGGTGTGATCCTGTATGATCCGGCAGCTTGGTCGTCGCGCGAGCATCCGGTTGAGTCGCATCAGATCAACATCGCCACTACCGCAGCCGGCATCCTGCGGGCGGTGCCGGTCACGCCTGAGCAGAAGGAAAAGTACTTCCCTGACGCCCGCGTCGTGCTCGATCTGCGCAACCGCTGGACCAACGCTCGCGACGCGTATGCATGGGCCTGGAAGGAATTCTGGCCCCGGTGTAACCAGCGGGCCATCGCCCACCTGGAAAACACCGACTATTGCATGCCTGTCCGCGATTACGTGGTCGCGCAAAAGCTCTTCGCGTTTCTCTCCTCCGACGTCCGCAACGAGGCGGACTATCGATTCTACATGGACATGATCGCGGCCATGCCCGCCAACGCGCCCGTGATCGGCATGACCGCCCTGCTCTACGGCCCGCGCAACCCGCAGGCCGTCTTCGACGAGGATGCGCTGTTCCGCGTCGCCGGCGAGTTGGGCAAGCACTTCGTGTACGCTTTCTCATCGGGCAACCTGAGCGTGCATTCGGCCGTGCCCATTGAACGGCTCGCCCCGCCGCCAGCGCCACCCGCCCCTGAGCTCGATCCGAGCAAAGTCTACCTGGCGTTCATGATCTCCGAGGGCGAAAATCTTTCGTGGGCCATGGACCTGCGTTCGATTGCGTTTCGCGGCCAGGATCGCGGCACGGTGCCCAAGGGCTGGAGCCTGGCCGGCGCGATGATCGACTTGTGCCCGGCCATTCTCGACGACTATTACCGGCGTGCGACGCCCGCCGACGCGTTCTTCCTCGACGGTGCGGGTGTGGCCGACCACTACAACCTCAACCTGTACGGCATTCGCCTCGCCCCCGAGCAGCGCGAGGCCGTGCGACGCCAATTCCTCGAGATCACGCGGACGTATCTCGATCGCATGGGGTTGAACATCGTCCGCCCGTTCGATCCCACGTCGAGCATTCCGCATCACCGTCTCGAGGAGTACGTCCGCGAGTTGCCCGGCCTGACTGCCCTGTTCACGGGTTACAACGCGGAGCGCGGCCTTCGACCCGGCGAGCCGCGTGAGTTTCTGATCGGCGACGTGCCCGTCTTCCGCACCCGCGTGTCGTCAGCCGGGCCGGCCAGTGACGAGCAGAACGCGGCCGTCCTCGTCCGCAACATCCGCGCCGCCGCCGGCGAACAGCGCCCGGCGTTTCTCAACGTGTTCGTGCTCGGCAACTACGTGATCCACAGCACGCGTTGCCTCCAACTGACCATGGACCAACTCGGGCCGGACTATGTCGCCTTGCGACCGGAGCATTTCGCGGCGCTGTACAAGGAGCATCTGCGAAAAGCCGGTGAGCAATGAAAGACTTGAGACCTGAGTCCTGAGGCTTGAGCGGAGGAAAAAGCCGAACACGTGCTTAATGGGACATATAGAGGACACAACTCTGTAACGTCATAGGGCCGTCACAGACTGCTTTGTGTCCCGTTTCTTATCCGTGCCCGTCCGCGTCATCCGTGGCTCAAGACCATCCGTGGTCCCAGAAACATCCAGTGATCATCAGTGGAGTGTTGCCACGGACTGACGTTCGATCAGATCCACGTCGATCAGTACTTGGGTGATCTGACGCTGACCGCTCTGGCGCGGCGCGGGCGACTGGATGCGCTTTTCGAGCAGTTCGACGGCCACGCGCCCAATCTCGTCCGTCCGCTGTGAGACGATGGTCATCGGTGGTGAGACGGCGTGCGCGACTTCGATGTCGTCAAACGCGATGACCGACACGTCTTCGGGGATGCGCAGACCCAGTTGGCGGCACGCTTCATACACTCCCCAGCCGGTGTACGAATCCACCGCCAGCACCGCCACTGGTTCCCGCAGGTCGCGAAGCAAAGGCAGGATGGCCTGGCAGCCGCCCCACCACTTTCGCCCCTGCCGGTAGCCTTCCTGATGGACGGTCAGATCGATCCACGCCTTCCATTCCGGCCGTGGCTCGATGCCGGCCCGACGCAGCGCCTGTTCATAGCCGGCCAATCGGGAAACCACCGAGGAGGCAACCGGCGGATGAGTCAGAAAGAAGACACGCTGATGCCCACGTTCGATCAGATATCGCGTGGCCAGTTGGGCGCCGGCCTCGTGATCCGAGCTAACGAGGTCGGCCCGAAGCCCGGGGGCTCCCATGTCCACCAACACCATGGGAAAGTTGTTCGCTTGAAGGGCGTGCAGGGCATCGGCAGTGGTCGTACTCGAGAACGGCGGCAGAACGATGGCGCCGCGAGCCCCCATTTCCGGCAAGCTCCGAATGTTGGCTGCCTCCAACTCGACATCCCAATGGGCGTCCAGTAAGGCGACGGCCCAGCCGTCCCGTTGCCCCGCCTGCTGCGCGCCCCGGGCGATGGCAACCTGGAAGGTGCTGGTCAGGTCGGAACCGATAAATGCGATTCTTCGCAGTCCCCGGCCCCCGACCGCCGGGCGTACGAACGAACCGACGCCGGCAATGCGGTAGACATGGCCTTCGCTCTCCAGCGTGCGCAACGCCCGGCGAACGGTCATGGTGCTGACCGACAGCTCGCTGGCCAGTTCCTTGAGCGCCGGCAGCTTGGTGCCACCGGCCAATTGTCCTTCCTCCAGCCGCCGCCGCAATGCTTCCGACACGCTGCGGTGCAGAAACCCGCTCCGGCCCCGCGAAGCTTTTCGGCTGCTCGGATTGGACGGCTCGCTTCCCATTCCATCCAATCTATCACGGTGTGATCAAAATGCAATATAATGTTTCAGCGGCAGATATAGCGATCCTCTTATGGGACTGTATCACAGAATCAGCACGAAAGACCATCACGCCAAGATTATTTTTATTGACTCCAAAGCCGTGCCCGGAGTAAACTGACCGTGCAAATCTTCGGCATGTGTTTCAGGCCGTCTCGGCCACCGGGAAAGGAGAACTCGCATGCGTTCCCAACACGTCCGCGCCCTCATGTCAATGACTGCGTTCCTGGCCATCAGTGCCGGCGTATACGCCGTCCCTCCCACTCCTCTCCAAGATGCTTATTGGCGAATGGAGGAAGGCGAGCCAGGCACGAGGGTAAAAGAGAGCAGTCCTAATTTGGCAACCGGCACCGTACTCGACAGCATCAACGAGAACCACATGAGGCGATTCACTCCCGATCCTCCGGCCGATTTCCATGCCCCGATTTACAGTACGGACGTGCCCGGTTCGATCATCCCCGCCACCGCAGAGCCGAATACGCTTTCACTATACTTCGAGGGCGGCTTTCCGGGAGGCATCGGAGGCGTCGATCTGTATGCGGACACGAAGCCGATCAACAACCCGTTGGTGACCACCTTCACGCTGGAAGCCTCGTTCAAATCCGATGCAGTCGGCCCGGGCTTGGCGCAAACCATCGTCTGCAAGGAGAGCAGGAGCGACGACGCAACGAGTGATGCTCCTCCTTTGTCGCTGAAGATCACCGGCACCGAGGATCCCCGGCTGATGATTCAACTGCGGGATAAGGGCAACAACCTCGTAACTATTGAGAGCCTTGCCCCCATCGAGGCTTACAAGTGGTATCACGCTGCGGTAGTAGGCACTGTCCAACAAGTGTCGCTGTACCTCGACTCCAATGATGGAGCCGGCTACGTCCTCCAGGGTACCGCCCCGGTTTCCGGTGGCGGCCCGTTGTACCAGGGCGCCAACAACGACTATGACTCGACCTGGAGCATCGGCAAGGGCATGTGGGAACGGAATCTCAGGGATTGGTTCAAGGGATTTATCGACGAGGTCCGGCTGTCCAACGTCGCCCTCGCGCCGAACCAATTCTTATGGGCCCGCTCGAGACTGCCGGGCGACTTGAACAAGGACTGGAAGGTGGACATCGACGACCTGGTGATCTTCGAGGCCTGCGCCACGGGCCCGGCTGTGCGGTACGATCCGCAAGCCCTGCCTGACGGCTGCACGCTGGAGGCGGATCCCGACGGCATCATCCCGGCCGACATCGACGGCGATCGCGACGTAGACATGGCCGACTTCAGCGTGCTCCAACGCTGCTACGGAGCCGACGGCGATGATCCCACCCAAAACTGCGGGGACTGACGCCTGACGTCGACAGCTACATGCTTTCACGGTAAAACCATCGCCGGGACTCGACGGTCCCGGCGATTCTCTTATGTCCAAACGCAAGCTGAATGCGATCAAACCGGTCTCGCCGGTGAAGTGCGACCCCGTCCAAAACCGCCGTGGCCGCGCCGCGAGGCTGGCCTCCGCTGCGCTGCCCGGCCTGGCGTCGGGTTTGCTGTTGACGCTCTCCTTCGCCCCGTTCGGACTGGCTTGGCTGGCCTGGATCGGGCTGGTGCCCTGGCTGCTCACCGTGAACAATCGAGCCACGCTGGCCGGCGCCTTCGCCGCCGGATTGATGGGCGGGTTGGTGTTCTTTGCCTCGAGTCTCTGGTGGCTTTGGACGGCGACACTGCCCGGGACGGTCGCCCTGATCCTTTACTTCTCGCTCTACTGGGGACTTGCCGGGGTTCTCCTGCGCGGCGTCTGCCCGCTCAGGATCGGCGCGAGCCCGTCGAGCGGCCGATGTGTCGCCGCCGTGCTGATCGTCGCGGCGATCTGGACCGGCGTGGAATGGCTGCGGGCCTACCTCATCCGCGGGTTCCCGTGGCTCCTGCTGGGCTGCTCGCAGACGCCCTACCCCGTTCTGTGCCAAATAGCCGACGCCACAGGTGCCAGCGGGATCACGTTCTGCCTCATCCTGGTCAACGCACTGGGCAGTCTGGTCATCCTGCAGCGAGAGCGACTCCGCTCCGTGGTTCCGGCGGTGCTCGTCACGGCGGCAATACTGCTGGCGGTGGTGAGCTATGGTGCTTTCCGCCTGGGCCAGGATTGCACGACGGCCGGTCCCTCCATCATGGTTGTCCAGCCCAACAACCCTCACCTGCCCGGAGGGACGGCGACCGCCTCACGGGAAGCAATCGCCGCCTACCACCTGGACACGACGCGACGAGCTCTCGCGTACGAAAGGCCTGACCTGGTGGTCTGGCCGGAGACGGTCATGCCGCCGCTCAACGCGGAAGCCCGAGAGCAACTGGCCGGATCACCGGGTGGCGAAACGATCGCCGAGGTTCACGAGGGCATCGCCCGGACGGCGTCGGCCGCATCCACCACGATCGTCACCGGAGGATATTACGTCGGTGACTGGAAGCGAGAAGGCACCGCGCGCGTGGGCACGGACTTGCGAAACTCGGCCTACTGCTACACGCCCGAGGGCCAACAGACCGCGACGCGGTATGATAAGTCGGCTCTCGTACCCTTTGCCGAAACCGTCGCGTTCCAATCCGTGCCTTGGCTACATCGGATCATGCTCTGGCTCTCGCCGCCGGTGGCCGCTCAGCCCCTGGTGGCGGGCGATCCGAACGCCTCGCCCGTCTTCGAACTGCCGCCGCTCGCGAGTCAGGTCGCCCCAGCAAGTGCATCCGCCGAGAGTCAGCCGGCCTCGCGCCCCGCTCCAACCATCCCGTTTATCTCGCCGATCTGTCTCGAGAACATCGAAGCGCCACACGTGGCCCGGCTGCTCCGATCGCCCGTGCCCGGCCGCAAAAGGGCCGAGTTTCTCGTGAACCTCAGCAACGACGGTTGGTTTTCCGCTCAGCAGCACTGGCAGCACTGGCAGATGATCACGCTGCGCTGCATCGAAAACCGCGTGCCCATGGCCCGCAGTTGCAACACAGGCATCAGCGGATTCATCGATTCCAATGGGCGAACGCTCGAACTCATCCCGCCGTACACGGAGGGCATCGCCGTCCACACGATCGCGCTCGATCGCCGCATCTCCCTCTATAACCGTTACGGTGAGTGGTTTGGTGTGACGTGTGTCGTCATGACGGCGCTGACCATGCTTCGAGCAATCATCAAACGTGTGCATGGTGCAAGGCTCTGAGCTTTGAGCTGTGAGCTATGAGCCAGACATCCGGCGCACAACTGAGAGCTGACACCGGAAGGCCTACCTCATCCGTAGTTCAATAAACCGTGGATGGCGCAAAATACCACGCATGAAAAAGATGAACTTGTCCGCTCTGCAAATCCGCGAGAATCTGCGTCGATCTGCGGACGAGTGCTGCCCCGTGGTGGCGTCAGCGGAGCAGGACCTCGATCTCGTTGCGCACGCGCCAGGGCCGCACGCTCAAGGCGACTTCCTCGGCGAGTTCCTTGTGCCGGGGATCGTGCACTTGACCGGAAAGCACGACGGTGTCGCCGCCGACGGCCACGCGCAGTTGATCGTCCCGCAACTCCGGGATCTCCGCCAGCGCGGATTCGATTTCAAGCTGCAGCGATTCATCATCATCCTGGGCTGTCCGGTCGATCAAAAGTTGATTGAGCACCTGGCGAACGCCGCGGATTGAGCGGGTCAGACTCTCGACCAGATTGTACTCGTCCGGCGTGGCCACCGCCCCGGTCAGCGTGACGAGCCCGGCGTCCACTTTGACCGTGATCGCGCCCTTGGCGATCTCCGGATGCGTGTCGAGGGTCTCACGGATATCGAAAGCAATGTCGTGGTCCGATCGGCCTGCTGCTGGCTCGATCTCGATTTCATTGAAGACGGTTCGACAACCGGGCATGGATTGAGCTAGCTCCTGGGCGGCGAGTTTCGCCCGAGCGGAGCAAACCGTCCCCCGAAGGGTCACCAAGCCGTTACACACCTCGACACTGATACCCGTAGCGGACAGCAGCGGGTCCTGAAGAATGGCTCGCTCGATGGACAGTTGCAACGATCTGTCTGAAGACAAGCAGACCTCCACCTCAACGCAGGCCGGGGCCTTTCTCCTGCTTTAAGATCTTAGGTTCGCACGGCGCCAGTTGAGGAATCGAAGCGTTCGTTGCGGCGTTTTCGCGTCTCGATTCAGGCAAATGCGGAAGGAAGGATGGTGGGAGGACTGAGCGAGCCTGGCCCTGGGCGGCGCGGAGCGATTGGGCCGGAACCACGGTCACTCGTCCACGGGGACGCGACACTCGGCCTTGGGCGTGTACAGGACGAAGGCCGTCAAAAGCAAGCAGCCGGCCATAACCAGCAGAAACTCACGGTTGGGAGACTTGGCGAACAGCTCCGACCAGGCCCAGGCGGGCAGCCACTTCTTCGCCGATTCCGCCCAGGCCGGCATGGAGGCGGGAGGCAGCTCGGGCCGCTTGTCCAGATCGTGCGGGATATTGAGTCGCAGCGCCGCTAATTCCGCCGGCGTCCAGCGCACGTGCTGTTCGTTCTCGGATCGCTGGTTCAGTTCCCGCCGGGCCACTCGTTCGACGACCAGCGGATCGTTCTTGAGCGCTTCGATGCGGATTTCGTTCCTGGCGATCTCTTCGTGAAGCGAGAGCACCAGCGCCCGCAGTGCCCGCTCGTTCTCGCTGAGCTTCTGCACGTCTCGCCAGATGGGTACGAGTACGCACGGGGCGAAGATGAGCAGAGCCGCCGTGCTCAGGAGGTAGAACATGATGGCGTGGGCGACAGGCTGTCGGGCGGCCAGATTGATACTGGCCGTCGTCCACCGCCGGGGTCGCGGTGTGACTGGCGCGGAGCTTCGAGCCTCGCTCGACGCACACTCCTCGGATTGTGCGTCCCGTCGATGCTGCTGCGGGGCGGCCTCCATGCCACGACTCCTTGGAGAGCTATCGGCTGTCAGCTGTCAGCTCTCAACCATCAGCTGTCGGCCGGCAGCTATGAGCTGTCAGTCAGCGGTCAGCCATCAGCCGGAACGCCCCGGCCGACGACTGACCGCTGACAGCCGACAACTTACTTGTTCCAGAACTGCCCGCCGTAAACCGCTTCGTTCTGCAGGTGCTCTTCGATGCGGAGCAGTTGGTTGTACTTGGCGATGCGATCGGTGCGGCTGGCGCTGCCGGTCTTGATCTGGCCGGCGTTCGTCGCCACGGCGATATCGGCGATCGTGGTGTCTTCGGTCTCGCCGCTGCGGTGGCTGACCACGGCAGTGTAGCCGTTCCGCATAGCCAGGTTGATCGCGTTGAACGTCTCGGTCAGCGTTCCGATCTGGTTGACCTTGATCAGAATGCTGTTGGCGACCTTCTCCTTGAGCCCGCGAGCCAGCCGCTGGACGTTGGTCACGAACAGATCGTCGCCGACCAACTGCACCTTCTGACCCAGCTTGGCCGTGAGCTTGGCCCAGCCCGCCCAATCGTCCTCGGCCAGACCGTCCTCGATGCTGCGGATCGGCCACTTGTTGCACTGCGTGGCCCAATAATCGACCATCTCGTCCGAGCTGATGATGCGGTTGGGATCGGACTTGAAGAAGCAGTACCCTTCCTTGCCCTTGGCCTTGGCTTCGTTGTACAGCTCGCTGGTGGCCGGATCGAGGGCGAAGAAGATCTGCTCGCCCAGCTTGTAGCCGGCCTTCTCGACGGCCTGGGCGATCACTTCGAACGCCTCGTCGTTGCTCTTGAGGTTGGGAGCGAAGCCGCCCTCATCGCCGACGGCCGTGTTGTAGCCCTTGCTCTTGAGCACGTTCTTGAGGCTGTGGAAGATTTCGGTTCCCCACCGCAGGGCCTCGCGAAAGCTGTCGGCTCCCCAGGGCTGGATCATGAACTCCTGGAAATCGACGGTGTTGTCGGCGTGCTTGCCGCCGTTGAGGATGTTCATCATGGGCACGGGCAGCACGTGCGCGCTGCAGCCGCCCAGATAGCGGAAGAGCGGCAATCCGCTGGACACTGCCGCCGCCTTGGCTGCCGCCATGGACACGGCCAGGATCGCGTTGGCTCCCAGCGTCCCCTTGTTGGGCGTGCCGTCGAGATCCAGCATCTCGCGGTCGATCATCTCCTGATCGGTGGCATCCAGCCCCAACACGGCCTCGGCGATCTTCTCGTTAATGTTCTCGACTGCCTTGAGCACGCCCTTGCCCAGGTACCGGTTCTTGTCGCCGTCCCGCAGTTCGACGGCCTCATGCTCGCCCGTCGAGGCCCCCGAGGGCACGGCCGCCTGACCGACCGAACCGTCCTCCAGGACGACCGTCGCTTCGACCGTCGGGTTGCCGCGGGAATCCAAAATTTCACGACCGGTTACCTGCACGATTGCTGTAGACATGGTTGCTGTTCTCGTTACGCGGCCAGGGCGACCGCTCATGAAAGACCCAAAGCCCGGCAAGACCCACGCGCCGCGCCGGCCGCGACTATCACCTTGCCGCTACTCATCTTACAAATACCGCCGGGACCGCACCCGCCAGTCGAACGTAAATCATACGCCTTTCGCAGTTTGCGTCAAGGTAGCGGGCCGGGCGTCGGCTGGGACAATCGGGGATTCACGGCCTGGGGAGACGGCAATACAATGGCCCAGCCTGAATCGGGTCATGCTGCTTCGAACGCCCAACGGTTGGATGATCATGACGGATTCCGGCATTCCCATTCGGGAAAAGTGGAATGAGCACACTTTCGCCCAACTGGTGGCCGATCTGCTGTCCGCATGAACCGCAACGATGCATTTGAAAGCCTCAGGGGTGTGGACACTGAACATGCCGCTGCCAGGTTCAGCGTCCGCTATACCCTCCCTGCGATTACGGTAAACCCAATGCTCTTGCGTGACCACGGCTTGAGCCCGGTGGACCTCCAGAAATGCACGCGGAATCTGGAGATCACTTATTTGACGCGGCTGTTCGCTGAGTTCGAAGCTGTGCGTCGCGACTTCTACTCGTCTTCCACCCGTTCACACCGCCCCCGACGAACCATGGTAGAGACACTCATGCACAAGGTTGCGGCGCGGCAGTTCGTGCCCAGTGACGTGCTCAGAGAGGCACACGAGGTCCGGATGTACCGGAACGACGTCATCCATGACAGGTTGCGGACGCCACGTCTGTCCTTCCAGGAATGCCGGTCGCGCCTCGGACGGTACCTCTACCACCTGCCGGTCCGGTGGTAGTCAGTCCTCGCCGACGCAATGCCCCCAGATCAGAAGTTGTGGGTTGCCTTATCGAAAAGTTAGCCTAACCTAATTTATGAGCGGGTAGCCTGGAGCTGCGGCCGGGCGCCGGCGGATGGGAGATCGGCTCGTGCGAGTAGGTAACGCGACAAGTTGGCAAGCCCTGGTATATGCTGGACTTGCGGCGATACTGGGGGCTATGTCGGCCGCCTCGGCCGGGTGCACGGAGCAGACCACGGCACGGGCGGACGGACCGCCCGAGAGCTACCCCTACAAAGTCGTGACCACCGTAGGCATGGTCACGGACATCGTCGCGAACGTAACCGGCGACAAGGCGGCCATCCACCGCCTGATCGGCTCGGGCGTCGACCCGCACTTGTATAAGCCCACCCGCAGCGATGTCATCGCCCTGATGGAGGCCGACATCGTCTTCTATTCGGGGCTCATGCTCGAGGGCAAACTGGCGGGCACGCTGGAAAAGATCGGCCGAACCAAGCCGGTGGTGGCGGTGACGGAAGCCATCGACCGTGCGTACCTGCTCGCTCCGCCGGACCTCGAAGGGCATCCGGACCCGCACGTGTGGATGGATCCGTCGGCCTGGGCCAAATGCGTCGAGGCTGTTGTCGATGCCCTGGCCAAGTGGGACGCCGCCAATGCCGAGTTCTACCGGGCGAACGCCCGCGCGTACATCAAGCAACTGGAAGCTCTTCACGCCTATGGGAAGAAGGCGATCGCCACGATTCCCGAACAGAGTCGCCTGTTGGTGACGTCGCACGACGCGTTCAACTACTTCGGCCGGGCGTTCGGACTGCAGGTCATGGGCGTGCAAGGTCTGTCCACCGAATCGGAAGCGGGCCTGCAGGATCTCAATCGTCTGGTCGATGTGATCGCCACCCGAAACGTCAAGGCGGTTTTCGTGGAGACCAGCGTGCCGGCGAAGAACATCCGGGCGTTGATCGAAGGTGCCCGGTCCCGCGGCCAGGAGGTGGTCATCGGCGGCGAGTTGTTCTCTGATGCCATGGGTGAGCCCGGCACGTACGAAGGCACGTACATCGGCATGATCGATCACAACATCACGACGGTTACGCGAGCACTGGGCGGCGAGGCGCCCTCCCGGGGCCTACACGGCAAGCTCTCGCGACCGGCGTTCGAATGAGCCCAACATGAAAACCCAGCCAGTCAAGCCACCATCGGTCGTCCCTGCCCTGCACCATGAGCGGCATATTGCCACCGGCGCGGAGCATCCGCCGACGGCTCCGCTCTCGATCCACGACATGACCGTGGCGTACCACCGCAAGCCCGTGCTGTGGGACATCGACCTGGACGTGCAGGAAGGCCGCCTCGTCGGCATCGTCGGACCGAACGGCGCCGGCAAGAGCACGCTGATCAAGGCAGCCATCGACCTGGTGCCCAAAGCCTCCGGGCGAGTGATGATCTACGGCGAACCCTATCGCAAGCAACGGCACCTGGTCGGCTATGTGCCCCAGCGGGAGAGCGTGGATTGGGATTTCCCGGTCAGTGCCGAAGACGTCGTGGCCATGGGGCTGTACGGGCAGATCGGCTGGTTCCGCCCAGTGCGCAAGAAACATCGCCAAGCCGCGCGAGAGGCGCTTGAACGCGTCGGCATCGGCGAGTTCGCACACCGGCAGATCAGCGAGCTTTCGGGCGGCCAGCAGCAGCGTGTGTTTCTGGCTCGGGCGCTGGTGCAGGACGCCAAACTGTATTTCATGGACGAGCCGTTCGCGGCCGTAGACGCCGCCACCGAGAAGGCGATCGTCCGTATCCTGCACGATCTGCGATCGGCCGGTAAAACCGTTCTCGTGGTCCACCACGACCTGCAGACCGTACCGCAGTACTTTGACGACGTGATCCTGATCAATATGCGGGTGGTCGCATACGGCCCCACCGAGGAGGTCTTCACGCCGGAGAACCTCCGCAAGACCTACGGCGGCCGGCTGACACTGCTGGATCAGGCGGCGGAAGCCATGCGCAGACAAGGAAGACAGTCGTGAGCAGAAAAAACCACGCGGCGATGCGGCGACGCGGAGACGCGGAGAGAAGACCTGTCGCTGTGATAGCGCTTGGCCTCTTCGCGTTGTTGTTCATCGCGCCAGTGATGGCGCACGCGGCGCCACCATCGCACGCGATCCTGGGCGCGGCGGGATTCGACCTGCCCTCCTGGGACCAGGTCGTGCGTGTGGTCATGCTGCGCGACTACAACACACGCGTCGTGCTGCTTGGCACCATGCTGCTGGGCCTGGCTGCCGGAGTGGTCGGTACGTTCATGCTCCTGCACAAACAGTCACTGCTTGGCGATGCCCTCAGTCACGCCACGTTGCCGGGCATCGGCCTGGCGTTCATCTTCGGCGTGGCGGCGGGCGGATCGGGCAAGTCGCTCGGCTGGTTGCTCGCCGGAGCAGTGATCACCGGCGTGATGGGCATCGGCTTTATCCTGCTGGTCCGCCGTTTCACGCGTCTCAAGCAAGATACCGCGCTGGGCATCGTGCTCAGCGTGTTCTTCGGCGCAGGTGTGGCCATCCTCGGCGTCATCCAGAAGATGCAAACGGGTCACGCCGCCGGGCTCGAGTCGTTCATCTATGGCAAAACCGCCTCGATGCGCAGCGCCGATGCCTGGCTCATCGCCGCCACCGCCGCGCTCGTGGTCTTTGGCTGCATCCTGCTGCTCAAGGAATTCCTGCTGGTCTGCTTCGACCGCGGGTACGCCCGAGCCCAGGGCTGGCCTGTGACAACGCTGGAAATCGTGCTGATGGCCATGGTGACGGCGGTCACGGTCATCGGGCTGCAAGCGGTCGGTCTCATCCTGATCGTCGCGCTGCTCATCATTCCGCCGGCGGCCGCGCGGTTCTGGACCAACCGATTGGTGCCCATGCTGGTGGTGGCCGCCGCCATCGGCGCGGGGAGTTGCGCGATCGGCGCCGGGGCCAGCGCTCTCGTGCCGAATCTGCCCTCCGGAGCGACCATCGTCGTGGTCGCGGCGGGGCTGTTTTTGCTGAGCATGGTGTTCGCGCCCACCCGAGGCGTCCTGCCGCTCACGCTCGAACGCATGCGGCTGCGTCAGCGGATTGCCCGGCAGCACCTCCTGCGAGCCATCTACGAGCATGCCGAGCACGCCGCCGGCCCGGCCGCTCGCGGTGGGCACGTGCCCATGCGAACCGACGCTCTCATGCGGGCGCGATCGTGGTCGGCTCCGCAGCTCAATCGGGCACTGAAGACCGCCCGCAAGGACGGTCTCGTCGAACAGACGCCCTCCGGCGAATGGATCCTGACGCAGGCTGGTTCGACGCACGCCGCCCGCGTCACCCGCAATCACCGCCTGTGGGAGCTGTACCTCATCCTTTTCGCCGACGTGGCTCCCAGTCACGTCGATCGCGACGCCGAGGAAGTCGAACACGTGCTGGGCAACGAAATGATCGATCGTCTCGAAACCCTGCTGGCCGAGTCGGCCGAAGCCGGCCGGCCCGGTGAGGTGCCCGCCAGTCCGCACGCGCTGGCGATGGCGGTGCATTCGCCCAGGGAAGACGGCAAGCCGGGAGGGACGCGATGACCTGGACGATGCTCGACACCTGGATCGTCGTGGCCGGCGTGCTGTGCGCGATGTCCTGTGCGCTCCTGGGCAACTTCCTCGTGCTGCGGAAGATGAGCCTCATGGGCGACGCGATCAGTCACGCCGTCCTGCCCGGGCTGGCCGTGGCGTTTCTGCTCACGGGCAGCCGGTCCAGCATCCCCATGTTCGTCGGGGCTGCCGTGGTGGGCGTCTTGACCGCAGTGTTCACCGAGTGGGTCCGCGGCTTCGGCAAGGTCGAGGAAGGGGCATCCATGGGCGTGGTCTTCACCGCCCTGTTCGCCATCGGCCTCATCCTCATCGTGCAAGCCGCCGATCGCGTCGATCTCGACCCCGGCTGCGTCCTGTACGGGGCGATCGAGATGACGCCCATCGATCTGGTCGGCGTCATGGGCCGTTTCGTGCCGCGAGCCGTGGTCGTCCTGTCCATCGTATTTGCGATCAACGCGCTGTTCGTGCTGGTGTTCTACAAGGAACTGAAGATCAGCTCGTTCGATCCGGGCCTGGCCACCACCGTCGGCATCAACGCGAAGCTCATGCACTATCTGCTCATGACGCTGGTCGCGATCACCACCGTCGCCTCGTTCGAAGCGGTCGGGAGTATTCTCGTCGTAGCCATGCTCGTCGTGCCCGGGGCCACCGCCTATCTCCTGACCGATCGACTGGGCACGATGCTCGTGCTGAGCCTGGTGATCGGGGCGGTTTCGGCGGTGATCGGACACGTGGCCGCGGTTATCGTGCCGGGCTGGTTCGGGTTCTCGGACACCAGCACGGCCGGCATGATGGCGGCAACCGCCGGCCTGCTGTTCGCGCTGGTGATGCTGGTCGCCCCGCGTCACGGTATCGTGAGCCGGCTTGCGCACCAGGCGGCCCTGCGGCTGCGCATCGCCCGCGAGGACATCCTCGGCCTGCTCTATCGCCAGGAAGAAGTCGGCGGCCGTTCCGCCACAACGATCGATTTCCATCGTCTGGGCATCGTGACCGGCACCGGCCCGATCATGGGTCGCCTGGCGCTTCTGGATTTGCGCCGGCGCGGCGACGTGGTGGCCCGCGATTCGGGTTACCACGTCACCGACAAGGGGCGAAGCCACGCTCGCGACCTTGTTCGCTCGCACCGATTGTGGGAGTGCTATCTGCACGAGAGTCTGGGCGTGGGCGTCGATCACGTGCACGCCTCGGCCGATCGCGTCGAGCACTTCACCGCCCCGGCCATGCGGGAGGAAATCGTCAGTAGTCTGAACGAGCCAGGACGCGATCCGCATGGGGAGGAAATTCCGAGGGAGTGAAAGAGGCAGGAGACAGAAGACAGGAGTCAGTTGTCAGTGGTCAGTGGTTGGGTCGATGGTTCATTTGTCAGTTGTAGACGGACAACTTGCCAACACGGACGACTTTTTCATGGACCACAGGACCACGGACCCGACAACTGACCACTGACAACGGACAACGGACCAAACATGCCCAACCCGCCTGACAACCTGCGATCCGACCGCGCCAGTGCCTCCGTGGAAGACTACATCAAGGCCGTGTACCGCCTGCAGGCCGAGCATGGCCGGGCAACCACGCGCGACCTGTCGCAGGCACTCGGCGTGCAGATGGCTTCGGTCACGGGCATGATGAAGCAACTGCATGCGGCGGGCTACGTCGATCACAAGCCATACCAGGGTGTGGAGCTGACGCCGAGCGGTGAGACGCTCGCTTTGCGCGTGCTTCGGCGGCATCGCCTGCTCGAACTATTCCTGCACCGCACGCTCGGCATCGCATGGGACGAAGTGCATGAAGATGCCGAGCGACTCGAGCATGCCGTGAGCGAGCGGCTGATCGCGAAAATCGATGCGTTCCTGGGCGAACCGGTTTTCGACCCGCACGGTGCGCCCATTCCTCAAAACGACGGCACGGTCCCCGAACTGCAAGGCCGGCTTCTCTCCGACTGCCCGCCCGGCCACTGCGGTCAGGTCCTGCAGGTCTCCGACAAAGACCCCGCCCTGCTGCGGCATTTGGCCGACCTGGGAATCCGCATCGGCCTGCAGGTGCGCGTCCTCGACCAAGCCCCATTCGGCGGCCCCGTCCGCTTGCAAGCCGCCGGCCGCCAAATCGACCTCGGCCGTCAAGCCGCCGAGCGCGTCCTGGTCTCGGTGGGGAGCTGTGAGCCGTGAGCCGGATATCCGGCTGACCGCGGTCTCAGGCGGCGGGCGTGCAGAGCCGGGCTTGGATGGCCCGCAGCTGCTCGAGATGAACCTGATGCTGATGGTGAATGCGGGCGATGGTCTCGGCGGCCTCGGGCTCCAGTGCCGAGGACTCCTGCAACGCCCGGGCGCAGGTTTCGACCAGCTTCTCGACGCTGGCCACCACGCGGGGAAGCAACGCCTGCAGCCCGCAGTAGTGCAGGTTGGCCGTGCTGGCGTCGGGCGGCACACACTCGAGCACGCCGCGGCAGCGATCGGCGGCTTCGGCCAGCCATTCGCCGTGACGAGCCTCCTCGGCAATCATCCGCCGCACCTGCTCCATCTCGCCTGCATGGGCCCACTCCACGAACGGACCCAACTCGGCCAAGCGAGGCAGGAGCGACCGCTTCTCGGCCACATAGAGGTTATTGAGTACTTCCAGCGTGTATTGTTGACGATCGGTCATCATGGCGCCATCTCCCCACCTGACGGCTCCATGGCAAGAGTGCTTGTCCCGGATTCAGCCTCTGACAGGCCGTTCACGCCACTCTTGACCACCTCGGTTCCACTCACCTGACGAGCCGCCGGGGCGAACAGGTTCGAGGCGTACGTGTTGGCTCGCTGCCCCAGCGGGTTGAAGAACACCGTTCCCAGCAGAATGAGCAACAACGCGCAGCCGTTGACCATGGCCAGACCGCTCAACGGCGGTGCGAAAGCTTCCTGCTGCGGATCGTCGGTCAGGTACATCTGGCGAATGACGCCCACGTAGTAGTACAGGCTGATCGCGGTATTGAGCACGGCCACGATCACCAGGGCCCAGAGCCAGGTCTGAGCCGCCGACGCCGCCTTGCCGAGCGCCACCAGGAGCCACCACTTGGCCGCGAACCCGCCGAGCGGCGGCAGGCCAACCAGTGAGAACAGGCAGATGGCCATCGGAACAGCCAGCCACGGCGAGCGCCGGCCTAATCCCGTGAACGACGAGATATGATCGCTGCCCGTCTTCCAGGCGACCATGGCGGTGACGCCGAACGCGCCCAGGTTCATGAGCAGATACACGAACACGTAGGCGATGAGGGCCGCGAGCGGCAGACTGGCCGCCCGGCCGTAACCGGGCACGAACACCGCCGCCGCCATCATCATGTAGCCGGCGTGAGCGATCGATGAATAGGCCAGCATGCGTTTGACGCTGGTTTGCCGAAGCGCTGCCAGATTACCCACCGTACACGTGATGGCGGCCACCGCACCGATGAGATAGGCCATAGCCGTCAGGTCATCCGCGGCGCCGGGCACGCCGACGAACGTGTGCACGATCCGCAGAAGCAATCCCAGCCCCGCGGCCTTGCTGGCCACGCTCAACCAGGTGGTCACTTCAATGGGCGCCCCTTCGAACACGTCCGGACACCAGAAGTGCAGCGGGAAGGCCGAGATCTTGAACGCCACGCCCACGCCCAGACCGAGCAGGCCCAACCAACCCAAGGCGCTGACGCCGGCGGGATCGGCCGCGACGCGAGCGGCGATGGTCGGCAGATCCAGCGTATGGAACACGCCGTAGAGCAGCGAGATGCCGTAGACCATCATGGCCGCCGTGGTTGCCCCGAACAGCACGTATTTGATAGACGCTTCCGCCCCCACCCGCGATCGCTTGTTGCTGGCCACGATGGCGTAGCTGGGCAGCGAGGCGGTCTCGATGGCGATCATGAGTACCAGCAGGTTGAGCGAGCCGACCATGAGGCACATACCCAGCGCACTGGTTAGCAGGAGCACGAAGAATTCCGGCGGGCTCTGCAGGACCGCGCGTCGCTGGCCGGGCAGTTCCAGGCGATACGAGATGCCAATGAGCCACAACCAGGTGATCAACGCGAGGAAGAGCGTGACGAACAGCTTGAAGAAGACGGAGAAGTTGTCCACCACCAGCATGGGTGTGACCGACGGCGGCGCCATACTGCCCAGGCCGTCGAGCACGACGCGACCGGCGGTGTGGCTGGTCAGCAGGAGCGTGCCAAGCGTGCCCAGCAAGGCCACGCCCGCCGTGATCTGCGGATGCCGGCCCGTGACCATGGTCACCAGCAGCACCGCCACGATGGTCCCCACCAGGCCCAGCTCGGGGCCGATCAGCGTCAGCTCCTGTGCCGTGGGAATCCAAATGTCAGCAATCGCAAGAGGCATAGTTGTTTGCTTTCAGCTATCAGCTGTCAGCTCTCAGCGAGAAGCTATGAGCTGTGAGCTTTGAGCTATGAGCCAGACAGCAACTGAAACAATCCCGCTGTCGCGAATGACTCACCGTTGCCAATTTCGCCGCGTCACCGCGTCGTCTTTTCTCCTCGGTCACCAACCCAGCGAGGCCATCGCGGCGGCGCCGTCGTTCAACAAGCTGGTGATCTGCACGAGCGTACCGTTCATGAACCGGAACAACGTCTGCTCGGGCAGGATCCCAAGGGCGATGGCTAGGATGGCGAAGGGCGTCAGGATGAAGATCTCCCGCGCCGTCACCTCCGGGAAGCCGGCGTACTCGGGTCGAGCCTTGCCCAGGTAGACCCGCTGGATCATCCACAGGATGTACGCGGCAGTCAGGATCACGCCCAAAGCGGCAACCACCGCCATGGGCTTGGCCCAGGCGAACGGCGCCGAGAACGTGGCCACCAGCACCCAGAACTCGCCGATGAACCCGCACAGGCCGGGCAGGCCCAGCGAGGCGAAGAAGCCGAGCGTCGCCAGCGAACCGTAGACGGGCATGCTGAGCCACAGGCCGCCGAAACGGTTGATCTCGCGATGGTGGGCCCGATCGTAAATCACGCCGACCAGGAAGAAGCACATGGGGCTGGAAATGCCGTGCGCGATCACCTGGAACATGGCGCCCTGGAATCCGGCGGGCGTCATGATAGCCATGCCCAGCAGGACATAGCCCATGTGGCTGATCGAGCTGTAGGCGACCAGCCGCTTGAAGTCGGTCTGGGCCATGGCGCACAGCGCGCCGTAGATGATGTTGATCACGCCCAGCACGGCCAGGCCGTAGGCGAACAGCTCACCGGCGGCGGGCAGGATCGGGTAGCTGATGCGGAACAGGCCGTAGGCTCCCATCTTCAAGAGCACGCCGGCCAGGATCATGCTGATGGGCGTGGGCGCCTCGACGTGGGCGTCAGGCAACCACGTGTGGAACGGGAACACCGGCACCTTGATGGCAAAGCCGATGAACAGGAACAGGAACATCACCACCGGGAATGACCACCACAGGAACCGGGTGTCGGGCGAGTTGAACACCCGCTGAATCTCGACGTTGGTGGCCATCTCGATCAGGTTGAACGTGGGCGTCCCCGCAGCCGCGCTTTGGAAGTAGAACGCCACCAGCACGACCAGCATGAGCACCGAGCCGGCCAGCGTGTAGATGAAGAACTTGATCGCGGCGTATTCCTTGCGCGGCCCGCCCCACACGCCGATGAGGAAGTACATCGGCAGGAGCATCACTTCCCAGAACACGTAGAACAGGAAGAAGTCCAGGGCCACGAACACGCCGATCATGCCCGTTTCGAGCAGGAGGAACAGGCAGAAGTAGCCGCGGATGCCCTTGTGGTTCTTCCACTCGTCGATGTTCCAACTGGCCAGGCAGGCCAGGAACGTGACGAGCGTGGTCAGGATGACCAGCGGGAAGCTCAGGCCGTCAACGCCCACGTAATACTGGATGGCGGCCCCGCTGCTCAGCGTGATCCAGGTCACCTGCGTGACCTCTTTGAGCCCCTGTCCGTAGCCGACCCCGAAGATGCCGGCGGCGTCGCTGCCGCCCCACCACGCAAAGTGCTGGAACAGAAACAGCGATAGCACCAGCACCACGGCCGACGTGGCGACCGCGATGACTTTGGCGAGCTTCGTGCTGGGCGCGACCAGGCACAAGATCGCCCCCACGACGGGCAGGAAAATCAGGTAGTTCAGCAATCCCGGAATCACGTTCGTTCCTCGACAGTAGCTATGAGCTGTCAGCTATGAGCTACGAATTCCAATCGTCGTTCTCATGCGCCGGGCAAGCACCCGACCTCTTCGCCTCGATCCCTCCCTGTCGCTCAGGGATCTTGAAAACCGCTACATCCGCACGACCAACAGCACGATCGCCGTCACGCCGCAGGCGGCGAACAGGATGTAGTTGCGAATCCGCCCCACCTGGGGCGCGCGGACCAGGCCGCCGAGTTGCCAGGTTCCCTCGCCGACCGCGTTGACGGCACCATCGACCACGCGGGCGTCAAACGCCTCGCCGCTGAACCGCGACAGCCTTTCGGTGATGCGGGCCGACAGGTTGACCAGGAAGTCGATCACGTACTGGTCGAACAGATACGCCACTTTCTTCAGGCCGTGCACGCCGCCGATCAGCGCCAGGCCGTACAGTTCGTCGAAGTAGAACTTGTGTTCGAGCACGGTGTGGGCGGGTCGCAGCGCCTTGGCCAGCGACTCGGCCAGGCCCGGGCCCTTGCGATAGATCGCGATGGCGATGGCAAAGCCGATCACAAACGCCGGTCCCACCAGATAGGCCAGGGCGTGATGCGCCGCATGCAGCGCGTTGCCGTCGATGGACTTGACCAGGAAGCCGGCCGGAGCCGCCTGGGCCACCATCGGCCGGAACAGCAGGTAGCTCGAGAACACCGTGCCCACCGCCAGCACGACGAGAGGGATGTACATCAACGGCGATTCGTGGGCGTGGTCATACACATGGTGATCGCGCGGCTTGCCCATGAACGTCATCCACCACGCCCGCATCATGTAGAACGGCGTGATGTACGCGACGGCCAACGGGAGGATAAACAGGAACTTGGGCAAATCGGCGCCGACGACGACCGGGACGTGATGTTCGCCGCCGGCGGTTTCGTGGCTCGCCGCGGCCGCATGCCCATGATCCGCGGCATGATCACTGCCGTTCGCAGGCGACGCGGTGGCGTCAGCGCCATGAGCCTCGTCATGGTGCTCACCCCCGAACGTCCGGTGATAGGCCACGGCAAGAATCTCGTCCTTGCTGAAGTAGCCACCCAGCCCGACGTGCATCAGCGGGATGCCCGCGCCGGCGATGGCCAGCACGCCGACCAGGAACGTCACGCAGGTGACCGGCATCTTGCGCCAGAGACCGCCCATCTTGCGCATGTCCTGCTCGTGGTGGCAGCCTTCGATGACCTGACCCGAGCCGAGGAACATGAGCGCCTTGAAGAACGCGTGCGTGAGCAGGTGGAACAGGGCGCCGATCCACGCCCCCACGCCCATGCCCAGGATCATGTAGCCGAGCTGCGAGATGGTCGAATAGGCCAGCACCTTCTTGATGTCGGTCTGCACGATGGCGATGAGCGCCCCGAGCGTCAGCGTGATGCAACCGATGACGGCCACCACCATCTGAGCCCCCGGCGTGAGCAGGACGAAGATGCGAGCCACCAGATAGACGCCGGCCGCCACCATGGTCGCGGCGTGAATCAACGCGCTGACCGGCGTGGGGCCTTCCATGGCGTCGGGCAACCACACGTGCAAGGGGAACTGGGCGCTCTTGCCGATCGCTCCGCAGAACAGCAGCACGCCCATCCAGGTGGCGGCGGTCACGCCCAGAAACGTGCTAGTGAAAAGTGCGCTTTGCTGAGCGTGTTGCTCGGCGAACTCACGGGCCGCCCCGCTCAGCGTGAAGTCGCCCAGGTACAGCAGGACCATTCCCAGGCCGATGATGAAGCCGAAGTCGCCCACGCGGTTGGTGATGAACGCCTTCATGGCCGCGTTGGACGCGCTCTTCTTGTGGAAGTAGAAGCCGATGAGCAGGTACGAGCACAGACCCACCAGTTCCCAGAAGATGAACAGGAACAGTAGGCTGTTGGCAATCACCAGCCCCAGCATCGAGAAGCAGAACAGCGACAGGTAGGTGAAGAAGCGATGATACTTGCTGACGCCGTCGACCTCGTCGCTGTGGCCGGCCATGTAGCCCATGCTGAACACGTGGATCCACGTGGCGATGAAGCTGACCATGAAGAACATGATCACGGTCAGGCTGTCGAGGTTGACGCCGACCAGGAGCGGCACGGTTCCCAGGTGCGCCCACAGGAAAGGCGGGCTCTGAGCCGCCTGACGGGCGGCCGCGTCCATGCCCCACCACTGCACGAGCACGATCGTGGCCAGCACGCAACTGGCGGCGATGGCGGCCGTCGCCACCCACGCAGCCAGCGGCTTGCCCAGCTTCGCCCCGAACAACGCCAGGAAGGCGAAGCTCGCCAGCGGGATCGCCACCCCAGCCACCAGCATGATTTCGAGATTCGACATTCACCCGCACCCAATGAGCCGCAGGCCTTCGCCTGCGCGGATGTTCCGTTCCCTACAAGCGGAGTCTCGAACCGAGTCCGACCCCTTCGTTCCACCGAGGGCTGACGCCCGCGGCTCGCCAAGACCTATCCCCGCAACGTGTCCCCGCGGTCCACGTCGATGGTCGCGAGGTTGTGGTAATAGTTCACGAAGATCGCGATGGCGACCGCCGCCTCCGCCGCCGCCAGCACGATCACGAACAACGCCGTCACCTGCCCGTCGATGCCGCCCGCGGCATACCGCGAGAACGCGACCAGGTTGATGCTCGCCGAGTTGAGCACCAGTTCCACGCCGATCAGGATGCCCACCGCATTACGCTTGATGGTCATCGTGAAGATGCCGCAGCAGAACACGAACGCCGCCAGCACCAGGTAATGTGTCAGTCCGATGGTCAACATGTCATCCCCGATTCCCGGGTCATCTTTTCTATTTCGCCGCGTCGCCGCGTCGCCGCTTCACCGCGTCGGTTCTTTTCACTTCTCCACGCGCGCCAAGTACGCCGCCCCGATCATCACCGCCAGCAACAGCACGCTGACCAGCTCGAACGGCACCAGGTACGTCGTCAGCAGGGCACGGCCGAACTCGGCCACAGCGAACCGACCCGGCTCGGCCGCGGCACCACTCCAGTCGTGACGGAGGATGGCCGTCACCAGCCCGCCGAACAGCGTGAGACACACCACCGCCCCGGCCGCCAATTCCACGCGCTTGGGGGCGAACTTCGCCCATGGCGACTGGCTGGTCAGCATCACGCCGAAGATGATCACGATGAGCGTTCCGCCCGCGTACACGATGAGCTGAATCGCTCCCAGGAACGTCGCCGACATCAGGAAGTACAGAATGGCCACGGACCCCAGCGTCCCAAACAGGTACGTCGCCATCCGCACGATGTTGAACGACAACACGCAACCCAGGGCACAGCCCGCGATCACTGCGGCAACCACATAGAACAGGACGGCTTCTGCCATCACGCACCCTTTGTCTTATTCTCCCCCGTCGCACACGACGGGGCTAAACAACCGCGTCCCCGCGTCGTTTTTTCTTCCTCGCCGCGTCTCCGCGTCGTCTTTCCTCCCCCGTCACGATCCGGGCAGGTGATCCGTCACCAGAGTACCCACCAACCGGCGACGATTCGCGTAGCCATACGCGCTGATGGCGACGAACCCCGCCACCAGCACCGCGCCGATTGCCGTCAGCACGAGGTTCACCACCACCGCAGGCACGCTGCCGGCCACCACGAACAGTTGCCACAGCGTGTTGCCCAGCAGAATGGCCAGCGTCACAGGCAGCAGGACCTGCACGCAGGCGTACATCACCTGGTCGATGCGCACGCGAGGCAGCGTCCAGCGGAGCCAGATCTGCACGAACAGCAGGAAGTACGCCTTGAACACAAACCACACGGGCCCGGAGAACAACAGACCATAGACCGCCCGGCCCCACAATCCGTTTTCGAGCAGCGACGCTCCCCAGTGTGCCGGCAGCGGCGAATGCCACGCCCCGAAGAACAGGACCGTCGCCACGCCGCTCACCACGAACATGGCCGCGTATTCGCCGAAGAAGAACACCGCCCAGCGGAAACCGCTGTATTCGGTGTGGAAGCCCGCCACCAATTCGCTCTCCGCTTCGGGCAGGTCGAACGGCGCTCGCTTCACGCTGGCCAGCGACGAGATGAAGTAGACCAGCGCGGCGATGAACGTGAACGGGTTGGCGAACACCAGCCAGGTGTGGAAACCGCCCGACTGCGCCTCGCCGATGGCGGTCAGCTTCAGCGTGCCCACGGTCATGACCGGCACGAGCAGCGACATGCCCATGGGGATCTCGTACGAAACCATCTGGCAGGCCACGCGCATCGCACCGTAGACGCTCCATTTGTTGTTGGAGGCCCAGCCACCCAGGATGATGCCCACCACGTCGATGCCGACCATGGACAGAATGAAGATCAACGCCACGTCCAGATCGCGAAACGCCCAGCTCGCTCCGAACGGCAGTGCGATGAATGCCGCCAGCACGGGAATGAACACCAGGTACGGAGCCAGCTTGAACAGCGGCTTGTCCGCCCCAGCAAGCACGATGTCCTCTTTCTGGACGAGCTTGAGGCCGTCGGCGATGGACTGAGCCCAGCCGTGCCAGCCACCCACCCGCATGGGGCCGAGACGACTCTGAATGCGTCCCGCCACCTTGCGCTCCCACCAGATGGCAAAGCTCGCCGTGAGAGACACGAACCCGAGAGCGCCAAACGCCAGCAGGAAATCACGGACGATCCGGAACTGCAGCACCCACAACACACCCGCCGGGATCCCCAGCCAACCCGTCGCTGCGTCGCCGTCGCTCTGGCCGCCCCGCATGTATCGCACGATCTCGCCGACGGTCAGTTCTCCGCCGCCCAGCGTGCGGACCTCGCGATCAGCCACGCTCTGAGCCGCGACAATCTGGTCGGTGTATTCGAACGCCAAGGCGAACGCCCAGGTGAACAGGACCAGGCCGACGAGCGCCCCCACGAAGATCGGGAAGGCCATCTTGAGCAGGATGCGGCCAACGATCGCGTGGCCGGCAATGATCCCCGCGATGAGCGCGGAAGCGACGGCCGACGACGCCGGCCCCACTACCGCAATCAGAATCGCCAGCGGGTTTCGTCCCAGGCCCACCAGGTTGATGGCGATCAGCCCCACGACGGTCAATCCCGCCAGCGCACCGGCGATCATCAGAAAACGCCGGATCGCCACCTGCTTGAGTGCCGGATCCCATCGCGGCTCAATCGCATCTCGAGCGGTAAACTCGCCCATTCGAACTCGTCACCTCGTCAATGTCGCCGCGGACTCGTGTCTGCGGCTATTTCCCGTCGCACGCGACGGGGCTAAACGGTCTGGTTGTCGTCGCGTCTCCGCGTCTTCCGTCCTTCTCGCCGCGTCTCCGCGCCCCCGCGTCGTCTTTTCTCTTCCCCTACCGGTCCACCTCGCCGAGCACGATATCGATGCTGCCCACGATCGCGGGCACATCGGCAATGAGCACGTTTCGACACACGTGCGAGGTGATGGACAGGTTGCAGAAGCACGGGCCGCGAGCCTTCACCCGGTACGGGATGGCCGAGCCGTCGCCGACGATCAGGAAACCCAATTGCCCGCGCGGGTTCTCGCCTTCCACGTACACCTCATCGGCCGGCAGCTTGAGCACTTTGGGCACCTTCGCTTTGTGCTCGCCGTCGGTGGGCATCTGCTTGAGACACTGCCGCAGAATCCGCACCGACTGCTTCATCTCCTCCATACGGACGAAGTACCGGTTCCAGCAGTCGCCGACCACGGCTCCGTGCGGGATGCCGTCGGCCCCGCCGTTCATGCCGACCGGGATATCGAACTCGAACCGGTCGTAGATGTCATATGGCATGCTCTTGCGGAGGTCCCACTTCACGCCGCTGCCCCGCAGGCACGGGCCGGTCAGCCCCCAGGCGATGGCGTCCTCCGGACTAATCACGCCCACGCCGGCCGTCCGCTTGACGAAGATCTGGTTGTAGCTGATGAGGTTGTTGTACTCGTCGATCTTCGGCTCGAAGTAGTCGAGGAACTCTTCGAGCTTCTCAAGGAAGCGATCGGGCAGATCCTGCGTGACGCCGCCGATGGTGATATAGCTGTAAGTCAGCCGGGCTCCGCAAACCGCCTCGAACAGATCGAGGATGTACTCGCGCTCGCGGAACGCGTAGAGCACGGCCGTGAACGAGCCCATGTCCAGGCCGAACGTGCCGAACGCCACCAGGTGCGAGGCAATGCGGTTTAGCTCGGCCATGATGATCCGGATGTAGCTTGCTCGCTCAGGAACTTGAATGCCGGCGAGCTTCTCCACCGCCAGGCTGAACACGTGGTTGTTGTTCATGGCGGACAGATAGTCCATCCGGTCGGTCTTGGGGATGAACTGGAAGGGCTGCAGGTTCTCGCCGATCTTCTCCGCACAGCGATGCAGGTAGCCGATGTGCGGGATGGCCTCGAGCACCAGCTCGCCGTCCGTCCGCAGCACCACGCGAAGCACGCCGTGCGTGCTCGGATGCTGCGGCCCCATGTTGATGAGCATTTCCTCCGTGCGCAGGTCGGCCGGCGCGTCGTCGCGCTTCCAATCGATCAGCACGTCGGGTTGCGATGTGATTACGGTGTCGGTCATAACAAAGCTGTGAGCTATGAGCTGTAAGCTATAAGCCGGAACAACCGCCCTGCTCGTCCGGCCATGGCTGGTCTCAATCGCTCAACAGTTGCTCCTTGCTCTATCGTTCCTGGGTCTTCTCGGCCTACCGCTCTGGCTCATAGCTCAGAGCTCACAGCTCAGAGCTTCCTTTCAATGCACCGGACTCTTGACGCCGAACTCCGTCGAGGCCGGGATGCCGTGATACTCCAGCGGGTACTCGTAGTCCTTCCGCAACGGGTGCCCCACCCAGTCGTCGGGGCAGAGAATCCGCCGATGATCCGGATGGTTGTCGAACGTCACGCCGAGCAGGTCGTACACTTCGCGCTCGTGCCAGTCGGCCGCGGGCCACACATCCGAGACCGTCGGGATGTGGCCGCCGTCGCGCGGCACGCGCACCTTGATCGCGATGGTGTTGCCGCCCACCCAGGGCTCGGCCTGCTCGCTGCACGGCCGCATGCTCATCACGTCGTAAATGACCTCGATCTCGTTGTCGGCCAGTCGATCCACGCCGCTGATGCAACGCAGCATGTTGCAATACAGCCGCGGATCGTCTCGCAGGAACATCGCGATCTCGTGCCACTTCTCGGCAGCCACGAGCACCCACGGATGGTTCGAATCCATCCGGACCTCGCGCACGGCCTCGCCGAACGTCGACTTCAACAGTTCCGCAATCTCTTCAGGTGCGAGCATATCTGGTGCTCAGGTGCGAGTTCATCACTCGCACGGTTCCTCGGGGTCAGCAACTCGCGACCGCGTCTCCGCTCCCTTTCGCCGCGTCGCCGCGTCGTGTTTTCTCAGCCTGCGCCGACCACTTCCGTTCGGCGCTCACGGGCGATGGTTCCGCCCTTGATCTTGTCCTGCAGCCGCATGAGCCCTTCCAGCAGCGCTTCGGGCCGCGGCGGGCAGCCGGGGATGTACACATCCACCGGCACGATCAGGTCCACGCCCTTGACCACGTTGTAACCGTGCTTGAAGTACGGCCCGCCGCCGATGGTGCAGGCGCCCATGGCGATCACGTACTTGGGGTCGGCCATCTGGTTGTACAACCGCTTGACGCGTGCGGCCATCTTGTACGTGACCGTACCCGCGACGATCATCAGGTCACTCTGCCGCGGCGTGGGCCGGAACGCCCCCATCCCGAAGCGGTCGAGATCGAACCGCGACATGCCCGTGGCCATCATCTCGATGGCGCAGCAGGCCAGGCCGAACGTCATCGGCCACAAGCTGTTCTGCTTGGCCCAGTTCAGCGCCCAGTCGAGCGACGTGACGATCAGGCCCTCTTCAAACTTGTTTTGAATCCAACTCATGGGATAACTGAGAGCTATAAGCTATGAGCTATAAGCTGTGAGCCATGCGGTGTTGTCTCTCGCACATTCACACTTTCGCACGTTCACACATTCTCACACGCCGACCGGCTCACGCCGGCGCTTCGGCTCGGGCGGCGGAATGGGAGCGCCGATCACCGGCTTGGCCGACTCGTCCGACCGCTCGCCCGTGCTGGCCCGCACCCAGTCCAGATATCCGAACCGCCACAGGTACAAAAAGCCCACCACGATCACGCCGAAGAAGAACAGCATGTCCCACGTCGCGGCGGCCTTGATCGCGGGCGAGCCCGCCCCGAACACCACCGCCCACGGGTAGAACAGCGCGATCTCCACGTCGAAGATCAGGAACACCAGAGCGACCACGTAGAACCGCAAGTCGAACTGCACCCAGTTGGCCCCGATGGTCGGCTCGCCGCACTCATAGGCCTCCAGCTTCTCCGGGTGCGGCAGGTTCGGCCGCAGGAACCAGCCGACGACCAGCGCTCCCAGCACCATGGCCAGGCCAGCGATGAGGAACACCACCAGCCCCTGCACGAGGTTGACGCCGCCTTCGGCCAGGATCATGGGTGATAACGTCTCGGGCATGTATCCTTCTCACCGGGCGGGTACCAGGCCCGCCGAACTCGACTTTCGCCGCTCGCCGCGACTGGTTGCCTATTCCGACGCCGCCTTCTCCGCCGCCGGCTTGGTCGCGGTCGCCACCTTGTCCGGCACGACCTCGGCCGCCGGTTTGTCGGCCGCCTTGTCCGCGGGCTTCTCGGCCGGCTTGGGCGCGGGCTTCCGCTCGGTCAGAGCCAGGAGCATCTCCTCCCGCATGGGCCGGGCCCGCTCGAGCCACTGTTCCTTCATCTGCTGCGCCCACTCGGGCAGGTGCCGCTTCTGCATCCAGATGGGCATGGGCGTCTGCAACCCTTGCTTGGCCAGCTCCGTGAACTCCACCACCATGCTCGCCCGGTCGTAACCCGACAGGTCGTAGTTGTTGCCCATGTGGATGCATCCGGTCGGGCACGGCTCGGTGCACAAAGCGCAGAACATGCACTTGGAGTAGTCGATGGCGTACCGCGTGATCGCTCCGCCCATGGCCAGACCGGTTTGCTTATCCACTTTGCGGGCACCGGTCTTTTCGATGTAGATGCAGTCCACCGGGCACGCCTTGGCGCACAGATCGCAGGCGATGCACTTTTCGATCTCGTAATAGTGGAAGCCCCGCCACCGCGGCTGGATGGTCGGAGCCACGTCGGGATACTGCACCGTGATCGTCCGCGCGAAACAATATCGCAGCGTGATCCGCATGCCGATCAGGATCGTCTTGATAGTCAGGTAGATGTTTCGGAAGTAATCACGCATGTCGGTTCTGCGTCGGGCGTCGGGCGCCTGTCGATTGAGCCAGCCTCGTCCCATCCAGGGCCGCCCAACAGATGGGCAGATGATACGCCTTTTCGCCCGATCGGCCAAGGCGCCGGAACCTGCTGACGAGGGGAACGCGCGGAATAATTCATCTTCTGTAGAGACAGCAGGTTGAGTTGTCAAGCCCGGTCGCGAACCGTGACGGGATGGCCGGTTCGCCACAACTTTTTTGACCGGCGTCGCGATTGCGAGACACACACACGCGAACCAGGCTTGCGAGCTACACGACCTGGCCCGCCCCAGTCGAGTTCAACCACTCCACACAAACCGTCTCCGGAACCGGGAGCCCCGGCTCGAGAGCGAGAGCGGCATACCTGAACTCGTACGACTCGCCGGGCATTAGGATCATATTGTTCCCGCGAGTCAGAATGGCGCAGTCGGGCACGGAACTGACCAGCCGAACGCCGATTGCCGCCAATTTTCCTCGGTTTTCCACGCGAATTCGGTCGCGCGACTCGCGCTGAACGAACAGTTCGACCGGCTCGAGCTGGGCCAAAGGCACCAGCAAGTGAACGGGATTCTGCGTGAACAGGTACTGGTTGCGTACAACAGAGCCGGCGTGGTCCCAGTTCAACTCCACCACGAAAAGTTCATGCAACGCCGTCGGAACCGGCCAGTCCAGATCCAGCACAGCTTGTCCGCCCGGCATACCGACCTTGACTTCCCGCGCCGCCGTCTCGATGACCTGCCCGTCCAGCAACCGCAGGACGGCCCGAACCGTCCCTGACGAGCCGCAGGCCGTTGCCTGCACGGACTGTGGTCCCACCGTCGCATCCGCGTGCACGAACACCCGCCCGGCGAACCGCTCGCCCGCCCGCCACGCCAGCGACTCGTATCGCAGCGACACGTGCCGCGGCGCGTACGCCCGTTGTAGGAAGTCGTAGGCCGGCTTGGTCGAGCCATCGATCTGGACCACCGAGTTGTTGGACGTGTTGTGCACGTTGTCGTGGCCCATCCAGATGATGTAGCCGCTGCAGTTCGGGAACCGGCGGCGACACGCTTCCGCGGCATAGCGGTAGGACTCGGCTTGCATGTACCGGTGGATCTTCACCACGAGCGGCAACCAGGCAGGATCATCGGGTATCTCCCCGATGGCCGCCGTCACATCACCCCACGGAATCCAGGCGGCGGCCGGCACGACCCAATGCCGATTCGACTCCGACGGCGGCCAGAGCGACGCATCGCCTTTGTGCCGCTCGAGCGCCGCCATCGACGAGCAGCCGGGCACGCCGTTTTCGCTGCGGAAGAGCGAATCGTCGCGGTTCCAATATGCGTGCACGTTGTCGAAGGACACGTCGCCCCAACCCCACGGGCCGTGCGTTTGGTGGTGGATGCCCTTCCCCATGTTCTCCGCGTGGGCGTAGAACATCGGCCCCGACGGCGACGTGGCCTGGAAGCGCTTGCCCGGATCGATGCGGGCCAGCAATTCCTGCCAACGCAGCATGAGCGGATGCAGTTCGTCGACCGGCTTTCCCACGCCCGTCTTGCTGCCGTCCAGGCCGCCCTGCAATTCGTTGCCGCCGCACCACAGCACGTGCGAGGCATGATGCCCCCGCCGCTCGATGTACTCCGTCGCGATGGTCTGCAAATGCTCGATGACGTCCGGATCCTCCGGCGGCCAGTTCTCCACACCCGACGAACTCAGCGGGAACTCCTGCCAAACCATCAGGCCCAGTTCGTCGCAGAGTTCGTAGAACGTCTCCGTCTCCAGGATGGCGCCACCCCAGACCCGAATGAGGTTCACGTTCATGTTGGCGTAGAGCCGCAGCACCGCCTCGTAGCGCTCCCGCGAGACCGTGCCGTAGAACGGCGAGAGCGGCACCCAGTTAATCCCCCGTATGAACAGCGGCACGCCATTCACTTCGCAGAGGTACGGCTTGGCTCCGGCCGGCGCTCCCGGGTTATCCAGCCACCGCACACGCCGGAAGCCCACCGGCCGTTCGATCACGTCACTGATCTGGCCCGCGGCGTCGAGCAGTTCGACGCGTACGCGATACAGATTCGCAGCCCGTCTGCGATCCGTGCCGGCTGATCCCCCGTCATCGCCTGCCGCGTCGCGGCGAAGCGTCTGAGGCCACCACAACCCCGGCGCTTCCACCAGGATCTTTAGATCCAGCGGCCCCGCCTCACACGGCCGCTCGCCCGACGCGACGCTCACGCCGTCGCGGTCGGTCACTACATAGCGAACGCTGGCCGGTTCGCCCACCACGTTGGCGACCACGCGTACGTGTCCGCGTTGGAGGTCATCGTCGACCCGGGCCTGTACGCGAGCGTGCTCGAACTCGGCCGGTCCCCGCTGCACCAGCCGCACGTCCTGCCAGATGCCCACGTTCACCACGCGCGGGCACCAGTCCCAGCAGTAGCCGAACCGCGGCTTGAAGATCCGCGTCCGGCTCGTGAAGCCGAACACACCCTCGATCTGCGGCGAGAGGTGAAACAGAATCTCGAGCTTGAACGTCTGCCCCGGCTCCACGAAGCCGGTCAGATCGAACCGATGTCGCAGATGCGTGCCCTCGAACGTACCGACCTCCCGGCCGTCCACGAAGACCAGTCCGGAGTAGTCCAGCCCGTCGCACTCGAGCACAATCGCCCCACGGGAGCGCCCGTGCGACCTCTCCAGCGAGCGGCGGGGTTTACCCCCGCCGTCTCTTTCAAATTCAGTGCGTTCCCCCCCGCTTTCCTCCGCTGCCCACTCCGCCGGCACGGTCACCGTCTTCGCGTACATCCATTCGCGATTGTTGACCCACTCGGTTTTCTCGGCATTGAGCCCGTCCTGCCAGTTCGGAATGATCCCTGCCCGCAGGAGATCCGCATGCACCGCGCCTGGCACCACCGCCGGCACGGCCGGCACGGGCACCCGCTTGCTTTGCCCCAGGTCGCCCGCCCGCTCGAACCGCCATTGGTTCTGCCAATAGCCCGTGACCGTCCAATCCGTACCGTTGAGTGAAAGCGTCTTCATGGATCCTCCTGCCGAGAGGCGATCATCTAGTGGGGCAAACCGCCCGCGTCAAGCACCGGGCCAACGGGCCAACAAGCAGTCGGGGCTCCAATCGGTCCTCCGATCAGCTCACTCACCGGTAGAATCGGTGGTCGGTTACCGACGCTCTTTTTGGGGGGCGGGCATCTTGCCCGCCTCCAGGCAGGCGGGACGCTCGCCCCCGAGCGTCAATCCGAGGAAGAGGTGGTCGCGGAGGACGAGGCAGCCATGGACGATCCCTCCGTGACGACTATGCAAGTGCCCCACGATCTGGTTCCCGTCGTGCGCGAGTTGATCGCCAAGTGATCAGTCTGACTACCAAGACACAAGTACGTCACGCCGGTTGCATCATTTCGACAGAAGCAATGTGCAGGAGGGGAACCGTCGCGTAATAGTCCTCGTTCTCGATGGCAATGAACAGAACGCGCGGAAGCAGTGCGGCGATCTCGGGATTGTGGACCTCATAGACCGTCCCGCTGGTCAGGATCACCCGAAACGGTTGGAAGGGCGATCGCTGCAGAAGTTGGCGGATTTCCCGGGCGTTTTATACCATTGATTCTACGACTTGCGTCCCCCCGGATCAAACGGAAAACCAGACGAGCGGAGGAGGCCAAGCGAGAGCACGGCCCGGCGTGAGCAACACCTTCTCTCGCCGTTCTTTCGATCAAGAGGCTGGTGCGGAACCGGCGGGTGCGACAGGTACGATCGGCGCCGTTACCGCCGGTCGAAGCCGGACCGTGATGCGATTGGCGCTTTGCTCGATAACGTCGAGCTTGATGGGCACGCCGTCGGCCGTGACGTTCAACTCTTCCAGCCGGTCGGCGAGTTGTTCGAGGCCGTATTTCCAGTCCACCTCGACGTTCGCCACCTCGTTCGCCAGTTCGCGGAGTTTGAACCCGTCTTCGCCGCCGGTCACGCCCTTATGCCGGATCATCTCGGCGGCAATGGCTTTGAACTGCTTGCGCGTGCAGGGCTCGAACGTCACCTGGATGATCCTGCCCGCGGTGGCCCGGTCGCGCCAGGCCTCGCCGATATCCAGCAGCAATTGCGGGGCGATCTCCTGCGTCAGCCGGGCCAGCGCTGCCTGACCCGTGCCGATGGTGGACGCGTACGGCTTGGACGGCTCATACGTACGTGACAGAATAACGGCACCAGAATCCGTCTGTATTACGCGAACCGCCAGCGTGGCCACCCAGCGTTCCACCTTGTGACCGCCGACATTCACCGGCTCGCCGCGCTTGGCCTCGGCCTTGCCCATGACCACCACGTCCGCCTTGAACGCCGCTCCGACCGCCGCCGCCTTCTTCGCGTCGCCGCTCTTGGCCGCCAGTTCCAGGTCCCGCATGCGAACGGCATCCGTCGTCTGCTTGTCCATGAGCTGGACTTTCTGCGAGAGGAGGAAGTCCTCGATCGCCGACTGCACGCTGCCGTTGGCCTCGGCCGGCTTGTCGTCGTCCACGTTGTCATCCTGCACGATCATCACTACGCAACGTGGATTCCCCTCCCGCTGCTTGATGTGGGCGAACTCAGCCCATTTGTGCTCGAAGCGCACGGGAAAGACCTCGGCCGTCAACTGCACCTCGGTGATGTCGCCGTCGATGACCACCGGCCCGCGGACCACCTTTACCACGCGAGCGAGGCCCACCGGCTGTTCCAGCACCTTGTCACGAACGACCTCGAAGTCGGCCGTTTCGGTCTGGGCATTGATGAACGCCCCGCAGACCTGTCGCACCGCCTCCCGCAGCGCGTCGAGCTTGGCCTCCTCCTCGGCCGCCGGCGTGCTGCCGACGGCCCGGCCGGTCACAGTCACGATTCGGCTGGGCTCGCCGCCCGTCGCCTGTCCCAAAACTATTGCGCACCAGCACCCGATCAGGACCCAAGTTGCTGTCATGCGTGTTGCCATGTGTGTCGTCCTCGTCGAGCCGAGCCCTCGCCCGCCCACGCCTATCAAGACCCGCCGCAGCAGGTGGAAGTGAGTTCCCGAAGCGTAGGGCCGGCCCCACGGTATGGGCAGCCGGTACGGCCCGTGGGCCACTGCGGCGTTCGTCCGCCTGCGTCGACGGCCGTCCGAACCCGCCGCCTCGGACCCATCCGGCGACGCAAATTGCTCGGACAAAAAAGCTTACGATCCCTGTCGGCGCCCCGGCAGCCAAACCGGCTCCCTCCCTCGAACTCCCCTCGCCGCGGGTGACGTATCACCCATGATGTCTCGCGACGGGCGCCGTTTACAGCGCGAAGGCGGCCCGTTAGAATACAGGGTCTGTACAAAGATCGGCGGGGCTGAACCCGCCGGTCGCGATCGAATCGCCAAGAGTCTGGATATAGAAAGGACCGTCCGCGGCATGATCAAGGTGAAGTCCCGAGGCAATGAGTCGCTCGAGCAGATGCTCCGTCGCTTCAAGAAGATGTGCGAAAAAGAAGGCCTGACCAAGGAAATCAAGCGCACCAGCTACTACGAGAAGCCGAGCGAGCGACGGCGCCGTCGGGCCCGCAAGTCGGCCAAGCGGGACGTCCGCGCCGGCCGCTGAGACGACCCGGATCTGCTGACGGGCAGAACGACGCAAGGATTGCGGTACGGGCGGGGGCACCACAGGCTGCTCCCGCCTGTTTTCTAGCGGGACTGCCCCGCTCGTCGCTCGTCCGTCACCGGCATTCTCCCCGGAATCCGCTGTAACGGGGCTCTGGGTGCGTGGAAAGCCATCGAGGTGCTTGCCAGACTGCCCCGCCCATAGTAACTTGCACGACCCTCGCATACTGCGGAGACCGTTCGAGCGCGGTCAGTTCGTCCGGACTCCGCCGATGCCCGGCAAAGAACCATACGGCAACCTCTGTTTTGCAACACAACGCCTGGGGAAAGCACGGCGCCGGATTTCGTCACCAGCCGCCGATGCCCCCCTAAGGAAGGAGATAGCAGCTGATGTGTAGATCGAAGAGGTTCTGGAGCGTATCGAATCTTCTGCTGATGACGGTCATGGTGGTCGTTATCGGCGGATGGGCGGCCGATCTGTGCCACGCGCAAGCGACCGCCACGGCACCGGCGGAGACTGCGAGCATCGCCGCCGCCGAGGAGAACGTGACTCGGCCGACGGGCGGCATCGGCGGCATCCCCGTCTTGTGGTGGCTCCTGGCCCCGGTGGGCTCCATTGTGGCGCTTGTGTTCGCCTGGAAGTTCTATAAGGAAGTCGAGAACGCCGACCAGGGCGACCCCGAGATGATCGAGATCGCCGGGCACGTCCGCACGGGTGCCATGGCCTACCTCAAGCGCCAGTACAAGGTCGTCGGCATTGTGTTCGTCGTCCTGGCCGCCATTCTGGCCTGGATGGCCTACGGCCTGAAGGTCCAGAACGAAGTCGTCTGGTTCGCCTTCCTCACCGGCGGCTTCTTCAGCGGCTTGTGCGGATATCTCGGCATGAAGACTGCGACGCTGGCCAGCAACCGCACCGCCGCCGCGGCCCGCAAGAGCCTCAACGACGGCCTGACCGTGGCCTTCCGCGCCGGCGCGGTCATGGGTCTGGTGGTCGTCGGCTTCGCGCTGCTCGACATCTGTGCGTGGTTCCTGATTCTCTACTTCGGCACGGGCTATAGCCTGTCCACCATCACCGTGGTCATGCTGACGTTCGGCATGGGTGCTTCGACGCAGGCGTTGTTCGCCCGTGTCGGCGGCGGCATCTACACCAAGGCCGCTGACGTCGGCGCCGACCTGGTCGGCAAGGTCGAGGCCGGTATCCCTGAGGACGACGCCCGTAACCCCGCGACGATCGCCGACAACGTCGGTGACAACGTCGGTGACGTCGCCGGCATGGGCGCCGACCTTTACGAGTCGTACGCCGGCTCGATTCTTTCCACCGCCGCGCTCGGCGTCGCCGCGGCGGTCGCACTGTTCGGCTCGGAGTTCAGTGGCGATGGCGCCGCTGCCGCCATCCGCTTCATTGCCGCCCCCATGGTGCTGGCCGGCATCGGCGTGATGCTCTCCATCGTCGGCATCCGCATGGTCAAGACCGAGGAAAAGGCCACCATGGGCGTTCTCATGGCCGCCCTCAACCGCGGCATCAACGGCAGCAGCGCGCTGATCGCCGTCGCCGCCTTCTTCGTCTGTTGGCTCCTGCTGGGGCGGATCCCGGCCACCGCGGAAGGGTATGAAGTCAAGTGGTACGGCATCTGGGCGTCCATCATGTGCGGCCTCGCTGCCGGTATCGTGATCGGCAAAGCCACCGAATACTTCACCAGCTATGACTACAAGCCCACTCGTGAACTGACCAACCAGGCCATCACCGGCCCGGCCACCATCATCATCGGCGGCATCGCCGAAGGCATGAAGAGCACCTGGGCCTCGCTGGCCACCATCATCGTCGCCATCATGGGCGCCTTCATCTTCGCCGGCGGCGGCTACGACTTCATGCTCGGCCTGTACGGCGTGGGCTTCGCCGCGGTGGGCATGCTCGCCACTCTCGGCATCACGTTGGCCACCGACGCCTATGGTCCCATCGCCGACAACGCCGGCGGCAACGCCGAAATGACCGGCCAGAAGCCCGAGGTCCGGCAGCGCACCGACGCCCTCGACGCTCTGGGCAACACGACCGCCGCCACCGGCAAGGGCTTCGCCATCGGTTCGGCGGCCCTGACCGCTCTGGCCCTGCTGGCCGCCTACATCGAGGAGGTCCGCTTCGGCCAGATCTACGAAGCCCGCGACACCGTCGCCACCGTGTACAACGCGCCCGCTCCGGACGAAGTCCTCTACCTGGGCTACGGCAAGTTCGGCACCCGGATTGGTTCGGGCTCGACGCCCAAGGATTTCGAGTCCTATATGGCTCTGGACTATGCCAACTGGCCGACCAGCGTGCGTGAGGCCCTGGAGCCCGGCAAGACCAAGGTCGCGTTGGGACCGGTCGCCGGTCGCGAGGAGGGTTACGTTCGCAAGGCCACCGTGACCACTACACATGACGGCAAGTCCGAGGAACACAGCATCGATCTGGTCTCCTCGCACCGGGCCTCGCTCGAGCAGTTCATGACGTTCTACAACGTCACGCTGATGAACCCCAGCGTGCTGTGCGGTCTGTTCGCCGGCGTGCTGCTGGTCTTCCTGTTCTGCTCGCTGACCATGAAAGCCGTCGGACGTGCGGCCAACCAGATGATGCTCGAGTGCCGCCGCCAGTTCGAGATCATTCGCCAGTCGCTCCGCAACCAGGGCAAGGACGAGGCGTTCGTCCAGAACCCCGACAACTGGCCCAAGCGTGTCACCGTCGATAACCACCAGTATCCCGACTACGCCAACTGCGTGGCCATCTCGACCGCCGGTGCCCAGAAGGAGATGGTTCTGCCTTCGATGCTGGCCATCATCCTCCCCGTGCTGGTCGGGCTCGTGTTCGGCGTGCCGGGCGTCATGGGTCTGCTCGCGGGCGGTCTGACCTCCGGCTTCGCGGTGGCCATCTTCATGGCCAACGCCGGCGGGGCCTGGGACAACGCCAAGAAGCTGATTGAGACCTACGGCAAGCTCAAGGCCAAGGACATCGTCGAGGACGCCGCCACCCGCGAGCGGATTCCGGCGGCCATCCGCGACACTATCGTGGCCCGGGCCGAATTGGCCGTCCGCACCGGTCATGGCGAGCAGATCATCTACGGCAAGGGATCCGACGATCACAAGGCGGGCGTCGTGGGCGACACCGTCGGCGATCCGTTCAAGGACACCTCCGGCCCGAGCTTGAACATCCTCATCAAGCTCATGAGCATGGTCTCGGTCGTGTTCGCCGGCCTGATCGTCAAGTTTGCCCCGCAGATCAGCGCGTTCCTCGGCCTCGGCTGAGATTGCCCTGTTTGCGAGACCTGAATCACGAGAGCCCGGAGGCCCAGGCTTCCGGGCTCTCGTCTTTTTTGTATCTATCCCTTTGCGAATACGAAGAATAGGTTTCTTTCCCCGCTGTTCCCGGCTGGACCGCCGATCGATCGCCCGCGACGGCCAGCCGGGGCCTTGTTGGGAGTCCAGCCGCTGGCGCCCCCCCTTCTGACCGGCAGGCACACCGAAATTTTCCGGCCGCGCGGGCAGGGGTACCGGTCCCCCTCGCTTTCATGCCGATTTCTTGGCGACGCTTGCTTTGGGCACCCGATAAACAGAGGCAGGACGGTTCCTAAGGCCGGACCGGATGCTTTAGGCCGATAAGCTCGCTATCCTGTTGCGACGGACGATCGCCCGCCCCGTTAAGGCTCGGCCGGCCTGACGACGCTGGCCGAAGCCGTAAGCGGTCATAATCGTCGAAAGAGAACTCGAAACCGAGAGTCGTGTTTCAACCAACCCGTGTTCTTCGCAAGGAGTGAGGAATGATGTGTCTGAAAACAATTTCCGAACGCCGGTTATGTGGGATCGTCGCGTGTGCTGTCGGCCTGATCGGGCTGGCGAGTGTCGGCTGCGAGCCGCCGCAGCCGGCGGAAGAGATCGCCGCTGTCACCTTCACCCCCGCGGCCGGCACGTTCACCGGCAGCATTGATGTCACGCTCGCCAGTGAGACCTCGGATGCCTCAATTCGCTATACCCTTGATGGCAGCGATCCCACCAGCGAGAGCGGGATTCTCTATACCGGAACGCCGATTCGCCTGACGGAGACGACCACGATCAAGGCCATTGCTTACCTGGAATTCCTGACCGGCACCGTGGAAAGCGACGTCAGCCAAGCCACGTACACCCGGCTCGATCAGGTGGCCAAGCCGACATTCAACCCGGGGGGAACCAGCTTCGCCGAATCAATTACGGTCCAGATCACGTGCTCGACGGTGGATGCCATCATTCGCTACACTACCGACGGCACTAATCCGTCCCAGACGCACGGTACCAGCATCACCAGCGGCGATTCGGTCACCCTCAACTCCACGACCACGTTGAAGGCGATCGCCTACAAGCCCGGCCTGATCGACAGCCCCATCGCCGAGGCCACGTATACCAAGCAGGCTCAGCCCGGCCAGGTGGCCGAGCCGGTCTTCACGCCGAACAGCACGACGTTCGTAAACTCGATCAGCGTCCAGATAACCACGAGCACGCCCGGTGCGGCCATTCGATACACGACGGACGGCAGCACGCCCTCCCGGTCCAACGGCACCCTGATCGCCAGCGGCGACACCGTCACGCTCAGTGCCACCACCACACTGAAAGCGATCGCGTATAAGGACGGCATGACCGACAGTAACGTCAACCTTGCCACCTACACGCGACTCGATCAGGTGGCCAAGCCGACGTTCACTCCGGACGCCAGCAGCTTCACGGATCAGATCAACGTCCAGATCACCTGTTCGACGGCGGACGCGACCATTCGCTACACAACAGACGGCAGCGATCCCTCCAAGAGCCACGGCACGATCATCGCCAGCGGCGATTCCGTCACGCTCACCGCCACTACCACACTGAAAGCGATCGCGTACAAAGACGGAATGGTGGACAGCCCGATCGCCCAGGCCGTGTACACCAAGCTGGACCAGGTCGCGCAACCCCTATTCTCGCCCGACGGGTTCAGCTTCGCTTCCAGGGTCGAAGTGGTCGTCACCTGTGACACGCCGGGCGCAACCATCCGTTACACCACCGACGGCAGCGATCCATCCAGAACCCATGGAACGATCATCGCCAGCGGCGATTCCGTCGAGATTACCACCACGACGACGCTCAAGGCCATCGCCTATAAGGACGGTTTGACCGACAGCAGCATCACACAGGCGACTTACACCAAGATGGACCAGGTGGCCCAGCCGGCGTTCAGCGTGGCCAGCGACATTTTCCTGAACTCGACCACGGTTCAGATCACCTGCGCGACACCGGACGCGACGATCCGTTACGCCACCGACGGCTCTACTCCGTCCCAGACCAACGGCACCATCATCGCCAATGGCGCTTCGGTGGACTTGACCACCACCACGACGTTGAAAGCCATCGCCTACAAGACCGGAATGGTGGACAGTGCCGTGAAGGAGTCCCTCTACATCATCCTGGAAATGGTGCAGATCCCGGCCGGCACGTTCCAGATGGGTGACTCCACCGGCAACGGCGAGGCGAATGAGTTGCCCGTGCACACCGTAACGATCAGCCAGCCGTTCTACATCGGAAAATACGAGATCACTCAAATCCAATGGCAGGCGGTCATGGGCTCGAATCCGTCGAACTTCAAAGACGGCGACATGAATCGTCCGGTCGAACAGGTCAGTTGGGACGATTGTCAGGCGTTCATCACCGCGCTCTCCACGCGTCTCGGTCGCACCTTCCGGTTGCCGACTGAAGCCGAATGGGAATACGCTTGCCGCGCGGGTTCCGAGGATGACTACTACTTCGGCAATGACGCTTCACTGTTGGGTGACTATGCGTGGTATATCGGGAACTCCAACTTCGTCACGCATCCGGTCGGTCAGAAACTGCCCAATGCATTCGGCTTGTACGACATGCACGGCAACGTCTGGGAGTGGTGCAACGACTGGTACGGCCCGTACGCCGCCGGACCGGAGACCGATCCGACCGGCCCGGGTGTCGGCACTGAGCGGGTTCTCCGTGGCGGGTCCTGGTTCGACTACGCCGAGAACGTCCGCAGTGCCTTCCGCGCCATTCTCGCCCCGGACCAATCGAACGGCAACATCGGACTCCGCGTAGTCATGGACGCGCCGTGATACTGGATGGTTGACGACGCCTCGCATGAATTATCGGGCCGGCCACCGTTTGACGGTGGCCGGCCCGCTTCTTTCGAATCCGAGCACATCCGTGCGAGGTCAAATCTTTTTTTCTCAAGTCCGCCGCCGGAAAGCACCACCTAAGGGAAATTTACACAATAACCCACAAACCAAGCTTTAACAAATACTTACACGCACTCTACCTACAAATTTTGGGGCGACCCAGCCCACTGAAAGTTTGGCGAATTCGAAAATTTTTATTGACACGCTCGAGGCATTCTCCTAGCATAATCAGCTGAGGTCCTACGATGGGACCCCAAGGGTATGGGTAAGAAGAACCGGAGGACGGGTTAGCACGCAGCTTTGCACGCAGCTCGTCGTCGAAGGGGAGGATGGAATGCGGAAATCACTTCTTGTTGCCACGACGGTGATACTCGTGGCCGGCACACAGGTGTGGGCGATTCCTATTCTGGCGGGGCAGGCGGCTATTGCGGCTGCCGAGTCCGAACCGTTGAACGGGACGCTCGTGGCAGGCCCGTTGGAGACGCCGATGATCGGCACGGCCTTCGATGCGAAGGTCACCTCCTGGGTTTACGAAAATGACGAGAGCAACCCGTATGGCGGCCTGACGTTTGTTTACGAGATCGTCAACAGCGAAGCAAGCCGTCATGCCATTGGTCGTTTTACGGCCAACGGGTTCAGCGGCTTCCTCACCGACCTGAGCTTCGCGATCGAGCAGGACGTGACGGACAAGGTGCCCCCGGCTACCATGGACCGTTCCCTCGACGGTGACGTGGTGGGCTTCTCGTTCGTCGGCCCGCCGCTCGGCCCGTCGGTGCTGGTTCCTGGCGCCACCTCGAACCTGTTGATCGTGCAGACCGACGCTCCCGATTACACGACGAGCATCGGCAACGTGATCAACGGTAGCATCGCCAGCGGTGCGATCTACTCCCCGATTCCTGAACCCGCGACGATGCTCTTCCTGCTCGGTGGTATCGGCTTCCTGCTCCGCCGTCGTTAAGTCGACATGAGCTGCATTTGAAATCGCATTGAGGATCTGGCGATGGCAAGCAGCCGTCGCCAGATCTTTTTTCTTGTTAGCCCCTCGTGCCACAATGCTTGCCTTGCGCGCCGGCCAGTAACCAGCGTGATGTCAGGGCCAAGAACGGGTCGGTGGCTGCACGCATGGATGCCCGCTGTTGCCGGTCTTGCCGATCCATCCTGCCTGCTTCGACGTTCGCTGCGACACCGATGGTTGGCCGGATGCTCGGCCTCGAAGAGGCGAGCCGGCGAATCAGAGACGGCACCAGGATCAGGCACGATCGGGGTAAATCGGAATCACTACGTCCGAAAACTTTCTTTGGACGCGCCTTTCATCATTCGCTATAATCGGCATCGTCAGTGCACTCGACGGTAGTGTCCGGTGCATAGCCTTGGCTACTGTCGGCGCGGCGCTTCGAGTGCGACAACAGGTCTGTGCGGTCGCCACCAGGTGGCGGTTTAATCAAAACACACAGCTCGTCGGGCGACCCCCGGAAAACTGGCCCGAAGATCCGGCCACTGCTGATGCCAGAGAATTTTGTCGTGGCACCGCCAAAGGGTCCTTTTTGTTCTTGGACTTTCTTCGGAAGGGGAACAGCATGCCCACCCAGATCCGTCGGGCGTTCATGGGACTTGTTGCGCTTGCATTCGCCTCGCAGACCTATGCCGCCTCTCCGGTCGTCAGTAGCGTGCTCGCATCGCAGCGTCCCGACAAAATAGTGGAAATCCAGTACGATCTGAGCGACGCCGACGGCGATGCGTGCACCGTCACCGTCCAGGCCAGCAGTGACGGTGGCAACACCTGGACGGTTCCGGTCACCGCCTTATCAGGCGATGTCGGACCGGACATCCTCCCCGGTGACCAGAGGATTATCCTGTGGGATTGCAAGGTCGACCTGCCCGGCGTAATCGGCTCTCGGTTCAAGATCCGCATTTGCGCGGATGACGGCGAGAACCAGGCCCCGAGCATCTCGAATCCGGCTGTCACTGGCGGATTCAATCAGGGCGAGCCGAGCACTGTCGAGGTCACCTGTCTTGCCACCGATCCGGACGGCACTGTGCTGTCGGTCACCGTGAATCTCGGCGCGTTAGGCGGGCCAACCGCCCTACCGCTCTCACCCGGCTCTGCCGGCCAATGGCATGGCAAGGCATCCATCACACCGCCCACCCGCGGCACGGCTCACGTCACATTCACTGCCGTCGATAACCGCGAGGCTTCGACATCGATACAGGTATCCGTCGAAGTGCTGCCGCCCGGCATGGTCTTGATTCCCAGCGGCCAGTTCCAAATGGGCGATCCCTTCTACACAGAAGGTGACTTGGCCGAGCGCCCCTTGCATAACGTCGTGATCGACGAGATCCTTCTCGCCCGCCACGAAGTCACCAACCGGGATTTCGCAGAAGCATTGAACTGGGCCCGCGCGCAGGGTGGGCTGATCACGGTGAGCAACGGCACTGTCTACAGGGCCGGGAGCGGCACGACCTATCCACTCTGTGACACGACGACATCCAGTGACTTCAGCCGAATCACCTGGAACGGTGACAACTTCGGCGTCGTGCCGGGGAAAGAGAACCACCCAGTTGTCCTGGTCAGTTGGTACGGAGCGGCGGCGTACGCGAACTGGCGGAGTGCCATGGCCGGGCTGCCGCCGGCCTATGATGCAGGTTGGAACTGCAACTTCGCAGCCGGTTATCGACTACCAACGGAGGCGGAGTGGGAACGAGCGGCGCGGGGCGGCGCGGTGGGTCACCGGTTCCCCTGGTCGGACTCCGACATGATCGACCACAGTCGCGCCAATTACTACAGTTCTGCCTACCCGTTCTATGACCTCGAAGAGACGGCCGGCTACCATCCCATGTTCGGGGTCGGCGAACGACCGTACACCAGTCCCGTCGGCTATTTCGACAAGAACGATTACGGCCTGTACGACATGGCGGGCAATGTTTGGGAATGGTGCAACGACTGGTTTGACAACGGCTACTACGCAACCAGTCCCACGAACAATCCGCACGGGCCGCTCACCGGAACCACCCGCGTGCTGCGCGGCGGATCGTGGAGCAGTCTGGCCGTCAACCAACGATGCGCGTATCGCACCAGCGGGATCCCTTCGTATCGTGCGATCACCCACGGTTTCCGGCTGGCTCTGCCACGCAACTGACCAGGTGGCGTGGAACCGGTTCAGGAAGTCTGCGAATCTTGACTCCAAAATGCTGAACTCCGTGAAGGCTTGGCCATTATGACGTGCTTTCCCCGAAGAGCGAGACGCGTGCTACTCACTCCGAAGATTCGTCGGCCTGGCACCGGCAGGGCCGCACACCTCCTTCTCCTGGTGGTGGCCAGCTTCATCACTGCCACAGTCCGCGCCGGGATCGGCTACGGAGAATCGCCGCTGTTCGCCATCGATGCCTCCACCAACTGTGCAGAGTCAGCACTGCTCACCATCGACGCCACCCACTGCGCCACATCGGACCTGTTCGTCATCGACAACCGCTACGCAAAGGCTGACTTCGATCGGGATTACGACGTGGATCTCGATGATCTGTCCACGCTGCTGGCCTGTTCACTCGGGCCGGGCGTGCCCTGCACGAACGACTGCCTCCACGCGGATTTTGACCAAGACGGCGACGCGGACCAGGACGACTTCGCCATTTTCCAGCGATGCTACAGCGGCGAGACCCAGGTCGTCCCGCCAGGCTGTGCGAAGTAGGAATTAGCCCTGAGCTAAGGCTGCGAGCTATAGGCTCCGGCGTGGCATTGCCACCGGGACACATGGTCGTTCGGTTGGTGCGTACTGGTCTCGTCCTGCAATTCGTGGCGTGCTCTCTCCTGCCTGCCTGTACGAAGCTGCTTGCCAACCGCTCCCCGGGGGGTTAGCTTAACCTTGATCACCGCCACCGAAGCGGGGCCTTGGCCCCCAAAGCAAAGGAGAGCCACATGAGTCTATTCAGCCGTCGTGAGTTCATCAGGAAATCCGCCGCCGGTGCATCCGCGGTGGCCTTAACTTCGGGCGTTGCTCGCGGCTTCCCGGCGAACGAGAAAGTCCATCTGGGCTGGATCGGATACGGCGGGCGGGCCACCGGTCTCATGCAGCACATGCTCGAACGCTGCCCGGACGCGGCCCACGTGGCCATCTGCGATCTCAAGCCCGACCGCGTCGAAGCGGGTCTCAAGGCGGCCGAGCGTGACAAGCCGCGCGGCTACACCGACTTCCGCAAGATGATGGAAAAGGAGAAGCTCGACGGCATTCTCGTGGTCACCGCGCCTTGCGATCACGCCGACGTGGTCGTTCCGGTACTCGAGGCAGGCTTCAACTGCTTCGCCGAAAAGCCCATGGACATCACCGTCGAGAAATGTGACGCGATCACCAAGGCCGCTCGCAAAGCCAAGGGCTTCTACCAGATCGGCACGCAGCGTCGCAGCCATCCGACCTACCAGGCGGCCATGAAGTTCATCCACGACGGCTTGCTCGGCAAAGTCTCCTTCATGCAGGGCGGCTGGCACTGGTCGGGCGACCCGTCGGCCGCTCCCGTCCCCCGCGACGGTGGCCGGCTCATCGAGCAGGCCAGTCACCACATGGATGTGATGGCCTGGGTGATGAAGGACGTCGCCCCGCTCAGTTGCGTCTCAATGGCCCGTGCCGATGAGGACACCAAGCCCAACGAGTTCAGCGAAACCAAGTCCGCCACCGTTTTCCAGTTCCCCGGCAACGTGCTCTTCTCGTACACGCACCTGTTCCGTCTGCCCGGCAAGTTCGACAAGGAAATCCTCCTGGCCTTCGGCGACAAGGGTGCGATCGACTTCAACGAAGCCCTGTACACCGGTCGCGACGAGAAGGAGCACCGCTTCGGCCCGCCCATCGGCAAGGCCTGGGATCAGGGCACGCCCGAATCGCTCATCCACTTTGTGGACAACATCAAGAAGGGCAACAAGACACCCTGGGCGAACGTGGAAACCGGCCGAATCTGCTCGCTCATGTGCATCATGGGTCGCATGGCCCACGTAAACGCCGTCAAGAACGCCTACGAGCCCGCCGTGGTCAAGTGGAAGGATCTCGGCACCACGACGGACCTGTAAGCCGCAATCGACGCGACGACGCGACGAGAGGTGACGCGTCAATTCGTATCAGCAAGGGGCTGCGGGCATGACTCGCAGCCCTTCTGCTTGCGCTCACATGCCGGCTTGCTGCGCGCTCTTGTCTCGCTGTGCGTACCAGTAGGTGGCGGCCACGAAATACACCACCGTGGCGACCAGATACAGCGTTTTGAACCTGGACACAGCCGCCTCGAACCCTCCGGCGTCCGTGTCCAGCAGAAAGACGTATACCGCAGATCCGAAGCACCAGACGAGCGAGAGAACGGCGACAGCCCCCGAAACCCAGTACAACGGACCGACCCGGAAGCCGGTCTGATTCGCTGCGGCAACCGCGTGCGACGATCTCGCCATCGGCACGACCGGCTCGAGTGCCTCCACCTCACCATCGCCGCCCTTCCGCGCGCCGAACACCGGCGCGAGCAGGAGGTAGGTCGCCGCCGCGATGAACCATCCGGGCAGCCATCGGAAGAACAGATGCAGCTCCGCCATCTCCATGGGCGAGCGAACGCGTCCGCCGGTGAAGTCCTCGATAGGAAAACTCAACACGACCACCAGGGCCCAACTGATCAGCGCCGCCGGGTTCATCCACAGCCGCTGTCGCGCCGTCCAGTATTGGCACCAACCCAAGCGCGGGAGCACCCAGTGCTCGACAAACACCACTGCCCCGACAGGCATCAGGACCAGGCCGTAGATCGCCACGAAATCGAGCAATCGCATGAAGATCGCGGGGAAGCAACCGACGATCGTGGTGATCGTGCCCGCCGCCACGGTGACCTTCCATCGCGGCCAGTCGGGCGTGATGATCTGCAGGGCCAGACCCGCCCGGTAGATGGTCGGATTGGCGGTGGTCCACCCGGCGATCAGGACGGCCAGTAACCCGGCCGTGCCCACCGCAGCGTCGGCCATGGGCCCGGGCTTGAGTCCTTCGCCAAGGGCCGCGCCCATCACGCCCGCACAGATCCACGCGAGAAAATGTCCAAGGTACATGCCGAATGCTGAATAAAAGCCGTAGTGCCAGTGCCGGGCGTAGCGGAACAAGGCCATGTCCGATAGGCCCACGTGCATGGCCAAGTTGCAAAACCATGCGAAGAACGCGATGTGCCAGAAGCCGAGCTTGGGCATGATCTCATACAGACCCGGCGTACCCGCACTCGTCGCGACCGGCCCCGGCCCGCTCAAATCGTGGCCGCCCGCCGCCTCGGCGGACGTCTGCTTGATGACGTAATTCTTGCCGTTGATCTCCACCGGTACGCGTCCCGCGGCCTGGAGAGCCGCCGCATCGAACGGTACGTCCGCGGGCACCGGGCCGATGTACTTCTCGTACGGCCGACCGGTCCAAATGCGAGTCTGAGCCACCTCAACCAGGTCGCCCCACGTGCGGATCTCGCCCAGCTTGGGCAGCGAAACCAGCGCTCCGCCGATGAACACCAGGAACATCCACGGCGAACAGACGGTGGAGAACCGGCTGAGTGCCTTAAAGCCCATGATCGCCAGAGCAATCACCACCGCTCCGACGGCGAGCACGACGATCACCCATCCCACACTGTTGGGGTACACGTCCTCGAGCCGCGGATGGGCGATATGGATGCCGATCTTCTCCAACGCCATGATGACAGCGCTGGCCGACACGCCGATCATGGCGGCGGCCAGGCAGCAATACAGCAATGCGTTCACGAAGTTGTACACCACGGTCAGGCCGGGGCCGATGATCCGCCGCACGTACCAGTAGAGCGTCAGCCGCACACGGGTAGCGATGGGCGCACAGATGAACGCCCACGACAGCACGGCCAAGGCATTGCCCAGGATGAGCCCCCAGATCAGGTCGCCGGCCGAAGCCCCCCACTGCACGAACAGCACGCCAATCACGAACTCGGTGGCCGCCACGTGCTCGCCCGCGAACAGGCCTGGGTAGCGGCGGCCGGACTGCAACTGGTCTTCGCTCACCGGCTCGCGCTCGAACTCGTAGAGCTTGTCCAGTCGGCCGGCCAGGTCTGACGAACTCGATGAAGTGGCCACACTCGACTCCTTGCGACGAAAAGTTTGGGAAATGAAACGTCCGCGAAGATAGAGGCGGCAGCGCGACGCGTCAACGGGGATTGCCGTGATCGACGTTGGCGAGAGGCAGGTGTGGCCCGCCCATGTGCCGCCAACGAACGTGGCGCGCAAAAACGCGGCCGGCGATCCACGCCGACCGCGAGGAGGCTGGAAGCAGAGCAAGACTCGTGTATCGTTCGGTAGCGATCAGTTCGGCTCGGCCGACTCCGCGACGGGATGCGGCAGATCGGCCGCTTCCGCTGCCGGTACGCTTTCCGCCGGCGGTGACGCCTGATGGTCGAGCCACTCATCGGAGCCCGAAGCGAGGTTCGGCACCAACGGGTCGTAGCTCAGGTCGTCGAGCACTTCGGGCGAACGCTGCCACGGTGGCAACAGCGCGTCTAAACCGGCAAACGCCGACCCTTCGATCGAGCGCAAGCGGATCTCGGCACTCGCGCTCGCCGGTTGCGTCGCCGGCGCCGCCGTACGGATGAATCGCCGGTCGGGGAAGACGAACGCCTCTTGGGTCCACAGCGAGGCATAGTCCGACGACCACTCGGCTTGAGGCCACTTGACCTCGGGCCGCCCGGCCTCAAACCGCCCGGCAGCGGTGAGAGGCGGACCGCCCATGCCTTCATTCGCGTCGAGTTCAGACCAGGCGGCCCTGGCCGTCGCCAGGAAGTCCGACGCATCAATCATCACATTTCGCGCGACGACATGGAACCAGTCGTTCAACCGGCCGGGCACGCTGGCCCAATCGGGACCGGGCGGACCCGCCGGCCGTGTAGCCGGGGCGCCGGCCAGCTCGATCCGCTCCTCAGGCGAGGTCACCGCCATTCGGCCAGCCGCTTCACGTTCCTCCCGGATCTTGCGGTCGGCCGCATCCAGCACGTCCGCCGGCATCTTCTTGAGCTGCTCGGTGGCGGCGACCAACTTGGGATTCGCCTCCAGAGCCCGCTTGTACGCCGCGGCCGCCTCAACGTTCTTGCGCTTGGACTGATACATCAGCCCCAGGTTGTAGTACGCGTCGGCCGGCGGCAATACGGCCTGGAACTGCTCGAAAGCCTCGTCGAACCGATTCGTCTGAGCCAGCACCAGTCCGAGATTGATCCGCGCCCGGGCGAACCCCGGCGCCAGCTCGACGGCTCGAGTCAGCGCGGCCTCCGCGTCCTGCCAGCGCTGACGAAGAATGTAGCTGAAGCCCAGGTTGTTATGGACCTGCGCGTTGTCGGGCTCGAATCGCAGCGCTTCGCGGTAAGCGGCTTCAGCCGCTGCGCCGTTGCCGATCTGGTCGTTCAGCACGCCGATCCGGACCAGAATCTGCACGTTCTGCGGATCTTCGTTCAGTGCGTACTGGTACTGCTGCAGCGCCTGGATCGGGCGATTCTGGCTCTCGTGCAGCCGGGCCGCCGCGAGATAGGTTTTCGCCTGGATCTTGGTGGGGATGCCGTCAATCGACGGATCGGTCGCAGCCGGCTGCCGGGCCCCTGCGGGCTTTTGCTGTTGGACGCCGCCCGGTTGAGGGCCGTCCGGCGCCTGACAGCCGGTGTGTAAGATGACTGCCGCCGCCGCTGTGGACGCAATCAACAAACGCATCCTTGCGAACATGACATTACTCCTGCCTTGCAGTCGTTTCATCGCGGCTCGATGGCTCGCGCCGCGCGTTCATGCACGATGGGGTTACTTTTGATCCTCGGAACCGGCCACGATCCGCGCATGGGCCGTGCCGACCGTTTGCGGCGTGGCGGTCATGCCCGCGCGAGCGGCCTCCGCTTCGCCCGAACGCATGCCTCGGCCGCCGGCCACCGCCACCGCGACGGTCACCTGATCGGGCCCCACGCCTTCGGTAGTCAGGAAATCCCGGATCTGCAGCACTCGCTGTTCGGCAAGCGCCGGCGGGTCATCGACGCCGTCGTAATTCAGTTCGCCGCCATAGACCTTCAGCAGCGTGGCATAGCGCTTCAGCCGCCGCGCCCCCGATGCGTTCAGTTCCACCGAACCAGGCACGAAGTGGACGGGCGACATCGATCGCTCGTTCAAGAGGGCGTTATCCACCATCCGCACGTAGTTGTCCTGCAGCGCCGAGGGCTGGTCCGACTGGCCCTGCGGCGGCGCATTGAGCCGCTCCGGCGGTCCTTCGCAACCCGCCAGCAGCAACGCCGCTGAAAACAAACTCGCGATTGTCGCCCATCTGCCGGTACTCATTTTTGTTTGCATTGAACCACCTTCCATGAACGCCTTGGACACACACATAGTCCGAATATGTGTCGTGTCCGCTCTGCATATCGACAGAAACCCAGGTCCGATTTTGCTAATCCGCCCAGGATTTGCCTGTCATCGACGCAGGTTCTGAAACGCGACACCGAAGGCCGGGCGAAGGATCGTTATATCGGACCTGCAAATGAGGATTGGCGTGTTGATGGGAGGAGCAGCGTTGAGGACGATTGTGGTGCAGGCATCCTACCTGCGCACAACTCCGCAGGAGGCCTTCACCACAACGCCCGATAACCGTCCACGTCGAGACGGTTCTCACGCGCCGAGCAGCGCGGCCGCCCGATCGGGATTGAGCCAGCCGCCCTGGTCGAGCAGGTCGCCGAGCGTGAAACGGGCTCGGATGAGATGGCTGAACTGCACGGCCGCATGCGCGGTTTCATGCGGAATGGGCTCGTCCAGTGTGTCGAACGTGCGTGGAGCGCCGGCTCGGGCCAGGTAATCCTCCACCGCTCGGCTGGTCCGCACGTTGGCGGCAATGAACGCGTCGAGCTCTCCGGCCCGCTTGCGATCCACGAAGCGACGACGGGCCTCGCCCGACTGGGCCCAGCGTGTCATTTTTTTGTCATAATCGCGCCAGATCTCGGCCATCAGCTTGCCGGCCGGATCGTATTTGCCGAACGTCGATTCGACCCGCCTGCGCCAGGCCCTTGACGCATCCGCGGGTACGTCGGCAGCGATTCGATTAAGGTCCAGCGCGTTCCAGGCCCGCTCGTACGCCCGAGCCGCCAGCAGCGTGGCCACGCCGACCTGCCCGCCGTGCAAGGCCTGCTCGCGACCGTCGTATTTTGCGGTCATGTCGAAGAAGTGGCTGATGACGTGTTCCCACCCGCTGATCGGCGCCGTCTGGTTCACGATGGACATAGCCATGCCCGCCAGGAGCACCGCCTCGGTCACCGATCGCACGCCGGGCAACGTCGCCTTGGCCACGTCGTCGGCGCGATCCAACATCTCCTGCTCGGCCTGCGCGAGCAGCCGACCGGGAAGAACGCTGAAATCGTCGTCCATGCCGACCACGTGGGCCAGATAATAGTCACCATAGGCGACACTGCGGGCCAAAACGTCGCCGAAACCGGCCTGGCTCATGATGGCCGGGGCGCTCGCGATGGTCCGCAGATCGCAGATCACCGCATCGGGCGCTCGCGACGACAGCGTCCGCTTGACGCCGTCCACACTGAGGACGGCCAGCGCTGACGTGAACGCCGTCACGCTGGCTGCGGTGGGGAAGCTCACGAAACGCAGCCTCGACGAGGGGTTCGCCTCCACGAACAGATGACGAGCGTACTTGGTGATGTCGGTCACCGTGCCCGAGCCCACGCTGACCACCACCGCGTACGCGCCCAGCTCGCTGCAGAGCTCTTGGGCGGCCTCGAGCTTGGCGTGGCAACGGCCCGGTTGCACCGGTACGTGCCGAAGCTGCACGGAACCGCGGCGGCTCAATCGGTCGAACACGAGCGGTTTGAGGTCGTCGCTCCCTCGCCGCATGGGCGTGTGATCGCAGACCAACAGCACTTTGCCGCCGGCTGCCATCTGCCAGACCACGTCCACGAGAGCATCGAGGGCGTCGTCGGCTACTACCACCTGTTCAATCGCGATCGGCCGAATGAATTCCCCGGGGCGGGCCCAGGCGCGAAGCGATTCGTTGATCCCCTTCACGTCGCAAGCGTCGATTTGGTCCATGGCTCGGTAGTCTACCCAGCCATTTTATATAATCAACCGCGACGAACACGAAACGCGACGTGAAACGCTCGAGAGAAGGAGCACTCCTTTTTTATCCCTCAGGCCTCGGGTCTCAGCCCTCAGGTCTCATCCTTCAAGCTTCGGGCTTCCCTCCCCCTGCTCCCGGCGGCTGCCCGGGCGCTCGCAGAGCCATGACGTGTAGCCGTCGCTCGCCGAGGAGTTCGTCGTTGGCATAGATTTGGACCCGGTACTCGCCCGGGTGAGGCAGCGTCAGGTTGCGGATACCGAAGTTGATCTCGGCCACCACCCGCGGATCGGCAAATTGGATGACACCTTCCTGCGTGAACAGTACCTGCTGGTCATCGCTGGCACTGACCAGCGACAGGCGGATACGGGTGTTCCCGCGACCATCCGTCAAGGCCACGTGAATGGCCAGCCCAGGATGCACCACGGGAAAGCTGCGGGCGGTGATGGTCGAGAACGTCCCCAGCAGTGTGCACTTCTTGGTGGCCGGATCCTGGTGGATGGCATCACAGATCACCATGGCTAGGATGACCGGCCCGGGCGGCCCCAGTTTGCCTTCAGGCATTGACAGACTCCTTCCACTGATCGGCCATCCTACGCGCCGACTCGGTAATTGTCACGGGGACTGGGGCCCAACACCTGAGACTCGGGCGCGATGCGCGAGCGTGCGGACATCAGCCGCGTTGCGGCGCTGCGTTGCATCTGTCGCCCCTGTCGGGGCTCCATAAAACAGAAGGGATGGAGCGCTTCGATCCCCGTCGCCAACCGGGGGCTTACGCCGCCCGGCTACTAACCGCTGCCCCTTCGGGGGCAGAAACGCTATGACCGGTAGACCATGGGCCGGACATCTGACAAGAGCTGACGGCTAATAGCTGAGAGGTGCCCGCCAGGAAGGTACAGTCCCGGCGCGCATGCGGTACGTCCGATTGAGAGCTGACAGCTGACAGCTGACAACTGATAGCTGTTAGCTAAATCGCTGCCGCGGTCAGTCCAGGTTGAGGAACTCTTTCATGTACTGGTCATAGACTTCAGCGCTGCGGGGATCGGCGAAGTTAAGACGAAATTCGTTGATGACCTTGGTGCCCATGGGAATCCATTCCTGCCAGCAGGTCTGGCAGACCTCGGCCCAGACGCGTTCGCCGAGAGGACCTTTGAACGGGCGTTCGGCCATCTTGGGCTTGGTCTGGCCGCAGCGTCGGCAGGTGATGGTCTGGCCGGCTTCGCCGGCAGCGGGCGTCGATGCCGCAGATGCCGCTGCGGCGGATGTTGGAGCGGCGGGCGCCTCTTCGGCCGGCGGTTCCACGCCGAGCGTCTTCATCAGGGCAACCATGTCCTTGCGCGGCATAAGGTCGCCGCGTTCATTGGCGACGTCGTAGCCCTTGCGGAGCGTCTCGATGGCTGCATCACGTTGGCCGGCTCCCTTCTGAGCCAAAGCCAACAGGTAATAGGCCCGCGAGTTGGTCGGAGCCAGCTCGACGGCACGACGAAGCGAATCGACGGCTTGGGAATACTCGCCCACCTCGAGGTAGATCTTGCCCAGGCTGAAATGGCCGAGCTCGTTATCGGGGTCGGCTTCGGTCATCTTCTTGAACTGTTGGATCCGCGGATCGTCGGCCATGAATGACACTCCGGTGTTGGCTCGCGCCAAGGGTTGCTTCTTTTCGGGGACTATAGGTCGCGGCGGTACCGGATTTCAAGTAGGGCTCACACGGGCAGCCGGAGCGAGGCTGGGTGGCCGACGGAGCGTCATGGGAGACGCGTCACGGCAGAACGGTAGGATCGGGCGGTGCGGTCGCGGACCGTGGGAGCTGGTTGTTTGCCGTCAGCGGGGTGCGAAGGCTGGGTTCGCCGGTCTGGGCCCGCCACCATTCGGCAAATCGCGTCTGAGCAATCTCCATATCGTTGGGATTCATGCGTTCGACCGGCCGGCCGCCAAGCGTAACGGCGACATTCACCTGTTCCACACGCCAGAGGCTGAGCTCGGCCGAACTGCCCGGCTGCGACTGAGCGAGCAGCGTCTGGAATTGCTCCGTGGTGATCGTGGGGCCGAAGACCGTGGGACCGAGGCCCACGATCACATCCCCCCTTTCGAGCCCCAACGCGGCAGCCGGCGAGTTGGCGGTCACCGCGGTCACGCACAAACCGTAGCGTGTCGGCGGCCCGCTCAGATCGTTGAACGGCTGGTGAACCTGCGGCACGGCGATGAGGAGCAGATTCGCCCCTTCCAGCGTGCGGGCGGGCTCGTCGGCGATGGTGATGGTCAGTCGGCGCTGAGCCGCCTGGAGCCGCAACACCCGCATCCGGACGGTGCTGCCGGGCTCGCGCCGCGACACCTCGTTGGTGAACGCCTCGATCTGGGCGGCCGAGGGCGAGACGAACCGGATGACCGCGCCGTTCGCCTGCCGGATCGCCTGCTGTTGGCGAGGCGGCCCGAGAATGTCGGCGACCGCACGGCCCTCGAATTCGAGGAGCATATCGCCCGTCTTCAGGCCCGCGGCCTCGGCCGGGAAGCCCGGCAGGACGCGGCTCAGCACGAGGGCATCCACCGTCCTGCCCGACACCGGGTCGTAGATGAGGCTTTCCACGCGAGGTTGCACGCCGAGGAAGCCCATGCGGCCATTGAGCTGCCGGCGATAGAAAACGTGTTCGATACTGGATCGCAACCGGAGCCTGGCCTCGTGATCGCGCTGGGCGTGAAAGGCTTCGATCAACCGGGGCAGTTGATCGTCACTGACGCCCTTCAGGCCGGCAGTGGCCGCCTCGCGGACCTTGAAACTCGGATGGGTGAGATCTTCGAGCAGACGCTCGATGTCTACGGCGGGGGTGACCGGACGCGTGGTGGGCGAAACCTCGACCTGCCCCACCGCCGCGGCGCTTGCGAAAAGCGACACAGCTGTGGAAAACACGAACGCGCGCAGGATGTTTCCGCTGGTCCGATTCACATCAGGTCTTTCATCAGGTCCGGCCCGTTCTGCTCCAACCATTTTACCTTTCGGGCGATCATCTGCAAAAATCGAAACCCTTCGATCCGTCCGAAAGACCCGGTTGCGGCGATGGGAGCCACGGCCTCGGCGATCAGGGCCTCGATCATCAGGGCAGTGATCACCTTGGCCCGATCCGGGGGGACGTCGAATTGTTCATTATATCCCGCCCAGAACAGCCGAAATCGCTCGACGTCCAGTTCGGCGGGCCAGCTCCGCGGATCGGACGCCCCCCCGATGATCGAGAACTGGAGCAGGCCGTTGGCCAGATCGGTCACGGCAGGCAGCACGTGCAGCGAGTCGTAGTCGATGACGGCACACACACGCTCGTCGGCAAAGAGCATGTTGCCCGGATGCCAGTCGGAGTGGACGAGTTGATCGGGCCAGGAGTCGAAGCCGGCCTCCTGCACGCGGTCGCAGGCCGTGGTGTAGGACGTGTAGAGTCCGGAGACGGTGGCCAGCATCTCACTCTCGTGTCCCACCACGCTGTCGTCCTTGGCCACGGTTTGCGGGATGTTGTGCAGGTTGGTCTGAACGATCGAGGCGTTGTGGTAGCCCAGCCGCGACGGCACCCAGTCGCTGTGGTAATCGGCGAGCAGGCGGTGAAAGCTGCCGAGTACACGGCCCGCGTCGTGAGTCTCTCCGGGCAGACGGGCGTAAACGTTGCCGCGGACGAACTCGAACATTTCGTACAGCCGGTCATCGATGATGACCATGGTGTCTTCGCCGTTGGCGGTGGGGATGAGCCGCGGCAGCGGGAAATCCCGTTCGAGCAGATGCAGTTGCACGGCATGGGCGAAGGCAACCTTGACGGGATGGTCGCGGCCGCGAGCCCGTCGCTTGAGGAGGAACCGGCCGCGGTCGGCGTCGATGACCACCTTGGGCGAACGGCGCGAGCCCTTGAGCTGTTTTTCGACCGTCTTGATCGCACCGATGTCGTAGTGCGACAGAACCGCCGCCAACTCTTGAGGAGCAAACTCAGCTCGAGATCGGTTCGTCACCGGTACTCATCCGCCAAACAACGGCATTTGTCGTTCGTTGGAGCCTATGATGGGGCCCGCTTCCGAAACCACGCCCACGGGTCCGCTACGAAACCGCGATTCGAAAGCCGCTGCCTTCCACAAGGCATTTCGATCCGCTCAGCCTTTGATGGTACCGTGAACCCACCGACGTTTGAAGTGCCCGGGAAAAACTTCGCCGCAAATTGAGTATTGCGGGCCTGGTGAGAAGGTGCTCAGTCACTCAATCTCGGGAGGGACCTCTTTCCCGCCCCGAAGCGCTGTCACGTCAGCTTGTTGACATCGTTGATGAGCAGCCGCAGCGTGCCGATGCTCCGGCGATCAAACGTCAACGTGAGCCGCACCTTGTCGGGGTACTCGTTGTCCTCGCCGTCCAGCGGACCGGGCCATTGTTCGATCTTGCCCGCGGTCACGATCGAGCTGTACTTGTCGTTCAGTTCCTCGAGAGCCTGGTTGCTGAGCGGCGTGTTCAGACGCAGAACCAGCTTTTCGGCCACGTAGCGGGACGAGTGATACCGCTTGTAGAAGTCGGTGATCTCCTTGGCCGCGACCTGCACGTCGTCGGTGACGCGGAACAGGTTCATGTCCTCGGGGCTGATCATGTTCGTGCGAAGCAGTTCCGCCTGCACGTACGTCCGCCAGTGTTGCCAGTACGTGCCGCCCGGCGCGTCGACGAGAACTACGGGAACGAGGGCCGCCTTGCCGGTCTGGATGAGCACGAGGGCCTCGAAGCCTTCGTCCTGCGTGCCGAAGCCGCCCGGGAACAGGGCGATGGCCGAGGCTTCCTTGATGAACAGGAGCTTGCGGGTGAAAAAGTACTTGAAGTTCACCAGCTTGGGGTCGTCGGCGATGATGGTGTTGGTCCGCTGCTCGAAGGGCAGACGGATGGCCACGCCGAAGCTGGCTTCGCGGCCCGCCCCCAGGTGCCCGGCCCGCATGATGCCGTCACCCGCACCGGTGATGACCATCCAGTTCAGCTGGCGCATGATTCGGGCGAAGTTGTCGGCCTGGACATAGTCGGGGTGGCCGGGCGGCGTTCGGCTCGAACCGAAGATGCTGACCTTGCGGACCTCGCGATACGGGCTAAAGACCTTGAAAGCGTAACGGAGTTCCTTGAGCGCCTTGTTGAGCAGTTTGAGTTCGCCGCGATCGGTCTTGTCGGCGGCCAGGCGACAGATGGTCACCATCATGTCGGCGAGCAAATCCTTGTCAGCCGACGGCGCGAATCGGTCGAGAAACGCCTCGATGGCCTTGGCTCGTTCGATGCGGCGAGACGGGCCGGCACCGGCATCCAGTTCGGTGTCTTCCATTTCCGTGATCACTCCTGGTTGCGCAGATTTTCTAGTATAACCCGCTCGCCCCTCGGCAACCACGGGGATCGCCGCGGTCACGACCGACCGCCACCCTCAGCATTGTCCCGGTCGCGGCACACGCCGATACCAACCGGCACGGGAAGCGGCTTGACGGCCGGCGGCGCTGACCGCGAACGGTTGCCTTGCGGAATCCCGCTCGAATCCGGAAGATGCGGCGGCGATTCGCCGTGCGCGTTTACCGAAACTGTCGCTGTGGTTGCGGTGGGAAATCAGTCTGTCTGCCGCCGCGCACGTCAGATCGCCGCAGATATCGGAGGGTATCATCGGATGAGACGAGCATTCGCGGGCGTTCTTGTGGTCATCGGCTTGCTTGCCTCCGCTCTCGCCGAACCGGCGACTCCCAAACAGCCGGCCGGTCCGGGCGCGGGCTCGAACATTGCGGCGCGAGCCAAGGTGTACGCAACCTCGAGCCTGCCCGGACATCCGGCAGAGCACGCGATCGACGACTCGGCGGAAACAGCGTGGCGAGCGGCGAATGCGGATGCGGTTTTGTGGCTCGACTTCGGGGCAAGAATGCGGCTGGCGGGCTTGTCGCACGTGATACGAGCGGGCGATAGTGAACCCGCTGCGACGGAGATCGTCACGTGGCAGAACGGATGGACGCCGATCGGCCAGACGGCCGGCCGAGGCGAACCCGTGGTCGCGAAAGTCCAAGCGAACACGCAGTACATCGGCATTCGATCGTCGGCGGGCAGTGCGGGCCGGCCATTGACTATCGAGACACTGCGCGCGTTCCAGGCGGGCTGGCGGCCTCAGCGCGACGGCAAGGACCTCCGCCTGCAGGACTTCTGCTTCTTCCGCCACGACGGTTACACCTACATTGGGTCGATGATGAAGGACTTCGGCCACGAAGGCATCACGATCGCCCGATCGCGCGATCTGATCGATTGGGAGCCGCTCGGCATCGCGGTGAGCCGGCGAACGCCCGAGGACAAGGCCATGCTCTGGGCTCCGCACGTCGTCGAGCATGCGGGCGAGTTCCACATGTTCTACACCGGCGTGACGCAGCCGAAGCCCAATCACTGGAACCAGAAAATCCTCGTGGCCACGACCAAGGATCCGGCAAATCCGAAGGAGTGGCAGCGCAACCACGCGGTGAAGTTCATCGTCGACGGCAGGACCGAGTCGTGGTTCCGGCCGAGCCATCCCGGCCACGTCTGGCCCGCCGACGGCTGGGCGGACTGCCGCGACCCGATGGTCTACTACAACCCGCCGGACAGAACGTGGTACCTGTTCTACTCCGGCAGCGACACGACCGGCGGCATCGTGGGCGTGGCCACCGCGCCAAACATTCTCGGCCCGTGGGAAGACCGCGGCCCGGTGCTCTGCGTGGATCGAGGCGTGCCCGAATCCGCGTTCGTGCTGCCCGATCCCGCGGGCGGCTACGTGATGGTGATCAATCACTCGACGCCCGACCGCATCGACGGAGGCATCAAGATCGCGCGGGCCCGCTCGCTCCTCCCCGAGAACGGCAAGCCTTCATTCACGGGGCTGGAGTTGCTCGAGCCGTCGGCCGAGCCGGGACTGGTCGGCTGGGCCCACGAGTTCGCCATGAATCCCGACGGCACCGTCCTGGCCGCGTATCTGACCGGGTACTTCATCAACTTTCAGGACGCGCGTTTCGTGAAAGGCAAAGGCGGCTGGACGGTGTCGGGGATACCCGAGACGACGGGGCCGAAGTGATGAGGCTTGAGACCTGAGACTTGAGGCTTGAGGTGGGGATCCGGACGGACACGGACTTGGTCTACTTGCGACAAATATGCTTCACCAGTGCAAGAAATAGAACCACAGAGACATTGAGGCGCAGAGAAGACCCACAGTTGTTCGACGGTCGTCAAGACACAATAGGCTTCAGTTCAAGGGGCCATATCCTGCCATCCGTGGTTCAACATGACCGCAAGCTACGCAATTGAAAAAGCCCCGGGCAAGGTTTGCCCGGGGCCTCGGTTCATGTGATCAGTGATTGCAGCGCGGGGCTGATGCGAGGCTCACTTGCGGATGAAGATCACGAAGTGATCCTTGACCAGCGTGTCCACGCGGTCCACCGGCGCGACGAAGTCGAGCTTGCCGTCACGGTTGAAGTCGGCGATGCCGATCTTGCCGATGACGGCCGGCGGATCCGTGGTGAACAGCGGGAAGCGGGTCCAGTAGTCCTCGATGTTATCCTGCGGATCGAAGCCCCAGGCTTTGCCCCCGCCGGTCACGATGCATTCGATCTCGCCGTTGCCGTCGAGATCGGCCAGGCGGACTTGGCCGGGTTCGGCATCGGTCAGGAATCCGATGTTGAACACGTCCCACGGAATCTGGCGGGCCGACTGCGTGGTCGACGAGCCTGGATTGCGGAACCACTGGATCAGGTTCCCGGTGGCCGAGGCCACATCCACGTGGCCGTCACCGTCGACGTCGGCCGCATCGATGATGCCCAAAGCGCCGGGCTGCTGGCCGACGAGGCGACGGTACCAATTGCTGGAAGCGACGGCCGTGTAGACCACGATCCGATCCTTGGTGATGCCATCGCGATCAAGCGGAGCGATGAAGTCGAGCTTGCCGTCGTTGTCGATGTCAGCGAAGGCGACTCGGCCGAAGGTGGCGTCGGTCGCATCAATGGCGAATGACTGCCAATAATCCTCGACCACTTCCGTGCGACGGTAGGCGGCAACCGAACCGCCGACAGTGAGGAACACGTCCAACTGGCCGTCGCCGTCGAGGTCCACGAGCCGCACCTGCGAGAGCCCGTCGCTGGATGTCTCACCGATGTTGAACACCCTCCACGGGACAGGCACGGCATCGGGAGCCAGCGCGGCCGGCCCGGGGTTCTTGAACCACTGCGTGAGCCCGAGGCTGACGCTGGCTACCGCGACATCGGGATTGCCGTCGCCGTCAATGTCACCTACCGACATAAGGTCGGCACCCTGGTTCTGCTGGCCGACCACGTTACGGCGCCAGCGGGCGTCGATCACGGCGGTGTAGAATGCAATGCGATCATCGGTCAGGCCGGGATAGTTGAGCGGAGCGAGGAAATCCAATCGGCCATTGCCGTCGAAGTCATGGAAGGCGACGCGGCCATAATGAGCCCCCGTGGCGTCGATCTGGAAGGCTTCCCAACCGTCCTCGAGGTCGGTCTGAGCTTGGAACCCGTAGATCGAACCCAGGGCGTTCTGACTGTCATAGAGGGTGACGAACGCGTCCAACACGCCGTCGCCGTTGAGATCCACCAACCGGACCTGGTCGATGACGCCGGGCACGCCGCCCAGTTCGCCGATGGTGAACACTTCCCAGGGAACCTGGGCCCCGCTGAGGAGGGCGGCCGGTCCGGGGTTCCGGAACCATTGCGTCAGGCGTGCGGTCGCGCTGCAAGCCACGACGTCGAGGTCACCGTCGTTGTCGATGTCGCCCACCGCGAGGACTTCGGCACCGTCCTGCTGCTGACTGATCACGCGCTGTACCCAGACGGTTCCGTTGTTGCGGTTCTCCAGCCAGTGCAGGTTGAGCGTCTTGGCTGTGGGCACGCTGACCACCACGTCGAGGTCGCCGTCCAGGTCGATGTCGCCGACGTCCAGCCGGCCGAAGTCAGGGGCATTGGACTCGATAATGGTCCGCGACCAGAGCGAGGGGTCGGTGACGCTGGCCGCGCCGGGATTCGGGAAGAGATAGATGTACGTGTGTGGCGGCTGCGGATCCTCGTTGCTGGCCACCACGATGTCGGGCAAGCCGTCACCGGTGAAGTCGCCGATCACCATGTCCGTCAGGCTGGCGTTGTTGTTGAAGAACCGGAACGTGTGGATGGGCACGATGACATCGGCGTCGTTAGGATCGGGATCCTCGAGGAACTCGCGTGGATCACCCAGGAAATCAACCTGCGTCCAGGTGGAGGCGATCTCGGGATTGGCGCCCTGAATGAGCAGCACGAGGGCACCGATTTTCCTGACGCCGGACGGCGGCGCGAAGCCGCTGTCTTCGACCAGCACCACGATGTCGAGCTTGCCGTCCGCGTTGAGGTCCACCAGCTCGACATCGTTCATCCGGGCCAGCGGACCACCGCCCGCGATGTTGATCGCCGGATTGAACACACCGGTCTCGGCGTTCATCAGGTGGATCTGCACGGTCTGGCTCTCGTCGGATACCGACACCGCGTCCACCAGACCGTCGTTGTTGATGTCGCCCAGAGCGACGGCGGAGGCACCGGCGGTTGACTCGAACAGCGGGTCGATCAGGTCCGGCCGCACCAGGTCGGACATGTAAGTCGGAATGCGCGACAGATCCGTGCCCGGCGGGCTGATCAGCGGGTTCTGCAGCCAGCGGACGTTGAAGCCCGAACCGCCGGCATCGGTCATGACCACGTCCTGGTCGCCGTCGTTGTCGATGTCCGCGAGATCCACCTTGGCCTTCTCGCTGGCGTTGGCCTCGATGATGGTCGAAAGCCACAGGGCGGGACTGGTCACCTGGGCATCGCCCGGGTTGCGGAACAACCGAACCGCGCCCTTGGTCACGACCAGGATGTCGGGACCGTTCTCACCGTCCATCTGTCCGACCACAATGTCGCTCACCTTCACGTTGCCGAGCAACAGGTTGGTCGGGAACGAGCCCGTCAAGCCGGGCACCATGGTCCAGTCCGCCGGGGTGGCGGGATCGGCCCCCTGGATCAGCATCACCAACGCCGGCTGCGCACCCTTGGCGGACAGGCCGGTGTCAGCGACCAGCAGCACGATGTCGAGTTTGCCGTCCCGGTTGAGGTCGGCCAATTCGATGTCGGCCAGACTGGTCAGCGGCGGACCGCTGGCCACGGAGATGGTCCGAAACTCGCCGGTGACCGGGTTGCGCAGATGGATCTGTACGGGCTGAGAATCGTCGGAGATGGAGGCCACGTCGGCCAGGCCGTCGTTGTTGATATCGCCGACCACGACTGTCTTGGCTCGCGCTGTCGTCTCGAACAGCGCGCCCAGGTGATCGGAGGTATACGTCGGGATGCCGCTGCCGGTCGTCGCGGCCGGGCTGATTCTCGGATTCACCAGCCAGCGCAGGTTGAAGCTCTTGGCTTCCGGCACGGTCAGCGCGATGTCGAGGTCGCCGTCGGCGTCGAGATCGGCCATGGCCGCCCCACCGAATCCGCTGAGGTCGGACTCGATCTTGTTGCCGATCCACTTGGTCACGGTCATCGCCGAAGCCCCGCCCGGGTTGGAGAAGAGCCGGACCTCGCTGGAATTCGGTCCGTTAGCGGTCACCACGATGTCGGGACCGGGCCGCTCGTCAAACGTTCCGACCAGCAGCGCGGTTGGCCCGTCCTTGACGCCATCACCACCGGGCAACGTGAGATTCTCGGGCGGCGGGCTTCCGGCACCGGGCAACTGCACCCACTGCGACGGATCGGTGGGATCCGCCCCCTGGAACAGGAACACGAGGCACCCGGGCACTTTGTAGGCATCCGATGCGGATGCGAATCCGGTGTCGGCCACCAGCACGATCACGTCGAGCTTGCCGTCACCATTGAGGTCGGCCAGTTCAATCGCCGTCGGACGTGTGATGGGAGCACCGCCGGCAATGGCGATGGTGTCGAAGGTGCCGATCAGCGGATCCTGCAAATGAATCTGCACCCGCTGCGATTCGCTGGAAATGGACGCGAAGTCCATGACGCCGTCGTTGTTGATATCACCGACGGCGACGGCCTTGGCGCCGGCGGTCGACTCGTACAACGGATCGACCAGCGCGATGTGATAGGCGGGCGCGTTATTGACGGCCGCCGGCTGCGTCGTGGTGGGCAGATCCACCGTCGATTCGTCGCCGGTCTCCACGCACCCCGCGAGCCACAGAATTCCCATCATGACCGTACCGATGGCAACCCAAACACATCTCATGCCAGGGCACTCCTTGGAAAAAACGCGATCGTCACCCGGGGCCGCGCGCGGGCGTACTGCTCGCGCTGCATCTCCCCCGGGGACGCCCTCGCATTTACCAATTCGGCACAGTGCGACCCCGACTCCATCGAGTTTTGCGGACTTTTCGAGGGCTTCGGAGGGGTCGAGCGGCGGTCGGACCGATTCCCGAACGCGATCGACAGGGCGTGTTTTATGGGACGCCGCCGGCGTTGTACCGAGGCGCCGGCCGTGGCATCAGGCCGGAGCGGGTCGCGATCGGCCGGGACGTTGAATAAACCGTCCGATCAGCGTAACATTCGTTCCTTTACGCGTTTGCGCCGCCGACCGGCGGCTGGAACCACGCTATCGCTGAGAGAACCCGGATTCATGAGTGACTCGCAACAGGTTGCTGATCGTAAAGCCAAGTTGGCCCGGCTCGCTGAACTGAACGTGGACCCGTACGGGCACCGTTTTCCCGACACAACCGCTTTCACGGAAATCAGAGCGCAGGCCGAGCCGCTCCACCTCGAACCGGGTCAGCACGCCGAACAGCTGAAGTTTCGGGTGGCCGGCCGCATCATGCTGCACCGCCCCGTCGGCAAGCTGGTGTTCATGACGCTCCGCGACGGCACGGGCGACCTGCAGGTGGGCGTGAGCAAGGCGGGCGTCAGCGAGAAGGACTTCACGATAGCGGCCAAGCTGGTCAACCTCGGCGACATCGTGGGAGCCGAGGGGTACATCGGCAAGACCAAGACGGGCGAGCTCACGCTGTGGGCGACGAACTTCACCATGCTGGCCAAGGCCATCCAGCCGCCGCCCGCCAAGTGGCACGGTCTCAAGGATATGGACCTGCGCTACCGTCGCCGGTACGTGGATTTGTTCACCAATCCGGACGTGCGGGAAGTCTTCAAGCAGCGCAGCCTCATCGTCGATGCCATCCGCCGCTGTCTGGTGGACCGCGGCTTCTTCGAGGTCGAAACGCCGGTGCTCCAGCCAATCTACGGCGGCGCGGCGGCGCGGCCGTTCACCACGCATCACAATGCGCTGGACATGCAGTTGTTCCTGCGGATCAGCCCGGAGTTGTACCTCAAGCGGTTGTTGGTCGGCGGCATCGAGCGGGTGTTTGAGTTCGCCCGCGTCTTCCGCAACGAGGGAATCGACAGCTCGCATAACCCCGAGTTCACGTTGCTTGAAATTTATCAGGCCTACGGCGACTACCACGACATGATGGAACTCACCGAGGCCATGGTGACCGCGGCGATCGAGCGGATCGGCGGCGGATTCAAACGAAAGTACGGCGATCTGGAGATTGATTTCACCCCGCCCTGGCCGCGGCGGAAATACGCCGATCTGCTGAAGGAACATGCGGGCGTTGACATGTCGGACATTGCCGCCGTGCGAGCCAAGGTTCGCGAGTACGATATCGACCCGGCGGGAATGGATGACGCGATCGTGATCAACGAACTGTTCGAAGCCACGGTCGAGCCGAAGCTCATCCAGCCGACGTTCGTGCTGGATTACCCGGCCCCGATCTGCCCGTTGACGCGGCGTTCGCCCGAGGATCCCAACATCGCCCTGCGGTTCGAGGCGTTCGTCGCCGGCCACGAATTGGGCAACGCGTACACCGAGTTGAACGACCCGGCGATCCAGGAGGAGAACTTCCGCCGCAATCTGGCGGGCGAGAAGAAGGACGAGACCATGGCCGTGCTCGACGAGGATTTCGTGCTGGCCCTGCAGTACGGCATGCCGCCGGCGGGCGGGCTGGGCGTCGGCATCGACCGGTTGGTCATGCTCCTCACGAACTCGACCAGCATCCGTGACGTCATCCTCTTCCCGCTGCAGCGGCCGCGAACGGTCGCCGAGGATCTCGATGATACTTACGGCCAAGGTGCGGACGACGCGAGCGAGATCGGGTATTGAAAGGAGCTATGAGCTGTGAGCTCTGAGCTGTGAGCCGGAGCCCCTGAGACGAGATCCGCGCCTGGCGACGCGGTTACCGCTCCGGTCCCGAGCTTGCAGTCTGTCGCTCAAAGCCCATAGCTCATAGCTCACAGCTTTTACGCCATGTACAAACTCTTTCTCTGTCTTCGTTATCTTCGCCGCCGCCGCATCGCCTTCCTGTCCGTCGCGGCGGTCTGCCTGTGCACGGCCATGGTGCTCATCGTGGTGAGCGTCATGAACGGCTTTCTCCAGATGGTCCGCGACCGGTCGCGGGGCATGCTCGCCGACTTGATCATTGAGAACCAGACGCTGCAGGGTTTTCCGTTTTACCAGGAATTCATCGACCTTATCAAAACGGATCCGGTCCTTGCGGATCGCATCGAGGAAGCCACGCCGGTGATCATCAGCTATGGGATCCTCCGCTTTCCCAGCGACCAGATCACCAAGCCGGCCCAGATCGTGGGCATTCGGCTGGATGAAACCTGCCGAGTCAACGATTTCGCCAAGGGGTTGTTCTACAACAAGTACTATCCGGGCACGACACATCTCGGCCCGCAGCAAGAGCCGCACTTCGGCCGCGACGACAAGGGGCGCTATGTGCTGCCCCCCGAACTGGAAGAGGCTCGCCGGCGATGGCAGGGATCAGCGAGTGAACGCGACCAGAAAGAAGCGAGACAGAACGTAAGCAAAATCTATCCGTACCCCGGCCCGGGCTTCTATTGGCCCATGCCCGGAGCCTTGTACGACCCGTCCATTCCGCTGAAATACCTCGATCCCGTGCCGCCGAGCTGGCAGGGACCGGAGCTTCCCGGAGCCATCATCGGCACGGACATGGTCGCCAAGCGACTCCCCGACGGCAGCTACGAGCGGGCGTATTATCCCCGCGGCTCGACAGTGACGCTGACCTTCGTGCCCTTCACCGATACGGGCAAGCCGCTGGAGTCGGGCACCGGCATGCCGAGCAAGGTATTTCGCTACGTGGACGACCATCGTACGGGTGTGTACGACATCGATTCGATGAGCGTCTACGTCGATTTCGACCTGCTCCAGGATGTGCTGGAGATGGACCCGCAGAAACTCAGTGAGGACGATCCGTACGCAATCATCCCGGCCCGGACAACCCAAGTCCAGATCAAGCTCACCCCCGAGTACTTCTCGGATCCGAAAAAAGTCCTGGAGACGCGCGATCTGCTGCGGGCCAAATGGAACGAGTTCATCCTGCCCCGCCTGGCCGAACTCCGCACGCCCGAGTTGGTCCGCCGGGTCCGAATCGTCACGTGGGAGGAAAAGCAGGCCACCTACATCGGCGCGGTCGAGAAAGAGAAGTATCTGGTCACGTCGTTGATCTCGATCGTCAGCATGGTGGCCGTCCTGCTCGTGGTCTGCATCTTCTACATGATCGTCCAGCAGAAGACCCGCGACATCGGGATTATTAAGAGCGTCGGCGCGACTTCCTTCGGCGTTGCCCAAATATTCCTCAGCTACGGAGCGGCGGTTGGCGCGGTTGGCGGCGGGATGGGCATCGTGCTGGGCGTCCTGTTCGTCAAGTACATCAACGAGATCCAGGACGGCTTGAAATGGCTGGGCGAAAAGTTCAACCGCGACCTGCAGGTGTGGAACCCGGAGGTGTATGCCTTCGACCGCATCCCCAACCAGGTCGAGAGTTGGGACGTGGTGATCATCTACGGCGTGGCCGTGCTCATGTCGGTGCTCGGCTCGGTGATTGCGGCGTATCAGGCCTCGCGAGTCTGGCCGGTGGAGGCATTGCGCTATGAGTAGCCCGATCCTCCAGGCGACCGGCCTGCACAAGTCGTACCAGCTGGGCAAGACGCTGCTCGACGTGCTCAAGGGGGTGTCGATGAGCGTCCATCACGGCGAGTTTGTCGCCATCATGGGCGCATCGGGCTGCGGGAAGAGCACACTGCTGCACCTGCTGGGGGCTCTCGACGTGCCCGACCGTGGGACAGTGACCTTCGAAGGCCAGGACATCTTCGCCGGATCGAATGCCGAGCGCGACCGATTGCGGAACGCGACCTTCGGGTTTGTCTTCCAGTTCTATCACCTTCTCCCGGAGTTGAACGTACTCGAGAATGCACTTATCCCCTGCATGGTGGGCAACACCGTCCTGGGCTGGATGAGACGCAGGACCGATCTGCGCCGCCAGGCTGCGGCACTGCTGGAACAACTGGGGCTGGGCGGGCGACTCCGCCACCGACCCAACGAGTTGTCCGGCGGCGAGCGCCAGCGGGTCGCCATCGCCCGGGCCTTGGCCAACCGCCCTCGCGTCTTGCTTGCCGATGAGCCTACGGGTAATCTGGATGCGGCCACGGGACGGGAAATCATGAACGTTCTGGTGGACCTGAACAAGGCCGGCCAGACCATCGTCATGGTAACTCATGACCCCCAGGTGGCTGCTTCGGCCCACCGCATCGTGACTCTGGCAGATGGCAAGATCAAGCACCCGAAAGGCTGAGCCGAAGGGCCCTGATCGGGAACGCGAACGAGAGCAGGCGCATGAATTTCGATCAACCCAACCAGTATGCCCCAAATCCCAATCTCAAGATCTGGATGAACGGGAAGATCGTCCCCGTCGCCGAGGCCACCATCAGCATCTTCGATCACTGCATCCTCTACGGAGACGGTGTGTTCGAAGGTATCCGCAGCTACGGCGGCAAGGTGTTCCGGCTCGATGCCCACCTCAGACGTCTGGAAGACTCGGCCCGCGCCATCCGGCTGACCATCCCCATGACGCGCGAAGAATTGGCCACCGCGGTCTATGACGCCATGAAGGCCAACAAGATCGTGGACGGCTACATCCGCCTGGTGGTCACCCGCGGTGTGGGCACGCTCGGGCTGAGCCCCAACCGGACGGCGTGCCCCAGCGTCTTCATCATCGCCGACCAGATCGCCCTGTACCCGCAGGAACTCTACGAGCAGGGCATGGCCGTCATCAGCAGCAGCGTGATCCGCAATCATCCCAACGCCTTGTCGGCGCGGATCAAGAGCTGCAACTACATCAACAACATTCTGGCCAAGATCGAGGCCCTGGACGCCGGCGTGTACGAAGCCATCATGTACAACCACCTCGGCTACGTGGCCGAGTGCACGGGCGATAACATCTTCCTGGTCCGCAACGGCGTGGTCCAGACGCCCCCCATTACGGCGGGCATCCTCGAGGGTGTCACGCGAGACGCGGTCATCGAGCTGGTCGCCAAGCGCAAGATCCCCTTCCGCGAGATGGAGCTGACGCGCCACGATCTGTACGTGGCTGACGAGTGCTTCCTGACCGGCACCGCCGCCGAGGTGATCCCGGTCACCCAGATCGATGGTCGGCCGATCGGCACGGGCAAGCCCGGCCCGATCGTCCGGCAGCTCATGGCCGACTTCCGCGAGCTGGTCAAGCACGGCGGATGAAGTGAGGCGTCAGCGCGAGTCCATATTCAGCAGCCCCGCACCGCAACCCGGTCAACTCCGAACGGTGGGGATCGCCGCTTGTCGGATGCTGAATAACTTCGCGACTCGCAGCTTGTTAAAGGCCAAGCTCCTCGAGTCTCAGCCGTGGCTGGCCTCGAATCGAACTCTGAACCCGGCGTGGTCGGAACGCAAGCGCGAACTGCGTGATCAGGGGGAAGTAGATCGCTATGGAATTCTTGAAGCAATTGAGCGAACTCCCCGGTGTGCCGGGGCGAGAGGAACGAGTCCGTGAGTTGATCCAGGCCCAAACTCGGGGGTTGTTCGACGAGACCCGGGTGGACGCGCTGGGCAATCTGATCTGTCGCAAAAAGCCGGGCAAGACGGGCAAGAAGGCTGCGCAAAGAGTCCTCATCGCCTGTCACATCGACGAGATCGGCTTTTATGTGCGAGCCATCGACGACAAGGGACGGCTGCGGCTGCAGAACGTCGGCGGCTTCGACACCCGCAATCTGTTCGCCCGCCGCGTGCTCGTCCAGGGCCGACGCGACCTGCTCGGCGTGATGAACCCGACCGGCCGTCCCATCCACATGGCCAGCGAGGAAGAGAAGAAAAAGATCCCCGAAGTGCACGAGTTCTTCGTGGACCTGTTCCTTTCCAAAGAGGAAGTCGACAAGCTGGTCCGCGTGGGCGATCCAGTGACGCTCGTGCAAAGCTTCGAGGAAATCGGTGACGTGGTTTGCGGCAAGTCCCTGGACAACCGCGTGGCCAGTTGGGTGGCCATCAACGCCATTCGCAAGGTGGGCAAGAAGAGTCCGTACGACATCTACTATGCCGCCACCGTCCAGGAGGAGGTGGGCTGCCGCGGAGCCGGACCGACGGCGTTCGGGATCGAGCCCGACGTTGCCATCGCCCTCGACACGACGCTGGCCTGCGACACGCCCGGCATCGACCCGGTGGATTCAATCACGCAGCTCGGCAAGGGCGTGGCCATCAAGGTGCTCGACGGCGGATCGATCAGCCATCGCGGCCTGCTGGACGAGTTTGTGGCACTGGCCGACAGCAAGAAGATCCCCTACCAACTGGAGATTCTCCCTCGCGGCAGCACCGACGCATCGAGCATGCAGCGCGTTCGCGGCGGCTACAAGACCATCACGCTGTCCATCCCCACGCGGTACATCCACACGGTCTGCGAATCCGCCCACAAGAACGATCTGCAGGCGGCGGTGGATCTGCTCGCGGCATGGCTGGCCGGATGAGGCACAGAGGCGCGTGCGAGCCGCGCGGTCGTCCACCCGGTTTCCGCGTGGCTCACACCGGCTCACGCTGTCAATTCGAGGCCCAGCAGTTCGGCCACGTGCAGTTGAGCCAACGACTCGACCACCACGTCGGGCCGGTAGGCGTATCGTGTCAGGTCGGCTCGTTTCGTCCCGCCGGACAGGACCAGGACCGTCTTGTAGCCCATCTGCACGCCGCCGAGAATGTCCGTTTCCATCGTATCGCCGATCATGATCGTCTCGCCCGTGCGCAGGCCCAGCTCAGTACGCGCCATCCGCATCATCACCGGGCTGGGCTTGCCAACGCTGAACGCCTGCACGCCGGTGGCCTTCTCCAGCATGGCCACGATAGCCCCGCAGCCCGGTCTCATGCTGTCCATCGTCGGGCAGTTGGGATCCGGATTGGTGGCCACGAGTTTCGCCCCGCCGAGAATCATCCGTACCGCGGTTTCCACCATTTCGAACGTGAGCGTTCGGCCCTCGCCGACCACCACATAGTCCGGCTCGTGATCGACGATCGAGTAGCCGTTCATGTGCAGGGCATTGAGTAGCCCGCCTTCTCCGATGACGTACGCCGTGCCGTTAGGTTTCTGTGATGCAAGAAAGCGTGCGGTCGCGATGGCACACGTGAAAACATGCTGCTCGCCAACGTCGATGCCCATGCGACGCAGCTTGGTGGCGACGTCGCGCCGCGTCCGCTGGCTGTTGTTGGTCAGAAACAAGAACGGAATCCGCTGTTCGGTCAGCTCGCGAATAAACTCGATGGCACCGGGGATCAGGTGACTGCCTCGGTAAACAACACCATCCATGTCGATGAGAAATCCGTGCTTCATGTCTCCTGCTTTCGGGAATAGTTGACGTCGGCTGGTGCGATGCTCCTTGCGACCCGCCGCCGTGGCTGGTCGCGGGTGTGACACGTACCCGATCAGAGTATGCAAGCTCAATGCCATATTCCCGGCAGGCCGGGACCATACTGGAAAGGCCATCCGACCCCTCTGTGGAGTGCCTGTTTTCCGTGCAAAGGCCTTTTCCATGCCCGGCGCCCATGCACCGGCGCTTAAACTATGCACTGGAAAAGATTTACTCTTACCGCACGCGCCGACCCGCCAGCGATCGCGACGGATGCGTCTGGATTGAGCGACTCCCGCGCGGTATCCTGAATTTTCCCATTCCTCGAGGCTGGAACGAGTCCATGACGGACAGACTCCTGGAAACGGTTGAGCGCTACTGGGGCTACAAGACGCTCCGGCCGCTGCAACGCGAGGCGATGACCGCGGCGTTGGAGGGCCGCGACTGCTTGGCCGTGCTGCCCACGGGCGGCGGCAAGTCGCTGTGCTACCAGGCTCCTGCCCTGTTGTCCGACAAGCTCACCGTCGTCGTTTCGCCGCTGATCGCTCTGATGAAGGATCAGGTCGATCGGCTGAACAATCGCAACATTCCGGCCGCTTTTCTGAACAGCAGTCTGGACGCCGCCGACAAGCGGCGAGTGGCCGCCGGCATCTACAACCACAAGTACAAGCTCATCTTCGTCGCCCCCGAGCGGTTCGCCTACGAGCCGTTTTACGACATGCTGGCCAAGGCCGACGTCGGCGCATTCGCGATCGACGAAGCCCATTGCATCAGTCATTGGGGCCACGATTTCCGCGAAGACTACCGCCGGTTGGGCGAACTCAAGCGGCGATTCCCGAATGCCTGCGTGCACGCCTTTACCGCGACGGCCACGCCGCACGTCCGCCAGGACATCATCGAGCAACTCGGCTTGAAAGACCCGCTCGTGCTGGTAGGCGACTTCTTCCGGCCCAACCTGGTGTACAGCGTCCGGCGACGCACCGACGACACGCGGGACGTGCTCGAAGCCGTCCGCGCCCGCCCCAACCAGGCCGGTATCGTGTACTGCATTCGTCGCAGCGACGTGGACATCCTCACCGCCGTGCTGCACAAGGCGGGTGTTCGTGTGGCCGGCTATCACGCGGGCATGAACGACGATGCTCGGACCGCCGCTCAGGACGCATTCTCGGCCGGTAAGGTCGACGTGGTGGTGGCCACCGTCGCCTTCGGCATGGGCATCGACCGTGCCGACATCCGCTTCGTGATCCACGCGGCCATGCCCAAATCCATCGAGCACTACCAACAGGAAACGGGTCGGGCGGGCCGCGACGGCAAGCTCGCCGAGTGCATCCTGTTCTATTCGCCTGCCGACCGTGAACTGTGGGAGTACATCATCGAGAACAACGAGACCGCCGACCTGAAGAACAAGCTGGCCATGCTCGAAGAGATGTACCGGTTCTGCACCGGAATGAGCTGTCGGCATCGACAACTGGTCAGCTACTTCGGCCAGACGTGGGAGCGAGACAACTGCGGCGCCTGCGACGTGTGCGGTGGCTTGGTGGATCTCGTGCCCGACTCGACCGTGCTCGCCCAGAAGATCATGTCCGCCGTCGCCCGAACCGACCAGCGATTCGGCGCCGGCTACATCGCCGACGTCCTGCTGGGGAATCCGACCGACAAGGTGCTGGAGCGCGGCCACAACGACTTGAGCGTGTTCGGTCTGCTCGCCGACAGTCGCAAGCCGCAGATCATGGCCTGGATCGACCAACTCATCGATCAGAACCTGCTCGCCCGTGAAGGCGAGTACCGCGTGCTCAAGATCACGCCGGCAGGCTGGCAGGTGCTGCGGTCCCAGGCCGAGGCCAAGCTGTCGGCGCCGGCCGGACGCAAGGGAAAACGCAAGTCGGGCCCGAAGGTCCGCAAGGGCGGTGGACCCGATTTCGGTCCGGGGCTGCCGATATCGGGCAGCCGCAGATCAAAAAAGAGCACCAGCACGACAAAGGATCAGTCCCGTTCGCCGTCGATGCGCGATTTGAAGAACAAGTTGAGCAAGCGCGACGAGTCCCCTGCTTCGAGTGTCAGTCCTTTCAATCTCATTCAACCGTCACCCGAACTGGCCGCCCGCCCGCTCGACCCGGTCGCCAGCCGCATCTACGATCGGCTACGCCTCCTGCGACGCGAAATCGCCGAAGAAAACAACGTGCCCGCGTTCATGGTCCTCAGCGACAAGACGCTCCGCGAGATCGCCCGCGTGGCCCCCACCAGTGAGTCAGAGCTACAGAGCATCAAAGGCGTCGGCCCCGCCAAAACCGAAGCTTACGGTAGTCGTGTGCTCGCGGCGATCCGACAGGAGTACTAGACGCAGCTGCCCGGCCTTTCCACGGTACGGACTTGCTCGAAGCCCCAACACGCAGAGCCCGCAACTCGATTGCAACTCGACGTCGACGGCGCGGCATGGACCCGGATCTCGAATTGGCACCGTTCGTCCGGGGCGGTTAGACTCACTCGGGCATGGAACCGAACTCGAACGACCATGGATCGGACGCGAGCGTCGTCTCGAACGCCTCGGCCGGGCAGGCTGCGACGCGATGGATCGGCTGGGCGCTCGTGGCGGGTCTGGCCCTGACAATCCCCGCGGGGGTGCTCTTGGGCTACCTCGCCGCCCTGCCATTCTTCCTGGGCCTGTTTTTCTTCATGCTGGTGGGACTGCTCATCGGGGCCGTGATGTTCCGGGTAGCCGCGAAAGCTCCGCGGCCGCCGGTCGGAGCCATCTGGCTGCTTGGCTCGGTAGTGTCGGGAGCCACGTTGGTCGTGTCGCTCTGGGCGGAGTACCGGGCACTGCCGGCAGGCGTCGAGAAACTCGTTCGCGGTTCCATCGCCGAGTCCTTCGCCGGCCGCGAGGACGAGCGCGTCCGCCTCAAGCATGGCGTCCACGAGTTCGTCGCGACCGAGCTGGCTCGGGCGTATCCGCCGGGCGGGTTCCTGGGTTATTTGCGGTGGGCGGCCACGGACGGCAAGCTGAAGTGTCCTAGGATATTAAGGACATCCACGGTTGAGTATCGGCTGGCCCAGCGGCAGGTTCTGTGGGCGGTCAGGGTGGCCTTGTCCATGCTCTTGATGGAGGCGATGATCGTCTCACAGCTGCTGGCGCTGCGCGGCCGCGAAGCGGACACGGCGGATGGAGCCGGGCCGGGCCTCTCCGAGGAGTCTCCGAACTGACCACGCCGGAGGGTTCGGACGAACCGGTTTTCTTGACACCCATTCGCCCCAATTTGATAATCGGCGCTGAGGAGAACTGCCTGTCGCTCATGGCTACGAAAGTCGTAAACCTTGAAACCGCAAGCTATTCGGAAGCAATCCGCGAAGCCGCCGACGTGCTGACCCGTGGCGGACTGGTCGTCTTTCCGACCGAGACCGTCTACGGCGTCGGGGCGTGCGCAACGCTGCCCGAAGCGGTCGAGAGGCTGCGGGTCCTGAAGTCCCGAACGGACGGCAAGCCGTTCACGGTCCACATCGGGCAGAAGTCAGCGATCCATCGGTTTGTGCCGGAGATGGCCGGTACCGCCCGCCGTCTGGTCGAGAAGACCTGGCCGGGACCGTTGACCATCATCTTCGAGGTCGCCGACGCCCAGGCCACGCCCGTGATCCAGGAAACCTCACCCGAACACGTGCCGGCGATGTATCACAACGGCACCATCGGCGTTCGCTGTCCGGACGACCATGTGGCCTCCGATCTGTTGACGCAGACTTCGCTGCCGGTGGTGGCCGCCAGCGCGAACCTCGCTGGCAACCCCGCCCCGGTGACCGCCGAGGAAGCGCTTGCCGACCTGGACGGCCGGGTGGACCTGGTCCTCGACGCCGGACGCAGCCGGTACGCCAAGGCCTCGACCATCGTGCAGGTGGACGCGAAGGGCTATCGGGTCCTCCGCGAAGGCATCCTGGACGAGCGCACCATCCGGCGTCTCAACCGGACGAATTTCCTGTTGGTCTGCAGCGGCAACACCTGCCGCAGTCCCATGGCCGCGGGGTTGCTGCGCCGTCTTCTCGCCGAAAAGCTCCAGTGCCGGGAGGACGAACTGGCCGAAAAAGGCTATTATGTCGAGTCAGCGGGAACCGGGGCCTGCAGCGGGGCGCCGGCAACACCCGAGGCGATCGAGGTGTTGCGAGCCAAAGGCATCGAGATCGCCGGACACCGATCCCAGCCGCTGACGCTCGAGCAAATCAACCGGGCCGATTACATCTTTGCAATGACGGGCCGCCAAGCCGAGAATATCAAGTCGCTGGCCGCGCATGCGGAACATCGCGTGCAGAAGGTGGGCGACGAGGATATCGAAGACCCCATCGGCGGCACCGAGGAGGAGTACCGGGCCTGCGCCAACCAGATCGAAAGCGCGCTGCGTCGCCGGCTGGAGGAGGTCGTGCTTTGAGAGTCGCCATCGGCTCCGATCATCGTGGCTACCAGGCCAAGGAAAAGATCAAGGCCATGCTCGTGTCCAAGGGCTATGACGTCCTTGATTTCGGAGCTGACTGTGCGTCGAGCTGCGACTATCCCGACGCGGCCTATCCAACCTGCAAGTCCGTGGTCACCGGCGTCTCGGATTTCGCCATCCTGCTGTGCGGCAGCGGCATCGGCATGTGCATCTCAGCCAACAAGGTGCGGGGCATCCGGGCCGCCCTGTGTCACGACGAACTGACCGCCGAGATGTCCCGTCGCCACAACGACGCCAACGTGCTCTGCCTCGCCGCCGACCTCATCGGCGAAGAGCTCATGCGCCGCATCGTCGATGTCTGGCTCAACACCGCCTTCGAGGGCGGCCGCCACGAACGCCGGGTCAAGAAGATCGCCTTCTACGAAGACAAGGAGCACGAGGGCGACCCGCCCCGGTCCGCACCCGACAAACTCAAGGATGTGTGAGCAGCGTGAGGTCCCTTTTGCCCGAGAGAATCATGAGGGGCTGGGGACTGGGGGCCGGCGACAGAGTATCCGCGTCCCGCCGTACATGTACGCACTGGACTAGCGCAGTGTATTCGTCACTATGGATTGAGGCGGGCAAGATGCCCGCCCCCCACTGAAAGCTTACGGTCGGGGCAGATCGCCGGCGCCTTTGGTGGGCAGATCGCTGGATCCCATGAGATACGTGTCGATGGCGACGGCGGCCTCACGGCCCTCGCTGATGGCCCAGACAACCAGTGATTGGCCTCGCCGCATGTCGCCGCAGGCGAACACGCCCGGCACGCTGGTCATGTAAGTCGACTCATCGGCCTTGACGTTGCTCCGCTCGTCCAGTTCGACGCCAAGTTGCTCGATGATGCCACCCTTCTCCGGACCGACGAAGCCCATGGCCAGCAGCACCAGGTCGGCCGGCCAGGTCTTGGCCGAGCCGGGCACCTCCTGCATCTTCATGCGGCCGGTCTCGTCGCGCACCCACTCGACGTCCACCGTCTCCAGGCCGGTGACCTTTCCGTTCTCGCCGAGCAGCCGCTTGGTCAGAATGCTCCAGCAGCGGTTGCATCCTTCCTCGTGCGAGCTGCTCGTACGAAGCTTCATGGGCCAGTAGGGCCACGGCTGCTCGCTGGGCCGGCACTCGGGCGGTTGGGGCAGCAACTCGAACTGCGTCACGCTCTTGGCGCCCTGGCGATTCGACGTGCCCACGCAGTCGGCGCCCGTGTCGCCGCCGCCGATAACGATGACGCGCTTGCCCGTGGCGGTGATGTCCTCATGCCGTTCACTGAACCACCACTTGTCCGTGCGGTACGGGAACCGGTCGCCGGCCACGCGCTTGTTCTGCTGCGGCAGGAACTCCATGGCAAAATGCACGCCGTCCAGTTCGCGGCCCGGGACGGGCAAGTCGCGCGGACGCGTCGCCCCGCCGCACAACACGATGGCGTCGAACTCGGCGCGAAGCTGCTCGGCCGTGATGTCGTACCCGACGTTCACGCCCGGCTTGAAGACGATGCCCTCGGCCTCGAGGATCTTCAACCGCCGGTCGATGAAGCGCTTTTCGAGCTTGAAGTCGGGAATGCCATACCGCAGCAGCCCGCCGATGCGGTCGGCACGTTCGAATACCGTCACCGAGTGACCCGCCCGGTTCAACTGATCGGCGACGGCCAACCCAGCCGGCCCGGAGCCGACGACCGCCACCTTCTTGCCCGTCCGCACCGCGGGTGGGCAGGGCCGAATCCAGCCCTCGGCGAATGCTTTCTCGATGATGGAGTACTCGATGTACTTGATGGTCACCGGCGGCTCGTTGATGCCAAGCACGCACGCTTCCTCGCACGGTGCTGGACAAACGCGGCCCGTGAACTCGGGGAAGTTGTTCGTCGCGTGCAGGACACGGATGGCCCGCGCCCAATCGCCTCGGTACACCAGGTCGTTGAAGTCCGGAATGATGTTCCCCAACGGGCACCCCGAGTGGCAGAACGGCACGCCGCAATCCATGCAACGAGCGCCCTGCGTCTGCATCTCGGCGATGGGCAATGGGATGAGAAACTCGCGATAATGGCGAGTCCGCTCCTCGACCGGTGCCGCCTTGAACCCTTGCCGTGGATACTCCTTGAATCCCGTCGGTTTACCCATTGGCCACCTCCGACAGTTCCACGTCGGCCGATTCGATCTCCTGCTGGCGGGCGAGCCGCTCGAGCAACACGCGCTTGTAATCCCGAGGCATGATCTTCACGAACTTGGGCAGATACCGGCTGAACTCCTTGAGCACGCGCCGGCCGACCACGCTGTCGGTGTGCAGAACATGCCGCTCGATCAGCCGCCGGAGCTCCTGCACGTCGGCCGGGTCCGCAACCTTCTCCAGATCCACCATCTCGAGGTTGCAGCGGAACTCGCCGAAATCCCCGGCCTCGTCCAGGACGTACGCGATGCCGCCGCTCATGCCCGCGGCGAAGTTGCGGCCGGTCGTGCCGAGCACCACCACCCGCCCGCCGGTCATGTACTCGCAGCCGTGGTCGCCGACCCCTTCGACGACCGCGCGGGCGCCGCTGTTGCGTACGCAGAACCGCTCACCCGCGATACCCCGAATATAAGCTTCCCCGCCGGTGGCCCCGTACAGCGCCACGTTCCCGCAGATGATGTTGTCCTCGGCGGCGAACGTGGCCTGACGCGGCGGATAGAGGATGAGCCGTCCGCCCGACAGCCCCTTGCCGAAGTAGTCGTTCGCGTCGCCCTCCACCTCCATGGTCATGCCGCGCGGGATGAACGCCGCGAAGCTCTGGCCGGCCGAGCCGACGCACTTGATATGCAGCGTATCGTCGGGCAGCCCTGCCCCGCCATACTTCCGCGTGATCTCGCTACCGGTGATCGTGCCCACCGTGCGATAGAGGTTCTTGATCTGGATTTCCTTGTACACCTTCTCGCCACGTTCGATGGCCGGAGCGGCCAACGGAAGCAGCACGTTTACATCGAACGAGCGTTCGATCCCGTGGTCCTGCGGCTGCTGACAACGCGTGCCGATGAACGGCGGCACCTCGGGCCGGTACAGGATGCGCGAGAAATCCAGACCGCGGGCTTTCCAGTGATCGATCGCCTGCCGTACGTCGAGCTTGTCGGATCGTCCGACCATTTCGTTGACGGTGCGGAAGCCGAGCCGGGCCATGATCTTCCGCAGTTCCTCAGCCACGAAGAACATGAAGTTCACGACGTGCTCGGGCTTGCCGGCGAACTTTTTGCGAAGCTCGGGATCCTGCGTGGCCACGCCCACCGGGCAGGTGTTCAGGTGGCACTTGCGCATCATGATGCAGCCCGAGGCGATGAGCGGCGCGGTAGCAAAGCCGAATTCCTCCGCACCCAGCAGGCAGGCGATGGCCACGTCGCGGCCGGTCTTCAACTGCCCGTCCACCTCCACGATGATGCGGCTGCGCAGATCGTTGGCGACGAGCACCTGGTGCGTCTCGGCCAGCCCCAGTTCCCAGGGCAGCCCCGCGTGCTTGATGGACGTCAGTGGCGAAGCGCCCGTGCCGCCGTCGTAGCCGCTGATCAGCACGACGTCCGCCTTGCCCTTGGCCACGCCAGCAGCGACCGTGCCCACGCCCACCTCAGCCACCAACTTGACGCTGATACGAGCGTTCCGGTTGGCGTTCTTGAGATCGTGGATGAGCTGAGCCAAATCCTCGATCGAGTAGATGTCGTGATGCGGCGGAGGCGAAATCAGCTGCACGCCCGGCGTCGAATACCGCGTGCGTCCGATCCACTCGTCCACCTTATGTCCCGGCAACTGGCCACCCTCACCGGGCTTGGCGCCCTGGGCCATCTTGATCTGCAGTTCGTCGGCGTTGACGAGGTACTCGCTGGTCACGCCGAACCGGCCGGACGCCACCTGCTTGATGGAGCTGCGCATCGAGTCACCCGGCTCGAGCACGTTGGCCACCCACGGCGACAGTTGGGCCAGCGTCGCCTTGCTTTGCTCGTCGCCGTTGAACCGCTGATAACGGATGGGATCCTCGCCGCCTTCGCCGGTGTTGCTGCGTCCGCCGATCCGGTTCATGGCGATGGCCAGATTCGCGTGCGCCTCGAACGAGATGGAGCCGAACGACATGGCCCCGGTCTTGAATCGCTTGACAATCTCCTTGGCCGGCTCGACCTCCTCGAGCGGAATCGACTCGGAGTCGTCGAACTTGAAATCGAGCAGACCGCGCAACGTGCAGAGCTGCCGGTTCTGCTCGTTGACCATCCGTGAAAACTCCTCGAACGTCTTGGGATCGCCCTGCCGCACGGCCTGTTGCAGCTTGGCCACGCTCGCCGGGTTGGTGAGGTGGTACTCGCCGTTGCGCCGCCACTGGTACTGCCCACCCGGGGGCAGTTCGAGGAAGTCGAGAACGGCCCGCCGCGGGAATCCCCGGGCATGCCGCATGGCCACTTCGCGAGCGATGACGTCCAGGCCCACGCCGCCGATACGCGAGGGTGTCCAGCAGAAATATTTGTCGATCACGTCCGAACGCAGACCGACCGCCTCGAAAATCTGGGCCCCCCGGTAGCTGTGGAGCGTCGAGATGCCCATCTTGGACATGACCTTGGTCACGCCCTTGTTGATGGCCTTGATGTAATTCTTCTCGACGGTTTCCGGGCTCATCTGTCCCTTGAGCCTCCCGTCGCGGTTCATTTCCGCCAGCGTCTCGAACACCACGTACGGATTGATCGCGCCGACGCCGTAGGCCAGCAGGAGGGCAAAGTGATGAACCTCCCGCGGCTCGCCCGATTCGAGCACGAGTCCGGTCTTGGTCCGCTTGCCCGTGCGGATCAGGTGATGATGCACCGCGGACACGGCCAGGAGCGCGGGAATGCCCGCATGTTCGGCGTCGATCCCACGATCCGACAGCACGAGAATACAATAGCCTTCGTCGATGGCCTTCTCGGCGGCCTGGCACAATTCGTCGATCGCCTTGGCCAGCGCCTTTTCTCCGCCGTTCACCTCGAAGAGGATGGGCAGCGTTCGGGTCCGCAACTCGATGGCCGGGCCGCTACCTGCCGTCGGTCCCACCACACCGAGATTCTTGATCTTCTGCAGTTCTCGGTTCGTGAGAATGGGCTGCTCGAGACGGAGTTGATGACAGTGCATCTCCGTCTCCTGGAAGATGTCGCGCTCGGGACCGATGGTCGTGATGTTCGAGGTGACCAGTTCCTCGCGAATCGCGTCGAGCGGCGGGTTGGTCACCTGGGCGAACAACTGCTTGAAGTAGTCGTACAGCAGCGGGGCCCGGTCGCTTAGCACGGCCAGCGGCGTGTCCGTGCCCATGGATCCGACTGGCTCGACGCCGTTCTCGGCCATGGGAGCCAGGAGGATCTTGAGGTCTTCGTCGGTGTAGCCGAACGCCCGCTGGCGCGTCCGCAGCGTCTCCAGGTCATACTCCGGCCACTCCCGTGGCTCGGGCAATTGCGACATTTTGACCAACCGGCGGTCCAGCCAGGCTCGATACGGCTTGCGGGCGGCCAGCCCTTCCTTGATCTCTTCGTCGGGCACGATGCGCGCATCGTCGGTGTCCACGAGCAACATTCGGCCGGGCTGAAGACGCCCCCTATACGCGATGTTGGCCGGGTCCAGCTCGATGACGCCGGTCTCGGAAGCCATGATGACGTAGCCGTCCTTGGTGACGGTGTATCGCGACGGACGCAGGCCGTTGCGATCGAGCACGGCACCGATGACCTTGCCGTCGGTGAACGCGATAGAGGCCGGGCCGTCCCACGGCTCCATGAGGCAGGCGTGATATTCGTAGAACGCCTTCTTGGAGTCGCTCATGGAACGGTGATTCTGCCACGCCTCGGGAATAAGCATGGCGATGCAATGCGGCAGCGATCGCCCCGTGTGATAGAGCAGTTCCACCACGTTGTCGAGCGCGGCACTGTCGCTGCCTCCCGGTGGAATGATCGGGAGAATCTTCTCGAGGGCGTCGCCGAACAGAGGCGACTCGAACAACGCCTCGCGGGCCCGCATCCAGTTGATATTGCCCCGCAGCGTGTTGATCTCGCCATTGTGGCACAGGAAGCGGAAAGGATGGGCCAAATCCCACGTGGGGAATGTGTTCGTGCTGTATCGCTGGTGCACGAGAGCCAGGCCCGACACCATATCCGGATGGCTCAGGTCGGCGTAGTACGCCGGCACCTGCGGAGCCAGGAGCAGCCCTTTGTAGTTCAGCAGGCGATGCGACAGGCTGGGAATGTAGAAGTACGCAGCCTGGCTCAGCCCACTATTGCGAACGCCGTTTTCGATCCGCTTGCGGATGACGTACAGCTTGCGCTCGAACGCGGCATCATCGGCGAGCCCCTTGCCCCGCCCGATGAAGATCTGCCGAATCGCCGGTTCCACGCCGCGGGCCACGACGCCCAGCACGGAACTGTCGCGCGGGACCTCGCGCCAGCCCAACACCGTCTGGCCCTCGTTGACGATGACCGCCTCGAACATCTCCTCGCAGACCGCCCGCTGGGCCGGGTCAGGCGGCAGGAAGACCAGGCCCGTGCCGTACTCCCCTTCGTCCGGCAGCTTGATCTTGCAGTCCGACACCGCCGCGCGGAGGAACTTGTCCGGCAACTGGATGAGAATGCCCGCCCCGTCGCCCGTGTTCGGGTCGCACCCGCTCGCCCCTCGGTGCTCGAGCCGCTGCAGAATCTGCAGCCCCTTGGCAATGATGTCGTGCGACTTGGTCCCGTTCAGGCTGGCCACGAACCCCACACCGCAGTTGGAGTGCTCGGTGAACGGGTCGTACAAACCGCGCTGTGCCAGATCCTGCAAAGGTTGCATACTACTCACCCGCCTTCTGTTGCAGATCACTCACTGGCCGTGGACCGTCCGGCTCGCTGCGAATGCCGGATCCGCACGACCCCGCCTGGGACTCGGCCGAACGCTGCCCTATCGCAGCCGCAATGAAGAGCCCCAGTGGCCATAATAGCATCATAAAATCTAATGTCCACAGAATCCTGTATTCAGATTCCTAATACTTTGCCACATCATTGGCTCCGCCTGGAGGCACCCGAACACAAGTATTTGAGACCACATGAGTTACAAACCAACGAAATCCTCGCGACTTTCTTTCGAGAACCCGGCGCGCCGTCGCCGGGCGGCCGCGGCTCGACGGGTTTCGGCCGAGACCGATGGCCAATTCCGACCGGATTGAGCGAATTGGGGCAAAGCGAGGTTTGAAACACCGGTCTAAACCGGTATAGTCGAAAATGAAGGCTTGCCGGAGAAGGGTGGCGATGCCGCCCTGCCTGGCCGCTTTCGGACGAGCGGGGGAGGAGTGCATGTCTGTCTACTACCGCCGCATCATCGTGGTTCTCCTCGTCACGGCCGGCGCGGCATCAGCCCAGACGACCGAACCTCGCCCAAACATCTACGGCTGCGGCATCACCTGGGGTAGTTGGCTGGGGCTCACCGGCGAGAGGGCTCGGGAGTGGGACCGCCGCAGCATGGACAAAATCGTCGAGATGGGCGGCACGAACTGCCCCGCGAACTTCGCCTGGATCGACATCGAACGCACTCCCGGCGTGTTCTACTGGGATGAAGTGGATCACCAGGTCAATGAAGCCCTGGCCCGCGGTCTGGAGATCTTCGCCTATACCGGCCTGACCCCCGACTGGGCGCTGCCTCCCGGCATCCTGGCGAAGTACGGCTCGGGCATCGGCTATCGATTCCCCCCCGACGAGCAATACATCGCCCATTTCGAGAACTTCTTCCGCACGCTGGCCGCCCGATACCGCGGCCGGGTGAAATACTACGAGTTCTGGAACGAGCCCAACGGTTGCAGTTGGATCAACGACGGCTGTGCCAACGGACACATGGCTCACACGTACGTCCCGTGGCTCATCCGCTGGTACAACGCCATGAAGGAAGGCGATCCCGACTGCGTCCTGGCCATCGGCGGACTGGATTACGGCGACTACGTCAGCAACGGCGACCAGTATCTCCGGGACATTTACACGCACGGCGGCGGCGACTACTTCGACGCCGTCGCCATCCACCCCTATGGCAATCCCTTAAACTGGCAGGCCATCACCAACACCTACCAGGTGCTGCTCGACCACGGCCACGGCCACAAGAAGCTGTGGCTCAACGAGTACGGTTGGAACACGACTAATGAGGCCCAGCGAGCCGCCAACATCACGGCCGTGCTGACCGAACTCAAGAAGCCCGAGTATCACATGGTGTTTCAGGCCAACCACCTGGTCATCACCGACTTGCCCGGCACGCCTGACTGGGGCCGCGACTACGGACTGTGCAGCCGCGTCGTCAGTACGTTGACCATCACGCCGCGACAGGCCTGGTATGCGTTTCGAGATTTGGACAAGAGGTGGCCGCTGGCCGTGGACTTTTCCGCCGATGTGCTGTCGGGTCCGCTGCCCTTGTCCGTGCAATTCACCGACCTGACTTGGTATCCGGACGCGACCGGTTGGTTCTGGGAGTTCGGCGACGGCCACACCAGCACGGAGCACAATCCGCGGCACACGTATCTCCAGAACGGCATCTTCACCGTCCGGCTGACCGTGACCGGCCCCCAGGGACCGCTGAGTCACGAAAAGACCGGCCTGATTCGCGCCGGCGCCGTGCCGCCCGTGCCCGGCGTGGACAACCCCAGCTTCGAGGCCAACGGCGGCTCGCTGACCGGCTGGGAGATCGTCCACGTCAGCGGCGAACGGCCCGACAATCCGCCCTTGGCCAACGGCAATCCGTTCCAGGTGGTCACCACCGACGGCACGCATTTCGGCGGTAAGATCACCAGTTGGCTGGGCATGAACTTCTACATGGGCCAGATAATCGGCACGACGGACTGGAAGCCGGCCAGTACCATCGCCACCTGGAACCTCGGCGTCCTGGTGCAGATGCGCTGCTTCAATAACAGCGGCGATGCTCACCCCATCGGCGTCCACCAGGTGTGGGAGATCGGCTGGAACAACGACGGCTCCGAGCCGGCGAGCATCATGGACTGCGACCAGTATCAGGTGATCGCGAACATCGACGGGACCTACAACCAGAACCGTCTCACGTTCGCCCCGCTGAGCCGCAGCGGCACGATCGAGAATGTCACCGGGCTTCGCGGCGTGGCCGTACGCGTGCGGATGTACAACGATGCGAGCTGGTGGTGGACGTTCAACAACATCGACGCCCTGCAGTTCGTCGTCACCTCCACGCCGGTCCAGATTCCCGGCGATTTCGACCGCGACGGCGACGTGGACTTCCTCGACGTCGCCCGGTTCGAGGAATGCAGCACCGGACCAGGTATCGAGATCTCCAACCCGGACTGCGACGACGCCGACTTGGACGGCGACGGCGACGTCGATCAAGACGACTTCGGGTTGCAGCAGCGATGCTTGAGCGGGATGGACCAGCCGGGTCATCCCGCGTGTGCAGGCACATAATGCCCCTTCAGACCGGGGCCGGCGGCGGAATCCAGGGCCGCAGAGACATCTCGCGTAACGAGTACGAGCCGCCATGGCGGTTCGTATTCGAACGTTTTTCTCGGGAGTGCAGGTCATGAACGGCAGGCGGCGACAGAACAGCTGTATCCGATTTCTGGCACTGATCGGCTCGCTCATAGCGGTCGCGCCGGTGCAGGCCGGCACCATAGAGGGCAGAGCCCGCTTCGAGAAGATCAAGGGCCGGCCGCAGATGGGCTACGTGGAACTCTACGAGACCAACCTGTTCCTGTCGCCGACCAGCTCGTTTCCGACCGGTCCGTCGCGGCGGCTCGGAACCTCGTATTGGTCCGGTGAGCAATGCATCACCGACACCAACCACACCGGCAGCTACTGCATCGACCTCATGCCCGCCGGGAGGTACTCGATCTTGGTCAACCAGCCGCTGTTCTTCGTGGCCCCCAAGGTGGTCACCCATGTGGACATTCCCGCCGCGGGCACGCTTCATCTCGACATCGAACTGCCCATCGACTTTTCCACCTATTTCAAGAACGATTGGACGGCCACGGCGCACAGCACGTGGTACCAGACGTTCATCGCCACCGGCAGCGGCATCCGCGGCGTCGCCTTCAGCTATGCGGGCGACACGCCGAGCTTCATCGAGGTTGCCATCCTGGCCGATAACGGAAACCCCGACGTGCGCGCATGGCCGGTTGTCGCGACGCAAATCGACTCGTCGCTGGCCGACGTGACCGACAACTGGGTACGCTTCCGTTCGGCCGATGCCCCCACCATCCCGGGCCAACGCTACGCCGTTCGGCTCATGGGCGTCGGAGCATCCTTCCAGCCCTACAAACGCAACAAGGACACCAACAGTTACACCGGCGGGCGAGCGTACGACGCCAACGGCGTCGCCCAGAATTTCGATATCAACGTCACCGTCTTCAGCGACAACGACGGTACCAGCGTGACCATGAACAAGCGGACACAGGACGTAGGCGCCCTGCGGGACGGGCTCTTTGCATCCAAGTGGGGTCACACATTCGTCGCCAACGGCACGAGCCTGGCCGCAGTCGATGTCTGGGCTGCCGGTGCCGGGCATAAGTGGGATCTCGACTTCACGTGGCGAGTGTATCCCGCCATGGATCCTGTCGGCCCGACCGGGCCGGCGATCGGCCCCACCAAGACCACCAAGGCCGCCTACCAGTCGTTCGGCGTGGGCCTGCACGGCGTGAGCTACAACCCCGACGAGGTGCCGCTCGTGCCAGGCCAGACCTACTTCATCGAGTTCGCCGTGTCCAACCCGCCGCCCGAGTCGCCCGGCTTTAATCCTCTCGTCATGGATACCGACAGCTACGCCCAGGGAATGGGCTACATCTGGACGACATCCGGATGGAGCGCCCGGCCCGACATCGATCTGTCGATGACCATCCTCGAATACCAGCCCCTCGGGCCCATCCTGCGCGTCGAACCCGATGTGGTCAATTGCACGGCGTTCTTCACAGGCAATCCGCCGCCCGTCACGTTCACCATCGGCAACAACGGCGGCGGCACGTTCAACTACACGATTGAGTCGGACGCGGCATGGCTGACCACCACGCCCTCGTCGGGCAGTTGCGCATCAGAAACCGACACGATCGCGATCAACATCGCGTCCGCCAGCCTGCCGCGGGGCAGCTACACCGGAACGCTCACGATCACTGCACCCGAGGCTCAGGGCAGTCCGAAGACGGTAAAGGTTGAGCTGCTGGTCACCACCGTGCCGCCCGATTTCGATGGCGACACGGATGTGGATATGACCGACTTCGGCTACCTCCAAAACTGTTTCACCGGCCCCGGCGTGCCGCAAACGCTTGCTCACTGTCAGGCCGCTCGCCTCGACCCGGACGACGACGTCGACCAGGACGACGTCGCGCTCTTCATCAACTGCCTCAGCGGCCCGGGCATCATCGCCCGCCCCGATTGCGCCATGCCGTGACAAGAAGCTATGAGCTATGAGCTGTGGGCTGTGAGCCCAATATACGGCCCGCATGCGGGCCGTAGTTAATAGACGGGGGCGTCAGCCCCTGGTCCATCATGAGCAGACAATGGTCAGCCCCGAACGGGGCGACAGTTCCGATCCGATCTGCGAATAACGCACGCACGTTTCGAAGCACAGGCCGACACCATCGCGTTTCATCGCGGCCTTGCATCTGTCGCCGGGCCTCAAATTTTCGCATCAACGCGACCGCACAACCGTCCCGTCCCGCCGCCGCTTGTGACTCCCTGCGCGCTAACGGGACACGAGAGGCGAAATTAACTTGCTTTGCCCGGCGAAGGGAGTAGTATGGATTTGGAATAGGAGCTTTACTCATGCCTTATCGTAACACTGGTCCCAAGCCGGCTCTGACACAACGCGCATACACTCTTCGGCTCCGTGGGGCCAACCCGAACGACGACTCTTGGCGAGATGCCCTGTGGGCCACTCATGAGGCAGTAAACAAAGGGGCGAAAGCTTTCGGTGACTGGTTACTGACTCTGCGAGGGGGCCTGGATCACCGTCTTGGATCCGAGGATACAAAAAATCGGCGAGTTGTCTTGGCCTTAGGCTGGCTATCCGTGGAAGACGCGGCACACGCCCCCAAGCAATTCGTCGTAGCGAGCGGTGAAGACCCTCGTTCAATTCGAGACGAAAAAGTCCTCAGGGCGTTCAAGAGCATTCTGAAAAAACGCGGTCTAGACGAGAAAGAAGTTGAAGCCTGGGTGACGACATGTGAGCCTTCGCTACGCTCGAACATCAAAGCGGACGCTGTCTGGGTTGACCGTAGTGCCGCTTTCGACGCAGCCGGAGATCTGCCGGGACTGACACGAGCCCACGCTCAGGACGTTCTCGAATACTTCCACGGCCCAATCGGTGCATTCCTCTCACTCCCCCGCACGGATGCCGACAACGAGATATCGGAGCCCCAGAATGGCGAGTTGGAAAAGAGTTTTGCTCAGAAAGCTAGTGGCTGGCTCAGCTTCAACTGCGGGGAAGGAAAAAAGAGCGACAAGGCAACAATTGCCCGGCGACTCCGTCTGATCCTACAAGACCTCAACCGTCTGGAAGGCCGGCCGGGCGAAGCCCTGCTCGAACATGCGTTGTCTGTCCTGGGAATGAAGAGTTGCGGCGATAGGGCCGGCAAGCTGGATCTGCTCAGGAAGGGAGTGGGATGGCGGCCAGCGAGTCCCTCGAAGGCATTGCGAGCAATTCGAGATGCCAGCCAGAGGGAAATCCTTGAGGCGACGGACCTGGAACTTCTGAAGCAGAAGCTCCGGGAAGAAGCATTGACCAGAGACAATGAGGCGGCCCAATCGCCCGTACCCTGGGCAGCAGCACTGAGACGGCACATCGAGAACGTGGTCGGATTTGAGTATAGAAAAGCGCGCTTCACGGTGTTGTTGGATCATGCCCTACGTCGCTTTTCGAGTACCCATTCCTGGATGAAACGGGTAGAGGCGAAAAGGCGCACATTCGACGCAGATGTAGCCAAACTCGACACTCTCCGAGCCACGAACCCCGAAGCCTGCAATTGGCTCGACACCTTCTGCAATCGACGAAGTCAATCAACCGGAGTGGCGGCGGACAATCAGTATCGCATCAGAAAGCGAGCCCTCGGCGGGAGAAAAGCTTTGGCGTGGAAGGCGGTACTGGAGGCTTGGTCACAAGAGGACTGCCGAACCAGAGAGGACCGCATCGATGCCGTGCGGAGAGTCCAAAGCTACTGGGATGACGAAGAGAAGTTCGGACATGCGGATCTGTTCGAAGAATTGGCATCGGAGGAGGACGTCTGCGTTTGGAAAAAGAACGGAAGGACATCTCCTCAGATCCTCATCGATTATGTCGCCGGTTGCGAGGCTGTGACTAACCGGATCCGCTACAAGGTCCCCATGTACAGACATCCAGACGCCTTGAAGCATCCGGTCTTCTGCGATTATGGAGAGTCGCGATTCGCGATCCACTTCCAAGCGCAGCGGTCCGGACGCCCCCAAGAAGGCAAGAAACTTCTGAAACATACCGACCATCGTGCTTTGACGCTTCAGGTTCTCGCCAATGGCACCGTGTCGACCATCCCGCTGATGTGGGCTTGCAAGCGGCTGGAAAAAGACCTGGCCATGAAAGCCCCCCAAAGAACGGAGAATGCGTCCCCGGTAAGCCGCGCAGATCGACTCGGTCGAGCTGCCTGTGGGTCTCACGACCCAGTCGAAGTCATGAATGTATACGGGCGTAAACATTGGAACGGCAGATTGCAAGTTCCTCGCCACCAACTGGAACGCCTCGCCTCACTAAGCCGGGACCCGGTCCGAGCTGAGTCTCTGCGCCGGCGTCTACACTGGTTCATCACCTTCTCTCCTCAGCTGCAGCCTCAAGGACCATGGCTGGACTATGCCAGAAGTAGGGGACTTCTCTCGATTCGCAGAGGCGAGGTCGAAATCTCGCCACGAGATTCAGATAAGGATGCCTGGCGTGGCTTAGCTTATCCGGTCCAGCATCCAGCGAACGAAAAGGGGCGAAAAGGACTCGCCAAGCATATCCTGTCCCGGCTGGATGGCTTGCGCATCCTATCGGTAGATCTCGGACACCGTTTCTCGGCCGCCTGCGTGGTTTGGGAGACGCTGACGAAAAAGGAGTTCGAAACTCAGTTTCAGGAGGCTCAAGCCAAACAAGAGGATGGGTGGATAACATTCCGGTCTGATCTCTATGCAATGGTAATGGGGCCAGAACAACCGTCACACAATGGAAGATCTCGAAGATTCCGTCCAACGACGGTGTATCGGCGCATCGGCCCGGATGTGCTCCCCGACGGCACGCCCCATCCCGCTCCTTGGGCCCGGATCGACCGCCAATTCTTCATCAAATTGCAGGGAGAAGAGTGCCCGGCGCGTTATGCGTCGCACCAGGAAATGAAACTAGTGGAAGGATTCGCCGAGCGATACGGATTACGTCTTCATGACGACGACAGACGGCGTTGTAGAGTCGATAAACTGATGGCTCGGATAATACGCAACGCTAAACTCGCGCTGCGCCGGCATGCCCAAGCTGCTAAGATTGCTTGGGCACTGTCACCAAACACCAGCTCCATACCCACGACAGGCGGGGGAGAGATTGCCTTTCAGGCGGGAGATGACAATCATGTGAAGCTCCTCACCGACACGTTGCTGGAATGGTACCGACTTGCGACGGACTCAAAGTGGGATGACCAGGAGGCACGCAGGCTGTGGAATAGAGAGATCGCTTCCTTGCCTGAAGGTTTTCCCATCCAAGACGCAATAGATCGGAACGCCAGTTGTGAAACTCCCCGGCAGCAACACCGCGAGGCTGAGGATGATTTGAGAGCAAAGCTCGAATCACTTGCTCGGGCTCTGGCGAGAAAAGACCGCTCTGAACTCCACCGCAAATGGAGAACTCGCTGGGAACTTGAGGACGGTCAGCCGGCAGGCGATTTCGACCGCAAAACGACGATTGATCGGAAGAACCGCAGGGTCAGCTACACCGTGCCACGCACTCCAGCAACGGGCTGGCACGCCGAGCTTCGCTGGCTCACGGACTGGATCATGGGGCGTCGTTTTCCCGATACGACGTCGAAATGCTGGCCACGCCGACTTGGCGGCCTGTCGCTCACACGTGTTTCTACGATTCGCGCGCTGTACCAACTACACATTGCCTTCTCCATGCGTCCGACGCCCGATCAACCGAAAGGCGCCCCGGAGAAAGGTGATTCCAACGCAGGAATCGCGGCGCGGTTGCTCAAGGCCCTGGAGCGGCTCCGAGAGCAGCGGGTCAAACAGCTCGCGAGCCGAATCGCAGCATCTGCTCTGGGCCTTGGCGGGCACTGGAAGCCAATAGAAGTGCCTCACCATGTACCGTCAGGAAAACCCACGAAGAAGACTCGGTGGGTCTGGGTCGAGGACACCGAACCGCGATATCCTGCCTGTCAAGCCATCGTGATCGAAAGTCTGACCAACTACCGGCCTGACGAGCGGCGAACCCGCCGGGAAAACCGGCAACTCATGAGCTGGTCGTCAGCGAAGGTCAAAAAGTACCTCGCCGAAGCCTGCCAGCTAAATGGTCTCCACTTGCGCGAGGTTTCACCGGCCTACACTTCACGGCAGGATTCGCGCACCGGTGCCCCCGGAATCCGGTGTGCAGATGTTCCCATAGATGAATTCCTCAGCGTCCCCTGGTGGAGAAAGCGTGTTAGACAGGCATACTCCAAGAGCGAAAAAGAACGAACACCTCTGGATCTGCACCTCGTCCAACTGGAGCAGAAGTGGTCACAGACCGCACAGTCCGAACGAAAAGAACGGTGCATTCGCATCCCGGTGAGAGGCGGCGATTTGTTCGTCTCCGCCTGGGAGCCTCCTGGGGTCGCAACCAATCCTCTTCGTGCCATACATGCGGACCTCAATGCGGCCGCGAACATTGGTTTACGGGCACTGATGGATCCTGATTGGAGCGGGCGCTGGTGGTACATCCCCTGTAATGCAAAGGATGGAAAACCAGCCAAAAACAAAGTGGCAGGCGTTCCGCCAACAGTCATTCCGGATGCCCCTCTCTCGCCACCAGCATCGCGAGACCAGCGTAGATCCAAGAAACGCAGAGATGAAGACATTGTAAATCGATGGCGAGATCCGTCCGCTGGTGCGATCTGTGAGGGCGAAGATTGGCGAGGAACGAAAGACTATTGGCACGACGTGGAGGCTCGGGTAGTGCAGATTCTTGCCCGCCGCCAGTGGACAAATTGCCAAGAAGAGGTTGACAACAGTGTGTTCTAGAAGTAGTTTACTATTGGCTGCTATAGGCGGCCGGCTACCGCGAACGTGTCTTCGCCTTCGTTGGCTTAAGCACGCGGCGGCATGATTAGTTCTCTTCTGCGTCCCCCGGCTGATCCCCGGGGGATTTGAAACCAACCGACCGGCAGGGAAGCCCTCTTTCCTGCCGGTCGTTTCATTTCTGTCTTGGAGGAAGAGTTTTCGCACGCCGGGTGCCCAAGGTACATCCGCTCCAGGAGGACGCGCATGGTGGATATGTGCCCCCCTCTTGCCGGCACAGGACCGGAGGACGCTTGCGGAGACCAGGAACCGCCACCGTTGATTCCCCTGGCCATGCTCAACGCGTTTGTCTACTGTCCACGCCGGTTTCACTACGAGTTTGTTCAGGGCGTGATGGAAGACAACCACCACGTCGTCCAGGGTCGCCGGGTTCACGCCCGCGTGAACGACCCCGCTTTGGCCGAGCGTCCCCGCCAAGAAGGCGACGTTGTCCGCACCCGAAGCGTCTGGATCACCAGCACGGCACTCGGGCTGACCGGTAAGATCGACGTGGTGGACCAGTCCGGCGACGAAGTCTGCCCGGTCGAGTACAAGAAATCACGACCGCCGTCAAAAGAACAGTGCCCAGAAGGTTACTGGCCCAACGACGCCATCCAGCTCTGCGCACAGGGCTTGCTCTTGGAAACAAACGGGAATACGGAGGTGCGCAGGGGATTCCTCTACTTCGCAACCACGCGACAACGGGTGGAGGTGCCGTTCACTGACCAGCTGCGTGAGCAGACGCTGAGCGCTGTCCAGGCCGCCCGAGAACTCGCTGAGTCGGACCAGGAGCCCGACCCACTCCACGATTCCCCCAAGTGTCCGGCGTGCAGCCTGGTGACTCTGTGCATGCCGGACGAGACCAATCTCCTGCGAGCAACCAGCCCGCAGGAGATGCAGAACCCTGCAGAATTTCCGCCCCCTCTCGATCCCCTTCGCTGTCTGGTGCCTGCCGAGTATGATCGGGACATCTTGTACGTGACCGAACAAGGAGCCACGCTGGGCAAAACCGGCGATCATTTCGTCGTCCGGTCACGCACCGGACAGGTTCTCACCGAGGTCCCGGGCAGCAAGCTCCGACAGATTTGCATCTACGGATACGCCAATCCCACCACGCAAGCCGTGCACGCGTGCATGGACCTGGGCATCGACATCGCCTACTTCACGACGGGGGGAAGGCTTAAAGGCCATCTCTCTCCCTTGCCCAACGCCAACGGGTTACTCCGGTCCGCCGTCGCCCGGGCTCTGCAGTCCGAAGCCGTCCGGCTGTCAATCGCCCGCGAAGTCATTGCCACCAAAATTCACAACCAGCGCGTGATGCTGATGCGTAACACTCGCCCGGATGCGAAAACGCCTCGGTTCTACGCTGACATGAGCCAATTGGCGGAACTGGCGGAAGCCGCCCGGCGGGCGGTGGATCGGTCCAGCCTGCTGGGAATCGAGGGCTCGGCGGCTCGGATCTATTTTGGAGATTTCAACGGGATGCTCCGGCCCGACGTGCATCCCTGGTTCTCGTTCGAGCACCGCAATCGCCGCCCACCTCGCGACCCGGTCTACGCGATCCTGTCGCTCGCGTATGCCTGCCTCTGCAAAGACATGATCTCGGCAGTGGCGGCGGTGGGACTCGACCCCTACCTCGGTGTACTGCATGAGCCCCGGCGAGGCCAGCCGGCGCTGGCCCTCGACTTGATGGAGGAGTTTCGGCCGCTCATTGCCGATTCGGTGGTCCTGACACTGGTGAACAACGCGATGCTCAGTAACGGTGATTTCTTTCTGGGACGCCAGAGCTGTAATCTCACCGACTCCGGCAGGAAGACATTCTTTGCTGCCTACGAAAAGCGCAAGAGTGACGAGTGCACACATCCTGTCTTCCAGTACAAAACATCATATGTGCGCTTGCTGGAAATGCAGGCCCGTATACTCGCCCGGTTCCTGACCGGACAGATCCCCGCCTACACGGGGTTTCGGACACGGTGATGCCATGGACGTGATCTGGATCGCTTACGACATCCGCGAGCCGAAACGCTGGCGTCAGGTCTACCGCACCCTCAAAGGCTACGGGGGACGACTCCAGCTGAGTGTATTTGAGTGCCTCCTCAGCGAGACCCAACTGGCCGAACTCCGAGAGAAACTCGACCCGGCACTGGATCATTCCACAGACCGCCTGCTCATCGCCCGCCTGTGCAGTCGCTGCAGTGCAGGGGTCGAACTCTGGGGCGAGCAAGTCGATCGCCAGAAAGCCGGGCCCTTGATAATCTGAGCCCCCGAGCTATTCTTTCTTTGAGGAGATCTTTGACAACTGATCGTCCCGCGAGCAGTGGGGGTTCTGACGGCAGCCCACGAACCGCTCGCGTGTCTCTATCTTAAGCCGTCACACGGGGTTGGGGAGACAGCACGGTGGTTGGATCGCCGATCACGATCCCGCTGATACGCGCCGCTCGCACGAGCTGCCGCAACCGGCAGTCAGACGGGCTGATACAGCAGCCGCCAGAAGCAAGCAGAAGAGAACCCGATCACGCCGGACACCGAGCGTCCACGTCGCGAACGTAGCTACCGTGGCCTTAGAAGCAAGCAGAAGAGAACCCGATCACGCCGGACACGTCTCTGAGCAGCATCAGATACCCCGGTGGCTACGCCAGAAGCAAGCAGAAGAGAACCCGATCACGCCGGACACAGCACCTCGCACAATCGTTCTCAGGTTGTCTCGATTCAAGAAGCAAGCAGAAGAGAACCCGATCACGCCGGACACAAGATGGCATTCATATCAATCGGCTTGCGGGTACTCAGAAGCAAGCAGAAGAGAACCCGATCACGCCGGACACTACCGCCCGCTTGCCCGTCAAGCCCTTCAGGTGGAAGAAGCAAGCAGAAGAGAACCCGATCACGCCGGACACGACCGTCGGCTTTTTTTTCGCCGCCACCCTCCCCGCCGGAAGCAAGCAGAAGAGAACCCGATCACGCCGGACACGATACAGAGAACGCACGG
>JAKPHF010000037.1 GCA_029550525.1 Planctomycetota bacterium
GCGATCAGTTCGACGTTGAACTTCAGGTTGTCGCCCGGCATCACCATTTCAGTGCCTTCCGGCAGCTGCACGGTGCCCGTCACGTCCGTCGTGCGGAAGTAGAATTGCGGACGGTAGTTCGCAAAGAACGGCGTGTGACGGCCGCCTTCTTCCTTCGTCAGGATATAGGCTTCGGCTTCGAACTTGGTGTGCGGGTTCACCGACTTCGGCTTGCACAGCACCTGGCCGCGCTCAACGCCGTCACGGTCGATGCCGCGCAGCAGCACGCCGACGTTGTCGCCAGCTTCCCCACGATCCAGCAGCTTGCGGAACATCTCGACGCCGGTGCAGACCGACTTCTTGGTGTCGCGGATGCCGACGATTTCAACTTCGTCGCCGACGTTGATCACGCCACGCTCGATCCGGCCGGTCACAACCGTGCCGCGGCCCGAGATCGAGAACACGTCTTCGATCGGCATCAGGAACGGCTGGTCAACCGCACGCGCCGGGGTCGGGATATACGAATCGACCGCCGCCAGCAGGGCGCGGATCGAATCTTCACCGATGTCCTTGCGCTCGCCGATCATCGCCTGGTGGGCCGAGCCCTTGATGATCGGAATGTCGTCGCCGGGGTATTCGTAGGACGAGAACAGCTCGCGCAGTTCCATTTCCACCAGCTCGATCAGCTCTTCGTCATCAACAAGGTCAACCTTGTTCATGTAGCAGACCATGTAGGGGATACCCACCTGACGGCCGAGCAGGATGTGCTCGCGCGTCTGCGGCATCGGGCCGTCCGAAGCCGCGCAAACCAGGATCGCGCCGTCCATCTGCGCCGCGCCGGTGATCATGTTCTTCACATAGTCGGCGTGGCCGGGGCAGTCGACGTGCGCGTAGTGACGGTTCTCCGTCTCATACTCAACGTGCGCCGTCGAAATCGTGATCCCACGAGCCCGCTCTTCCGGCGCACCGTCGATCTGGTCATAGGCGCGGAATTCACCAAAATACTTGGTGATCGCTGCCGTCAGCGTCGTCTTCCCATGGTCAACGTGGCCAATCGTGCCAATGTTGACGTGCGGTTTCGTCCGTTCAAACTTTGCCTTTGCCAT
>JAKPHF010000012.1 GCA_029550525.1 Planctomycetota bacterium
CGCCATCGACTTCAACGACTTCAGCTTCAACGGCATCGCGTCGCTCATCAACGCGGGCGCGTGGGCCGCCAACGGGACCACGGCGCCGAGGGCCCTGCAGATGGGCCTGTCGTACATCAGCGGCAACCTGCTCGCCGGCATTGGCGAGGTTGTCAACGTGCAGTGATGTGCTAGGCTTGCAGCACGTCGGGAGTAGCGTAGCCTGGTAACGCGACGCCTAAGAACGGAGCCGCCGGTTCGAATCCGGCCGAACGACGAAGAGGCCGGTCATCGCAAGGTGGCCGGCCTCGGGCCTTTTGACGTGCTAGACTGGCGGCTATGGCCGACATCGACCGAAGAGCACGTCAAAATCGATGAAGACGAGGACGGCTTTTCAGTGTGGCCGATCTGGTCCTTCATGCACGAATTCGGTAAGTACATGGTCATGGGATCGTTGCGTCAAGTTTGCCAGATGCGAGTCACGATCGAGCGCGTTGCTTGACCTGTCCGTGAGGACATGTGAAGATGGTCGACGATGCTTGACCGCGAGATCGAAGATCTGGGTTTTCTGCCATGCGTGGAGACTCTGCCGCAAGGCTCCTACGCGCAGGTAGGGCTAGCCGTGGATCACCGCACCGGCGGTTATGTGATCTGCAAGCTATGCAACACTGAGACAGCCGCGGGACAGCAACGATCATGGCTCGCGATGGCGAAAGCTCGCGGGCTTCGTTGCGTCCCGAAATCGTTGCCGGCGGAAGGTCGATGGGTCGTGTATCAGCATGCTCGCGGCTCGACGCTCTTGCAGATGGCCGAGTGCCAAGCGTCAGACGAGCAAGTGACCCTCGCTGCGCTCGCGTCCGCAGCGGCGCTCTTCGAGCTCGCGTTTCATGGCATGACGCACGGCGACATGCACCCCGGAAACGTCGTGATCGATCGGTCATCTGCGATGCTGATCGATCCAGGTGGACCGGAAGCGCAGGCAAGCGCGGCGCTCGACGATGCGGACGGGCTGATCAACGCTTTTTGCATGGCCGGATTCATGTCGCATCACGCGGCCCGCGACTGCGGCGTCCGCATTCCTGCGCAGCATCACGCACACCTGACGCCCCGCAACATCCGTGGCGTGTGCGACGTGTTCGCGGCAGTCGGCCCGATGCTGCGCCAGGCTTCGCGTGCGGCTCGTAGAGTCGTCGCAGCACGGCAGGCGCCCGGTAGTGGCCCGGTCGTCGAAAACCTCACCACGAGCCCCACAGAGCGCCAGAAAGGCGACGCATGAAGACGCCGATCGCTCATGTTCCCGGACCTCGCTACGTGCCCGGCGGCGCTCGGCTTCCGCCTGTCATCATGACGATCGCAGAAGACGCGGTTCGGGCCGCACGTT
>JAKPHF010000044.1 GCA_029550525.1 Planctomycetota bacterium
ACCTCGATCTGACGCGCAGTGAGTTCCATGAATCCTTCCAATTCAACTGAACACGCCGATCAGAACGCGTCCTCAGCGAAAACTCAGGAAGTTTCGCTGGTGTAGCCATTTCAGTAGTGTTCTCGCGCACCTAGAATACGTTTGTATTCCACGCGAGGGGAGCTCCAGACGAGGATACGCAGCGGTTATCGGGGGGTGCGCCGCTGAAGCATCGAAACCCTCCGGATTGGTTTCGACACAGTCGCGCCAACCCGGGGGGTTCGATCTGTTTCGAGCGACAATCCACGCCATCAGGGATACGGCCAGGGGTTGGCGAGACAGCCGTCCAAGTCACCGGCCTGGGGCATCATCACCGGGGCCGGCTTGGCCTTCTTCGGGCACTTCGCCGCGGTTTCGCCGAGCAGTTGCCCGACGCCGTGGTTCACCAGGTAGCTCTGCCATTCGGAGTCGCCGCTGAAGCTTTCGGGGGTCGATTGCCAACTGGCCGCATCGATCACCACTTCGCTGCCGACCACACAGGTGCCCGCTGGCTCCGGCTTGCAGATCTCCTTGGCGCTGCCGGACGCGGCCAAGGTGATCGTGAAGTCGGCGTCCTTGGCCTTCTTCACCAGATCGAAGCGGACGTCACCGCTGCCGGTCCAACTCCGCGGGTCGTTCAGGACGCCGGCGACCTGCTTGGCGACGCTGTTGGCCTTCAGCTTCAGGCTGGTCTCCACGCGGACGGAATAGCTGCGCAGCTCACCACTCGAATTCACCGCCGGCACCGCAACCGATGCGGTCGCGAACTTGCCCGACGACTTCACGTCCGGCTCCTTGGCGGACGGGCTGGGCTCGCCGCTCGCACTCCCGCTCGGCGTGCCGGACGTGGACGGCGTGGGCATAGGGGTGATCGAGATCGCCGGGAGCGGCGTGACCGAGGTGGTGGGGTTTCCGGCTCGGGTGGCCGGCGTGACCATCGCGTTCACCGTGCCGGCTGCCGCCAGCAGCAGCAACGCGGCGCCCCCCACGCTGACCCACACGCGCGTCCGGCTGGCCGCGAACGCCTGCCGCGCGCGTCCGGTCGCGTCTGCCAGGCTGCGCCGGAAGGCCTGCCAACGGCTGGTCGGCGGTACGGATGGGGTCACCCTTCCACCCTAGACAACCGTGCCGCCACACCGCTCACCGGCACGCTGGAGCTCTGATCTCGGCCGCCACCAGCGGTACGTCCATCACATTTACGCCGGCGAAACTGACACAAGCCAGGGAACCTTCGCCGGCTTGTGTCAGGTTCGCTGGCGCGAACTGCGTGATGGCGGGCGGTTCCGCGGACGCGACGCGGACGCCCGGCAAACGCTAGCCGCGACCCGCAACACAGCAGAACGCCGGCCACCCCTGGGGGCGACCGGCGTCCGGTGTTGCTGAACTCAGGCGGCGACGACGGCCACGCTGATGTGCGCGACGACACCAGCGGTCAGCTTGATGCCGACCGTGTGGTTGCCGACGGTCTTGATCGGCTTGGCGATCTCGACCGAGCGCTTGTCGATGGCCGGGCCACCAGCCTTCTTCACCGCGAGGGCG
>JAKPHF010000051.1 GCA_029550525.1 Planctomycetota bacterium
CAGAAGGGCCTTACCTGCGGGGATTTCGAACTTGGGGCCGTCTGAGGTTTCGACCAGCTTGGGAAACTTCATCTTGCTGACATCGACGAACGACGTCCGAGCCACTGCCGGAAGACCTCTCTCAGTGTAGCGGTAGAGTCCGGGAGGGGACGACTGTTGGCTCAAGTCGTCCGCCCAGTCGGGGATGCTTCCTCCAGCGGGCAGGCCGTTCGCATTGCGAATGCCCGCACTTCCCAGGAGATCCGCGCCTGCTAGTGCGTACACAACCAAGTTCGCTCCGAGTACTACTCGGAGAGGCTTGTTCTTGCCAACTCCGTCGGGCAGATGGGGGTTGTGCGGCAACTCAGTTCGATCGGAAGGCGGATACTGACCGCCCAACCGCTCGTCGGCGCGGAACATTTCCAGGCCCGTGCCGATGGTGTTGATGGTGGCGGTAGTGGTCGCGATCCTGGCCGACTCTTTGGCCTTGCTGAAGGCGGGCAGAGCGATGGCGATGAGCAGGCTGATGATGCCGATGACCACCAGCAGTTCGACCAGCGAGAAACCGCGGGGCTGAGTGTTGGAACGCATGGCAAGATTCCTTCGTTTTCAGCGATCAGCTCTGAGTCGCGAGCTGGACAAAAGGGATCGCGAGATACCTCGTACTTACTTGAAATTCGACACATCGTCGGGCGTGCCGTAGATCGCGTCCGGCCCCGGCGACAGCAGGATAAACGACGTCTCCTTGATCGGCTTGATGTTCTTGGAGGTCTTCAACGCGCTGGGATCGTGCAACGCGCCAGTGAACGTGAAACCCTTGCGTGGCTTATTCGGCTCGACTCTGGCCTTCGGATCGAAATTATTCGGGTTCAAGGAGCCGAACTCGCCCATGCCATGCCACTTGCCGCCGGAGACGGAAAAGACCCACCCGGGCTCCTGTACCCGCGGGCTCGAATTCTTCGACACGCTTCCGCCCGTGATTTCGGCGTTGTCTTCCTGGTAGTAGATGGCCGGGGCTTCCGGGGATCTGTAACTCGCCGCGAAGCCGTTTTGAGCACGGGGGTTGGCACGATAGTACAGGATGGGCAGCTCGAAGTTATCGAGGAATACCGCACGGCCGGGGCGACGGGAGCTTTCCTGTGAGATGTTGAGTTCGCTGTCCAGCTGATAGACGGCCTTCTCGACGTAGAGGCCCCGCCGCTTGGAGTGAACGATCCCTGAACTCGTGAACAGATGGCCGTTGTTCTGACCGGGCTGCCACTTCAGTGGTGCGGATTCGTTTACCGACCTCCCGCTGTAGTCGACGCCGTTGCCGTCATGCCCGATCAGTGCCCGGACCAGCCAGTGAGCGCCACTGAGCCAGGGGGCCTCGCTGCTGTCACCGGGATACTCCACAGGGTCGACCCGCAGACGCGAGTCGGGGTACTGGCCGAAGTCAGTGTTGAACATTTCCAAACCGCGCTCGCAGGAGCCGATGAAAGCCTTGGTCGTGCTGCGTTTGGCTTCGGTTCGGACGTGGCTCATTGCGGGCAGCAGGATGCCGATGAGCAGGGCGATGATGCCGACCACGGTGAGCAGTTCGACGAGCGAAAACGCGGGCCGCAGGACCGGTGCTGCAGAAGGCCGACGGTTGCGGCAGCCGGGCGATTGGCGGGAAGGCATTGGGCAGACTCCTGTGTCAGGTCCCTGGACTGGCCTCGCGGAACACTTGCGTCCGGACCGGGCTTACCGCGTCCCGGCCGGTGCGGCACCAGCCCCCAATTTCATGGTACCTGACGGACGGCCGAAAGTCATTCCGCGGGCAGACGATCTTCAGGTGGCGACCACGGGGATTGGCCTGAGTCCTGAGACTCCGACCCTCAAACCGGGGGCACAAGGCCATTCTCCGGCGGCTTGCTCACCCGCGCCGCGTCTCCGCGTCACCGTGTCGCCGCGTCCCCGCGTCGTATTTTTCCTTCCTCACGCGCCGCCGCCGGACACCGCGTTGATCAGGCTGACCAGCGGGAGGAACAGAGCGATGACGATGAAACCGACGATGCCACCCAGCACGACGACCATAACCGGCTCGAGGAGGCTCACCAGGCCGTCCACCAGCACTTCGACTTCCTCATCATAGTTGTCGGCGATCTTGATGAGCATCTTGTCGAGGTCGCCGGTTTCCTCGCCCACGTCGATCATGTTGATGACGATGGGGTCGCAGATCTTCGTGGCCCGCAGCGGGTTGGCGAACGACTCGCCTTCGCGGATTTCGTCGTGGATCGAACCCAGAGCCCTGGCGTACACCTCGTTGCCCGAGGTCTCGCGGGTGATGTTGATGGCCTCGAGAATGGGCACGCCGGCCGCTAGAAGCGTTCCCAGCGTTCGCGTGAAGCGGGCTACCGCCGTCTTGCTCAGGATGTTGCCCAGAATGGGGATCTTGAGCTTGATCAGGTCAACCGCATAGCGACCCGACTTGGACTGCTTGAGCAGCTTGAGGAACAGGAAGACTCCGAGTGGTGTAAACAGAATGACGACCCATCCAGGCGGCTTGCCCATCACGAACCACTCGGAGATGTTGATCAGCAGCTGCGTGATCGAGGGCAGCGAGGTTCCGAAGTCCTTGAAGATTTCCTTGAACTTGGGGACCACCGCGACCATGATGCCCGCCACAATCAGCACGGCGAACGTGATGACCACGATGGGGTAGATCATGGCGCCGATGACTTTTCGCTTCAGACGCTGGGCCTTCTCCATGAAGTCGGCCAGACGTTGGAGAATGACGTCGAGCACGCCGCCCGCCTCGCCTGCCGCCACCATGTTGCAGTACAGACGGTCGAACGCCTTGGGGTAGGTGGCCATGGCCTCGGAAAGCGTGGAGCCGCCTTCGATGTCGTCGGCCACGTTCCGCAGAATGGCCCGGAGCATGCCGGGCTTCTGCTGCTGCTCGAGAATGCGCAGACTCCGGAGAATGGGCAGGCCGGCGTCCTGAAGCGTGGAAAGCTGACGGGTGAACTGCGTGATTTCCTTGACCTTGACCTTACCGATGCCGGTGGTGCCCTTCTTGCGCTTGGCCGCGGCCGCCGCCCCGCTAGCGGCCGCCTTGGCGGCTCGTCTGCCGCCTTTGGGCCGCAGCTTCGTCGGGTAGTACCCGAGGCTGCGGATTTTGGCCAATGCCTCTTCCGCGGACGGAGCTTCCAGCTCGTCCTTGACCTCCTGGCCGGCCTGATTCATGGCCTCGTACTGGAAGGTCGGCATACCAGCTCACCTCATGATCGCGGGACAGACCGATAACACGGAGTGCCCCTTTTTCACGGATCGAACCTCTCGAGCCCGCTGTCTTCCAGCCATACTCGAGGTCCGCGCTTGCGCTTACAACATATCGATGACCGTTTCCTTCACCACCTCTTCGATGGTGGTCGCACCCTCATAGATGGCGAGCAAACCGCTCTCCCGCAGGAGCCGCATCCCGTTCTTGATGGCCATGTTCCGCAAGACGTTGGTTGAGGCGTTCTGCATGACCAGTTCCCGCAGATCCTCGTTCATGACCATGGTCTCGAACAGGCCCATCCGGCCCTTGTAGCCGGTGTTTTGGCAGTAGTCGCAACCCTTGCCGTAGGCGAAGCTTTTGCCTTGGACGTCGTCCGGCGTCAGGCCAAGTTCCATCAGCATTTCTTCGGTTGGATGGAACTCCTCCTTGCAGTTCTGGCAAATCCGCCTCACCAGCCGCTGGGCGATGACCGCCTCCAGCGTCGCGGTCAGCAGGAACGGCTCGACACCCAGGTCCACCAAACGAGCGATGGACGAGGGCGCGTCGTTCGTGTGCAGCGTCGTAAAAACCAGGTGTCCGGTCAAGGACGCCTGCACCGCGATCTGGGCGGTCTCCAGGTCGCGGATCTCACCCACTAGAATGACGTCGGGGTCCTGCCGCAGAAAGCTTCTCAGTAGACGGGCGAACGTCAGGCCGATCTCCGCGTTGACTTGGCACTGGCAGAGGCCGTCGATGTCGTACTCGACCGGGTCCTCGGCAGTGAGGATTTTGGTGTCGATCTCGTTGAGCTCGTTGAGCGCCGCGTACAGCGTGGTGGTCTTGCCCGATCCGGTCGGTCCGGTGTTGATCAGGATGCCGTTGGGCTTGCGGATGAGCTGGTTCACGATGGCCAGTTCATCGTCACGCAGACCGATGCGGGTCAGGTCGAGCATGACGTTGCCGCGGTCGAGCACACGCATGACCACGCTCTCGCCGAACATGGTGGGCAGCACGCTGACGCGCAGGTCCACCGGGTTGCCGCCGACCGTTAGTTCGATACGGCCGTCCTGGGGCAGACGACGTTCGGCGATGTTGAGGTTGGCCATGACCTTGATACGGCTGGCCACGGCCATGGCGATGTGCTTGGGCGGAGGCGTCATGTCGTACAGTACGCCGTCGATGCGGTACCGCATCCGGTACTCGTTCTCGAACGGCTCGAAATGGATGTCACTCGCCTTGTCCTTAATGGCTTGCAGGAGCACGAGGTTCAGGAGCTTCTTGACCGGGTTGGAGTCGGCCATCTCCTTGAGTTCCTCGAGGTCGATGCTCTCGCCGCGGCCTTCAAACTTGGAAAGATCTTCGTCGCTGGTGAGCTCGTCGATGAGCTGGGTGATGGACTCGACTTTCTCCTCGGGGTAGTACCGCGCCAAAGCCGCCGAGATGTCCTCCGACGTCGAGATGCACGCCTTGATGTTGAACCCCATCAGCGTCTTGAGGTCGTCGGTGGCCTGGAAGTTGGCGGGGTTGTCCAGCGCGATGGTCAGCAGCTTGCTGGTCGGGTCGAAGTCGATGGGGATGATCTTGTACGTCTGGGCCACCTGTGCGGGCACGAGGGCGATGATCTCGGCCGGCACGTCGATCTTGGAGACGGTGACCGGCTCCATGCCCACCTGGGCGGCCAGGGCCAATTGCACCTCGGCCTCGGTCACGTAACCCATCTCGACCAGGATCTGGCCGATGGGCCCGTGTTTCTTCGACTGGACCTCGAGGGCCTCCTGCACTTGCGTGCGGGTGATCCGGCCCATCTTGATGAGGATGCGGCCCAGGGGACGTCCCTTGAGCTGACTGATCGGCGGCATCGGTCGGTCGGACATAATGAAGCTCTCAGCTATAAGCTATCAGCTGTCAGCGATGAGCCGGACGGGGTGTCCGGCTCGTCGTTCGTGTACGTCGCCCGCACATTCGCGTGCGGCCCTACTCGGTTCCCTTTCCGCTTTCGCCGCGTCTCCGCGTCACCGCATCGCCGCGTCGATTCCTTTCACTTCCTGTCATCCCCGCCCTGGGCTTCGCGCTGGAGCTTCTGCTCTTCGGTCTCGAGCTTCTCGCCGCGGTTGAGGGCTTCGATCTTCTCCTGCATGTCGGCCGGGTTACGAGCCTTGTCCATGGCTTCCTCGGCCGTGATGATTTCGTCGCGGTACAACTGCAGCAGGTGTTCGTCGAGCAATTGCATGCCGAACTTCTTTCCGGTCTGGATGCTCGAATCGATACGGAACGTCTTGTTCTCGCGGATGAGGTTGGCGATGGCCGGGGTCACCACCATGAACTCGTACGCCGCGACCATGCCTTTCTCCCGCCGCGGACACAACGCCTGGCTGAGCACGGCGATGAGGTTGGTCGAGAGCTGGACGCGGATTTGCTCCTGCTGCTCGTGTGGGAAGGCGTCGATGATACGGTTGACCGTTCCCTGGCAGCCGGTGGTGTGCACGGTGGAGAACACCAGGTGGCCCGTCTCGGCCGCGCGGATGGCGGATTCCATGGTTTCCAGGTCGCGAAGCTCACCGACGAGGATGACGTCGGGGTCCTGACGCAGCACGCGGCGAAGCGCTTCGGCGAAGCTCGGCACGTCGGTGCCCACTTCGCGCTGATTGAACACCGACTTCTTGTGCTGGTGGTAGTACTCGATCGGCTCTTCGATGGTCACGATGTGGCGGTCGAAGTTCTCATTGATGTAGTTGAGCATCGACGCCAGCGTGGTCGTTTTGCCCGAGCCCGTCGGGCCGGTCACCAGGAACAGCCCGCGCGGGCGGCGGCACAGAGCCTGGCAGATGGTGGGCAGGCCGATCTCCTCGAACGTCAGCAGCTTCGAAGGAATCAGACGCAGCACAATGGCCAGGTTGCCCTTCTGGCGGAAGACCGAGACACGGAATCGACCCTGGTTGCCGAACGCGAATCCGTAGTCCGTGCCGCCTTCCTCCTGGATTTCCTGCTGGTTGCGCTCCGGCGTGATGGCCTTCATGAGGGCCACGGTGTCCTCGGGTTCGAGCACCTTGGTCTCGAGCGAACGCAGGCGGCCGTGGAGCCGCAGCACCGGCGGGCGGCCCACGGTCAGGTGAATGTCGGAGGCTCCGCGCTTGATGCAGGTTTCCAGAATACGGTCAATGTGCAATGAACCCATAGGATGCTCTCAATCAGCTATCAGCAATCAGCTCTCAGCAATTAGCCATCAGCTAACCAGTAACTCAATCCGTGCCTCGCCGAGGCTTGGTCCGTCGTACGCTGAGTCACCCAACTCGACCGTCTTGGCAACCGTTCGTTCGCGACACGGTTCTCGGCTACGGCAGGACCGCCACGGACTACTGGCCACGGACCACGGACGCCGGCCACGTAGTGGCCGGTTACTCGTCCACCAAGACACCTTCCGCCTGGGCGTGTCGAGCCACTTCCTCGACGGTGGTGATGCCCTTGACGACCTTGATCTTGCCGTCCTCGACCAGTGTCCGCATGCCGCCGGCGATGGCTGCCTTGCGAATGTGGCTGGTGGGGGCCCGGTTGAATGCCAGTTCGCGAAGCTCGTTGTTCATCGTCAGGAGTTCGAAGATGCCCAACCGCCCGCGGAAGCCGGTCTCGTGGCACCGTTTGCAGCCCCTGCCTCGCTTGAGTTTGCGATCCCCCAGTTCCTCCGGCGTCAGCCCGATCACCCGCATCATGAACTGGTTCACCTGGGGGTCATCTTCCTTGCAGTCCTCGCAGATCACGCGGACGAGCCGCTGGGCCATGATGGCCTGAACGGCACTGGCCACGAGGAACGGCTTGATGCCCATATCAATCAAACGCGTGACGGCGCTCGGCGCATCGTTCGTGTGCAGCGTACTGAACACCAGGTGGCCGGTGAGGGCGGCCTGGATGGCCACCTCGCCCACCTCCAGGTCACGAATCTCACCTACGAGGATGATGTTGGGGGCCTGACGCAGCATGGAGCGAAGAATCTTGGAGAACGTCAGCCCGATCTCCTCGCGGACCTGGCACTGGTTGATGCCGGGGAAGTTGTACTCGACCGGGTCCTCGGCAGTGATGATCTTGCGGTCGGGACGGTTGAGCTCCTGCAGGGCCGAGTACAGCGTGGTGGTCTTGCCCGAACCGGTCGGCCCGGTCACCAGGAAGATGCCGTTGGGCCGCTTGATGATCTTCATGAACGTCTGGCGGTTGTCCTCCTCGAAGCCGAGGGCGCCGATGCCCACCCGCACCGAGTCGGGCCGCAGAACACGGAGGACGACGCTTTCGCCGTGGTAGGCCGGGCAGGAGCTGACGCGGAAGTCGATGTCCTTGCCGCTGATCTTCATCTTGATACGGCCGTCCTGTGGCAGCCGGCGCTCGGCGATGTCGATGCCCGACATCAGCTTGAGCCGGGCCAGCACCGAGTTCTGAACGCCCTTGGGGATCTGCTGCCGCTCGACGCAGACGCCGTCGATGCGATAGCGCACCCGCACACGGTTGTTCATCGGCTCGATGTGAATGTCGCTGGCCCGCATGCGGACCGCCTCGCCGATGATCTGGTTGATCAGCTTGATGATGGGGGCATCCGGGTCTTCCCCCGCGATGCTGATGCCTTCCTGCTCTTCGGTGTCGGGTCGGTCCTGGTCGATACTGTCGCGGGTGGCGGCGATTTGCTTCTTGTAGTCGCCGGCGAGGAACCGGTCGATGAAGGCTTTGATCTTGCTGGGCGGCGCTAGTGAGCATTCGAGGTTGGGATTAAGCCGGAACCGCAGCAGGTCGAGCGTCTCCAGGTCGAGCGGGTCGCCGATGACCACCTTGAGTCGGCCGTTCTCCTCGCCCAGCGGCAGCACCTTGTGGGCCTTCATGATCTTTTCGTCGATCAAGTGGAGGTTGGCGGTGACCGTCTGGGCCCGGTCGAGATCCACGTAGGCCATGTCGAACTGCGTGGCCAGAGCCTTGGTGACGTCTTCCTCGGTGCACAGCTCCAGTTCGATCAGCGCCTCGCCGATGCGCTTGCCCTCGGCCGCCGCATAGGCCAAAGCCTCGTCGAGGGCTTTTTGCGTGATGATCTTCCAGTCAACCAGGATTTCGCCGATTTTCTTTCGTCGTCGGGCCATGCGTAGTATTTCTGGTTCGGGGAGAAGTCAAAAAGCTCGGCAGTCAGGCGGGTAGGTCGCCGACGGCCCCGGCGCCGGGTCTGCGAAAGTGCCGATCCGGTTCGGGCCGGGTAGTCCCCTGCCGCACTTTATTCTACCCGCCAGGCTACCTACATCAAGACAGGGCTCCCGCGTGGGGAGAGCGGCATCCTGCGTGCTGGTCCTGAGGCTTGAGGGACATCTTTGTGGGGGCGGGCTGCGGTCGCCCAGCGGATGCGACCGGACTTTTTCCCCGGGACAATCCTTTGGCGAGGTGCGCTTGTCTGAAAATGTGTGTCGCGTTCGCACCAGCCGTACGGGAGGAGACTACCCATGTCCACGCTGACGTTTGCCCGATTCGTGCTTGTCGTGGCACCCCTCACACTGACGTCCCTGGCGGCGGCTCAGCGGCAGCCCGCCTCCATGAACCGTCGCAGCATCTGGGACGATACTCGCCTGCGCCAGCGCTTCTATGACCGCACCATCGATCGATATCTGCACGACCTCTCGCAGGCCTACGAACTCACGGACGAGCAACAAGAACAGGTTCGCGCCCGGCTCGAGGCACTCAAGGAAGAGCAGCAGACCTATTCCGACCAGGTTCGCGACGAGATGAGTCGGTATCGAGAAGAGTTGGCAGAGTTGTGGCGCAGCCAGCGGCTGGGCGAGTCGGTCGACGCGGAAAGGATGCAAGAGTTGACGCGCCGCATGCAGGAACACTGGCAGGCAGCCCCGCTGTTGAACCCGCAGAAGATGCTCAGCCAGATCGAGCAACTCCTGCCCGCCGAGCAGGTCCGCAAGGGCCGGACCAAGTGGGACGCCCTCCGAGCCGAGCGCATCGCCGAGTGGACCGAACGGTTCTCCGCCTTCCGCCAGCAGGGGGGCTACGTCCCCGGCACAGCCGGTGACTCCTGGGAACGCTTCGTCGAGGCGTTCTGTGCGAAGTTCGAGCTGGATGAGGCCCAGCGGGCTAGTGCCATGTCCATCCTGCGGGACGTTCAGGCTCGTCGCGATCAGTACCGCACGAGCCACGCCGACGAGCTCGAAGCGGCTAACCAGATTGACGATGCCCGCTTCCGTGCCGAGCGAATCGAGCAGCTCATGCAACCGATCGGCAGCCTGTACGAGGAACTTCGCAGTCGGCTCGATCGGATCCCAACGTCGGCTCAGATCGAGGCTGCCCGCCAGACGATTTCCACGAGCCAACCGGCCAGCGCTCCGGCCACGGCGACGCGGCCCTCGGACATGGTCCGCGTGCAGCCCGCACGCCCATTCCGTCCGAACCGGGACCGGTGAGCCCGAAGGACGCCGGGGTCACGTCGATCCATCTTGCTAAGACCGGCCGTGGCGTGCGTTCACAACGCTGTCGGTCAGTCGTGGCAGGTGAAGCCGACGCGCTCGGCGAGGCGGCGGCCTTCCGGATCGCGGATGAAAAGCGTGTCGATCTCGCCGGGACCGTAGCCCAGACCGTTGTACACGAACACCGCGGTTCCCTCGACGCAGGAGGGGTGATCGGTGGTCAGGCGACCCGAGCGAATGATACCGCCGCGGGCAAACTGAGCCTTGCAGGAGTACTCAATCACGCCGTTCTCGGACAGCCGCCGGCCCCGCCGGCTTCCGGGCGGACCGAGGGCGGACGCCGATGCGGGGCGGGATCTCTGACGGGATGCCGTCTTAGCCTGCTGCTTCTGAACCAAGCTGGCCGGCAGGTGAATGGTGCAGTAGTGGCCGATCCCACTGCACGCCCTGAACTCCTCGACCGTCAATTGTTCGTTGCAGATTCTGCACCTGGCCCCGACTTTCCGTTGCGGCTCACTCGACATTGATTGACCGTATCTACCTGTAAACACACGAATTTACGCACTCTTACATTTCGGCTTCGCATTATAGCACGGATCGCGTCTCGCTCCGAACGCCGGCAAACGAGCTTTCCGGCGGGGGCTGCAACGCCTCGATGGTCTTGCAGGTCGGTCTTGACGAGCTAGGGCGATTCTCGCATAATGTGGGTCTGCGCCACGCGTTGCGTATAATCGCATGCGGGTTCTGCAGGGGCGTGTGCCCGAGTGGACAAAGGGGACGGGCTGTAAACCCGTTGGTTTATACCTTCGGTGGTTCGAATCCACCCGCGCCCATTTCGCAAACGATGATGCAAGCCCCGCCATCGAGCGGGGCTTGCGCGTTTATGGACCGGGAACGGGGCCAGCCCCGGAGCGGCTGCGGAGGTGCCGGAGGCTGCGAGGAGGAAGTCGAGCGTGCAGATCCGAGGCATCCTTTTCGACTGGGGCGGGACGCTGGCTCACGTGGACGGTCAGACCGACGCCTTGTTGCGGGGGGCGGCCGAGGCGCTCCGTCGGCTGGCTGGACAGGCCGACCCGTCGCTGGTGCAGAGTATGCTGGCGGCCGCCGTCGAGGCGGAGAAAGCGGCATCGAATCACCCTGAGTACCGCGAGGTGGACTTGGCCGAGCTCCTGCACGACTGGGCCGGCGCTCATGGACTCGCCTGGGCCGACGGTCAGTTGGATGCCGCACTGGCGACTATCTGCGGCCATTGGGTGGGGGCGGCGCTGACGCCCGTGCACGGAGTTCGCGAGACGCTAGAGGCCCTGCGTGCCATGGGAATGACCATCGGTCTGGTCAGCAACTGCTTCATTCCACCCAGTTATTGCCACGACGAGTTGCGACAGCAGGGCATCGCCCACCTTTTCGACTGCACGGTCTTCTCCAGCGGCGTGGGGTATCGCAAGCCATCGCGGCACATCTATCGGCAGGCTTTGCGAGAACTCGCGGCGGCGGGCGGTCCGGCGGACGTCGGCCAGATTCTGTTCGTGGGAGATTCGCCCGCGTACGACGTCATGGCTCCGGCGGCGCTGGGCATGAAGACCGCGCTGGTCAGCAGTCACACCGGACTGTGGCCGGCCGAAGACTACGAGCGGGCCCAGCCGGACTTGCGGATCGACTCGGTCGCTGAATTGCCCGCGCTCCTGGCGGATCTGTCGTAATCGCCAATCCTCGCGCAGACAGAAAAGCACGCGCCAAGCGGGCCGCGCGCGTCAATCGACAGTGATCTCATACGTGGATGGCCACATGCCTTGCCGACGTGGTCGGTTGAAGGCGCCTATCACGGCCAGGAACGAGTCCGCCAGGGCGAAAGGCTGCTGGTATCCTCGTTGAGCCAGAGCAGATCCCAGTCGTCGTTGAACTGGCGAGCATCGATATCCAGCACCTGGCGATGGCGTTCGGCACGCTCGCGACGAGTAATGGCCATGCCGTCGCCACAGCCGGTCAGAGCGAACGTAGAGGCAACAACGACGAAAAGGATTGCCCAGCGAATCATACCGCGCCTCGCTCCAGGGGGATCCGGCAGCAGATGCCGGAGCCGAAAACACCAGTCGCCGTGAAGGCGACCACAGGGGCATTGCGGCCCTGCCGCAATCGGAAAGTCGGAACAAATCCGATTCTAGACGAACTTCCGCTGAACTGTCAACGCATGGTCACGGCGCCGGCTCGGCCGGCTGCGACTGACTGAACCTCAGATGTGCCTTCAAGTTCTCGACCGTCTTGGGGCCGATCCCGCGCACGCGGGCGAGGTCCTCGGGGACGCGGAACACGGGCTGGTCGGAGCCCGACGCATGCTCCCGGCGGTACTCGACGATGCGCTTGGCCATGACCTCGCCGATGCCGGGCAGCCGCATCAACTCAGGCCAGTCTGCCATGTTGGGGTCGATCCTCTCATCGTCCGCAGCTGCCCCGGGCTCCTGTTGGCCCGCTACAACCAGATCGCCGGGCACGTGTTCGGTCCCGATCGGCTCCGAAATCACCAGCGGCAGGCACCAGCGGGCGATGAGGGCGTAAACCAGAACACCGCCCAGAAGCACATAGCAGCTTAGCCACAGTCCGCGGGGAGCTCGGGACGCCCATGGCGTGATGGCAGGGGGCTCAGAGGGCATGAGCTATACCCCTATGAGATGGAGAGCGCCGGTTCCGGGCGGCGTGTTCAACGCGTCGCCGGCGGCCTGCGGGTGGCCGCGTGCAACTGCGTCCGAATGGCCGCAAGCGTCTTGTACCCCAGCTTGGGCGTCAAATCCGGGTACAGCAGCCCGCCCGAGGGAATCAACGAATTCTCCGGCTGATCGACCAGTTCGCTCCAGGTGACGCTTTCGACGAACGGCTTGCTCAGCGCGATGGAGGTGAACTCCTTGATCCAGTGCGCCTGCACGCTCTCGTCCCAGGGCTTGCGCCACGAACCGCCGATGCTGCTGATCGGCCGGTCGGTGGGGGAGGACGAGGGCACCTGAACGGCCGTCAGGTGCACGGGTTTGCCGAAGTTGCCCAGCCGATCGAGCTTTTCGGACACCTGGAACATGTCGCGGACGTACATGCCGTCGGCGGCAGCTCCGAAGAGAATCTGAGCGCCCAGCCCGTCGAAGCTCACGCCACTCTGCACCACCATGTCCGCGTAGAGCATGGGCGGAATGGTCCGCTGGTTGCGGGCGTAGTACTCACCCCAGGGGGCGGTGATGTTGATGACGGCATGAGCCCGCGGAGCCAATTGCTTGACCATGGCCGTGCTCACCCGCGTGATTTCCATCAACTGCTCAAACGTGAAGTTGAAGGTGTTGTCCGAATGGACACCGCTTATCACGTCCCAGTGAAAGACGTAATTGCCGTAGCGCTCGACGACTCGCCGCACGTGATCGAAGATCAGGTTGCGGACGGTCTCGAAGTCGGTCTCGTACATAGCCAGCCAGTCGGGCAACTGGCTTTCCTGGAAGTTTACGAGCGGACCGGCGTGGATGGGGATCCGGTTGCGGGTCAACCACTCGATCCACGTATCGAACAGCCGCCAGTTGTATTCCTGCTGCTTGGGCTCGAGCAGACGCCATGAAATCGGCAGGTGGGCGTAGTCGAACCCGTCTTTGAGCAACTGACGATACACCTCGGACGTGTTCCGCGGGTCCAGCGTGCAGCCGATCGTCCGTCGCGAGAACGCGTGGTTCTGCTTGCGGCGGGTCAGGAAGATGTCGGCGTGGAACTGGCTGAGCTTTTCGCCGGCGATGATCGCCAGTTGCAGGGCCTTCTCCGCCGTGCGGAACTGCTCGGAGAAGTCTTCCATCTTGACGGCTTCGACGAAAAGGTCGCGGGCCTTGTCGATCTCGGCGGCCACCGGCTGGAACCCGTCGAAGTCGAACAGACCCCAGTCCTCCCGTTTCTGGCTCATGCGCATGAGCCGGCCGCGGACCAGTTCGAGGGGCAGGTTGTACGTTCGTTCCCGCTCGACCAGGCGCGACGTCTCGAGCATGAGGTTGCCGCAACCCGGAACCGGCCACAGGATCGCCAGACCGGCCGGCCCTTCCGCCCGTTTCTGGCAGGTCAACACAGAGTCCTTGTACTCAATCTCGGCGCGCAGGGGGACCCCGTCACTGCCAATCAAGTAAGCACCGGCGAGCGAGATCTCCCGGGTGGCGTCGCCGTTTTCGTCAACCGCAAAGCGAAGCATGAGCACTTCCGAATAAAGGTATGTATGATTCCATCAGTCTCTGCTCGTGCTCCACGCCGAACGAAAACCGCCTCCAACCGTACTCCGCATGGTCCCCGGCAAGGTTCCCCCGTGGTTCCCGGCAAGGCTCCTTGTGGTTCCCGGCAGGCACCGCAGTCTATTGTATCGCTGGGTAAAGCTCAAGCGAGCCGCCCCAAATCGCGCCGCCGCCGAGCCTTGACCTGGTGAATGTTTTCGGCGAGGCAAATGGGCAGTCAAGATTGAAGCCTCGATCCCCATCAGGAAGAGGAGCATGCGAAACGAAGTACGGCGTCCGGTGATACCCCCGGACAGTTCCTCGCGGTCACGAATCCGGCGGCGTTTGCTCGCCTGGTACGACGGTCACAAGCGGGATCTGCCCTGGCGGCGCCGGGCCGGCGACGCGTACGCCCAGATGCTGGCCGAGCTCATGCTCCAGCAGACACAGGTCGCAACAGTCATCGGTTACTACGAGCGATTCATTGCCCGATTCCCCACGGTCGCCGATCTGGCCCGGGCCGACCTGGACGAGGTCCTGGCGTTGTGGTCGGGCCTGGGCTATTACAGCCGGGCCCGGCACCTTCACGCGGCCGCCCGGGCGATCGTCGAGCACCACGGCGGGGTGGTGCCCTCCCACGTCCATCAATTGATGTCGTTACCCGGCATTGGTCGTTACACCGCCGGAGCGATCGCTTCGATTGCCTACGGTCGGCGGGCTGCCGTTCTCGACGGGAATGTCGTGCGGGTGCTCATGCGGTTGCTCGCCTTGGAGGATGATCCCAAGCGGCCCGCGTTGCGCGAACAACTCTGGTCCGTTGCCGAGCAGTTGCTGCCCCGGTCACGATGCGGGGACTTCAACCAAGCCCTCATGGAGTTGGGGGCAACCGTGTGCCGGCCGGGAATCCCGGACTGTGACGAGTGCCCGCTTCGCGCGGATTGCCGAGGGCATGAGCGCGGTCTGGTCGACCGCATCCCACCGCCGGCTCGTCGAGCCACGGTCAGGTCCGTGGAGTACGTGGTCGCGGCGATTCGTCATGGCGGCCGAATGCTCTTCGTTCAACGGCCCCTGACCGGGCTCTGGGCGGGTCTGTGGGAACTGCCGAGCGAGCCGCTCGCTGCCGGCGAGACGGCCGGCGACGGCCTGCGGCGGCTGCGGGAACGCCTTCCCCCGAAGTGCCGAATAAAAGACGCCGAGGCTGGGACGGCCACTCGGCAACTGACGCATCGAACTGTCTTGTTCCACGTTTATGAGGGGAGGGCGGCTTCGGCGGCCTTGCCCGCGACGGCCTCATACGGAGTCTCCACCGGTCCGCGAACTGGTAAACGCTCGGCTCGGACAGGTCCGAAGTCGTCCGGCTCTGCTTCCGCCGGCCCGCCGGCGCGCTGGTTACGTCCGGATGAGCTCTCCCAGATCGGGCTGAGCCGGGCCGGCCTGGCCGTGCTGCAACTCCTCCGCTGGTCCGCCTGACGCCACGTTTGGCGCCCGCGTCCGCTCGTACGCGCTCTGGGCACCTGCGCTCTGCTTGAGAATCCCGGCCGCTGGCGTCCTAGCGAGTGCCGGGCCAATCGATCCTAAATCACGTCAAATCATAGTCTTGGGCAATTTTCGTTGCACTCGGCGGACTCGTAGTTGAGATCCAGTCTCAATTGGCTATAATCCGCTCTAAAGCGAATGAGTCTCAGTCTCTATATGTGGTGCTTTTGTTCAGGAGCTACGACAATGGCGCGAAGTGGAAGACATGCCAATGGACGAGTCGTGAACGCCGCTGCCGGTATCGAGCGGGCATCCGCGTTCACGTTGATTGAAGTGCTGGTCGTGGTCTCGATCATCGCATTGCTGGTGGCGATCCTGCTGCCCGCGCTGGTCGCGGCGAGACGGCAGGCTCAGGCCTCCGTGTGCCTGAGCAACCAGAAGCAGATCGGGATCGGCTTGTGTGGGTACGTTCTCAATAACAAGGACCGCTACCCGGAGCATTCCTCGCTTTCGAGCGTGGTGCCACGGACGCGGTGGCCGGATTACCTACACCGCTACATGCGCGAGACCAAGGTCTATCTTTGCCCCGGTCTGACCGATCGGCAGAAGCAGGATTTCAAGAAGCCTTTCGCGCATACCGTGGATCCGACGACCGGCGCGGTGACGCCGGCCACGCGGTATCACGGCGGCTACGGATACAACTTCCAGTACCTGGGCAACTCGCGGGTCAAGACCGGCGGGCAGGCGCTCCCTGAGTGGGCTCAGCCGTTTCACGCCAGTGTTTCCGACATCCGTGTGCCCGGCCAGACGCTGGCGGTCGCGGACACGCGCGGTTCGCGGCAAGGCGATCCAAACCGCGAACCCGGACAGGGCAGTGCGGCTGTGTACGTGATCGATCCGCCTCTCGGAAGCCGCGACCTCGGCTCGCGGGGCAGCCGGTCTGGAAACGATCCCGCCAGAGACAACATGTGGTATGAAGGCGGCACCGAGCCGGAAGAGGAGGAGAACGTCCGCAGCCGTCCGGATGATCGCCATATAGGCAAGGTCAACGCTTCATTCGCCGACGGCCACGCCGAAGCCATGGCGCTGAACGTACTGGACGGCCGGCACAGAGGCGGTCCGGGCGATAACCGGTATTACAACGGTCTTTTCGATCCCGACCGGCGGTGAGCGACTCGGTCTCACATCCGGACGATCGACAGAATTTCGGCCGGTTGATCGACTGATTGTCATTGCAAAAGCTTTGGCATATCCTGTCAGGCTAAACCGGAACCTCTACCTTCTCGACCGGAGGACATGCCATGGCTCGACCGCTGAGCAAGATCGCGCCGGACTGGTGGGATTACACCACGTTGCCCAAGGAATTGCTCGAGGAAGTCGCTCGTCTCACTGCCAAGGATATCGAAAACCTGTCGCGCGACGGCTTTCGCGTCGTGATGTACGACTCGCTCGAGGACTTCTGGTTGGCCGAGGCGTTGGAATACATCGAGGCGTGGAAGCAGGCCACACCGGATGAGCCGGTCGGCATCTGCGGCCCCATCGGCCCGACGGAGCAACTTCCGTTGGTGGCACGGCTGGTCAACGCACTGGAGCTCGATCTCAAGCACGCTCACTTCTGGGGCATGGACGAGTGGTATCTCGACGGCAAGGAAGTGCCCGAGAGCCATCCGTTGTCGTTCGCTCGCACCGACAAGGAGCTGTGCTTCAACCGCATTCGGCCCGATCTGCGCATGCCGGAGGCCAACCTGCATTTCCCGGCCGCGGATCCCACCGAGTACAAGAACAGCTGGCGCAAGGCCCGTTGCGCGATCATGCAGGGCGGCCAAGGTGAGATCAAGCACTGGGCGTTCAACGATCCACCCAAGCGAGAAGGCAAGTACGTGGACAATCCCCCTTCGCCGGAGGAGTACCGGCAGCTAGCGACGCGAGTGGTCGATCTCCATCCGCTCACGCTCGTGCAGAACGCTCGCACCAGCGGCGGGGGCAACATTCCGCTCGTGCCGTCGCAGGCCATCACCGTCGGGCCGGTCGAAACCTGGCAGGCCGGCCGCGTGTCCATCTGGCATCCTGGTTGGCACGACAACGCGTTCGGCATCCGCCTGACTGCATTCATGATTTCCAAGCGGATCCCCGACGCGTCGGTGCCCATGTCGCTGTTGGCGGATCATCCCAACGTGCAGTTCAACTATTACCGGCCCGGCATCGGAACGTGCGAGACCGACATGCATTGAGCCCCGCTGTCCGTTGGCCATCGTCCGTAGTTCGTTGTGGGGTCGTTAGCAGTGGTTACCTACCTGCAGATGTGCGCGCCTCTCTGGCTGAGTCCGATGCTGATTTGTCTCTATTTTCGTGAGATCGATCGTCGCGGCGATCGCCGGGACCTGCGCCGCGTGAACCTGGCGATCGCCGGCCTGCTGGGTTTGGGTTTTACTGTGGCCGCAGCCGGGTATGTCGTGCAATTTGGGTTGAAGGGGAACTTTTCGGCCGGCATATTCCAGCTGGCCATGCTGGGCTGCCTTGTGGGGGCGATTGGCCTGGCTATATTCAGCTTCATCGGCCACTGGCGGATGTTCACCAAGGCCATGTCCGGCCGGATGGCGTGGTGTTTTTCCTGACCCGGCCAAGGGTTGTCGTACATGAAGAATTCCAAGGGGGTTCGTGTGTCAAAATGCAGGACGCGTCGTGATTTTCTGAAGACCTCCGCGCTGGCCGCGGCAGGGTTGTGGTCGGGACGCCGAGTGTGGGGTAATGCCAAGCTGTCGGCCAACGAGAAGCTCGGCATTGCGGTGATCGGTGTCTGCGGTCAAGGAAACTGGAACCTCGAGCAACTGATCGGAACCAACCAGGCCATCGTCGCTTTGTGCGACGTGGATGAGAAGCGATCGGCCAAGGCGCGGGCCCGCGTACCTGAGGCGAGCTTTTACGTCGATTTCCGCCGCATGCTTGACGAACGACACAAGGATATCGACGCGGTGTTGATCGCCACGCCCGATCACACGCATGCCGTGGCCACCATGGCCGCCATGCGCCTGGGCAAGCACGTCTACTGTGAAAAGCCGCTGACGCACTCGGTCTGGGAGGCCCGGCAGCTCATCGAAATGGCCCGTAAGACCAAGCTCGCGACGCAGATGGGCACGCAGATTCACGCCGGCAGCAACTATCGCCGGGTGGTGGAACTGATTCAGACCGGCGCGATCGGAACGGTTCGCGAAGTGCTCGTGTGGTGTTCGAGGGTCTGGTCGGGCGGGAAGCGGCCGACCGACACGCCGCCCGTGCCCGAAGGGCTGCACTGGGATCTGTGGCTGGGGCCGGCGCCCGAACGGCCGTATCATCCGGCATACGCGCCGGCCGCCTGGCGGGGTTGGTGGGATTTCGGTGGGGGCGCCCACACCGACATGGCCTGCCACTACATGGACCTGGCCCACTGGGCACTGGACTTGCGGCACCCGGTGGTCATCGAAGCCGAGGGCCCGCCCGTTGATCCCGAGTCCGCACCGGCGAAGTTGACCGTGCGGTACGAGTATCCCGCTCGCGGAAAGCAGCCGCCGGTCAAGTTGACCTGGTCCGTCGGCTCGAAGCACCCGGACAAATACGTCGAGGGCGTGATGCCGAACTGGGGGGATGGCCTGCTGTTCATTGGTGACAAGGGCATGCTCGCCGCCGACTACGGCCGGTACCAGCTCCTGCCCGAGAAGGAATTCGCCGGTTTCCAGCCGCCGGAGCCGTTCATTCCCGAGTCCATCGGTCATCACGCCGAGTGGATCAAGGCTTGCAAGGAGGGCACGCCCACGCTGTGCAACTTCGAGTACTCCGGCGCACTGACCGAGACCGTGTTGCTGGGCAACGTCGCCTATCGCAGCGGCAGCCGCATCGAATGGGACGCAGAGCACATGCGCATTCCGAACAACTCCCGCGCCGAGCAGTTCCTCCGCCGGGAGTACCGCAATGCGAGCGAGTGGTGGTGAACCAGTCTCGTGCGGCCGGAGCCGCAAACGCGGGTCGTGGACGACTGACGAGCCCGTCCCGTCGATTCCATGAAATGCAAGACCGCCCGTGCCGTTCGATCGGCCGGGCGGTCCTTTATTCCGGGCCTTCCTCCAGGTTGGCGGACAACCTTAATCACACCGGACACACTTCAAACGATACGAATCGTCCCGGCCGCGGACTATCATTGGGCAACGAAAGCGATGCCGCGTGAGTGCGCGAGAGTTTGTACAGGCCGCGTTCACCGGATCCACATATCGGCAATATTTGCGCGGCCTGGGTGTTTCATCGCGGGCCGACGGCGTCTTGCATGTCGGTGTCGAACGATGCGCCGGAAGATAGTGCCGAATTGTTGTCCATGGGGTAAAAAGGGTCTTTACAACGGCTGCGCCGGCGAGTACGCTCACCACTCGCATTGTCCGGCGGGGTAAGAAGTTTTTTGCATGCTACGAGGCCCAGGATGAGCGAGACCTCACCGACGGACAACGGGCGCAATCTGCTCAACGAACAAGTTGCTGCGGTCCAGGAGCCCAGCACCAACCCGCTGTTGTTTGAAGCGGCTTGGGAAGTGTGTTCGCAGACGGGCGGCATCTATACCGTGCTGCGAAGCAAGGCTCCGGCGGCCGTCACGCGCTGGGGCGACAATTACGTTCTTATCGGACCTTATCACGAAGCGGCCGCTCGCATCGAGTTCGAGCCCGCGCCGTTAAACGGTATCGTCGGCGAAGCGGTCGAGCAACTGCGGCATAGCGGGGTGGAAGTCCACACCGGTCGTTGGCTGATCACCGGCCGGCCCCGCGTGATCCTCATCAACGTTCGCTCCGCCTGGCACAAGCTGGGGGAGTGGAAGTATTACCTCTGGAAGGATCACGGCATCACCGTCCCCGACGGTGACTGGCAGGTCGAAGAGTACGTCGCATTCGGGAACATCGTGGCCGATCTGCTGGTGTACGTTCGTGAGCGGGCCGGCAACCAGCCTATGCTCGCCCACTTCCACGAGTGGCAGGCCGCGGTGGCCATCCCTCGGCTGAAGCATCGTCAGGCCAAAATCCCGCTCGTCTTCACCACGCACGCGACGCTGGTCGGGCGCAGTCTCAGCGCCGCCAACGTGGACCTGTACGACTGGTTGCCCGGCATTGACGGCGAGGCCGTCGCCCGCGAGCATCAAATCTACGGCCGGTTCCAGATTGAGAAGGCCGCCGCGCATGCCTGCGACATCTTCACCACTGTCTCGGGCATCACCGCGCTGGAAGCCGAGCAGTTCCTGGGCCGCAAGCCCGACGTGCTCACGCCCAACGGTCTGAACGTCGAGCGCTTCGCCGCTCCGTATCAGTTCCAGAATCTGCACCGCGAGAACAAGGAACTGATTCACGAATTCGTGATGGGGCATTTCTTCCCCAGCTACACGTTCGACCTGGACCGTACGCTCTACATCTTCACCGCGGGACGCTACGAGTATCGCAACAAAGGCTTCGACGTGGTAATCGAGGCGCTGTACCAGTTGAATCAGCGGCTCAAGGCCGACCCGCAGGGCATGACCGTCGTCTGCTTCATCATTGCCCCCGCGCCGTATCGGGCGTTGAACGTCACCACGCTGAATCGCCAGGCGATGTTCCACGAATTGCGCGACACGTGCATGAACATCCGCGAGGACATGGGGCGGCGGCTGTTTCGAGCGGTCGCTCACGGCCGCATGCCTACGTTGGAAGACCTCATTGACGAGTTCTCCATGGTGCGGATCAAGCGCATGGGATACGCCTGGCGGCAGGGGCCGCCGCCCACCATCGTCACGCACGATCTGGTAGACGACGCCAACGACCAGGTGCTCAATCACCTGCGGCATCGCAACCTGCTCAACTGGCCGGACGACCCCGTCAAAGTGGTCTTCCACCCGCAGTTCATCACCTCGACCAGTCCCGTGCTGGGTCTGGAATACGACCAGTTTGTGCGCGGCTGCAACTTGGGGGTGTTCCCGTCGTACTACGAGCCGTGGGGTTACACACCCATGGAGTGTGTGATTCGCGGCATTCCGGCGATCACCAGCGACCTGAGCGGCTTCGGCGCGTACGTGATGAGCCACTTCCCCGATCATGACGACAACGGGATCTTCGTCGCCCGCCGGCGGGGGGCGACCTTCGCATCCACCACCGCGCAGGTCACAAGTTGGCTCTACGCACTCACTCGCATGTCGCGGCGCGAGCGGATCGCGCAGCGCAACCGGGTGGAAAGCCACGCCGAGCATTTCGATTGGTCGAACATGAGCCAGTACTATCGCGCCGCCTGCCGTCGGGCGTTGCAGATGTACTACCCCGATCAGGACGTGATGGCCTCGGACGAGGAACTCGCCCGTCGCGGCGACGCGCCCATGCGCCGTCCCAACACTCGGCGCGGGCGGCACCTCGTTCGCCACGACCGCAATCCGTAGACGGCCGCTCAATTACGCTGCTCAAATAGAAAGGACATGCGCCTCGTAAGACGCATGTCCTTTCCGGTGTACAGGCCTTGGGGTAACGGCGAAAGAAGTTGTCCGCGACTTTCACACCTTCCCTGACCTGCGCATCTTCCCCATCCCTTGCGAGCGCCTCTTCCCCTGCGCGTTCCTTCCGCCTTCCTAATCTCGAGAACAACAGAACGGGTCGTTGGACGGCCCGAGATGAGTGTGGCCGTTTCGACCCGCGTACTCTAACTCCGGTTGCAGGGGCTTGCAAGCGAAAAAAACGCGAAATCTGAATTAAGAATGACGGTTGAATCGCGGAATGACTGTCGCTGACTTGCTGTTGCGGAGCGTGTCACATGATCCGGAATGGCAACAGTTTGCGAGATTTGGCTTGTACCGGGCGAGGCGATATGCAAACGCATTCACGGATGCGCAGCATCTCAGTCGGAGATGAACCCGCCCCCTGTCTGATGACTCCGGAGCTTGTTGTCTCGTTGACAAGGGCTGTGAGCTTTGAGCTGTGGACTATGGCCGGACATCCAGCTGACAGCACTTTCCGACAAGAACTGTCGCCTCTATGACTCTGTGTGGTGAAACCCGCGCCGCTCGCAATGGTGAATCTTGGGTTACGGTCGTGCCGTGGCATCCTGGTGAGCTGGCCCGTTTGGGCCCGGCTCACCCGATGTCTCCTGCCAATTGACGCGCGGGGCGTCGCCCCACAGCAGTTCCAGGTCGTAATACTGGCGGCGTTCGGCGTCGAACAGATGCAACACGACGTCCACGTAATCGACGAGCACCCACGTCGCGTTCTCGTAGCCGCTGCGTCCGTATACGCGCTGCCCGACCGATTCGCCGTATTCCTCGACCTTGTCCGCGATGGCCCGCATCTGCCGGTCGGACGTGCCCGTGGCGATCACGAAAAAATCCGCGATCGCCGACAACTGGCGCAGGTCCAGAATGACGACGTCTTCGGCGCGGTTCTCGGCGGCCAAGCGGGCCAGTTGCCGGGCAAAGTCGATCCCGATCACAGTGGGGGATTGCACTTGGTCACTCATGAGACAGTAGTCTAGGCGGTCGGCTCCTTGCACTCAACAGACGGTCGCGGCGTGCGCGCCGCATGCAGCCCGATCACAGGCCGTCGAGCAGTTCGCAGAGCTGCTTGCCCAACGATCCGCTGATCCGGGCCAACGCCCAGACACTGGCCGCGTTTTTCCCCAGCTCAACCTGCGACAACTGTGACGTCGTCAGCTCCGATCGCTCCGACAGTTGCCGCAACGTCAGGCTCTGCTTGAGTCGTTCCTGCCGAATGCGCTGGCCAATGAGCCGGTTGAGTTCCTGCTCGTTCGTGTAAATCAGGCCCATCTCCTGGGCCATCCGTTCGACGGCGGCGAGCAGTTGCTCTTCGCGGAACGGCTTGGTGATGTAGTCCCGCGCCCCCAGACGCATGGTCTCGGCGGCGGTCTGCACGTCCGGGTAAGCGGTCATCACCAGGATGGCAATCCGCGGATCCTCCGCCTTGATCTTCTCAACCACCTCCAGGCCGCTCAGGTCAGGCATCTTGATGTCAACCAGCGCGATGTCGAACGGCGTCTTGCGAACCGCCTGCAAACCCTGTCGCGGCTGGGTGAACGTTTCGACCTGGTATCCGTGCTCCTGAAGGATGGTCCCCACGGTCTTACATACCTGCGGGTCATCGTCGATCACGAGCATCTTGATGTGGTGTCTGACTGCCATCGTAACTCACCGGAAAAAGTAAAGCCTCTACGGGGGGCACGCCCGCACCCTGACTTTCAGTATAATTTTATCGCCCAGAATACGCAAAAACTAGTGCTGAAATGAAGGGCCTGCGGTACAATTCCGCGCCTAACTGCCGAGCAGCCCTGATCTTCCCCTGCGGGAGCCCGTCATGCGGCATCATCTGGCCGTTCTGCACCAAGCCTACCTCACGCAGATCGTGATGGGGCGGAAAACCGTCGAGTGCCGGTTGGGCCGAAAGGGGATGGCTCCGAACGGCATGGTGCAGCCAGGGGATCTGCTCTGGCTCAAGGAGGTTAGCGGACCCATCTGTGCGGCGGTTCGGGTACAGGAGGTCCACAGCATTCCACTGGGTGGAGCCGGGGCGGTCGAACGCATCCGCAGGGACTGGAACGATCGGATCCTCGCGCCGGCGAGCTTCTGGCGGGCCGGCCGGGATGCATCCGTGGCGACGCTGATACTTCTGGGCGACCTCTGTTCCTTCCGACCATTTCGGATCGTCAAATCCGACCGGCGGGCGTGGGTCACGCTGGCGCATCCGCCAGTGCCCGGTCGGTCGCTTCGCTCCGAAGCGAGCCGTCGTCGGCAGGCGGCTTGTTGTGCGCCGGAACCCGCGTCCTGACCAACGCCGCTTATGACGCCCTGATCACCGCTCGCTTCGCTTCTCGACTCGCCGAGCCTTCGTCTTTCCAAGAACACTCGGTGCAAGATATACTGCTCTCGCACGTGTCCGCGCTGACGCGAGATGGAGGTAATCATGAGATTCGCTGCTGTGGTGAGCTGTCTGGCCCTGGTCGGGATGGCCGGCTGCGCCGGTGTCTCGGAGATCGGCTTCGGCCCGTTTCCGACCAGTGGGATTGGAGGTGGGCAATTGACGGCCGGCGTCGCGGGCTTCGTGCCTGGCACCGTGCCGCGAGAAGGGGAATTCTCGCTCCTGGTCGTCAACACCGACGCGGACACGGTGCACAACGTTGTGGTCACGCCGGAGGGAGGGCTGGCCAGCACTCGGTCGATCTCGCCGTGCAGCGCGGCCAGCTTCGCCGTGCCGTGCGACGCCCCAACCGTTCTCGTCCAGGTGATCCTTCCCGGGGTCGCCACCCGGGTGGAGCTGACGATCACGCCGGTTCCCGACGCTTGTCGCCAACGGATTGTCTACATCGGCGCTGCCGTGAAGCCGGACGGTGGCGGCGGGGGCGGTACGGATGAGGATGACGAACCGCCCACGTTGAGCGAGACCATCCCCGCGTCGGCCGTGAATTGCGGCCTGGGAGGCCTGCCGACCGGTATGGCGGACGAGTAGTCGGGCGAACGTGATTCGGCAAAAACCAAATGGCACGGTCTGACGCGGTGCATTGCCGCGGCCGACCGTGCCGTTATTATTTCATCACGACTGGCGAGAAGGACTGTGGGGGCAGCTGTCAGCTTTTGGCTCTCAGCTATCAGCCAGCTGTCTGGATCATAGCTCATAGCTTCAGAAGAGCCACAGAGCACACAGAGGGCACAGAGGCTGCTTCCATCTGCTCACCTCTGTGCCCTCTGTGGTCAATCATTTCTGTGCACAGCTTGGAGATTACGGAACGGGCGTCGGCGGCAGACCGGTGCCCAGAAGCAGCAGCTCGACGATCTCGTATGTGTCCGGTCCGGAGAACGGGCCGGTTTGCCCGCTGCCCCGGACTCGTCCGGGTAGAATCTCGACGCCATAGCCGTTGCTGCGGGAGTCGATGACGGTGAAGACTACCGTGTCGCCGCAGTCAAAATCGCGCCCGCGCTGCAGGATGAGCGGGAATGCGCTGGCCGGAATGCTCACGGCGCCGCCCTCAGTGGTGACTACCACTGCCGGCTGGGTCAGATCGTTCGGATTCCCCAGGCCGATCTGCTCGACGGGGCAGGGGAGCAGGAACCCGATCTGCTGCTCGGGGGCGATGCCGGTGTACTCGGCGGTATTTCTTCCCTGGGTCAAAGGCGTCCATCCGAACTGCATGCCCACCGTCGAGTTTTGCGTGGCGTTGATGACCAGGACGTGAATAAACGGAGTGTCGCCCGGCGCGATGGGCACCACGCTGCCGCCGGCGAGTTGGTTGACGAAAGCCGGGTTGAAGCACCCGGACAGTCCGGCCAGGACCCCGACGGTGATGCAGGTCAGGATCTCGAGTGCAGTGGATCGCTTTTTACGCGGGAACAACGTGCTCATGCGAGTTTCCTTATCCTTGCAGGACGACTGCGTCCGAGTCAGGGCAGAAGATCGGCCGTCGGGGACCCCAACAGAGGAACGTTGACAAAGATCACCGACCCGCATTGAAGCGCGGGACGCCGGAACTCGTTGACCGCCACGGGAATCCCGTCGTCACCTCCAACGGGGGCGACCTGCTTCAAAATAACGGCAGAGGTATCGCAGTCGAGCGTCATCGTCCACCAGCCGCCGGCCGGGGCAGTGAACTCGGCTTCCTGCGTCGTGGTGGCCTCGCCCGCTCGGGTGTACTTGACGTCGAATTGGAGGGCCAGTTCCTGGGAGGTTTGGTTGTTCAAGACGAGAACGACGCTCCCGGTCGGCCCCCGGCCGACCGAGCCGGCGTCTCCGCCCAGATCCCCGACCAGCGCCGGGTTCAGCGCATCACAACTCAGGCTCGAAAAGGCGAGGATCAGCGCGCCCGCCCATCCTGCGTATGGCAGAGGTCGAATGCTCATCTGGGAGAGTCCTCCAGGTCGGTTGCTCGCCAAAGGTCGGCTGTGGTTCGCTCATCGCCCCGCCGCGCCAGAGCGAGCGGGCTCCGTCAGGCGGGCGGCGTGATCTTACGCCAAACCACGTGTACCTCGCAAGCGTGCCGAGCGGCAAACGCGGACGTTGTGAAGGGGCGGCTACGACGACATCGTCATCGGTGGCCGGCGCCGGATCGGCCCGGCGCAGCCCGGACAACAGGTCCGAGAATAACCGCTGGCTGCGTCGTGAACAGTGGATTGACACCTGCCGGTTTCGGTTCAGAGACCGTACTCGCGAAGCTTGCGATAGAGGGTTCGTGCACCGATGCCCAGCATCTTGGCCGTCTTCTCGCGGTTGCCCCCGGTGAGTTTGAGCGTGTTGGAGATGTGGATCTTCTCCAACTGCTCCATGGTCAGTCCAGCGGTGGTGGGGCTGCCGGCCAGGACAATCTCGGTACTGCCGCGGACATGGTCGGGCAAGTCCTCGATGTCCAGTTCCGGCTTGTCGGCCAGAACCACCATCTGATCGATCACGCTGCGGAGTTCGCGAATATTGCCCGGCCACTGCTGACTGCTCAGACGCCGGACTGCCTCAGGCGTGATGGAGGTGACCGACTTGCCGTGGACTTCGCTGGCCCGCTTGATGAAATGGCTGATGAGCAGGGGGATATCCTCCCGCCGTTCCCGCAGGGCGGGCAGCCGAAGCGTAGCCTGGTTGAGTCGATAGAACAGGTCGTCTCGGAACTGGCCCTTGTCCACCATGGCGCGGAGATCCTGCCGAGTGGCGGCGACCACGCGCACATCGACTCGCCGGATCTCGGTGCTGCCGACCGGCAGAATCTCCCCGTTCTCGAGCGTGCGCAGGAGCTTGGCCTGCATGGGCAGCGGCATGTCGCCCACTTCGTCAAGGAACAACGTGCCGCCGTCGACCACTTCGAACAGGCCCTTGCGATCGGCAACCGCACCCGTGAAGGCGCCCTTCACGTGGCCGAACAACTCGCTTTCCAGAAGGTTCTCGTTCAGCCCGGCACAGTTGATCGCCCGGTAGGGTTTGTGGGCCCGGGGCGAATGGCGGTGGATGGCCGAGGCGGCCAGTTCCTTGCCCGTGCCCGACTCGCCGAGAATGAGCACGGTGAGCTTGCTGTCGGCGATGCGGCGGATCATGTTGATGATCCGCAGCATTTGGGGGTTGGCGGTGATGATGCCGTCGAACTCGACGGCCCGCTCGCTCTGCTCGGCCAGGGCGCGGCTTTCCCGGTTGCGACGGGCCTGGCGGACGGCTCGCGCGACCATCTCGCCGATGCGCTCGACGTCCACCGGCTTGCCCGAGTGGCTCAGGACATGGACCCGGTGGGCATGGCTGTGGGAGAGTCTGCGTGCCCGCTCCGAGTCGCCGGCAATCAATACAACCTGGGCATCGGGCGCCAGGCGGGCGGTCTCCTGAAGCAGACGCTCGACGGGGGCGCCGTCCGCTTCGGCCCCGTCGTCCACCACAATGACGTCGGGCTGGCGAGTTCGAAGGCTGTCGATCGCCTCTTCTCGGGAAGTTGCGACTCGACAGGCGCGAAACTCCGGACGCAGTCGCTCGGCCAGGACCTCGGCATGGTGGGGGTCGGTATCAACGATCAGAATAAAAGCCGTTTCACTCATCGCCGTCGATGGCACCTGGACTTACAGGGCGCAGCCCGTACCGGCAACGCACCCAAGAAGCACATTATAGGGATAGTTGCGAGTTCCCCAAAGCGGGCCAGAGTTCTCCGGGCAGGGCAAAACCCTCCCCGACCCTCCGGGGTACGGACATGTGCGGATATCGCCGCGACCGCAGCCAAAAACCTCGAGAGTCGGTGACCGCTTCGGTCCGTCCGGACCCGGGTACGGCACGACCCCCGAGCAAGGCGCAAGCTCCGGTTCGCCGCTCGTCAGGTTGCGTCGGACGCGAGTAACAGGCCAGAGCTGCCGGGAGTCACTTCCCGACCGGGTGTGCGCTCGTTCGTCGAACGTGGTGGGCCTGCAGGCCTTTCTCCGACTTGACCAGTTCGAATTCGACTGTCTCGCCGTCCTTCAGGCTGCGGAAGCCCTCACCCTCGATGCTCGTATAGTGGACGAAGATGTCCCCTTCCGTTCCCTCCTTGGTGAGGAACCCAAACCCCTTCTTGCTGTCGAACCATTTGACCGTGCCGGTGACCATCATAACGCCTCCGGCGCCGGCGAGTGCTGGCGTGTTGCCACGGCAGCACTGGGCGCGGTACAGAGGGTGTCCCCTTGACCCTGCCTTGCGGCGAAACGGCGCAAAAGAACGGTCGGCTCTAGCGCCGTCAGGCGATAGCGTCAACCAGTGCCTGGGTCTGGAGCACCCGAACTCAGATAAACCCATCAGCGACGTGGTGTAATCCGGCTGACGCTCTATGGTCCGCTTCGGCGCCGGCGGACCGTGCCGCCGGACGCCGAGGCGTTCGCTTCCCCAATATCAACTCGAGCGATGCGGTCACAAACATCGGACGGCGTCAGATGGCTGACGCGAGCCGAATGCGGCAACCGGCTGCCGCCGTCCGCTTCGGCCTCACGGCCTTCTCGAACGATCCGACCGGTCGCGATCGCTCCGCGGGCCTCGCCCCGATCGCTCGCGGCGCCCGCCTCGGCCACCCCGATCGCCCCTGTCGCTCCGTTCGGAGCGCTCGTTCCCCTGGGACTCTTCGGGCTGTTCGGCGGCAGGCTCGGCGACGACGTCCTCGCCGCCTTCCTCGGCCAAGGCCGCCTTGCGGCTCAGCTTGACCCGCCCCTGATCGTCGATCAGGATCACCTTGACGCGAATGACGTCGCCTACCTTGACGACATCGCTCACATTCTTCACGTACCCGTTGGACAGCTCGCTGATGTGGCAGAGCCCGTCCTGGCCGGGAGCGATCTCCACGAAGGCGCCGAAATCCTTGATGCTGCACACACGGCCTTCGTAGATCTTCCCGACCTTCACGCCTTCTGCGATCATCTCGATCATATCGCGAGCGGCTTCGGCGCTGGCCATCCCGATGCTGCCGATCGTGACGGTCCCGTCGTCGGCGATGTCGATGGTGGCACCGCCGCTCTCGGCTTCGATGCGGCGAATCCCCTTGCCGCCCGGTCCGATGACCGCCCCGATTTTCTCCGGGTTAATCTTAATCGTAATGATACGCGGCGCATAGGGGCTAATTTCGGGACGCGGACGTTTTAGTGTCGCCAGCATCTTTTTCAGAATTTCAATGCGGGCCTGGCGGGCCTGCTCAAGGGCCTGGACGATGGTTTCCTGGCTGATTTGCCGCTCTTTCAAGTCCAGCTGAATGCCGGTGATGCCCCGTTGCGTGCCGGCCACCTTGAAGTCCATGTCGCCGAAGTGGTCTTCCTCGCCGATGATGTCGGTGAGGAGAACCCGCTTGTTATCGTCGTGGACGCTTCCGATGGAAATGCCTGCCACAGGCTGAGTTATAGGTACGCCTGCGTCCATGAGCGAGAGCGTGCCGCCGCAAACCGAGGCCATGGAGCTCGAGCCGTTGGACTCGGTGATCTCGCTCACCACGCGGATGGTGTAGGGGAACTCTTCGGCCGAGGGCAGGACGGCCTCCAGCGATCGCTCGGCCAACGCCCCGTGGCCGATCTCTCGGCGGCCCGGCCCCGTGATCCTGCGGGCCTCACCCACCGAGAAGGGCGGGAAATTGTAGTGCAGCATGAATTTCTTGCTGTACTCTTCGGCCAGCCCGTCAATGATCTGCTCGTCGCGAGTCGTGCCAAGCGTGGTCACCACGAGAGCCTGCGTCTCACCGCGGGTGAACAGGGCCGAGCCATGCGTACGGGGGAGGACGGACACTTCGGCCGAGATGGGTCGCAGGTCGGTGGGGCCGCGGCCGTCGGTGCGCTTGCCTGTTTCGAGGATCAGCCGGTTGAAGACTTCCTCTTCCAGGTCGTGAAGAACTGCCGTCACCTGCACCTTGTCATACGGACAGTCTTCGGCATCTTCGGGACAGAGCTGAGCGACCACGCTCTCATACAGTTCCTTCATCGCGTTTTGCCGCTCGAGCTTGCCGGCAATCTGGCGGCGCTTCCAGAGCTCGTCGTAGGCCAGGTCGCGGACCTTCTGCTTCAACTCATCGAGCGGCGGAGGCGGTGTCCAGGTGCGCGGCTTATTGACCTTCTCGCGCAGCTCGGCGATAGCCGCACAGATCTGCTTGACCACCTCGAACCCTTCGGCGATCGCGTCGGCGATGATCTGCTCGGGCACCTCCATGGCACCGACCTCGATCATGTTTACGCCGTCGGCGTGACCGGCCAGGACCATGTCGAACTCGGAGTTCTCCAACTGTTCATACGTGGGATTGATGATGAACTCGCCGTCCACGCGACCGACCCGCACCGCACCCACCGGGCCTTCGAAGGGGGCTGAGCTGATCGACAGGGCGGCTGAGCCGGCCACGATGGCCGTGATGTCCGCGTCAAAGCTGGGGTCCGCCGCCAGGACCATGGTCTGGATCTGAATCTCGTCCCTGAATCCCTTGGGGAACAGCGGGCGGATGGGCCGATCGATCATCCGCATGGTGAGGATTTCCTTGTTGGTGGGCCGGCCTTCGCGTTTGAAAAAGCCGCCCGGGAATTTGCCGGCGGCATAGGTTTTTTCGCGGTAATCGACGGTCAGCGGGAAAAAGTCCATGCCTTCGCGGGGTTCGGCCCGGACCGCGGTGCCCAGAACGACGCAGTCGCCATAGCGGGCCATGACCGCGCCGTCGGCCTGCTTGGCGATCTTGCCGGTCTCCAGAATGAGCGTTCTGCCACCAATTTGTGCTTCTACTTTGATCGTTTCCATGAATCTACAGCCTCAACCAACAATATGTCCGTACGATGCCTCACATCGACATTGATTTCGTTTCAAGAGAATGTTTCGCTCTCGCATCCGAGTGGTCTCCCGGCCACCGATCAGGCAGGGCCAGAAGAAGAGTGACCGCGCCGGTGCCGGTCGATCCGCCCGCGGTGACGGACGAATACCGGCGCAACACATGAGTCGCCGGTCAGGCACTCATGCGGTCCGGAACGAGAGAGCAATCGAGGTTGGCGGGATGGACGAACAACGTGACGCGGACATCCCGATACAGGCGACAGTGGATGGGTGACGCAGAGCGGATCCGCCGAGCGGCGGAGCCGGGACTACTTCCGCAGGCCTAGTCGCTGAATGACCTTCTGATAGCGGTCGCGATCCAGACGAGTCAGGTACTTCAGCAGGCTGGAACGCTGCCCGACCATCTTGAGCAGCCCGCGCCGGGAAGCCTGATCCTTCTTGTGGGTCTTGAGATGCTCGGTTAACTGGTTGATCCGCTCGGTCAACAGAGCGATCTGGACCTCAGGCGAGCCCGTGTCTTTCTCGTGCTGACGGTAGTCTTCAATCAACTTCGACTTGCGTTCCACTACGAGCGCCATTGACAACCTTTCCAGTTAACCTTTCGTGCAACGGACCCATCAATCGCGACGGGGTCCAGCCCATGCTGAACCTGACAAAATCCTTACTCTCTCATTGTTCCTAGCACGTTACTATACAGGCCTCCTGCCAGGCTTGCAAGCCGGGTTCCACACCGGCAGGCCACCGCCGGGTCCGGAAAGGCCTGCCGAACCGCCGCCCGAGCAGGGGCCGCGGCGGGCGTTCAGGCCCGCTCGGCCAGGATGGCCAGCGGTTTGTCGCCGATCCGGGCGATCAGCAGGACGGCGCGGCGGTCGCCGCGGAGCTTGAGGCGCCGGACGATGTCCTCGGGTTGGAAGGCCACGCCGCGGGTCTTGATCTCCAGGCTGCCCACATTGTGGCCGGCAAGCCAAGGCCGGAGCTTTTTCTCGTTGAACCCCAGCGTGTCGATCACCCGGAACGCGTTGGCGAACGGCGTGGAGACGGGCCGTTCACGAACCAGCCAGGCGATGTGCGGATCGACCGGAGCGGCGTCCAGCTGTCGGGCGAGCACGCCCACGAGGTTGGCCCGGATGACGGCCGCGTCCGGCTCGAGCAGCCACAGTCCAGGCTCGACCGGGCGGGACGGCGGCCAAACCAGCTCTCGCTGGTCCGCCGCTGAGATGTTCTCGCCCTGAGGCAGGACGGTCGCTCGGCGATGCGCGGTGATGAATCGGCCGGTCCAGGCGACGGCCTGTTTGCACTGCCCGTGGTGGCTGATGAGCTCAATCTCCGCCGGGAAAGGCAGCCGTTCGAAACCGGCCCCGGGCGAGAGCTTGATGGCGACGCCGGCGTAACGGCCGACGAGCTTCTCGACGGCGCGCAGGTCGGGCGAGCCGTGCTCCAGCTCGTGCTCGCGGCGGCCGACGGGGCGGCGGTCGGGATCGATATGGGCGGCGTCGGCGTCGGGATGCGTCAGTTCGACGTCGCCGATGACGCCTTCGGCTCGCCGACCGTACACGCCCGCGTTGTGTTCAGCCATGGCGGATCGTGGCCCGCTGATGTCCACCGCAATCACGGGAGCGTGGGCGGCCAGGGCGAGCGTGTCGCCGCCGATGCCGCAGCACAGATCGGCGATGCGGCCACAGCCGGCGAAGCGACGCGCCTTGTGCGTGGCGACCACCTCGTCGGTCGATTGCTCCACACCGATGCGGTCGAAGATCATCCGGTCGGCTCGCGAGAACTTCGTCCGAGCGGCCTGCCGCAAGAGAACCTGTCGCCAGGCGGCGGTCACCCGTTCGGCATCCAGCCGCTCCCGCCAGCGGGAAATCGCCGTGGGCGTGTCGGCGGGGTGACCGGCGGCCATTTCGTCGCACGCCGCTTGGCCTTCCTCCGAGGCCAGCCAGGCGATCTCGTGCAGCGTCGGGGTGTATTCGTCGCGGATCCACATGGTGGGGGTGAGAATGTGGGAACGTGGAAAAGTGTGAACGTGTGAAAGTCTAAAGCTCTCGTCCTTGTCGGGTACCGCTTTCGGGCGGCTATGAACCGTCAGCGTATTGCCTGGCTCAAAGCTCACAGCTCAAAGCTCTTTCATCACAAATTCGTGCCGTCCGTGTTCCACAGATGTTCTCGTGTTTCCTGGACAATGACGCCGCTCAGCAACAGGAGCGACAGAAGGTTCGGCAAAGCCATGAGGGCGTTGGCGATGTCGGAGAAGGCCCACACGGTGTTGAGCTCCGCCACCGAGCCGAGCATCACCGCACCCACCCACAGGAGGCGGTACGGGAAGATGGCTCGGCTGCCCAGCAGATATTCGCACGCTTTCTCGCCGTAGTACGACCAGCCCAGGATGGTGGAGAATACGAAAGTGAGCATGCCGATGGTCAGGATCGCCGTGCCCAGCCGGCCGAACCCCGGAACCGGCACACCGAAGTTGAAGGCGGCGTTGGTCAGGTGCGCCCCGTCGAGACCGTGCGTGGTCCACTCGCCGGAGTTGACGACGACCAAGCCGGTCATGAGGCAGATGACCACGGTATCCCAGAAGGTGCCGGTGGCGGAGACCAGGGCCTGACGCACGGCGGTGCGGGTCTGTGCGGCGGCGGCGACGATGGGCGCACTGCCCAGGCCGGACTCGTTGGAGAACAGCCCACGGGCGACGCCGTAACGCATGGCCTCCTTGATGGTCGCCCCGGCGAATCCCCCCGCGACGGCGTGTCCGCTGAAGGCGCTTTCAAAAATGAGGCGGATGGTGTCCGGCAGACGCTCGACGTGCATGACCAGGAGAACCAGGCAGCCGGTGGCGTAGACGATGCCCATGAGCGGCACGAGCAGTTCGCACACCCGGGCGATTGAACGGATGCCGCCGATGATCACGATGGCGACGAGGATTGCCATGACCAAGCCGCTCACGGCAGGCGAGACGTCGTGGAGCTTGAGCATGTTGGAGATCGAGTTGGCCTGCGTCATGTTGCCGATGCCGAAGGCGGCCACGGCGGTGAACAGGGCGAAGAGCATGCCCAGCCAGCGCAGGCCCAGGCCGCGCTCGAGCACGTACATGGGGCCGCCGCTGACGCGTCCCTCGGCGTCCACCACGCGATATTTGACCGAGAGCAATGCTTCGCCGTACTTGGTGGCGATGCCCAGCACGCCGGTGATCCACATCCAGAAGACGGCGCCGGGCCCGCCGCCGACGATGGCGGTGGATACGCCCACGATGTTGCCCGTGCCGACGGTGGCGGCCAACGCGGTGACCAACGCGCCGTAGTGGCTGATTTCGCCGTCGCCTTCGCGGGACCGTTGAAGCGACAAGCGGATGCCGCGGGGCACGAATCGCTGGATGCCCCGCAGGCGGATGGTCAGGAACACGTGTGTCCCGACGAGCAGCACCAGCATCCACGGTCCCCACATGAAACCGCTGAGGGCGTCGATGGATTCGCGGATGTTGGACAGGATCGTGTTCGCAGGTTCGTTCAAGAGGGTCTCCTCCACACCGGCCGAGAATCGGCAGATGATAAGGCATGCCGGAGCGGCGATAAAGGCGGGGGCGGGCGTCCCGCCCGCCTTGTGGGCTCTGAGCTGTCCTATTCCTCGTCAGGTTGTGTCAAACCCAGCGGCTCGCGCTGGCTTGCGCGACGGATTCTCAACGTGTTCGCGGAAATCGCACGACGTAATCGGCGTTGCCGGCGGTTGCGAGTACGACGTCGGTGTTGAGCCGGTCGTTGAGTTCGAACTTGCGGGCGGCCTCATCGGGGCTCAGGCCGCCGCGCACGTGGCGGGCGATCACACGCTGGCGGGCGTCGGCGGGATCATGCTCCAGGAAGAGCTTGGGCTGCAACTGCGACGAGACCTGGTCCCACGGCGAAGCGGTTTCGAGGAGGAAGTTGCCTTCGAGCAGGACGATGGCCGTTCCCGGGCCGACGTGGACGCCGTCGGGCACGGGGTCGTGAAGCCGGCGGTCGTAGACCGGCAGGCTGACGACACGGCTCGGATCGTGCAGCTCGCGCACGGCGGCGGCGATGGCGTTGACGTCGAAGCTTTCGGGGCCGCCCTTGCGTTGCCGAAGCGGGATGGTGCGGCCAGCTTCATCGGTGGTCGTGCGCACGTCGAGCACGGCGTTGGGCCAATGCCAGCCGTCCATGCCGACCGCGACCAGCCGGCCCATGCCCAGGAGCGTGTCGGCCAGAACCGCGAGCACGGCCGTGAACGTCGATTTGCCGCTGCCGGGGATGCCGGCCAGGCCGGCAACCACCCGCCGGCGATCGCCCAGCGCGGCCGTGAGCAGATGCAGCACGGGCAGATAGGCCGTTGTGAGGTCGTCGCGGGTGACGGAAACCGCGATCGAGTAGCCGGCCACGTTGACCGTCAACTGTCGCGGCAACGCCTCCAGCGACTTCAGCCACTGGGCGGGGAACACATCAGGTTGCGGTACATCGTTCATGCGTTTCAATCTACTCGCTGCCGCCCGATCAGCAAAGCTCGCCACCGGCGGGGGAATTAAACCACGGAGGATCAGAGGCACAGAGAAAATCAGATATGGAGGGTTTCGCGTTCGAGCGGGCTGAACCACACAATGCCGTGTCTTCAAATCTTGTAATCTGTTGATAGTAACTCGGCGTGGTAGGCCCACTCGGTTACTGAGGAATATGGTCCACAGATTGCAAGATTACAAGATTAACGGGCCGTTCAAGGGCATGATGAGCAGACGGAGTAAGTGACGTTCATATGTCGGTTATCTGCAGCGTCCTTTTTCTGCGAATACGTACTTGAACCGGGCGTTAGGGGCGGCGTCGCCGTTGATGGTGAACTCCATCGGGTCGTTGTCCTTTTGGATGTTGTCAGCCCACTTGAAGCTGAACCGGGCGGGCTGATCCGCGCTCAGATTCAGTACAGATCGCGGGATGGCCAGCTCGAGTTCGTTGCCGCGGACGCTCCGGACGGCGGTGCCGACGGGCGTCCATACGCCGTCCGCACCGGTTTGGTGAACGGATGATGTCCGGGGGCTGGGGCAGTCGCGGTTCACGCGGAAGTCGAAGCCTTCCCAGCCGGTTCGGGGGTTGTTGTCCACGTCGATGAACAGCAGCATCCAATGCGGGTCGGTGTGCGGAGAGATGGGCTGGGCGGTGCGCGCGTAGAAGTACACGGACTCATCGTCGGCCGCGACTTTGAGCTGGACAAAGTCGTTACGGCCCGTGCGGTTGATGTAACGCCCGGGTTTGTCGTACGCCGGCTCATCACGATGGGCGGCGTCGCCGCGATCGTCGCGGTAGTCGGGCTGCACGTTCGCCCAGTCGGCAAAGTCGCCGTCGATGACGATGGTGGTGCGTTCGGCGGGCGGCGGTGGGGGCCGCACGCCCTTGAACCGCCGGATGCCGTCGATCATCTGGTAGTAATAGTTGTCCCAGTGCCCGCCTTTCATGGGCTCGATGTCGCGGCTGTACTCCTGCGTGAACGCATCGACGAACATCACCGGCTTGCGCACGCCCCAGAACTCGGGCAGCCGCAATGCGATCCACTCGTTCCAGCCGGTGATGTAGATGAACGATGGATCCAGCTCGAGGGCTCGCTTCCACTGCTCGGCGAAGTTCAGGCCGTAGAGCACGGCATCGGGCCGCTCGTCCTTGGCCCCGTCGTGCCAGCTCCGGCCGTAGGTGTTCTCCTCGCTGAACGCGCAGAGCCGCTTGCCTGAGGCGTTCTGGGCCACGCTCACCGAGACTTCCTCGATGTTGCCGTGCTCGTCGTAGTAGCCGTGCTGAGGATAGATCTGCAGCCACTGCCACTGGTTGGGACCGGTCGGCGGCGAGAAATAGTCCGGGCCGTGCGGGCGGAACGTGAAGCTTTCCCGCATGGGTTGCGGGGCGTGCTCGGGCTTGGCCAGGATCAGCGGCTTGCCCTTCCAGTGGAACCACAGATCGGTGTATTCGTTCCGGCTGTAGAACTCGTCCCACAGCCGCTGCAGGATTCGCCGGTCGTCGCCGAACGATCCGAAGAACGCGATCTGCGGCGTGCGCCCGCCGTCCTGGCGCACCTGCATCCAGACCGCACAGAGCTTCTTGTAGACCTTGGGGTAGGTCTCCTGGTTGCTGACGTCGAAGATGACCACGTCCACGCCTGCGTCGCTGAGCATCTGCGCGTGTTTGCGCAACACCCAGGCGTCATCGCTGCGGTAATAGCCGAACAGCGGCTCGCCCCAGTGATGGAAGCGATACTCCGGTCCCCACGGGTTGGTGGTAGGTCGCTCCATGGCGTCGGGCTGTGTGGTCAGAATTTCGGAGATGTTGTACGGGCCGTCGGTGTGGTGCTGGCCGAGCCACAGGAAGTAGAAGATGCCAACGTACTTGTTCGGCCTCACCGGGCCGACCTCCTCGTGGCCGGGGAGCGTTCGCCCCAGAGCGTCGGTGGCCGTCCAGGTGTCGGGCTGCGTGTCGATGAACTCAGCGGCCACGGCCGGTGGAACGGCCAGGCGACACCACGCTGCGAGGCACATCGCGAAGAGGATTCGGGTGTTCATGTGGGGCATCATATGATGGAAGGTACGCGGAGGGGAAGCAACGACGCGAGTTGCGAGCTGTGAGCTCTGAGCTCTGAGCCAAATATCCGGCCCGTATGCGGGCCGAAGTCAGTAGGCGGGGGCGTCAGCCCCCGTTCGAGTGTGAGCAGACGATGGTCAGCCGCGAAGGGGCGACAGTCCGATCCGATCGGCGATTAACGGAAGCCTCCGACGCGCTGGCCAGCGAGAACAAGCGCGTTTCGGTGTTGCGTTGTATCTGTCGCCCCTGTCGGGGCTCCATGAAATAGGAGGGTTAGATTGGATGTGACTCCGTCGCTCACCGGGGGCTTACGCCGCCCGGCTACTGACCCCTGCCCCTTTCGGGGCAGAAGAGTGCGACAGTTGTAGGGTATGAGCCAGACATCTGGCTGATAGCTGAGAGCTGATGGCTGACAGCTCCTTCTGACAACCTCGTTTTCTCTGCGCCTCGGCGTCTCTGTGGTGGGCCCCTCGGCTTTCAGGAGGGGGCTGATTCGGGGCCGAAAGTCGGCTCGGCGGCGGTGGTTGATGCGTCCATGTCCTGTTCGAGGTAGCGGTCGATGAGGAAGTGGCCGAGGTAAATGAGCGGCGTGATGAGTATGGCGATGGCGAGCTTGTAGGCGTAGCTGCCGATGCCCAAGGGCACCCACTCGGCGAAGGTGAGCTTGCCGGGCAGGACGAACGCGATCCAGCCGACGACGCAGGTGTCCACGACCTGGCTGACGACGGTGCTGCCGGTGGCTCGCAGCCAGAGCATGCGTCCGCCGGTCCAGCCGCGAAAGCCGAGGAACACCATCACGTCCACCAACTGGCTCACGAGGAACGCCGCGAGCGAGCCGGCGATGATCCACATGGACTGGCCAAAAACGGTCCGGAAGACCTCACTGGAGACGGGTGACTTTTCCCAGGCCTGCACGCCCATGGCCGCATAGAGCACGAGGAAGCAGTAGAGGATCATGCCGACGGTGAGGAACGTGAGGCGGCGGACGCCGGCCTTGCCGAAGTACTCGTTCACCAGGTCGGTGGTGATGAAGACGACAGGCCAAGGGATCACGCCGACGGACAGAATCACACCGCTCAGGCGCAGGCCGCCGAGGCTCAGTTCGGGCACTTGGAACAGCATCCCGCCGATGAGCTCGCCCAGGATGGCGTTGGTGAGGAAAAAGCCACCCAGGATGAAGTAGACCTGATCCCTTCGTGTTCGCGGCATGGGATAAGGGTAGGCCGCGTGAACAGCAGCGGCTACTTGTCAACAGTTCGTCGCTGCCCGTCTGTGTTGCATCCTCAGAACAGTCAAAAGGAGCCACGACTCGACCACTGACCACTGGCCACTGACTACTGGCTCCTGGCTACTGACAATTTCACACCCCGGCCGGTTCGAGGGCGGTGGCCAGGATGGCGGCACGGGCTTTGCCTGCGGACTTGGCCTGGTAGAGGGCGGCGTCGGCCATCTGGAGGAGAGACTCAGCCGACTCAGGCCGGTGACGCTGGAGCGAGGCGATGCCGGCGCTCATGGTGGGCTTGGCCTTCACGTTGAGCGTCGAGCTGTGCTGGGCGAACAGGGCGATGGCTCGTTCGGCGATGGTCTGTGCCTGCTCGGGCATCACCGAAGGCAGGATGAGCACGAACTCGTCCCCACCATATCGGACGGCCAGATCCTGCTCGCGCAGGCATTGTCGAAGGAGTTCGCCGGTGAAGCGCAAGAGGGCGTCGCCGGCGCGATGGCCGAGCGAGTCGTTCAGCGGCTTAAAGTTGTCGACGTCCATCATCACCAACGACAGTTCCTGGCCCGAATCGGCCTGGGCCTGGAAGATCTCGCCGAGCTTGTCGTCGAGTAGTCGCCGGTTACCCAAGTGCGTGAGCGGATCGGTCCAGATCTTCTTCTGGGCCTGCTTGAGTTCGCGAGTAATGCGTTGCGTGGCGTGAGCGACGCGATCGTTGAGCGTGCGCTCGAGCCGACTCGCTCGTTGCTCCCAATAAGACGCGTCGGATTGCATGCGGGCCATGGTCCGCGCCAGCATGCCGATCTCATCCTCGCGGTGCGTGGGCAGGCCCTCGGCCGGCTCGCCCGATTGGGCTTGTCCGAGGCGGGCCAGATCGGCCAGAGGTTGAAGGATTCTGCGCTGGAGCCAGAGGAAACCCAGGCAGATGCCGAGGCTGGCGATGATGGCGACGTAGAGGAAAAAGCCCCAGTTTTCGAGACTTATCGCGCCGGCACCGGCAGGTGTGACCATGGCGTAGACCAACGTGCCCAGCGGCTCGGACGATTGGTCGGTCGTCAGGGGGACGGCGGCTAGCGTGTATTCGATCGCCAGCTCCGACGGATTGCCTTTCACGTGCCAGGTCGGTCCGGCGTCGGTGCTGCAGAGTTGGCTGTAGCGTTCGAGCATCTGCGTGTCGCCGCGAGCGGCGAGCAACTCACCGGCCGAGTCGAGCAGGGCGATCAGGCGGCTGTCCGAATGCCAGGACAGCCCGCGGAGAAGGGCGGCCAGATCCGCCCGTCGGCTGGCCACCAGCCGGGGCGCGATCTGGGCGGCGTACGCTTCGGCGATGGCCTGGCCACGCAGCCGCTCGGACAGGTGGGTCTGGCGGTGAAGCCGATAACTGTGCAGCGCGACCGCTCCCAGTGCTGTCGAGGCCACCGTCAGGGCCATGGCCAGCCACAGGGTCGAACGCAGCGTCAGAGGTTGAGCTTGATTCATAGCCACCATGCGAGCGGATTCACAATCCCATATCGGCCAGGCGGGCCGGGGGAGTGAGGGTTTTCGGCGAAATGGCCGGGGGACGCTGGGAACTTCAGTCCGCGGGCGTGCTGCCCAGGCGGCCGTAGGCCCGCAGTTGGGGCGAGAATCGGGCGACGATGGCCACCACGAGGAGCGTGCCCAGGCCGCCGGAGACGACCGAGATGGTGGGCGAGAACAGGGCGGCGACGGCTCCGGATTCGAAGGCGCCCAGTTCATTGGAGGTGCCGATGAAGAGCGAGTTGATGGCGCTGACGCGGCCGCGCATTTCATCCGGCGTCAATAGTTGCACCAGCGTGTGACGGATGACGACGCTGACCATGTCCAGCATGCCGGTCAGAAAGAGCATGGCGATGGACAACGTGTACGAGCGTGACACGCCGAAGACGACGGTGGCGGTCCCGAAGCCGGCCACGGACCAGAGCAGTACCTGGCCCGACCGCTCGATCGGCGGACGGTGGGCGAGAATGAATGACATGGCCAGCGCGCCGAGGCCGGGCGCCGCTCGCAGCCAGCCGTAACCGGTGGGGCCCACGTTGAGGATCTCGGCATAGATCGGCAGGAGCATGTCCGCGCCGCCCAGGAGCACGGCGAACATGTCGAGCGTGATGGCGCCGAAGACCACCGGCGTCGCGAGCAGGAACGCGAAGCCGGCTCCGAGCGAGGCGAGCGTGAGCTTCTGCGGCAGGCGGGCTGCGGTCTGGCAATGCACGCCCATGAGCATCATGAAATAGACACCGGCGGCGGCTGCGTTCACCAGGTAGACGTAGGCCGCACCGCCCACCAGCGCGATCATCCATCCGCCCATGGCCGGTCCGACAATAACCGCCATCTGGAAGGCGCTGCTGTTCCAGGTGACCGCGTTGCTGAATCGCTCGCGCGGAACGATGAGCGGCATCATGGAGCTGCGGGCGGGCTGCATGAAGGCGCGGGCGGCCCCGATGATGAACAGCATGACATACATCCAGTTGACCGGCGCTTGGGTCAAGGAGATGGCCATCAGGCCGAGCGAACAGCCGACGATCACCAGTTGCGTCATCATGATGATGCGCTTGCGGTCGTAACGGTCGGCGGCATGGCCGGCGGGCAAGACGAGGGCGACCACGGGGAGAATCTGGCTGAGACCCACCCACGCCAAGTGCCAGGCCGAACTGGTCCGCGCGTAGATCTCCCAGCCGATGGCGGCCGTCTGCATTTGCATGCCGATGTTGGCGATGAGCCCGCCGGTCAGGAAGAGCCGGTAATCGCGGACACGTAAAGCCGAGTAGGGGTCGTGGCGAATCTGGGAGTGGGCGCTGTTCGCGCCATCATCGTCGTTGTCGTCCTGCATATCAGACAGGCAATATCGTGTATTTCAACCGCAAACGCAAGCGTTGGCGGGTCAGCACCGGACTTGGGCCGGGTGCGCGGTCCGGGTGAAAGCCGGAATCGCCATCGGCGCGAACGCTTGCCGGTCTCGTCCGGCGTGGGCTGGGTTTTCGCCACCCAACCGATCACCGGCAGAGCACGGTTTGTCACTCCCGACAGGGCGAACCTATGAAAATGTGGCAAGCCGCGGATCCACCTGCCAACGGAGGCTCATATTGCGGTTCCCCTGGTCGCCCGGCTTCCTGATATGGACGCATGTTCGATGCATGGACGCCTCCAGCAATCGGGCTAAGACGACGGGCTCGGTGCGGCCACTGCGGGTGATCAGCGGGAAGGTCTTTGGCGATGGTCCAGTGGTGTGGAGATTCATGATGAGAAACTACAGAAGAATTCTGGTTTCGCTTCTCCTGATGCTGACGCTCGGTTTCCTGATGGGGCAGGACGGATTCTGCCTGTTCCTCGGGGACGATTTCGGGGGCGGCGGTATCTTCGTGGGCTGAAAGCACGCGATGCTGCGGGCAACTCGCGCCTGCGCGCGGACCGGCGTTGGTCACGATGCCCCGCGCGCGGCGTGACTTTTCTCGCATTTGTCCATTCGGTGAGCGACCGGCTAACATGGCCGCATCCTGCCGCCTGGCGGAGCAGGCGGATTTGCCTTGTGAGAGGATGCAGTCGTGCCGTTGAAGCCTGGTTGCCGTGCTGTTGTCTTGACGTTGTTTGTTTCTGCTTTCGCCCGGGCCGAGACGCCGGCACCATCTTCTAAGGCCGTGCCCGATCCCGTCGAGCGGATGAGGCAGAAACTCGTGATCCCCCGGTTCGACGATCGTGTGGATTTCGGTTGCGATCTGAACCGCCCTCCGTGGAACACGGCCGCCCGCACGACGGGACTGCTTGAACTCAACTCCCGACAGCTCTCGAAGGTTCCCACGTTCGTGTACGCGTGTTACGACGCGTCGGCGTTGTGGCTGGCGTTTCGGTGCGAGGGCATCGACGGGCGAACTGCCAAAACGAAGGCGAGCGAGCGCGACGGTCGGGTGTGGTGGGACGACTGCGTGGAGTTCTATTGCAGTCCGAATCACTCGCGACATTTTTTCCTCCAGTTGGCGGCGAACGCGGCTGGCGTGGCGTACGACGGAAACGAGACGAATGGCGGTGAGTGGAACGCCGACTGGCAGGTGGCGTCGGCGAGTGACGAACGCGGGTTCACCGTTGTCATGCGTGTGCCGTTCGACGAGCTTGGCGTTCGTTCGCCCGAGCCCGGCGACACTTGGGCGGTCAACTTCTCCCGTCACGGGCCGAAGAGCGGATCGAGCAGTTGGGTGTGGGCCTACAACGGGCTGCACGATCCGCGGCAGTACGGCAAATTGGTCTTCGGAGGGCCTCGCGTCAAGCCCGCGCGTCTGAAGGCATTGCAACCGTGGGGTATGGGAACCAACGTTGTCAAACTCGAGGACGCCGCCGGAAAGCTTTGCCGATTCATCGGGCGGGACGAGAACGGCCAAACCATTCTTGAAGAGAGGGTCTCACCGGTCAGTGATGAGTTCCGGCTCGCTTTGACGAATGATCGCATTCGCAGCGTCGAAGCACGCATCGAGGACAAGGGCGGGCAGGTGTTGGCTCGCTTGTGGTCGGATGTGGCCACGCCGGAGGTGACGCCGCGACTCGCCGACTGGACGCAGCGCCTGCAGGTGATGGATCGCGTGATCCCGCGGTTTCCGGCGAACGCGCAGCCACGAGTCCGCGACCAGGTGGAGCAGGGAAAGGAACTCATGGCCAAGGCCAAGCGGTTCGCCGACGCCCCGGCGATCCACTCGCCGGAGACGTGGCACGAGGTCGCGGCCATCCTGGACACGTTGGACAAAACGCTGGGCGACCTTTCCTGTTACGCCCGGACGCTCGAGCACTTTCCGCGGGCCTCGTTCGCGGTCGGCTTCGAGTCGTCCATGCGGCAGGTGATGATCCGCGATTTTCCCTTCCAGGGCTGGTTCGATCGCCAAGTCTCCGTTTCACTGGCCGCCAACGAGCACGAGGCCTTCCAGTTGGTGGTCATCCCGTTCGATCGGGACCTGAAGAACGTCCGTGTGGCCGCGACGCTCTCAGCGCCGGCCGGTTCACCGGGCGATCTGTCGTGCAGTGTGTCGCTGGTCGGGCACGTGGATGTGAACGACGATCCACCTTACGAGTCGAGCTACAAGGGCTTCTGGCCCGACGTGCTCTTGAGTTTCCTGCGGACGGCGGACATCAAGGCGGGCGAGCACGTGGCGTTCTGGATCGACGTGGCTGCGGGCAAGAAGACGCCGGCGGGGCGATACCAAGGGCAAGTCCGCGTGACTGCCGACGATTGTGAGCCGATCGAGATTCCGCTCGCCGTGCGCGTGTGGGATTTCGAGCTGCCCGACGGTACGCACCTGCGGAACGCGTTCACGTTCCACGAGAACCCGATCAGGAACTTCTATCCCGGCGATCCGAATAAGCCGGATCAGCAGGATGAGCGGAAGGACGAGATTATCCGGGCGTACCAGGATCTCGTGCTCGATCACCGGCTGGGCATCGACCACCTGTACCGCAGGCATCCACCCAAACTGGAGACGCTGCAACGGGCGGTGGCCCGGGGCATGAACGCGTTCAACGTCGTGTTCGCCGGCAGCGGCGCCATGAAGCAGCACGTGACTGACGCTTTGCAGCAGTTCGTACCGCTCATTCGCGAGGCGGGCCTGTTCGATCTGGCGTACCTGTATGGGTTCGACGAGATCAAGAAGGACAAGTTCAACGACGCCCGCGAGGTGTTCGAGGAAGTCCACCGGCTTTCCCCCGGTTTGCCCACCATGACCACCGCTCAGGACCCCTCGTTCGGCAAGGAAACGGGTTTGCGTGAGGCGGTGGACATTTGGGTGCCGCTCACGTCCGCTTATGACGTGGTCGCCGCCGACGAGTTGCGCCGCGAAGGTAAGCAGATGTGGTGGTACATCTGCCTGGTACCGGTCCACCCGTACGCCAACTGGTTCATCGAGTATCCGGTGATCGAGTCGCGGCTGCTCATGGGGGCGATGAGCCACAAGTACCAGGTGGATGGCTTCTTGTATTACCTGATCAATAACGGCTGGGAACGCAACAAGCAGGTGATTTCGCACGGGCCGTACACCGATTGGGACCCCGCCAGTTGCGAGAACAGCAAGAAGAAGTGGGCCAACGGCGACGGCAACCTGATTTATCCCGGCCCCGACGGGCCGCTGGCGAGTCTGCGGTTGGCCAACATCCGCGACGGACTGGAGGATTACGAGTATCTCTATTTGCTGCGCAGGTGTGTCGAGCAGATCGGGAAGCTCGCGCCCACGCCGGCCCGCCGCGAGTTTCTGGAGTCAGCGCGAGCGCTTCTGGCGGTACCCGATTCGGTGGTCCGCAATCTGGTGGAATACACGTATCGTCCGGAGAACGTCGTGCAGTGGCGGGCGGCCATGGCGGAACTCATCGTCAAGAGCAAGGCGTTGGGTTCGAACGAGAATTGAGCTTGCTGCGGCGCACGCGTTGTGATGCGCGCTTCCAGCGTGCACGCGCAGACACGATGCCTGCATCCCTATGCCATCGTGCGCTCGGGAGGAAAAGACTTCAGGTGGGCAAGATGCCCTCCTGGCGATCAGATCGGCATGCCGGTGATGCGACCTTCAAACACCAGGCGGCCATCGAGGATGCCCTGGGCGTCACCGACGATGCGGCGGCTGCGATGCTCCACCAGCTTCATGATGAAGTACATCGTGGCCGGCGGCGAGACCGTACCACGGAACGAGACATTGTCCACACGGGCAAAGCCGATGAACTTGTCGCTGACGTTGAGCAGCGACGCCATGTACGAGGCGGTCTGTGCAGCCGTCTCGATCATGAGCACGCCGGGCAGAATGGGACGGCCGGGAATGTGGCCGCGAACCCAAAACTCGTCTTCCCGCACGTCTCGGCGGGCGACGCCGATGTAGTTCTCGCGATCGATGTAAACGATTGCGTCGAGTTGCTCGAACTCGTAACGGTGAGGCAGGGCGCGGTATATCGTCTGGCGATCAGCGAGGACCTGAGTCAGATCAATGGCGGACAAATCAATAAAAGGCGTGGCGGCCATACACAAAGCGCCCGACCGGGCCGGTCGGACACGGCTCCATAACCAGAGGCAAGATTATAGCCGGGTGCTCGCCCCAGGAGGCAAGCACACCGGCGCGTATCGGAGACGGCAAGCAGCGGTCAGGCCGGCTCGGACCGAACTTCCAGGATTTTCTTGCGGACTTCCTGGGCCACGTTCTTGATATCTTGCATGGCCTTGCGCACGCGTGTGCCAGCCGCCTTGTTCCCGCCCTCCGCCTTGGCGACATCTTCGGCGATCGACTCCACCAGCCGCTTCAGCTCGTCGTACTCTTGCATTCTCAATCTCCACGTCGAAAATCAGTCACTCCCCCGGACTGGTAACCGGAATCCGTTCACGATCACCGCCGGCGTGGGCTCACATCCCGAGTTGGCCGGAGTCTAACAAACCCTGCCCTCGCTTGCAAAACCCGAAAATGGCCCGATTCAGCGTTGTCAGGCGATTTTTCGTCCGTTCGGTCGATAAAATCTGTTGGAAAATGAACTTTCGATCACCAGGAGCAGGATCGCGGCAATTCCCAGAGGGACACTCCAATCGACCCTGTCGGGCCCCGAGCCAGCTCCGGGCAGGATCGGATCCGCGGGGCCAGCCACCCGGAGCGGCACGCCCTCGCAGCGCGTCTTGATCTCGTCACCACTCAAGCGGCCCGGGTGCGACTCCGCCTCGGCCACATTCACACTGTAGTACAACCGGATCTTGGACGGGTTGCTTTTTTCCGCGGCGGTATACAACTGAGGCAGTTCCGCAGGCAGCGGATACAGCCGTGTGGGGGAGGGCATCACGGTTTGTTCGGTGTTCGCCTGAGAGCGGACGAGTAGAATGGGGCTGCCATCGCCGACCGGTCGAAGCCGCGGTGGCCCGGCGGTCAGTGAAATGACGTTCTCCAGGGCGGGCCGAGCGGTTTCGAGGATGCGATGAAGCAGCACCAGCAGGGGAGCGGCCTGCGTGCCGAACTGGCCCCAGTCGGCGGCGGGTGAGAACGTCAAGAGTATGGTACGGCCTTTCCCGATCGGCGATTCGAGCAGGGCGGGACTGCCGTCGGCGAACGGGAAGACGACTGTCGCTGTCTTTGCAGGCGTCGCGGCGAGACGCTTGAATGCATGCCGATCATTGACCGAGTCGATGGTCAGATCGGCGAAGGGCTGCAAATACGCATGCGAAAGATTGGCGGCGGCCGGTCGGAGCGGCGGGTCGCAGTCCACCAGGGATTCGATGGTTGCGGGCAGGATGTCGCGGCCGGCCTCGTAGTCGGGCGGCGACAAGCTCGGCCCGGGAACGACGATCAGGACACCGCCCGCCCGGACGTACTTGCCCAGCCGCTCCCACGCCAGGCCGTTGAGACCTTTGAGGTCGGCCAGGACCACCGCGATCATATCGTCCAGGTTTCGGGCCAGCAGCGATTCGATCGGGATGGGTTCCAGCGTGTAACGCTGCTCGCTCGGCGGCAGATGCGGCGGGGCGATCATGGCCTGGAGCATGAGCGCGACCTCGTTGTTCCCATCGGCCCGCACCAGGCCGACGAGCGGCAACGCTCCGCCCATGAGCCAGGCATATCGGGTGTTGTCAAAGGCCAAGGCGTCGCCGGGCTCCAGTGTCACCTGCAGACTGTGAGGGCCCGCATCCAATGCGGGCAGATCCAGGATCACCTCGATCTGACTGTTGGCGGCCAGCGGTCCGGGCGCCTGCCGCCCGCGAGGCTTGCCGTCGATGCTGAACTCGAGCACGGGCTCGATGGGCAGATCGCCGTTGATGATGCGGATTGGGATGCTCGCGGGCGCGCCGGCTGGCAACTCATGCGGCGGCACCTGCGGCCAGCTCAAGGCGGCGTTTCGGTTTTCGTTCTGGCCCACATCCATCACGTACAGCGCCGTCAGCGACGCCGGGGCGGGGGGTGGACTCTCGCGCCAGCTCGATTCGCTCAAATCATTGAAGAAATAGACTTCGCGGCGGACGTGGCGGGCATTCGAGAGCATGCCGTAAGCGCGCCCCAGCAGGTGCGCGGCGGACAGGCTGTGCGCGGCCGGCCGGATGGTGTCGAGCAATCTCCCGGTGGCTTGGCGATCTTCCCGCCAGGCGGACATGCCGGGAGACGTCGTGCCGCTGACTACCGCGAACTGCGAGCCCGGACCGAAAAGCCGGCCGTCATCGAGAAGGCTGCGGGCACGGTTTACGGCGGCTTGGACGCGGGTTTGGCCCTGGTAGCGGTAACCCATGCTGGCGGAGTTATCGATGCAAAACACCACCGATGCGGGCGTCGCGGCGGCCACGGCGGGAATCGGCGACGGACCGCCTTCACGCGTGCAGCCGAATCGCCCCAACGCACCGACCGCCAGTGCTAGAACGGCCATGCGGACCAACAGGAGCAGGAGATGCCTTAGTGTCTGCGAGCGGGTCGCGGGCGAGTGGACCTGGAGCAGGAACCGCAATGCCGGGAAGGCTTGCGTTTGTGCCCGCTCGCGGAAGACCAGGTGGATCAACACCGGCACGCAGACGCCGAGGAGCCCCCAGGCCAGCATCGGCAGACCGAGCGACAGCGCCCCGATCGCAGCCGGGTCGGCGGAAGCGAACAGGTTGGCGAAGGGCGGACATCGCATCGGCGAGGGGTGCTCCCGAGAGAATTATACCGTCGGAGTCGGACACGGTCCGTGCCTTCAATCGGTCATCCCATCGCATCTAGGCAAGGCATCGGCGTCAGGGAGTCCTGTGGATCCGTGCGACGCCGCTTCACTTGGTGGCTGCGAAGACCTCGCGGGTCTGGCGGATGTCCTCGGCGATTTGGGTCTGGAGGGCGGCCGGCGTGTCGAACTTTTTCTGCTCGCGAAGCCAAGCGAGGAATTCGAGCCGCAGATCGCAGCCGTACAGGTCGCCGTCGAAGTCGAGCAGGTGGGCCTCGATCAGTTGCCGGTCGCCACCGAACGTCGGCGTCCGGCCGATGCTGACGGCCGCTGCATACGTCGAATCTCCGACGGTGGCCCGTCCAGCGTAGACGCCTTCGGCCGGCACGAGCTGCGGCGCAACGAGGGCCAGGTTGGCAGTTGCGAAGCCCAGCGTCCGGCCGCGCGCTAAGCCCGGCTCGACGCGACCGAGCAGTGCGTACGGGCGTCCGAGGCATAAGGCGGCTCGATCCACCGTGCCGGAGCTGAGCAGGTGGCGGATGAGCGAACTGGAGATGACCGTGTCCGGATGGCCTCCCAGATCGACGCACACGGGCGGGACGATTTCGACGTCGAAGCCGTGGGTCCGACCGGCGGCCCGGAGCGTTTCGATGTCACCCTGACGGTGGCGTCCGAAGCGGAAGGAGGCGCCTTCGACCATGGCCGCCGGCCGAAACCGCCCGACGATAATATCCTGGACGAAAGTATCGGCGGGGCAGTCGAAGAATTCGCGCCGGCTCTCGACGACGACGGCAATGTCGGCGCCCGCGGCTTCGAGGCAGCGGATTTTCTCGTCGAGCGGCGTGAGCATGGCGGGTACCCGGTCGGGCGAGAGGATGGTGGCCGGGTGCGGCTCGAACGTCATGGCGACCACGCGGCCGCCGACGGCCTGGGCGCGGCGCCGGGCCGCCCCGATGATGGCCTGGTGTCCCCGATGTACGCCGTCAAAGTTGCCGATGCTCAGCACCACGCCTTCCAGGCGGATGCGGTCCAGATCATGCAGCACTTGGATACTCACGACGAACGCCTCCCGTGCCCGGATAAGGATAAGGGATGCGGCATCGTGGATAAAGAACAGGCCCGGACGGGGTGCAGATGGCCGATCCGACGTGCGTCGCCGCGGTCAGAGGCTTTCGAAGTCCAGGGCGATATCCAGGGCTCGCACAGAGTGAGTCAGAGCACCCACGGAGATGCGGTCCACGCCGGTGGCGGCGATCTCGGCCACGCGGTCCAGATGGACACCTCCGGATGCCTCTAATTGGAGTTTCCCGAGCAGCCCCAGTTCGTCGCGGCGCGCCACCGCCTTGCGCATGTCGGCGAGGCTGAAGTTGTCCAGGAGGATGATATCGATGCCCGGGACGGTCACGAGCTGGTTGAACTGCTCGAGCGTGTCCACCTCGAACTGGACGAACTTGGGCGGCGGCGACAGCCGCGTGGCCGCGTGCACCATGTCCAGCACCGCCGACCGCAGGCGCTGCGGCTCGATGCGGACGAGGTGGTTGTCCTTGATGAGCACGGCGTCGTGCAGGCCCTCCCGGTGGTTCTTCCCGCCGCCGCAGCGGACAGCGTACTTGTCGAGCTGACGCCAGCCGGGGATGGTCTTGCGCGTGTCGCAGATGCGGGCCCGCGTGCCGGCGACGGCATCGACGTACGCCCGAGTGATGGTGGCGATGCCGCAGAGTCGCTGCAGGAAATTCAGGAGCGTGCGCTCGATGGCGAGCAACTGGCGGGCTGAACCCGAGATGTCGGCGATCACCGTACCAGGCGTCAGCTTCGCCCCGTCTTCCACGCGTACGACAACGGCCAGTTCGGTCGGGTAGGCTTCCCTCACCACGTCGAAGATGGCGGTGCCGGCGAACACGCCGGGTTCGCGGGCGACGACCACGGCCTCAGCGGCCTGCGCGGCTGATACCGCCACCTGCGACGAGAGGTCGTTGTCGGCTCCGTCTTCTGCGAGCGCGATTTCCCAAAGATCACGCAATCGTTTGCGGTCGAGTAAGTGAGGCATAAGCGTGGCCATTCTCTGCAAGACGGCATCCTCCGGGTGGAGGAGCGGCTACGATGGTTCCCATTGGAATTGCGCGAGCGCGTGAACGGGCACCACCCGACCGGCATCCGTGTGGTCGATGACCACGATGTACTCCGGATGGAATTCGATCCGCCTCACCTGCTCCACCTTCTCACTTTTAGTCGTCTGGTCCGCGAAAACACAGATGAAGGTCACCCGGTAGTTTCCTTCGACGACCCGGCTCAGTGCTTGCCCCGGGGCAGCGGGGGCCTGGGCGGTCGTGGGCGTGCGCGTCAAAACGACGAGGACTGCGGCGATGACGATCAGCGCGGCGCCGGCACTGGCGCGTGCGGACATGTGGAATCTCCTGTCTGGTCTCGGCCGGACGGGGCAAGCCCGGCATGTGTTTCCTCGTTGCCCCGTGTGATTATGGGCGGGGGGCGCCGTGCCGGTCAAACCCAACCGGGGTGATGGGCTTTCCGCTCGGGTTCGCGGACGCCATCGCCGGCAACGGATCGCCCGTGTTGACGGAGTATCGATGTTTGGCACGCCGCGAGCGTTTGCCCTCGCGGGTCACCAGAGGTTCAGCACCTTCATGACCGTCTTGCCGATCACGTAGATGACGCCGGCGCATTCGCCGATCAGGACCGACAGGCAGTACAACTCGAGCCGGCTTGGACTTTCGACGGGCTTCTCCATATTCACCTCCCCTGGCCTAAAACAAATCGGCCGCTGTCGTGGCCCGCCTTTTTCGGACTGTCCCGGTTGTCGTTCCTCTTGGCGTGCTTATCCAATTTACCCGACCGCTACGAACGGTTCGATCGGAGATTCCGTACGATATGCGGGTCCGCGAAAGCAAATATCGCCGCGGAATTTCCGGTTCTCGGTCGTGCCCGGCGCGGATTGGCCGGTTTTGCGGTCCGTCGCGATCGCTCGCCGGCGGGCTGCGGCGTGAAGGCCCTGCGACGGCGTCCTTGACGGCCGACTCAGGCAGGGGGTAATCTGGCCGGGCCGCGAGAGCCCCCCTGATGGTCGTCGAGAAGAGCGAGCCAAGACGCCGAACGGGCCCACGCTGACCTTCCGGCATGCGTCCCGCCGCACGCGTCTTCGCAGGAACTCGGATCCCCCGGGAGAAAACCTCATGCGTTATGGACTGCTGGCTGCGTCAATCGCCTGTCTGTTCGGATGCGTCGGCCCGGCGATCGCGAAAGAAACGCAGACGGTCACCGTTTCATACGTGGTCGGCCCACCCCGGCCCTTGCCCGAGGGATTGCGGGCGGTGGCGGTGATCAACTCCGGCGTGTCCACGCAGGGCATCCAGCAGGATGAGCGTGAAGCCAAGTGGTCGGTGATGGCGGCCGACATGATTGAGGCCATGCTCCAGGCGGGCAGCACCATGACCTCCCAGCCGATCATGGTCGCCAAACGCTCCGAGACCCAGGCGGTGCTCCGCGAGCATGACCTGGCGCTGGCCGGGATGGTAGCCGGCGACCAGGCCGCCCAGGCGGGCAAACTGCTGGCCGTGCAGGGCCTGATCACCAGCCGCATCGTCGTGCATATCGAAGAGCAACGCGGCACCAAGTCCACGCTGGACTGGATGAGCATCATGGGCGGCGTGATGCGCGAGGGCTTCGGCAGCCGAACCGAGCCGGCCCCCCCTCCGGGAGGCGCTCCTCGCGGGCGCGTCGTGGTCCCGGCTCGCCCGCCGGCCCAAATCCGTCGCGGTCCCGACGGCCGCACGTATGCCGTGCAGCGCCACCCCAATCCCTCGATTCCGTCCCCGCACTATCGCGGCAACCCGGCGCAAATATATGTCCCTCGGCAGCGGACGACCGTTCGGCATGAGCGATCGGTGGGGGGCGGGGGGCTCACCATCAAGACGCGCGACGTCGAGGAGATCAGTCGCAGCCTCACCGTGCAGTGCTCGTTCACACTGATCGACGTGGCCACGGGCCAGGCGATCCTGCAGTACTCGCCGCCGCCTGTTCGCAAGCAGGACCGTCGATCGCCGGACTTTTTCTTCGGGAGCCTGATGGGGGAGGACGAACTTGACCCCGTCGATCATTTCATCGGTGAGCTGGTCGAGCGCTGCACGCAGGAGTTCGTCAGTCTGCTCGTGCCGGTGCAGGTGAGCTACACGTACGAACTGGTGGCTCGCCACAGCGCGAGCGAGGAAGCGTTGCGGTTGCTGCGAGCCGACGATTACGAGCGTGCGCTGGCCAACCTGGAGAAGGACGTTCGCAAGTATCCGGACGAGCACGAGCCCATGTTCGCCGCCGGCGTGGTGTGCGAGCTGATGGGCCGGCCGCAGGATGCGCTCAACTGGTACCGCCGGGCACTGGCGTGCAAGGACGTGGACGACGACGAGCAGCGGTTGTACACGTCGGCCAAAGATCGGCTGGCAGCCCACCTGGGGCGCATCCTGCCGCCGCCTTCGCTCTATCCGGAACAACCCGCCGCCGCTCCCCCGGGCCCCGCGATGCCACCGCCACCGCCGCCCCCGGCGACTCCACCGTATCCTCCGCCGCCCCCGGCCCTGCAGCCCGGCCAGCCGGTGCCCGCGCCCATTGTCGAAACCATCAATCCGTAGTTGGCCCGCACCCGGTTACCGGAGTTGTTTCCGCTTTTCCATTCGTCACAACGAGGCGACGAGAGCTCTCAGCCGTCAGCTATCAGCTGTCAGCCAGATGTGTGGATTACAGCCTTCGGGCTCTTCTGCCCCGTGAGGGGCAGCGGTCAGTAGCCGGGCGGCGTAAGCCCCCGGTTGCCGCGGGAACCGATTGGCTTCGTCCCTTCCTTTGCTGGAGCCCTGACAAGGGCGACAGACACAATGACGCGGACAGCCTGACGTGATCGGGTTCTCTTCTGCTTGCTTCGGCATCAGCAGCAGCAAGCAGATCACCACCGACATAGTGTCCGGCGTGATCGGGTTCTCTTCTGCTTGCTTC
>JAKPHF010000054.1 GCA_029550525.1 Planctomycetota bacterium
GGCCGAGTTGCGCGCCGGCGAGCGTGAGTAGGCCGGTCAGCGTAAGCAGACCGGCGTCCGGCGGGGCGGGCAGTTCGGTCACCGCGTCAGCGGAGCCGGCGTCGGTGGCGCCATCGGCTGTGCCATAGAGCAGGCTCGGTCGCCACTCGGCCAAGCGGGACGAGGTGACATTGGCCACGTACGGTGCGGCCAATTGCTGAGCCAGGACCTCCTGAACGGACTCAATACCGTCGGATACCAGCGCATCCAATGAGCCATGGTGCGCCAAGCGGAAGCTACCTCCACAAAAAACGAGGGAGAAATATCGCCACACAACTGAGCGACAGCTATATATTTTAATCCTTCAGGCGAGATCATCAACCATGAACCTCAGAGATGTTCTTGTACTAGGACTCGCTCACGGCTCAGAAATTTGGGGCGGATACTGAGATGGACGTCTGGGGCGGGGGCCTTGTACGCAAGGGGGGCCTTGCTGGTCTGTCTGTCCAAACGGCTCGCCTGACTGAAGGTTGACAGCTGATAGCTGAAAAAGCAACGGCCCGGCCGAGACGTTTCGCTCGGCCGGGCCGCTGATGCGCATCTCCGGCGTCAGATCATGACGACTGGTCAGTCAGGCCAGCCGTCGCTTGACCCGGATCGCCAGGCCGACGAAGGCCAAGCCGGCCGCAGGTGTGGGGACGGCGAGCGAGGGATGGGCCGTTGTCGGACGGAAAAGGGGCTGCCGGGAAACAGGCGAGGTGTGAACAGGTTGGCGAGTCAGGCCGGCGCCGTCAGGGGAGGCATGGTGACGAACGCAGAGAGCCCAAAAGACAGCGGTCCGGCAGGACGGGGCGTCCGGCCGGACCGTCATATGTCACTCTATCCGGTTGGAATCGCTAGCGATCAGACGAGCTTTCGCCTGACGTGGGCCACGAGGCCGAGGCCGACGAACGCCAGTACGGCGGCTCCCGGCGCGGGCGCGACGGATGGCGGCCCGGGAGGCGTAGGCGGGACGTTGACGAACGCTTCGCTCTCTTCGTTAGCAAACGAGGTTACATGCAGGCCGATGCGAAGTGGATGGTCGGAGTCTAGCGCCAGGGCAGCGATCACGTCCTCGTAGGTGTGCGTGCCCTCCAGGTTGACCACGATGCCCAGCCACTCGCCAGGATTCACGCCGTTGTGCGGTGCGGGATTTGTGGCACTCGCGGAGATGTCTACATTAAACGGTGGCGACAGGTTTTCTCCGCCAGGCAGAACTGGGGGCGTGGCACCAGTACCGAACGCTATGCCGGCATTGTGCACGAACGAGTGGATGCCCGACAACGGCCCCCCCTCAAAGTAAATCTGCGCGATCACAGAAGCCTTCGGCCCCGTGTTGGTGAACGTGAACAAGACTTGGTTGTCGGCCAAGAAAGTGTTAGCCAGGTTTGCCGGCATCCCGTTGAGGTTCAGGTAGTAATTGCTGACCGTGACGAACAACTGAGCCTCGCCGGCGGCCTTCGACTCAGCGCTGTTAGTCGTGATCCCATAGAAACCATAGGTCTGGCTGAGCGGCACCGGATCGGCCAAGGCGGTACCCGAGAGGGCCAACAGAACACAGACTCCCAAGCGAATAAATGCAGACAACGTCATCTTCCCCGGTATGTAAAGGCCTGTTAACGATGGGGCGGCTACGCATCCTGCCCCCTGCAATCCCGCCGTAACTGTATTCCGCGCGCGGCAGACAAACCAGCACTGTGACCGTTAAATTTTCGCTGCTTCGCACCTGATTCTGCCACGTAGTGCGGATCAGGAACGGCCGGCAAGCCATTCCGTACCGGACCGCCAAAAGATTGTCCCACTCCCGGTAATCGACGGGTGGCCGACAGACGATGGGGCGCGGTTCGGTTCAGAAATCCGGTCGGACCAAGCTGGTCACGGCCCGTTGCGGGCCGGCGCACCTCAGTCGAAAGAATCGGCGGGGCCACGCCTCTCGCTCGCCGGCGCTTGACGGTTTGTCCGGCGGAAAGGTCACACCGGGCTTCCCTTCCCGGGAGAGTCCAGGATTGGGAGCACGCCGCCTCGCGTTTCCGGCCCGCCAAGGCCTGATTTATTCCGGACGAGCCGTTCTGTTGCCGATAAATACGTGAATATTCCGTCTATGCGCCCAGATCCGGGCAGGAGTTCCAGGCATGATGCAGGGACGAAAGAATGGACCCGTAAGTCGCAGGGCAGGCCGCTCTGCGCGAATGGCTGTCTTGGTGGCGCTGCCTTGCGCCGCGCTGTGGGCCGGGGGCTGCGAGGATCATCGGATTCCATTGGAGGCGTATATCGCCCAGCAGGAGGCCGAGGCGGTGCCGGCTGGTGAGATCGGCCCGGACGGCGAGCCCGTGCCGCCACCGCCGCTCGAGCCTTGGAGTCCCGGGCCATACAGGCTCGGGCCTGGCGACGTGCTGAGCGTCACCGTGGCGGAGTTGGAGAAACTGGGCGTGCCGACCGTTCAGCAGGCGCGCGTGACTGAGAAGGGCGAGGTAATCCTGCCCATGGTGGGGCGGGTCCAGGTCAGTGGCATGACGCTGGACGAGGCGGAGGCTCAGATCAAGGCCCAATACGTTCCGAAGTACCTGAAGGACACGGACGTCATCGTCCAGATCCTCAGCTATGAGCCCATCGGCGTCATGGTCCTGGGAGACGTGCTGCGGCTCTCGGGCGGCGCTCAGTTGGTGGAGCTTCGGCGGGACAAGGCCAGCGTGTTGCAGGCGCTGCTGGCGGCGGGCGGAGCCCAGGATTACGGCGGCAAAGTCACGGTCATTCCGGCGAAGGACCCCAGTGCGGTCCGGACGTACGATCTGAATGAGCGCGCCGATCTGGTGCGTGCGGCTCGGCCGGGTAGCGTGGAGGACGCCGACATCCTGCTGGTCGATGCCCGGCCCAACGACGCGGTTTACGTGCAAGGCCTGGTCAACGCTCCCGGCCCCATTCCGCTGCCTCGGACGGCCAAGCTGACCATCTTGCAGGCCATTGCGGCAGCCGGCGGAACCATGCTGGCGTTCGAGCCGCGGGAAGCGACTCTTATGCGACACAGTCCCGAGGGCGAGCTGACCAGCATCAAAATCGATCTGGACCGGGTGAAGTCGGGCGAACTGCCCGACATGCAATTGGCGGCCGGGGACATACTGATTCTCCCGCACAACGCCGCCACACGTATCGAGGAGTACATCGCCCGGTCGTTCCAACTGCGGCTCGGCACCGGCATCGAGACGACGTACAACCCCTGGACGCTTTACTATCTGCGAAAGTCCAACGAGATCGGCCGGGGTGGCACGAACACACTGTACGACGCATTGCGAACGGGAGTGCTGACACCGTTTGTCAATGTGTTGACTCCGACCAACGCGCCGTGATGCCACGAAGGGCGTAATCTCACGGCCAATCGGCAGCGCGGGGCCGAGAACGTGTCACGGTGAGACGGGGCGAGGCCGCCTCGCTGAAAACAAATCAGCCCGTGCCATCCGCTGGCATGCGGAAGGCACGGGCTGATTGCTTTGTCGGCTTCGCCGGACGGGGCGGTGACTGGACTATACGAGGCAGGGTGTCGCCGCTCGAAACGATGGGGGAATCGTTTCCGATTCGAAACGACGGGGGACGCTCCTGCCTGTTGGGAACCGCGGAGAGAGCACTTCCTGGTTGAAAAGAACCTGCCGGGTTGAATCCCGAAAGCGAGCGGCGGGGTTTACCCCCGCCGAATCTTTACGAGCACAGACCTCCAATCCTGCCGGTTCTTTGCGAGCGGCAAGCTGCTCGCCTTCGCGGAGAGTGGGCAACCGAAAACGGCACTATGCCTTTGCCTTCTTTTGCGGCGGGTTGCTGTCGCCGTCGCCGGTGGTCTGCCCGGCCGCCTGCAGTTGAGGCAGGTACAGGACAGCGCTCGGCGGATCGGTCATGCGGGATCGAGCCCGGCTCATGCTCGAGTGGTGCGACGAATAAGTCGAGTAGCCGTTGTTCATGGTCACGTTGCAGACGACTGCCCCCAGAATGCGGGCCCCGACCATGCCCAGACGGTCGCACAGATATCGCGTCGCGCCCAAGTCCGAGTACCCCGCCAGCGTGGAGAGCACGACGCCGTCGGCTGCCTGCGACCAGATGGTGGAGTCAGCCGTGCCCAGCGCGGGCGAAGAGTCGATAACCACGAAGTCGTAGAGGCTGCGCGCCTGAGCCACCAGCCGGCTCGTCGTGTTTTGTTCGATCAGTCCCTTGGCGGAGTCGCCGTTCACGCCGCCCAGCAGGACGTCCAGGTTCGCCAACTTCGACGGGACCGCGGCGCTGGCCAGGTCGCGTTCGCCGGAGAGCACATGCCGCAAGCGATGGTCGCCCTTGATGCCGAGAAGCCGGCCGATCCGTGGAGCCTGAGCATCGCCGTCGATCAACAGCACGCGTCCACCCAGCTCGGCCAGGCTGACGGCCAGACTGATGGCCAGACTGGTCTTGCCTTCGCTGGCGTGCGCCGAGGTCACCAGGATGGTCTTGGGCGGATCGCCTACGACCCGGCTGAGCATGTTCACCCGTACGAGGCGGTACGCCTCGGCGAAGTCCTCCTGACAGACTCGGCCGCGCTTCAAGTCGCTGACCGCGGGCACCACGCCCAGGATGTGCAGGCCGGTGCCGCTCTCGACCTGGTCGGGCACGTAGACTCGCGCGTCCAGCTTGCCTCGCAGGAATGTCAGTCCCAAGGCAGCGCACAGGCACCCAAACACCGCTGCGCCCGTCAGCTTGACCCGCTTGTCGTTGACACCGTCGGGCCATATCTCCGCATGTGACGCAATTGTGACCCGGCCAGGCTGGTCCTTGGCGACTTGCTGCTTCTTGCGAGCCTCCTCCACTTCGGCCAAGTCTTTCTTCAGCGCGTCGATTTCCTGCTGGGCCGCCTGAATCTGGATGTTCGTCTGGCCCATGTTTCGATCTTTGTTTTCCTGCTCCTTGGCCCTTTCTCGGAGCTTGGCCTCGATTTCCCGGGCCGAGACCAGCTGGGCCTGGAGAAGTCGCTTGCGGTTCTCTTTGAGGCTCTGCCTTTGCTCTACCAGCTCGGCCTTGAAGATCTCTCCCGCTTGTTTTCGGGCCTCGTTCAGTTGCTCGTTCAGGCTGTCGATCAGGGCCTGCGTTTCCATCACCGCCGGCGCCTCGTCGGTCAATCCACTCCGCAGTCTGACCAGCCTGGCCGACTCCGCGAGGATCTGTTCACGCAGCGAACGCACCAACGGGCTGTTTTCGATGAAGGCCCGCTGCTGGGCCGGGTCCACGTCGTCGAGGGAGCTATCGGAGTCGGCCTCGAGCCGTTTGATCAACTCCTCGAGTTGGAGGATCTGCAGGTTGGTGGCCTCGATTTGCTGCACCAACTGCTCGCTCCGCTTGGCCTCGATCTCCCGAAGCTTCTCGAACATGCTGTCGGTCGTGGCATTGTAGACCCGGGCCGCCTCGAGCTTCTTGGCCTCCGCCTTGCTCAGAGCGTCCTTAAGTTCCTGTTCCCGCTTGAGGAGGTAGTTGATGCGCTCGTCAATCTCGGTGGTCCCGCCGTAAGCGGTCATGTACGAGTTGAGTACCGCGTCGGCCAGCAAAATGGCGGTACGGCGGTCGGCATCGGTGACGTCCACCCGAATGATCTGTGTTCGAGGCACCGGAGCCACCGAGAGCTTCTCACGCAAGAGGCTTACGGCGTTGGGCTCGTTCAGGATGGGCAGCCCTTTCAGCCTGCTGTCAGCCAGGGCGGAGTTCAGCACAGGGCCGGTGGTCATGAGTTGGGCTTGGCTGGCCAAATAGCTGTCGAACAGCGGCATGGTCCGCATTTCGCTGTCGAGCAGCGTGGACATGACCGGATCGACCTTGATGGTGGCTGTCGCGGTATACTCGGGCTTGAGCACCAGCCAGATGATGGGAATGGAGATGGCCATGAACAACGGCCAGGCGATCGCCGCGATGGGCCAGTGATGTCGCAGAATCAGCAGCAGGTGACCCAGTCCCGGCGCAGGCTGATTCCCTTGCCCGTAGTCCGATACACCCAGAGGGGCATCGGCAGGGACCATGATTTCCTGGCTGTTCGGACTTATGCTCATAAACGCTCTCCCTCTCCGGGCCGCGCAGGGAGCGGCCGACGAGAGATAGTATGATTGCCAAATGGCTGCTTCAAGCCGGTTCTGCCCGCGTACTCCACTGGTTCAGGCCGATCTATCGGCTTACTCTGCGGACGCCCGATCACCGGTCGCAGCAGCGGAGTCGGGCGACGTTCGCAGGCGTTCACGCAACTCCTCGGCTTCCTGTTTCTCGGACGGCGACAGATGTACCTCGTCCGCCGGAGCCGAGAACAGTTCGTTCAGGAGCGCCAGACTTCGCTGGCGATCGCTGGGCTCCAGCGTCCGCGCGAGGTGGAACATGGCCGAATGCTTCGTGTCCGGCGAGGCCTCCGGATGATCCAGCGCGTTCTGGAAAGCCTCCGCGGCTTCGGACAGGCGGCCTAACCGATACAGAACCATTCCCCAGGTATCCCACAAGCTCGGGTGATCGGCCCCGTCACGAATGGCCGGACCGGCCAGCTTTTCCGCCGCCGCCGGATCCTTCTGGTCTTCGCAGACAATCCACGTGAGATTGTTCAGGATACTGTGGTTCTTGGGATTGCGTTTGTGGGCATCCTCGAGAGACGCCCGCGCCTTCTCGATCTCCCCGTTCTGGTACCAGGCCAGCCCCAGTGCCCCCAGCGCTTCCGCGGAATCCTCGTTCTTCGAGACGACGTACTCGAAGAAGCGGATAGCCTCTCTCTTGAACTGCGGATCCTGGAGTCCCAGAAGCAGTTCGCCGGCGAGTTGGGCGACGCCGAAATCGTTCGGAGCTTTTTCAAGCCACTGGTTCGCCAGTTCGATCAGTTCCCGGCCCCGCTGATTGCCAGCCAGTGCCATCAAACGAACCGCGCTGGTCGCGGCGTTGTCCGGACGAAGGGCATCGGCCTGCTTCAGCACGTCCTCAGCTTGCGAAAACTGTCGCGATTGCACCAGCAGGCGGGCCAGCGTGATGCGGGCGTCGAACGCTTTCTCGGCGGTGGCGCGACCGAGGAACGATTGGAGCGTTCGGATCGCTTCCGTCGGCGCGCCCGATCGTTCCAGAGCCTGGGCGACCTTGAGCACCGTGGGCTCGTCATCCGGCAGCAGCTCGGCCGCAAGCCGCGCGGCACTGGCGGCTTCGACGGGGTTGGTGTTCATGAGCATGTCCGCCTTGGTCAGGAGCAGGGCCGGATTGTTCGGGTTGGCGGCAATCCCGCGGTTGATGATCGCCACCGCCTCGGCCTGTTGTCGCCGTATTTCCTCGGCCCGCTTGCTCCGCTGCTCGTCCGTCAGCTTGCCGGACACGGGCTCGCGCTTCATGCTCCGCAGCCAGCGTAGCTGAGCCAGATTGGCGAACGCCTTGGCCGCTGTGGGCGTGGTTTCGATGATTTTCTCGTACAGCAGGGCCGCCTCTTCGGGATTGGTGGCCAGGAGGTAGTCGGCGCGCAGGAGCTTGAAGTTATTGTCGTTCGGGTCCTCGGCCAGCCGCTGCTCGATGATCGCGAGTGCCTCTTCCCGCTGCTTGGGGTCGCCGGAAGCCAGCAGCACCTCGGTCAGCGCGCCCCTCAATTCCACCGAGTTCGGTGCCACCTGTAGGCCACTGCGCCAGGCATGCATGGCCTCCTCGATGCGGTTGTACCTGTAATGGAATCGACCGAGGGCCAGGAAGCCGGCTTCCGCCTTGCCCTCCTGGGTCGCGTAGCGCTCCAGATCCGCGAGGGCCTTGTCCAGGTCGCCTCGCTGTTCCCAGATGCGCGATCGGAGGAGGATGGCCTCCGCCTGCTTCTTCGCTTCGGCCTGGTCGCACAAAGCGATCGCCTCATCGAAGTGTTCCAGCCTGGTTAGCAGGCCTACTCTGGCCGAGAGCACACCCAGGTCGTCCGGTGCGATCGTGGCCGCTTCCTCGATCAGTTGAGTTGCCCGCTCGTTTGCGGCCGGGTTGCCGTCAGATTGAGCGAGCAGAGACTGTGCGAGGATCAATCGTGAGCGGACCTCGGTCGGGTCCTTTACCTGTTCTTCGAGCATGGCCCTGGCTTCGGTCTGATTGCGATTGCGAAAAGCTCGATCCAGTCGGAGTCCGCGAGCCATGCGATCGAGATCCGGATCCTCCAGTCGAACGGGCAGGGCGTTCAGCTCGGCGTCCACCGTGGCCCAGTCGGCGGCCTTCGTTGCCAGCTCGATCAGTATCAGACGCAGCCGAACTCGCGTGGTATCGTCGGTGCTTTGCCGTGCGATCAACTCCTGCACGGTTTCTCGTGCCTTGGCGGTACCCTGACGCTCGTGGAGCGAAACCAAGGCGGCCATGGCGTCAAACCACGAGGGATTGCCTACGATGCACTCCTTCAGCAGCTTTTCGATTTCAGCCTGGTGAGATTGCCAATCCGGGGAGCCAAGCCAAAGGGCCGCCTGGCGATACCGCCACTCCAGGCCGTTCTCTCCCTCGATTTCCTTCATCTCGTCCACGAGCTTCTGGCGATCCAGCTTGGGGGCGATGTCTTGCGGCATGCCCAGCAGCAGTTTTCGCGCGAGAAGGCTCTGCCGGTCCTCGCGGGCGATCTGCTCGAGCAGGTTGCACGCATCAGAGTGCCGCCGCTGGCTCAGCATGAGTTCCGCGACTTGCAGGCGAAGTTGTGTTCGCGCCTCGCCTGTGGCCTGCTCGGCCGCTTTGCTCAATTCTTCCAGGGCTTGGTCGGGGTTGCCGCGGGCCAGCAGCAAGCCCGACCGCTTCCGTTCCAGTTCGGGGCGGGCCTCCGCATCCGCGGATTCGAGTGCGAGCGTGCATTCGGCAATGGCGTCGTCGAGTCGGCCGGCCTGAGCGAGGATGTCGATCAGTTGGTTGGTGATCCTGGCCTTCTGAGGGGCGGCCTCGCTCTCGCGGAGCGCTTTGAGACTCTCGACGGCCTCATCGACCTGGCCGTTCCAGGCGTTGATCTGCGCTTGCAGAACCCGCCAGCGTCTACTTTCGGCCGCCCCCGGCTTCTGCATGATTCGGCCGATTTCCTGCTGCAACTGGGCCATCACCGCCGGGTCAGGCTTGTGACCGCCGGGCCGGGCGATGTTCGCTTGAATCCGGAGGAAGGTCAGCAACGCCTGTTCGTTCAGCCACCTGCCCCTCGCGCGATTGTAGGCGTTGGCAGCCACGCTGAGCGCCTCGTCCCACCGGCCCAACTGAGCATAGAGCATGGCCAGATCGAGTTCGCCCGGTGTGATCGTCGCCCTGTTCTCGTTTACCAGGCGAACGTATTCGCGCAACGGCGTGAGAGCGCGTTCGAACTCGCCGTTCGCCATGCGCGCGCGGGCGAGAGCCAGTTGCGCCATCGAGAACCTCGGCTGGCGGCGGACCGCGTCCTCGAATCCGTCAATCGCCTTGGTCAGCCGTCCCTCTACCAGGTCGATGATCGCTTCCAGGTAAGACAGCATGTGCGATTCGGTGTTGTTCGCCCGCAGGTCTTCGATGCACTTGCGGGCATCGGCGACTCGGTTCGTTCGGGCGTACGCCTCGGCGGCCAGAGGCAGGATGTCCGCGCGCATTTCCCCGACCGGCGCTTTGAGTGCCCGATCGGCAATGGTCGCGGTCGCGGCGTAGTCCTCAGCTTGAAAAACGATCAAGGCGCGGGCGTTGTAAATATCGATGTTGTGCGGTTCGAGTTGCTCGGCCCGATCGAACGCGGCAGCACTGCGATCCCAGATGCCCATGTCGGCCCATACCTGGGCGATCTCAACCCAAAGCTCCGCGTTGAGATCCGGGCATTTCTCGGCTCGGTCCAGATGTTCGACCGCCAGCGCTAGATGTTGTTGAGGCGATCGGATGGGGAGATCGGGAAACATGCGGTACAGCTTGGCGATGGCGATGCGCACGCCCGCCGCGTCCGGATGACGAACAACCAAGTCCTCCATCTCGCGGAGGGCGAGCTTGGTAGAGGTGGGCGCAGCCGGCTGAGTCTCTGCCGACGGGGACTCTGGCGAACCGGACTCCGGTTGCGTCACGGGCTCAGTTGTGGCTGCCTCCGCGTCGGAAGCGCCCTGCGACGCTACCAGACGCATGAAGATTTCCGGCGCTCTGGGGTCTTGCGGCTTTTCGGCCACGACCTGCCGAATGAGCGCCAGCGCTTCGGTCGGCTTTCGTTGAGCGGCCAACACCGTAGCCAGTTGCCGCTTGGCCACCGGATTGTTTGGATCCGCCTCGACCCATGCTCTGGCGATGCGTTCGGCCTCGATGGGTGACCGCATCAGGAGATAGAGCCCGCTCAGCTTCTCGGCGGCCTGGGCATGCCCGGGCTGCTGGCGAAGGATGGTTTCCAATGCCGCAACGGCCTGATCGAGCGCCCCTCTGGATTGCGGTCGCCGCGAGAGTTGCGCGTCAGCATACTTGAACAAAATATCGAGGTTGTCCCGGTGGGCAGTCAGATATCGGCCCAGCTCGGTGGCAGCGGTCGTGTACTGCCGAGCCTTGTATGCCTCGAGCCCTTTCGCGAGCGAGGCCTCCAGCGCCGCACGCTTGCGATACTTGTGAGCCACATAGCCGCCGCCTGCCAGAATGCCGGCGACCAACAGGACGATCCCCAATCGCAGAAGTCGGCTTTTCAGAATGCTGGTGCTCATCAGTGTCCGCTTCCGTTGCAGAATGAATTCGAGTTTTCCTGGTATTGCCCAACGGCCGGCTATGGTACAAGATCAGGGTTTTTCGGAACAGACCTGAGTCCGCTCGGCAACAGGAGTTTGTAGAATTATCGTCAATTTTCGCCGTAACCTGTCGGTTCGGGGGGCCGACGTCTGGCTTGAACCCTGCAGGTGTTACGTTGCACCAAACGCCGATGTTTGCGTGACTTCGGGCCGCGTTCAGCGTCGGGGCCGCGGTCGCGGTCTGTTCGGTTCTGATCGATCCATGATTCGACCGAAGAAATCCTGACCCAAAGCGGTTGAGTGTCGGCATGGTGCTCTGTAGAATGCCGTCCGTTCACAGCTTCCACGTCCGATAATGATGCGCAGTCCGGAGGGGCACATTCCAATGACGAGGCTGATATCTGCGTATCAGGATCGCTGCCCCGAGCCCCGCGTGGCGGGGGCGTGATGACCCACCGGGCCGCCGGCTGTTTTGTTTCGGCCGTCACGAGCCCGACTTCTCGGAGAGGCTGGCGCATCCGCTCGCGTCCAGCCCGGGAAAAGCACAATGCGTTCAGTTCTTTTCCTCACCTGCGCGGTGCGGGCCGGTCTTCTTCTCGCCCAGGTTCCCGGTTTATCGGACCTACCTCCGGGGACGCGGGGCTGGGAGTGCGTGCCGGGAGTCGTTCGGAACGATGGTTCCGAGTCGTTTTGCGTCGAGGTGTTCACCGGCGGGGCGGTTTCGAGTGTCACGCTCGACTTGGTCGCACCCGAGCTGGTGCCGCCGTCGCCGGGGCCGATCGAGCTTCGCGACGATGGCGAGTATCCGGATCGTGTCACAGGCGACTTCGTGTACACGGCCGGGCCGTTCCGATGCCGGCGCGGTGCACCGGCGTGTGCGTACTACATGGATGACATGACGAGTCCGGCCGGCCTCGACACCATCGCGGTGGGGCAGGTGTCGATCGTCGCAGGGGACTTGACGGAGACGTTTCTGGTCGGGCCGAGCGTGGGCGTGCTGCGGGCGGACGTGCCGGCAGTGATCACGCGGCAAGTCGCGGATAATCTGGCCGTTTCGCCGCATTTGGTGAACGTGCGGACTCGCAATTGGGCCAGCCAGGGTTTGCTCCGCCAAGCCGGGCCGGGGCCGGCGGGCATTACGCAAACCATCTACCGGCATCTGCCCGACCGGTACGACTTCCTGGTTTTCTTCACGACGAATCGGCTGGAACAGGTGCCGTCCACGGCATCCGAGAACTTTGTGGCCGGCCGGCACGTCAGCGTGCGCGTCGATTTCACCGGCACCGGCCGGCCGGTGATGAACGCCGGTTCGATCTTCGGCAGCCCGGACCGCCTGCTCGGTATCGTGCTGCTCGATGCGTACGAGCGCGGCATCTACGGCGCGAACGTCACGCACGAGTTGCTGCACACGTGGGGTGGATGGCTGGACACGGAGCTGGGCTTGACCGACGCGTCGAAGCATTACCTGCCGCGAAGCAGCGTGGGCAGTCTCCTCGGCGGTCAGCGCTGGTTCGACCGCGGCGACGGCACGTTCTCGCTCGATTGCTCGGAGGGTCGCAACGGGGCTCGGCAGGCATCGCCGCTCGACCTGTACCTCATGGGGCTGATCGACGCGAGCGAATTGGCGCCGCTGCGGGTGTATTCGGCGAGCAGTCCGCTGCCGTTGTTCCGCTGCGACGACGTCATTGCGGATGTGGCTCGTACGGTGACGGCAAGCGACATCATCGCCAGGCACGGGCCGCGGGTGCCCGGGCCGGAGGCGGCACGGCGGCACTTCAACATCGCGTTTATTGCGGACAGTCGCGATCGGCTGCTCACGCCGACGGAGATGACGTTTTACGACTTGCTGGCGGCACATTACGCGCGACCTGTGCCCGCGGGCTTGCCGGCGCCGCATGTGGGGTTCAACTGGCCGCCGGTGACGCGGTTCTTCGGGGCCGGCGTGACATGGAGTACGGCGGTGATGCCGGGTGATCTCGACTGGGACGGCACGGTGGGCGAGCAGGATTTCGAGATCTTCGCCGCGTGTGCCGGCGGGCCGGGCGTTGACTATCGCCAATTCTTCCCGGAGGGCTGTCCGCTGCTGCCCGACGCCGGCGGCTACCTGCCGGCCGACTTCGACGCCGACGGCGACGTGGACCAGACGGACTTCGGCGTGATGCAAAGGATGGGGGGATGAGCGATCCGCCGTACCACGCGCCGCGATCCGCTCGGACAAGACGGCGCTTCAACTCTCGGTGGTCAACCAACCGTTCGCGGGCGGCGCCAGGAGATCATCGGCGCCGGCGGCGCCGGTACGGATGGGGGCGGTGGTCGCGGGTAACCGTCCTGAGTGGATGAATTCGCGCAACGCGCCGATCAATTGCGGCGAGGCCTGAGTGTGGATGGGCTCGGCAGCCTCGATCTCGTCGAGGCGATTCAGTTTGGCCATGAGTTCGGCCTCGTCGAACGCGACGTGGACGCGGCCTTGCGCGAGCAGGTGCCGCGCGGTGGCGAGCTGGTGATCGTTACGATGCTCGTTCAGATCTGCCCGGCGGGGCATGACCAAAATCGGCTTACCCAATTCGAGGACGGTGAGGATGGATCCCATGCCGGCGTGGGCGATGATGATCCTTGCCTGTTCGACTCGGCGGCGGAACTCCTGGACGTCGATGAACTGTGCACACTGGATGCAGCGGGGGCGGTAATCGCTGGGGCCGATCTGGGCGAAGATGTCGGTGCGATTGGCCCGGGCCGCCCAGTCATCTACGGTGCGGATGAGGCGATCGAAAGGCAATTGGGTTCCGACGGTGACGAAGATCATTGTTGGGTTACCAAGCTATGAGCTATGGGTTGTGAGCTTTGAGCCAGAAAGAAAAAAGGCACGGCTGTGGCTTCGCCGTGACGAAGTCTACAACACCGCGCCGGCATAGTAGGGGCCTTCGGGCCGAGCCAGGTGCGGCCACTGCGTGAGCCAGAGGTCGGCATGGCGGCCGATCTTCTGACCGGACAGCGACAGTTCCTCCGCGTTGGCGATGGAATCGAGCCAGATGGTGCGGGCGCCGAGGAGTCGGCCCAGCCGGATGGCGAAGTAGCCGGGGGCGGCTCCGGTCGAGACGACGATATCCGGCCGTTCGCGCAGAAGAATCCACGCAATCTGGGCCGCCACTACCAGCAGGGCCAGTTTGCTGCGGATGTTGGCGTCGCGCACGCGATAAAAGCGTGCGGGCGCGACGTCCTGGCGATATCCCTCGAGCGTGGTGACGAACACGCGTTCGTGCTGATCGAACGCGGGCATGATGCGCTGGAGCTGGATCCAATGTCCGCCGCCCGACGCGACGGCCAGCACCCGCCTGGGGCTTGGTTGTTTCGTTTCTCTCATGGACTTCCAGTGGACGGCCGCAGAGTGTCGATCATGGGCTTCGGCTGTCAGCCATCAATTGTGAGCTGTTCAGGGTGAACGCCGCAGGCGGCCATGCGGGTGGAGCGGTCTTGCGACCAGCTCACGCTGTCGACGTTGCGGACGGCCGCGCGTGCCCGCATTTTTACCCACAGTGTCACGCCGACGTAAACCGGCAAACACGCAAGCAAATACGGCCGGCGCAGGAAGACTGCGAGGATCGGCCCGAGCGACTTGGGTTCGGTAACCGGCTTGTCGGCCAGCATGCGGCGGAGCTGGTACTGACCGACCCGCACGCGGGTCTTGACGCGAACGAGGCTCGCCAGCGTGCGCGGGGCTTCGACTCGCGAGCTGGTCCCCTCGGGCGTGATGCGCTCGGTAGGGGCGAACTGCGAGCGGACGAAGCGATCGTCGTTGATGACGTCCGGGAAGCGGTCGAAGCGAGCCCGGCCCTCGCGCGACAGGGCGTACACGCCTGCACCCACGCGGCCGCCGTCGCGGTTGTAGGGTAGCGCCTGCCAGACGGCATAGAACGCCCGCACGGGCCAGCTGCAGCCGCTCAGATCGGTGACCGGTTCGGGCCAGGCGGCCAGGCCTTCGCCCGCGTCCAGGGCAGCCGCCATCCGCCGGATCGACTCCAGATCCAACACCACGTCGGCATCGATATAGAACCGCGGGAAGCCCGTGGCGGCCGCGTCGGCTGCGTTCAGGGCCGCGACCTTCGAGGGCGTTTTGATTTCCAGCACCCGTACGGGGTCGCCGAACTCCCGTGCGATCTCGGCCGTGCGATCGGTGCAGCCGTTGCAGGCGACGATGACTTCAAGCTCGCCGGGTGCAGCCCCGGAGATAATCGCCCGAATGCAACGGGCGATGACGCTCTCTTCGTTGTGCGCGGGAATGATGATGGAGTACATGGAGCTATCAGCTCTCAGCTCTCAGTTCTCAGCCAGGTCTCAGGTCTCAAGCCTTCCCCGAAGCTGCGAGCTCTGAGCCAGTCATTTCTGGTATTGGCACGGAAGCGGGGCTATTAGTGTCAACATGGTGCCATTCCGCACGCTTGCTCCACACCTCGCGCCACGTTTGGAAGTTCTCGCGGTGTCGCGGCTTGACCAGCGATGCGGCGGCGAACCCGGCCATTCGCGTGAGCGCCCACAGGTCGAGCATGGCCACTCCAAAACGGGCGGCGGACGCCGACCAGTGCCGCCGGAACAACTGGGCCTTGGCCCGGAACAGGCGCACCATCTTGTCGGCCCGGACCTTCTCGGAGGCCCCGCCGTAGTGGATGATGGTGGCGTCGGGGCAGATCATGCATTTGTGGCCGAGTTTGGCAGCGCGCAGGCAGAGGTCGGCCTCCTCGCCGTACATGAAGAACGCCGGATCGAACCCGCCGAGCTGTTCCCAGAGCGAGCGGCGGATGAGGAAAAAGCAACCTGTAACGATGTCCACTTGCCGGATCGTGTCGCGTTTCCAGTCGCGCATGGCCGCGGGAAACGCCCAGTTGGCATCCTTGAGCAACGCGGACAGGCCCGAACCCAGACAGAACATGCTCCAGATAGTGGGTTTGGCCCAGCAGGAGGTGGGGTTGAGTGATCCGTCAGCAAAGAGCGTGCGACCGCCGAAGATGCTGGCTTCCGGGTGCGCTTCGGCGAAGGCCACGAGCTTGTCGATGGCGTTATCCAGAACGACGGTGTCGGGGTTGAGGAGCAGGAGCCATTCGCCCGTGGCATGCCGGGCGGCAAAGTTGTTGGCTGCGGCAAACCCGATGTTTCTGTCCAGCGCGAACAGCCGAACGTCCGGGAACCGCTCGGCGATGGTCTGAGCCGACCCGTCGGTGGAGGCATTGTCGACGACGATCACCTCAAACGCCCGATAGGGTGTCTGCGCGAAGACCGACCGCAGGCACGCCAACGTCATGTCGCGGGTGTTGTAGGAAACAATCAGAACCGACGCATCAAACATCAACGGTGGCCTAACTGGGCTTCCAGCCCTTTCCTAGAAGATACTTTGAAGTACGAACCAGTGCGGCCGCCGTGTCCCGAATCTGCCGCGCATGGGCCATGACAAGGCGGTCCCACCAGAAAGCCAAGTCCTGCTTCTCTTGAAGCGACGTTCTGTCGAGAACGAAGTTCGATCCGACTTCCTTGGGGCCTACACGGACTCCCCGCACCTTATTGGAAACGTTGGTGCCGTGGATGATCTGGAGCCATCCGGGACCGCCGCCGATCTGTCGAACCGGGGCATGGCGACCGATCTCGGTATGCGGCCAGGTCCAAACGCCCTCGATCTTTCCATCCGTGGGCTCCACGAGGCTTACAAACGCGTTGTGAGGATCGCTTTGTCGGTAGATGCGCCCGTCGCAAAGAATGAAACCTTCGGTAACGTTGAGGTACTCCTTGCCCTGAATCGGACGAAACGCCGCTTGTAACCGGCTGATGAAATCAGTGGCTAAACCGTCATCATTGTCCAGCCGCGTCGTGATGACGTGACTGGCCCCGCGGTTGATGTGGTCGCCAATTGTCTGCCGGATAATATCTCCCGTCAGTCTGCGGACGAATATCGGCCGGATATTTCCAGCTCCCATACTGTGGAGCGCTTGGGCTTTCTGTCTGAACGGGGCAGGAGTCTCTTCATCAAAAAAGAGAATCCACGTGAAGTTCTGACAGTCCTGCGCCAGTACCGAGGGCAGACAGTACTGCTCAAACAACTCAAACCGCGGCCCGAGCCATGCCGGATCGAGTGCCACAGATGTCCACGCCGCGTCAAAACGACAATTAAATCGCGTCAGGATGAGATGGGTCACGAGGGCTCTCCCACTTGGCAGCACTGTGACAATGCAAGCTCAGCTACCGCTTTGTATGTGGCAACGAGATCAGACGCATCACAACCAAAAATGCGATCGATATTCTCCAACGCAAATCGCACTCCTCGAATACGATCCCGTCCCCACCGAGTTCCTGCCTCTGCCATATAGTACAGTAATTTGCCTGCCGCGAATCGCTTGACTGCACGGCGTGCTGGCGAATCTGGTGACGCGTATTTCGCAACGATGTACGCCCGGTTGAAAATAACGAAAAAGCCCACGAGAAACCCGTCACCCCGCGGACCAGGGAAGCGGTGATGAAAGACACGGGCCCGCCTAGCACCAAGAATGAGATGAGTGCGCGCAACCTTAAAGCTAGCATCGGCGTCTTCGCCAGCAGCCCAGCCAAGCTGATATCCGAGCACTTCGTCAAAGCCACCTGCGCGCTTGATAACCTCGGCTCGGAAAGACATACGGTATCCCCCCATATACTCAACAGGCGCCACGTTTTCTGTCCCTGCCCACGGTGGCATAAGATGCACCGACCAGTAACTCCTACCCAGTATCCAGAATGGGTCCGGCCACAACATGTAATCTATGCGATGTCGCAAACGATCACATCGTTGACGTAGTCGGTCAGACCGTGACATCCGGTATCCTCTTCCTTTATCACCCTCTACTCCACTTGCCAAGGGTGACATTGTCACGGGGGCAGCACATACGCCTCCAATGATTCCCTCCTTATCATTCTTGTACAGCCGTATAATCACCTCTGCCACGTCAGGATACCAGAGCGAATCATCATCAGGAAACATGACAATGGGTGCTTTCACATGGCGTAGACCACAATTCCGCTGAGCAGCGGAATTGGCCGGAGCCTTTACTACAATCACCTCTATTTTCTTATCCGCGCATAAATCCTGGACTATTTTTCTAATAATAGAGTGATCTCGACTGGCATCTACAATAATTAGACGTACTGGTGGACGGGTCTGCGCGAGGAAAAGAGGAATAGACAACTGTAATGCCGCTGGTCGATCCTTTGTCGCTACGACAATATCATAGTCCACGCTAAGCTCTCCGGATACGAGTGCAGAGTATTCACAGCATTGTCTTGACATTCACAGAAATGCATCACTTTGTCGCCAGACACGCTTCTTTCTGTCTTTCGTCGCTGTTTCGGCTCAATGAAGATCAACAGCAATCTACTGTATCACGTAGCGTAGAGACAGAATGGCTTGGTGCACTGTGCCTACGCACCGGAACCATGTTATTCACAAGCCGCTGCGCTGATTGCATGACCGACGCATGGTGCATGACCGGCATCACGCTCAGGCTCCCCGCCATTCCAAGAGTCATATACCAGAGTGTCGTGCTTTGGCCAAAGTAGGATACACCTATGAAGCAAGCACAATGGGTCAGCATGCTCACACCCAGCCCCCAGGCAAGCCATAGGTCCGTACGCGTGGCCCGAGATGCGCGGATCATCCTGCCCACTCCCGCGAAGGCGGCCGCCACCATGCCGATGAAACAGACAAAGGTGAGCAGGCCACCCTGGACTCCCTGGATAACGAAAAAATTGGTCAAATCCCAAGCACCCGAGAACCAGTGCGCCGTCGAGTTCACACCAATAAGCGCCCACTCAGAAAAGCGATGGATGAATCTGTCAATGAGCAGATACCGGTGGTAACCCGTCGAGCCGCCAACCGCGCTGACACGAGCGAGTAGATGCCAGACCGGGGCCTTCATGACCAGGTGCAACCCGATAATCCCCAGCGCTATTGCCCATCGGATCGCACGTAGGTGGCCTCTCGCCCGGAAGAGTGCCCACCCCATTGCTGCGGCGGCCGCACCGAAAACAGGCGTGCTTGAAGATGAACACACCACGATAATACCGCTGGCCAGCACCCCGATCACGGCCCAGATCCTGTCCTTCCCTTCCCGTGGCCACAAACCCGCACACAAGGGGGCCAGGGATGCCCATACACAGCCAGCCAGGATCGGATGGTTGTATGGCCCCATGCATCGAAGTCGTCCCTCACGAACCATCGTGATTTCGTGTACACCGCCGAAAGCGGCAAACAGGTTACGTTGGGTCGCATGCTCAAGGAGGAAGGCCATGGCTATGGGCACGCTAAGCAAGGCAGAGACACGAGCAATTAGGAGGAGATCCTCACGCTCTCTGACGAGGTTACGTACCAGGAAGTAACCTCCGACGGCGTCCAAGGTAAGACCCATTTGGTAGACAATCATGCTACCGGAGGTTCGCAACAGCATGGCGCAGTTTAGAAAGGCAATCCACGCCATGAACCACGAGTCCAGGCGACACCATTCAATCCGATATTCCGACCGCATCAGCAGCCGGATCCAACCCACAATTACCAAAATGCGGAGATAGTTGAAATCGAGCGATAGGAGTACGATTCGTTGGGCACTGGGAATGAAGAGAAGCATCCCGAGGAAAGGCAGCATTGCCAGCCGGCGCGGGAGGCACAGGATCGCCAGGATGCAACACACGAGCGTGGCCAGACCTACCGGATGAACGGTAGTGTGGTTGAAGTATTCGTTAGTGACGTGGACCGCCATCATGGGCATGATTAGTCATCCATTCCGGTCCTGCGCAGGCGACGAATCAGCCACCAGGGGCTCAGCGCATAGATCAACGCCTTGTGATAGTGAACATTAAGGGGGTGGAGACAGGCGCATTGCAAACCGGTGCGAACGGCCGCAAGTCTATGCTTCGCTCGTCGTTGGTCCAGTGTGCTTTGGATGAACTGGGCTGCCAGATTGTTATCTTGTGCTGCGGCTGTCCCGCCCCCGGTCAGGCGATGCCGCGTTACCGGTCGTTGTTCGAACGAAATACCTCGGCGCTGACAAGCCCGGCGGATGACCTGTTCAACCAGCCGCTGGCGGCGCTCAGGATCAGCATGCGTGACCGAACTCGCGTGCACCCGATAAGAATACAGGCATTCGCCCACCACGAGCATCGGCCAACGCTCCCCAACCCGGAGGATATAGTCATAGCCTTCAACCACGGGCAGTTCTGGCGCGTAGCGGACGTCGCCAACCATTGACATCCGGTACATGCCGGTCGGGTCATGGGCCGGCATGGCAAACCGCTCAATATCTCGGCGACAGACGTCGGGGGACTTGGCCCGAAACTGGGGAGCTATCCGACGGCCGTTCAGTATCACATCATGTCCGGAGTAAACCGCGGCTACCTCCGGGTGAGCTCGCATGGCCTCAACCAGGCGCTCAATCCGATTCGGACAGCTCAGATCATCCGCGTCTTGAATTGCATAGAACTCGCCCTTGAGCTCCCGGAGGGCCCAGTTCAACGCCGTCGGTTTACCCTTGTTATCCTGCCGAAGGACGCGAATGCGCGGATCTCGATACAATGCTCTGACTTGCTCTACCGATCCATCCGTGCTGCCGTCGTCGACTATGAGTAGCTCCCAGTTACGGTAAGTCTGGGCCAACACGCATCGACAGCAGGCCGCAAGTATGGTCCCGCATTGTATGCCGCCATTACGACAGATACCAGACCCATAACTACCCCGTAGCGATCTCAACCACAGCGGTCTTTGCGAATCGACTGCCCCGTCCTGCCACCTTTACCAACCCGAATTGCTCATAGTTGCGCGGACGCTTGCATTCTTTCGCATATTGCGAATGGAAACCCAGCGAAAACATTCGTCTCAAGTAGGAGGTGGATGGCCCGCCTTCGTCCGTCTTGTCCCATCCTGTCCACCGCTGGATAGAAGTAGCGATCGCATAGGCGAATGCTTTCAAGCGAGATACAGTCACATGATGGTGACACCAGTGATATTGTCGATATGCCGCGCACCGTCCAAGCCGCAATGCGTGATTCGCGAAGGCTTCGGCAGTGATACGAGCTTTGTCCGGATGATGTTCAACAACGACGTCCAGCGCACCCACAAGCCGATAGCCAGCACGGAGGAACTGCTCCAAGAACAATGTTTCTTCGTGGGAGCCCAGCGCACCGGCCCCCAGTTCTGGATCAAACGCAGGCACCCGATCAAGAACGTGTCGCCCAAAGGCCATATTAGCACCTACCGCGCGGGTGGGCGGACCTGCTCCGTGCAAGTCATCGGTACAAGCAATCCACCCGCGTAAGTCTCCCTTCAGCCAGGGGCGATCAAGATGTGGAGCCAGGCGAACGCCACCGACGACTGCATCTGCTCGCCCCTCGACAAGCGGAGTGCACATTCCATGGATCCACGTGAGGGGTACACGGACGTCATCATCCGTCCAGAGGAGAATGTCACCACAGGCCTCGGCTATTGCCCGATTGCGCGCGTTCGAGAGGCCAGTCCTCTTCTCCAGAACATATCGGACCGGCATGTTCGTCAACCCTGCCTGCTCGACCACTTGCCGGGTATGATCGCTGGAATCATTGTCCACGACGAGCAGTTCGGTTGAGAGATCGGGCGGTATCGCACATTTGCCAATCGA
>JAKPHF010000059.1 GCA_029550525.1 Planctomycetota bacterium
CCCACCCCAATCCAACGTCGGATGATGAGAATAGCTGTCAGCTCTCAGCTTTCAGTTATCAGCCATCGGCTATCAGCTCAGAGCTCACGATGGAGTGGGGGCTGGGGACTGGGGGCTGGTGAAGAGCTTGTGAGCGTGTGAGCGCGTGCGCCGGCCGGCGGATGTGGTTCAGACGCCGTTACGTGCTGAGGCGGCGGACACGGCGGCAATCGTCATGCGACGGGATGCTATCCCGGCGTCATTCCATGTCCTCCTCCGTGCGATACCCCAGCCGCCACAGCAGGCGGGCAATGTCCCGCGCCGTCATCGTAACCGCCTCCTCGTCCAGATCCCACACGCAGGCGTGCAGCGACTCGTGGATGATGGTTTCGAGCAACTCCCGCCCGCAATATCGCGGGTCGATCTGAATCGTCTGGCCGGGCCGCTCGGCATAGCCAACGGCGTTGCCGCGCACGGTCTCCCAGATGAACCGCCACCGCTTACCCCGGAATGTGTGGGTCCTCACTAGATGCACAGTTTCCCCCACGCGGTGGAGCTTCCCGAAACCTCAGTATCGCCTGCCACAACTCGCCCGCCATCTCCGGTCGGCGCTCGGCGAGGTACTCAAGATACAGGCACCACGACTCGCAGTTCCAGCCGTCTGGTATCTCGCGGAGGTGGTCGGGGTTGATGGTCATCGGCCTGCCCACGCATCGTACATGCGGAAGATCTCGACCGTGGCCGTCCACTGCCGACTCATGCGAGGCGACTTCGTAATCTGTGCCGTGCCGTGCGCCAGTGCCTGCCCCCAGCGATGCGTGCGCTTGCGGGCGACATACGAAGGCTTGAGGTCTCGCAGGCACCCGACGTTGGCGTACCAGTACGGCAGCGGCACGTCCTTGGTCCGCTGTGCCTGTGTGACCGGCATGGGGCGGTGTGTGTGCGCCGTTACCGTCAGCCCAAACGGGTCGCCGAGCAGAATGGCTTGGAACTCATCGCTGTTTGACCCGTGCTCATAGCCGTGAGCGAATGCCACTTGCCCTAGCCGGTAGACCCCACGTTGGCGGCAGTACAGGTGCTTGGTCTTGATCTGCCAATGCGTCAGCAACTCCTCGTTGAGCCAGCGGTCCCGGTCGTCATACTGCCGAACCTGCCAGTTGCACCTGGCCCGCATCCGCTTGTCGATGCGGCCGATGGCCAAGATGTTGTCGTCATGGTTGCCGGGGAGAAACACCAGCTTGGCATTCGGTGCCGCCTCGCGGATGCGCCTGCGGTGTTCGTTGTCGGCGCGGTACTCATCATCGAGAGTGAAGTCGTATTCGCTGGGCCACCTTGAAGCGGAGTCTGCCTCGAATGCGTCACCCAGGTCGACAATGACATCGGGCTGCAGTTCGCGGATTCGCTCAATAGCCCACGCCATTGCGTCAGCATCGGTCAAGGGTGCATGCTTGCACCCGAAAGCGAGCCATTTGATGGACTTCATTTGGCGGGCTCGGCGGCCAGCGACCGCAGGAAATCATCAAGTCCAAGGCCGCACAGCGCAACATCTCCACGCGTCGGAATCATAAACGTCTCCTCCGCCGCCGCCACAACCAGCAAGGCGGCGGGCTACACAGGGCAACTACGACGACGGCCACCACGAGGGCGTAGCTCAGCCATGGGTCGCCGGCCTGGTCGCCGGTTTGGATCTCGACGTAAGGGCGGGTGGTTGGCATGATCTGCGGCGGTGCTTTTTTGATGCCGACCTCGAACCCTGTGCATCCATACAGCCATACACAGACCGCGATGCATGCGAGTACAAAGATAACGTCAAATATCCACCAGTGCCGCGTCACTGCTTTTTGCCCCACGCAAGGATTTTGCGAACCAGCACGACGGACGCTACTGCGATGACCACAAGCATGATCGTGAGAATAGGCAGGCCAATCGCAATGGCTCCGATGACGAGGAGCGCTGTGCCGAAGAAAGAGCCGATGCTCCATGCCGCCTTGGCTCCGAAGATTGGCAGCGTTTCGCGGACGAAGGAACCGGCCTCGCGGAGGAACCCCGTTGCACCGGCCCAATTGGCCTCGGCTTGCATCGCCATGCCCTTCATCTGCGAGTAGTTCGCCTCGCGCACATCAGATGCATTGTCTTCAAGCTCAAGGCCCTTGATGGTGACGGCCTTGGTGGCCGGATCGTACGAGCCCTCATCGAGGGACACCGAAACGTCCTTGGAGTTTTCAAGCTTGAAGTACGGCCCCGCCTGCACGCGAGTGACAGGCTTCGCGGAGTGGACCCCGTCAATTCCGCACCCAGCACACATCAGTACGAGGCACAAAAGCAGCAGCACAACGGCCGCGCCTGCGGTGATTTGGACTTTCATGGTATCCTCCTTATGGCTGCTTGAGCCATGATGGTAATATCGCTCCCACTGCCGCGCCAGCACTTGTGGCTATGAACAGGATTGCCGCCCATGTGCCGCGCCCTCTCGCCCGCGACTCCTCGAGCGACTGGACCCGCTCAGGCATCGACGTGAGCATGGCCCGCATTTCGCGCACCTCTGTCTTGGTCTCGCTCACATCCTGGCCGACCCTGCCGAGCCGAACCCATACCGCGTCCACCTGCTTTTCGAGGTTCGACAAGCGGGCCTCGGCTTTGCCTGCCCAGAACTCATGCTCCTGTTCAGTCTTCGGCGGCATGGCCCCTCCTTATTCTGGCTCGCTTTGAGCTATCCGGGGATCTGCGTGCGATTAGCGATCGACTCGAGCTGGCTGTCTATGTTTCCGACGATTTTTCCCGCGGTGCCGGATCCATACGCCCCAGGCAGCTCCGTCGCCCACGGATCGCCCGCCGACTGTGCGGCAGCCAGTGCCGCACCGGTAGAGCCTGCCGTCGCGTGCTCTGCGATTGCCTCGTCCCAGACGGCATCGGCTATGGCGGCAGCGGTCGGGGCGGTGGCACCACTGAGGGCCGCACCCGTGCTGCCTGCGCCGGCGTGGTCGGCCAGCGTCTCATCCCACACGGCATCCGCTATCTGTGCGGCGGTCGGCGGTGAGGTGGTCAGCGACCCGCCAGTGATCGTTCGCGTGACCGCGCTCCATACGGCGGTAGCGATGTCCGACACCAGTGTTCCGAACGTGGTCAGACTGCGAGATGCGTACTCCCATATCGCCTGCACGCCGGACGCGCTCAGCGTGTATCCGCTCTTGTCGTTATTCGTAGAGACTATGACCGTGTCTGTCGCCGAGTCGAACGTGCTCCGCGTGCTCGTGGCCACATCCGCGTTCTGCAACAGCTTCCCGGTAGAGCCTGCCGTCGCGTGCTCTGCGATTGCCTCGTCCCAGACGGCATCAGCTATGGCAGCAGCGGTCGGAGCGGTGGCACCACTGAGTGCCGCACC
>JAKPHF010000011.1 GCA_029550525.1 Planctomycetota bacterium
GTAACACCCGTTGTATTCGTAGCTGTGCCCGCCCGACGAATCTTTCGGCCCGCCGTCGGCGATGTGGTAAAGATCAGACTTCTTTTGGTCGTCCGAATCATCTTTCGCCTTGGCGTAGGCAAGCGTCTCGGGCCGGACCACGTTGATGGTCCCCGGGCAGAGGACGATGGATGGATCTTTGAGCATGTTGGCCCGGTACAGCGCACAGAAGCTGTCGACGGAGGAGTTTCGCGTGCGCGGGAAGTAGCCGGCGTACGTGTTGGCATACATCTGGAACGCGTTGCCCAAGTCGTGCAAGTGGGCCTGGCAGACTACGACCTTGGTCTGCCAGCGGGCTTTCGCCAACGAAGGCAGCAGGATGGCGACCAGTAAAGCGATGATCGCCACCACGACCAGCACCTCGATCAACGTGAAGCCCGCACCTGATCGCACAGTTCGGCTCTTGTAAGTATTCGGGCGAGAATCCATTTCCCTCGGTCTCCATGTGGTCCAACATCATTGGCATCCCGCCGATGGATTGCCCGTATCGAACGGGATTTCCGGACCCGTCGCACACTCAAGAAATGCCCCAGCGTCGTTGAGATCGACGTCGCCGTCGCGGTCCCGATCTGCACAGACGCAGGCTTCGAGATCAAAGCTGCCGGTCGGATCGCCGGATGCGGTGAAGCACCGCTGCCAGGCTCCAAAGTCTACCTGATCGCCGTCTCCGTCGCCATCAAAATCCGCCCAATCCACAGGACATCTCGTCCCGACCAGGCTGATGCCGAGGACCGCCTCTTCCTCGCCCGGCGCGAACGCTCCGGCGTTGGTGTCCGCGATCCAGTCGAAGGCGATGTCATATTCGCCGCCCGTGCTGCCGGCACCCAAGCCGAAGCCCTCGTAAAGGGTGGTGTGTTCGGCGGCTCCGATCAGCTCGAGCACCGGCGTCGGATCCTCGTTCAGATATAGCCGGGTGATGCGGCTGCAGTCCCACGGATCATCCGCCCGACCGATGGAAGTCATGCGCAGGATCACGAAGCCGTCCGTCCCGGGCACCATGGTGTCCACGCCGCGCTCGTATTCCCGGACGACGCCGTCGAGCCCACCCCAGTGATAGGCGCAGGTTCCGGCGTCCTCCTTCCAGAGGAACAAGCCGCCGTGTCATGTTCCGAACACGCTGCGGACCTTCACCCGACCGACGATGGTCGCACCGACCTCGTTCGCGATTCCGACGGGGTTGCCGTCGGCCTTCGTGACCCGGTATTTAACCTTGGACATGGAATCGTCCTGGATGCGGAAGACCTTGCCGTCGTCTGCATCGGGGTCGTTCTCCACCGCACCGATTGGACTCAGGCCGCTCTCCTTGTAGAGATCGAATCGCAGTCCGCTGCCGGCCGAGTTGTCGAGAAGCGGGGGTACGTTTCCGTTGTATCGGAAGACGTAGACGTCATCGGCGCCGTAGTACCGCAGCCGAATCGCGCGGCTGACGGTCTGAGCGGAGCAGTTGTCGGCGAAAAGCAGGTTGAAGGTGTAGGACTCGTCGGTGGATTGTCCGCCTGGTGTGATATGGACGGTTGGATCCCCATCAGCGCATCCCGGGGCGAGGACATCGCGGCCTCCAAGCCGGTCAACTTTCACGAGCAGAACATGCACAAGCCGGTGCTCGCTCAGCACGCTGCCTTCCTGGTCCAACAGGACAACGGAGATGCGGAGTGGCTGCGCGACCGCTTCGAATACCTGCAGGCGTTCATCAACAACTACCGGCACCACCACCGTCATCGATGCGGGCTATATTACTGGCAAAACGATGTCATGATCGGTGTGGATAACGCCTGAGAACCGGACGTTTCATCGCATCGTCGTCCATCGGGTGATCAGGGATCTCCTGAGTACAAGTGAAGCTGCCTGCCTGTCGAGTCACGAATGTCGTCGGCCGATCGCCCCTCTATCATTAATCATGGCTCACATCGACACGCTTGAAGAGAAGAAGGCACGCGACATCGAGCGGTTGATCGGCGAGTTGGGCGATTGCAGGCCCGAAGTGCGGCAGAAGGCCCGGGTCATGCTGGTCGAGCTTGGTCCTGCTTCAGTGGCTGCTCTGAGCGACGCCCTGTCGAGCCCTCATCCGCAAGTCCGCTGGGAGGCTGCCAAAACGCTGACGGAGCTGGCCGATCCTGCCGCCACCGCGATGTTGATTCGCACGCTGCGAGACGAGGATAGCGGCATCCGGTGGGTGGCCGCCGAAGCGCTCATCGCCATCGGCAAGCCGGTGATTCGGCCATTGCTCAACGCCCTGGCTCACGAGCACGGCTCGCCTGAGTTCCGTGAGGCCGTGCACCACGTGCTGCACGATCTTCGGAACAGCCGCAACCGTCGCGTGATCGAACCAGTGCTCGAAGCCTTGAGCGGTCCGGCTCCCGCGGTCAGCGCGCCGGTGGCCGCGATGAAAGCATTGCGGAAGATCTGACTCTCGATAGATACCATCCGCCCACAAGAAGTGCGGTACAGATCAGGCCGGCAGCCAGCAGAACCTTGCGACTGCGAGACCGCTGGTCGTTTGTGGGAACCGCCTGGCTGGCAATCCTGCCCGTCTCACGCAGTCCTCGGGCGATCACGCGAGCGATGTGCAACGGAGTTCGGCCGCTGCCCTGGATGATCTGCTCGCGGCAACTGAAGCCGTCGGCCACGATGAGAGAATCGGGCTCGGCGCGCGCTGCCGGCAGTAGATTCCGCTCGCCACAAGCTATCGACACGTCGTGGTGGGTGCCTCTCTCGAAACCGAATGCTCCAGCCATCCCGCAGCAACCTGCCTCGGGGATGCTGATCTCGACGCCCATCTCTGAGAGCAGCCGCGCGTCGCTGGCGGTTCCGAAGATGGCCCGCTGGTGGCAGTGGGCGTGGTAAACGGCCTTCGTATCCAGGCGCGGCAAGCGGTAATGCGGGGCCCGCGTTTCCAGGAACTCGCTCAGAAGATACGTCTGGGAGGCGAGCTGGGCGGCCTCGTCGCGGTCGGGCAGCATCTCTGTGAGCTCATCGCGGAAAACGGCAGCGCAACTGGGTTCCAGCACGACCATGGGCATGCCGGCGCGAATTGCCGGCCCCAGCACCTCGAGCACGTTGTCCAGTCGGCGACGAGCCATATCCAAGAATCCGTAGTCGTAAAGCGGCCGGCCGCAGCAGACATCCTGACGCGGAACCACGATCTGGAATCCCGCGTCTTCGAGCACCGATACGGCATCTTGGGCCACGTCTGTGTGGAAGTAGTTCGTGAACGTGTCGGCGAAGAGCAGAACCGGCGGCCCGGCCGGTTTGTACGATGCGCGCCGGCGGGCAAACCACTGCTTGAAGGTTTCCCGGGCGAAGGGAGGAAACTCCCGCCTGGGATCGACGCCGGCCAGGAACTTGAGAATTCGCTCGAGTCCGGGTGTCCTGCTGAGGAAATTGGCGACGCCGGGGGCGAGCGACGCCAGCCGGGCCCAGGTATGGATCCAACCGAACGCGTAAGCATGGCGCGGTCGCAGGCGTCCTTCGTAATAGTGCGAGAGAAACTCGGCTTTGTACGTGGCCATGTCCACCTGAACCGGGCAGTCGCTCTTGCAGCCCTTACAGGACAGGCACAGGTCCAGAGCGTCAAACACCTCCTTGCTTTTCCAACCGTCCGTCAGCACCTCGCCGTTCAGCATTTCCCAGAGTAGACGGGCCCGGCCTCGGGTTGAGTGCATCTCCTCATGCGTCACCATGTAGCTCGGGCACATCACCCCGCCTTCCTCCCGACGGCACTTGCCCGCGCCGACGCATCGCAAGGCCGCCCGGGCGAACGAGCGGCGGTCTTGCGGGAAGGCGAAATGAGTTGTGGGCTCCGGTGGGTGGTAATCGGGACCCAGGCGAAGATTCTCCGTGATCGGGGACGGATCGACGAGCTTACCCGGATTCATCTTCCATTGCGGATCCCAGATGCGTTTGAATTCCCGGAAGGCGTCCACCAGTTCCGGCCCGTACATGCGGGGCAGGAGCTCCGCACGGGCTTGACCATCGCCGTGCTCTCCCGAGAGCGAGCCTCCCAGACTCACGACCAGATCCGCAGCCTCGTCGAGGAACGATCGCCATGCGCGGATGCCCTCGGTGGTGTAGAGATCAAAATCGACTCGGCAGTGGATGCAGCCCTGGCCGAAATGACCGTACAGTGAGGGCTTGTATCCGTATTTGTCGAACAGTGCCCGAAGACGAGGAAGATAGACCGCCACCTTGTCGGGAGGAACGGCCGAATCTTCCCAGCCCGGCCACATGTCGGGCAGGCCGGGGACCCATGCCGTCGCGCCCAGGCCGCTCTCGCGAAGCTCCCACAGCTTCTGCTCTTTCTCCTGATCGTCGTACATTCGGATTTCGGGCGCATCTTTCATCCGACGCAATCGGGCGACCATGGCTTCGGCTTGAGCCTGGGCATCCTGGCGGCGGTCGGCGCCGAACTCGACCAGTAGAAAGCCCTTGCCAGGCGGGAGAAAGGCCAAGTCGCTCTCATGGACACGCTTGCGGTGAATGTACTCCACCAGCAGATGATCGATGCCTTCCAGCCCGACGGGCTTGAACTCGAGGATCTCTGCAAGATGGTTGGCCGCCTGGTACACGTCGGGATAACCCAGGACGACCAATACCCGTTCTGGCAGCGCATCGACCAGATGCAGCGTGGCCTGGAGGATGGTGACGCAGGTACCCTCTGTGCCGACCAGCGCCTGAGCCACGTTGAAACCGTTCTCGGGCAGCAGGGCGTCCAGATTGTAACCCGAGACGCGTCGGGGCAGCTTGGGCATGCGCTGCCGGATCGCCTGCTCGTGACGCGAAACGAGGTTGCGCAGGTCCTGGTAAATCCGGCCTCGTCGTCCTCCGCCGGCGATGATGACTTCGAGTTCGTCTCGTGCGGTGGGGCCGACCTGCATTCTCAGTCCGTCGTAGGTGAGCACTTCCAGGGAATGCGTGTTGTCGCTGGTCCGCAGGCCCAGGCCGGCGTGCGCCGACAGCAGCGAGTGGATTCCGCAGGAGTTGTTTCCAAGCATCCCACCCAGGCAGCAATTCTTGTGCGTGGCCGGATCGGGTCCGAAGGTCAGGCCGTAACGAGTCTGGGCGGTATGCCGCAGATCATCCAGCACGCATCCGGGCTGAACCGTGGCCAGCTTCAGACGGGGATCGATGGCCAGCACCCGGCGCATGTACTTGGAGCAATCCAGCACCACCGCCACGTTGCAGCATTGACCGGCGAGACTCGTTCCACCGGCGCGGGACAAGATCGGTGCCTCGAACCGACGACATACGTCCACGGCAGCTACCACGTCGGCTTCGTCGCGGGGAATGACGACTCCGAGGGGAACCTGCCGGTAATTGGAGGCATCGGTGGCGTATAGCGCCCGGCTCGCGTTGTCGAATCGGACTTCGCCGCGCACTTCGCGGGCCAGAGCAGCGCTCAGCCGGCCAACATCGACGGCGGCCGCCGCGGGCGATTGCGAATCCGCCCGCAGGCGACGGAATCTCGACGATTCGTTCCGCTCGCGCAAGACCACTAGCGACGACATCACCGCCACCTCATCGAAGCCGGTCGACGATGCACCCGGCCTGTCATGCCCGCTGGGGCAGGAAACTCTCGACCATGTCCTTGAACGATTGCCGGATCATGTGCCAGCGATTCGGATCACCCTTGAACACCGCCTTCCAGAATGCGACGGCCTGTTCGAAGGTGATATGCGGGGGCAGCGGCGGTACCTCGGGGTCCACCAGGGCATCAATGACGACCGGCCGGGACGAGGACAAGGCCTCCTCCCAGGCGGGGGCGATCGCTTCCGGCGATTCCACGCGGATCCCGCGCAGACCGAGCAACTCCGCGTAGCGAGCGTACGGAAACTCGGGGAGATTCTGGGAGATCTCGATCTTCGGGTCGCCCATCATCACGCGCTGCTCCCAGGTGACCTGGTTCAGGTCCTGATTGTTGAGCACGAGCACGACGAACCGGGGGTCGGCCCATTCCTTCCAGTATTTCTCTACCGTGATCAGCACGTTGTTGCCGTTCATCTGCATGGCCCCGTCGCCGACGCATGCCACCACGGGACGATGAGGAAATGCGAACTTGGCCGCCACCGCATACGGGCATCCGCAACCCATGGTTGCCAGGCCGCCGGAGAGGGACGCCATCATGCCGGATCGGATCTTCAGGTCGCGGGCGAACCAGTTGGCCGACGAGCCGGAATCGGAGGTGATGATGCAATCCTCCGGCAGCCGCGACGAGAGCTCCCAAAACAGGCGCTGCGGATTGATGGGGTTTGCCTCGTTCATCGCCCGAGCCTCGAGCACCTGCCAGAAGTCCCGCACGTTCTCTTCGATCCGCGCCCGCCAGTCGCCTCGCGGCTTGCCGTTCAACAGAGGGATCAACATTTGCAGCGTCAGAGCGGCGTCGCCATGGAGATTAACCTCCATCGGGTAACGCAGGCTCAGCGCACCTGCCTCGATGTCGATCTGCACCCCCCGGGCCTGACCTTCAGGGGGCAGGAATTCCGAATACGGGAAGCTGGAGCCGATCATGAGAAACGTGTCGCACTCCATCATCATGTCCCAGCTCGGCCGGGTGCCGAGCAGTCCGATGGAGCCGGTCACATAAGGCAGGTGATCGGGAAGAACGGCCTTGCCGAGCAGCGCCTTGGCCACACCGGCCTGGAGAAGATCCGCCGTCTGCTCAACTTCGGCCCGCGCACCGAGCGCCCCGGCACCCACGAGCATGGCAACCCTCTCGCCGGCGTTCAGCACATCGGCCGCTCGTTCGAGCTCTCGTTGTCGAGGCACGATGCGCGGCGAAGAGTAACCCACGCCCGAGAACGTGCTGCCATGCTTTCGGGGAGGCGACTCCACCGCCTCCTGCTCCTGTAGATCATTGGGAAAGATGAGACACGTCACGCATTTGCTCGATTGAGCGATGCGAACCGCGCAGTCCACGCCGTGCCGCACCTGGTCAGGCACGGTCATGAGCTGGACGTACTCGCCGGCCACGTCCTTGAAAAGACTGACCAGATCCACTTCCTGCTGATAGAAGCTGCCCAGCCCGGCGCGCTTTTGCTGACCCACGATGGCCAGGACGGGCATATGGTCCAGTTTGGCATCGTACAAGCCGTTGAGCAGATGGATGGCTCCGGGCCCGGAGGTGGCCAGGCACACGCCGAGCTGCCCGGTGAACTTGGCGTGGGCGCATGCCATGAAGGCGGCCATTTCCTCGTGCCGCACCTGGACGAACTGGAACTCGTCCTTGTGCCGCTCGAGAGCGCCCATGATCCCGTTGATTCCGTCGCCCGGATACCCGTAAATCCTGAAGATGCCCCATTCAGAGAGTCGTTCGAGTAAAAAGTCGCTGACGGTTGCGCTCATGGTGCGGACTCCTCAGACGTGTCGTTGTTCGCCACCGCTGCAGCTAAAGACCCGTCAGATTGCCTTGCGGGTCGAAGGGCAGCGGCGAGCCCTCGTCCATAATTGTGAGTGTAGGAATGGATTTCACTTCCTTCACGAGTGCCGCCGAGATTTCGAATTCAACCAGTTCACTGGTGCTGCGAATCCGGCAAAGCCGCAACTCTCCCCGGGGAATGGCCGCCCCGATCGCGACTTCGATCGCATCGCGATCGGTGGGCATGACGATCGGCAGAGCCGGCTCACGAAGGGTGTTGCCCGGCTCGGAAGCCGTGAGCATGTTGATGTAGGTGGCGTGCGGATCGTAGGCTCGGGCAAACCGCTCCGTGACGATATCCGCGATGCCCGCCCCCATGGCGTTGCCCAATGATTCGGGCGTCAGCGAGAGGGCCACGATCCGGTGATAGTCGGGCTCCTTCTTCTTGCCTGCGGAGACTCGCCAGGCTCCCACGATGTTCGGATCGATGCCGGCGCCGGAGATGTTCTTGCCGACGCGATCGACCACCAGGACATCGAGTTGCTTGAACGGAAGTGTGGCCCAATGCTCCTTGGCGACCTTGAGCAGACGCTGGTCGGCGTCCAAAAACGCGTCGTAGCTCGGCGGGATCAGTTCGATCAGCGCCGGTTGACGGTAGGCGTTCTCGATCACGGCCACGCCGCAGCAAATGCGGAGCTTGCCCATCACGATCTCCGGGACTTGCCGAACTGCCGCCCACAGCCCATGGCGATGTGCCTGTCGGGCTCCGTCTTGTTTGCCCAGCCCGACGGTGATCATCTTCAGGAGCCCCGACGCGAGGCCGGTTGTTGACTCCGGATGGACGCCCACGCGGGCCACGACGATGATGCCGTCGGTGGTGGCTGCGATCGCATCCGCGTGAGCTTCAGCGCCGCAGGCCGCCGTTCCCACGTGCACGGTTTGCATGGTGGCTTCGATTGGAGCTCCGATGGACTTCGGCGTGACGCCGAGTAGTTCGAGGACTCGTGTCTGGCCCTCCGACGTGGACCTGCCGTGCGAGCCCATGGCAGGAATCACCACCGGCTCTGCTCCGCACGCCCGCACGTAATCCGCCACGCCGGCCAGTATTGACGCGAATTGGCCCATCCCGCGACTGCCTGCGGTGATGGCGATTCGCTGCCCGGGTTGAATGCAGGGCCGGCCTGCGGCGTGCTCGAACAGTTGTCGGACGTGACGCCGCACATCTTCGATATGACGCGAGGGGAATTTCTGTCGAACCTTGTATAGAGCCGGAGCGGAACTTCGCGGATAACCGGCGATGGATTGAAGCGGATCCATGCAACTCCTGAGGGGTCGTTAGGATGAGCCCCGCCCGGCAAAGCACCGATGAAGTGCCAGGCCGGCTCGTGTCGGCCCTTGGTGTATTCGAGAGTGTAGGCTGGTTCAACGATCCTTCCATGCAGTGTGCTTAGAATCATCGCGTGCCTGCGTTGAGATGAAGCGGCAATCTGAACCCCGTGCGATCGGACGAGAACCTATGGCGCAGTTGTTCAGTCCTGGCACGAACAGTTTGGCGCGGATCACACTGGGGGCGATCCTGGTCGCGCCCGTGCCGGCTTTCTGGCTCAGTTATGAACTGACGCGATCGTCGTATACGACACGAGTCGGTGAGGCCGTCGAACAGCCGGTGCCGTTCAGTCATGAGCATCACGTGTCCGGTCTGGGTATCGACTGTCGATACTGTCACACGTCCGTCGAAGAGAGTTCTTTCGCCGGTTTCCCTCCTACAAAGACTTGCATGACCTGCCACTCGCAGATTTGGACCAACGCCCGCCTGCTCGAGCCGGTTCGAAGGAGCTGGGAAACGGGCCTGCCCCTGCCGTGGGTGCGCGTCCACAACCTGCCGGATTACGTCTATTTCGATCATGGCATTCACATCAACAAAGGTGTGGGTTGCAACGTGTGTCACGGCGCCGTGGAGCGAATGCCGCTGACCTTCAAGACGCAGACGCTGCAGATGCAGTGGTGTTTGGATTGCCATCGGCAGCCAGAGCGTTATCTGCGGCCGCGGGAGGAAGTCTTCAACTTCGCCTACCAGCCGCCGGCCGATCAACTCGCGCTGGGCCGCCGGTTGGTTGAAGAATATGGGATCAGGACGGACCGGCTGGATGACTGCTACATCTGTCATCGTTAACGCTGAGCCGTCCAAGATGGTAAGACTATGGACAATCAGGGCGACAAGCTGTGGCGGACGTTGGAAGAGCTCGTGGACTCGCCCGAGTTCCGCCGAGGCCTCGAAGCGGAGTTCGCCGAGCAGGCGGGTGAATGGCCCGACACGATCGACCGGCGACGTTTCCTCCAGCTCATGGGCTCGTCGCTGGCCTTGGCCGGGTTGTACGGCTGCTGGCGTCGGCCCGAGCAGCAGGTGTTCCCTTACGTGAATCCGCCGGAACTGGTAGTACCCGGCAAGCCGTTGACGTATGCGACGGCCATGCCGTTCGGTGGATACGGCATCGGCCTGTTGGCGACCAGCCATGAGGGCCGTCCCACGAAGCTGGAGGGCAATCCAGACCATCCGGCGAGTCTCGGCGCGACCAACGCGATCGGTCAATCCAGCATTCTCATGCTCTACGATCCCGACCGCGCCAACGCCACGACGCATGTCGGCAGCGTCAGTTCCTGGGGCAACTTGCTGAACACGCTACGCCCCTGGCGCGACCACTGGCGAAGTCGTCAGGGTGCGGGCCTGCATATTCTGACCGAGACCGTCACGTCCCCGTGTCTGGCCGACCAGTTGCGCCGGCTGCGGGAAGCGTTTCCCATGGCTCGCTGGCACGTGTTCGATCCAATCTCGCGGGACAGTGTTCGCCAGGGAACGCGGCTCGCGTTCGGCGAACCCGCTAACGTGATCTGGCGATTCGATCGAGCAAAACGGATCGTGGTGTTGGATTGCGATTTCTTGTTCACGGAGCCGGGGAGCCTTCGTTACGCCCGCGACTTTGCCGATCAACGCCGCGTGAGCATCGGTCGTCACGAGATGAACCGTTTGTACGTGGCGGAGCCCTCGCCCACGCTGACGGGAGCCACGGCTGACCATCGGTTGGCCGTTCGGGCCGAGGACATCGCCGAGGTCGCCCGGTTTCTGGCCCGATGCGTGGGGATGGAGATGACCGGCGCTTCCCCGCGGCTCGATGCAGCGCAAATCCGCTGGTGCCAGGCGGCCGCCGACGATCTGAAAGCGCATCGAGGAAGCGGCCTGGTGCTCGCCGGCATCGGCCAGCCGCCGGAAGTACACGCGCTCGTTCACCGGTTGAACGTGGTTCTCGGCAATGACGCCAACGTCGAGTTCACGGAGCCGGTGGAGGTCCTGCCTGCGGATGGCAATACCGGCATTGTGCCGCTGGTCGAGGCCATGCAGACCGGGCAAGTGGAAGGCTTGTTCATTCTGGGCGGCAATCCGGCATACACGACCTCGGCTGACCTCAACTTTGCCGATGCGCTGGTGACACTGTCGAAGGCCCGAAGCACCGACGGCTCGTTCAAGAACCTGACCGTCCATCTGAGCCAGTACTACAACGAGACTTCCTTCCGGTGCCAATGGCACGTGCCACAAAACCATTGTCTGGAGAGTTGGAGCGATATTCGCGCGTTTGACGGAACCGTCAGCCTGGTTCAGCCGTTGATCGCTCCGCTTCACCAGTCGAAACAGGATACCGAAGTCATCGAGGCACTGCTGGGTGAACTCGATCTGGATGCGTACCAGATTCTCCGCAGGTTCTGGACCGAACAGATCGGCAACCAGGACTTCGAGCGGTTCTGGCGCACCACGCTGGAGAAGGGCATCATCGAAGACTCGGCGTATAGCCCTCACCGGTTTGAAACGCAAAGTGCCTCCGTCGAGACCGGTCCCGCGACAACTGCGGACCGCATCGGCGGCAACGAAACGTTCGAGATTGTATTCAAACCGGACTACTGCGTTTGGGACGGCACGTACGCCAACATCGGCTGGCAGCAGGAACTGCCTCGGCCGTTGACCCAAATCACCTGGGACAACGCGGCCTTGATCAGTCCCGAGGATGCCGAAAGACTCGATCTGACCACCGGTGAGATCGTGGAGCTCGCTTATCGGGGCGGAAGCGTTCGCGCTCCGATCTACGTCATGCCCGGCCAGGCCCGCGGTTCGATCACTGTCCATCTGGGCTACGGCCGGACGCATGCCGGCGCAACCGGGACCGGCGTGGGATTCAACGCCTATGCACTGCGCACGTCGGACGCCCCGTGGTTCGGCCAGGGCTTGCGGATCACCAAGACGGGCCGGCGGCATCGCTTTGCCGTGACTAGCGCCCATCACACCATGGTCAGCCGTGGCTTCAATGGCCGGGCCGAGCAGGACGTCGTGACCGAGGCGGCTGGAACATCATCACACGGACACGACAACCGCCGGCTCATTCGCACGGGCACGCTCGAGCAATTCCGGAAAGACCCCGCCGCGTTCAAACACGAAGAGAAGCTGCTCTCGCTCTATCCGCCGTTCGAATACGACCATAACCGCTGGGCCATGTCCATCGACCTGAATACTTGCATCGGCTGCGGCGCTTGCGTGGCGGCCTGCCAGGCTGAAAACAACATCCCGGTGGTCGGCCGGGAGCAGGTGTTGATGTCCCGGGAGATGCAGTGGATCCGCATCGATCATTATTTTCAAGGGCCGCCGGAGAACCCGCGCGTCTATCACCAGCCCGTGCCTTGCATGCACTGTGAGAACGCGCCGTGCGAGGTGGTCTGTCCGGTGAACGCCACCGTCCATGATTCGGAGGGCATCAACAACATGGTCTACAACCGCTGCGTAGGAACCCGATACTGCTCGAACAACTGTCCTTACAAGGTGCGGCGATTCAACTTCCTGCAGTACTCCGACAATGTTCACCCGACGATTCAAATGCAGAAGAATCCCAACGTCACCGTGCGCAGCCGAGGCGTGATGGAGAAGTGCACCTACTGCATTCAACGCATTGCGAAGGCTCGCATTGAGGCCGAAAAGGAAAACCGACCTATCGGCGACGGCGAAGTCGTGACCGCATGCCAACAGGTCTGTCCGGCCCAGGCGATCGTGTTCGGTAACCTGAACGATCCTGGCAGCCGTGTGTCGCAGCTCAAGCAATCGCCGCTGGACTACGGCATCCTGACCGAACTGACCACCAAGCCCCGGACGACGTATCTGGCCAAGCTCTGGAACCCGAATCCCGCGTTGGTTGACCACGCTCACACAGGACCAGCGGCATGAGTACCGAGCAGCAGGAGGCCATTCGCAAAACCACTGCCGTTCTAGGCGGCCGGCACACTTCCGCCTCCGTCACCGACAAGATCGGCTCGACGGTTCTCGTGCGCCCGATCAAGCCGGGATGGCTTGTCGGCTTCGGCATCGGCTTCCTGCTGACCATGGTCCTGCTGTTTGCCGTCACCTGGCTGTTCATCAAGGGAGTGGGGATCTGGGGGATCAATATTCCTGTCGCGTGGGGCTTTGCCATCATCAACTTCGTCTGGTGGATCGGGATCGGCCACGCAGGCACGTTCATCTCAGCGTTCCTTCTGCTCATGCGGCAGGATTGGCGAACCTCCATCAACCGTTTCGCTGAGGCCATGACGCTCTTTGCCGTCGCGTGCGCCGGCATGATGCCGCTGTTGCATCTGGGGCGGCCTTACTATTTCTACTGGCTCCTGCCGTACCCGAACACCATGGCGATGTGGCCGCAGTTCCGCAGCCCGCTGGTCTGGGACGTGTTCGCCGTCGGCACGTACGCCACGGTGTCGCTCGTCTTTTGGTACATGGGGCTGGTCCCGGACCTCGCCACATTCCGCGACCGCGCTCGCGGCCGCGTGGCTCGAGCGGTCTATGGCGTCTTCGCCCTGGGCTGGCGCAACAGCGTGCGCCATTGGCACCGATACCGCATGGCGTACCTGCTCCTAGCCGGACTGGCCACACCGCTGGTCATCTCCGTGCATAGCGTGGTGGGACTCGACTTCGCTTCCGCCATCCTGCCCGGATGGCACTCGACCATCTTCCCGCCGTACTTCGTCGGTGGGGCGATCTTCTCAGGTTTCGCCATGGTGTTGACGCTCGCGATCCCGCTCCGTTGGGCGTACAGGCTCCAGGACATGATCACGCTGCGGCACCTGGACAACTGCGCCAAGCTCATGCTGGTGACCGGCCTGATCGTCGCCTACGGCTATGTCATGGAGACGTTCATGGCCTGGTATAGCGGCAACCCCTATGAGCGTTACGTGGTGGTCAACCGAGCCCTCGGCGTCTACGCTCCGTTCTACTGGATCATGATCGTCTGCAACGTCCTGATCACCCAACTATTGTGGTTTCGCCGGATCCGTCGAAGCACCATCCCACTGCTGATCGTTTCGCTGTTGATCAACGTGGGCATGTGGATGGAACGCTTTGTTATCATCGTGACCAGTCTCCAGCGGGATTTCCTGCCCTCCAGTTGGAATGTGTATGCACCGACCGTCTGGGATTGGCTGATCTTCACCGGCTCCATCGGGCTGTTCATCACTTTGTTCTATCTCTTCATCCGTGTGCTGCCGGCGATCGCCATGTTCGAGATGAGGGAACTGGTGCACGAGGCCGACCGGACTGCACCGGCTCCGGCACGGGTTTGGGCCGAGAACCACGATGCCTGAGGAAAGAACAAGCTTCGGATTGATGGCCGAATTCGAGTCGCCCGAGGCGCTGCTCGAAGCAGTGCGACAAACCCGTGCGGCCGGCTACCGTCGCTTCGACGCATACACCCCGTTCCCTGACGACGAACTCATCGAAGCCATGGAATTGGGCTCCACGCTGATTCCTCCGCCGGTATTGCTGGGCGGTATGCTCGGTGGCGCGGGCGGCTTCTTCATGATGTGGTTCGCCAATGTGGTCCACTATCCCCTCAACGTGGGCGGACGTCCTCTGAACAGTTGGCCGGCTTTCGTCCCCATCACATTCGAGTTGACCGTGCTTTTGGCGGCGCTGACGGCCTTCGGCGTCATGCTGGTGCTGAACAAGCTGCCCATGCCGTACCATCCGGTCTTCAACGTTCCGGATTTCGAGCGTGCCAGCGCCGATCGGTTCTTTCTGTGCATTGAAGCCAGCGACGCGAAGTTCGATCTTTCCGCAACCCGTGCGTTCCTGAACACGCTTCATCCCCGACTGGTCCTGGAGGTGCCGCCATGATGCTGCCTCGGACCGGTCCGGCGTTATTGCTGTGCGCCCTCGCGTGCGCAGGCTGCGATCAGATGTACGAGCAGCCGCGGAACGACCCGCTCGAGCCGAACCCTTTTTTCATCGACGGCATGTCGGCTCGTCCGATCGTCCCGGGCACGGTGGCCCGCGGACATGCCCGGCTCGACGAGCACTTGTACCAGGGAACGGTCGAGGGCAAGCCCGCCGAAATCTTCCCGTTCGCGATCACTGTCGCCGACCTCGACCGCGGGCGCGAGCGGTTCAACATCTACTGCTCGCCTTGTCACGGGGCGTTGGGCGATGGTGACGGCATGATCGTGCAACGTGGGTTCACTCGGCCGCCGTCGTACCATCTGGACCGGTTGCGAGCCGCGCCCGTCGGCCATTTCTACCAGGTCATGACCAACGGATGGGGGGCCATGTACAGCTACGCCGAGCGCGTGACGCCGGAAGACCGTTGGCGGATCATCGCTTATATTCGAGCCCTGCAACTCAGTCAGCACGTGCCCGCAGACCAACTCGCCGCCGAGGACATCCGCAGACTTCGGGAGGCCTCGCCATGAAGCGAACCGAACTGCCTCCGTCGCTGGCGCGAGTGTTGAAACCCTCGCTGATCGTGGGAGCCGGCGCGTTGCTCGCGTGCGCGGTCGGTGGCATTGTGAATGCTCGCCGGTTCTTCGAGTCGTATCTGGCGGCGTACCTGCTGTTCCTCGGCATCGCGCTCGGCAGCAACGCCATGCTCATGGTGCATCAGTTGGTGGGCGGAAACTGGGGTCGACTCGTTCGCCGGCTCCAGGAGGCGGCGGCCGCCAGTCTGCCGCTCATGGCTTTGCTCTTTATCCCGATTCTGTTCGGCTTGCCCGACTTGTACCCCTGGGCCGATTCACGCCATGCCGGCGATCCATTGTTTCAACTGCGCCGGCCCTATCTGAACCCGCCGTTCTTCCTGGCCCGGGCCGCTGTGTACTTTGCGATCTGGATCGTCGCTGCCTGGCTCATGCGCCGGTGGGCGAACCACTACGAGGAGAACGGACAAACCCGTTACTACACGCGTCTCCAACGGCTCAGCGCGGGTGGACTCGTGTTGTATGTGTTCACCGTTTCGTTTGCCGCCGTCGATTGGATCATGTCCCGGGAGCCGCAGTGGTTCTCGACCATCATCGGCTTTCTTGTGGTCGCCGGACAGGCCCTGTCGGGGATGGCCGCGGTGGTGTTGCTCCTGGCGCTGGTCGTTCGCGAGGAGCCTCTGGCCGGCGCCGCCAGTCGCCAGGACTTCAACGATCTGGGGAACATCCTGCTTACGCTGGTCATCCTCTTCTCCTACATGGCCTTCGTGCAGTTCCTGATTCAATGGTACGGCAACACACAGGAGGACATTGCCTACTATGTGCCGCGAATGCGGGGCGGCTGGGCCTGGGTGGGAGCGATGCTGATCGTCTTCCACTTCTTCGTCCCGTTCTTCCTCCTGCTGGTTCGTTTCAACAAGCGACGCGTTCGGATCCTCGGCGCGATTTGCGCCTTGTTGCTGTTCATGCGTCTCGTGGACAACGTCTGGCTGATCGTTCCCTCGGGGCAGGGGACGGTTCACTGGACGCTCATCGCCTCGGTACTCGGAATCGGCGGCGTATGGCTGGCGACGTTCCTATATCTCCTGGGGACTCGCCCGCTCTTGGCGCAGCGCGATCCCGCCATGGTCGAGGATGGTTCATGAGTCGAGACTCTGCGTCCCAAGTTCCGGAACCAACCACTCAGGCCGGCGCTCGCCACGCCCACGAGACGACTGACGTGTCCGGTTACGGCGTGTTGATCTTCGCTATCGTGTTCGTGTCGGGACTTGGCATGACGAGCCTGTTCCTGGTGTGGCTGCTGGCACGACTCGCTCAGGGGACGCCCGCCGAGCCGGCATCCGCACTGGCGACGCGCCTGGCTCCGCCCGGCCCACGGCTCCAGGCGTCGATCGTGCATCCGACGACGCCGGCCGAGGATCTGGCCCGGTTGCAGCAGCGAGAACGCTATCGGCTCCAGTCTTACGGATGGGTCGATCGGGACAAGCAGATCGCGCACATACCCATCGAGCGGGCGATGAGCATTTATCTCGAAAAAGGTGCTCCGCCGGAAGGACTTGGGCTTGCGATGCCTGACGACGCATCAAACTCGTCCGCGGCGACGGGAGGTGGGCCATGATCTCCGGAAGGGTGGTCCGGATCTTGCAAGCAGGGGGATGCGTCGCCGCTCTGGCCGCGACCACGGCATGGGCTCAGACCCAGCCGGCCATCCTCAATGAAATCGGCATCGATCAGAAACTCGGCGCCCAATTGCCGCTGGAACTGGAGTTCCGCGATTCGAACGGGAACGCCGTTCGCCTGGGGCAGTTCTTTGATGGACGCAAGCCGGCCATCCTGACGCTCGTCTACTACCAGTGCCCGATGCTCTGCACGCTGGCCCTCAACGACACGGTCCGCGCATTGAAAGAGATCCCTCAGACCATCGGTGAAGACTTCGATGTGATCACCGTCAGCTTCCACCCGCACGAAACCCCCGGACTGGCCGCAGCCAAGAAACGCAACTACGTGCAAGCCTACGGGCGTGAGTCGGCCGAAAAGGGCTGGCATTTTCTGGTCGGCGACGAGACCGCCATCAACCGGCTCACAAGGACGGTCGGCTTTCGGTATCGCTGGGACGAGAACACCAACCAGTATGCTCATCCGACCGGCCTGATCGTCCTGACGCCCACCGGAGCCGTGGCCCGCTACTTCTTCGGCATCGGCTACGATCCCAAGGACGTTCGGCTATCGCTGGTCGAAGCCTCGCAGCGCAAGATCGGCTCTTTCACCGATTACTTGCTCTTGTCCTGCTATCACTTCGATCCCAACCAGGGCAAGTACACCTGGGCCGTCATGAGCACCGTTCGGGCGGGCGGGGTCATGACGCTCGCCGGCTTGGGAACGCTGATTGTTTTTCTGCTGCGTCGCGAGCGAAAGCAGGGCGCGTCGCCTGTTGCCGAAACGGATACGGCACCGTCGCCGGCTGGACATCGATCCGATGATCGCTGAGTTTCGACTGTTCCCCGAAAGCGCGTCATCCATCTCCAGTCAGGTGGACCATCTTTTTTTCTACCTCGTGGCGGTCACCGGCTTTTTCGTTCTGCTCATCTTCGTACTCATCCTGTACTTCGCGATTCGTTATCGCCGAACCCGTGCCGGTACGTGCCCGCCCGTCGCCAGCAGCAATCGGCTGGAGCTCACGTGGACGGTCATCCCGTTGATGCTCGCTTTGACCATGTTCTTCTGGGGGGCTCGTCTCTATGTTCGCATGTTCGATCCTCCCGCCGATGCCATGGATGTGTACGTCATCGGACGGCAATGGATGTGGAAGATTCAGCATCCCGAAGGCCGCCGCGAGATCAACGAGTTGCACGTCCCCCTGGGCCGTCCGGTCAAGCTCATCATGTCGTCGCAGGACGTGATCCACAGCTTCTACGTGCCCGCCTTTCGGATCAAGCACGACGTGATTCCAGGCCGGTACAGCGTTCTGTGGTTCGAGGCGACCAAGCTTGGAACGTTCGATTTGTTTTGCGCCGAGTATTGCGGCACCAATCACTCCAGGATGACCGGCAAGGTCGTGGTCATGCCGCCCGCCGATTACGAGGCCTGGCTGGCGGGAACCGTTCCCGACGAATCGCCGGCCCGGGCGGGAGCCGAACTCTTCCGAAGCCTGGGCTGTGCGACCTGCCACGGTCAGCAAGCGCCTACTCTCGCCGGGCTGTACAACCGCCAGGTGCAACTGGCCGACGGTTCGACCGTGCTGGCCGACACGAACTATCTCCGCGAAAGCATCATGGATTCGACGGCCAAAATCGTGGCCGGTTTCGCTCCGGTCATGCCCAGCTATCGCGGCCAGCTCAGCGAGGAGCAGTTGATTCAACTGATCGAGTACATCAAGTCGCTCCAGGACGCGGAGCAGGCGCCGGTACATCGGCCCGCCATTCAGACCGAGCCGCGGCCGTCACGGAGGCTGCCATGAGTGTCATGCCTTACACCGCCGAACTGCACTCGCACGAGACGTACCTCAACCGCAGCTACACCCTCCGCTCCTGGCTGCTGACCAAGGACCATAAGCGGATCGCCATCTTGTACATGGGCTCGATCACGCTTTTTTTCGTGCTCGGCGGTTTCGCCGCCTTGCTCATGCGGATCAATCTCCTCGTGCCCGCCGGTTTCATGGCTCCCGATCTGTACAACAAACTGTTCACCATGCACGGTGTGATCATGGTGTTCTTTTTTCTCGTGCCCTCGGTTCCGGTCACCGCGGGTAACTTCGTCATACCGCTCATGATCGGGGCGAGGGATTTGGCGTTCCCCAGATTGAACCTGGCCAGTTGGTACATCTTCGTGGCCGGCTTCCTCGTCACGGCCTGCGCCCTTGTGGCGGGCGGCGTCGACACGGGCTGGACATTCTACGCGCCCTTCAGCACCGGCTACAGCAACACCTTCGTCTTTCTGACCGTCCTCGGCATCTTCATCTCCGGATTCTCCTCCATCCTCACCGGACTCAATTTCATCGTCACCGTTCACACCATGCGTGCCCCGGGCCTCACCTGGTTCAGACTGCCGCTGTTCATCTGGTCGCTTTACGCGACCAGCATCATCCTCGTGCTGGCCACGCCCGTCCTGGCCATTACGCTGGTGATGGTGGCGTTCGAACGCGTCACGGGCGTGGGGATCTTCAATCCTGCCCTCGGCGGCGATCCCGTCCTGTTCCAACACCTGTTCTGGTTCTACTCGCATCCGGCGGTGTACATCATGATCCTGCCCGGCATGGGCGTGGTCAGCGAGATCGTCGCATGTTTCTCGCGACATTGCGTGTTCGGCTACAAGTTCGTGGCTTTCGCCAGCCTGGCCATCGCATTGCTCGGCTTTCTGGTGTGGGGTCACCACATGTTCGTGGCCGGCGAATCGATCTATGCCGCTCTGGTCTTCTCATTCCTCAGCTACCTCGTCGCCATTCCATCGGCCATCAAGGTGTTCAACTGGACGGCCACGCTCTACCAGGGCTCCATCCGGCTCGACACGCCGATGCTCTACGCCCTGGGCTTCATCGGCCTGTTCACCATGGGCGGCGTGACCGGCCTGTTCGTCGCGGCCCTCGGCGTCGATGTCCACGTCCACGACACGTACTTCATCGTCGCCCACTTCCACTACATCATGGTCGGCGGCATGGTCATGGGATACCTGGGGGCCATTCATTATTGGTGGCCCAAGATGACCGGCAAGATGTACCCCGAGTGGTGGGGGCGGTTCTCGGCATTCACCATCTTTATGGGATTCCATCTGACCTTCTTCCCCCAGTTCGTGTTGGGCTATCTCGGCATGCCTCGGCGCTACGCGACGTACGATCCGCAGTTCCAAATTCTCAACGTCCTGTCTACTGCGGGGGCATCCATTCTCGGCGTGGGTTACGTGTTGCCGTTGTGCTATCTCCTGTGGTCGTTCAAATACGGCCGCGATGCCGGGCCCAATCCGTGGGGAGCCACCGGCCTGGAGTGGCAGACGCCTTCGCCGCCACCTACGCACAATTTCGAGCGAACCCCGGTGGTCACGCAGGGCGCTTACGCGTATCACGAAATGGAGCCGGCCGGTGCCTGACGAAGATACCATCCTGACCCGCGAGGGCATCCTCGCCGAGCAGTTCGACGACCTCGCTCAACAGACCGAGGCCGGCACGCTGGGGATGTGGATCTTCCTGGCCACCGAACTGCTGCTCTTCGGCGGCTTGTTCACGGGCTACATCAGCTATCGGCTGGCGTACTTTCAGGGATTCCACGAGGCGAGCGGCCATCTCTATTTCACGCTGGGCAGCATCAACACCGCGGTCCTGCTGACCAGCAGCTACTTCGTGGCCCTTGCCGTCCACGCCGCTCGCCAAGGCCGGTCTCGCGCCGTCTCGGGCTGGCTACTGGGGGCGGCCGGACTTGGCGCTGTTTTCCTCGCCATCAAGGCCACCGAGTATTACCTGGAATACCGCGAGCACTTGGTGCCCTGGATGGATTTTCAATTCGAGGGCGCTTACCCGGCCCACGCGCAATTGTTCTTCATTTTCTACTTCTTGATGACCGGCTTGCATGCCGTCCACATGCTGGTCGGGATGGCCCTCCTGTTGATCATGGCTCTGCTGGCCCGGCTCGGTCGGTTCTCCGCCGAGTACCACAACCCCGTCGAACTGACCGGCCTGTACTGGCATTTCGTCGATATCGTCTGGGTGTTCCTCTATCCCGCGTTCTACTTACTGAACCCTCACTCATGAACCACGCCGCCATACAACCTCGGACCTACCTGGTCGTGTACATCGTGCTCCTGGTCTTGCTCGTATTCACGATCGCGGGGGCCTACATCCCGATTCACGTCCTCGCCACGGTCGTGGCCTTTGTCATCGCCACCATCAAGGCCATTCTGATCGTGCTCTACTTCATGCACGTCAAGGAAAGCAGCACGCTGGTACGCGTGTTCGGCGGCGCGGGCCTGCTTTGGCTCGGCATCCTCATCGCGGGCACGCTGCACGATTACCTGGCTCGCGGCTGGCCGCCGCCACCGTGAGCAGAGGCAAGGCCTTCTCGTGCGTGCTCATCGGTTCGCTGCTATTGGACGTGGCTCGGCTATTGGACGTGGCTCGCGGCTGAGCGCGTCCGGAGCAGACTGCGGCGGGTGAATTTTGCGCGAGGAGCGTCCCCGTCGCGACCAGCTCGACACCAGGAGCCCGGCGCCCAAGCCTGCCGCAGCCAGGAGCCAGCCGCGATGCATCGACAGCCAGAGCATGGGCGCAAAGTCGCTGGCCCGATCGTCGAAAACGCCGTGAGCGCCGAAATCCCCGGGTACCGGCTCGAACAGGTTCGAGGGCCGATCAGACGCGACGGGTTGATCGGTCTGTTGAGCCGCAAAGCCGGTTCTTGCCAGGTATCGATCCAGCATGCCGGGGAACAGCTTGTTGGCCAGGATGGCTTTCACGCTGGAGCGGGCGACATACAGCTCCCTCCTTCGATGATGTGCTGCCCAGACGATCGCTTCCGCAGCCACCTCCGGCTGAAAGATGGGCGGAACCGGTTGCGGATGATTGGGCAGGCGAGTCTTGCACCAGCTGAACTGAGGCGTGTTCATGGCCGGCAGTTGCACCATCGTCAAGTGGATGTTCTTGCCGTAGTGCAGCAGCTCGGAGCGGATGCTGTCAGTGAATCCGCGGATGGCATGCTTGGCTCCGCAATACGGGGCCTGCAGCGGGATCGCCCGGTACGCCAGCGCCGAGCCCACCTGGACGATCGTGCCCCGGTCGCGGGGCAGCATGCGCTTAAGCGCCGCCATCGTGCCCCAGACAGATCCGAGATAGGTCACCTCGGTCGCCCGTCGATACTCTTGCGGCGTGATCTCCCAAAACGGAGAGAACACGGTGGTCATGGCATTGTTCACCCAGATGTCGATCGGTCCGAGTTCGGCCTCGACGCGAGCGGCGGCCGCGTCGACCTGGTTCTCGTCGGCCACGTCGGCGTGGATCGCCACCGCTCGTCCGCCCAACCGTTCGATCTCCTTCTTGGCCGCCTCCAGCCCGTTGCCGCGGGCGAGCAGGCCGACCCATGCTCCTCGCCGTCCGAAGGCCCGAGCGGTGGCTCGGCCCACTCCCGCCGAAGCGCCGGTCACCACTACGATTTCGGGTTTCATGAGAGATCTCCTGGTTCCATCAACGGCCACGCTGCGCGAGCGGACTGGTCTCATCCGCGGCAAGGTTCCGAGCCGTGTTGATCAGTGCCACGTGCGAAAAGGCTTGTGGAAAGTTGCCCAGAAAGCGCCGGCGAGATGTGTCGTACTGTTCCGGCAGCAAACCCACCTCGTTCCGCAGACTCAACAGATAGGCGAAGAGTTGCTCTGCCTGCTGGTGCCGGCCCATGAGGGTCCAGGCATCCGCCAGCCAGAAACTGCACAGAAGAAATGCCCCTTCGTCGCCGGGCAGCGAATCGATTCCCGATTCCGTGCGATAGCGCCGCACGAGTCCATCCCGCAGCAGTTCCCTTTCTATCGCCTCGATCGTCCCGCGCACCCGAGGATCGCCGGGCGGCAGGAAGCCGAGCGCCGGAATGAGAAGTAGCGACGCGTCCACCTCACGCGAACCGTAGACCTGCACGAAACTATTCTTTTCCGCGTCGAACCCGCGTTCGCACACGTCGTCGTGCACCTCTTGCCGCAGCGCTCTCCATCGCTCGACGGGCCCGTCCAAACCGAATCGCTCGACGGCCTTCACCGCTCGGTCGAATGCCACCCAGACCATGATCTTGGAATGCGTCATGTGCCGGCGAGCCCCTGGGATTTCCCAGATTCCGTTGTCCGGCTGCCGCCAAATCTTCTCGAGATGACCCATCAGCACCTTCTGTATTCGCCAGGTGTTTTCATCCGGAGGCAGGCCGCGCGTGCGAGCGACGTGGAGCGTGTCCATGATCTCGCCGTAGACGTCCAGTTGGAGCTGCTCGACGGCACCGTTGCCGATGCGCACCGGCCGTGAGCCTTCATATCCGGGTAGCCAGGGTACTTGCGCTTCCCGCAGCCAGCGGTTGGCATCCACGGCATACAGGGCCTGCGTCTGTGAGGGCTCACCGGCCACGGCCCGGGCCAGCCAGTCTCGCCAGGCTACCGCTTCCGCGGTGAAGCCCGACTCGATCAGGGCATACAGCGTGAATGTCCCGTCCCGAATCCAGCAGTAGCGGTAATCCCAATTGCGCTGCCCGCCCAAACATTCCGGCAGCGACGTGGTCAGGGCTGCGATCAAGCCGCCGGTGGGGGCGTAGGACAGTCCTTTAAGCGTGACGAGCGATCGCAGGACCGCATCCCGGTGCTCGCCCTCGTGGCGGGCGGACGCGATCCATCGCTTCCAGCAGTCGGCGGTCTGTTCGAGGGCCTCGCTCGCAGCCGCCGGATGCTCCGCCGGCTCGAAAGAGGACGAGTAGCTCAGCACGAAGCAATTTTGCTGCTCAGCGGCGACCGTGAACTCCGCGACCGTGCTCATGTCTCGTCCGGTCATCTTCACGTCGCTGCGAACGTGCACCGCATGAGGGCCGGCAACGGCCGAAATCCCTCCTTCGCAAGACCGGACCCACGGAATCAGCAGGCCGTAGTCGAACCGGATCGTGAGCAGCATTTGCATCGGAACGCGGCCCCGCAGCCCCCGGACGATGCGCACAACCTGGGGCAGGGATCGCTCGGTCGGCATGAAGTCGATTAACCGGACCACGCCGTCGGTGGTGGTGAATTCAGTCTCCAGAATCAGACTGTACCCGTGGTACCGTCGGTGCACTTCCCGGATCTCCCCTCGAGGGCGGATCTCCCAGCACCCGTGCTCCTGGTTGCCCAGGAGGGCGGCAAAGCAGGCCGGCGAGTCGAAGCGAGGCAGACACAACCAGTCGATACTGCCCCGGGTCGAAACCAATGCCCCCGTTCGGCAGTCGCCAATCAGGCTGTAGTCTTCGATCCGCATGGCTTCACAGCACTCGCCGGCGCCACGAAGCGCCTTCACCAGCATATGGGGCGCCAGGTCCATTGGCCCACCTTGCCTCATCGCGGATATCCGTTGACGGCCAGGGTCCGACCGGTCTTGCGCGTGCGGAATTGGGTTGACAGGAGACAACGGAGTTAACGGAGAATCCTCTCTGTTATCTCCCTTATCTCCTGTAAGACTGTGCCTCGATATGCCTTTTCTGCGTGGACCCGAACTGAACCATGGGCAAGAACAGCAAGCACAGCAGGCCGCCGACCGCCGCAAACAGCAACAGCCGCGGAACCCTGCCTCTTCTCGGCCGGACATCGTTAGCAGTGTGCTCGGCTGTCACGACGTGCCTTCCTTTCTTCCCGCGTGAACTGCGAACCGGAGGGAAGGATACATCCTAACAATCATGACGCGCAACCATGTGAAATATGGCATCGAACTGGCACGCATCATGGCTGGCCACACGACGGCCGAGACGACCGAGGTCTACCTTGAGTTCTACGGCGTGCGATTGATGCTGTGGCAGAGGCCGGTTGACGCGACGGCGTACCAAACCGCGCGCCAAGCGCTTTTATGGGATTGGGCACGTGATCGTAAGTCCTTTACAGACAACAGCGGGCGACGGGGCTCGAACCCGCAACATTCAGCTTGGAAGGCTGATGCTCTACCAATTGAGCTACACCCGCAAGGTTTTCGGACAGCGATGTTTACGCACCTTCCGACGGCCCTCGGCAAGTGGCACCGTCGTGACGGCTCGCGTAGATCACGTTTACATCATATCGGCTGCCGTGCGCCAAGCAAGCTTGGGTTAGGCCCGCCTCGAGAGGCGGGCATCATTGGGGGGCTGGCGTCCCGCCCGCCTCAGGAGAGGCTTCTGGGACGGGAGTGGGCCGCAACGCGCGGCCGGCGCTTCTTGTCAGCTTGAGGCGGGCAGGAAGCCCGCCCCCAGCAAACTGTACCATTTCGGTCCTGTATTTCTTGACTTTGGTGCGGTGGACAGTTACAACCATTCGGCCAGCAAAGGCCGGGGTGATTGCATCACTGCTGCACCTGGGGTATGACACGCGGTTGAGGCGACCGGCGCGGGTTGCGACCGCGAGAGTCGCAGCTGCGGCGCCACAACTGCGGAGCTGCTGTCGCGGAAGTCGGGACTGCGGAGCCGTATCCGCGGGGCCGCGGGTGCGGAACCGCGAATGTGGAGTATGGGCGGGGCGGGTTTCCGTCACGCGGCATCGGCTGACCGAAGCTACAAAACGAGGCGGGCTCGCACGCATGCGGATTCTGTTCATCTATCCCAACCTCAACGCTGAAGAGGGGTTCAACCACGGGATCGCCGACCTGTCGGGCTGTCTGCGGGCCTGCGGGCACGAGACCGGCCTGATCAACATCAACGAGGCGCTCTACGACGTGCCCACCGACGAACAGATCGTCGAGCAGGTGCGGGCGTGGAACCCCGGGCTGGTCGCCTTTTCGGTCATGACGCAACAGTACAAGTACGCCTTGCGGCTGGCACGGCAGATCAAGGCGGCCATGCCCGAGATCCCCATCGCGGTGGGGGGCGTGCATTGCATCATGTGCACCGAGGAGGTCAAGAACGACGGGTTCTGGGACTTCATCGGCGTGGGCGAATGCGACGAGGCGTTTCCGCAACTGGTCAACCTGCTCGAGGCGGGCGACGAACGCTACCAGGACGTGCCCAATTTCTGCATCCGTCGCCCCGACGGCACGTACAAAACCAACCCGCTAGGCCGATACCCGGTCCTCGACGAGCTGCCGCCCAAGGACTACGAGATCTTCGATTTGCCGCACATGCTGGGCCGCAAGAACGGCTGGCAGTCGATCCTGACTTCCCGCGGCTGCCCATACCGCTGCACCTACTGCTTCAACCACGAGGTGACCGACCGTTACCTCGAGGACGGCGGCCATTCGCGGCGGAGCTACCTGCGGCATTACGACATCAAGCGGATGATGAACGAGCTGCGCGAGCTCAAGAAGCGGCATCCGTACATCGAGACGTTCATCTTCGACGACGACCTGTTCACGCTCAACAAGCAGTACTGCATCGACTTTGCCAAGGCCTACGCCGACGCGGACCTCGGCGTGCCCTACGTGCTCAACGGCCACGTGCAGACGTTCAGCGAGCCCATTGCCAAGGCGCTCTCCGAGTCGCCGTGCATGATCATCAAGTTCGGCGTGGAGGCCGGCAGCGAGCATCTGCGCAAGAAGGTGCTCGAACGGCACATGAGCAACCAGGCTATCATCGACGCGTTCGCGCTGTGCGATCAGTACGGCCTGCACACGTCAGCCTTCCTCATGTTCGGTCTGCCCTACGAGACGCGGGACATGATGGAGGAGACGGTGGACCTCATGGCCCGCATCAAGCCAGGCCGCATGCGTTGGGCCATTTTCTTCCCGTTTCCCGGCACGAAGAGCTACACCATCTGCAAGCTGGGCGACCTGATCGACTATCGCAAGATGGATGCGATGGACAACTACTTCTGCGCATCCTGCCTGAAGTTCGATGACGCGACCGACCTGTACATCCGCAAGCTCCAACGGACGTTCCATTGGCGGGTGAACGCCCGGGCTGGGTTCCCTGTGTCGGCCGATTACGCCAAGCTGGTCGAAGAAGTGGACGCGCTCACGGCGGAGGAATGGCACGAGGCGAGCGAGTCGCTGCTCCAGCGCGACCGAACCATCTCCAACGCGTACCTGGCCCGTGTGCCGGCCGGCGACGCCGAGGCTCGTGCCCAGTGGAAGCACTACTCGATCCGCTACACCGAGGTGATGGCCGTGGACAGCGATTTCGTCCTGGCCGAGAAGGGCGACTACAAGAACCTCGGCGCCCGGCGATGGAAGGCCTTCCGCGATCAAATCAGCGTGTCGCGGGCGGCTGCGGCGGCGCTCAAGGCCGACGGCGCGGGCGGCGGCAACGGAGCCATCCTCAACAGCGCCGTGGGCTCGGTCGATCTGCCCGACCTGCACATTCTCCAATCGCACACCGAGGCCGGTGAGTGGCGGTCGATCCCTGTTCAGAGCCTCAACCCCAACTCCGGCGTGGTGCAGATTCGGCTTCCGAGTTGACCCCGGGGCTCCGAACGCCGAGGTTGGTTCTGGCCGATGCATGCCATGCCAGCCGCGGTGCCGGCCGGGCGGCCTGTCGACGACGCCACACAAGACTTTATCGCGTCACCGCTTGCCTTGTCCGGGAACAAGTGCCATCCTATCATCCCTTGTGAAAATTCGCACGATCCGTTTTGGGTTGTCACTATGGTGAACGGCTGCTACCCTGCCGCTCCACGGTGGGTCAGCTGTTCGAATTCGGGTGAGTGTTTTGCCGGCGAACGCCGTTATCAAACGGCGAAGGCCGCGGCAGGTATAGCGTGTCGATGACGCAACCACAACCGAGTACCCTCGTGCACGAGGGGGTGGACGAGTTCACCGGTGAGGATCACTGGGTCCTGAACTTCGGGCCCCAGCACCCGGCCACCCACACCACGCTGCGCCTGGTCATGGAACTGGACGGCGAGCGGGTGGTCTCGTGCGTGCCGCACATCGGCTACCTGCACAGCGGGTTCGAGAAGCTCGGCGAGCATCTGGACTACAACCAATACGTCACCATCGTCGAGCGGATGAACTACATCAGCCCGATGGCCGACAACATTGCCTGGCACACGGCCTGCGAGAAGCTGTTCGGCATCGAACTGACGCCGCGCTGTAAGGTGATCCGGACGATTTGTGCCGAGTTGGCCCGGATTCAGGATCACCTGCTCTGCGTCGGGACCGCCGCCCTGGATCTGGGCGGGTTCACCGCTTTTCTTTACGGCTTCAACGAGCGCGAGTGGATCTACGACCTGTTCGAGGAACTTAGCGGCTCGCGCTACCACAACAGCTATACCCGGGTCGGCGGCATCTCACAGGACATGCCCGACGACTGGCCCGCTCACGTGAAGGAATTCCTGAAGCGTCTGCCGCGGGCTCTCGACGACGTTGAAGCCTTGCTCACCCGCAACCGGATCTTCATCGAGCGGACCAAGGGCGTGGGCTACCTCAGTGCCGAGGACGCCATCGCTTGGGGCTGGACGGGCCCCATCGCTCGGGCGTCGGGCGTGCGGCGCGACCTGCGCAAGGACGAGCCGTACTTGTGCTACGCCGACAACTGGGACGGCCGGGGCTCCTCGGGCGTGGAGTTCAAGGTGCCCGTTTCTCGCAGCGGCGACGTGCTGGCCCGCTATCTTGTGCGACTGGAGGAGATGCGGCAGTCCCAGGCCATCATCGAGCAGTTGATCGATAACGTGCCCGCCGGGCCCATCGACCAGTTTCCGTTCAAGAAACGGCCTGACAGCCTGCCGCGCAAGCAAGAGATCTACTTCAGCATCGAGGGGTTGATCCATCACTTTGAGACGCTGATGTGGAACCGCGGTTTCGAGCCGCCCATCGGCGAGGCGTACGGCGCCAACGAGACGGCCAACGGCGAGCTGGGTTATTACATCGTCAGCGACGGCGGCCGGGTTCCATATCGGGCCCGGACGCGTCCGCCCAGCTTCATCAACTACCAGGTGTTCGAGAAGCTGGTGGTCGGTCACCAGATCAGCGACGTGGTGGCGGTGCTGGGCAGCTTGAACATCATCGCCGCGGAATTGGATCGGTGAGGGAGAGACCTGAGGCTTGAGACCTGAGACCTGAGACCTGAGGCTTGAGACTTGAGTGAATGAGAGGGGCGGTGGACCAGCGGTTAGGGCATGGAGATGACAACGAGCCATCTTTCACCAGCCCCTAGCCCCCAGTCCCCAGCCCCTAAGGAATCCGTATGGCTTGGCGTGCGATTGACAGACAGACTCCTGCGAGAGACGACTCGGATCAGCCGCTGCTGAGCGAGGCGGTCAAAGAGAAGATCCGCGCGTTCTTCCCGCGGTATCCCACCAAGCGGGCGGCGTTGCTGCCGGCCCTGCACATCGTGCAGGAGACCTACGGCCACGTGAGCCACCGGGCCATGCGCGACGTGGCGGAACTGCTGGAGATCCCGCCGTCGCAGGTGCTGGATACGATCAGCTTCTACACGCACTACTGGACGAAGCCGCGCGGCAAAAAGACCATCGTGGTCTGCCGCAGTCTCTCGTGCCAGTTGATGGGGGCCGACGAAGTAATCGACTCGGTCCGCAAGCACCTCGGCGTGGAGGAGCACGAGACCACGGCCGACGGCGAATACAGCTTCGTCACCGAGGAATGCCTGGGCACCTGCGAGCACGGGGCGTGCATGCTGATCAACGAAAAGCTGCATAAACGCGTCAAGCCCGAGGACGTGCCCAAGATTCTGGCCGACCCGAATAACGCCCGGATCGACGTGCCGCGCAGCGAACTGTATGACGGAGTGAAGGGAGAGGCGTGAGACTTGAGACTTGAGACCTGAGGCTTGAGGGTACGCGAGGGACGGTGGACCCTGCACCAGTCCCCAGGCCCTAGCCCCCAGTCCCGGGCCCCCGGGCCCGACGGCGATAACGCATGAAGTATGAACCGGTACTACTGAAGAACGTCGGTGTCGAAGGCTCGCGGACGCTGCGCGTCTACGAGTCGCGGGGCGGGTATGCTGCCGCGCGCAAGGCCCTGACGCAGATGTCGCCCGAAGCGGTGGTTGAGGAGGTCAAGAAGTCGAACCTGCGCGGTCGGGGCGGCGCCGGGTTTCCCACCGGCGTGAAATGGGGCTTCCTGCCCAAGGATCGCGACGTAACGTACTTGTGCGTCAACTTCGACGAGTCCGAGCCGGGCACGTTCAACAACCGCTACCTCGTCGAGCACGATCCGCACATGCTGCTCGAGGGCATCCTCATCGCCGGCTTCGCCACCAAGACGGTCACCGCCTACATCTATATTCGCGTGGAATTCCACGAGGTCTTCCACATCCTGCAGCGGGCGTTGGACGAGGCGTACGCGGCCGGCTACTTCGGCAAGAACATTTTCGGCACGGACTATTCGCTGGACTGCTACATCCATCGCGGCGCCGGTGCCTACGTGTGCGGCGAGGAGACCGGCCTCATGGAGTCGCTCGAAGGCAAGCGGGGCTGGCCGCGCATCAAGCCGCCGTTTCCCGCCATCGAGGGGCTTTTCCGCAAACCCACCGTGGTCAACAACGTCGAGACGTTGGCCTGCCTGCCGCACATCATCGAGCGGGGAGCGGACTGGTTCACCAGCATCGGCACGCCCGGCAGCGCGGGGCCGAAGCTCTACACGACGTCGGGCCCGGTGAATCGGCCGGGCTGCTTCGAGGCGCCGCTGGGCCTGACGGTCCGCGAGTTGATTTACGGCGACGATTTCAGCCGGGGCATGGTGGGCAACAAGAAGGTCAAGGGCGTGATCCCGGGCGGACTGTCTGTGGGGATTCTCACGGGGGACGAGCTGGACTGCCGGCTGGACTTCGAGGACGTGCGCAATTACGGCCTCCTGGGCCTGGGGACGGCCGGGGCCATCGTCCTCAACGAGGATGCCGACATTCGTCGGGTGCTGGCCAACGTCGCGCGGTTCTACGCCCACGAGTCGTGCGGTCAGTGCACGCATTGCCGCGAGGGCACGGGCTGGATGTACCAGATCGCCCGGCGCATCGCCGACGGGGCCGGCCGTGAAGTCGATCTCGATCTCATCATCGAACTGACGTTCAACATGGGCATGATGCCCGGGCTGAGCATCTGCGGCCTGCCGGACGGGGCAGCCTACCCCATCCGGACCATCGTGCAGAAGTACCGGGCCGAGTTCGAGGAGCACATTCGGCGTGAGGAGGCCGCGCGAGTGGAAGCGGCGATCAAATCCCGCGTGCCCGCCGCGTATTCGCTGCCCATCTGGGGCCAATTCGTGCCTCAGGGCAAGCAGGCGACGGGCGGGCTCGGCGTGGCGTGAATTGAGCGAGAAGATCTGACGTGAAACGTGCGAGGTGAGAAGCAGGAAGTGAGCGGACGCGGCTTGCCCACGCGGCTGGGTTCCGGCTTCTGATCTCTCACGGGTCGAGTGCACCGATGGCCAAGATCATCATTGACGGACAACCGGTGGAGTGCCGCGACGGCATCAGCGTGCTGCAGGCTGCCCTGGAGGCGGGCTGGGACATCCCGCACTATTGCTATCATCCGGCCCTGTCGGTCGTCGCATCGTGCCGGCTGTGTCTGATGGAAATGAAAATGCCCAATCCCAAGACCAAGGAAATGGATTGGGCACCCAAGCTCATCCCGAGCTGCCAGACGCCCGTGCGCGACGGCCTGGAAGTGCGGTTCGACTCCGACGTCGTTCGCAACAACCAGGAGCGCGTGCTCGAATACTATCTGATCAACCATCCACTCGATTGCCCGGTATGCGACAAGGCCGGCGAGTGCTACCTGCAGGACTACAACTATCAGTTCGGCAAGGCCCGCTCGCGGATGGTCGATCCCAAGCACAAGAACCCCAAGAAGGACATCGGACCGCACACGCTCCTGTATCAGGATCGCTGCGTCATGTGTACGCGGTGCGTGCGGTTTGCCCAGGAGATCGCGGGCACGAGCGAGCTGTGCATCGTCAATCGCGGTAACCGGGCGGAAATCGACATCTTCCCCGGCCACCCGCTCGACAATCCGCTGCAGGGCAACGTGGTGGACCTGTGTCCGGTGGGATCGCTGCTCGACAAGGACTTCCTGTTCAAGCAGCGCGTCTGGTTCATGCGGAAGCACGCGTCGATCTGCCGGGCGTGCAGCACCGGCTGTGCGATCTTTGTCGATGAGAACGAACAGCGGGTCTATCGGCTGCGGCCGCGTTACAATCCGGGCGTCAACGACTGGTGGATCTGCGACGAAGGACGCTTCGGCTGGAAGTTCGTCCACGATGAGCGGCGCATCGCCCGTCCTCGACTGCGGCGCGGCAATCAGGTCGAGTCGCCGGCGTGGGAATCGATACCGGCCATCGTGCGCCATCGACTCGAACAGGTCGTGGCCCAGCACGGTCCGGGATCGGTCGCCGTCCAACTGTCGCCCGAATTGGCTTGTGAAGAGGCGTGGCTGCTCGCGTCATTTGTCCGGTCCATCGCGCCGGAAGCGGCGCTGGCGGTCGGCGACGTGCAGCTTGTCGGCGAGGATCAACGATTCCCCATCGGTACGGCCGCGTCCGAATCACAGTCCTCAGCGCCCGGCGCTGCTCCGGACTCGGAACCGGCGCAGGGCGGCAAGCCGGCCGCCGAACAGGGCGATCGCAGTCCGGTCGGCAGCCTGCCCGTACTGAACGGCGTCAAGTTCATCATCCACGCAGAGAAGAATCCAAACCGCCGCGGCATCGAAGCCGTGCTGCGGGGCTTGGGCGGCAACGTGATCAGCCGCGAGGATCTGATGGCTCGCGCCGGCAAGGGCGAATTCAAGGCGATGTGGATCGCCGGCGGCTATCCCAAGCCGGATTGGCCGACCAAGGAACTGGTCACCGCGGCCGGCAAGACCGAGTTCCTTGTCGTGCAGGATACGTTCGAGAACGGCCTGACCGCGGCGGCGCACTTGGTCTTGCCATTCTGCGCGTGGCTGGAGCGGGAAGGAACGTTCGTGAACTTCCAAGGCCGTGCGCAGCCCTTCGAGCGGGCAATTAATCCGCCTGAGGGGGCGATGACAGACGGACAGTACCTTTGGGCCGTGGCCGGCTACTCGGGTCTGTACCGGGCGGCCAAGGTGCGGGAACTGATGGCAGCCGCCGTGCCGGAGTTGAATGATTTGCACGTGCCGCCGGACCCGCCGGAGCACCAGCACTGAGAAGGACGAATGACGAAGCTCGAATGACGAATTACGAATAAATGACGGAATCCGAATGAAGATGCCAGTATTGATGTGCGACGCCAATGGGCGTTTGCGTCATTCGAGCTTCGGGCTTCATTCGTCATTCGGATTTCGGCATTCGACATTGACGCTTGAGATTCACCCATGTTGGGTTTCGCAATCACACAGTTCTGGTTCAGCGTCGGCTTGATGGCCGTCCTTTTGGGCATCATCCTGACTGCGGTCGCGTACTGCATTCTGCTCGAACGCAAGGTGTCGGCGTGGATGCAGGATCGACTGGGGCCCAACCGCGTGGGGCCGGGCGGACTCTTGCAGCCGCTGGCCGACGGCCTGAAGTTCTTTATCAAGGAAGACATCACCAGCTCGCGCGTGGACCGCGTCATGTTTGTGCTCGCTCCCGGCATCGCCTTTACCATCGCCGGTATCGCTTTCGCGGTGATCCCCTGGGCCGGGGCGGTCGAGATCGGCGGCCAAAGACTCTGGACACAGGTGGCGACCATCGACATTGGCCTGCTCTACATCCTGGCCGTCGGCTCGCTGGCTGTGTATGGCGTCGTGCTGGGCGGCTGGGCGAGCAACAACAAGTATTCGCTTTATGGCGGCATCCGTGGGGCGGCGTCCATGCTCAGCTACGAAGTCCCCATGGGCCTGGCCATCCTCGTGGTCGTGCTCACGTCGGGCGAGGTCCGACTCGAGCGGATTGTCAGCCAGCAGATGGGCACCACATGGAACGTCCTCCTGCACCCGCTGGCGTTCCTCATCCTGCTGACCACCTCCTTCGCCGAGACCAATCGCGCTCCGTTCGACCTGGCCGAGGCCGAGCAGGAGCTGATCGGCGGATACCAGACCGAATACAGCTCCATGAAGATGGCCCTGTTCTACCTGGGCGAGTACTTCCACATGATCACGGCCAGTGCCTTCATGATCGTGCTCTTTCTGGGCGGCTGGGAGCTGTTCCCGTCCAGTGCCCGCACGGGTTGGACCTGGGTGGCCTGGCTCAACGACGATCCAAGCTGGGCGGCGATGAGCTGCCGTTTCTTCATCATGAGCGGCAAGATCTTCCTGTTCATCTTTTTCTTCATGTGGATTCGCTGGACACTGCCGCGGTTCCGTTTCGACCAGCTCATGAGGCTGTGCTGGACGGGCCTGGTGCCTGTAGGTCTCGTGTTGGTCGCGCTGGTCGGCGTGCTGGTGTACTTGGGGCGGCCGATTTCGATCTGGGCGACGCTGGGCAATGTCGTGGTGTTCGCGGCACTGGTGTTATACATGGCGATCCGATCGCCGAAGCTGACGGGTCGACAGCCGTATTTGCCGGCGCTGGACGTGTGAACGCATTACGTTTGTTTCCGCCCCGCAGGGGCGAGGGGCAATAGCCGGCGGCGTAAGCCGCCGGAATGAGAAATCGCCACGTTTTCTTCTTCTTTGATCGGGCCGGCTTCGCCGGCCCGATCAAAGAAGAAAAAGGAGAATCGTCGCGACGGTCCGGGGGCTCACGCCCCCGGCTATTGACTGCCGCCCTGTGCAGGACGGGAGATCTGGGAGCGACTGCCGCCCCGACGGGGCTGAAAAATCCGAGATCGCGTTCCGCGAGATCGCGGACGACGAGAGCGAGGACGAGACTGCGAGAACAACGGCGAATGCACCAGAGGATCAGCGGAGGCAACTTGTGACGACAGCTTGGCTCTTGGTTTCGGCGTTGACGCTGGCGGCGCCTTCGGAGAAGGAGATCCTGGACGGAGCGGATGCGCGCATTCGGGAACATCGCACGGCCGAGGCGGTGTTGCGCATCCTCGATCGCGAGGACCGGCCGCTGCCCGCCGGTACGGAAGTGCGCATCGAACAGACCAATCACGCGTTCCTGTTCGGGTGCAACATCTTCGTTCTCGGCCGCTTCAAGACGCCCGAGGAAAACGAGGCCTACGCGAAGCACTTCGCCGAGTTGCTGAACTATGCCACGCTGCCCTTTTACTGGTGGGCCTACGAACAGAAGTCCGACGCTCCCGGCCACGATCGTATCGACGAGATCGCCCACTGGTGTCGGGAGAACAACGTGCAGATGAAAGGGCACCCACTGGCCTGGAACTACATCGATCCGAAGTGGATCCCGAACGATGTGGACTTGGCCCGTTCGCTGCAGATGGCCCGAATCTTCCGCGAGGTCAGCCATTTCAAGAACACCATCGACATCTGGGACGTGGTCAACGAGGCCACTGCCTATGACCGTCCCGAGCTCATCAAGAATGCGCCCGTGACCACCCGCGTTATTCGTGAGACGGGCGTGGGACCGTATCTCCGCCAGGCGTTCAAGGCGGCCCGTGCCGCCAACCCGCAAGCCACGCTCATCATCAACGATTATCGCGACGGCGAGGACTACGCGTACAAGGTGCTCAACGAGCTGGTGGACGACCAGGGCAAGCCGCTGTACGACGTCATCGGCATCCAGTCGCACCAGCACGGCGGGGCGTGGTCGGTTCAGCACATTTGGGAAGTCTGCGAGCGGTTTAAGCGCTACGGCAAGCCGCTGCACTTCACCGAAACGACGTTCGTTTCCGGCAAGCAGGGTTGGGGCCTGACGGATGCGGACCCGAATTTCAAATGGGAAAGCACGCCCGAAGGCGAGCAGCGGCAGGCCGACGACGCCGAGCGGTTCTACACTGTTCTGTTCAGCCATCCGGCGGTCGAGGCGATCACCTGGTGGGACTTCGCCGACGCCATGGCCTGGCAGGAAGCGCCGGCCGGGCTGATCGACAAGAACCTCAAACCCAAGCCTGTCTATCATCGGCTCAAGTCGCTGATCAAGGGCAAGTGGTGGACGCAGACGACCGCCCGGATCGGCGACGATGGGACGGCCCGGTTCCGAGGGTTCCTGGGGACGTACCGCTTGGCCGCCAGTACGGGTGACGCCGCTGCTATCGGCGAGTTCACGTTGTCCCGGTCGGCCGACGGCGCAGTCGAGGTCCGATTGAAATAAGGCGCATCGGTTTCGAGTGCCGGTGCCATGATCATGATCGACGAAAAAGACATCATCGAGATCCCCGACCCCACGCTGACCGCGGCGGATAAGCTGTATCTGCCGCAGGTGCTGGTGGGCTTGAAGACGACGTTTCGGCATCTCTTCAAGAAGAAGCTCACCGTCCAGTACCCGGAGGAGCGCAAACCCGTCCGCGTCGAGAATTATCGCGGCGTGCATCGGCTCAACCGCGACGAGCAAGGCCGCGTGGCGTGCGTGGCCTGCTTCATGTGCCAGACTGCGTGCCCGGCACACTGCATCCACATCGAGGCGGGCGAGTCGCCCTGGCCCGATCGCGAGAAGTATCCGGTCAAGTTTGACATCGACGAGCTGCGGTGCATTTTCTGCGGCATGTGCGAGGAAGCCTGTCCGGTGGACGCCATCGAACTGACGCCGGAGCATACGCTCGTGGGCATGACCCGCGAGGAGATGATCTTCGACAAGGAGAAGCTCCTGGACATGTTCGACCGCACGCGTGAGGTCAAGCCGCGGCGCAATCCGAAGATCACGGGCTATCCCGTGGGCGGGCCGATTCCGCAGGTGGACGACAACCCGATCGAAAAGGGAGGCTACGGAGCGTGACCGCTGCCGCGCTATATGGCTTGTATATCGTGCTCGCCGTCCTGGCCGGCGGCGTGTACCTCGCGCTGCCCGCGGAACGGCCGCTGGTCCGGCGCGTCTGGCAGGCGGGGCTTATCGTGGGGGCTGCGGGGCTGGTCGGGCTGGCCATGTACCTGGCCTGGTGGATCGGAGCCGGCTTCGAGGGCCGCGTGTTCTTCGTCATGTTCGCGTTGTTGGCCATCGCGGGGGCCGTCGGCGTGGTGACGCATCGGCGGCCGGTCTACAGTGCGGTGTTCCTCGTGCTGGTCGTGCTGGCCGTGTCGGGCCTGTGCATCCTCGCCGCTGCCGAGTTCCTGGCCGCCGCGCTGGTCATCGTGTACGGCGGCGCCATTCTGGTCACGTACATCTTCGTGATCATGCTCGCCCAGCAGGGCGGCGAAGCCTCTTACGACCGGCGCTCCCATGAGCCGCTGGCCGCCGTGATCATGGGCTTCGCTCTCATGGCGGCTACCACGCAGGCCATGGTCGCCACCGATCCCATCGCGTTGCACGCGATTGAGGCAAGACACGTGGCGCTGGCAGGGGCTGACGCTGAGGACGCCGACGCCCGTGCCGCGGAAAGCGTCGCCGACACGGCCGCGTCGCCAAGCGGTACCGCAGAACCCGGTAACGTGCGAAAGGTGGGGGCCGTGCTGGCTCGCGACTACATGATTGCCGTGCAGGTGGCGGGCCTGCTCATGCTCGTGGCTATGGTCGGAGCCATCGCCATCGCGCGCAAGAAGATTGATCCCGAGGATCTGACCGAGCACGAGGTGGCGCAACTGGAAGCGGCCGCCAAGGCCGAGCCGCCCGGGCGATTTGTCGAGCCGTTTGCGAGGGTCACCCGTGAGCATCGTTAACGCTTACATCCTGGTCGGCGCCATCCTGTTCGCGATCGGACTGGTGGGTTTTCTGTCGCGCCGCAACCTGATCCTGATGTTCCTGTCCACCGAGATCATGTTCCAGGGTGTGATCCTGAATCTCGTGGGATTCGGTATTCGGCACTTGGACCTGAAGGGTCAGACGTTCGCGCTGTTCCTGATCGTCATCGCCGCGGTGGAAGCCGGCCTAGCCTTGGGCCTGGTGGTGCTCTTGTTCCGGCGGCAGGGAACGCTCGACGCGGAAGACTGGCAAAGGATGAAAGGGTAACGAAGCTGTCAGCCGTCAGCTATCAGCTTTCATCCATCAAGTATTAACTGTCGGCCGGGAAAGAGATGACACTGAGCTTTTCAGAATTCGGTTTGCTGCAGGTCGCACCGTTGATCCCGCTGTTGCCGTTGATCGCGGCGGCGGTGATCGGCGTGTTCGGCACGCGCGTGCTGAAGTCGGCCAGCCATTGGGTCGCGATCGTCGGCGTGGGCGGTGCCCTGGTTTGCAGCGCCGTGTTGTTCCACGCCGTCCGCCAGCTCTCGCCCGAACAGTACACGGCCATCTACCGCCTGTACTCGTGGATCAGCCCGCTGCCCGGCGTGTGGTTCGACGTCAATTTTCGCATCGACCCGCTGACGGGGGTCATGCTCCTGACCGTCTGCGGCGTCGCGCTCCTGGTGACCATCTACTCCCGCGACTACATGCGGGAGCACGGCCACCCCGAGCGGGGCTACGAGCGATACTTCGCTTTCATCGCACTGTTCGTCTTCAGCATGTGCACGCTTGTGCTGGCCGGCAACTTCCTCCTGCTCTTCCTGGGCTGGGAGCTGGTGGGCCTGTGCAGCTACCTGCTCATCGGGTTTTACTACGGCAAGCCCGCGGCGGCTGCGGCGGCCAAAAAAGCGTTCATCGTCAACCGCATCGGCGATTTCGGTTTCAGCCTCGGCGTGCTGGCGATCTACTACTGGGTGTCGCCCTTCGTCCAGCCCGGCCAGAGTGCATTGGACTACACCGTCGTCTTCGCCAACGTTTCCAACTTGACGCAGGGCCAGTGCACCACCATCGCGCTGCTGTTGTTCGCCGGAGCGGTGGGCAAGAGCGCCCAGATCCCGTTGTACGTCTGGCTGCCCGACGCCATGGAAGGCCCCAGCCCCGTGTCGGCTCTCATTCACGCGGCCACCATGGTGACGGCCGGCGTGTACATGGTGGTGCGCTGCGGCGCCATCTTCGTCGCATCGCCGCTGGCCATGTCCGTGGTGGCGGCCATCGGCGCGGTCACGGCCTTGTTTGCCGCGACCATCGCGCTGGCTCAGTACGACATGAAGCGCATCCTGGCTTATTCGACCATCAGCCAGCTCGGCTACATGTTCCTGGGCGTGGGCGCACTGGCCGCCGACTCGGCCGTCTTCCACTTGTTCACGCACGCCTTCTTCAAGGCCTTGCTCTTCCTGGGAGCGGGCAGCGTGATGCACGCCATGGGCGGCATCATCGACGTTCGCCGCTTCAGCGGTCTTCGGCGCATCCTGCCCTGGACCTGTGCCACGTTCGTGATCGGGGCCCTGGCCTTGGCCGGTTTCCCGTTCTTCTCCGGCTTCTTCAGCAAGGACGAGATCATCCATGCCGCGTTCGAGAGGCACGCGCTGTTCGGCGTGCTGGCCATGGTGACCGCCTTGCTGACCGCGTTCTACACGTTCCGCATGGTCTTCCTGGCGTTCTGGGGCGAGCAGCGCGTTCCCGAGGGCGTGCATGCCCACGAATCAGGGCCGTGGATGCTCGTGCCGCTGGTGTTGCTCGCCGTCGGCGCCATAGGCGCGGGCTACGTCGGCGTCTCGCTGCATGCGGGCGGATTCGCCGGCTTTATCGAGCCTCACGGCGTCTTCCACGAGTTCCTCGCGCCGGTGACGGCTCCGTTCCATGCTGCTGTGTCGTCATCCGTGCATAGCGAGGTCGCGCCTACGGCCGAGCACGCTGGCGGCCACACGTTGATGTACGTTTCGGCGGTGATCTCCATCGTTGGCATCGCCTTGGCCTGGTGGATGTACGCTCGGCGTCGCGACGTCGCGGCTCGCGTGGCCGAGAACTGGCCCGAGGTGCACTCGCTCATCCACAACAAGTACTACATCGACGAGTTTAACGACGTCACGGTCGTTCAGCCGTTGTGGCGGACCGGCTTGGCCGCGTTCGGGGCCGATCGCATCGCGGTCGATGGCATGCTCGCCCTCATCACCGCCGTGCCGCGCGGACTGGGGGGTCTGTTCCGCACGCTCCAGGACGGCATGATGCAGAGTTACGGCGTGACCATGACGGCCAGTCTGCTCCTGATTGTGCTGATCGTCTTGCTGGTAGGGTAGGGATTCGGTAATGGTGGGATTTCTCCACGATTGGATACTCACGCTGCTCATCGTCCTGCCGATCGTCGGGGCGGTGGCCGTAGCGGTCATGCGGCGGCTGGACGACCCGGATGCCGACCGCCGGCGGATCAGCACCATGGCCCTGGGCTGGTCGCTGCTCGTGCTCGTCGCGGCGGTGGTGATGGTGACGCTGTTCTACGCCGAGCGGAGCGAGGCCGCCGGCGAGTCGGCGGCGCGGTGGGGCGGCATGGCCCTTCAACAGAGCGTCGGCTGGGTCTGGGACGTCGGGCCCGGCGAGCCTGCCACTCGCGGATACCTCGACATCCGCTACAGCGTGGGTGTAGACGGCCTGAGCGTCTGGCTCGTCGTGTTATCGGCACTGCTTTCCACGCTCAGCATCTGGGCCAGCTTCACCGGTATCCGCACGCGGGTCAAAGAGTTCTACGCCCTCATGCTCCTGCTCGAAGCGGCCATGATCGGCGTGTTCTGCGCCCGCGACTTGCTGTTGTTCTACGTCTTCTTCGAGTTCACACTCGTGCCGCTGTTCTTCATCATCGCCATCTGGGGCGGCGTCGAGCGGCGGTTCGCGGCCATCAAGTTCTTCCTGTACACCTTCACCGGCAGCATGCTCATGTTCGCCGGCATCCTGTACCTGGCCTATGCGGCCTTCTCGTTGCCCGCCGAGCAGGGGGGCGTCGGCCGTTTCACCTTCGACATCGACACGCTGTACCGGCTGCAACTCAGCCCGGCCACGCAATGGTGGCTGTTCCTGGCGTTCGCGATCGGGTTCGCCGTGAAAGTGCCCCTCTGGCCGCTGCACACGTGGTTGCCGCTCGCTCACACCGAGGCGCCGACCGCCGGCAGCGTGCTCCTGGCAGGCATTCTGCTCAAGCTCGGCACGTACGGCTTCCTGCGGTTCAACCTCCCCATGTTGCCCGCTGCCAGTTGGGAGTTCGCGCCACTCATGGCCGTGCTTTCCATCATCGGCGTGATCTATGCCGCCCTGGCCGCCTGGGTCCAGGGCGACATGAAAAAGCTCGTGGCCTACTCGTCGGTGTCGCACCTGGGCTTCTGCATCCTCGGACTGTTCAGCCTCAAAAACGCCGGCGTGACCGGTTCGCTCCTGCACATGATCAATCACGGCTTGTCCACCGGGGCGCTCTTCCTCGTGGTCGGCATGATCTACGAGCGGTATCACACCCGCGAGTTCCGCCAGCTCGGCGGGTTGGCTCGGCGGATGCCCTGGCTGGCCTTCTTCCTCGTGTTCTTCTCGTTAGCCAGCATCGGTCTGCCTGGTCTCAACGGCTTCATCAGCGAGTTCCTCGTGCTCCTGGGCACGTTCACGTCGGCGCATTCACTGGCCAATTCGCCCGCCGGACCGCTGGGCGTCGTTTACGCCGTATTCGCCGCCACCGGCATCATTCTGAGTGCCATTTATATGTTGGCCATGTGCCAGCGAGTCTTGTTCGGCCCGCTGGTCGAGCCGCCGCACACGCCGGACGTCGAGCACGTGAGAACCTCCGACCTGAACGGCCGGGAAATCGCCGTCCTGACACCTCTTGCCGTGTTGTGTCTGATCATCGGCGTCTATCCCAAGCCGTTGATCGACACCATCCAACCCGCGGCCGAGCGTCACGTGCTGGACTATGTCTTCTTCGAGGAGCCCAGCCAGGCACCTAGCGCATTCGTGCAGAATGAACCAGTTTCCGATGCGAACCGCGATCGTCCGGGAGCGGTCGGCCGGCTATCCCCGTCCGGCGGTCCCATGTTCTCGCCTGAGCCCGTTTTCACCTCCGCGGCGAAGGAGGTGATGCCATGAGCGGCTACGACCTGATCAACCTGATCGCGCCGGAAATCACGCTGCTCATCGGTGGCTGCGCGGTCCTGCTCCTGGGTCTGGTTCGCGCGGCCCGTGAGCGTTTCCTCACCGGCTGGGTGGCTCTGTTCGCCGTCCTGGCTGCACTGTTTGCGGCGTGGAACATGGCCATCCCGTCCGACCGCACGGCTTTGGGCATGCGCGTAGGCGATCTGGTTTGGTACGTCCGGATCATCGCCCTGGGCGTGGGGGCGGCCGTGCTGCTCGTGCACTGGCATCTGCCGCGTCCCGACGAGCGCGGCGAGATGTTCTCCATGATCCTCTTCAGCCTCGCCGGCGTGCTGATCACTGCCCTGGCCGACGACCTGGTTCTGCTGTTCATGGCTTTGGAACTGGTCAGCGTGCCGACGTATGTGCTGGTTTCGATCGGCCGCAGCGACGTGCGGGCTCAGGAGGCGGGCGTCAAGTACTTCTTCCTCGGCGCGATGTCCAGCGCGCTGATGGTTTACGGCTTCAGCTTCCTCTATGGCGCGTCGGGAACGACTGTTCTCAGCGCCATGACGCTGAGCCCCGAAGGGGCGTACGCGACGCTCGGGCTCGTGCTGGCGTTTGCCGGGTTGGCGTTCAAGATCGCCGCTGTTCCGCTGCACGTCTATGCCGCCGACGTCTATCAGGGCGCGGCTTCGCCCGTCACTGGTCTGCTGGGATTTTTCCCCAAGCTGGCCGGCTTCATCGCCATCATCAAGTTGTTGTGGATCGTTCAGCCAGCCGGCGCCGTGACCAGTGGCTGGAACCTCCCGACCGCGGCGTTCGTCTTCCTGTGGATCGTCGCGGCGGCCACCATGACCGTCGGTAACGTCCTCGGCCTCATGCAGACCAACGTCAAGCGCATGCTCGCCTACTCGAGCATCGCCCACTCGGGCTACATGCTCGTTGGCGTGCTGGTCGGGCCGGTCACTGGTGGGGCGGCGCTGCGCGATGGCGTGTCCGCCGCCTTGTTCTACATCGTGGTGTACGGGTTGATGAACCTGGGGGCATTTACCGTGTTGGCGATCGTCTCCAGCAACGGCCGGCCCGCCGAGGACCTCGACGATCTGGCCGGTCTGGCCCGCCGCCAACCTGTGGCTGCGCTGGCCATGGCTCTGTGCGTATTCAGTCTCATGGGCTTGCCGCCGACCGCCGGCTTCATCGGCAAGGTGTTCATCTTCAGCAGCGCCTTGTCCGTTGGAACAGAGCACGCATTCAGCACCGCACTCATCGTGCTGGCCATCATAGGCCTGCTGAATTCGGCCATCGCCGCCGCCTATTACCTGCGGATCGTCGGAGCCTGCTACGTGCGCGAGCCCCGAGGCCAGATCGGCATCGTCCCCGATGCGTTCGGGGCCCAGGTGGGGCTGCTGCTGTGCTGCGCGGGTGTGCTCGTCCTGGGCCTCTGGCCACGCGGCTTGATCACCATGGCTCGCCAGCCCTTCCACGATCGTCAGATGACCGTGGTCGTCCAGAATACCGAGGCGAGCGCGGATGACTCGAACGTCGCAACCGAAGACGCCGGCGCTCCCGCCTACTCCGCGTCGCCGTGGTCGCACTCCGCGCAGCCGCAGTCGGCTAACAGCGAACGTGGAATGTAGAAGTCCTGCTCGGGATCGCCGGGCAGGATGGCCTTGCGGCGTGCTTCAAGCTTCAATTGGGTGGCAGGCGAGAGGCTTCCGCCGACGCTCCACGCGAGCATGGCGGGGGCATCCTGTACACCCGCCGGCAACACCGACGCGTGCAGCGGACTGGTCTTGAACCACTGGTCGGCGAGCATCTGGCGGGCGGTGGCCGTCACGTCCATGAGATCCTCCGGATCGGCCGTATGCCGCAGCCCCAATAGATGGCCCGCCTCGTGGCTGGCCACGTTCGCGAGCACCTGGATGGTCGCCTCGAAGCCGGGATTCAACTGGTTGAATAGCGAAAACGTGTCCGTGTAAATGATGGCTGACTGCGTCGGATTGCTATTGTACGGATCGATGTTATCGGCCAGACCCAACAGCCGCGTGTCCGACGTGCCGAAATAGATGGTGGTCACGCCCTCGGCGGGGGCCGCCGGATCGCTGTCGCGATAGAACTCGACGCCCAGCCCCTCGTAATCCTCGCGCACCATATCCATGAGCCGTTCGATAGCCTCTTCCGTTCGGCCCGCGAACGCCGGGTTGACCGACGCGATGTCGAAGGGTGGCACGTCGACCGGTGCTCGTGAACCGATTCGCACGCTGCCGGCACCGCTGAACGCCAGCACGACGATCTGCGGGCGCGGGGACGGCAGGGCATCGGGCTGCAGACTGATGTGGGCGGTGTAGTCACGTGTCGAAATCGAACTGCTCCGGCACGCGATCATCACGTACAATCGCTCCGACGATTCGTGCAGCACGATATCCACGTGACCGGGCCCGGCGGTCGGACTCGTCGGATCGATGTAAGCGAGGATGCGGCCCTGTGCGTCGAGCAGGCCGATCTGAACGTCGCTCCCGCCGCTCGAGGTCAACTCGGCTTGGAGCCGTTGACCGGCGAGCACGGGACCGAGATCGAACAGGTCGATGTCCTTGACGCCCACGCCGGCCGCCAGTGAGCCGATAATTTGCACCTGGCCGTCGAAGGCGACCAGCTCGGCCTGGGCCCACGTGTTGTTGGGCTCGCGTTCGATGTGTTGCAGCACGGTTGTCTGCGGGCGATCTGAAGATGCGGAGGGCTGAGTTACCTGAGCGGCCGAATCCGGTCTGCCGGGCAGCTCAGGCGTGGAGGACAATACTTCCTCGGGCCACGAGGGATCTTCGTACGGAACGAGGGGTATGCAGCCGATGAGCACCGCCAGCGCGCAAAACCCCACCGTCCACGCGCACGAAAGTGCGGAGGTTCGAAACACGGTCGTCCCTTTCAACGAGAATGCTGCCGATTACTCCGGACTGCGCGAGCGACCGGGTTGGTCCCGCGAGCGGCAGGCTCTAGCCCCGCCGTTCTCTACCCGGTGGGTGTCCCTGGCGATCTTGGATACCCCCTGGCGTCACCCCGTGTCCCCGTGTAACCGCTTGGTGTTCCCCCCAGAGCGGCTGCTTCGACCCCGTTCCAGGTCAAACCTACGATTCGTTTTGCAGGCCTGGCAAACTGGGTAATTTGGTTTCTTCGGGTTGGGCGCGTGCCATAATGCGTGCACGACCAAAGCGCGTTATTATCAGAACTGTGGCGATCTCATCCGGCACGGCGCAATGAGCGAGGTCCAATATATGGCCGAATCTGATGGAGGCACGATGGGAACGTTGATCTGCGTGGCGGGCGTCCTGGTGCTGGTTTCGTGCAGTTCGTGGACCTATGCCGCGACCGCGACGCAGCCGGCATTCGTGGCCGTGGGCACACAGGGTATGGTGGCCAGCGACAGTCCGTACGCATCACAAGCGGGTCGCGACATTCTCGAGGCTGGTGGCAACGCGGTCGATGCCGCCATTGCCACGTCGATGGCGTTATCGGTCACCCGTCCATTCAGCACCGGGCTGGGCGGCGGCGGATTCATGATGCTCCGCCTGGCCAACGGCGAGGTTCACATTATCGACGCTCGCGAGTGTGCACCGGGCGCTGCCACGGCGGACATGTACGTTCGGGCGCGCGCCGCCGCGCCCGACGGGCCGCCGGCCAGCCAATTTGGTGGACTCGCCGCGGGTGTGCCGGGCCTGCTTGCCGGCCACCAGGCGATGCACGAGCGGTTCGGAACGCGGCCATGGGCCGAGTTGATCGCTCCTGCGAGAAGGCTCGCGCTGGAGGGTTTCGCCGCCGACGCCAGCTATGTTGCCGCCGCCAGGTCGGTTCGCGAAGACGTCCAGCGCTACCCGTCCATGCGGGCGTGGACCGCGCCGCTGTTTGAAACCTTTCGCATCGGGCAGGACGACCTGAAGCCGGGGACCATCGTGCGGCAACCCGAGCTCGCCGAGACACTCGAACTGATCGCCACTGGCGGCATCGACGTGTTCTATCGCGGCGAAATCGCCGACTCGATCGTCGAGGCCGTGCAGGGGACGGGCGGTATCATGACCCGTGAGGATCTGGCCCGCTACAAGCCCGTTTGGCGCGAACCGCTCCGCATGCGCTATCGAGATCGCTTCGACGTGCTGCTCATGCCGCCACCGTCCTCGGGGGGCGTAGTCATCGCCGAGATGCTCAACATCCTCGAACGCTGGGACCTCGCCGCCATCCGTCGCGAGGACCCCGGACTGGCTGCGCACTACACCGTCGAGGCGATGAAACACGCCATGGCCGACCGGGCCCGCTACCTCGGTGATGCGGATTACGCCGCCGTTCCCGTCGAGCCGTTGGTGAGCAAGGCCCACGCACGGCTTCTGGCCGACCGCATTCGCCCCGATCGGGTCAGTGAACCGGACCGGTATGGGAGAATACCGGGCGACGATGCCGGGACGTCGCATTACAGCGTCGTCGATCGATGGGGCAACGTCGTGTCGGCCACGGAAACCATCAACACCGAATGGGGCTGTTTGGTCCTGGTTCAGTCCCGAGGCATCGTGCTGAACAATGAAATGGACGATTTCAGCGTCGAGCCCGACAAGACCAACGCGTACAATCTCGCTCAGTCGCAGGCGAACGCCGTGGGGCCGTACAAGCGGCCGTTGTCCAGCATGTCGCCGACCATCGTGCTCGCCGACGGACGGCCCGTGCTCGCCGTGGGCGCCTCCGGCGGTCCGCGGATCATCACCGGCACGTTGCAGGTCATACTGAACGTGCTCGATTACGAGATGCCGCTGGGCGAGGCGGTGGCGAGCCCGCGTTTGCATCACCAGTGGCACCCCGACGAGGTCTATCGCAACGAGTACGCCGCTGACGATCCCGTCGTTCGCGGGCTGGCCTCGCGCGGTCACAAGATCGCCGACCGCCGGCGTGGCGCCGTGGTCCAGGCTATCCGCATCGAGTCGGATCGGCTCATCGGCGCCAGCGATCCGCGCAAGGGGGGAGTGCCCGCCGGGTACTGAGGGGTGAGTCCCCTGACGCTGACCGTTGTGTGCGCGAACGGCGATGCCGTTGCGTCCCAGGCATCCATTGTGGTGCAGGCATCCTGCCTGCACGTGCCTCCTGGAAGTGCGTCGCAAGAACGCCGCAATGGTTGCTTGCCTGGAAGCGCTCCCCCGCATCAGCAGAAAAAGAGGCGGGCGAGACGTCCGCCCCCGAAATCGCTTTGCGAGCCGTGGTGGCTGCGCTACGAACGGGCGCCTATCATGGCCGGCGCACGGAAAGCTGTCCCAAAAAGGCGACGGCGGTGGAAGCTCGGCCCGATCGTAGATAAAGTCAGGTAGGGATCGATGGGGGCCGGCGGCTGACGCATCAACCAGCCGGCCGGTTGAGTCTGACAACACGGCGTCTGCGAGCGCCTTGCCCGGGAGGGCGGCCTGACATGGATATCCAGAGCGTGCGAGAACTGTTTCCGATCACGCGGAATTACAACTTCCAGAACCACGCCGGCGTGGCCCCGCTGTGCGCGCCGGCCGCCGAGGCCATCCAACGCTACGCCCGCGAGACCTGCGAGTGCGCGAGCGTGCGGACGGATTTCTACCGCGAGGTCGAGCAGGTCCGCCGGATGGCCGCTCAACTTATCAACGCCATGCCCGAGGAGATCACGTTCGTCAAGAACACCACCGAGGGTATCGGATGGGTGGCCAATGGCCTGAGCTGGAATACCGGTGACAACGTCGTCACCACCAACGTCGAGTTCCCCGCCAACATCTACCCGTGGATGGGCCTGCAGTCGCGGGGCGTCCAGCTTCGCATGGTGCCCGAGGAGAACGGCCGGGTGCCCGTCGAGCGGATCATCGATGCCATCAACAGCAAGACGCGGGTGGTCACGGTGTCGGCCGTCCAGTTCGCCAGCGGTTACCGCACCGATCTGGCCACGCTGGGCCGCGTCTGCAAAGAAAAGGGCGTCCTGTTCTGCGTGGATGCCATCCAGGCCCTGGGTGTCCTGCCCATCGACGTGCGTGCCATGAACATCGACTTCCTCTCCGCCGACGGGCACAAGTGGCTCTGCGGCCCGGAAGGTTGCGGCATCTTCTACTGCAACAGCTCGCTCATCGGCCACCTCAAGCCGGTCATCGCCGGTTGGCTCTGCATGGTCGATGCCCTCGACTTCGGTAATTATCGCTTCGAGTTCGTCGACAGCGCCCGCAAGTTCGACACCGGCAGCTACAACCTGGGCGGCATCGTGGGGCTGGGCGCGGCCATCAAGACGTTGCTCGACATTGGCATCGAGAACATCACCGCTCATGTTCTCATGCTGACCGACCGCATGGTGAGCAAGCTGCGCGACAAGGGATATCGAGTGATCTCGTCGCGCCGTCCCGGCGAGGCCAGCGGGATTGTGGCGTTCATTTCCGACGTGCACGATCACGCCAAGATCCAAAAGCACCTGCAAGCTGAGCACCGCATCGTCATCGCCGTCCGCGAAGGGCGCCTCCGCTCGAGCCCGCACGTGTACAACACCATCGAGGAGATCGACCGGATGGTGGAGGTGCTGCCCGGCCACTGACGAAGGCGAATGACGAAGCTCGAATGACGAATGACGAAACCACACGATGTGGGATTCGCAACGGGTGTGTGTGAGATCTGCAAGCGCTACGGCTTGTGACGGACACGTCGTTCGGGCGTTTCTGCCCCGCAAGGGGCAGCGGTCAATAGCCCGGCGGCGTAAGCTCCCGGTCGGCGACAGGGATCGAAGCGCCTCGTCCCTTCTGTGTTGCGAAGCAGAGCCCCGATAGGGGCGACAGAAGTATCCGATATCGGTCACTTCTGGATCACCACCAGCCCCACGTCGATGTTCTGACCGCCGCCGGTCTGCCGACAGTGGACCGCGATGGTGTTGCGACCCGGCTTGAACGCCGCGATCGCCTCGGGGCTCAGCGGCACCTCAACGTAGCCTTGCACATAATCCTTTCGCTCGAGCACTCGCCGACCGTTGACGTAGATCTCCACGTCCTCGTCGTGGTACAGCCGCCAGTAGCCGCCGCTCAGCTGGGCTGATGGTTCGACTTCGATGGAGGTCCGCAGCCAGATGTCGGGCTTGTTCCAGCGCGTCGAGACGATCGCGTTGGGCGTTCCTCGTGTGCCGAATCCGCCGGCGCCGAGCTTCCACGCGCTGTCGTCGAACGTTGCCGACGTCCATTCCCCGGCCGGCTGGTCCGTCGTGAAACGCCACTGGTGACGGCCCGACTCGGCGGTGGGAATCAGCACCTTCAGGCCGGTGTTCTGGGCGACCGGATCGTTTGATCGGTAATCGCTGCCCAATCCATGCTCGCCGTCGAACGTCAGCAGGACGGTGGGATCGACCGGATAGCACCCCGCATTCGCACTGAAGACCGCCAGCCCGCCCTTGTGCTCGGCATCCGCGGGTACTTCGATGCGAATGCGCACCGTGCGGTTCTGGGCCAGGCCGGCCCGTAACTTGTCAAGGACGCGATCCTTGATCGACTGCCGCACCAGGTAGCCGTAGCTGCCCTGGTAGCCCTTGTGGTGCGACAACGCACCGCGAGCGTCGGCCGGGTCGTCCGGCAGCTTCACCGATGCGATCTTCTCGCCGTTGACGGAGATCACCACGTCGCTCGGCCACTTCTTCCCATCGGTCTGAGGATATCGCACGGACCGCTTGACGGCCGGCCAGTCGAGCTTCTCGTCGCCCGCCTTGGCGGCGAGTTCGGCGAGAATCGTCAGCTCTTTGAGCCGGTCGATCTCGAGTCCTTTGGGAATGCGAATCTCGTACTCGGCTACGCCCGCGCCTTGTGAGGCCACCTTCTCGGCCGACAGCTTCTGCGGGCCCTGGCCGCCGAACGACCAGCGGGCGAAATCCGTGGGACCGAAGCGAAGGGCGAAGCGGTTCGACGCCACTGACTCCATCCGCGGCAGCGGCCCGCCGTCGATCAGCACGTTGACGTAGTTGCGGGCGACCACGTCGTTTCCGTCAAGCACCTCCACGAGCAGCGCGCCGGTGATCCCCCGGCCCGCCTTGTTTGCGTTGATGCGAATGGGCGGCTGATCGACCACGCTGAACGGCTTCCACGACGCCTCGCGGGTTTCCCACGTGCCGTCAGTACGCTCGCCGAACGCGTCGAGCCAGTCGATGCGATAGCGAAGCTTCAAGTCCTCTCCCTTGCGGTCGGACCAATGGCTGATCTTGATGGGCACGTCGTGCTGCTCGCCGGGCCTCAGCACGAGCATAGGCGGGGCGTCGATCACGACGAAGTCGGCCCCATTGATGTCGGCCAGCGAGAAACCCGGGTGCCAGAAGTCGTAGCCGTACTCCTTGTCCGACCGGTCGTAGTTGACGAAGCCGTTGTGCTCCCACTCGATGTCCGACAGCTCGGTGTAGATGTAGCCGCAGATCTTGTCATGCAGCCGCAATTCGTTGGTCAGGTACTTGAAGCACCAGGAGATGTCCTGGTCGCCCAGGCCGGCGCTGATGCCGCCGTACTCGCTGTTCATCAGCGGCTCGTTACCCTGCTTGCGACCCCCGATGTAGTTGAACGTCGAGCCGGGGTACGTCTTCTCGACCACCTCGGCGATGTGCCGCCGGGCCTCGCCATAGTCGTTGATGTAGAAATGCCACGAGTTGATGTCCGTGACCACGTGGTCGTACTTGCAAGGCGAGTTGTCCTCGACCAGCCGCGTGGGATCCAGTTCCTTGGTCCGGTGGAAGATCCGCTCGACCCACTCCTGGTGATCCGGCTTGTATCCGCCGTGCTCGATCCCCCAGGTCTCGTTGAAGTCCACCCACGCGAAGATGGCCGGATGGTTGAAGTCGCGGGCGATCACCGCCGGCAGCATCTGCTCAAACCATTTCTTCGACTGCTCGGTGTGGATCCAGTAGTTGGGCATGTCCTGCATGATCAGCACGCCCAGCTTGTCGGCCCAGTACAGCTCGCGCGGGATGGGGGCTTTGATGTGGATGCGCAGGAAATTAATGCCGATCCGCTTGCAGAGCTCGTAGTCGTTCTTGATCACTGCGTCGGAGGGGTATTGGTAGATGCCGTCCGGATGGAACGACTGGTGCAGCGCTCCGCGGAGATAGATCGGTTTGCCGTTGAGGTAGATGTACTGGTATGCCCGGCCCGGAGCCAGATCGCGCTTGATCTCCCGCAGGCCGAAGTACGTCTCCACGCGATCGACGATCTTCTTGCCATCCAGGAGTTCGATCACGGCCGGATACAACCTGGGCGACTCGGGCCACCACAACTCGGGCTTGTTCACCTTGGCCGCGATTCGCACATGGTCAACCGCTTTGGTCTCGACGGGCGGAAAAGCTTCGTCCGGACTGCTGAGCCGGACGGTCAGACCTTGCCCTTTGCTGACGGCCACGTCGTACGTCATGGTGCCGTCCTGAACGTTCGGCACGCCACGGATGGACTGCACGTAGGCGCGTCCGCGGGCCTCCAGGTACACCGTCTGCCAGATGCCGCTGGTGCGGGTGTACCAGCCGATCTGCTTGCCCGTCGGCTGCTGACCGTCGGTCACATCCTTCGCGCGAATGATGATGGTCACTTTTTCGCCCGGTTTGGCGAACGGCGCGAGGTTGATCTCGAACGGCACATAACCGCCGACGTGCTCGCCGGCGAGCTTACCATTGACCCACACCTTCGCTTCCCAGTCGCACGCGCCGACGATGAGCCACGCGTCCTTGTCCTGCCACGCTTCGCCGGATGGCAACGTCAGTTCTCGCGCGTACCAGGCCACGCCCTTGTATTCCGTGTCGCCGATGCCGCTGAGCTTGCTCTCCCACGGAAACGGCACGACGATCGTCCGGGCAAACCGGCGGTTGCCGGGTTCGAACCATTTCTCCGATTCGCCCGCATCCTGAGCATCGAATTCGAATCGCCACGAACCGTTGAGGTTGACCCACGCAGGTCGTTGAAAGTCAGGCCGCGGGTGTTCTGGATGCGGCACGTCGGCCAGAAGCCCTGTGTTCATGACCAAAACCGAAGCGATGGGAAGGAGATGTGTTTTCATGGTGGGCGGATTTTATATAACGGTTGCTCTCTCGCCAAGGGCCCGTTAAGATCTGCGTCTGCCGGGGATCGGACGGATCCCGCCGGGTAAGGTTTGCAGGAGGATACACCATGATTCGTGTTGGCTTGATCGGTGCCGGGTTCATTGGGCGCAATCACTTCAATCAGTACGAGAAGCTCACCGACCGGGCCAAAGTCGTGGCCCTCTGCGACGCCGATGCCGATCGTCGCGCCGGCGACTGGTCCAAGGTCGGCGGAAACCTGGCCGACGCCCAGGGCACCAAACGCGACCTCGGTAACATCAAGCCTTACACCGACTGGCGGGAACTCGTCGCCGATCCTGAGGTGGACATGGTCGATATCTGCGTCCCGACCTATCTGCACCGCGAGATCACGGTAGCCGCCCTCCAGGCCGGCAAGCACGTTCTCTGCGAAAAGCCCATGGCCCTGAAGGTCGAGGACTGCAACGAGATGATCGCGGCCGCCAAGGGGCCGGCAAAATTCATGGTCGCCCAGTGCATCCGCTTCTGGCCGGAGTACGTCTGGCTCAAGAAGGTCGTGGACAGCGGCGAGTACGGCCCGCTTCGTGCGCTGCACCTGCGCCGCCATTCCAGTCTGCCCACCTATGCTCTGAACAACTGGATCAGCAGCCCCGAAAAGTCCGGCGGTGCCATCCTCGACCTGCACGTGCACGACGTGGATTACGCTCTGTACCTCCTGGGCAAGCCCAAGAGCGTCTTTGCCGCGGGTTACCAGCGGACGGGCGGCGGCATCGATCGCGTGTACGCCTCGTGGCAGTACCCCAGCAATGTCGTCCTGCAGCTCGAAGCGTTCTGGGACATGCCGCCCGGCTTCCCGTTCAACATGGGCTTCACCGCGGCGTTCGAAAAGGCCTCCGTGCACTGGGATTGTGCCCAGGGCGTGCCGCTCAAGGTCTACGTTATGGGCGAGGAGCCCAAGACGCCCGAGATGCCCGCCGAGGACGGCTACTTCGGCGAGATCTGCCATTTCCTCGATTGCATCGAGAAGAACGTTAAGCCGAGCATAACCACACCCGAAGAGAGCCGCGACGCCGTCGCCCTGGCCCTGGCCGAGCAGAAGAGCGTCCTGACGGGCAAACCCGTCGAAATCAACTGAGACAGCCGCGAGCGGCGGGGCTTGACCCCGCCTTCTCCTTCCAATCGAATGTTTGCAACGAGCGGCGGGGCTTAACTTGGCTTCGCCCCGCCGTTTCTTAACGTCAGTGTCCCTCTCTGTCGCGAACCTCGGCGCGTCCCCGCCCCTCGCAGACTTCGCCGTCACCCTATTGGCCCCCGTGTCGGTCTCATTTACAATCCATCTACGTCCAAAGCTCAGGCTTCACAGGGAGTCTACGTTTCATGCGCCCATCTCGTGGAATCCATCGTACGTTGAGCCACATCGTTCATGTCATTTGTGCGGCATTCGCAATCCTGTTCGCCGCCGGATGTGCAGCGGGTCCCAACCGAGCCTGGCTCGGCCTGAATACCGACCTGAGCCGGCCGGCCGGCGTCGCCGAGCATAGACCCGCCGTGTCCGCTCGCCTGGCTCTGCTCGAAGAGTTGAAGGTGCCGCAGATTCGCGACCCGGCCATGAATTGGGCGATCGCTCAGCCCGCTCCGGATAGCCCGCTCGACTTTTCGGCCTCCGATGCTGTGGTGCGAGCGACCGGGAACATGAAGGCCGACCTGCTGGTTGTCTTCCGAGGCGTTCCCGGATGGGCATCCGGGCGACCCGATGCCGCGACTGTTACCACGGGGCTTCCGGATCGCCGGTACGCCCAAGCCTTCGCCGCCTTCGTCAGCGCGTTTGTCGAGCGATACGACGGCGACGGCCACCACGACATGCGGCACCTCGAGCGACCCGTTCACGCGTATCAGTTCATGCAGGAGGTGGAATCGCTACCGCCGTCGGAGTACGCCTGGTGGCTGCGTGTCTTCCGCGAGGCGGTCAAGGCGGCCGATCCCCACGCCATCGTCGTGTTGGGAGGACTGCAAAGCCCGGGCCTGAAGTTCCCGGACGAGCCCTTCGGCAACTATGCGGCTTACTTCGAGCACCTGCTCGACGATCCGGAGCTGGGCGGGCCGGCGTACCCGCAGTTCGACGTGGCTGCCTTCCACAGCTTTCCCGGCCGGCATCCGGGCCGATTGCCTTTCGATGAGTCCGTCGCCTACATGCGGGAGGTCATGGCCAAACACGACCTGACGTTGCCCATTTGGCTGACCGCTTACGGCGCGGGCAGCGCGCCCGAAACCCTCGACATCCAGGCCGAGAACATCCTCAAATGGACGCTCCGGGCTCGCAGCCTCGGCATCCAGCGAATGTATCTGCATTGCCTTTGTGATTCCGACGACCCCGGGCACGGGCCCGCCCAGAACTGCGGACTCGTGCGGGAAGTCGACGATACCGACATCTTTCGAAAGCCCGCATTTCACGTGTTTGCGAGGCTCCTCCGCGAGTTGGAGGAGCGGCCGGACGTGGCCTTCCGCGGAGAAGGCTATTACGTGTTGAGCGGGAAGGGCAAGCCCCGCTACGTGGTGTGGAAGGAGGCTTCGTACGAACCCGGCGGGACACTCACGCCCGGCTGGTGGTCGGTCCAGACGCTGACCGGCCCCAAGACAGTCCGCCAGGGCTCTGAGGTTCGCTTGACCAGCAGTCCGTTGTGGGTCCAGCGAACCACCAGCCCCTTCATCGACTAATATACGGGTACACCCCGTGAGCGACGGGACTTGATCCCGCCGTCTCCTCTCGGCTTTTGGTGTACCGCCGCTGACGACGGTTGCGACCGGAAACGACTCATGCGAGAACTCAAACGCATACTACTCGAAGCGCTGATCATCGCGGCGGCGGGTGCAGCTGTCGGCCTAACCGCCAACGCCATGAACGTTAAGGGCCTCAAGCTGTTCAAAAACCACTTCCCGCCGCCGCCGACGACGACGAAGCCGACGCTGCCCGACAAAACAACCGCTCCCGCTCGAGACGTTGCACGCGAGGCCGGCGGGACCACGCAGTCTGCCGACGTGCAGGTTGTCGCTACAGACCCGGCTGTCGATTCGACGCCGACGCCTCCTCTGGCAGACGATCCGTACGCCGGCCTTGCCCCCGAGGTCCGTGCCAAGCTCGAAGCGTACAGCCTCCAACCCATCCGGCTGGATGAACTATTGAAGCTGTACGAGGATCCGCTGTACGCCGCCAATTTGTACGTGATCATCGACGCCCGTGACGACCGTGACTACGCCGAAGGGCACATCCCGGGTGCGTTCCAGCTCTTCCATTACCGAGCCGAGCAGTTTGTGGACGCCGTCGTGCCCGCGGCCCAAGCCGCCGAAAAGGTCATCGTCTACTGCAATGGCGGCGATTGCGATGACAGCGTCTTCACCGCGGATCTCCTGCGACGCGATCACGCAATCGATCCTGGTCGCGTTTTCGTGTATCCGGAAGGGTTCGAAGGTTGGAAGAAGGCGGGGCTGCCCATCGAAATCGGTGTACGAGGCAGCGGCATCATAAAGGAGGGCGGCAATTGAACACGCAACCGTCACTCCTGCACAAAATGGATCGGACCGGTCTGCCACTTCTGGTGGCCCGACTTGTCCTGGGCGGCATGTTCATCTGGATGGGGCTGGCCAAGACCGGTTACCCCGAGCTGATACTCGAAAAGACCGGCCTGTACGACAAGCCCATCGTGCAGCGCATCGTCTTCACCGGTGGCGACGACAAGGGCTTCATCGAACTCGGCGGGCCCGTGCACTTCCTCAAGCTCATCCGCGAGTACGAGCTGTTCCCGCGTCAATTGTGGTTTCTGCTGAACTTCACCGCCGTCACCATGCCGTGGATCGAGGTTTTGTGCGGCATCCTGCTGATTGCCGGCGTGGCCGTGCGCGGAGCCGCCGGACTGCTGCTCGCGCTGTTGATCATGTTCACGACCATGATCGTCATCCGCGGCATCAACATCTATCACGCCAAGGATATCGCTTTCTGCGCAATCAAATTCAATTGTGGCTGCGGCGGCGGCGACGTCTTCATTTGCAGCAAGCTGATCGAAAACGTCACGCTGTCTCTCTTGGCCGTGCTGTGCCTGCTTTCCGGGACCGCACGGTTCTGCCTTGCCAAAAACATCATCCCCCCGCGCCCGGTCGAAACGCCATCCGAACAGCGTTGATCGACTGTCCTGTTGCGGCCAACGCGCATCGCGTCCGAGCACAAGCGGAATTGCGCCTCGGCAAAAAAATGTCACTGTGTTATTGGAATTAAGCCTGAAGGCGCCTACACTGCATCCGATCGGGGCCTTGGATCTCCCTTCCTGTCCCCACGCGGCTCGCCGAACAGGGTAAGCAGTTCCTGTCCGTGGTCGAACGGCGCGCAGGCTGTGCATGCCTGCCCGGATGGAACCGTCCGGCACACGGGAGAACCAGGTAGGCTTTCTCCGGGAACTATCACAAGGAGCGGAAAGTATGCCTTGCGAGCCTGGCCACCAACGGTGCGGCGGGCGATGGGGCATCGACGTTCGGCTCGGTGGCCAATGACGGCCGGACGGTGTCGTTCTCGAGTGTCGCCACCAACCTGACGGCCTCGGATGCCAACGGCTCGGTGTCGGACGTGTACGTCCGCGTGCCGGCGGATGCCGATGGCGATCTCGTGGCCGATGACCTGGATCTGTGCCCCGGCACTGTCCCCGGCGCGTCTGTGGATGCCAACGGATGCCCGCCGCTGATCCCCGGCGATTTCAACCGGGACGGCGACGTGGACGTCGGGCCCGGCTCGGACTTCGAGAAGTTCGTTGCTTGCGGCACTGGCCCCGGCGTTCTCTACACCAATCACCCGCCCGCCGGATGCGCGTTGACCCCGGATGGCCAAGGTGTCTTTCCCGCGGATTTCGACCGGGACTACGACGTGGATCAGGATGATTTCAGCACCTTCCAGCGGTGCTACAGCGGTGCGAACATCTACGGCGATCCGTCTTGTGCGGATTGATGGCGGATTGATGGAGGCGGCGACAACGAAGCCGGTTCGGGAGGCGGGTCTCTGGCCCGCCTTCTGCCGTTTTACGCACGCTCGATTCGCCGATCGATCACCCGTTTGGACTTGCCGATGAAACGCTCGAGCGTCTGCGGCTTGACCAGCTCGACTCGCACCCGGATGCCCGTGATCGTATGGATTTCGCGGTCGATGCGATCCCGCAGTTCGTGCATCTCGCGCATTTTGTCCGAGAACAACTCGGGCCGAATCTCCACCCGCACCGTGACCTCGTCCAGGGAACCCGGGCGGTCCACCTCGATGACGTAGTGGGGGGCGGTGCCTTCGACCCGCAGCAAGGCTTCCTCGATCTGCGAGGGGAAGACGTTCACGCCGCGGATGATGAGCATGTCGTCCGTGCGGCCGAGCACGCGGCTCATGCGGACCGTCGTTCGCCCGCAGGGGCAGGGCGAGTCGTCGAGCCGAGCAATGTCACGCGTGCGGTAGCGCAGGAGCGGCATGGCTTCCTTGGTGAGCGTGGTGAACACCAGTTCGCCCGGCTCGCCCATGGGCACGGGCTCAAGCGTATCGGGATTCAGGCATTCGACCAGGAAATGGTCTTCCTGGATGTGCATCCCGTTCTGGCAGGCGCACTCGCCGCTCACGCCCGGGCCGATGACTTCGCTCAGCCCGTAGTTGTTGAACGCGACGATGCCCAATTCCTTCTCGATGCGGACCCGCATGTCCTCGGTCCACGGCTCGCCGCCGAAGTGGCCGAACGCCACCGGCAGTGTGGCCGGATCGATGCCTTGCTCCCGAGCGACTTCCGCGATGTTCAGCGCGTAACTCGGCGTGCAGATGAGTACGTCGGCGGACAGATCTTTCATGAGCAGGATTTGCCGGGGCGTGTTGCCGGCCGCCGCAGGCACGATGGCCGCTCCTACCCGCTCGACTCCCTGGTGCAGGCCGAACCCGCCGGTGAACAGTCCGTAGCCGAACGCGATGTGTACGAAGTGCCGGGCTCGCAGCCCGCCGGCCACAAGAAACCGCGCGCACATATTCGTCCACAAATCCAGGTCGGCCGAGGTGTAGGCGACGAACGTCGGCCGGCCCGTCGTGCCCGACGAGCCGTGCACGCGGACGATCTGCTCGCGAGGCACGGCCAGGAACCCGAGCGGATAATACTCGCGCAGATCATCCTTGGTGGTCAGCGGGAGCCGTCGAAGGTCGTCCAGCGTCTCGATGGATTCCCAGCTCAGCGAGAGCCGCTCGAAGGCCTTCCGATAGAACGGAACGTTGGCCACCCGGGCGCACACCGACCGCAGCCGCTGCAACTGCGTCGCCTCCAGCCGCTCTCGCGGCATGGTCTCCGCCCGATCCCAGATCCGATTCTCGACCCTGAACGATGCCATCACGGTTCCGCAATGATGAAATGACGAAATCCGAAGTCCGAATGACGAGTGAAACCAGAATGACGAAATCAGAATGACGAATGTCTGAATGTCAGACGAGCAAGCACGAATGAGCCGTGACTGGTCGTCAATCAAATTTCGTCAATCATTCGACATTCGGGCCTCGTCATTCGACATTCAACGCTCCGAGGGGGCTACTTGCCGCGCTTTCGCAGATCGGCGTCACTGACCAGCTTGATCTGGCAGGAACTCAGGGCGGTGGCCACCCGGCTCACGTCCTCCTCGAACCGGAACACGAGCACTGCCTTCTCGCCCATGTGGAACGTGCACGAGTACATGTACTCGATGTTCAGTCCGAGCTTCTCGATGCAGTCGATCACCTCGGCCAGGCCGCCCGGCACGTCGGGCACTTCGATCGCCACGACTTCGGTCACCTTGACGACCACGCCGGCTTGTTCGAGGACTGCCTTGGCCTTTTGCCAGTCGTCCACCACCAGCCGCAGAATCCCGAACTGTTGGGTGTCGGCCAGCGACAGCGTGAGAATGTCGATCCCCGCGTCGCCCAGCAGCTTGGCCGGCAACCGGATCTGGTGCGGCTTGTTCTCCAGGAAAACCGAGAGTTGGTGCAGGATCATGGGACTTTCCTTGTCAGTTGTCCGTCGCCGACGGTCAAAGGCCAGCCGTTGACGCACGATTACGAACGATCTTGGCCCCCGGCCACGGACTACGGACCAATCTTTACAGATTCCTCTTGTCAATCACACGCTTCGCTTTGCCCTGACTCCGCTCGATGGTCTGCGGCTCGACCAGCCGGACGGCCACCCGAATGCCCAGCACGTGCTCGACCGCGTCCGCCAGCTTGCGCTGTACCGATTCGAGCGAGCGCACCTTGTCGCTGAAAATGGCCGCGGTCACCTCCACCTGGACCTCCATCTGGTCCAGACCCTTCTCTCGCGTCAGGATGATCTGGTAGTGCGGCAGCGTGCCTTCGACGCTCAGCAGGGCGGTCTCCACCTGCGACGGGAAGACGTTCACGCCCCGGATGATGAACATGTCGTCGCTGCGGCGAGAAATACGGTTGATCCGGCGGAGCGTTCGTCCGCACGGGCAAGGCTCGGTCTTGAACGCCGTGATGTCGTGCGTGCGATACCGGATGATGGGCATCGCCTTCTTGCTCAGCGTGGTCAGTACGAGTTCGCCTTCCACGCCGTCCGGACAGGGCTCGCCCGTCGCCGGGTTCACGATCTCCGGGTAGAAGTGATCCTCGAAGATGGTCAGGCCGTCCTGGCAACTGCACTCGGTGGCCACGCCCGGCCCGATGATCTCGGACAGACCGTAGATATCGTACGCCTTGATGCCTGCCTCCGCCTCGATCCGTCGCCGCATGGAGTCGGTCCACGGCTCCGCCCCGAAGATCCCCGCCCGCAGCGGCAGATCCTTGAGGTTGATGCCGTGATCCGCCGCGTATTCCATCAGGTGGATGAAGTAGCTCGGCGTGCAGCAGATCGCGGTCACGCCGAAATCCTTCATCACCATGACCTGGCGGTCGGTGTTACCGCCGGAGATCGGGATGACCGTCGCCCCGAGCGTCTCGGCCCCGTAGTGAGCGCCGAGACCGCCGGTAAACAGCCCATAACCGTATGCGTTCTGGATAATGTCGCCGCGATGCAGTCCGCAGGCTGCGAACGTACGCACCATCACGCTCGCCCACACCTCCAGATCCTCGCGCGTGTACGCGACCACGATGGGCTTGCCCGTGGTGCCGCTGGAGGCGTGCAGCCGGACGATCTCCTGCATCGGGCTGGCGAACAAGCCGAACGGGTATGTGTCCCGCAGATCGCTCTTCTCCGTGAACGGCAGGTGGCGGATGTCGTCCAGCGAACGAATGTCGGCCGGCGTCAGATTTCGCTCCTGCATGCGCGAGCGGAACAGCTCGACATGTTCATAGGCTCGATGCACGACCGCCTTGAGCCGCCGCAACTGCAGATCACGCAGTTGCGGTAGGGGTAGATAGTCCGGCGCACTGGCGGGATGAAATCCGCCAGGCAGATCGTTCCAGTTCTCGACAGTCAGCATGCTGTCATCCCTCTTTCACCGCGCCTCGCATCACGCACGGACGGAGGAGGCTTACAGATCTTCCTGTGACTCGACGGGAAGCGCTCACTTGGTTTTTCCCGCCTGCCGGCCGATGGCGAACGCTTTTTCGTTCACCTCCAGCACCTTCGCCGGCAAGTTGGCTCGAATCGCCGCCAACAGATGTTCCTCGGGCACCACCAGGTATGTACTGAGCACGCCCAGCAGCGCGATGTTCAGGCTTCGACTGTGCGGAAGCGCTGCCGCATCGACCGCGTCGGGAGCGATCAGGACGCCGCCCGGCCTGAGGTGACGCCGGCTGCTCTCCAGCTCTTCGGGGGCCAGCACCACCACGTAATCGGCCTCGCCTGCCGGCACCATGGGGCTGAACACTTCCCGGCCAAACCGCACGTCGCTGCTGACCGACCCGCCGCGCTGGCTCATGCCGTGCAATTCGCTTTTCTTGACGTCATACCCGGCCGCGAACGCCGCCTCGGCCAGGATGTCCGAGCCCTTTAGCACGCCCTGGCCGCCCAGACCCGCGAACACCACGTTCGTCACTTTCGATGAAGTCATAACTCGCTTGGCTTTCCGTTATCTCTATCAGGTCGTTGCGACCGACTGCTCTTCCGCTGTTCTTATCTCTCGCCGCGTCTCCGCGTTCCCGCGTCGTTTTTTCTTCCTTCACCCGCTGCACTGCTCGCAGCTCTGCCCGCGAGCCGCGGCCTGCTCATACTCTTTGATCTTGCCCGCCGCCAGGAGGCACGGTCGCCGAGCGATCAGCACCGCCAGTTCGTTGCTCGCCAGGTACTGCGCGAGGAGCTTTTCAAAACCCTCGGCATCCCGTGCGGGATCGAGCACGTGTACATTCCGGATGCCCATCGAACGGGCCAGGTCCTCGAACGAGATCTTGCCCGTCGGCTGGTGAGTGAGCGTACGGCCGGTGCCCGGATGCTCCTGCAGGCCGGTCATCGCCGTCGTGCCGTTGTCCAGAATCACCACCACGTGACCCGTCTTCGGCGGGTTGTACACCATCTCCACCAGCCCGGTGATACCGCTATGTACGAACGTGCTGTCGCCGATGACGCTCACCACGCGTCGCGCATCCTTCTCGGGCAACACATGACGCAGTCCCAGACCGGCGGTGATGCTCGCGCCCATGCACACGCAGGTGTCCATGGCTTGGAAGGGGGGCAGCACGCCCAGCGTGTAACAGCCGATGTCGCCCGCCACGATGCAATCGAGTTTGGCGAACACCGTGAATGCCGTGCGGTGAGGACACGCCTGGCACAGTGCGGGCGGCTTGCCGCGAGGCGGGGCGGGCTCGGGCGACGTATCGCCGGCCAGGATGCGGCGCACCCGGGCCACGTCGAGTTCGCCGAACCGGTACATCTCCGGCTTGCCTTCGACCGCGATGCCTTCGGCCCGGATCGCCTCGACCAGCCACGGATCGCCTTCCTCGATCACCACGCAACGCTTCACGCTCGCAGCAAACTCGCGAATCTTCTGCATGGGCAACGGATAACTCATGCCCAGCTTGAGAAACCGCGCTTGCGGTGCGACCTCGCGGGCGTGCATGTACGCCACGCCGTTGGCGATGATGCCCAATTCCGTGCTTTCGCCGACGACGGTGTTGAGGTCCGTCTTTTCGCTTTCCTGGGCGAGCTCCGCCAGCTTGGCGCGGAGCCGGCGATGGGCCGGCCGGGCGTACGCCGGGATCATGACTCGGCTCTGAATGTCACGTTCGAACGCGGTTGGTGGGGCGGGCACGGCCGGACCGCGCGTCACCACTGTCTTGGAATGGCAGACCCGCGTGGTCATGCGCAAGAGCACGGGTGTATGCCATCGTTCGGAGATTTGCACCGCTCGAATCAGAAAATCGTACGCGTCCTGCGAATTGGCCGGCTCGAGCATGGGGATGCCCGCCGCCACCGCGTAGTGTCGATTGTCCTGCTCGTTCTGGCTCGAGGCCATGCCCGGATCGTCGGCCGAGACGATCACGAGGGCGCCGCTCACGCCCGTGTACGCGGCCGTGAACAGCGGGTCGGCCGCCACGTTGAGCCCCACGTGCTTCATGGTGACCAGCGCGCGGGCCTTGCCGAACGCCGCTCCCACGCCGACCTCCAGCGCCACCTTCTCGTTCGGCGACCATTGGGCCTTGCCGCCCAAGGCCGCAAAGTGCTCGAGGATTTCCGTCGAAGGTGTGCCCGGGTAGCCCGTGCCCAACGCCACGCCGCAATCGATGGCGGCCTGCGCCACCGCTTCATCACCACTCAGCAACATCCGCGTATGACTCATTGCGGTTCCTTGTCTCGTCTCACACTGACTTCGGGGCGTGGGCATCTTGCCTGCCGCAGGCGGACACCCTGGCACAAAGCCTCGACTTCGATCACGCGTCGTTCACCGGGCCCCGTTCGATGGCTTCGACGAACCACGCCGGTGGGCGCATGGGCTTGCCCGTGGCATCCGTCACCGCGTGCACCGTATAGCCGGCGGCCACCGGCGCTCCCGTCTCGGCGTGCGTAATCCGGTTGTCGAAGCGAACCCGAGCTCGCCCCTCCATGCGGGCCGTCGTCGCCACTCGCAAGGGATCATCATACCGCGCGCGACCCTGGTACTGCACGTAAGCCTCGGTTAACGGCAGCATCAGCCCGCGTTTTTCCATTTCTGCGTAGGGAATGCCGATCCGCCGCGAATACTCCGTCCGCCCGCACTCGAACCATTCCAGGGCCCGCGAGTTGTAGAACGTCCCCATTTGGTCCGTTTCACTGTAACGAACGCGTATGACCAGAACTGCTTCATCCGGCAACGTCGCCACCCCCGTTCGCCCGGCCACGATGCGAAGGCTCGCACGGCTCAGAACGAGAACACCAGCTCTGTCCGCACGAACACTGCCGGGTCGTTGTTGGATTTCGCATAGTAATCCCCCGGGCAGAAAAATTCAGCAACGACGTGGCCTGAAATTTGGGGTGTGATCACGTATTTCAACCACCAGGTGAGCAGTTGCCCGCGAAAACAGCCGCTGTCGCTGAAGCCGGGCCGGTCTCGAAACGTGTTTTGGTCCGCAAACAGGAGATGGTAATCAGTGAGCATCTCCATTTGGGGCAGGATGCTCACGCTGTGGCCGAGCGCCACCCGGTGCAGGTTGCTCAGATCGCTGATTCGCGACTCCGAAGAGGCCGTGTAGATGAGTAACTCGCTGAAGCGCGGCCAGCGGCCCCACAGGGGATCGAAGCCTTCGTACTCGCCCGTGCCCGGCCGATCGCCCGACATGTACTCGTAATCCAGACGCAGCCAGTTCTTGTGAGCATCGTTGAAGTGATAGGCCAGCCGGTCCAACGATGCCAGCCCGCAGACATTCCGGCCCATTCGGTGGCCGAACTGAGCCGCAATCTCGCCCTTGATCTTCCAATGCTCGTTCAGATCGTGCAATGCCCGCGTGCCGAACGTGTAGAACTCGGCGTTCAAGCCTCCCGGCGCTTCCCGATCGTCGTTCTTGTAGATGAAGTAGCCGTCGATCTCTGTCGCCCGCAGCGACTTGTTTTCGACCCACACGATCGCCCCACGCTCGTCCTGCTCGGTCACGTAACGCTGTTCGGGAACCCCCGTGATCAGGTTCTCGTTGCGGGTCTTGATCATGCGGACCCAATTTTCCGCCTCGGCGTCCTGTTCGATGTAAATCGTGTCGATCTTGGTCTGAATCTCGGCGAGGGTAGTTGTCAATCGAATAGCGTCGAAGTAGATCGTGCGCGACCCGTCCAGCGGCGTGCCTTCGAACACCAGCCAGCGGTCGCCCAGCGCGATCTCCTGTCGCCCGCCCACGATCACGATCGGCAGGTCGAACGGGTTTTTCAGCGTGGCGTTCAGCAGATCGAACAGCACTTCGCCGTCATCGAACGGCTGGGCGAATTCCGGCTTGAAGAAGTTCCGGCTCTCCCACACGATCCGCGTATTGACGTCGAGAAAATCGCCCAGCGAGATAGTGGACCAGGCCCGCAAGCGGTGACGCAGCCAATCAACCTCACCCAGCGGCGACTTCTTGTTAAGATTGAACGCGCTGTGGAGATACTCGTTTCGAATCCGGTAGTCTGCCCCCCACGAGAACCAAGGCACCGGACGCTTGATCTTCGCGATCGCGGCCTGCACCGGATCGACGGCCGGTTGCGTCGCCGGAGCCTCGGCCGGCGACTCGGGCTCCTGCCCGCTGGTGATGGCTTCGGCCTGCGCCTCGCCGGGAGCGGCGGGGGATGCCTCGCCGGTCTCATCCTCGCCGCGGAGCACTTCCGGTTCCTGGTCCGCCGCGGCGTCATCGGTCGGATCGATCTCGGTTGAAGCCGCGGCCAGCGAAACGGGCGGCACCTGGAATCCTTTCGCGAGCTCGTCGGCAGCGGCTGACGTTGACCCTGCCGACAAACCGGCCACTGCAATGGCCAGCAGACGACCTGCCGCCTTCCATGATCTACACATCAGGTATGGCTACCTCCCTTTTTGCCCAACCTGTTGGTTATGACCCGAACGTCAGACGCGCGGCCGCCAGCGTCTGCTGGATGCCTGCAGACGTGAACGGCGTGCTTTATAACGCAAAGTGATGCGACAATAAAGTACATGCGGCGAAATCCCGCATGTACTATCTAAATAAAGCGATGCTGAAGAGGATTATTCGAGGACGAGGACGTGAACGATGCCCGGTCCGTGCACGCCGGGAACCAGGATGCCCTCGATGTCGGCCGTCTTGCTCATGGCCGAGATGAGCACTTCGTTGGCCGGAGGCGGCGTGGCCGCGGCACGCCCCCAGTCGAGCAGGTCGGGCACGATCTGTTCGGCCCGGACGATGGCGATGTGCGCGGGCACAGCCAGGCTGGCTAGACGCCGATGCCCTTCGCCGCTGACCACGCTCATACTGGCCGTTTCCGCGACAGCCATCCGCACGCCCGTAATGCCCACGTCCGCCGTGAAGGCGGCATCCGGATCATCCGGGTTGAGCAGGTCGATCCCGCAAGCCCGCAGGCCGGCCACAATCTCCTCGCGGGCCGGCATCTCTTCGTTCGGCACGATGGCGCTGCGGGCGCTCAACTGAGTGGTGAGTTCCAGCACCTTCTCCACCAGAGCTGCTTCGCCGCGCACCCGGTGCGGATGCATGCCCGATTGCTCCACGCGGCGAACGAAGACTTCGACCGGATTGTCCCCGCCGTTGACCACCCGGGCGATCTCGAGATCCTCGGGCAGATCGACGGTGGGTCCACGATGCGCCAGAGCGGCGGTAATGCGCGAGAAGAAGGCTGACTGCGATTCCGATGGCATGACGACACCTGAATAGCGTGACCTGTCGGGTCAGCGCGAATCATGCGGAGGGATCATCCTTCCGCGTTCTCCTGCTCGATCTCTTTCTGCAACTCGTCCCACCGGCTATGGAACGGCTTGGGCATGGTCGGAATGTCGCGATAGCGCGTCCATATGGCACCCGTGGCCGGCAGCTTGCGCTTCCAGCCGTCCCGAGCCCCCAGCTTCATGAACACGCGGCCCATTCTGGCCCCCATGCGGTACAGGAAGCTCGAGCTCATGCCCAACTTCCATCCCTTGAATCCCAGCTTCCACGACAGCGGGGCGTGACCGGCCTTGATCACGTCCTGCCGCAGATGAATCAGTTGCGTGGGCAGGTCGATGCGCACCGGGCACGCATCCAGACAAGCCCCGCACAAGCTGCATGCGCTGGGCAGATCGGCATACTGTGCAAGTGACGTGAACAGCGGGCTGATCACGCTGCCGATCGGTCCGGGATACGTCGCGTCATACGCGTGGCCGCCGATCTTGCGGTAGATCGGGCAGGCGTTCAGGCAGGCGCCGCAACGGATGCAGCGCAGCGCTTCGCGGTACTCGCTGGCCAGCACCTTGGTGCGACCGTTGTCCAGCAAGACGAGGTGGAACTCCTCCGGTCCGTCGAAGTCGCCCGGTCGCCGCGGACCGCTGATGAGACTCGTATACGACGTGATCCGCTGTCCCGTTGCGCTCTTGCCCAGAAGTTTGAGGAACACCGGCAGATACTTCATCCGCGGGATGAGCTTCTCGATGCCCATCAGGCAGACCAGCCGTCGCGGCCGCGACGAGCAGAACCGCCCGTTCCCCTCATTGGTGACGATGACCACCGTGCCGGTGTCCGCCACCGCGAAGTTCGCCCCGATGATGCCCATGTCGGCTTCGAAGAACCGGTCTCGCAACACTTTGCGAGCCGCCTTGGTCAGCGTGGTGGGATCATCCGAATATTCGATGCCCAGCTTGCGGGCAAACAGCTCGCCCACTTCCTCTTTGGGCTTGTGAGCCATGGGCGTGACGATGTGCGAGGGCTTTTCGTTGGCCAGCTGCAGGATGTACTCGCCCAGATCCGTCTCGAGCACGTTGAAGCCCGCCGCCTCCAGGGCGTGGTTCAGCTCGATTTCCTCGCTGACCATGGACTTGCTCTTGACGATAAGCCGGGCCGACGCCGCCTGGGCGATCTCCGTGATGATCTGGTTGGCCTGGGCGCCGTCGGCCGCGAAATGCACGTGCCCGCCGTGCTCGCGGACGCGAGTGACGAACTGATCGAGATAGCGGTCGAGATTCTGCAGCGTATGCCGCTTGATGGTCGCCGCCAGTTCCCGCGTGGCCAGCGGCTCGGGCAGTTCCGGCAGGATGAGCCGCCGGGCGTCGTCCTTCATGCGGGCAGAACGATCGAAGATGGCGGCAATGCGCGGGTTGGTCGCCGCGTCGGCCGCCCGGTGCTTGAAATCGACTGCCGCCCCGGCATGCCCTGCCGAGGCGCCTTGTCCCGCAATCGGCAGTGAGACACTCATGCCACCCTCCCGCCGTGGTGGGCCGCGCCCGCTTCGTGCGAACAGCAGCACGCGCGAGCCGGTACGCTCGCCGGCTCGCCTTGCATGCGGGCGTATAGATGCCGGTTGTTGCCTGCCTTCATGGCCTGATCCAGCATGGTCGCCACGTGGACCGTCCGGATGTTCACGCCCTCGCGGTGCAGGGCCCCGATAATGTTGAGCGTGCAGCCGCCGTCGTTACAGATAAGCGTGTCGGCTCCCGTCGCCTTCACGCATGCGATCTTGTCCTGGACCATTGCCCCGGATATCTCGCCGAACTTCACCGCGAACGTGCCGCCGAAGCCGCAGCACTGATCGGCCTTCTCCAACGGCCGGTACTCCAGCCCACGAAACACCCGGATCAGGCTGAGGATATCCTCGATCGACATACCGATGCCACGGTTATGGCAACTGTAATGGAAAGTCGCTACCGCCTTGTACGGCAGGTCCCACGCCGACCAGTCCACCTTGAGCTTTTTCTGCAGAAACTCGGTGAACTCGAACGTCTTGGCCGCCAGTTCTTCTGCCCGCCGGTGCATGACCGGATCGTTTCGCAGCAGGTGGGGGAAGTACTCGCGAACGACGGAGCAGCAGGAACCCGACGGCGTGACCACCGTCTCGGCGTCGGCGAAAACGTCGATCATGCGCCGGGCGATCGCCGCCGCCTCGTCGAGATAGCCGCTGTTGAGCGCCGGCTGACCGCAGCAGGTCTGCTCGGAGGGAAAATCGGTCTTGATCCCCAGCCGGTGCAGCACCCGAACCACCGACTCGGCCACTTCGGGAAAATACAGATCCGTCAGGCAGGTGACAAAAAGCGAAACTCGCATGACTTCCTTCCCAACCGCGCAAGCTGCGCCGCCGGCGGGGCGACTATAGGATGATTTGTTCTCCGCGCTGTATGAAGACGAACACCAACACCAGCGTCAGGGCCAGCACCAGCGCCCCGAGGAAAAAGCCGATCCACGAGAGTCGTTGCCGGTCGTTGCGCCGCTGTCCGGCGCTGTTCAGCCCGAAACCGAATCCGGCTCCCGACAAGAGAAGTGTCACCGCGGCGGCGAGCAGAACCGCCATCTTGCCTCGCGGCCCGTACAGGAATACGAAGTCCTGGCTCGCCAATCCTCGTTTCAAGAAGAAGCCCATCACGCCGGCCATGCCTGCAAACGTGAACAAGGACAGCAACGACGCGAGGAAACTGGCCTTCGCCTGGTCTTCGAATCGGCGGAGGGAAAACTTGGCCACGAGGTCTCTCCAGTACGAACAGGATCAGATGATCGTTCCGGCCCGTCCCGGCGACAACATGCTCCCACCGTGACCGTGATCGGGTCGGTCAACTCCCGGGCCAAGCATCATAGGCTGGCCGGGCAAGTTGCCGCCCATCTTATCCGGCCGTTCCCGAGCTGGGTAGGCCCGGGTCCGGGCAAGCCGGTTCCCCGGCCATCATGGACCCCTCACCCGAGGGTGTCAAGCAGTCCTGATTTTGTCCTCTCCTCGCGGTATACTCAGAGTATGCGACCCGGCGAGATCCATCTTTCGAGGGCGCTGCTCCTGTCCATCGGCTTGCTCATCGCGCTGCCCGCTCCCGTCCGGGCCGGGACAAACCTGATCCGCAACGGGGGCTTCGAGGAGGGCCCGGGCGAGTACCCCGGCGTGGGCAAGTACTGGGAGACCAACGACGGTCAGCCTCATCCCGCCATCAACGGGCTGACCGGCGAGACCAAGCACGCCGGCAACTGGTCGCAGTGGCTCAAGGCTCATTCGACCTGGGATCTCGGAGCCGTCCGCCAGGTTTCGGCCTACAACTCGGTCACCCCTGGCAAAACCTACCGCATCCAGGCCTGGATCAAGACCGCCAACGTCGGCAACCCGGCGGGCTGGTACGTCTTCGGCCTTTGGTGGTTCCAGGGCGACGCGTACCTGGGCGACTCCAAGATGCCTCGCCAGGAGACCAACAACTACGACTGGCGGCTGATCTCGTGGACCGCCGTCGCTCCGCCCGGCGCGGATCGTGTCGCCGCCGTGCTCACCCGCCACACCGACGGCGACGTCTGGTACGACGACGTCTTCATCGGCGAGGAGTCGCCCGGCACGCCGGAGATCGTCTGCATGCCTCCGACCTTCGATCGCCGCGTCCGCCGCGGCGGCAGCCTGCCCGACGACTCGTTCACCATCCACAACGCAGGCGGCGGCACGCTCAACTACACCGTCGCGAGCGACGTGAGCTGGATCACCGTTTCTCCCGAGAGCGGTATCAGCACGGGCGACGTCAACACCTGCGTCATCACGTATTCCGTCTCGAGCCTGGCCGTCAGCGAGTACGTCGGCAGCCTGACCGTCATCGATCCGGCCGCCGTCAACTCTCCGCAGACGGTGAGAGTGACATTGCGCGTCACCATCCCCGGTGATTTTAACCTTGACGGCGATGTGGACCTGGAGGATTTCGGCACCTTCCAGATTTGCTATTCGGGTCCGGGGGTCCCTCAACTCGACGCCGCCTGCAGCGAGGCCCGGCTCGACGACGACACCGACGTGGACCTCGACGACTTCGCGCTGTGGCAAACCTGCTTCAGCGGCCCCGCCGGCCCCGTCAATCCCGTCTGCACCGGACACTGAGGCACCGACGCGGGGGCATCTTGCCCGCCTGTCTTCTTCACGAACACGCTGGTTCGTGCATTATAATTGGCACAACAGATGTGAGGCGGGCGGGGCGCCCGCCTCCAGCATCCAAACGGATGTGTCGGTCAGTCCAAACACGCCGGATCCGCCGTGATTCCGGGCCCTTGCAGACAACGCTGGAATATCTGCACATCAGCGGCGTCCACGTCGAGGTCGCCGTCGAGGCTCATGTTTTGACACTGCGGGTCGGTCGGGACGACGCCGGTGGCATTCACGCACGCCTGCAGCATTCCGAAGTCTTCCAGGTCCACGTCGCCATCGCCGTCAAAGTCCATCTGCAGCGGACAAGATTGCTCGATGGAATCCAGGTACACCGTAATGGGCCCGGCCGTATCGACCACCGAGAACGCCAGATGTTCGAGGACCACCTTCCCGTTGGCCGCATCGAGCCGGCCGTCGCCCGTGAACGGTATGACGTTCCCGGAATTGGCCGCGAACGTGATCGTCTGCCAGACGCCGGGTTGCGCGGTGACCAGCACGCCTTGCGGTCCGCCGTCCGGCACGACAGACGTCGCGCCAATCCACTCGATGGAACCCGACGATCCGCCATCCGATCCGATGGGACCATCCACACCCGTTTCGCGCACGCCCAGCGCCAGCCGGAACGATCCCTCGTCCACCCGCAGACGTACGCGCAGCACCCGGCGCAGATCGATGATCGGGTTGGGCAAGAACGGGGCTTGGCTGGTGGTCAGTCGCAGCCAGCGCGTGGGGTGGGTATCCACCCACTGCCACTGCACCTGATAGACCTTGCCGCCGTCGAATCCCGGGACGGCGTCGGACACACCCGCTACATTGGGCGACGCCAGCAGGTGCCCCACCGTCGTGCCCGAGTATCGCGGCAACCGGAACAGCACCTGCGTGCTGTTGGCATAGCCCTCAAAGTCACTGATCGAATCGGGCGCGAACGGGCATCCTGCCGGCACCAGGAACGACATCGCACGTTGCATGAGGAGAGCGCGGACGTCGCTCGAGCCGATGGTCTCGAACGGGAAGCCCAGCATGATCAGGCGGTACGTGCCCGAGTCGTATTGGATTGCCGCCGTGCGCGGCGGAGACGTGGAGTACTGCAGCACGCTCACAGCGCCGGGCTGCGGCTCGATCACGTCGGCGAATTCGGCCGCGTACGGCGCGCCGCCGGCCGGGCTGAAGTTGAACGCGCCGACGTCGGCGAACACGCCGCCCGAGCCGATCACGTTGTACGTGCCGGAGGCATCCGCGACGTAATTGGCCCGCAGCACGTTCTCATAAAACGACCGGCCCGCCTCGCGATAGTCCAGTTCAAAGCCGATCTCCGAGCCCGATACGAACAGACTGCCGCCCGCGTTCAGATAGTTGGTGACCAGTGCCTGTTCGACGCTGTCGAACGTCTTGTGCGCAACACCTTCCTCGCCCAGGATCCAGACCAGCCCGCGGTAATCGGTCAAGGGTACCGCCCTGGAGATGATCGCTTCATTCGTGGCATAGTCGAAGCTCATGTCCGCCGCCGCCAGCGCCGTCGCATGCTGGACCGCGTAGTCGAACGAGTTCACCTTGCGGGCGATCTGCCGCTCCATGGCCCCGGCCGGGATGGTCTGGACGTAATTTTGCTGGCGGGTCACGCGATCGAATCCATCGACGATCAGCACTCGCGACGGGCCCTGGACCGCCCGACGTACCGCCATCGTCGGCGACGGCATCGACTCACCGCCCGCATTGATCGCCGTGACGCGCAGGTACACCGTTTCGTCCGCCGGAATGTCGCTCAACGCGACCGATTGCACGTTCCCGACGGTGATCGCGTTGCCGAAACCGTAACCGTTGCTCGATCGGTAGATCTTGTAGCCGGTGGCAGGATCACCGCTCGCCGGCGACGCCGGCCGTGACGCACCCGGTGTCCATGAGACCACCACCAAGCCGTCGCCGCTGCTTCTCGCCCGCACCTGCTCGGGCGGATCGGGCGGAAACACCGCCGGCACCTGCGTCCCGGGGAACCGGCTGGCGTCCGACAAGAACTGGATGATCGCGTTGACCGTGGATCGTGCCACGGCATCCCGCACCGCGACGTTCCGCAGGTTGGCGGCATCCTCCGCGTTGTCGTGGTAGGCGATCTCCAGCAGCGTGGCCTCGAATTCGTTGCCGTTGTTGCCCGTGCTGATGGCCCCGTACGCAAACGATGCGTGATACGTGTTGGGGTTCCGCACGCCCCAGGGATACTCGAACAGGTTATGCAGGGCGAGCATGTCCGCCTCGACCTTCTCGCCCACCAGCGTGGCAAATGCGAGTTGATGCGTCGTGCCCGCCGTGCCCTCGTTGTACAACGCGACCGTGCCCTTGGCCGAGCCGCTCGAGGCGTTGGTGTGAAACTCCATGTACACGCGCCGCCACCGCTCGGTCGTGCCGCCGATCCGGTTCATCTCGCGGGCCCAGCGGGCCGCCGTGCCCACGTTGTCGTCGGAGTCGGTCGAACAGCAGTTCCAAATGGACGTCGGCAGGCCCCGGGCGTTGATGCCGGCTTCGCTTTCCGCCCAGTAGCGTGATGCTTCCTCCTCACGCGGATAGCCGCTCACCCGTCCCGGCCCCGCCCCCACCACGTTGCCCATGCCGTTGCCGAAACGGATGGCGTCCGCCGTCACCGTGCCGCTCACGGTGGAGCGGTTGGAGATCTCCACATACCCGCCCGTACCCGCTTCGAAGTAGTAGTTGCCCAGCCAGATCCAACCTCGGCCCACCCGGCTGTGATCGATGACCACTTCGGCCGTGCCGCCGCTGTGGCGGATCCGATAGGTCTGGGGAACGCCGTCGGTGCGATAGGGCGTCCAGCAGTAGACGGGATAGAAGTCGGCGGCCGGGATGTTCGGCGTATACCGGGCGGTGGCTGTCTCCGACGTGCTGGCCGCGATCCGGCGGGAGCGCACGCCGCTGTTCACCACGCCGTTCTCGTAGTAGACGCTCACGGACGTGTCGGATATCCACGAACCCGTGAACGTCACGCCGGCATCATCGTTGTCCAACACGATTTCCGTGGTCTGGTATCCGATGGGCCGGTAGGGGACCACGACCGCTCCCGCGTTGTAGCAGTAGTTGGCGAACAAGTTGAGCTGATCGATATTGCCGTAGTCTTCGTTCATGCTGTGCATGAGCGGCCGCTGCAAGCCCCAGCTCGATGTACCGGCCGTCCAGCCGTGACCCGCGCTGCAGTAGACTACCACACCGGTCAGGGCTCCCACGGGCTGTCCGTCGGCGTGGGCACTCGGCACGCCGAAGGCGGTTCGAACGTCCACGTCGGTAGGTTCGATCGCGTCCTCTTTGTCCGGTGCGTCCGCATGCAAGTCCGGTGCTGCGTCCGGTAACGGCTGCGCTTGTGACACATATGCGCCCATCGGCACGTACTCGCCCCTGCCGATCCGGATGCTCACGCTCATGCCGGCCAGCGGCACATCGAACGCGGCGCGTAGCAACTCATCGATGGCTTCGGCCTGCGATTCGCCGATAAGCAGAGGAGTGCCACCAACCGGCACTGTGATGCGCACGTGTCCCACTTGCTGTTCATCGACGCTTACGTCGTCGAGCACCGTGCCGCTCGGCAACAGGGAAGCCCCGCTCGCGTCCAGCGGCTGGCCCGCCTCCCGGAGCGCGGCGGAGAGCCGCTGATAGGTCGGATCGTCAACGTTGAACTCGCCGGACGGCGGCGTGGACGCATCGCCGAGGCTCAATCCGGTCGACGCCAAGAGCACAAGAACGCTGCAAGTCGAAGTGGCCATGGAAAGGTGTTTCATCAAGCTCCCTCCGTAAGCCATTATACATTTCTGTAACCTTCAATGACATCCCATGGAAGCCCATCGCCGCGCCGGACCCGTGAGCCAATGCTTCTCCGAGGCGGCGTCCATTCTCCCCAAGTCCTGATTTCATCATCGGTTACTCACGATGCTCTTCGGTTCTCCGCAGCTTCTCATCGTCGCGTCGCCGTGTCCCCGCGTCGCCCTGTCATTCTTCAGCTCCCGCTGGCCTTCCGCCCGCTCGGCCGGTAGCCTTACAGAGGGAGGTCTCGCCCATGACCGCAAGCTCGAAGTTGGCGGCGGCCGCTCGCACGGTCCTCGCCTTCGGACTGATCGGTACGGTCAGCTTGGCCGACTCGACCGCGCCTTCGGCAGCGCCGGCGGATGCCGTCCGGGAAACGCCTCCGGCAGATTCCGCGCAGCGTCCGGACGACCTGTTCCGCCGGTACGAGCGGGAAATCCGCCGGGTCATTAACCAGGGGGACTTCCGGCTCGCCCGCGAGCGGGTGGATGCAGCCCGCCGACAGTTCCAGCCCCCCGAACGATACGTCGAAATCACACGTCAACTTGACTCGCTTTCCCGTTACATCGCCGGTGAGGAGCGGATGAGCGCAGCGCGATCGCGTCGCGCGATGACACCCGGGCGGCCGGCCGGAGCATGGGTCCGCCGGAACGTGACCCCTCCCAGTACGGAGTCGCAGCAGATCGCGCTGGCTGGTGTCCCTTCAGTCGCTGCCGTTGCCGCGCAGCCGGCCGTTAAGCTCGCCGCAGCGGACGAGCGCCGTGACGGCGCTGATTCCCGCGAGCCGCAGCCCCGCCGATCCCCGCCCGCTGTCCACCTTCCCGAAGGCACCAGCTTCGAGGAGGCGATCAACTGGTTTCGCAAGACCAGTGGACTGTCGGTGGATGTGAACTGGAACGCGCTGTCGGCCGTGGGCGTCGATCGCACTACCGATACGCTCGGTATCACGCTGCAGGAGGCTCGCTTTGAGACCGTGCTGCAACTCCTGCTCGCGAAGGTCTCTCCCCCGGAAGCCCCGCTTGATTACGACATCGTCGACGGCGTCGTCCGCATCAGTACTCGCGAGTTGCTCGACCGCCGCCGTATCACCCGCGTCTACGACGTCAGCGATCTGCTGATTCGCGTCCCCAGCTTCCGCTCCGACGCCGACGGCTTCGGCATGGGCGGCCTGATGGGCGGTGGCTATGGCGGCATGGGCATGGGCGGCTTCGGAGGCTACGGCGGCTATGGCGGCGTGATCGGCGGTGGCACCGGCGTGCCGGGCCTGTTCAATTCCGGCCTCCAGCGACCATAATGGTTGCGTCCCTGGTTTGGGGGCACGCTTCTTTGTGGGGCACGCTTCCAGCGTGCGCCATGCAGGCAGGATGCCTGCACCACAGCGCGGCCACCGACCTCCGCGTGCACTGCGCACCACAAGGCAACGAGGTTTCTGCATGATTGGGCGATGTCTCTGCGTGCCGGTTTTCGGTTTGATCGTGCTGGCTGCCGTCCCTGCCGTGGGTCTTCAAGTAACCGACTTGGGTGCCGTGCCTGATGACGGGCGCGATGATACTGCCGCGTTCGTGGAGGCGTTCAAGCAGGCACAGGCGACACGTGAATCACGCATTGTCATCCCCGCCGGTCGTTATCACCTGCGAGCCGACGGGAACCCCGAGCGACGGAATGCTCTCCTGCCGGTCTCCCACATGAAGGGGCTGGTGGTCGAAGGGCGAGGCGCCGAGTTGATCCTGAGCGGCGTCGGTCGAGTGTTCGCATTCGGCGAATGCCAGGATATCACCGTGCGCGGATTGACGCTGGATTGGGAACGCCCGCCATTCTCCGAAGGCACCGTAGTGGCCACAGCGCCTCGCCATTTCGACATTCGCGTGCTCGACTCCTACCCTGTTCAGGGCGGCGAGCCGGTGGGGGCCTTCATGACCTACCACCCCGACACGCGCCTGCCGGACGGCCGCGACCTCGACGTCTATCACAGCGTGGAGCGGACGGAGCTGGTCGCACCACAAGTGCTGCGTGTTCACCTCAACCGCGAGATCTCCGTGCCCGTCGGCAAACTGCTTCTCCTGCGGCACCAGGTGTACGCGGGCGGCGCGTTTGCGTTTCATCGTTGCCGCGACGTCCGCGTCAACGATGTCACCGTCCATTGCACGCCCGGCATGGCTCTCGTGTGCACGGTATGCACCAACGTGACGCTCCAGAAGTTCAACGTGATGTTCCGGCCGGGATCGCAGCGGCTCATGACCGCCACCGCCGACGCCACACATTTCGGCGGCTGCAAGGGCACCATCCTTCTGGAGGATTGCACGTTCGAGGGCATGGGCGACGACGGCGTCAACGTCAAGAGCGGACTGTATCTCATCGTCCGCCGGCGCGTCGACGACCGAACCGTCCTCGGTCAGCACAACCTGAAGATCGCCGATCTTCCCGATGCCGGCGACATCATGGAGATGGCTCACGTCGACACGCTGTGCCCATTCGCGTCGGGCAAAGTCCGTGCGGCCAAAATGGAGCCGGGCGAAGGCAACGTGCACCGCGTGGAGTTCGAAGGTGTTCTCCCGGCCGAACTGCGGGAAGGCGACGTACTGGGCAACGCTTCGCGCGTGCCGAGACTGCGAATACGGCGTTGCACGGTGCGAGCCAACCGCGCTCGCGGCGTGCTCTGCCAGACGCGCGATGCCGTCATCGAAAACTGCACCTTCCAGTACTGCACGGGCCCCGGCGTGAAGGTGTTGACCGAGGTCGTTTACTTCTTCGAGAGCATCGGGACGCGCAATGTCACCGTGCGCAACAACCGGTTCGAGAATTGCAATTTGGGGGCGGCATCGGCCGAGGCGGCCCTGTGCGGTCTGGCGTATCTCAAAGATTTCGCGTATCCGCCTCGGCCCGGCGTTCACCGCGACCTCACGATTCACGGCAACCGGATTATCGGCACTGCCGAGAGTGCGATCTTTTGCGTGGCCGTGGATGGTCTCACCGTGTCGAACAACACGGTGGAGCAGGCTTGTCTGCGCGGTGCTCGCGAGAACGGCAAGTACGCCATTCGAATCCAGGACTGCGCTCGCGTGACAGTCCAAGACAACATTATCGACCCCGCTCGTCAGGGGCCTGCGATGATCGAATCTGTTCGGATTACGCCGACCGATTGAGTATACTGGACTCCATAGGAGGAGCCGGAAGAATGAGGATCCGCGTCCTGTGGGTTGCGTGCCTGCTGTCGGTTGGGGGCATGTTGCGACCGGTGACAGCTCAGGTCACTGCGATCGAAGGCGTGGAGTTCGTCGCCCGTCTGACCGGCCCCGGATCCATCAACGATACGCCGCGTGTCGGCATCGGCGGAACGGATCTCGGGCACATGGTCGTTCACCAGGACGTGACCTACTTTCTGTTCGGCGATACCTTCGCGGGTGAGCTGGCCGGCGAAGGCGGCTTCTGGCGATGGAACACCATGGCGTGGTCCACTGACCGAACGCCGGCCGACGGAATCCACTTCGACGGTTGGATCACCGACCACGCCGGGAAAGCCCGACAGGTGATCCGCAGCGGCTACGGGAATCCCATCACCGAGATTCCGACGGGGGCTGTCAGTATCGGCGAGCGAATCTACGCCTGGTTCATGGCCGTCAGCTGGTGGGGGCCTCCGGGGGAGTGGAACATTCACTACGCCGGCTTGGCTTACACGCAAGACCTGGGTCAGACGTTCACGGTTGTCGATGGCTTCCGCCTGCCGGCCAACACGAACTTCGGTATGGTGGCTGCGAGTCTGCGCACCGACCTGCCGCCCGGAACCGACGACCATGTCTATGTCTGGGGAACGCCCTCCGGAAGATTGGGAGGCGTCAAGCTGGCTCGCGTACTGCCCGCGAATATTACCGATCCCGGCGCGTACGAGTATTACAGCGGCCTGAACAATGGTCAGCCCGTCTGGGCCAAACACGAGTCTGCCGCGTTGATTATTGTCCCTGCCCCGGTGGGCGAGATGTCCGTCATGTACAACCGGGCCGCCGGCCGTTGGATCATGCTCTATTTCAACACCTATGCCGGCGGAGGCTGGGGGGCCATCGAGCTTCGCCAGGCGGTGGCCCCCTGGGGACCCTGGTCGCTGCCCATGACCGTGGTGCCCGGCATTCAGGCCCCGGGGTTGTACGGCTCCTACATGAACCCGCTTTACGTCGAGGATCACGGCCAGACGCTCTATTTCACCATGAGCCTCTGGGATCCCTACGACGTATACCTCATGCGGCTCCGCCTGAGTGTGGCTTCGCCTCCATGCCCGGCAGATCTCAACGTCGACGGCCGAGTGCAGGCCGCCGACGTTGCGATCTTCGATTCGTGCCTGTCCGGGGACTCGATCCCGTACCGCGACGTTCTCACCTGTGCGGCGGCGGACCTGGACCGCGACGGCGATGTCGATCAGGCCGACTTTGGTATCCTGCAGCGATGCCTGAACGGCCTGCTGGCTCCCGATCCGGCGTGCGCCGATTGACGTACGCTGACTGACCTGTCCCGGTTGCGTCTGACTACATCCAGGCGGATGCCACGCGAACGGCGTTCCGTCCCGGCGTCACTGGTCAGCCGGTATGGTGGTCGGACCGGGTTGGGCAGGCTTCGAGACGATCCCGCTAGGGGACCAGTAGGCTCGCAAATACTTCGGGATGGGCTTGAATTCCTGAGGTTCTCGGCCCAACGCTTTGCAGACCGCTCGCGGATCATCGACCATGCCCAGTTTGCCTTCCTTGCGGTTGATCCACGCCTGGATCCCCGCTCGCGCCGCCTCGCTCTTGTCGTCGTTGGGCACGTCTCCCCACTTGAACGGGATCAGTTTGACTTTCGGATGCGAGCGGAGGCGTTCCGCGTTGCTCGCGTTGACTTCCACGACGTGGTCCCACATGTCCGCCTCGTCGAGCAGTCGCTCGAGCTCCTCTTGCAGTCCCGGCTCCTTCACGTCCAGATGCAGCAACATCCCTCGCTCGCGAGCCAGTGTCAGGAATGCCGCCACCGTGGGCACCCGCGTGTTCTTGTCGCCGCCCTTGATGCCGGCCTGCAGAATCTCGTAGTAGGTGTGATCTCGCCCGCGGCCCTTGCCCGTCCGCGTGGTGCGATCCAGTCGGTCGTCATGCATGATGTAGAGGACACCGTCCTTGGACTTGCGGGGATCGAACTCCACGCCGTCCGCCCCCAGATCCATCGCCGCCGAGTACGCCTCGAGCGTGTTTTCGGGCTTCACGCGGTTGGCCCCGCGGTGCACGATGATGATGTGGTCCTGGCTGCGCCGCTGGGCGATCAGCTTGTGGCGGGCCTCCCGAGCCTCCGGCGACTCGGGCGGGATCGAGTTGATGTAGCCCAACACCAGCGGCGCGTCCGCCGCCGGCGCGTCAGGCTCGGCATGCACCACGGCAGCCGAGATCACCAACACCGACGCTGCACTCAGTACGGTCATGAACCTTCTCATCCCAGACCTCCCTCATGTCATCGAACTCGTCCACTTTTCAAGCATCCAAAGCTGCTGGAATCGTACTTCAAACCGGACCGGATGTCTCGCCGGCCGCCCATGGCGGTTGGATCACCTCCGGCGCCGCCGGCGGTGGCCAGTTGAATTCGGCCGGACCTTGCCCGAATATAAGGCCGATGCGCAACTACCTGCAATTGCTCCGTCCCGCCCAGTGGATCAAGAACTCCTTTGTGTTCGCCGCCCTGGCTTTCGGGAACGCCTTCCGCGCCAAGATCGGCGACCGCTACGCCGTCGAGCTGGCCTTCATTGCGTTTGTCGCCTTTTGCCTGGCGTCGTCGGCCGGCTACATCCTGAACGACATCATGGACCGGCAGCGCGACCGGCTTCACCCGCTCAAGAAGAATCGGCCGATCGCCAGCGGGACCGTCTCCCTTCCCGTTGCCGTCGTCCTCATGGTCGTCCTGCTCGGCCTGACTTTCACGATCAGCCTGACCCAGCTCCCGCCCGGCTTCGCGGTGACCGTTTCCGCCTACCTGGTGCTGAGCACCGCCTATTCGCTGGCCCTCAAGCATCGCATGATCCTGGACGTCGTGGTTATCGCCATGCTCTTCGTGCTGAGGGCTCTCGGCGGAGCGGCGGCCATCCAGGTCGAGGCGTCGCCCTGGCTGTTGATCTGCACGTTCATGCTCTGCTTGTTCCTGGGCTTCGGCAAGCGGCGGTGCGAGATCGCCGTCATCGGTGACGACTCGGAAGCCATTCGCGGCCACCGGCCCATCCTCGTCCGCTACACGCCGCATCTCCTGACGCACCTGCTCAGCACCTCGGGCGGCATGGCCATCATCACGTTCCTCCTCTACACGCTGGATACCCGGCCCACGCCGTTCGAGGCCCACAAACAGCAGCTCATCTACACGCTGCCGCTGGTGGTGTACGGTATTTACCGGTATGCCATGCTGATCGAGCTGGGCAAGGCCATCGGTCCCACCGACCTGATGATCAAGGATCCGCCCTTCCTGGCCGCCATCGTGCTGTGGGTTATTCTCGCCGGCCTCATCCTGTACACCCCCCTGGGGCTGTGGAGTGTGGCGGGCGGATAGGACGCGGCTTTTCGCATCGCACACGTCCAGATCTCGGTTGTTAGCGGGACAATTCGGCCTGCTCCGCTGCGACGTTTCCCGCGAAAACCGCCGCGCCCGAGCCTTCCTGATATGCTCGCCGCTGCGTTGACTGGGGCGGCCGCTCGGCTAGAATCTGATGAACACGGGACTAAGCAGCGACGTACTTGTGAATGCGTGGGCAGTGCGCCTGCCCCACACGTCCGCCAGATGGGCCGTCGGGCTTGTTCTCTGGCAGTGTTACTTGAGCTTTATGGAAATCTTTCGCCTGGAAGACCCCGTAGACTGAAACGGGGCAGGTCGAGGGCTAGGCTGTGGCGACGTTGTTGGTATTGCAGGGGCCGGACAAGGGGCGGACGTTCCGCACCCTCAATGAGCCGGCCATCCTGGGAAGGCAGGCGGATCAGATCCCCCTGACCGACCGGACCATTTCGCGCCGACATGCCGAGCTTAAGCCGGACAACGGCTCCTGGATCCTCCAGGACCTCAAGAGCGCCAACGGCACGTACGTCAACGGCGTCCGCATCCGCGAGCCGGTGCGGCTCAAGCACGGCGACCAGATCAAGGTCGGCACCACGCTCATCGTCTACAGCGGCGACCAGTCGGTCCCCAACGTCCGGCCGAGCTATCCCCGCGACATGATCGACCTCGACGTGAGCGGGGCCAACATGGACTCCTCCATCCTGGCCAGCGTCGGCACCGAGGATTCGGTGATCATCGCCGGTCCCGAAATCCACCAGGCAGCCCGGGCGTGGAAGGTGATGTCCGAGCTCACCGCCGCCATCGGCGCGATCATCGATCCCGATCAGCTTCTCGAGCGGGTCATGGACGTGATTATGGAAGAACTGCCGGTGGACCGCGGCTTCATCCTGCTGTACGACCACAGCGGCGGCGAACTGATCCCCAAGGTCGTCCGGTACCGCCAAAGTCTGCCCACCCGCAGCCAGAAGATCACGACGTCGCGGCGGATCATCCAGCACGTGACCGAGCGGCGCGAGGCCGTCCTGTGCACCAACGCCATGACGGACCGCCGCTTCTCGTCGGAGGCCGCCCAGGACAGCATCCACGACTTCGGCCTGCACTCGGTTCTGTGTGCGCCCATCCTCGCCCGCGACCAGTTGATGGGGGTCATCCACATCGACTCCGCGGCGGCTTCGCACACCTACACGCAGGAACAACTGCGGCTGATGAACGTCATCGGGCAGGTGACGGGCATGGCCATCCAGAACGCTCGGCTCGTCCAGCAGCAGATGCAGACCGCGCGCCTGGCCGCCACCGGTGAGACCGTCGCGTATTTGTCGCATTACATCAAGAACATCCTCCAGGGGATTCAGAGCGGCGCCGACTTGGTGGACCTCGGTCTGAGCAAACAGAACATCGGCACCATGCGGCAGGGATGGGGCATCGTCCAGCGGAACCTGGACCGCATCCTGCAGCTGACCATGAACATGCTCGCCTTCAGCAAGAAGCGCGAGCCCAAGCTGACGCCCAACAATCTGAACAAGATCGTCGCCGACGCCGTGTCGCTGGTGCAGAAGCGGGCGGACGAACGCAAGGTCATGCTCCTGACCGATCTCGAGGAACCGTTCCCGCCCATGCCGCTGGATCCGTCGGGGATTCATCACGCCACGCTCAATATCGTGGCCAACGCCATCGACGCGGTGAAGCCGGGTACCGGCGTGGTGAACGTGCGAACGCACTTCAACGCCGACGAGGGCATTGCCGACATCATCATTTCCGACAACGGCTCGGGTATCGAGCGGGACAAGATCGAGGAGATCTTCGAGCCGTTCAAATCCGGCAAAGGGCAGGGCGGCACGGGGTTGGGACTCGCCGTTGCCCGCAAGATCATTCGCGAGCATCATGGCCGCATCGTCGTGGACAGCACCGTAGGCGAAGGCACGACCTTCCGGTTGAGGCTCCCCGTGCAGGATATTTCCCGCATGAGCGAGGAGACCTTCTCCACGCTGCAGTAGTTTCCGACGTTCCCCATTTTTCCTAGATTATGTGTCCGCCATCCCGGAATGTGCAATCCTCTTTTCCAGGATGCCAACAAGCACTGAGCGGCGGAACCGGCGGGCGGCATTCGCCGGCTCTGCCGATCGTGATCGCTCGCCTCTTCACGCCCGCGCGCGGCGCATCGCCCCTCTCGCGTTGCTGGTCGCATGAATCAGCGCTGTTTAGAATTGATCGCGCGGCGTTTGACAGCTTTCGAAGGTGACCAGTATATTCTACTCGTGAGGGGTTAAAGCAAATCATGCGCCGCGTATGCGTGCCGGAAGAAACGCCGACCAATACGCAGGGGGCGCAGGTCATCTGAACGCCGCCCACAGGTGCGCTGCGGGAGCGGGTGAGCGGGTCGATCGGATTGGCATTCCGGGGGCCTCACGATAGTCCTGTACCACGCTCGGCTGTACCCAGCGTGCGACCATGTCGGCCGCTCTTACCGCCGCCGGAACCGCCTGTGCGGTGAGAGTGACGACAGCCTGGGAGTCCAAGCACATGAAGGTCCTCATGCTCGGCTGGGAGTTCCCTCCATTCATCTCCGGAGGCCTGGGGACGGCCTGCTACGGGCTTACCAAGGCCATGAGCGAGATCGGCACCGAGGTCCTGTTTGTCCTTCCCAAGCCGGTGGAATCCCAGTTTACCACGCATGTGCGGCTGATGACGCCGGCCCTTCGCCGGGCGGCCGTACCGGCGGAAGCTCCTGTTGAGATCGGCCAGGTCTACCAGACGTCCGGCATGCCCGGCGTGACGTTTCAAACTGTCGAGGCCGGTTTCGGCTTCGGACCCTACGACCGGCCGGAAACACGGGCTCGCCGGCTCGCCGAACTGGAGCAGGAACGGCGCGTGCGAGCCGAAGCCGGGCTCAAGACTGCCGGCATCGATCCGTCCGTCGCTGAACTGGCTGCGCTCATCGAGAATGCCGCCTCCAGTGGCGCCCATTACGGCGGCGACCTGTTCAGCGAGATCGAGCGTTACGCGAAGCTCTCCGCCATCATCGCCAGTCGCGAGCAGTTCGACATCGTGCACGCCCACGACTGGATGACTTACCGGGCAGGCATCGCGGCATCGGCCATCACAGGCAAGCCGCTGGTCGTCCACGTGCATTCGACCGAGTTCGATCGCAGCGGCGAGCACGTCAACCAGCAGATCTACGACATCGAGCGGCAGGGCATGCACTTTGCCGCCCGCGTGATCTGCGTCAGCCACCTGACCAAAAGCATCGTGATCAGCCGTTATGGCGTCCCGGCCGGGAAGGTGGACGTGGTCTACAACGCCGTCGATTTCAACGGCACGGCGCCGCCCGTCGATATTCCCGCCATCCAGACCAACGAGAAGATCGTGCTTTTCCTGGGCCGCATCACCATGCAGAAGGGGCCCGAGTACTTCCTGCGGGCGGCCAAGAAGGTCCTCGACGTCGTGCCGAATGTACGCTTCATCATGGCCGGCTCGGGCGACATGATCAAAAGCAGCGTGGAGATGGCGGCCGGCCTGGGCATCGGCCACCGCGTTCTGTTCACCGGCTTCCTGCGCGGCCCGGACGTCGAACGCGTCTTCCGGATGGCCGATCTCTACGTCATGCCGAGCGTGTCCGAGCCCTTCGGCATCGCGCCGCTCGAAGCGCTGTCCAACGACGTGCCCGTGCTCATCAGCAAGCAGTCGGGTGTCTCGGAAATCCTTCGCCACGCGCTCAAGGTCGACTTTTGGGACGTGGACGAGATGGCCAACAAGATCATCGCCGTGCTGCGGCACAACTCCTTGCACCGCACGCTTCGCGAGCAGGGGAGTATCGAAGTCCGCAAGCTGTCCTGGATCGACTCGGCCCGGCATTGCCTGAGTGTCTACGAGCACGCCCTGCATCCCGCCCACAACGGCGGGGCATGAGCTATGAGCTCTAAGCTGTGAGCTCTGAGCAAGCCATGTCTGGCTGATGGCTGATAGCTGACAGCTCTATTCGGCCGTCTGGGCCAGGTTCGTCCGGATCTGGCGGATTCGGCTGAACCAGTTGCGCAGCTCGAGTTCGGCGGGCTTGCCCTTGGGGATGTAGTTGAAGTCCTCGGGCCCGCCCGGCACGTTCATCCACTCCCACCAGATCACGCCGCCCACGGGGGACTCGCGACCTTTGCCGATGTCGTCCTTCCATGTCTCCATGAACGCGCGATAGCAGCGGGCCTGTTCCTCATGGCCGGCGGCCGTGGGGGTCTGGTATCGGTAGTAGTTCCAGGGCTCGATGCTGGCGCCCTCCTGGCTGCACCAGCCGACTTCGGTGAACAGCAACGGCTTGCCGATGGTCTGTTGCCAGCGGAGCAGGCCTCGGCGGATCGGCTTCCAGGCCTCGATCAACGACTCCAGCGACGGATTGGGCTGGTTCGACAGCTTGTAGTAGCTTGTCATGCCGATCAGATCGAGCTCGTCCCAGAACTCCACCACCTTGTAGTGGTCCCAGTTCGACGAGTACGAGAGCTTGCCGGGAAAAACCTTGCGGACGTCGCGGATCAGCTCGCGCCACTTGTCCACGTGCACGTTCTTCTCGGCACTGATCAGTTCGGAGCCGACCATGAACACTTCGACGTCGCTCTTGGCGGCGATGCGGGCGAAGTAGAGCAGAAACTCGCGGTACTGCTCGAGCCAATCGTCCCAGTTCGGTGGGTTGATCACTCCCCGCCACTCCGTTCCTCGCGGGTTGCTCAGCAGGATGATGGGCATGAAGATCACCCGCAGGCCGTTGTCGTGGGCGATCTTGAAAATCTGCTCCCACTGCTCCGGCGAGGGGGTGACCTCCGGATCGATTTTGAACGACTCGGAGCCCGCATGCTCCTGGTAGCCCGCGTTGCTGATTAGGACCGCGTCGGCGCCCAGGTCGGCAATCTGCCCCAACAGCAGCCGTGCCTCTTCCACCGAGCCCTCAGCCCGGTGGATCTGCCAAGCCACGCCGTGGTACGGATCGTCGGGGCTGAGCAGCGGCTGACGCGGCGCGGGGGCGATGGCCGGCACCGGGCTCGCCATCTTGACCGGCGTGGTGCTGGCTGCCGTCCACCAGGCGGCTCCGCCGATGACGCCGGCCAATACGCAGAGCTTCCACAGAACACTGGCCAAAGCGTGAAGTCTTCCTTTCTCTGCCATGATGTCGATCGGGGAATCGGCCCGGTGCACCGGCCCGCGGCCAGAGCCGGCCTTCGATCAAGCCGGCGGCCCACGACGCAGACCGACGCAATTCTCTGCGACTTCCACCGGGCTTGCCGTGCCCGTGCTGACCGTGCGAGCCGGTACGTCGCGGGCACCAAAAGCCCGGCTCGTCCGCTGGGAAAGGAGCCGGAGCCGCTCGTCCCGACGAGCGGCTCGGAATTCTAGGCGGCAAACGAGCCAGGCGATGTTACCTTCGCCTCATCTTCGTTCCTGCGGGAAAGCAGCCTGGGCTATTCCGCCAGCTTCACGGCCCACGCGATCCCGCCCAGCAGGTGCTGCTGAAAGACCGGGTTCGTCCACACGTCCTCGCGGTGGCCCAGCGACGTATAGAATACCCGCCCTTTGCCTTCCGTGTTCGTCCAGGCCACCGGGGCGAACTCACCCTTCTTTAGGTTGAGCTTTTTGAGCGTTTCGTCGTCCATCTTGTCGGTGTCCATGCTCACCAGCAGGTGGACTTTGTCGTTGTACCGACTGAAGAGATACATCTCTTCGTGGAGGGTCCAGCCGTCCTCCAGCATCTTCGTGGCCGGATGGTTGCGGTCGTGGATCTTCATCGTGGCCGTGGCCTGATGCCCATGCGTGCGGAATGCCGCTCCCATGATCCGGATGTATTCCGGCCAATCGGGGACCGAGAGCTTGGCCGTCTTGCCGTCACCCATCGGGACGTCGACGTTCATGGGGGAATGGAAGCTATCCGTGGCGGTATGGATACCGATGAGGGCGCCACCGTTGCGGAGGTACTTCAACAGGGCGTCGCGGTTAACCAGCGGATTGCCCGTCGTGTAGATCACGATGCCGGCGTATTCCTGCAGTTGTTTCTCGTTTTCCAGATCCCGGAAGTCCTGTGTGACGTCCACCTGATAGCCGGCCTTCTCGCCGATCTCCTTTAGCACCTTCTCGGCGTGGGACAGCTCGCCGCTCTTGGGGCGGGTGACCACGCTGTGCCGGAACCCGAACGACTGGGAGTAGAACAGCAGCTTCTTCTTGCCGTCAGCCGGCTTGTCGGCCGCCAAACAGAACAGCGCACTCGCCGCAACCGCCGCCGCTCCCACCGAGACCGCTGTCAACGTCAGCTTCATGAGAGGATCCTTTCACAAGCAAGACCGGGTTCGTCGTCAGCTCCAGGGCGTAAAGGCCCGGGAACCAAAGCCGACAAGGTACCACCGCAAGCAGGGGGGTTCAATGCCGGCCGGCCCGCTCAGATCGGCGCCGCCTGGCTTTTGAGTGCGCCGGCAGGCGGCGGCTTGCCGATGACTGTCGAATGCCGCGTAAATCCACCTGTCCCCTGACGCTCGCGCCGCCCGCCCGGGGTGAGGTCCAACTCGTGACCGACGGCGAACACCTGCAGCGCGTGATCGTCGAAGGGCTGCTCGAGGCCCGGGTGAGCCTGGACATCGCCACGGCGGATTTCAAAGCCATGCTCGTGCCGTCTGCCCGGGCGGGGCGGGGAACCACGGCCAAGTCGATCGTGGAACACCTGCGACGGTTGGCCCAGCGCGGCGTCGAGATCCGGCTCCTGCACGCCTCCGTGCCCAGTGCGGCCGCCCTGGCCGAGCTCCGCCGGGCGCTCCCCGAGCGCATTCGCATCCGTCGCTGTCCCCGCCTGCACGCCAAGGTGGTGATCGTGGATTGTGCTGCCATGTATCTGGGCAGCGCGAATCTGACCGGCGCCGGCCTGGGGGCCAAGGCCGCTCACCGCCGGAACTTCGAGCTGGGCATCTGGACTCGCAGCCCCGCCCTCATCGACGGCGTGCTCGAATCCTTCAACGCCATCTGGGAAGGCCGCCACTGCGATAACTGCGGCCGGCGCAACATCTGCCCCGTGCCGCTGGAAGAGCCCGCCCTGTAATCGACCCCGCCGCGGATGCGGCGGCACCCTGGACCCAAGTAACCACGGCGCCACGGAGAACACGGAGAAAACACCGGTTCGCGTCGGCAATCATAAACTGCATTCTCTGTGTTGGGATGGCGGCGGTGGAAACCACTTTGGCTCTTGCACAGACTATTCTGAAGGGTGGAAGCAAGAGAACGGGGGGCACACAGAGATGTAGACAGGGACGGGGTTGATGGGATGGCGACGACTCGTTCGAGGATGGTCTACCATCGGATCGGCAAGCCGCGTTGGATCAACGTCATTCTCTGCGAACCGCGGCCGGGTCAGTACGTCTGGATGTCCGTGTATCTCAAACCGGCACTGCGAAACGGACAGGTCTCCAAGGAACTCGTGCGGTACATCCTGCACCTGCTGCCGGGCACGCACCACATTCACTTTTTCCCGGAGATCAGAACGCTACGGAAGCTGGCGCGGGAGGACCGCTGGGTATTCGATGGGCCTTCCGACTTCTACACGGGATGCCTGGCCTTCCATACGCGCAGCCCCCGCGAGGCACCGGCCATGGCTCCGCTGTTTCGCGAGCTGGTGACGCACGAGAAGTGTTGCCGTCGGCCCTGGCTGCCCACGTTCAAAGGGCCCAAGTCGGTCCGCCGGGCGTTGGACCGCATCGCCCGTCATTTCAACGGCCAGAACGGTCAGCTCCCGATGGAAGGATCGCTGTAGACGTATTCTTCCTGCCGCAGCGACCGGATGGTCTCTTCCACACGCACGGGGCGGGCCGCCAGCGCGGCATGCGTGAGCAGGCATGCCAGCACGGCATTGGCGCTTTGATTGCGGTCGGGGCCGTCGGCCGTCAGGGCGTTATAGCATCCGCCCGTGGACGGATCCACCATGACCGCCCCCTTGGAGTTGTGACCGTCGAACCAGCGGGCCGCCAGTTCAGCATAGTCGCCGTAGCTCATGGTGCCGGAGATCCGCTCGGCCGTGCACAGCAGCTCGACGATGCTGTACACCTCGCCCGGCAACTGAGCGTATTGAGGCGGGTTAGAGTTGCGGGACCAGGTTCCCTGCGTGCCGACCGGCTGAAGCATGCCGTCGCGGAACAGGTGATCGACCACGAACTGGGTCATGGCCTGAGCCACCCGGAAGATCCGCCGCTCGCCCAGGCAGTGGTACGCGTACCACAAAGCCGTGGGAACCGTCGCCGCCAACGGCGTCCACTGGGCGTCATACCACTCCCAGCCGTTTGTGCGGTTCGGGTAGTACCAGTCCTCGAGCAGCCAGTGAGCCAGGCATTCTGCCCGGTCGAGGTCGCGTCCGGGGTCGGCCGCTCTCAACTGGCCGATGGCGATCAGCCAGTTCGCCGCCGCCAGCGGCGTCTCCACGCGCGAGGCATGCTCGTCCAGGAGCATCCGCCACCAATCGGCCGCGGCCAGCCGCACCCGGATGGGCAGCTCGGAGACGATCACCGCGGCCAGGCTGCGGGCCAGGTACGATTGCACCAGCGCATCGTCGCCCTGCATGGTCCAGCCACCCGTGCTGTCGCAGTGGTGCCGGACGCCGCTGTCATACCGCCGTCCGCGGGACAGGAAGCCGAAGTACTTCTTGGTCAGCAGGTGGGAAACGTCCGATTCGACCGTCTGACTGCCGATGGCACATAACCGTAACGCCGTCGCGTTGTCGATGGCATCGTAACCGGAGAAACGATCGGGCACGTCTCCCCGGGCCACCTGCAACAGGCCCTGTGAATCGGTCAGCCGACGCAGGTGGTCAAAACGCGGCGAAGTCATGGTGTTCATCGGTTCTCTCCCAGCCGTTTCGCTTCCCTAGCCAGTGATGTGTGGTGAATCAAAGGTATTTCAGGAATTGCGGGGGTTGCTTTAACCCGACCGTCCCCAAAATCGCCCCAGCCACGGGATTCCCGGGCCTACATGTTCTTCGACCGAACGAGCACAAAGGTTTACCTCATTTGGGCCAAGGCACCATCCGGGATGGTGCTCGACTCAATATGGGGTAGATCCCGACAATCGCGCGTGCCTTCGAGCGGGGCGACGGCCGGTCGATGGAATGTTCAGAGAGGTGAGTTGCGATCAACGCCGCCGCGGACCAGCCTGTGCAGGTCCGCGGCAGCGAGTACGGCGGGACAACATCGGGCTCAGGCCAGCCGCAGGACTTCCTGGACCAGCTTTTGGATGCCGGCAAAGACCGACGCCGGGCCAGTTCCCAGCATGTAGGCCGGCGTTGTCACAATTTTGTGTGCCTCGTCAACAATGAACGACTCGCACGGACAATCCACGTGACGTGCGCCCATTTTCTCCAGGGCGGCGGCGGTCCCCTTGTCGTTGCCGATGGTCATGCGCGGGTGCATGCCTCGCCGGCCGACGATTCGGGCCAGCATGGCCGGGGCGATACAGATGGCACCGATAGGCTTGCCCGCGTCGAGCATCTCGCCCGCCAGCCTTTCGACTTCGGGGTGCACGGTGCAATCCGGCCCCTTGTCCGCGAAGTTGCACAGGTTCTTGGCCGCCCCGAACCCGCCGGGGAAGATGAGCGCATCGAGGTCGCTGGCTCGGACCTGGGCGATGTCCACGATCTTGCCTCGGGCGATCCGGGCTGATTCAACCAAAACGTTACGGGACGTGCCCGAAGCGGGATTTCGCGTGAGGTGGTCGATCACCACTGCCTGGTCCATGTTGGGGGCGCAACAGACGGCGTCGGCCCCGGCTTGATCCAGGGCGAGCAGGGTCAGGACGGCCTCGTGGATCTCCGAGCCGTCGAAAACGCCGCATCCGGAGAGGCAGACTCCTACACGTGGCATTTTATTGTCTCCTTTTCGGTGTGGCACCGGCGACCGGCCGGCGTGGTCCAGGCGTTAGAACCGGGTGTGTTACCCGAACCTTATCGTCTTGACTCAAGTCGTGGTGACGATCTGCTTTTCCTTCTCGATGAGAATCTCGAGCACTGCTTCTCGCGTTTCGGCTTCGTCCAAAGCCTCGATCACCTCCGGGCTGAGCACCCGCATGAGCCGGGCCAGCACGCGCAGGTGGTGCCGGTCATCGTGACAGCAAATGAGGAAAAACAGATGACTCAATCCGCCGTAGGGTGAGCCAAAGCCGATGCCGCGCGACGTCCGGGCAAAACAGACCAGAGGCTCGGCCGAGACGTAGGGCATGGGTTGGCGGGGGTGCGGGATGGCCACGCCGTGCTGCAAGCCGGTCGAGCACATCTCCTCGCGGGCCTCCAGCGCCTTGAGCAGCCCTTCGGCGTCGTACAACAATCCCGTGCGATTCGCCAGACCGACCAGTTCCCGCAGGACGGACGCCTTGGTGTTCGCCCGCAGTTCGACATCCACTCCTTCCAGGCCGATCAGATCGGTGAGGATGAGGCTCTCGTCGTCGGTTCCTGCCCCCATGGTCCGCTCGAGCGTGATCAGCCGGGCTTCGTCCAGCGTGTGCATCTCCTGCTGCAGCCACTCGGTCACTCGGGCGCGATTAAACCGCCACTCGCCTCCCACCTTCTGGCCGGGCAACTTGCCGCGTTCAGCCAGTTTTTGCACTTCGCGAGCGTCCATCCCGACGTGCTGGGCGAAGTCCTCCAAGCTCATGTTGCGATAAGGCATTGACTGTCCTTCTTTCTGCCGGTTCCCATTAGCTTACGCAGAATCGGGGAGCCATGTCCAGAAAAGCGCCCGTCGCATGTACCCTGAGTCGCGCCGCGAGCGGCGGGCTTGCCCCCGCCGTCTCTGTCGCGCCTGATCGACCGTCCCCAGCACATCTCAGCGTGTCACCGCCCGAGTAGCCCGCTACTCGTATACCAACCCCGAGGGGGCCATTGCGGCGCTAGAATCCAGAGTGGGAGGTGTCGCATGTTGGCCGATCTGAAACCACAAGAGCACGAATTGCTGCTGGAACTGCTGACGCGGGAACTGGCCGACCTGGGACCGGAGATCCGACACACCGACGATCGTGAGTTTCGGGATGAGTTGCGTGAACGCCGGGAGTTGGTTCGTCATTTGATCGAGCGTCTGGAGGCATTGCAGACCACCTCCCGGCAGTAGGCCGCATCACCACAGTTCACACATCGATCGTCGCAGGTTGCGGCCGGGCTCTTGCCTAGCGGCGAATCCAATCCCTGACCAGTGACACCCACCTACTCGGCAGGCTTCAATCTTCATGCAGCGAACAGATGCAACATTCTGGGCCGGAGTCGGCTCATGCGACCCATCTACGCAGACCGAAGACAGGCAGGCAGAGTCCTGGCCGAAGCGTTGAAGCACTATGCCGGAAAGCCCGATGTGCTGATCCTCGCGCTGCCGCGGGGCGGCGTGCCGGTGGGGTTCGAGGTGGCCGAAACGCTCGGAGCGAAGCTTGACGTGTATCCCGTGCGCAAGCTCGGCGTGCCGGGCCACGAGGAACTGGCCATGGGCGCGGTGGCAGCCGGCGGTGTGCGGCTGCTGAACGAGCTGGTCATTCGGCAACTGGGCATCTCGCAGGCGACGATCGAGACCGCAGCCGTTCGTGAGGAAGAAGTGCTGCAAAGCCAACTTCGCAAATTCGGAGGCAACGCTCCACCGCCCGTGATCCACGGCAAAACGGTGATCCTTGTGGACGACGGGCTGGCCACCGGTTCGACCATGGCGGCAGCCATACGCGCGGTCCGTCAGCAGGGGCCCGCCCGCGTGGTGGTCGCAGTGCCGGTTGCGCCGCCCGATACGTGCGCGGAGATGAAGCGCATCGCGGATGAGGTCGTTTGTGTAGCCACACCGGCAATCTTCGGGGCCGTCGGCCTGTGGTACGAGAACTTCGAGCCGGTTGATGACCACTTGGTTCGGCGCCTGCTCGAGACGTCCCGAATGAAGATCGCGACGTGAATAGCAGCCAGAAGACAGGAGACAGCGGGCGAACGGCTTTGGCACTTCTGGCTCCTGGCTTCTGACTCCTGTCTCCTCACTCCTCACGGAGTCCGATATGTCTGCCCAGCACAACCTGACTGCCGGCACGCAGCCGGTGCGGATTGCGATCGACGGCATCACCCTCGACGGTGATCTGCATGTTCCACATGATGCGCGGGGGCTGGTGCTATTCGCGCACGGCAGCGGAAGCAGCCGGCACAGTCATCGCAACCGATTCGTGGCCGAGTCGCTCAACGGGGTGGGGCTGGCCGCGCTGCTGTTCGATCTGCTCACCGCCGACGAGGAGATGGTGGATCGCCGAACCGCCCAATTGCGTTTTGACATTCGCCTGCTCGCCGATCGACTGGTGGGGGCGACCGACTGGGTCTGTCGGCAAAGCGATCTCAGCGCGTTGGGGCTCGGCTACTTCGGCGCGAGCACGGGAGCAGCGGCGGCGGTGTTCGCGGCAGCCGAGCGGCCGGACCTGGTTCGAGCGGTCGTGTCGCGCGGCGGACGGCCCGACCTGGCCGCCCCGGTGCTCGAGGAGATCGTCGCTCCCACGCTGCTCATCGTGGGCGGCAACGACGTCGGCGTCATCGAGGTCAACCGGCTCGCGTATGACCGGCTGAACGCCGAGAAGCGGTTGGCCATCGTGCCCGGTGCCACTCACCTGTTCGAAGAGCCCGGCGCCCTGGAGCAGGTGGCGGAGCTCGCCGGCGAGTGGTTCCTGAGCCATCTCCCCACTGCCTGATCATCGACACTCGCGCCCAGCGAGCTGCCGGAACTTATTGGCACTTCGCGTTCAAAGGTTTCTTGCCAGTGCGGAATTGGGCTGACAGGAGGCAACAGAGGTTACGGAGCGGCTTCTCTGTTACCTCCCTTATCTCCTGTCAAATCGTCCTATCAGCCGTGTCCGTTCGTTCTATCCATGGTCAAACGTCCTCCACCGCTGCTGCAGCGGTGCCAACCGCGCCGGTCTCGGATAACGCCTTGGCGGAACCTGGTAAAAGCGAGAAACGCCGGCGAGTGGACTCGTCGGCGTTTCGCGTGGATTGGAAGGCCGGTCGATTTCGCCGACCGGGCTGTGACTAGCGGGGACGCGATCGCTACCGCTTCACGCAATGAGGGAAGCCTTCTGGCAGAAGTTCCGGCCGGCGGCGTAAAACGCGGCGGATACCGAGCTTGCCACGAACCCGACGAACCCGCGACCTCCGGGCCGAAAGCCCGGAGGTTGTCTTCTCAGCCTCGAACGGCCAACGGACCTCACCCCTTCGGCGGGTGCGGGTCCTTGCCGTAGGTGTGCTCGGTCTGAATCTGGCCATCCGTGCGGTGGATGACCACCTGGCCGAGCGGCTGAGCCTTCGCCAAGTCCTTGGCGCTCTGCACGGCGTCGGTCTTGTTCTCGTGCGTGCTCGACGCGCGAGAACCACCTTCCGCCTTCACCCGCCATCCGCCGTCCCCGTCGGGGGTCACGTGGTACGTCTTCCGGTTTGCCATGTCTGAGGCTCCTTATGGTTCGCCGGCTCCGACCCCGAACGGGGTCAGCCGAGCCGGTCGCGACGCTCTCAACACACCAGCATGATCGCTCTGTACGGGACCAAAAGCAAGCAGCTTCCATCCTCGGCAAGAGATAGCCCACGAACTCCTGCACGATAGAGATTCCATAACATGCTGTTTGGAAACAGGTTACGGCGACTACAAAGACGGCGAAATATTTTCTGGATTTTCGCCGGCAAACTGGCCGGCGAGATGGTATACTATTTCACCATGGACGCCAGACCGACGACAGATGAACTCAGACCCCACGGCAAGGCCGACGAAGCACGGCTTCGCGACGCCGGCTTCCGGTGGGGAGATAAGGGCACGCACACCAGCCGGACGATCATGCTCGACGAGCTTCGCGCCGTGCTCGCGAACTGCCGGCCCGACGCGACGCGAGACGACTACCTCGCGGCGATCCACGAAGACAACTGCCTGGGGAAGCGCACCGCGGCAACGCGGAAGCTTTCAAGCCAGCGGCTTTCGGAGTTGTACGCGCTCGACCCGGACGTTCCGTTGTTCCGGGTCATGCGGCGGTGCTGGTACTCCGACCGCGACGGGCAAGCCATCCTCGCGATGCTGCTGGCCCTCGCACGCGACCCGTTGCTGCGGGCCAGCGCGCCGCCGGTGTTGCGGATGCGGCCGGGCGAGGAACTCGCCCGCCAGCAGATGACCGACGCACTCAACCGCGCGGTTGGCAGCCGGCTCAGCGACAGCACGCTGGACAAGGTCGTG
>JAKPHF010000035.1 GCA_029550525.1 Planctomycetota bacterium
CGCGGCCGACTCTCCGTAGAAGCTCGGCACGCTGGCAACGTCGAAGACTGGCAAGGCTTCAAAACTCATTTCGACCCCCTCCTTTCAATTTCGGCCGAATCTGCGAAGAGTGGCGACCACGGTCCCGGGTCGGTCGGCGTCTATAAAAAAAATGTACCCTATGGGGGTCGATGCGTGTCTGTCTCGCGCCCATCGGCTCACCGTGCCTCCACCATGCGTCCACCAATCCGCCGCGCGTGCCCCTCGGCCGCAAGCCGGGCTTGACGCAGGACGTCCAGAGCCGCGGGGCCATACCGCCGGGGCGTCTCACCTGGGTTGATTGGCTCGATGCCGGCGGCATTGAAGATGGCCTCTCGCACCTTCTGCGGGCTCATGCCTGTGGCCTTCGATAAGTCGTCGAGCGTATATCCTGTTTCCATTGGTGGTCCTCGATGCGGACGGCGGGCGCCGGGTGGAGCGAGGTACGAGTCCCCGGCGCGCCGCCTATCTCGCTGGCAAGAGTTACCGTCGCCTTGCATTGACCATGCTCAGCCGGGCGAAGGTCTCGTTCACTTCCCGCTCTGACCGCTCGCATTCGTACATAATGTGACGGTACAAGTCCCGGCGTCTTGGATTGGCTGCGAATGATCGCAGCTCCGCAACGCTGCCCATTGCCCTGAGCCCAGCCGTTGTCGCGGCGTAGGCGGGATAGGTCACGGGCGAGACGTCGAGCAGCTCCACGCTCAGCACCTCGCGGACGTCGAAGTTCTGCCCGGTAATTGGGTCTCGCTCCGTCCGCCACTTATCCCCGTTGGGCCTGATAACGAACCCGAAGCTTGAGCCGTCGATGTCGCCGCGCTTGATGCCTTCCACCAGGTCGCGGGCTACTTGCGTGTCGGGCAAGTCCACCTCGTACCGGAGCCCCTTGCGGTCCACGCTCAGCCTCAGGGTGCCGGCCGACACCCGGCCGAGAACGTGGTTTGCGTCGTGGTTCCAGAGACACCGACAGTCGTCGGGCTTGGCAAGGGCGGCGTCAAAACAGCCGGGCATCAGCCGCTCAACCGCGCGGCTGTACGTGTCGTTCCAGAGCTCATACTCCGTGCCGGGTGAGCCATCGTAGAACACTGCGGCGTACCCGTGCAGCGTCTTGCCGCCCTGGCTGTTGCTGCGGATTTGGGGGCGGACGCCCGCATAAGAGCCCTGGCTCACCCGGCGTTCAATGTTGCTGGTCTGTGCTGCCATAGCTGTTTCTCCCTTCAGTTCCCGCCGGCTCAGGCCGCGGCCATCTGAATGCACTTAATGGGCTGGTCGGTCGCACTCGCGGCGGCAATGCCGGAATCGGCGCGGACGAAGGCATCCACCACAATCTGGTCATACTCGGCCCGCATCTCAGTGTTTGCCCGGAGCGTGATTTCGCCCACGAGCCTGATCTTAAAGCGCCTCATGGCTCCGAAGATGACCGGCCGCTCGCCGGCTGCAATGTCGGCCATGCTGGGATTGATCCAGACGGGATATCCCAGAAGTCGCGGCCAGTATCCGTCGAGCTCGGGGAAGAGCACCCGGCCTTGACCATCCTTGAGGCCCGCAAGCGTCGCCCTGGTGGTGTCGTTCATCATCCAGCCGCAGTTGTAGAACTCCGTGCGATAGGCGGCATCCACTGACACAACCAGCGCCCGGAGCTCGTTGTCGGTGATGGCTACCGCGCTGGCCGCCGGCACGCCCACGGGGGTATCGGTCGCAATGCCGCGCGGCTCACCGGAACCCGAGCCGAGGGTGAACAGCCGGCCAAGGGTGCGATAGATTCGGGTTGCCAGAATTTCGTAGACAAACGGCAAGAATCCGGGGTTCGCATCGAGGGCCAGCTCCATCGGAATTGCAATATCCTTGCTGCTGATACCGAAGCTCTGGAGCACAAGCTGTCCGCACACGAAAGGCGCTTCGTCTCGCACCTGGTTCGGGGCAACCACTTCCCCGATATTGGCCCGGTCGTCGGCCAAGCCGATCTTCAGCGGCCCGCCTTTCTCGGTCGTGATTACGTCGGCC
>JAKPHF010000047.1 GCA_029550525.1 Planctomycetota bacterium
ACCGGCGGCAAGGCCGCTCGCCGTCCATGTCCGGGGCAGGGTCTACAAAGTGACACTGCATTCCAAAACCGCGTCAGTCTTCTTTCAGGATACCTACCCGGTCGACGGGACCCTACGCCGGGGGGTCTGGTTCAGATTCCAGAACGGCCGGAGTCCCGCGAGCTTGCAATCCCGGCCCGCACCAGCCGCCGCAATCGGTCGGCCGTGCCTGTCGTCGGGCAGTTGCGTCCTGGTGGCGTGCCTTGGCTTCCCAGCCGCTGCCGACCCGTGGCCAAGTGACCGCGTCGGCCAGCATCACCGACAGACCGCACGCGCGTCTACCCTTCGATCCGGGTGGCGTCGATCATGGCGAACATGCGCGCCCGCAGTATCGACGGCCCTGACCCACTACGGACGATGCTCATCCCGCGAACGGCCGCACGAGCCCCAGGACCGCCGCCCGCGTCTGTGCGTCGAGCCGGGGCCATGCCCCGACGATGACGGCCAAGTCAGGGTCAGTCGGCCCGTTTGCAGCGCCGGATGCCTCAGATTTTGCAGCGCCGCCTTGCCCCACGTTCTGTAAGTCCTTATTCTCATCGCCGTTGGGTGAATCCGTTCGATTCCCCCCTCGCGCATCCTCGAGTGCCGCGACAGGCGGGCTGTGTGGTAAGGTGAATGACCAGCGAAGAGCCCATAAGGCCATTCGGCGAGGCTCACCGCGTCACCTCAGAGGTGGTCCACATCTCCATCTCAGCCGTTATCTTCTGACGCTCATCGGCCGGGCGGTTGGCGATGTTCCACACAGTGCTGGCAGTGATGAGTCGAATCTGGCGTTCTTGGAGAGTCTCCCCCTGATGGATGAAGTCGCCCGCGAACTGCAAGACTCGCTCCGACAGCTTGTGCTTGCCGGTTCGCTTGAAATCCTTTTTGTCTTTGGTCTTGCGTCCCATATCCGGCCAGCATACAGACCGGGCCGGACAGCCGTCCAGCCGAACGCCAAAGTGACCGGCGGGCACGTTCATGGAGACCGTGCCCTCCCTCGCTCGGGCGTGCATGGTCCACGAACAGGAGCCCAGGCTTGAACCTCGCCCGCATGTCGGCGGGGAGCGGGCCAAAAACCCTCCTTACTTTGTGCACGCTTCCAGTGTGCAGCACAGGCTGGATGCATGCACCACAACGGCAGCGCTGTACGCTAGCCCCGTACGCTGGCGAATCCGGCATCGGCAGGCGGAGACGGGCGAGACGCCCGCCTCCCGAATCGCTTTGCCCTCACCGCAAGTCTCAGGTCTCAAGCCTCAGGTCTTGATCCTCACGACCATTGTCCCAGGCCGAGCATCACGATGAGGATGACGGCCAGGATCGGAGCCATGAACAAGAACAGCTGACCTCCCCACAAGGCCAGGCCGATGAGGCCCGCTACTACAGCAAAGAGCGTCAGATAAGCGGCACCAATGAGAGGCACGGCAACGGGCTGTGTGGTCGGGGTCTGGTTATCATCATCGGTACCGTCATTGTCATCGTCATCGTCATCGCCGCCGTTGGCCGGGATTTGCGTCGTGATGGTGATGGGCGTACCGAAGACGATCTCCGGCTCGAACACACTGTTGCTGTCGGGCAGAAAGACGTTGGCGGCGGTGGAGTCCAGAATGGTGGCGGTGAATTCGCCTTCAACGGCCGGCGTGAGCAGGCGCCCCTGCGCGAGCACCTGGGTTTCCAACAGCGCTACGCCCAGCGTCGGCTGACCGCTGAACGTATCCTGGCTGCCGCCGATCTGGAGGATGTCCTGAATGACACCCGCCACCGGACCTTCACTGGGCGTTCCGCGGGACTGGAGAATGGGGAAGATCAAAGCGATATCCTGATCGAAGCTGTCGATGGGCAGCTGGGGGACCTCAAGATCCGTACGAATATCGACCGAAAAGAAGGCGAGGCCCGCATTGTCGGCCAGTGTGCCCTCGTACGTGATGAGCGCGGTGATGATGTAAGGGACTTCCTCACCAGGCCGAACCACGACGGCGTTGTTACCCGAGCCGTTGACAGCCACGAGGCTGAACGTGATCGTGGCCGCGACCGACGGCGCAACGACGGCAAGCAGCGTACCGACGGCGACGACCACGCTTGTTGTGGTACGCACTCGGCTGGACGCGGCAACCAGCGGCATGTTTGTCTCTCCAGGATGATTGCGATTCAGCCCACAGAACTGTAGGCGTGGTGGGTGCCGAACAAAGAGCCTCGGCGCACGGGAAAGCGAGGCGCAATGCCAACGTGACGTGTTGTAGTCCGATCGTGCAGTGTCCTCAGGCAGTCTCAGGACTCCCGCTAGTCGTGAGACCTGAGGCTTGAGGCTCGAGCGCGGATCAGCAGGACTCAGGCTTGCTCCAACTCCAATGAGTTGACCTATTTATGCCACCCTCCGAGGGATCCCATGCCAGCTGTGAATGCCCAATGAGGCTTGACCTGGACTAAAGAACAGCCTGAGAATGGTTCCGGTGACCGGAGTGGCCGGCCGCCATGTCGAAGGGCACATGACGAGCAACCAACCATGAGCATTGTCCCCAAACTGCTGACGGTGATCCTTCTCTCGCAATTCAGGCCGCCCTATTTCGACGGCGGCGGCGCCTTGATGTCATCGAAGTCGGCCACGCTGGAGAAACCGCCGGAGGCCATGCGACTGCGGGTCGAAATTCCCGCCCACGGCCCGGACGTTCGGCAGGCACTGGCCAAGCTGGCCCAGAAGCGCGAGGCGGCGGTGAAGAAGCTGCGTGACCTCGGCTTTCCCGAGGACGCCATCCGGGTGGAAGGGCCCAATCTGGGTGTGGATCCGTTGGAAATCGCCAAGCGACAAATGGGCATGATGATGGACGAGGAAGAAGAGGATGTCGAGGAGGCTGAGAAGCCTCCGGCCAAGGTCCATCTGTCGTTGTTCATTCAGGCCGACTTCCCATTGCGGCCTGACGACAAAGAGGCGCTCCTGGCGGCAGCTCATGAGCTCCAGAACAAGCTGCACAAGGCAGACCTGGCCGGCCTGCGCGATGAGAAGCCGACCGAGGAAGAGGAGGAGGAGATGATGGAATTGAAACAACGGATGCTGCAGCAGTTCTCGAGCGGCGACGACCAGGCCATACCCGGCGTCCCTCTCTTCGCCTTCGTCAGCAAGATCACTGAAGAAGACCGAGCGACGCTGGTCAAGTCCGCGTTGGCCAAGGCCAAGGCCGATATTGAGAGCCTCGCCCGTGCCGCCGGCGTGCAGTTGGGCGCCATGTCCGGACTCTCCGCTCACTTCGAGAAGTACGCGGAAGATTGGCGATACCAGTTCGATTATTCCGGTACCTACCAACGCCAGCTAAAGCTCCGGGCCATGTCCCCCGACGAGAACGAGGACGAAGCTCTAACCGCCGACCCCGGGCCGATCCGGGTCCGAATGACGGTCAACCTGGCGTATCAGATCAAGTCGCCCGATGCCGTCGCTGCGACGCGATAGTGTTTGGGGGCTGGGAAGAGTGTTAGCCCGGCCATCTCGGGGGGCAGGCATCTTGCCCGCCTCGTAGTTGGGCTTGCTCTCCGTCCGCGGGTGCGGCGAGCTGAGATCTGAGTCCTGAGTCTTGAGGCCTGAGTCCTGAGTTGGGTTGCTCTCCATTCGTGGTAGCGGCGGCGTTGAAAGGTGTCTTGCTCGCTGCGGACCGTTAGTGCCACATTTTGTGCACTGTTCCGTGCGTGAGGTCTTCTCGCTCCGGCAGGGGCGGCGTTCAGGAGCCGTGGGCGTACGTGTTTAGCATAAGAGAGATCGACGTCGCTCCGCCCCGAAGGGGCGCGAAGTTAGTAGCCGTGGGCGTGAGCCCACGGACCGCTGGCTCCCCAAAAAACTATTTCCAGTCGAACGGAGGGCGGCTTCGCCGCCCTCAGGTTGACTGGGGGCAGTGCGGGCCCCGCACCGGCGGCTCACGCCGCCGGCTATTGACCGGCGCCCTTACGGAGCGAGAAGGTCCCGCACGCTCATTACGCACCAGGCGTGAGCCTACGGACAATGAACTCTGCCCCAAACCCATTCTCCGTTGCCTCCGTTATCTCCTGTCAGTATTAGTTTCGTCCAGCTGACAAACCCTTAAACAGCGTTTCTCGCCGGTGCGGGGCGGGCGAGACGCCCGCCCCCCGTTGGCGCTACCGCTGGCACGAGGGATGGGCGATGAGCGAAGAGCCGGTCCAGCAGCGCTGCAGGATGGCAAAATCGACCGTGTCGACGGCACCGAGAGCGTCGGCGTCGAGATTGGCATCGAGGCAGGCCGGATCGGATTGCGGCATGCCCGGTCCCAGCGCACAGGCGGTGAAATGATCCAAATCTGCCTGCATGACGTGGCAATCGCCGTCGAAATCGGCGCTGGCGCCGCGGGCATAGGGCGACTCGTCGGCACCGAGATCGACGTGACAACCCTGCACACGCGGTTCATCGTCCAGGTCGAGTTCTTCATCTTCGTACCCATCAGGGTCGCCGGCATCCACGCATGGCGATGTGGCGGGCAGATGGTAATCGACGATGCGATAGCCGTCGCCCCCTTGCACGATCTCATCGACGTCGCCCCACACGACAATGGTGTCGGCCGAGTTGGACACGATATAAAACTGCAAATCCTGCGTGACGTCCGGGTTGATCAACTTGCCGGCCAGCGAGTTCGCCGGCCAATTCTTGCCAGCATCGATCAGCGTGCTCTGGCCGGACTCGAAGTCGAACGCCGCGCCCGCCGTCCACGTTCCCGTATCGACTTCGGGAAGCAACGGGTCCTCGGCAAAGTTGCCGGTCCCTCCGCCGATCCAATACTGAATGCAACTGTACGTCGGCGGATCGAGCATGGACACCTGGAGTTGCCCTTCGGGTCCGTTGCCCCACACGATGCAGTTGCGGGCCGAGCCAGGCACGAACAGCGTGTCGATGCCGGTCGCTCCCCAATCTGAAACCAACCGGTTTGCAACGATGGTCGAGTTGCTGACCGAACCGGCCTCCATGATGGCCGCGCCCTGCCCCGTGCCGTTCCCCGCGACCAGGCAATTGAAGATCGTATCGGAGGCATAGATCGCATGGGCCGCCTCGACGCCATGCTGCGGACCGGCGTTGCCGATCAGACGGCAGTGGGAGACCTCCGGGCAGTCGGCCGTCCCGCCGCCTCGATAGTCGGCGGCGTTGGCGGCGATCAGACTGCCGCGAACAATAGCGCATCCGTCCAATCCTCCCCCCTGCGAAGAGATGTTGCCCACCAGTCGGCAGTTCTCCACCAGTTGGGCGCCGTACACGCCACCGCCACCCGGACCGCTTGGATTCTCCATATTTCCGCTCGCGTTGAAAGCAAACGTGCAATTGCGCACGACACTATCGGGGCCCCAGCAGCTCAGACCGCCGCCCACGCCTCCCGCGCTGTTGTAAAGGAATCGGCAGCCTTCGACGGTCGCCGGGCCAAAGCAGACCACGCCTCCGCCGAGAGCGTTGATGGAGTTGCCTCCTTGGGCGAGATTGTCGGCGATCCGCGAATCCGTCAGGTCGAGCGAGCCGTCGCAATACACGCCGCCGCCGTGCCCCGGATCATTGGACGACAACGCCGTGTTCTCCGAGATATCACAGTCCTGGATGATCGTGGCCCCCGCGGTGTACAGCCCGCCGCCACGCGACGTGCCGAGTAGTCGACCCGTGTCGGCCAGGTTGTCGATGATTCTGCAGTTCGTCAGGCTGACGTGTTCGGTCACGATCATGCAAATCGCACCGCCTCGGGAATCGCCAAACGGCCTTTCGGGCACGGCCCGGTTGCCCACGAACGACGAGTTGGCGATGTTCACCGAATTTCCGGCGTAGTAGACAGCTCCGCCGTCAGCATTGCGGGATACGGTGAAGGACGAGACTCCGGCCACGTTGTCGTGAAACACGCAGTGATCGATGTGCAGGTCGGCCGACGTACACAGGATCGCGCCGCCGGCGGAACTGTCGTTATAGTCCCAAGGCGCGTAGCCGCCGGTGATGGTCAGGCCTTCTACGACCACGTTGGCCTGCCCCGCGTATTGCAGATTGAACGCTCGATGACGGTCGTTCGGACTGCCCTGGCAGTCGATCACCGTAGCCGCGACGACGGCAGGCTCGGAGGGGTTGGGGCCGCGGATCGAGAACGATTTACCCTTGCCATCGATATCGCGGTTGCCATCACCGGTGTAGATACCCCGGCTGAGCATAAGCTGGTCGCCGTTCTGGGCGGCATCGATGGCAGCCTGAATGGTCGGGTGCCAAGTGTTGCGCGTCACGTTGCGAACCCACGGATTCACGACCAAGCTGCAAACCTGCAGCGCGGCCGGTTCGGAATAGACTCCGCAGTATCCGAGGCTCGAAACGTTGCTTTGTTCGGTCCGAAAGGCATAGTTGAGCGCGAGCGTCTGCTCGACACCGCCAGGTGGCTTGACATAGGCGCTATACGTGTGAGAAGGCACGTCGACCACCAGCCGAAACTCGTACGCCTGGTTGGGCGCGTAAGCGATCACCGTTTCCGCCCGATACGTATTGCCGTCACGGGCATCGATTTGGCCGGCCGTGTTGAACCGGACGAGCACGGCAAAATCGGCGAACGATGTGCCGGGGTTGGCGGCCAGGCCCACCAGCCCATCAAGATTGGTGACGCCCGGTGTCGCCGAGAATTGGGCTGTAAAACGGGCATCCTGTGGCGAGAATCCGCTGTTTTGCCAGATGGGGACAGCGCTCACGCAGGTGGTCACAATCTCCAAGCCGTTGAGGAGCGGGTTTTCCACCACACCGATGAAATCGATGTCGATGTTGCCGTCGCCCCCCACCGTGACGTCGAACGTTTTCATGACGCCGGTGTATCCCCCGACATCGGCATAGATGTCGTAGTTCGATAGGACGGTCACGCCTTCGATGACCACATGGAAGACACGTTGGCCAAACCCCATCGCCCCGGAGTAAGTCTCCGCGAAGAACAGACGCACCTGAACCTGGGCCCCGGCCGGCGCCGGCAAGTTCCATTGCATGGGCCCGTAACGCTCGGTCTTGAACAGCAACTCAGGCACGTGCAGCGGAACCGAGTCATTCGGCTGTCCGCCGATCTCGCGTTCCACTACGCCGGTGGCAACATAGTTCGAATAAGGCGCGGGCGCGAGCGAGGTGTCCCCGGTCCAACCGGGCAGCGGGCTGTCCTCGGCCAGAAGCGGTGGCCCGCCACAGTTGATTCGGTACAACACGACGGGATTAGCCGTCTCGGCCCGGGCGGGCTCGGCCAGGCCCCTGCACCCGATGGCGACGACCGCACACATGAGCGTGTGAAACAGGCAACCTGCTGCCCGCGGGTTACGATGGATTCTCGACCGTGTGTACATGGTGCCTCCCTGCTCCTGCTATGGCGAAAGGACGCGAGAGAACGGCTTACCTGTACTCCAGATGGAATCGGCAAGCTATCGGGAAGCGGGCCAAGGAAAACGAAATGAAGTAAGTGCGCCCGAAAACCGCGACTTTGCCGGAAAACGGGAGCACTCGTTCAGCAATGCCCGGAGATCGAATCACGAGCGACGCCCAGGCGGTGCGGGCGGATCGCCCTATTGCAGGCGCAAGAGTGTCTTTATTATGCCATGGGCAGCGCAAGATTTGGCCGACTTCGCCACGTTCTCGCGCATGCGAGCCAGACGAGGCGGGTCGTCGAGGAGGCAATCGATCTTGTACGCGAGGACGGCCAGGTTATTGCAACGAATGGCCGCCCCTGTTCGAGCAGATGATCCGAGTTGCGTTCCTCCTGGCCCGGAATGGGATTGACGATCACGAACACCAGGCCGCGGGCCAGGGCCTCCGACGTGGTCAGGCCGCCGGGCTGGCCCACCACCAGATCCGCGGCTGCCATGTACTCATCCATCTCGGTGGTATAGCCGACCGGGTGAATGCTGACGTGGCCGCCGGCCGGCCGCTCGGCGGCGATGCGCTGCACGCGTTGGTACAGCGTCTCGCTCCGGCCGCAGATGGCCACCACCTGGGCCTCATGCCGCAACTGGAGCAACGCCGTCATGAGATGCTCGATGGGCCCCACGCCGAACCCGCCGGCGGATATGAGCAGCGTCGTGCGGTCGGCCCAGCGGCTCGGAGGTGGCCGGCGCCGGCGGAAGCGGAGAGAATCAGCACTTTGTTGAACATGCTGCCCCCTTTCCTTGCGACTCGCCGAACGGTGCAGGGCGGTGAGCTGACAGCCGAGCGCTGATAGCTGATAGCCGACAGGCCATGCTGCGATTACAATACCGCCCGGCCGAACGACGTGCAAAGCTCGCACACGCGGACGGGTACCATCATGGGCGACACCTCCTCACTAGTGAGTCATAATAAAGGCACGGTACGCATCGACTCGCTCGACTTGTTCCGCGGCCTGACCATCCTGGCCATGATCTGGGTCAACGACCTGGCCCAGCTGCGCGACCTTCCCGCCTGGCTCGCGCACGCCCCCGCGTCCGCCGACGCCATGACGTTTCCCGACGTGGTTTTCCCGGCCTTCCTGTTCATCGTGGGCATGTCGATCCCCATCGCCCTCGATCGGCGTCGGGAGCGGGGCGAAATGCTGGCACGCACGCTGCTGCACATACTGGGGCGAACAGCGGGACTCTTGATCATCGGCGTCCTGATGGTCAACGTCGGCGCGATCAACCCGGAGGCCACCGGCCTGGGCCGCAGCGAATGGGCGGTGCTCATGTATCTGGGCGTGATCCTGACCTGGAACGCCTACCCGGACGCACAAGGCTGGCGGCGGGCGCTATTTATCGCGCTGCGCGTGGCCGGCATCGCCCTACTCGCCTGGTTGGCGGCGATCTACCGCGGCAATCACGGCCACGAAAGCACATGGATCCGCACGCAATGGTGGGGAATCCTGGGGCTGATCGGCTGGGCGTATCTGACGGCCACGCTTTGCTACCTCCTCACGCGGGGGCATCAAGCCGGCATCGCGGGGCTGGCCGCCCTGGGTATCGCGTTGTGCATTGCCGACAAGAACGGAACCCTGGCACAGTTTTGGCTGGCACGCACGATCAATGAGTACGTCTCATTAGGCGGTCATATCGGCGGCCACTCGGCCATCGTCCTGACGGGCGTGCTGGCCATGCTCATCGCGCGGCCCAGGCCCATCCCTTCGGACCCGAACGTGCGATCGGGTCGTCCCGTGGCCGGGCTGCTGTTCATGGCGGCCATTCTTCTCGTCGCGGGGATAGTTCTCCGCAATCCGTATGGAGTGTCCAAGATCCGCGTTACACCTGCCTGGTGTCTGTATTGCTCGGCGATATGCTGCATAGTGTACGCGGGGCTGTATTGGCTCGTCGATCGCCAGGGCTACCGAGCATGGGGCGGCCTTCTGCGAATCGCCGGGAGCAACGCCCTGCTCGCCTTCATCCTGCCGCCCATCGTGTACGGCCTGCTCCAGATCCTGCAAATCGACTGGTTGAGCCGGTTCAACACCGGAGCAGCGGGCTTCTTCCGCTCCACCCTACTTACCGCGCTGATGATCGCACTAACCGCCGGCCTGACGCGAGCCTACGTGCGCTTACGATTGTGAGCCGCTTACGGGTTTGGCCCCCATCGCTTCCGCCCAGCCCCGCCCGCTTTCTTGTGGTGCACGCTTCCAGCGTGCACAGTGCAGGCAAGATGCCTGCACCACAACGCCGAGCCGGAGGCGAACCATTGCGAGCCGCCGACCTGGTCCCGGCGGACTCATTTCGACGACGTCCAGGCTTCCCACGCGTCCGTGCCACGCAGTCCTCGGGAAAATGAAACGGCTCAGAGCTCACAGCTCCTTGCCGACAGAAATGAACTGGCGCGGTCAAGCTCCGCCGCTCGTTAGGGAGCGCCCGGCGCGCAGCAAAAAGCCCTCACGAGTGCGTCACTCACGAGGGCTTCATGGGCGATACTGGACTCGAACCAGTGACCTCTTGCATGTCGAGCAAGCGCTCTAGCCAACTGAGCTAATCGCCCGGCCGTGAGCCCCCTATTGAAACCGCCGGAGCTGAACTTGTCAACCTGCGGCGATCGGGGGCGTCGAGAACCGGTGCCGCCTATCGGCTCGAGGCCGCCGACTTGGCCCGCCCGGCGGGACGCTCGGCAGCGCCGTTGCCGTTGGAGCCATGGCCGCCCGCCGTCCCGTTGCTGCGGGCTGCGCGGGCCGGGCGAATCCGGGCCACCTTGACCGTAACCTCCCCCGATTTGCTCTCGAAGAAGCTGCCCAGGTTGCGGAGCCGTTCGTACCGCCGCTTGAGCAGCGTGTCGATGCGGATCTTCTTGAGGTCGCGGAGCGTATCGACCACGTACTTCTCGAACGCCTGGAACATGGCTTCGGGGTTGCGGTGGCCGCCGCCCAGCGGCTCGGGGATGATATCGTCGATGAGATTGAGCTTCTTCAGGTCGCGGCTGGTCAGACGCAGCGCTGCCGCGGCGTCGGCCGCACGCTCGGCGCTCTTCCACAGGATGGCCGCGCAACCTTCCGGCGTGATGACCGAATAATACGCGTGCTCGAACATAGCCAGCCGATCGCCGACGCCGATACCCAACGCGCCACCGCTGCCGCCTTCGCCGATCACCACGCAACAGATCGGCACGCGCAGCCGCGACATCTCCATCAGGTTGACCGCGATCGCCTGAGCGATGCCGCGTTCCTCGGCCTTGTCACCCGGGAACGCCCCCTGCGTGTCGATGACGCAGACGACCGGCAGCTTGAACTTCTCGGCCAGCCGCATCTTCAACAGGGCCTTGCGATACCCCTCCGGATGGGCACAGCCGAAATGCCGCTCGATCTTTTCCTTGGTGTCGCGACCCTTGTCGTGGCCGACGATCAGGGCCTTGATCCCGCCGATCCGGCCGAATCCGGTCACGATCGCCCGGTCATCGCCGAAGCAGCGGTCGCCGTGCAGCTCGCAGAAATCCTTCACGCAGGCGTCGATGTAGTCCCGCAGCACGGGCCGGCGGGGATGCCGAGCGACGAGCACCGTCTCCCAAGCCGAGAGCTTCTCGTACGTGCGCTGCATCATGCGCTCGAGCTGGCTCCGCAGCTCCCGGATCTCCGCGGACAGATCGCGGTGTGTGTCGGCCTGCAGGGCCTCCATCTCGGCGATCTCCCGCTCGATGCGGACCAACGGCTTCTCGAACTCCAGAATGCCGCCGGGGCCGAGATTCAGACTGCCGGCGGAACGAGCTTCCGGTCGTTTACTCATCGGGTTTTCCATGGTCTCCAGGAAGTCGGGCACCGGCATCCTGCCGGTCTGCGGTCATGGCCGCAGGGCGATCCGCGACACCGAATTCCGGCGCGCCCAGCCGGATCATACGGTCCCACGCATCCGCGTGGCCCGGATCCGCCGCCTTTTTTGTGGCTCCGGCCTCCAGCCGGACTGCCATTGCTTCTTTCCCCCCGCTGCCGCCGAGCGTCTCGCGCCTTGCCGCTGGCTCGCCCGGTCGGACTTAAACCAAATAGGTTAACGATTTGCCCGACTAAGGCAAGGAAAAAACGATCCGGCAATTGACGCCGGATGCCAAGGGCCGGTACATTAAGCGGGGTCCTGATCCACCGAGCTCATGATTTAAGGTCATGAATATCAACAGGTTAGACCGCATCGCCATTGCCGGGGTCGGCCTTTTGGGCGGGTCCATCGGCCATGCTTTGCGCGCTGCGGGGTTCGCCGGGACCCGGGTGGGTATCGGACGGCGGGCCTCCTCGCTCGAAGCGGCCGTGGCCTGCGACGCGGTGGATGAGGTCACGCTGGACGTCGAAGCGGGCGTGCGCGGGGCCGGACTGGTCGTTCTCTGCACGCCGCTCGGCCAGATGGAACAAATGTTCCGCCGGATCGCTCCCGTTTTGAAACCGGGCACGTACGTAACCGACGTGGGCAGCACCAAGGCCGGCGTGGTGCGCATGGCCCAACGGCTCTTGCCGCCCAAGGTGCGGTTCGTAGGCTCGCATCCCATGGCCGGTTCGGAAAAGACGGGTGTGGAGTTCGCCCGGGCCGATCTGTTCGACCGCGCCCTGTGCATCGTCACGCCCACGGCCCGGACGCCGTCGGCTCACGTGCGCTGGATGCGCGGCTTCTGGGAGTCCATGGGCGCCACCACCACCGTGCTCGACCCGCGCAAGCACGACGTGCTGCTGGCCCGCGTCAGCCATCTGCCCCACGCCGTCGCCACCGCCCTGGTCCACCTGTCGAAGGACGGGGCCATCGACGTGGCCGGCCCGGGCTTCGCCGACGCCACCCGGATCGCCAGCGGAGATCCGGACATGTGGACGGACATACTCCGCACGAACCGCGCGGCCATGATCCGTTCGATCGACCGGCTGGTCGCCGAACTCAATCGCCTCCGTTCCAAGCTCGATCGCGACGACGCCGACGCGCTGCGGCAGTGGCTCGCCGCCGGCAAGCAGGTTCGCGACGAGTGGATCGCCCTCAGATACAGGAAGAAGGTATTACCCCCATGAGTATCGCTCAGCAGGCTTCGTCCGTTCTGTGGCGGATCGAAGTGTCCCCCGCCCGTCCGCAACTTGATGCACACGGAGCCGCGTTGCTCAAAGACGTTCACGAACTGGGCTTGCCTCACGTTCGCCAGGTTGCTTCTAGCCACCTCTATTTCCTGGAGGGCGGTCTGGACGCTGACGGCGCCGAGCGGATCGGCCACGAACTACTCACCGATGCGGTCACTGAGCGCATGCAGTTGATCCGCGGCGGCGACGATCGCCATCTGCCCGGCGACGGCTTCGACGCGTGCGTGGAAGTGCATCTCAAGGGCGGCGTCATGGACGTGGTGGCCGGCTCGACGCTGGCCGCCATCGCCGACATGGGCATCGACACTGAAGAGCTCAAGGTGGCCACGGCCCGACTTTATCGCCTGACCGGTGTGAAGTCGCTCGAGGAACTCGAGTTCATCGCCCGCCGTCTGCTGTTCAACGACTGCATCGAGGACGTCTACCTCACCGGCTTCGGCCGACATGATCCGCGGCCCGAGCGCTTGCCCGTCGCGCCCACGCGGGCGTTCGAGCTGCGCCACGTGCCCATCCGCGAGCTGGACGCCGACGCTCTCAAGCGGCTCTCCCGCGACGCCCACTTGTTCCTGAGCGTGGACGAGATGCGGGCGATTCAGAACCACTATCGCGACCTCGGCCGCGACCCGACGGACCTCGAACTGGAAATGCTCGCCCAGACCTGGAGCGAGCACTGCGTGCACAAGACGCTCAAGAGCGCCGTACGCTATGTGGGCGATCCCATCCCCTCTCTCGGCAAGTCGCGGACTTCCGCACCCGCAGACGCGGGCGTCGAAGTGCAATATGAGAACCTCCTGCGCGACACCATTGCCCGCGCGACGCACGAACTGATCGAGAGCGGCCGGGCGAGCTGGTGCTTGTCGGTGTTCAAGGACAACGCGGGCGTGATCGAGTTTGACCAGGATTACGCCGTCGCGTTCAAGGTCGAGACGCACAACCACCCGTCGGCCATCGAGCCCTACGGCGGGGCCGCCACCGGCGTGGGCGGTTGCATCCGCGACGTCATGGGCTGCGGACTGGGAGCCAAGCCCATCGCCAACACCGACGTGTTCTGCGTGGGCCGGCCCGACTTCGAAATGGCCATGCTGCCCAAGGGCGTGCTGCATCCGCGTCGTGTGCTCAAAGGCATCGTGGCGGGCGTGCGCGACTACGGCAACCGCATGGGCATCCCCACGGTGAACGGCGCCGTGGTCTTCGACAACCGCTACCTGGGCAACCCGCTGGTGTTCTGCGGCTGCGTGGGGCTCATGCCGAATTGGGCCATTCACAAGGAGCCCAAGCCGGGCGACCTGGTCGTGGTGCTCGGCGGGCGGACGGGACGTGACGGCATCCATGGTGCCACATTCTCGTCAGCCGAGCTGACCGACACGCACGCGGACGAGTTCTCGCACGCCGTGCAGATCGGCAACGCCATCACGGAAAAGCAGGTGCTCGACGCCATGCTGCAGATGCGCGACCATCCGGCAGGATGCCTGTACACGGCTACCACCGATTGCGGCGCCGGCGGCCTGAGCAGCGCGGTGGGCGAGATGGCCGAGAAGCTCGGAGCCGAGGTCGATCTCGAGAAGGTGCCGCTCAAGTATGCGGGCCTGCGCTATGACGAAATCTGGATCAGCGAAGCCCAGGAGCGCATGGTCGTTTCCGTGCCGCCCGCCAACTGGCCCGAGGTCCAGCGGATCTGCGCGGCCGAAGGCGTCGAGGCCACGGTGATCGGCCAGTTCCGCAACGACGGCCGGCTCATCATTCGTTACGCGGGCGAGGTCGTCGGCGACATGGACACTGCGTTCCTGCACGGCGGAATCCCCAAGAGCCGCCGCGAGGCGACGTGGTCGAAGCGCGAAGCGAGGAAACACGAGGCAACCGGCAAGAACACCGGCGAAAAGGTCTGGCCGCCGGCCTCGTGGATGAAGGACGAGCTGCTGCATCGCCTGTCGCAGCTCGACACCGCGAGCAAGGAATGGATCTTCCGTCAGTACGACCATGAGGTGCAAGGCGGCAGCGTGGTCAAGCCGCTGGCCGGCCCGGGCGAGGGGCCGAGCGATGCGGCCGTGCTGCGTCCGCGACTAGGCAGCACCAAGGGCATCGCGCTGGCCAACGGCATCTGCCCCACCGGCCCCGGCGACGATCCCTACTGGACCGCCGTGGCCGCCATCGACGAGGCCGTCCGCAACATCGTCGCGGTCGGCGGCAATCCGGACCGCACGGCCATCCTCGACAACTTCTGCTGGGGCAACTGCGAGAACCCCGAGACCATGGGCGCACTCGTGCGAGCGTGCCAGGCGTGCTACGACGTGGCCACCACTTACGGCGTGCCGTTCATCTCGGGCAAGGACTCGCTCAATAACGAGTTCGCGCTCGATCCGGCCGACGCCGAGCGGTTGGCGAAGAAGGTGCCGTTGGTCAACAACCGCATCCGCATCCCCGAGACGCTGCTGATCAGTGCCATGAGCGTCATCGACGACGTGAGCAAGTGCGTCACCATGGACGCCAAGGTGCTGCCGGGCAAGCGGACGTCGTTCTACTTCGTCGGTCTCGCCGCCGAGCAGTGGGAGCAGGTGGAGTTGGCCAAGGCGGCCGCGCTGCATCGGTCGGTCGCGAACCTGATTGACGCAGGTCGCCTGCTGGCCGTCCACGATTGCGGCCACGAGGGCATGATGGTCGCCCTGGCCGAGATGGCCTTCGCCGGCCGCTGCGGCGTGAGCGCCTGGGCGCCCGAGAAGGGTGTCCTGGCCGACCCGTTCGCCGCCGTACCGTGCGGCTACATCGTGCAGGTCGCTGACGATAGCGTGCTCGAGCCGTTGGCCCGCGATGCCGCCGCGACCGGTCTGCTCGTCCGCAAGATCGCGCACTCGCGCGACGACGAGAAGTTCTCCTGGCACAAGTCGCCCGACGACAAGCCGGTTTTCGAAGTCGCGCTCGACGCACTGAGCCACGCGTGGCGCTCACCACTGGCGTGGTAAGCGACAACGATACCGATCCGTGAGAACGACGTTTAGCCCCGTCGCGTGCGGCGGGGCATACTACGCTCACCGTCGCTCCATCAGCGCGGTTTTCAACCGCTCGAAGTTCGCCAGCGGCTCGCCGCTGTTTTGCCACTTCGGATCGTTTCGGTAGTCGCCCCGGCCGAACGTGCCGCGGGGCAACTTGAAGAAGTACCACGCCGGCTCGAACTGGATGTAGCGGCAGCCGATACTCAGCGCCTGCTCGGCCCACTCGATGACTTCTTCCACCGGGCAGGACATCTCTGGCTCGCGCAGCCACGCCTGGTCGGACAGCCCGATGGCTGCGGCGCCGTCCTGGACGAACGGCTGAACCGCCTCGTGCCAGTTGCGCAGCCGCGGCACGGACTTATCCGCCGGTTCGTTGTTGGCGTACGTGACGATCACGGTTCCCGGAAACTCGCCGAGCAGACCGCGCAGCGCCGCCTCCTGTGCCTTCAGCGTCTCATCCCACGGATGCAGCCGCGCCCAGTGCCAGTCGGAAAACTGCACGAACATGCCCTCGGTACGGGCGAAGCGCAGGAAGGGCCTTACGAGATCGGGCTGAAAGAACGCATCGTCGGGCAGCTTCCAGCCGGCGGTGTTCCACTCGGGATTGGTGGTCTTGACCGCCCGGTTGGTGAAATCCATCGAGAACAGTTCCATCAGGCGCACGCCGGCCAGATGCTCGCCGTATCGACATTTGTAACGGGCCAGGTCATCCACGCCGATGCAAACGCCATGCACGCCGTCAACCGGATGGTTCTGCACGGTTGTGGTCCCCAGTGTCTGGCAATCCGATGAACAGACATCCAGCACGAAGGACACGTCCTCGGCCACTACCGCATCGAGAATCGATTCCAACGCCGCCTTGTCCGCGACCTGCGGATTGAACAGCAGGAATACGTCGTATGCCGGCCGAAGTGTCTTGACCGCCTCGCAGATGCGCCGCGCCGCGTCGATGTCCCGGTTAACCACCAGGCCGTTGCCGAAACCCTGGTCGATGGAGAACACCAGCCGAACCCGCTCGGTAGTCGCCGCGCTCGCCGATACTCTTTCCGGACCGCCTGCCGGCTGAGATGCAGCCCCGAGACTCGCCACCAACGCGCATGTCATCGCCCATGTGTGGATCATTCGCGATATGATCCCGGCCCTTCGCCGCCCCGGCAAGCCTTGTTATCATGTCGAGATGCCAAGCCTTAGATCGCTGAAAAGCCGATTCCCCGGCAGCCCCGCCGCTCGCTGGGGCAAGATGTTCGGTCTCAGCGCCGTCATCGGCGTACTCACCGGCCTTGCCGCGTCGGGCTTGCGCTATGGACTGGATTTCGGGATCGAGCACCTTATCGGGCGCTTCGCCGACCTCGGCGGCCCCGGCGTGTGGCAGTTCAGTTGGGGCGTCCTCCTGCTGCCGACCGTGGGCGGTCTGCTCAGCGGTCTGTTGGTGCACTATTTCGCCGGCCGCGACGACAAGCACGGAACCAACCAGGTCATCGACGCCTTTCACTACCGCGGCGGCAACCTGGACCTGCCCGGCCCGGCCGTCAAAGCCGCCGCCGCCGTCGGTGTGATCTCCTTCGGCGGATCGGCCGGCCCCGAAGCCCCCATCGCCGCGCTGGGCTCGGCCATCGGCTCCAAAGTGGCTCGCCTCTTGGCCCTCACGCCCCACGAACGCCGCGTCATGCTCATCGCCGGTTGCGCCGGCGGCGTCGGTGCCGTCTTCCAATGCCCGCTCGGCGGCGCCCTCTTCGCCACCAGTGTCATGTACCGCGAGCCGGAGTTCGACGGCGACAGCATTGTCCCGGCATTCGTCTCGTCCGTGCTGAGCTACTCCACGTTCATCACCGTCATGAAGGGCGTGGGCCGCCACATGCTCGGCGGAGCCGGCGAGCTCGTCTTCGCACAGCCGCTCGAGCTGGTCGCCTACGCACTGCTCGGCCCGCTCTGTGGCCTGTTCAGCATCCTGTTCTACTACTGCTTCCGACTCGTCGAAACGCGTCCCCTGGGCCGCCTGGGCCTGCCGGGCTGGATTGCCCCCGCTCTGGGCGGCCTGGCCGTCGGCGCCGTCGGCTGCGTCCTGCCTCAGGTGATGGCCGGCCAGTACCAATTCATTCAAAACGCCATGGACGGCACGCTCCTGCAGATGCCCGAGGGCGTGGAGAACTCCTGGTGGCAGTGGGCGGCTTTGTTCGGCGCCGTCGCCGTCTTGAAGTGTCTGGCCACCGCTCTGACCGTGGGCAGCGGTGCGTCCGGCGGAGCGCTCGGTCCGAGCGTATTCATCGGCGGCGCCGTGGGAGCGCTGCTCGGCGCTGTCATCCACGCCGTGGCCCCCGACGCGTTTGCGGACGTGGAAACGCTGCGCCGCTCGCTCATTCCCGTCGGCATGGCCGGCGTTCTGGCCGCTTCCATGCGGACGCCCATGGCCGCCATCGTCATGGTCACCGAGATGACCGGCAGCTACGGCCTGATCGTGCCGCTCATGCTCGTCTGCGTCACCGCCTACGTGGTCGGCCGCCGCTGGGGGCTGAACTCGGCCCAGGTACGATCGGCCTCCGAGTCGCCCGCCCACGCGGCCGATCTGCTCGTGCACACGCTGCAGGCTCTGCGCGTCCGCGACGTCATGGTGGGCAACTGGCCCTACCGCGTCGCCCCGTCGGCCACACTGGGCGAACTGGTCGCCGGCGCCCGCTCGGGTTCCCGGCCCGTCTTCGCCGTGGTCGATCGCGAAAAGCTTGTCGGCATCGTATCGCTGGCCGACATCAGCCGCGTCATGGCCGAGCCCGGCATTTCCAGCCTGGTCATTGCCGCCGACATCATGACGCCGCAGTTCACCAGCGTCGATCCGGACCTGGACCTCTACCAGGCGCTCGAGCTGTTCAACAACGTCGGCCACGAGGTTCTCCCCGTGGTCGCCGAAGCCGACGGCTCCACATTCGAGGGGATGTTGCCCCGCCGGGCCATTCACGACACCATCCGTTCTCGCACCAGCGAGCTCCGTGGCCACCTGCAGCGCGAGCACGCCGGGCTGATCGCCGTCGAGCAGGACGAGCAGCTCTATCAGCTCATGCTGGGCGTTTCGGCTGAACGGCCACAGTCCATCCAGCGGATGGCTGTGCCCTACGAGGTGGTCGGCAAGTCCATCCGCGAATCCAACTTTGCCCAGGAATACAACGCCCAGGTGATCGGCGTCCTCCACGCCGACGGCCGGCTGCAGTGCCCGCCCGATATCGACGCCCCGTTGCAAGCCGATCAGTTCCTGGTGGTGATTATGGCTACTCAATAGCTATCAGCTTATGAGCTCTGAGCTGTGAGCCTGCGACGCAACAACCACGATTTCATCTTCCCTCGCGACTTGAGCAGCCCGCCATTCCGAACTTAAGCGGAAGGGAAGCGAACTAACGTGGCAGAGACCGCGGAGACAACTGCCGCGAGAGGATGCTCACCTACTTCTCGAAAGGATGCTCACCTACTTCTGTCGCCGCGTCTCACCGTCACGGCGTCATCTTTTTCCACTCTCGCCAGAACGCTGCACGCACAAAAGAAAACCCCCGGCCAGCTCATCACTGCCCGGGGGTTGGAATTTCAATCGACTATGTGGAGAGACGCTGATCAGTGGCAAGACCACCTGGTTTACCCATTCATTGAGCGTGTTTCGATTGGTGCCTTGCCGCATGGTGATGGTAGTCGCAGCGGACAGTCCATCATTCATGCGATCAAGCCTTTGGCCATTAGTACGGGTCCGCTGAAGACATTTCTGTCCTTACACTTCCCGCCTATCGACCTCGTAGTCTACGAGGGGCCTTCATTCCCGAAGGAAACCGAGACCTTATCTTGAGGGGGGCTTCACGCTTAGATGCATTCAGCGTTTATCCTTTCCCAGCATAGCTACCCTGCGCTGCCGCTAGCGCGACAACAGGTACACCAGAGGCTGGTACCTTCCAATCCTCTCGTACTAGGAAGATATCCTCTCAAGTCTCGTACGCCCACGGCAGATAGGGACCGACCTGGCTCACGCCGGTCTGAACCCAGCTCGCGTACCGCTTTAATTGGCGAACAGCCAAACCCTTGGGACCGCCTTCAGCCCCAGGATGCGATGGGCCGACATCGAGGTGCCAAACCTCCCCGCCGCTATGGACGCTCGGGGGAGATCAGC
>JAKPHF010000058.1 GCA_029550525.1 Planctomycetota bacterium
CATTCCCGACGCCGATCTGCAGGTCATCCTCAACCTGCTCGCCGCGAACAAGCCGTTTTTCACACTCGAATACCCGGACGCCGGCGGGCAGCAGACAATAACCTGCTACGCCGGCGATATTAACACATCGCTCTGGCACACCCGCAACGGGATTCGGTACTGGTCCGAAGTGTCTATTGCATTCATCGAGCAGTGACTCAGGGGAGGGAGAAGGCATGGCCCGCGTGAGCATCGCGCGTCAGCAGGTATCAGATGCCGGGCTGGTCCCGGCATATTCTCCCGCTGTGGCCGACGGCCACGCCGTCGAGAATGCAGGCGGGAAGCTCGTCATGTATATCCGTAACGCCGGCGCTGAGGACGTGACCGTGACCATCCGCTCCGGCTACACTGTCGGCGGCCTCAAGCTCCAGGATCGGGTCCTCACGGTCCCGGCAGGCAGTGCCGTATTCGTAGGTCCACTCGATCCGACGGTCTACAATCAGCCGGGGACCTCGCAGGTGTGGATCGACTACTCGGCAACTGATGGCGTGGACGTGGCAGCGTTGTTGGTACCGTAGGTGGTGATGGCGGATGTATGCGGTGACGCAAGACTTTATGGAGCGGATGCGAGCCGACAAACGGCGCGTTGACGCAAAAATAACGATCGATTACACGAATCCGCTTATAGACCAGAGCATCGCCGTCTCGGCCTCCGAGCAGGCCAATGTGTCCTATCCACAGCAAACGGCGGATGCGGTATTGTTTCCCACGCATAAGTGGGCCAGCCTGGACGGCTCCTGGGTCCTGGACGGCACCTGGCACCTGGCGCCTGGGCCAGAGGACTTGGCGCGGTACCAAATGGGCTGGTGGTCGGCGCAGCTTGCGGGGCCGGACGGCTCGTTCACCGAGCCCTACCCGGCTCTCACCGTTACCCACATCCCTCGGCCCGTTCACGGGTTACGGGTTGTGGGCGACAGCGCCCGAGGAGAGTACCCGGTCGATTTCCGCATCGACCTCTACGGCCCGGACGACGTGCTGCTCTACTC
>JAKPHF010000071.1 GCA_029550525.1 Planctomycetota bacterium
GAGCCATGAACTCGCGAAAAGATCAAGCGGATTTCCCGCTTGCCGGATGGGATTTTTTCGCCAGGGAGTCCCCACCACACTTGGAGATGAAATTTGCGGAATACTTCTGTGCGGAGGCGTAGCACCGGATGACGGAAAGTAATGCCCCAGGACGGCCAAGTGGCCCACTCAACCCCCAGGCTTTGCGGCTGGAAGACATGGCCCGGCTCTTGTCGGCCGCTGGCCCGAAGGCGGTCACCATGGAAATGCTCCAAGCGGACATCGCTGCGGGGGCCCCGAGCAACGTCGATGGCACCATGAATCTAGTCCATTACGTGGCGTGGCTTTTGAAGGAGGCTGGTCGTGGCGATTGACCCCAGGCGACTTCGGCCCAGCGAGCTGTGCCGGCTGGTCAACTCCACACCGCTGGGCACGGTCCTGGATGAGCGGCAGTTGCATCGGCACCGCACCCGAGCGGGCTTTCGCATCGGCGACGGGCGGCATGTCGACCTCTTCCGCTACGCGGCCTGGCTGGTGGAACTGCGGCACACGCCGAGACGAGCGCCCGACGGCGACCCCTACGAGAAGCTCAAGGAGCGGGCAGCGGCCCGCAATAAGGCCCTGTCGCTGGCCGGCCGCGACATCGGCGAGCTGCCGGGAGTCGTCAACCCGGAGCGGAAGGCGAAGGCCGAACAGAACTTCCGCTCCTTCTGTGAAGCCTACTTCCCGATGACCTTCCATCTGCCGTGGTCGCCGGATCACTTGAAGGTCATGGCCAAGATTGAGCAGGCCGTCTTGCGGGGCGGACTGTTCGCGATGGCCACCCCGCGGGGATTCGGCAAGAGCAGTCTGTGCGAGGCCGCCTGTATCTGGGCCGTGCTCTACGGCCATCGGGAGTTCGTCTGCCTGATCGGCTCGGACGAGGGCCACGCCATGGACATGCTCGAGTCGATCAAGATGGAACTGGACGGCAACGAGCTGCTCTTGGAAGATTTCCCCGAGGTGGTCTACCCGATCCATTGTCTGGAGGGCATTGCCAACCGCTGTGCCGGGCAGCTTACCGCGCTGGCCCGCTATGCCGACCTGGCCGGAACCCAGCTTGTGGCCCAGTCCGACTACACCTATGACCAGGCCGGGCGTCTGCGAAACCTCACCCATTTCCGAGGACAAACCACCTTTGTGGAGCACACCTGGAACTTCGATGCCGCCAACCGGATGACGCAATACATCAACTCGATTGACGGCACGGCCGACTACACCAGCGACGCTGCCGGCCAACTCACCGCCGCCGACTACGACTACCAAAGCGACGAGAGCTATCAATACGACCAGAACGGCAACCGCATCACGGCCAACGGCAGCACCTATACCACCGGCGACAACAACCAACTCCTCTCCGACGGCACCTACCGCTACCAGTACGATGCCGAGGGGAACCGCACCCTGCGGTTCATCGACGCCAACCAGAATGGCCAGCTCGATGCCGGCGACACCGACATCACCCAGTACAATTGGGACCACCGCAATCGGCTGGTCAAGGTGGAGCATCGGGCCAGTTACGCCGCGGCGGTG
>JAKPHF010000004.1 GCA_029550525.1 Planctomycetota bacterium
GTCCTGGTACTTGTGCGTAATGAGCTTGCTGTACAGCCCGCCCGAACTCCCGTCGATGTCCTCGGTATCGAGCGTCATGTCGTCATTGTAGGCCAACGTCCGCGTGCCGACGGCGTCGGTGACGGTCTTCTTGCGGCCGAAGCGGTCGTAGGTGAACGTCACGTCCGGCGTCGCGTCGGAATAATCGACTTGCGTCATGTCGCCGGTGTCGGGGTCGTAATCATAGGTTGTGACGTGGCTGCCGCTGCTGCTTCGCGCCCAGGTGCGACTGGCGAGCTTGCCGTCGGCGGTGTACGCATAGGCGATCCTGTTGCCGGTCGTGCCGTAGTCGGTGTAGCGCTTCTCCAGCAGCAGGCCAGTAGCGTCCTCGTAGACCCACGTGGTCACGTCGGCCGTGCCGGGGCTGGCGGGCCAGGTGGACTGGTCCCATCCGCTGCCGCCGCGGAAGGTCTTCATCTGCGTCCGCCGGCCGAAGTCGTCGTAGACCTGCTCGACCGGGTACGGCGCGGGGTGACGTTCGCCGAGGTGAAGTTGTCGTCGCCCGCGATCGTGAAGCCCGACGGGATCGAGTTGCGTCTGCCGGGCAATCGATGCGTAGTGGTACGGCCGGGGTTTGACCGGCAGACGCTGATTGACCTGCTGGCAGCCCTGGAGACGGGTCCGGACAAGGTGGCGGCGTCGGACGCGGGCGCGCAGAGCCGTTCGTGAGTGACAGAGTCTTCGCAACGGCTTCGGGCATCCGTGAACCAGGGTACATGACCACATTGAGGTCGTTTCCCTGGCCGGCAAGCACCGTGTAGGCTTCGATCGACGGGCCCCGCAGCACGGGACAAACGTACCATTGCACCGAGCCGCTGGAATGCAACCCGCGGCCGTCTCAAACGTTTGTCTCCGCCCAGTTGGGAGGGCGGACCGACGGTGCCTCGAGATTTTCGATGAAGCCTTCTCGCGAATTCGACACTCTGCCTGATCAACCCGGCCAGCCGCCACTGAAATGGACACAAACAGTCCCACACACACTGAGCCACAACGCCAAGCTTGTTTCAGAACCCGCGAATCGCTGAACTGCCCTCTCGACATGGCACTCATGGATCGCTTCCCTCAGATGTGTGACACACCGTACACAGCCCAAAGCCGTGGGCTATGAGCTGTGGGCTATGGGCTATGGGCCAGCCATCTGGCTGCCGTCTGATAGTTGATAACTGAGAGCCGACAGCTGACAGCTGACAGCTGTGCAATGCCCCCAGTGATGGTCGGGCGAGTAAGCCAAGCTCCCCGACGAAGAGAACGTCCCACGACGTGGCGGCATTCTAAGAGGAATGCCGCCATTACTACCGCATGACCGGTAGAAACGCAAGCGAAATCTTCTGGGTTTTTCGTGGCCGCATCGCGGGATTACAATAGGCCACGATTTTATTCCGGCATCCCGATCGCAGCGAGGAGGTCAGGGCATGAGTATCGATCCCGAGATCCTGCAGGCCGTGGACCGTATCCAGGTCATCGACACGCACGAGCACCAGGAGGAAGAGTGGCAACGGCTGACGCAGAAGATCGACTTCTACCGGCTCTTCACGCATTACGCGGCCAGCGACCTGGTCACGGCCGGGCTGCGCGAAGAGAGCCTCCGCAAGCTCGAGAACCCCGAGGTGCCGATCGACGAAAAATGGCGGCTTTTCGAGCCGTTCTACCTGGCCGCCCGCAACACCGCCTACTGCAAGGCCGTGCAGATCGCCATCCGCGATTTGTACGAGATCGAGGAGCTGGACCGCAAGACCTACGTGACGCTCACCGAGCGCATGCGAGAACGCAACAAGCCCGGCGTGGTCTCATGGATCTTGCGGGATCGTTGCCGCATCCGCCTGGCTCAGGTGAACGCGCTGGATACCGGCTACTTCCGCGTCAAGACCGACGCCGAGCTGTTCCAGCAGGATCTGAGCGTGGTCGATCTGCTTCGCTGGCCGTCAGCGGTCGAAAGCCTCGAACGGCACCTTGACGTGTCGATCACCAGTCTGGCCGCCTACGCCGATGCGATCGAAAAGCTGTTCGCCAAGTACGGCTCGATGGCCGACGCCATCAAGCAGCAGAGCGCCTACTTCCGCCCGCAGTTCTTCGCCGACGTGCCCGACGCCGATGCCGAACGCGTGTTCAATGCCACGCTCAAGAAGCCCAAGGAAACCACGCCCGAACAGGAGCGGGTCATGACCGACTGGGCCTTCCATCGCTGCGTCCGCCACTGCATCGAGCATGACCTGCCCATCAAGATCCACACGGGCTACGAGGCGGGCAATAACGACATGTGCCTGGAGAACCTCAACCCGAACCTCTTGTCCAACCTGTTCCGCCAGTACCCACGAGCCAAGTTCGACATCTTCCACATCGGCTACCCCTATGAGGCGGAGCTGGTCGCAGTAGCCAAGCAGTACGCCAATGTGTACGTGGACATGTGCTGGGCGTGGATCATCGATCCGATCGCCAGCCGGCACTTCCTCAAGCGTTGCCTGACGGCCGTGCCCGCCAGCAAGATCTTCGCGTTCGGTGGCGACTACATGTATGCGGAGCCGGTTTACGGCCACCTGCGGCTCGCCCGCCACGGCATTGCCCGTTGCCTGTCGGAGCTCGTCGAGGAGGAGTTTTTCACCCGCGATCAGGCCATCGCCGTCGCCCACCGCATCCTGCACGACAACGCAGCCATCGTCTTCCGAGTGGACGAAAAACAGGAAATCCTTCGCCGCGCCCAACAAACCAAGGCCTGAACCGGTCGGCCCCTGCCGGGTGGCGGGCGTCTCGCCCGCCTCAGATGGTGCAAGGCTGCCGCTGATACTCGCGCCACTCCATCTGGCACACAGGCGATGGCATTGTGGTGCAGGCATACAGCCTGCACTGTGCACGCTGGAAGCGTGCACCACAACAGCCCGTGCACCTCGGAAACCGTGTCGAGGCGGACAAGCCGGCTCGTCAGAAAAGGCGGGCAAGATGCCCGCCCCCCGTCAGCGTTTCGCAGGCCGGATAATCAGCCAGCCCGGGTGTCCGGAGGGTCTGATTGCCGCTGATCACCTCGGCCTCAAACCAGAGACTCCCAACGTCCGCATGGTAGTAGCGCCCCGCCTGGGGCCAGTCCAGTTCCCCACGACCTGCGGGCGGCCGCCGAGTACTACACCGCCGCCCGAGATCTGGCTCGCCAACTGGCCGAAGCCGAGCCCGCCAACCCGGAACTGCACTCCCAGCTCGCCCAGGCCGAAGCGTTGGCCAATAGTCTCGCCCAGAAGCGAGCGAACAGCGGTTCTTCATCGCCCCCGGCGGGGCAAGGCAGGGGTCCATGAGCCGAACACATGGACAACTGAGATACACGCTTCGGGGTGGTACTCGAGCGGTTGCCTGTGTGACCAACCATCGGGCGGCGTTCACGCTGCTCGAACTCCTGGTGGTGGTCGGCATCATCGCCCTGCTCCTGGCGCTCGTGCTGCCGGCGCTATCCGCCGCCCGCCGGCAGACCCGCCGCGTGCAGTGTCAGACCAATCTCAAGCAGATTGCCTTCGCCTGGCACGGCCTGCTCAACGAGACCAGGGGCATCTTCCCCCGCGGCATCTACATGGAATTCGCTTTCGGCGGGATGCAGGGCACTTCGTCGAACGGCAAGCCGGCATACGCCGGCGCTCGCCCGCTCGTGGTCCCGTTCGCGAGCCTGCAGAGCGAAGTCGCTCAGTATCGGGGGAAGAAGACCGGAAGGCGGTGAAGGAGCTATGAGCTGCGAGCCAGGCGGGAGTATGTCAGCTGCCGCAAAGCGTCAATTTCGCAATATCTCCTCGATGGAATACCAACCGTCAATGGCTCATAGCTGACAGCTGACAGCTACTTCCCCACATCCACCCGGGAGCGCGGCAGAAGTTGCAGATCGCCCCAGCCAGTGGGCACGTGCACGATGAGGTGATCGTTGTCGCACCGCAGGACGACGGCCGCTCCCGGCGGTGCGTCGCGCTCGGGCAGCCACGCCACCACCGTTCCGGCCTTGGCCGGGCAACCCGGCTCGACAGCGGCGATCGCGGTACGGCTGGCCGCGTCCACCGTCTCGACGATGCCCACCGGCCGCCACGTCTCGACGCCGGGCACTTGCCGCTCCGCCATGTCGCCCACCTGCACACCCGCCACCAGCGACGTCAGCGGCTTGATGTGCGCTCCGCAATGCGCCGGGGCCAGGTAATCCACGGTCAGCATCGCCACGTCGTGCCACACTATCGGGTCGGCCGGATCCTGCCGGCGGACCAGGAATTGCTCGCCGATGCGGATGCCGTCCAGTTCGCCCGCTGCGATCAGGCAATAGTCCTGATCCACTTTGTTGAACACCGGCGCGGTGAGCGGCCCGGGCGGCGCATCGGGTGCCGCCCGGACGATGACTCGATCGCCGTCGGCCGGTCTCGTCGTGGTAGCGCCCTGGTTCACGTCGGGCATGCGAACGATGCTGTTGGGAATCGAAACCTCCACCACCCGCCCCAGGCCCACGTAGCGCCGCCCGCGATAGACATCGACCGATCGATCGACCGCGAGGCCGTCGCCGGCCGTGCCCGCGATGGTCAGCTCAAACGGATCGAGCGTTCCCGGCGGATGTTGCGTGACGCGCAGGACGGTGCTGTTGAGCCGCCCCCAGCGGGCATCGGACGGCGCGGGCCACAGCTCGACGCGATCACCCGGCTCGGGCAGCGCGTTGCTGACCAGCGGCTCGAGCGTGACCAGCGACGCTTCTCGCGAAAGAAGCTTCACCCGTCCGCGTGAAATCAGCAAGCCCATGCGCAGGACGACCACTTGATCGCCCTGGCGGAGTCCCGAATCGGCGGGAATGTCAATCCACGCGGTGTGCCGCCCGGGCGGCAAGCGCAGCACCTTGCCCGTGATGGTCGCCCCCGGAGGCATACGATCACGCAAACTCGACAGCGCCGCCCGCTGCAAAATGATGGCCAGTTGACCGGCAGTGATCAGTTTGGACTCACCGGCGAGCCGGCCCGCGCTCTTGTCGGGTGTGACGAAGAAGATCTCGCCGCTGCCGATCACGTCGGTATCGGAGCAGATCCAGAACCTGTCGCCGACGGCCACGCCCGCCCGTTCACCGCCGTTCAAGCCGACGATGCCTTGATCCGCGTCGTATTCGATGACTTGCAGTTCGAAGACAGGATCGGCTGTCTCGCCAAGAACCGGAAGAGGCCCGGCCGCCAGAAGCACAGCCAGCAAGCTCGGAATGGTGCTCACGCGCCGCATGCGGAAGGCTCCGAAGCCGCCAACGTCCGCGAGACCTGAGCGGCCACGACCTCGGGGCGCAGCTCGCGCAGACAGCGGTGGCCATGCGGGCAGTCGGCGACTCTCTTGAGATAACACGGCGAGCACGGCAAATCCAGCCGGGCCACCGTTTCGCCGCGGCCGTAGGGGCCCGTCCGGGCCGGGCTCGTCGGGCCGTAGATCGCCACCAGCGGCTTGTTCAACGCGGTGGCCAGATGCATGGGGCCGGAATCGTGCATCAGCACCGCCCGGGCTCCGTCCACCAATGCGATCATCTCGGGCAACGACGTTTGGCCCGCAAGATTGACCACCCGGCCGCCCGCCTCAGCCGCCACGCGCTCGGCGATCTGGCGTTCCTCGGGCATGCCCGTCAGTACCACCGGCAGCCCGTGCTCGGCAGCAATCGCGCGGATGGCCGCGGCAAAGTGCTCGGCCGGCCACTGCTTGGTCTCCCAGCGGGTCCCCGGGCCGACCACCAGGTAGTCCTCGCCGCGCGGGATGCCCTCGCGAGCCAGCCGGTCGATCATCGTCTCACGAGTCTGCGGCCGCACGGGCAGGTCGAACCGGATGGGCAGGCCGGTAAATCCCAGCATGCGCCCGAACAGATAATTGCGATCGACGGCGTGCATATCGGCGTCGGGCACATCCACGCGGTGGTTGTAGAAGATCCAGCCCAGCTCGCGAGCGTTGGCAAAGCCCACGCGGTTTCGCGCTCCCGTCACCAGAGCCAGGAACCCGCTGCGAAACAGGCCTTGCAGATCGACGATCAGATCGAACCGCCGGCTTCGCAGATCCTGGATGAATTGGATGAACTCGAGTGTCGCTCTGGGGTTGCGGGCGATCTGGCCGTAGCGCTTGCGGTCGAACCGGATGATCTCGTCGAGTGCCGGATGCCCCTCCAGAAGGCCCGCACAGCTGTCGGCCACCAGCCAACTGATGTGCGCGTGCGGATAGCGGTGTCGCAGTCCGTTAAGCACGGGTAGCGCATGGATCACGTCGCCGAACGAACTCGGCTTGATGATCAGGATGCGACGAAACTCACGATCCCTCAACCTGGCCACGCGCCCCTCATCTGCCCCGATGATCCTGTCCGGTCTCCTCCCCTCTCCCGTCTTCTGTCTTCTCTTCTGTCTCCTGTCTTCGGTCCCCTGTCTCCTCCCCTCTCATTTCCCCCCTTCAAACGCCACCTTCACCGCTCGTGTTCGGCCGCGATCGACCAAGGTGGCAAATGCCTCCTTATACTGGTCCACGCGGAACCGATGCGTGAGCAGGCCGCGCAGGTCGAGCCGGCCCTGCTGCACCAGCTCGAGCACCACCTCGTACGTGTGCATCCGACGGCCCTGATACTCTTCGAATGCTCGACCATTCGCCCCGATGAGCGTCAGCTCGTCGAACCACAGCGGGCAGGTATCGACCGTGCCGATTTGCGAGGTCCCCACCTCCACGACCGTGCCGCCCGAGCGGGCGTACTTCATGGCGTCGGTCAGCGACTGGCCCGAGCCCACGCAGTCGTACACCATGTCGAATCCGCCCACGAACGCATGGTGGCCGAACTTCGACGGTAACGCCGTGCCTCCGATCCGCGCCGCCACCGAATGGTATCGCCGCGCCTGGTTGTCCCCTCGACTCGTCGGGATGATCTCGTCCACGCCCGCCCGTCGCATGAGTTCCGCCTGGTGGCCATGCCGCGTGATCGCGTACAGTCGGCAGTGCTTGCCCAGCGCCCGCAGGCTTATGGCGATGCCCATGCCCAACAACCCCGAGCCGAGAATCAACACACGATCATCATCCGCGGGCACCCGGCGCAACACGGCATGCATGGCTCCGGCGATCGGATCGACCAGTACCGCTTGTTCGTCGTCGATCGCGTCGGGCACGCGGTAGACCTGCGACTCGTGGGCGATGAAATACTCGCTCCAACTGCCGCCGGTGAACGCGTTCCAGCCGATCATCGAACCGCGCGGCAGCGGGCCCGTGCGGAAGTTCGAGCAAAGCGTGAACCGCCCCGCCGCGCACTGCGGGCACAGCGGATCGATTCCTCGCGGCCGACACGACAAGCTCGGCTCGACAATCACCCGGTCGCCCGGCTTGAACCGCGACACCTCGGCCCCGACCGACTCCACCACGGACACGTTCTCGTGCCCCAACTGGGCGGGCAGTTCGGAGAAGATCTGCAGGATGTTGGCTGGATGATGCTTCTGCGTGATGGCGGCCAGATCGGTACCGCAGATCCCGCCCAGCACCGGCCGCAGTCGCAGCCATCGCGGCGAGGGCAGCTGCGGCACGGGCACCTGTTGCAGTTTCAGGCCCGACAGCCCGGACCAGAACACGGACGGTCGCCGCCACCCGATGACCTTGCACGCCATCCAGCGGACGGGCGTGATATCGTAGACCAACGCCTTCATGGTTTCGGGATTCTTCTGCACGAGCAGGATAATAGCCGTCGCCGGGTACCCTTGCCAGCGAACCGCGGATCTCCGTGGGATTGAGGGAAGGACCGGCAGGGCTGAATCCCGCGCTCGTTGCGAGGTCGATGCCTTATTCCCGCGGGCCCACCGCCACGTACACGCGCCCGGCACGCAGCGCGGCAACCGCCCGAGGATCCCGGGCGAGCCTCTCGGCTGCGTTTTCGCTGACCACGAGTTCGGTCCCCTCGGCTCCGGCCAGGGCCGAGACTTTGATCACCCGAACCGTCTCATCCGTGGGCTCGATGGTCGCATCCCATTCGACGTATCGAATCGGCGGCGAACCACGCGATGCAGCCGGCGCGACCGTCGCCTCATCAAACAGAACGCGTCCTGCCGTGTCGATCACGGCCGGCAGCAGGCACGCGCGGACGTCCAGCCCGCGTGCGTCGAACACCACCGTGGCCGGTGGCGCGGCGACCGTTTGTTGCGCCAGTGCGATCCTCGGCCGCCCGGCTCTCGCGGAAGCTTGCCGGCTCTGCTGCAGGAACGTCCCCACACCGTGAGCACCCCACAGCGGAACCTCGAGCGTCACCCGAGCTTGCGGCGGCCGGGCATAGGGCTGCCAGTTCGTTCGCACGGTCCGCTGCCCCTGCACCATGCCCTGCACGCGAAGACGCCCGTCACGAATGGCTTCCACCCGTCCCGAGGCGTCGATCCGAATGCCATGCGCGACAGCCAGCGCGTTTCGAGCCGCCACCAGCTCGGCCGCCCGCAGGGCCATGAGCTTCTGCCGCGGACTGGTATTGCGGGCCCGGCCCGTACCCTCGGCCAGGATGACGCCCTTCGTCCAGTCGATGCGGCCGCCGGCCACGGGCTCCACATGCGAACGAAAGCCCGGCAGGACGGCGTCGGCCGGCGCCTCGACGGACTCGGCCGAGGGCTGTGACTGGGGCGTCACGCTATAGAGCGGCGTCATCAGAACCAGCCACATGCTCAACAGGGTGCTGAGGCTCATCATGCGATACCGCCACCGAGTGTTTGACGATCGGCACGTGCAGCCGCCAGCGTCCGCCAGCGCATCGGCCGCCACGCCGGGCCGCCAACGGCACAGCCCGTCATCAGACCCACGTCAGCATCGTCGGTTAGGCTTCGGCTCGAGGCGGGCTGGAAATCCGCCGCAGGATGTCCCAGTACGCCCCCCGCTCGCCGGCAAGGATGGCCTGCTGCAGGACGTCGTTGTTGTTGTAGTTGTAATTGGCCGGCCCCTTGATCCGCGGCGGCGGGAAGAACCGCTCGTCGCCGCCGATCAGGTCGTGCACCAGTTGCACCGGGTCTTCCCCGAGCCGGTGATCGACATAGAACACCGGGTACAGGAAGTTGTCGTTGTTCTCACGGACCCCGCGCAGGTTCGGGTTGGTGGCCATGGGGCCTTCGGATTTGACCAGCCGCTCCAACGGCGTCCGCGGGTAGACGCGCAGCCCCACCGGCGCCCCCACCCGGTCCGGTGACAGTTCCCGGACATACTCGATCGACTCGCGAACCGACGCCTCGTCCTCGCCCGGCCCGCCGAAGAGCAGATCCAGCATGACGGTGATACCGGCGTTGCGGCAGGCCTGCACCGCATCCGCGATGGCCTCGCGGCGATACGCTCGCTTCAGCGCCGCGAGCATGCGATCGCATCCGCTGTCCACGCCGAAGTTGATGCCGACGCATCCCGCCTGCCGCATCATGTCGGCCAGCTCGTCCGAGAACGGATGCACCGAAGCGTAGCAGTACCATCGCACGCGGTCCCCCAATTGCCGTGCCACCAGTTCCTGGCAGACGGCCATCGCATGTTGCGGCGGCAGATTAAACTCGGCATCGCAGATGTGCAGGACGTCCACGCCCTGATCGAGCAGCGCCTCGACCTCGTCGGCTACCTGGTCGGGCGGCCGCAGCCGCACCATGCTGCCCTTGGCGATCGGATCGGCACAATACAGGCACTTCGACGGGCAGCCGCGTTTGGTCTCCAGGTTGCCCACACCGCCCTCGCGGAAGTAGCGGGCATTGTCGATGGTCGCCCGTTGCGGCGGGATGTCGAGAATTTCGTCGTACATGGCCGGATTGACCACCGTCCGACCTTGTGCGTCGCGGCGGGCCAAGCGCGGCAGCTTGGAGTAGTCCCGCCGCTTCACCAGGCATTCCACCAGCGAAGCGAAGACCTCCTCGCCGTCGCCCACGATGCCCAGCGAGACGTCGCACTCCTTCATGATCTCCGCGGGGAAGATGCTGAACCCGCAGCCGCCCAGCACGATGGGAGCCGACGTATGCGACTTGATGATGCTGACCGTTTCACGCAGATGGGGAACGAAGGATTGTCCGCTGGGCAGGTAACAATCGTCCGTGTTACGGAAGCTCACGCCGACGGCAATGGGATCCGCCTCCGACAGCGCGGCGGTGATCTCGGCCGCCGGATCTTCGGCGAAGTTCAGATCGACCAATCGAACGTCATAATCGGCCTCAGCCAGCCAGTCTCCGATGTAATCCAATCCGATCGGCGACACCGGCGGCCGCATCCGATTGGTGTTGACGAGCACTACTTCGCGACGATCCATTTCCCTCGCCTCTGGTCCTGCATTTCACGCCATGAACTCGAGCGTTCCCGGTCAAACCAGCATATCCGAACCGGGCGGACTCGCAACTCCGGCGCACGCAGGAGGCGCGTAAAAATGCCGCCCCCGAACGGCGCGGGCGCCCACGGCCAAAAGCGGCCTCGCCGCGGACCGGTGCCCCGCCTCCGGCCGCGCAGACCGGCACGGTCCACACGCCCCTGCCCCCCGCCCGGCTACCTCTTCAGCTTGGCCCGCAGAATGGCCAGCAGGGTGTCGGGATCGAGCGGTTTTTGAAAAATGCCGCTCAGCCCCAGCGCGGCATAGTCGGCGTTGGCGTGGAGATGGTCGCCCACGGAACTGAGCATGTAGATGGGAGCGGTGTTGCCCAGGGCCTGGAGTTCGCGAACGAAGCGCGTGCCGGCGTCGATCTCCTCCATCATGAGGTCCACGATGAGCAGATCGGGCCGGGTTTGCCGGTAGCTTTCGAGCCCCTCCTCCGCGCTGTGGGCCTCGACCATAACGTAGCCGTTGGCCTCGAGGACCATCCGCAATGCGTCCAACACGTCCTGATCATCGTCGATGGCGAGTATGACCGGTTTGCCGTCCTGCATATCACCTCTCCAATCCGCCCACCGGCGGCGCGTGTCTCGGCACGCGAGCATCTTGCCCGCCTCTGAAACAGGCACGACTGCCCGATGCCTCGGGGGGCGGGCATCTTGCCCGCCTCTGAACGGGGGACGCCCGCGCCACGGACAGCCGTTTCAGCGGCGATCACGCCGCCAGCCGGAGGCGAATGGCGGCCTCCACGAACTCGACCGCCTTGGTCAGGTTTGCCCGGGCCGTTTCCGATAACGGGCCATCCGCCGCGACCTCCGCCCCGCCTATCGTCAGGACGTACGCCTCGGGCCCGCGGCCGTACAGTCGAGCGGCCAGCTCCAACAATTCGGCAGGCTCCAGACTGTCCCAGTTGAACCGGACCGGTCGGCGGGGACGTCGGTCCCTCGCCTTCGATGCAGATGGCCCGTCCGCCCAGACCGGATCGCAGTTCCGTCCACCGGCCCACGGTGTCGCTGCCTTTGCGGCCCCCAGCGACTTGAACGTGAACGGCGACGCGAGCCCGCAGCCTGCCCGTGCGAAGATGACGACCTCCTGCTGCCAGACCAGTTGGGCGTGCTCGAGCGTAAGCGCGTCGGCAATTTCGACGTTCACACCGGGCAGATTCAGCCGGCCGATCGATTCAGCGAACTCCGGGCCGAGGGCATCATCACCGCCGTCCGGATCTCCGCAGCCCAATACCAGGATCCGAAGCGGTCCTGCAAGACGTACCAATGCTTCTTCCCTCCCTGACAACCCGCTGTGGGCTTATTCCCCGGTCAACCGCGGCCGGAGCGTCAACGAGGACGACGCCCCCTCCGACCGACCCCACAGCGTACCGGATCCCCGGCCGGCTCGAAACTACCTCGCCCGGGCGTCGAGGATTCGACCATCCGGCCCGACAAGCTCGATCCGCAACGCCATCTGTCCCAAAGCGTGCGTCGCGCACGAGAGGCAGGGATCGTACGCTCGGATGGCCACCTCCACGTGGTTGAGTAGCCCTTCCGTGATCTTCGTCCCCGACAGGTGATCGCGGGCGACCTTCTCCACCGCCCGGTTGATCGGCTCATTGTTGTGCGTCGTCGAGACGATCAGGTTGGCCATGGTCACCTGATCGTTGCGGTCCACGCGGTAGTGATGGAAGAGCGTTCCGCGCGGCGCCTCGACCACACCGATCCCCTCGTCCCGGCGCTCGCCCTTGACCACCAGTTCCGTGCCCTGCAGGTCGCGGTCGTGTAGCAACGTCTGAATCTTCTCGATCGCGTGCAGCAACTCGACCATGCGGGCCCAGTGATAGGCCATGGTGATGTTGTTCGGCCGGTCCTGCGTAATCGCCATGAACTCCTTGCGGGCGGCTTCGGCCTGCGGCGTGTCAATGAAGTCGCACGTGTTGAGTCGGGCCAGCGGCCCCACACGGTACCAGCCCTCCCGCGGTCCCAGCGACTTGATGAACGGAAACTTCATGTATGACCAGGGCCGCACTTCCTCGGCGATGTAATCCAGATAGTGGACGCAATCGACCTGGTCGAAGATGCGCTCGCCGTCCGCGGTTATGGCTCGCAGCTTCCCGTGATACAGATCCATGGCCCCGTTGGCACGAACCAGCGACAGATGATTCGACGGAAACGATCCGAAGGACGCCAGCCGCTCGAAGTTGGCCACGCTGTAGTCCCGGGCCAGCTTCAGCGCCTCCTGGGCCCATTCCACCATCTGTTCAACGTTTTCGAGCAGCGCGTCACGCTCAGCGATGGAGAGGTTTTTGTTGACACCGCCGGGAATCGCTCCCGTGCCATGGATTCTCTTGCCCGCCGTGGCGTGGATGATCTCCTGGCCGAACTTGCGCATCATCACGCCCTGCAGGGCCAGTTCCGGGTGTTTGGCTGCCACGCCGATCACGTTGCGCACGGCCGGGTCAGCGTCGAAACCGAACAGCAGGTCGGGCGAAACCAGGTGGAAGAAATGCAGGGCGTGCGACTGAAACAGCTGCCCGTAATGCATGAGGCGGCGCATCTTCTCGGCCGTCGGCGTGAGCTGATCCGCCCCCACGATGACATCCATGGCCTTGGCCGCCGCCAGATGATGGCTCACCGGGCAGATGCCACACAGCCGCTGCACGAGCACGGGCACTTCATGATACAACCGCCCCTGGATGAACCGTTCGAACCCGCGAAACTCGACCACGTGCAACCGGGCCTGCTGAACCTGGTTGTTCTCGTCGAGCCAGATCGTCACCTTGCCGTGACCCTCCACGCGCGTCAGCGGTTCGATGACGATCTTTTTTCGGCTCTGCGTCGCAATCATGAGTGGCTCCCGGAGTGGGCCGTTGTCAGTAGCCAGTTGTCAGTGGTCGGGTCATTAGTCCATTGGTCAGTGGTGGAAGCATTCAGTACTTGAACCCGCGCCCCACAGACGACCGGCACACTCACCACGAACCAAAGGACCAAGGACCCAACAACTGACTACTGACAACTGACCACTGCCTAATCATACTTCACCAACTCGTACGGCAACTTCAGCGGCTGATTCGTCAACAGCGCGGTCAACGCCTGCCACAACGTGTCGGCCGAAGGCGGACAACCCGGCAGGTGGTAGTCGATCTTCACCACCTCGTGACACGGATACACCTTGTCGAGCATGAGCGGAATCTCCGGATCGTTCGGAATTTGCCGCTCGGGGTTATACACCGTCGGGCCGTGGAGATACGCTTCGGCCAGGCATTCGTCGAGCGCGAGTGTGTTCCGCATGGCCGGGATGCCGCCCATGATCGCGCAATCGCCCACCGAGATCAGCACGTCACAGTGCTTGCGAAACGCTTCCAGTACGTGCACGTTCTCTTCGTTAGCGCAGCCGCCCTCAATCAGCCCCACCGCGCAACGCCCCTTGAACGTCTTGAAATCGTTGATCGGCGATTTGTCGAACTGAACCAGGTCGATCAACTTCAGGATGCGATCGTCGATGTCCAGCAGCGACATGTGGCAACCGAAACACCCGGCCAGTGATGTCGTCGCAACCTTCGGTTTGCTCATGGCTCACGCCTTCTTGAATTCAGCCTTGCGAACGCATGGATACGCGTCGTAGCGCACACTGCTTTGTGGTGCACGCTTCCAGCGTGCACAGTGCCGGCTGGATGCCTGCACCACAACAACATCGCGCGGCGGAAACGTTTTTAGGTTCGCACGGCCTGGATATCGGCCCCGATCATCTCCCGATCGAACTTGCGCTGCCCCACCGGCACGGCAAAGCCCACCCGCTTGGGCAGCAACGCGCCCGTCGGACACGCCGACACCGCGCGGTCGGTGGCCGCCAGATCGGTCCCGGCCAGCCCGTCCTCTGCATTGACGCTGAGAAGTCGATGCGATCCGCGGCCCACCAGGCCGAAAACTCCTTTCCCGTCCATCTCGGCGGACGCTCTCAGGCATCGCCCGCAAAGCACGCAGCGATTGCGGTCGAGGAACACGTCGGGATGCGAGGCGTCCACCTCTCGCCGTGGAAACCGGTACGGGTACTTGGGGGCGGTGATCCCGAACCGGTACGCCAGCGCCTGCAGCTCGCAGAAGCCGCTCTTCTCGCAGAACATGCAGTAGTGATTGCCCTCGACCAGCAGCATCTCCACCAGGTCGCGGCGCCAGGCGTTGAGCTGCTCGGTGTCGTTCTCGACCACGATCCCCGGCGCGACCGGTTGCGTGCAGGCCGCCTGCGGGCGTCCGTTGACCAGCACCGTGCAGATCCGGCAACTGCCCGAGGGCGACAGCCACTTCATCGCGCATAACCGCGGAATGTAGACGCCGGCGGCATCGGCGGCTTCCAAGATCGTTTGATCCGGCTCGGCCGCAATTTCGATCCCGTCCAGAAGAAAAGTGATGGCCTGACTCATGACCTGCCCCTGAACGCTTGCTCGCCTGCACCCGCACACGTCCGATCTGCGCGAGGACTACGCCCGAACCGCCGGCCGGTTCGCGATCATCGCCGCCGGCTCCAGCGCCGCCTTCAGACTGAACGACCGCCGCAGCCCCGGCTGCTCATCGCGAACCAATGCCTCGTACAGTCCGCGGAAGTGGCGCAACGTCGAGAGCACCGGATTGGCCGACGTCTGTCCCAACCCGCAGCGGGCGGTGGCTTTCATGGTTCGGCCCAGTCCCTGCAGGTAGTCCAGATCGGCCGGCGCGCCCTGTCCGCGCATGATCTTGCCAATCCGCTCTCGCAAGAGCACGTTGCCCACGCGGCACGGCGTACAGAAGCCGCAACTCTCTTCCGTGAAGAACTCCAAGTAGGCATCGACGATCTGCAGGATGTCGCGATGGGGTCCGAAGATGGTCACCGCCCCGCCCGTGGCCAGATCGTCATAGCAGATGGAGCGGTCGAACTCAGCCGCGGCGATCATCTGGCCGCTGGGGCCGCCGATCTGGACGGCGAAGGCGTCCTCAGCGCCGACCAGCTCGAGCAACTCTCTCACTGTGACACCGAACGGCAGTTCGTACACGCCGGGGCTCTTGCAGTCGCCCGAGATACTCAGCACCTTCGTACCCGCGCTGCCCGGCGTGCCGATCTGGTTGAACCAGCCCGGGCCCTTCTCCAGGATGCGAGCCGCGCAACAGAACGTCTCGACGTTGTTCACGGTTGTGGGACAATCGAGATAGCCTTTGCGGGCCGGGAAGGGCGGACGGTTACGAGGTTCGCCGGGCAGGCCCTGGCAGGAGTTGATCATGGCGGTCTCTTCGCCGCACAGGTAAGATCCCGCCCCCATCTGAATGCGAATGTCGAAGTCGAAGCCGGCCTTGCCGCCAACGTTTTTGCCGAGAAGCCCCTTGGCCCGCCGCTCGGCCAGCACGTGTTCGAGAAAACGGCGAAGATACGCGTATTCCGCACGCAGATAGACGATGCCCGTATCGCTGCCGATCGCGTACCCGGCGATGGTCATGCCTTCAAAGACCAGGTCGGGACACTCGGTCAGAATGACCCGATCCTTGAACGTGCCCGGCTCGCCCTCGTCGGCGTTGCAGAGCACGTACCGACGGGACCCTTCGGCGGCCCGAGTGAACTCCCATTTCATGCCCACCGGGAAGCCCGCCCCGCCGCGGCCTCGCAACCGCGCAGTCTTGATGTCGCGAATCACTTCCGCCGGCGACAGTGCCAACGCCTTGCCGAGCGCCTGGCCCGGTTCGAGCGGTGCGAACACCACCGGGCCGGTGCGCCGCAAGTTGTTCATCACCATGGACCGCACCAGCTCGTGAGCGTTGTTTCCGTCGCCGAACCGGCGCACCAATTGCTCGGGCGTCGCGCCGGCCTGAAGCTTGCGCGCGATTTCGGTTGCCTCATCGCTCGACAGTTCGGTGAAGACCACGTCATTGATCAACGCAGCCGGTGCCTGGTCGCACATGCCGATGCATGGTGTGTGCTCGAGGCGAATCCTGCCGTCTGGCGTGGTCTGGCCGAAACCGACGCCCAGCGCCCGCGAGAACGCCTCCGCCACGCGATCAACGCCCTGAAGCCGATCGACGATGTCGTTGCACAATCGGATGACAACTCGGCCTGTGGGCTTGTCCGAGAGGAAAGCGTAGAACGAGACCACAGCTTCCACTTCCACGCGGCGGATCGAGAGCCGTTCAGCGATCAGCCCCATTGCTCGGCTGTCAATGCAGCCGCAACGGGCTTGCACGTCGCGGACGATGTCCACGAGTCGCGTGCGATCATGGGCGTAGGCGTCGCAGATGTCCGCCACGATGGAGGCGAGATCGTCGGCCATGACTCCCTCGGAGATGTGCGCTGTAATGGAGTATCGCAACACCCCCCAGTTCCGCGGGTGGTGCCGATCCCTGCTCAGGTCCGATACGAGGTGCCGACTCGAAGGTGCTACATCTGGTACCGATTTGTGAAATACTGCACGAAGCAGGATACCGGACATCCCAACAGGTTGGCAAGCCCAATTCTTGCGAAAGCGCAGCGTTTGTGAGACAGCTACCGGTTTAACCAGCCGATGTAGAGGCGGTCGTTGATTGTGATTGAGTCTCAAGCGCAGCGGACAAGCGGCGCGAGTCGGCTAACACGCGTCGGACGGCGGTCAGGAGCACTTCTTCGTCGAGAGGTTTGACCAGATAGTCGGCGAAACCCGCCGAGCGGCTCTGTTCGACGTACGCCTTGTCCGAGTAACCGCTCATGGCGATGGCCGGGACGAGCCGCACCTGGCGGAGTCGCCGCATCAGGTCCCAGCCGGTCCCGTCGCGCAAGCGCAGGTCGCTCAGCAGTAAGTCGATCGGCCGCTTGCGGGCAATAGCGATCGCTTCGTTCACGCTGTCGGCCACGCTCACGCTGTAGCCCTCGCCAGCCAGCGTGATCTCCAGCATCTCGGCGATCGCCTGGTGATCTTCAGCCAGCAGAATGTGAACCGGCTGGGAAGACACCGCCCCAACGGACGAAGTCGCCGATTCCACAAGCGGCGTCACCGACTCCGGCTGCGTGTGCTTGTGCGTCTCCAACGTCTTGAGTCCCGAGCGCATGAGCAGTTCGCTGATGGAGCGAATAAGGGCAGCCGGATCCACCGGTTTTCCCAGGTGACAGTCGAAGCCCTGAGCTAGCGCCCGCTCGCGATCTTCCGGGCGCGCCATGCCCGTCACAGCCAGGCAAGCCATGTGCGCACACCATCCGCCGGCCGACCGAACCTGGCGGATGAGGCTGTAGCCGTCTTCACCCGGCATTCCGATGTCACTGATCAGCACGTCCGGCTTTTCGCGGAACAGCACGTCCAGCGCTTCGCGAACCGAGTGCGCCCGGTGCACGCAGACGCCCGCTTCGGACAGGACGCGATCGACCAATTCGCACGCCTCCACGTCGTCGTCCACGACGAGCGCAGCCAGCCCCGGCGGGAAGACCTGCGTGCTTCCGCCGCCCGCGTCCGCAGAGGCGGAGGTGATCTCCTCTTCACTCGATGCGTCAAGTCCGGCGGCCAACACGGGCAGATCCACGCTGAACCGCGCTCCTCGTCCTTCGCCGTCGCTGTGGGCGTGCACCGTTCCCCCATGCAGCTCGACCAGGTATTTGACGATGGACAAGCCCAGGCCCAGCCCGCCGTGCTGACGCGTGGTTGAAGCGTCGGCCTGAAGAAACTTGCCGAAGACGTGCGGCAAAAACTCCGCGGTAATCCCCTTGCCCGTGTCCTCGACCTGGATCTGCAAAATGCCGTCCGCCTGCCGGGCGCGAACGGTGATCGTCCCCCCGGACGGACTGAATTTCACCGCGTTGGAAAGCAGGTTCCACAGAATCTGCTGAACCCGCCCCGGATCGCAGCGAATCCGCCCCAGGGGCGCGACATACTCCTCGTTCAGTGTCAGCCGCTTCGCTTGCAGCGCGGGCTGAAAACTCTCGATCACGCCGCGAATCAGCGGTTCCGGCTCAACGTTCCGCAGATTCAGCCGGATCTTGCCGGAGACGATTCTGCCCATGTCGAGCAAATCCTCCACCAACTGCGCCAACGTAGTAGCATTCCGCTCGATGATCCGCGCCCCATAGGCTGCGTCCTGCAACGGCCCGCGCACCAACAGACGCGCCCAGCCCAGGATCGCGTTGAGTGGATTGCGCAGTTCGTGAGAGATCGTGGCGAGGAATTCGTCTTTGATTCGATTCAACCGTTCCGCCTCGGCGCGGGCCGCTCGCTCGGCCTCGAGCAGCACCTGACGCTCTCGTTCCGCCCGCTCGCGGTCGGTGATGTCCAGGTGGATTCCGACCCAGCACGTGATCCGCCCCTGCTCGTCGCGGACGGGCTTGCCGCGGGCCAGCACAGTATGCATGCAGCCCTGGTGATCGCGAATGCAATACTCCGCCTCCCAGAGTCCGCCCTCGCGAAGGCAACGGTTCCACCGCTCGCTGATCGATGCCGCGTGTTCGGTCGACATTCGGCCCGCCCAGCCGTATGCGCGCACTTCTTCCAGCGTCATCCCGAGCAGGTCGAGAAACGACTCGCTCACGTACTCCACCTGGCCGTCAGCGCTGCACATCCATACGCCGTAGTCGATGGCCTCGCCCATGGCCCGGAACATCTCGCGGCTCTCCCGCAACTTTTGTTCGGCCTTCTTGCGCTGCGTGATGTCGCGCGTGACCGTGATGCGAAGCGGGCGGCCCCGGTCCCACACTGTGCGGCTGTGCGCCTCGATGTGCCGGCGGGTGCCGTCCTTACACAACACCTCGTGATCGACGGTCAACTCATCTTCCTGCCCGATCTCGGCCATGATCCGTTCCCATGCCCGCTCGGGGAACAGACCGAGAATGGCCTGCCCCAACAACTCAGCCCGCGTGTAACCGAGCGTGTGGGCGAACTGGTCGTTGCAATCCCGGATGAATCCGTTATCGCTGATGCAAATCCCTTCGAAGCTCGACGAGGCCAGAACGCGGAAGCGCTCCTCGCTTTCCCGCAGACGATCCTCGGCCTCATGACGTGCGGTCACGTCGGAGCATAGGCCGGCCATGGACGTCGGCTTGCCCTCCGGCGAGTACAGAATCCTGCCTCGGCCGGCGACCCACACCACCGTGCCGTTCGGACGAACGAAGCGAAACTCCTCCTCCAGACTGTCGCATTGTTCCGCCAGGCACTGGGCCAGGCGCTGTTGTACACGTTCGCGATCGTCGGCATGCACGCCGGCCACCGCCTCCTGCAATTCGACTTGTTCGCGATCGATGCCGAACACCTGGGCGTAGTCGCCGCTCCACCGCACCTTGCCCGAGACGAGGTCCAGATTGAACATGACGGCATGAGCGGCGATCGCGGCCGCGCGAAGCTGCTCGTCGGCGCGCTTCAGCGCTTCTTCGGCCTTTCGACGGTGTGTCACGTCGGTGAAATAAACCGACAAGCCTTTCGCATCCGGGTAAGCGCGAATCTCGTACCAGCGTCCGTGCGGCTCGTAGTACGACTCGAAGTGAACCGGCATCTGTCGCTGCACCGCCTGCTTGCAGTTGCAGTGGATCTCCGATCCGGCAGCCTGCGGGAAGCAGTCCCAGATGTATTGGCCGATCAGCTTGCGGCCCGAACCGAGCAGAACTTCCGCTTCACGATTCAGATAGATGAACCGCCAATCCGGATCGAGGGCGAAGAACGCGTCCGTCACGCGCTCCAGAACGGTGGCCACGCGATCCCGCTCGCGCCGCAGCGTCTGGCCCACGTGGCCCAGCAATCCGCTGCTGAGCAGCAGGACGGCCGCCCCGAGGATGCCGTCTGCGTGTAGAAGCGACGCGTGCAAGGATCCGGCCAGCCATGCGTCGGTCAGTGCCAGGCCGGCCATGGCCGCCACCAGACCCGGGCCGATGCCCAGGTAGAACGCGATCAACATCACCACCGGGTAGACCGCCATGTACGGCGTGCTGTGGCCGAGGCCCCCGATCTCCGCGTCACGAAGCAGCACGGCCGTCGCGGCCATCGCCAAACCAAGCACGCAAACGACCAGGCGATGCTTGTGCCGGAGGACCCGCCCGCGGAGCAGACGCGCTTCCACATACGCTTCTGACATGACAGGCCCCTTTACAATCAGGGCTGGAGGAACGGCCCGAATGGATTCGCCAGACAGTATATCGAGTGGCGATCCCGCGGTAACGGAAAAAAGCCTTTTTTTCGGGCGGTGAGCATCGGGCGAGCGGGTGCCGTTTCGCCGTAGAAAGGGTGATGGTCCGTCGTCGCAGGCGATGGAGTCGCGTGGAAGGTCCGTAATTGCCTGATCTTCCCATCTTTCATTCGGAGGCGGCTTCGTCGTCCTCCGAATGAAAGATGGGATACTGGGTTCAAACTCTCGGCCTTACGCCTTCTTCTTGGCCGCGGCTTTGCGCCGCAGTTCCGCCTCGATGAACGCCTGCAGGTCTCCGTCGAGCACGCGCTCGGGGTTGCCCGTCTCCAGGCCCGTGCGGTGATCCTTCACCCGCCGGTCGTCCAGGACGTAGCTGCGAATCTGGCTGCCCCAGGCGATCTCGCCGCGGTCGCCGTAGAGCTTCTGCATCTCCTGGTCGCGCTTCTCCTGTTCGAGTCGCTCGATCTTGGATTGCAGAATGGCCAGGGCCACTCGCTTGTTCTGAGCCTGGCTGCGCTCGTTGACGCACTCGACGGTGATGCCGGTCGGAATGTGCTTGATGCGAACAGCGGTCGAAACCTTGTTCACGTTCTGACCGCCCGCACCGGCAGATCGCTTGAAGAAGACGATGTCGAGCACGTCATCGGTCAGATTGACGTCGATGTCTTCCAGGACAGGCAGGACGTCCACGGCCGCGAAGCTGGTGTGCCGCCGTTGGTTGGCGTCGAACGGGCTGATCCGCACCAGCCGGTGCACGCCTCGCTCGCACGACAGGTAACCCATGGCGTAAAAGCCCTGCACCTTCAGTGTGATGCTGCGGATGCCGGCCCCTTCACCATCGGTCCGCGCCAGCTCTTCCACGGTGTAGTCGTTCCGTTCGAAGTAGCGCAGGTACATGCGCAAGAGCATCTCGGCCCAATCGCAGGCTTCCGTTCCGCCCGCGCCGGCCTGGATGCTGAAGAAGCAGTCCCGCTGGTCGTTCTTGCCCGACAGCAGCGTCATCAGCTCGACTTTCTCGAGCTGATCCTTGATGGCGACCAACTCCGAGTCCACCTCGCGGAAGCTGGCGGCGTCATTCGCCTCCTTGGCCAGCTCCAACAGGACCTGAGCATCCTCCGTCCGCTTGGCCACGTTCTGGACCTGGTCGGTCACGGCCTTGAGCGATTTGAGCTCGCCGACGATCTCGCGGGCCTTCTCCGGGTTATCCCAAAAACCCGGCGAGGCCATCTTTTCCTCGAGTTCCTTGCGGCGGGCGATGCGTGCCGGCAAGTCAAAGAGAGTCCCGGATCGCGATGATCCGGGCCGAAAGGTCCTCGAGCGTACGGGCGGGATCCTCAAACTGCATGGCACACTCCTGTTGTTGGAACGGCTTTCGCGTGTGTTTCCGCGGTTTTCCGATGTACTCGAATTAGCGCCGGACGCGCTCAGCCCGACAGCGCGACGGGCAGGACGCTCATCGCCGCGGACACACCCGCGGGCCCGGCGAACTCCGCCCGATCGTCAACCGGACGAGCCCGGGCGAGCCGTCAATATAACGGCCAAGTCCTGCGATCACAAATAGTTGGGATTTCAGCCCCCTGGGCACGTCGAATTGTAGGCGTCTCGCCGGCGGACCTGAAGCCTCGGGTACCGCACCGTCAGAGACGACAGCATCATGAGCAGGAGGATGGCCATGACCGCTCCGCCCGGCAGACCGGCGCCGCAGGCGGGCTGAACGGTGGGACTGCTCTCGCCCACCGCGATGTCTTGAACCACCGTGTCATACCGGCTCAACGTCTCGTTGATCCAGTCGGCGAACCCCTCGTTGATGCGAACAGCCACGTTGTAGGACTCGAGCAGTTGTCCGCCTACGGTGACCTCGCGCGTGCCCGTGAGCACGCCGACGATGCGGCGGTCGGAGGACTCCGTCTCGAGATACCACAGCGGCGACCCGCTCTGGCCGGGCTCGGAGTCGAGCATGTGGCGGATCAGGCCGTCGGTGAAATCGAGCGTCTGGCCGAAGACATAGAACGGTCGATCGCCCGGCATGACTTCGCCCGGGTAGCCGGCGCTGTTGAGCGTCCGCTGGTTGAAGAACGCTACCGACTCGACGGCTACCGACATGAAGCCGGCCCGCTCGCCCAGCGGCTCGTCGAGCACGATCATGCCCAAATCGTACCGACTGTCCCCCTCCTCCACCCAAGCTCGCTGCGTGATGTTGCGAACGGAGTATGCCCGGCCGAACGGTTCGGCGTCGCCGTTCTTGCCGGGAATGAACGCAACCTGGTCGGCCCAGCCGTCCTCCTGGTCGTAGATGCAGTGCCCACCCGTGAGCACCACGCGATTGCCGATGAGCGTGCCGGTAGCCGTGCTCATGATGGTGACGCCGTCGCGATACCACACCGACTCGATCCGGCCGATCGCCGACCACGGCAACTGCGTCGTGTCGTGAATCGGCTGTCGCTCGTCTTCGCCGAAAACGCGCAGCGTCCGAGTCTGCTTGTATACGACCTCAATGGACTGCTCCTTGCTCGCCGCCTGGAGCGGCACTGCCGCTGCCAGCATGAGCATCAGCAGCGCGATGCTCCTGAGGGGCGATAACCTCTCCGGTCGTGGCGACTTCTGCCCAGCCATTCCGCATGACCTCGACGTTCCGTGCCATTGTGGCCCAAACCGAGTGCGAGGGCAAACTCTTCGCGGGAGTGAAAACCCCCGCGGCCCGCTTGCGGACGCGCATTCGCGGCAGTAACTTCGCCCAGCATGATGGGACTTCCACCGCGGCCCGAGTCTGCGGCGGGCCGTGCCGGTCGAATTGTAACCGGACCGCAGTCGCGAGCACGCCTATGATGCGCATTTCACGGATTCTCGCCTTCGCAGGGATGATCGCCCCCATACTCGCTGGCGGGTTTTCGGCTAAGGCGGCCGAGATCGTGCGCGCGGTCGAGTCGTTCCCGGAGGGGCAACCCCCTGCCTATATTGGCAACGGCTTGATCGGTTACCGCATTCCGACCAACCCGCTCGCGCCGGGCCAGGCGGCGGCCAGCGGCTACGTGATGGGGTTTCGCGAGGAGCAGTTCGAGTGTCTTGCATATGCCCCCTATCCGTTTGCCACGACGTTGCGGATGGCGGATGCACCGGCCGGCTCTCCGGACAACATCGCTGCGAAAACGCTCAAACAAACGTTGAGCCTTTCGTGCGGCGAGTTGACCACGGAGATGTTGATCCCGCTCGGCGGTGACATGGTGCCGGCGACCGTGCTCCAGTTTGTGTCCCGGCGCTGCCCGGTAGTGGCGTGTCAACAGATCGAACTGACGGCGCCGCGGGCCGGCGAGTGGATCGTCGAATCACGCGTGCCCTGCCCGGCCGAGAGCCGCGTCTACGCCGCCATGCCGTCACAAAACCAGGGCGTGGCCGACATCATGCTGGGCTTGACCACCGGGCGAAGTCGTTGTGGCATCACGCTGAAAGTGCAGACGAACATCGAGGCCGAGCGATTACCGTTCGCCGCCGGTGCTGACCAGACCGCGCGGCAGTTCCGCCTGCGCGTCTCCGCCGGCCAGAAGGTGGTGATCCGCACGCTGGCCGCCACCGTGACCTCCGAGTATCACCCCGAACCGGATTTGGATTCATGTCGGCTGGTCAATTGGACGGCGGCGATCGGTTTCCATCGGCTGCGCCGCGAGAACCGCGCCGAATGGGCTGAGATCTGGAAATCGCGGATCAAGGTGACCGGCGACGACGTGGCCCAGCGATACCTCGACGGCTGCTTGTATTACCTGTTCTCCAGCGCGCACGCTTCCTGCCGTACGAGTATTCCGCCCTTCGGCTTGTCGCAAGTGCTCAACTATTACGGGCACGTGTTCTGGGACACCGACATTTACATGATGCCGGCGCTCGTGTTGATCGATCCGAAAACCGCGTACGCCACCATCGAGTATCGAGCGCGGCATCTCGAGGCCGCCCGCAAGCGGGCCCAGCTCTTCGGCTATCCCGGCGCCATGTACCCATGGGAGTCCGACAGCACGGGCGCGGAAGCCACGCCCTCATTCGTCTCCACCGGCTGGGCCGAGCACCACAGCACGCCCTGCGTGGCCGTCGGCGCCTGGTGGTATCAGCAGGCCGCCGGCGACGCGGCTCACGCCCGCCGGGTAACCTGGCCCATCCTTGAGGCCGTCTGTCAGTGGATCACCGGACGCGTCATCAAGACCGACCGCGGTTACGAACTGCATGACGTGATCTCTTCGTACGAGGGAGACCTGCTGCTCAACAACAGCTCCTACGTCAACGGCGTGTGCGCCCAGGCCCTGCGGTACGGCGTGCGCTGCGCGCAACTGGTGGGTGAGCAACCCGATCCTCGCTGGGCCGAGATCGCGGAAAAGCTCGTGATCCCCAGCGGTCCCGCTCCGGCGGACTCGGGCATAGAGGGCGACATCATCTGGATGCACGACAAGGGCTGGGTGTCGGGCGCCCCTACCGACATGTTCATGCTCGGCTTCCCCTTCGACATGCCGCTCGGCCGCGAGCGTCTGCGCCGGACGTATGACTTTTTCATGTCGCAGCTCGGCCCGACCGAACGGCTGAACATGGGCACGTCGCTGACCATCGGCGACGGTGCGTTTCTGGGCGACCGCAAGGGTACCTACATGCTCCTCCATCGGCTCATCAAGGAGGAGAGCGAGCCGGTCTGGGGTATGGGCCTGGAGTTCAGCGGGGAAACGACGACCTGCTTCATCACGACCATGGGCGGCATGCTCCAGACGGTCATGATGGGCATGACCGGCCTACGATTCGAACGCGACAATTGGCTCGCCTACGAGGCCTGTCTGCCCGAGCACTGGTCGCGCATCGAGGTGGACCGCATTTGGCTGGCGGGCAAGCCGTTTCGACTCGTGGCCGAGCATGGACGCAAGGCGCAGTTAATCCCGATCGAGCAGTAGGCATTGTGGTGCAGGCATCTTGCCTGCACAAGCACGCTGGAAGCGTGCACCACAGCGCGTGCGCCTATCGCGGGCTCGCGGGGGGAGCGAGGGATCTGCCCAGCGCCTTTTCGACGACGCCGCGGTGGAGCATGAGGCAGAGCGTCTTCAGGCGAATATAGTCCTCGTGATAGAACATGTAGCCGCCGTGCCGGCCGTTACGGCAGTACGTGCCCGAGTCCTTGATCAGATACCAGCGTTCGAGCTCGTCGAAGTCGCGCCCGGAGCCCGCGCCATATCCCACCAGATGGACTACATGGTCGTCGGTCGTGCTTCCGTTGGTGAACCGCAGTTGGCGGGCGTCGTCGTCGATGGCCTCGGGCGGAATATCGAACGACGGAATGAAGGCCACGTCCTGGCTGGGCAGCCAGCCCGGCTCGCCATCGTCGATGTTAATGCAAACGGTGTGGCCGGCGGCCGTCGCCTCGCGGACCAGCCGGACGAAATCTGTCAGCGGCACGTTGTAGTACTCGCGTGAATGCCACCAGTTGTCGGGCACGTCGAACTTGCACCAGCTGTACCAAGGATGCTGCATGAACGATTGAACGCAGACGTAGTCGTCCAGGTTCAGGCGCACGACGCGGTCGAGGTACTCGCGCGGCGTCATGGATTCACCGTTCACCTTGATGCGCTCGGGTGGCCGCCCCATGTGTTTGTCGAGAATCGAGCGCACGGCAGCGATGATCTTCTCCTCGTTCCAGTCACCTCGGCCGGCCGCCGCGTTGAGACGCGCGACGATCGCATCGTACATCTTGCGGTCGGCGTGAAAGTCGCGACCCGCAGGCAAGCCGGTGTACGCATCCGCAGGCACGACGCCGTACTCCTTCCAAATCCGGAGCGTGGCGTTCGCCTCGGAGCCTCGCGGCACGGCGGATTTGCCTCGCTCGCGCACGAAGCGTCGGGCTTTCTCGACGTACTCCCAATACACCGTGTGCATTTCGGACAGCTTGATCTGATGACCGGACAGCCGATGGATTTCGGATTCGAGATACGAGGTGGAGCCGTAGGCCCAACAGTTGCCGGTCAAACCCTGCAGCACGGGCGGATAATGCCAGGCCGTGCGAAACTCGCTCGGCGAAACGGGTACGTCCAGGCCGTCCAGCGTCGATTTCAGCTGGAGACGTGGAGGCGAAACCGCATCCGGACCCGACAGCCGTATGGTCAATTCGCGAGCGGTTCGGTTAACGTCCTCGACGAACACCGGCGTACCGCGCCGGCGGCTCACAGCCTCGACCGGCTCAGCCGCGCGAGCCGTCCCCACCGCTGTCGTCGCCAACACCGCCGAGACCACCCAACGAGCAGACCAGCCGATCGATGGCATGTCCCCATCCCCTTTCGCGAATGCGCCACTCCAGGGGGGCGGGCGTCTCGCCCACCTCCATTTCGTCAAGCCTGAGGCAACGCACGTGCAGACTGATCTTTCGCCTGGCGGCGGTTTCGGGGGAACGAACATCATGACCGCCTCCGAGGCGGGCGAGACTCCCGCCCCCCGTGCCCTCAAGCCTCCGATCTCAAGCCTCAGGCCTTTCTCTCCGTCATTCGAACCGTCTCGACCGCCGCAATACGATGATAACGTTTGTCGCCCGGTTGCCGCTCGAAATCGCCGTTCCGTTCGCGGCTCAGCCACTTTCGAACCCACCACATCTCGTCGTACGGCTCGTCCAGGTCAGCCAGCGGCCGACCCATCCCGGCGAGGTTGTCGAACGCCCCCGCCTCCATGGCCTCGCTGATCCGCTGCTCGGCTAAACGCTGCAACACCCGCGCAATTTGATCCGGATCGGTCATGGTACTCGTTTTCGGGGGGCGGGCGTCTCGCCCGCCTCTCATCTCGTCAAGCCTCAGGCAATGCACGTGCAGACTGATCCGAATCAGTCATAGCACTCATCCTGGAGCATCCAAAGGCCGTTTGCCCACCTGTGGTCTCGGGGGGACAGGCATCTTGGCCGCCTCCGAGGGGGCGAGACGCCCGCCCCCGTGCCCTCAAGCCTCAGGTCGCAGGACTCAAGCCTGGGCCTCAGGCCTGCGGTTTCACAACAACGGCGAAATCAACCGGGCCAGGCCCAGCTTGATGTTCTCGATAGGCCCATCGTGATGCCGTACGCTGATGCGTTTGGCTTCCTGCAGGAGCGTCTCGAAATCCTGGTATAGCGAGCCGGCCAACTCCGGTCCATAGAGCACCATAGACACCTCGAAATTCAGCCGCAGGCTGCGCTCGTCGAAGTTGGCCGAGCCCACGAGGGCGAGCACGTCATCCACCACGATCACTTTCGAGTGCAGCATCGCTTGGCTGTACTCGTAGACCTCGATGCCCGACTGGATAATTTCGTTGTAGTAGGTGCGTCCCGCCCACAGCACGATCTTGTGGTCGTTCTGCGAGGGAATGAGCAACCGCACGCGAACGCCGCGATACGCGGCCGACTGCAGGCTCATGATCATCGCCTGATCGGGGACGAAGTACGGCGTGGCGATGGACAGACTCTCGCGAGCGGCGCCGATCGCGCCCAGCAGGAGCAGGTGCAACACGTTGGATTCGCGGTCCGGTCCCGACGGCACGACCTGGACGAGTTGGCCACCCTCGGCCGAAGGCAGCGGAAAATAAGCACTCAGATCCTGGTCGATCTGTCGGCGACTGGCGAAATACCAGTCCTCGATGAAGATCTCCTGCAGGTGGTGGACGGCGGGACCAGTCACGCGCACGTGCGTATCGCGCCATTCCACGTGGTGCCGGCCGGCGTACTCGTCGCCGATGTTCTGGCTGCCGGTGAAACCGATCTTGCCGTCGATGACCACAATCTTGCGATGGTTGCGGAAATTCACCCGCCAGCGTCCGCGCCAGGGCAGCACGGGCATGAAGAAGACCACTTCGACGCCTGCTTCGCGCAGCGGCCGCAGAAATCGCGGGAACAGCTTCCAGGAGCCCACGAAATCCAGCAGAAGTCGGCACTTGACCCCTTCGCGAGCCTTGGCCACGAGCAGATCGCGGATGGCCCGGCCGGTCTCGTCGGGCTGGTAGATGTAGTACTCCATGTGCACGTGCGACCGGGCCGACTGAATCGCCAGGCTCAGCTCGAGAAACATCTTTTCCGAGTCGTGGTGCACGACCACGTCATTGCCCGCGGTCGGCGGCAACCCGCCGATGCGGCCGACCAATTTCATGAACGAGTCGATGGCGCGGTTTTCGCTGTGCGAGGCCCGGCCCGATCGGCCGGCCCGGAGTTCGGCCTGGCGGCGCATGGTTTGGATGAACCGGATGCGACGCCGCCGGCGACGACGGCGCGTGCGATGCAAGCGAGGCTCGCCGATCAGCACATAGAGCACCAGGCCCAGCACGGGCAGGAAGATCAGGGCGAGAATCCAGGCTAGCATGGCCCGCGGCTCGCGAGGACGCCGCAGGACGGTGTAAACCGCGTACATCACGAGCAACTCGTGAATCGGCGTCAAGATGGTCCAGATCAACGCGGTGGACATGACAGGACTCGTGCTGACGTGCGGAAGTGAGCGCGGTCACAGGGCGAGCATCTCGGCCGTCTCTGACGGCGGACAAGATGCCCGCCCCCCAAAAAACGCCCCCACGCTCTGCGCTCACTTCTCGCCGAAACTGGTGCCGACCGCTCGGGCGGCCGCAATCAGCGGATGGTCAGCGGGCACGAGCCGCTGCTTGCCGGCGACGCTCTCGATCGGCACGCTGGTGAGCTGGGAGTTCTGCATGACGACCAGCTCATTGAACCGTCCGGCCGCCAGCAGTTCCATGGCGTGGAAACCGAAGCGAGTGGCCAGGACGCGATCGCAGGCGACCGGCGTGCCGCCCCGCTGGACGTGCCCGAGGACGGTGGCTCGGACCTCCAGGCCCGTGCGCTGGGCGATCTGATCGACCAGCACGTGAGCGATCCCGCCCAGGCGGACGGGGTCGGGGCTGTCCGGCACGATCCGCTGGATCACCTGCCCGCCGCCCCGGGCCCGGGCCCCTTCCGAGACGGCCACGATGGTGAACTTCTTGCCGTGTCGGCTGCGCCGCAGGCAGGCCTCGCAGACGGCGTCGAGTTCGTACGGGATTTCGGGGATGAGGATGATGTCCGCCCCGCTGGCGATGCCGCTTTCGAGCGTCAGCCATCCGGCATTGCGGCCCATGATCTCCACGAGCATCACGCGATGATGACTCGAGGCGGTGGTGTGGATCTTGTCCAGCGCATCGGTCGCCGTGGCCACCGCGGTCTGGAACCCGAAGGTAATCTCGGTGTGCATCAGGTCGTTGTCGATGGTCTTGGGCACGCCGACGATCCGCACGCCGTGCCGGCAGAGGTTGGCCGCGCCGGTCATGGTGCCGTCACCGCCGATGCAGACGATGGCGTCGAGCTTGTGGGCCTCGACGTTGGCCAGGACCTTGGGCGTCATGTCCTCGAAGACCGGCTTGCCATCCGCGCCGACGCGCACGGCGAACCGGGCCGGGTCGGCCTTGTTGCTCGTGCCGAGAATGGTTCCGCCCCGCGTCAGGATATTGGAGACGTCGTCGTACGTGAGCGGATGAATCCGATTCTCGATCAGACCCAGAAATCCGTCCTCGATGCCGTAGGCCTCCACGCCGTACATGCTCATGGCCGTCTTGGCCACGGCTCGAATGACCGCGTTGAGCCCCGGGCAATCGCCGCCGCCTGTCATGATCCCGATTCTTCGAATGTCCTTCATGCCGGGGAGTGTACTAGGAACGGGAACGGAGGGGCAACTACTCCGCGTTCACCGGCTTGTCATCGTTGACACGAGCGGTCAGGCTTCCTGTTCGCTGACGGTTTGCTCGAAGATGACGAGGTTGGCGGCCTCGTCGGTGTCGTAGCGGACACCGACGATGTCGAAGTTCTGCGAGGCAGCGATCTTGAGCATGGGCCGGGCCCGGTTGTAGCACTCGAACCGCAGCACGTGGTAGCCGTTCTCGCGGGTCCAGGCCGTCATGGCTTCCATGAGCTGAGAGGCGATGCCGGCCTTGCGGTAGGCGGGAAGCACGCCGATCAGCCAAGCGTAAAACGTGCTTTGCTTGATCTCGTAACCCAGCGCGAACCCGGCAGGCCGCTTCTCGACCTGGGCCAGCAGAATGAGCGGGTTGGCGCGTCCCTTGAGCCGCCGCTCGAAATAGGAGATGTCGCGTCCGGGGCGGAAGACGGCGTTGAACATCTCCGTGATGAGGGGCAACTCGCCGGGTCCCAACAGCACGATATCAGCGTTCGCCATGGCTCGACCCTGCCAATCTGCAGACAAACCGACTTCGGAGCGGTTGGGGGTCGGTCCTCCGGGCCCGCCTCCGGCGAGCGAAGCCCCGCCCCCCACGACGGCCTTGTGACCAGCCGATCAACTGGGCGCGGGAAGCGGCCCAGGCCCCAACTCCGGTTCCGGCGGGGCCGGACGAGGCTTCGGCGCCGGCGTGCCCTTGCCCGGCATTTCCGCGTCGAGCAGGTCGTCCAACGTCGGACGGTCCAGCCGTTCGCCGCGAATGAGTCGCAGAACTTCCGAAGCGTCCAGCGTCTCGTACTTCAACAGGGCCTGGGCAATCGCTTCGAGCTTGTCACGGTTGGCTTCGAGCGTTCGGCGCGTGTCGTTGTACGCATCGTCGAGCAACTGCCGCACTTCCTGGTCGATCACTTCGGCGGTCTGCGCGGAGTAGTCGTGCCCGCCGGGCAGTTCGATGCCCATGGCACCGCGGCGATCGTCGTCGCCGTAGTAGACGAAGCCGACCCGCTTGCTCATGCCCCACTCGGTGACCATCTTGCGAGCCAGCTCGGTCGCCTGCCGGATGTCGGCTGAGGCGCCGGTGTTCACGTCGCCCAGAACCAGCTCTTCGGCAATCCGCCCGGCACACAAGACCCGGACCGTGGACAAGAGCCACTTTTGACTGTAGTTGGTCCGATCCTTCTCGGGTAGCGTGAACGACGCCCCGCCATACGGGCCGCGCGGAATGATACTGACCTTGTGCAACGGGTCAGTGTCCGGCAGCGTGCACTGCATGAAAGCGTGTCCGGCCTCGTGGTAGGCCGTGGCGATTCGCTCTTTCTCGTCGATGACCCGGCTCTTCTTGGCTCGGCCCCAGCGAACCTTGTCGCGAGCCTCTTCCAGGTCTTCCATCTCGACGTAATCCTTGTTGGCCAGCGTGGCCAGCAAGGCGGCCTCGTTGATGATGGCGGCCAGATCGGCACCGCTGAACATGGGCGTGCCGCGGGCCAGCCGCTGCAAGTCCACATCGGGCCCCAGCTTGATCTTCTTGGCGTGCACCCGCAGGATCTCGAGCCGCCCCTTCACGTCGGGCAACGGGACGTAGACCTGGCGGTCGAAACGGCCCGGCCGGATGAGCGCGGGGTCCAGCACGTCGGCGCGGTTGGTGGCCGCGATGACGATCACCTGGTCGGACGAGTCGAAACCGTCCATCTCAACGAGAATGGCATTAAGCGTTTGCTCGCGCTCGTCGTGCCCGCCGCTGCTGAAGCCGGCTCCACGGCGGCGGCCCACGGCGTCGATCTCATCCAGGAACACGATGCAAGGAGAATTGTCCTTGGCCTGTTTGAAGAGGTCGCGGACGCGCGAGGCACCCACGCCCACGAACATCTCGACGAAGTCGCTGCCCGAGATGCTGAAGAAGGGCACGTCGGCCTCACCCGCGATGGCTTTGGCCAAGAGCGTCTTGCCGCAGCCCGGGTCGCCGACGAGCAGCACGCCGCGAGGAATGCGTCCGCCCAGGCGCTGGAATCGCTTGGGATTCTTGAGAAACTCGATAATTTCGGTGCACTCGTCCTTGGCCTCGTCCACGCCCGCCACGTCGTTGAACGTAACGTTCGTGTGCTCCTTGGTGCTCACTCGGTGACGGGAGCGACCGAAGTTGCCGAGCATCCCGCCCGCTCCGCCGCCGAAGCCGCGCAGCTGTCGGAACACGAAGAACCAGATGAACGCGAACACGAGAATCCACGGCACGATGTTGATGAGCAGGTTCAACAACAGGCCGCTGTTGTTGTCACTGCGGACCTCGGTGCCGTGCTGGCGGGCGAGATCGAGGATGTCCTTCACGAATTTCGAGTCGATGGCGTGGGCCTGCCACTCCACCTCGAACTTGGCCGGCTCGCCCGGCTTGGCCGGAGCCTCCCGCTCTCCCGTGATCCGGTCGGCCTGGATGACCATCTTGGCGATGTTGCCGTTTTCCAGCTCGGTCATGAACTCGTCCATGGACAACTTGACCCGGTCGTCCATTTGGCCCATGGCCATCATGACCAGCATCAACGAAAAGACGATGAAGATGACCCAGCCCACCACGCCTCGGGACATGCGCATGGGAGAGCCAGGAGGGCGGTCGCCCCCTTGTCGGTCGTCGCGATCGGGTTTCAGATCAGACATTCGTTCCTTTCTGGCCGGCTCCTTGCATGCTGGACCCCGACCAACGACTCAGCGGGGCAAATCAGACCGGGAATCTGCTCGTCCGCACCTTCGCACGTTGGATGATAGCCCGATTACCAGGGGGTTTCCATTGACTCTACGATCTGCCGGGCCATCTGATCGACGGCCAGTTGATAACCGTCGAAGTCCTGCTCCCCCAGGGGTCGTACGTACTGTACGGTGGTGATGGCGGTGGGTCGGTCCACCAGCAGCTTGCCGGTCCTCAGATCCTGCCAGCGATACCGGACCAAGAGCGTGCCGGCGATCTCGCGCGCCCGGTTGGTCACGAAGCTCTTGCCGATGGCCGCCTCATCCCAGTCGAGGATTTCGCCTTCGAGAATGGTGTCGGCCTTGCCGCGTTCTGCATTCTTATAGGGCGTGGACTGCGCGATTTCTTTCCGGATGGCCTCGGTCAATTGAAATTCGATGCCGCGCCGGAACGATCGGGACTGGAACATATCCACGTAGACGGTCCGAACGGAATCGCGATGCAGCGACTCGTTCGAGTATCCACAACCGACCAGACCGGTGGCCATCACCGCCAGGGCCAGCCGCGCTGCAGTCACCCACCGGGACCGGCCGGCCGCCCTGCCGGCGACTGCCGGCTCGACCGAATCCTGCCGCGATGTGGTGCACGCATCCAGCGTGCATGTGCGGGCAAGGATGCCTGCACCACCACGCCATCGTCGCGTCTCGATTGCCATCCACCGCCTCATTCCGACCCAGGCCGCCCGCCGGCCCAGCCCGCGGCGCCTGCGTCTAACATAAAATCCCACTTGACGGCCGCGATTATAGCCGCTCGCCACACCTCCGCAATAATCGGTGCACCCTACCTGGTTCCAATAGAGATCTTCGAGGATCTGTACGTTGCCGATCGGCAAATGATCGGCGACGGCCCGGACCGCCGGTACGACGCCGGAGAGTGGAACGGCCTTACTGTGGGCGTGCGGCGGCGAGGGCTGCCGGCTCATCGGCGGACGCGGTCTCGACGGGCTGCCCCAGCCCTGTGAGCCGGCCCTGAGCTCGAGCAGCCGCTGCCGTCTCGGGCCACCGTCGAATGGTCTCCCGGTAGTAGTAGACGGCCGCCCCCTTCTTGTGGGTTCGTTCATAAAACCAGCCGATTTCATAGGTCTTCTCGGCTCGCCGGGCGGCAATCTCGTCCAGAATGGCCGGCACGTCCACTTCCTGGGCGGATGCCGGGTAGGTCTGCATGAACTGCGTGAACCGCTCCTCGGCTTCGATCAGGCCGGCGTCATCGAACTGCACACCCGGGAAACTGGCCAGGGCGGCGCGGGCGCTTTGGAGCAAGGCATACGGATGGAAACGGCTGCGCGGATAGTCGCGGGCGAATGAAGCGTACTCATCTTCGGCCAGTTCGAATTCGCCACGAGCGTAGTAATAGTCGGCCTTGGCCCGCTGCGCCAGTTCGGCCAGCTCGGTGTCGGGATAATTGGCAACGATCTCATCGAGAATCTTCACGCCGGCCTCGCGATCCTTGACGAGCAGCAGGCCCTTCCACGCTTTTCGCCGCTTGCCCGCGAGGTACTGCTCGGCAATGCGGAACTCGCTTTCGAGGGCGTCGGCGGCATAAGGCGACCCGCCGTACTCGTTGATCAACACCTGGAAATCATCGTGAGCAGCCCGGTAGTCGCCGGTCTGCAAGTAAGCCGTGGCCCGCAGATGCAGGGCCTCAGCGTAACGAGGTTGCTCCGTCCCGTACGTCTTGATCCAGGCTTTGGCAGCTTTAAGCGCTTGCTTGTAGTCCTCGCGAGCCATGAGCTGGCGCACGCGGTCGAGGTCGCCGTCGGGCGTGCCCGGGGCCGGAGGGACAGTGCGAATCCAGGTGTTGGTCTTCTCGTCGAAGGTCAGCCGCTCGGCGCGTTCGACGGGCGGCAGCGGCCGCTCTTCTTCCGCCCGAGCCGCCGCAGGGGCGAACACGGCAGCGACGAGAACCCATACCGGTATGCAAGCTACTGTTTTGCGGCTCATCCGATCTCGCCCAATTACAGCTGTCAGCCATCAGCTGTCAGCTATCAGCCATCTGCTCGCGCTACGAGCCGGTGTCAGAATCGCGCGGGCCGATTATAGCGTGCGAGCAGCCGTCCGCAATGGCCCTCGCCGGAGCGGCCGGACGTATGTCCTTTGTTCAACGTAGGTTATTCGACGAGCCGGACTACCGTCCGTCCGCAGACGACGAACAACGGCGAATACGAGGCGTCCAACGGCTCATTGTGAGTTGATCATATGAGGCGCCAGCTTGCCGCCGGCCTGCTCATCCAACAACCAGATGAACGGCCCGTACGTCGGAGCGACGTGCACGATGGGTAACGTCGTGTCGCGTCTCTCCAGCGCCCGGTAGACCGCATCAGCCTTGGCGGCGCCGCTGGCCACGACCCAGACGGCGCGGGCTGCGTTGATCATCGGATAGGTGATGGTCAGGCGCGTGGTGTTAAGCTGCGGTACAGCGTTCGAGACGACCAGTCGCTGCCGCTCGTTCAAGGCGGCCGTACCCGGGAACAGCGATGCCGTGTGTCCGTCCGGCCCCATGCCCAGCAGGAGCAGATCAAACGCGGGCCGATCGTGCTCGCGCGGCAACTTCTGCCACAGGAGCTCTTCATACTCGCGGGCGGCCTCGTCGAGGTTTTCCGCCTCGCCTCGCATACGATGGCGGTTCTCCGGAGGGACGCCGGCAGGATTGAGGAACGTGCTTTCGGCCATACCCCAGTTGGAATCCGGATGTCCGGGGCCGACGGGCCGTTCATCACCTTGGTAAAACTCGATGGCAGTGACGTCCAGATGGGCCCGCATCTCGGGCCGAGCCAGGGCTTCGTAAACCGGCTTGATGCTGCCGCCTCCCGTTAACGCCACGTGGATGCGCCCCCGCTGGTGGATCAGCCCCACGCAGCAGTTCACGAAGCGCATGGCCACCGTCTCGGCAAAGTCACGTAAAACGCAGATCTGGAACGCCTGGGCGGCTTCCATCGAAGACATTTGACCACCTCAATCCGCGCGGCACGGGCCAGTCGCGATATCGCGAGCGAAGGCCCCTCCCCCTGCTCCTCGCTCACACCGCCGGGGTTCGCCAGCTCCGGCCGTTGTCCATCAACCGATCAGCATCCTGCGGGCCCCATGTACCCGCTTCGTAGAAGTGTAGCGGCGGCGCTCCCTGTGCCCGCCATGCCTGCAGAATGGGATCGACATAACGCCACGCGGTCTCGACCTCATCGCTCCGCATGAACAGCGTCGAATCGCCTCGCAGAGCATCAAGCAGCAATCGCTCGTACGCTTCGGGGATCTTCACCTTGAAGGAACGGTTGTAAAGAAAATCCATCTGCACGGGGTGGATCTGAAACAGCATTCCGGGCCGTTTGGCGGAGAAGATCAGGCTGATCCCCTCGTCCGGCTGGATGCGAAACACCAGTTGGTTGGGCTTGGCCTGGCTGATGTCGCACACATCGCCGATGCACTCGACGGTGGTGAAGAAGTGCAGCGGCGGTTGCTTGAACTGCACGGCGATCTCGGTCACCCGCTGCGGCAGGCGCTTGCCGGTTCGCAGGTAGAACGGCACACCGGCCCAGCGCCAGTTGTCGATGTAGAGGCGCAAGGCGACGTAGGTCTCGGTCGTGGATCGCGGCTGGACCCCCTCCTCGCTGCGATACGCCGGGACGTGCTGACCGTCCACGGTCGAGCCGGCCACGTACTGTCCGCGCACCACGTCCCGAGCCACCTGCGATGGCTCCATGATCCGCAGCGACTGCAACACCTTGACCTTTTCGTCATGGATGCCCTTGGACGTCAGCACGGCCGGCGGTTCCATGGCGGCCAGGCACAACAACTGCAATCCGTGGTTTTGCACCACGTCGCGCAGAGCGCCGGCGGTCTCATAGAACGCTCCTCGCCGTCCCTCCATACCGATGGACTCGGCCACCGTGATTTGCACGTGGTCCACGTGTCGGCTGTTGAAAAGCGTTTCGAAGATGGCGTTGCCGAACCGGAACGACAGGATGTTCAGCACCGTCTCTTTTCCGAGATAGTGGTCGATCCGGTAGATCTGTTCCTCCGCGAGAATGCGCGTGATGTCGCGATTCAGTTGCAGCGCCGAAGCCAGATCATGGCCGAAGGGCTTTTCGATGATCACCCGCGATGGACAGCGGTCCTTCGCGTCACGAATGAGCCCGACTTGCCCCAGGTTCTCGATGATGTCCAAGAAGAAGGATGGAGCCGTGGCGAGATAGAACAGTCGCTGGCAGGACGTGCCTTGGGCGGTCTCGATCTCTTCCAGCCGGCGGGCCAGGGCGGCGTACCCGGCAGGATCGTCGAACTCCACCTGCTGGTAGTGCACGTGAGAAGCGAACGCCTGCCACTGCTCGGCCGACACCGTGCCTGCATCCGCATACTTGACGATGGCCTCGTGCATCATGTCGCGGAAGGCGTTATCCGGAAACGGTCGCCGGGCCACGCCCACGATCGACAGCGCATCGGGCAGCAGCTTCTGTGACCACAACTGAAAGAACGCAGGCAGCAGTTTGCGGGCGGTCAGGTCGCCGGTCGCTCCGAAGATGACGACCGTCGTCGGTGTGGTCACCTTCAACTCGGCCAGCGAGGTCGGGCCCGGTTTATGCAGAAAATCGACGGTTGACGTCGTGCTCATGACGATTCCCCAGTCAAGCTTTTCAACGCGATCGTAGTGCGCGTGTCCTGAAATCGCGCCTCATAGGATAAGTCCCCAGGCACAAGTTGCCCAGTTTCAAGGCTGACGCTGCGGAACAGCTTGCCCGTCCAGCCCCATCTTGTGAAGCGTGCGGGTTCACCGGTATCATCCGGGGCGGTTTTTGTAAAGGACTCCGATACGGTGCTGACGTTTTCGCTTCAAAGCGGCTCGAACGGCAACTGCATCTATGTCGAAGCGGGCGAAACCCGTCTGCTCTTCGACGCGGGCATCACCGGCAAGCAAGCCCAGGCTCGTATGGCCGTGCACAAGCGGGAACTCCACGGCATCGACGCCCTCATCATCTCGCACGATCATGCCGACCACATCCGCTGTTGCGGCGTGTTTCATCGCAAGTTCAACATCCCGGTCTGGATGACGTCCGTCACGCAAACCGCGACCCGCTGTGACCTGGGCAAGCTCGAACGAGTGAACTACTTCACCTCGGGCCAGACGCTGGCCATCAAGGACGTACTCGTGCATACGCTCCGCACGCCTCACGACGGCGCGGACGGCGTGGCCTTCGTGGTCGAGCACGGAGGCAAGCGTCTGGGTATCCTGACCGACCTGGGGCACCCGTTCAATGGCTTGCGCGAGCTGATACCCACGCTGGATGCGGTTTACCTCGAGAGCAACTATGACCCGCACATGCTCCGCAACGGCCCGTACGCCTGGTATCTACAGGAGCGCATCCGCGGCAAAGGCGGGCACCTGTCCAACCAGGAGTCGGCTGAACTGCTCCGCTCGGCCGGCCGGCGCCTGCAGTGGGCGGCCCTGGCTCACCTGAGTGCCGAGAACAATACACCCGCCCTGGCCATGGAGACCCACCGCCAGGTGGTCGGCCGCATGTTGCCGCTCATGCTGGCCTCGCGAGAACGCTGCAGCGACATGATGACGTTGTAGGAATATAGGGACTGGGGCCTGGGGGCTGGTGAGTGGAGCCGCCTCCAATCCCCATGCACCAGCCCCCAGTCCCCAGCCCCCTTTATTGACGCTCCCATCCCCGGGGATATACTCCACGATCATGACCAGGCCCGTCGCGGAACGAATCGAGCTGATCCGCGGTGACATCACGCGGCTCGACGTGGACGCCATTGTCAACGCCGCCAATACCTCCTTGCTGGGCGGCGGTGGCGTCGATGGTGCCATTCATCGGGCGGCCGGTCCCGAACTCCTGGCCGAGTGCCGTACACTGGGCGGATGTTCGACCGGCTCGGCCAAGATCACCCGCGGCTACCGTCTGCCGGCACGGCACGTCATCCACGCCGTCGGCCCCGTCTACCGCGACGGCCGATCCGGTGAGCCGGAACTGCTGGCAGGCTGCTACCGTACAGCCCTGCGACTGGCGGTCGAAAACGGTTGCCGAACCATCGCCTTCCCGGCAATCAGTTGCGGCGTCTTTGGCTATCCCATGGCTGCGGCCGCCCGCATCGCCATTGGCGAAACCACTGACTTTCTCGCCCGGCATGATGAGATCGACAAAGTGATCTTCGTGCTGTTCGACGAACGCGGCCTGGACACATACCGAAAAGTCATGACCGAACTGGTCAGCCCCCCAAGCGAGCAAAAGCCATGAAACTCACCATCGAGCGACGCAAACTGCATCTCAAGCACCCGTTCCTCATCGCCCGCAGAATGGACGATCGCAGCACGGACAAGCAAGTGCTGTTGGTCAAGCTGGAGCACAAGGGCAAAGTCGGCTGGGGCGAAGCCGCTCCCATCAGCTACTACCACCAGTCGCTCGATTCGGCTGAGCGGGCCCTGAAAGAGATGGCGGGCATGCTGGGCGACGACCCGTTCGCCCTCGATGCCATCCTCGATCCCATCTGGGCGAAGTTCGCCGACCAGTCGGCAGCCATCTGCGCCCTCGACGGGGCGCTGCACGATCTGATCGGCAAGCTCCTCGACGTGCCGGTCTGGAAGCTGCTGGGTCTGGACCGCAACCGGACTCCGCTCACGTCGTTCACCATCGGCATCGACACGCCCGACGTGGTGGCCCGCAAGGTGGACGAGGCGGCCGAGTTCCCCATCCTCAAGATCAAGGTCGGCACGGATCAGGATGAGACCATGCTGAACATCATCCGGGACAAGGCGCCCCACAAGAAGCTGTTCGTGGACGCCAACTGCGGCTGGACGCCGGCCAACGTGGTCGAGCGTTGCCGCTTCGTCTCCCGCTACAAGCTCGAGCTCATCGAGCAGCCCATGCCGCCCGGCGAACACGCCGGCCTGGCCGAGGTGCGGGCCGAGCTGCGCGAGCCCATCATCGCCGATGAAAGCTGCGTCGGCGTGGACGACGTGCTCAAGTGCGCTCAGCATTTCGACGGGATCAACATCAAGCTCAGCAAGTGCGGCGGCCTGCGTCGGGCCCTGCAGATGATCCACACCGCTCGCTCGGCCGGCATGAAGGTCATGCTCGGCTGCATGGTCGAGACCTCCGTGGGCATCGCGTTGGCGGCCAACCTCGCCCCGCTGGTGGACTTCGTCGATCTCGACGGTCACATGCTTCTGGCCGACGACCCCTTTGAGGGCATCGGAGGCGCCAATGGCGTCCTCACGCTCAACGACCGCCCCGGCCTGGGCATCGTCGAGCGCAAATAGCCTCGCGCGCACTTTCGGCGGGCACAACCTGGACAAAGAGGTTACCTGACGAAAATCAACGGCCAATCTCTGCGCCGTGGGTTCGCAATGGTCCACTGCATATATGGGCCTGATTTTACAGGAGGCAACAGAGGAAACGGAGAAAACACCGGCGGGTCCGTGCGCGCGCATCCCAAGCCTGTCTTCTCTGTTACCTCTGTTTCCTCCTGTTAAAAAGACTTATTGGACAACGCTAGCGCTTGGGCGTAATGACCTGAATTGTGCCCTGGCTACGACGATCTGGCCAACCAGGCTTGACGGAGGCTGCCTTTCACGAAGCGCGGGATGGAAAAGCCAAGCGGCATGAGCGGGGGCAGCTTGAAGTCACTGACGCGAACGTCATCCAGGGCGGCACCGACGACGTCGATGCGGCTCAGGTACGGCGTGCCGACCTCCAGCTCACGAGCGGCTTGGAGCGTCCGCAACCGGTCGGGCGACACGCCGACGATCTCAGCAGCCACCCGCTCGAGGGCGGGCCCGTCAGTCGAAGCCAGAATCAGGCCCATGGGCCGCGGCGTGCCGAACGTCGGCCCCTTGCCCTCCATGGCCACGATGGCGTCGAGGATGGTCACCACCGGCCGAAGCAGCTCGAACGTCTCGACGAGCATGAGGCCGAAGTAGTTCTCATAATTGCCCGCCTTCACGTGCCACCACGCTTTGCGACGTCCGTTGACGCAGCCGAACATGTTCTTGATGGCGGCGGTCAGAAGGACCTGGCGGTGCGCCTTGAGCTTGGGAAGGTTGACGATGGCGTCGGCCTCGAGAGCCGCCCGGTCCACGGTGAGCTTCCCGAAAACCTTGCCCTGCGGGTTGGCCGCCCGCACGGGGTTCTTGAAGGGCACGACGGGCACGCCCAGCGCCGCCAGGTCAGGCAGGATGCCGAGCTTCCCCAGATTGGCCCGCAGCGAGGACCACGCGGGCGAGTCGCCCACGAACGGCCTGGCCCCGAAATCGAGGAGTTGGCGGCAGACCTCCAGGATCACCGCGGGATGCGTCTGGGCGTGCTGCTCGGGCGGACTCGGTGTGATGCAATTGGGCTTGACCAGGACGCGGTCGCCCGGCTTCACGAGGGCAGCCCAACCACCCAGATCGTCGACCGCCTGACGGATCGCCGCCTCCACCACCCGCGGGTCGTACGAGGCCGCACGCTGAATACAAACCTGTGCCCGTGCTGACATCCGCAGTCGCTCCCCCGCAACGAGAATCGCGCCGAATGCAGTGTGTGGCGCGCCACATGCTACGAACTCCTATGCCGGCGCACGCCGCTCGGGTATTGGCATCCCCGGACGGCATGACTGGGGCAGGCACTGTGTGTCACGCCCCGCAGGCCGCGCGAAATCACGATCGGCCCGAACGGTGGCGGTGGCCGGCGAGTATAGAGGGTTACCGATGGGGCAGGCAACCGGATGGTCTACGCCAGGACTGGACACATTCCGTCCGGGATTCACCCGAACCATTCAGGGGTGGGCCGAAGTCGCGCGGCGGCCCTTTCAAATATATGTGGATTTTGTCATGGACTTGACAAACGGAGCTTCAGCCGGGAAAAAGACCTTTTTCACGCAACGGTTGACGAGCATCTATGAGGGCCTGCCGGATGTAGCAATCGGGGGAATGGACCAAGCGTCCGTGCCTTTTTAGTTCCGATACCCAACCTCATGCCCCAGCAGCCAACACCAGGAGACCAGCAGTGACAGAGATTTCGCCCAAGCTCAATTCCATTTTCTACCCCAAGTCGGTCGCCGTCGTGGGAGCATCCTCGCGGCCCGGTACGGTGGGCAATGACATTTTCCGGAACCTGCTGCTGTCAGGTTTCAACGGATCGGTCTATCCGATCAACCCCAAGAATCCACACGTGCTCGGCGTGCATGCCTACGCCTCGTTGAAAGAGGTCCCGGGGCCGGTGGATCTGGCCGTGGTGATCGTGCCGGCCAAGGCGGTCCTGGCCGTCGTGGATGAAGCCATCGCCAAGGGCGTCAAAGGCATCGTGGTGATCTCGGCCGGGTTCAAGGAGGTCGGGCACGAGGGCGCTCAACTGGAGTTGCAGCTTCGCGAGAAGGTACGGGCGGCAGGGATTCCGCTGGTCGGTCCCAACTGCCTGGGCGTGATCAACACGGACCCCGACGTGAAGATGAACGCGGCGTTCGGCCGTAAGATGCCGGCCCCCGGCAACCTGGCCTTCATCTCCCAGAGCGGCGCGCTGTGCACCTCGGTCCTCGACTATGCCGAAGAACGGTCGATGGGCTTCAGCAAGTTCATCAGCTTCGGCAACAAGGCGGACGTCAACGAGATCGACCTGTTGGATTATTTGGCCCAGGATCCCAAGACCTCGGTCATCGCCATGTACCTCGAGGACGTCACCAACGGCCGGCAGTTCATCGAGACGGCCCGTCAGATCTTCTGGGAGACGCGCAAGCCCATGCTGTGCCTGAAGTCCGGGCGGTCGCCGGAAGGCGCCAAGGCTGTCAGCAGCCACACCGGCTCGCTGGCCGGCTCCGACTCGGTGTACGACGCCCTGCTCATCCAGAGCGGCGTGCAGCGCGTGGACACGATTGCCGAGCTGTTTGACTATGCGGCTCTCTACACCACGCAGCCGCTGCCCAAAGGCAACCGCGTGGCAATCATCACCAACGCGGGCGGGCCAGGCATCATGGCCACCGACGCCGCCGTCCGGCACGGGCTGAAACTCGCGGAAATCAGCGAAGAGACCCGAGCCAAGCTCAAGCCCGCCCTGCCCGACGCGGCTTCGCTGCGGAACCCGGTGGACGTCATCGGCGACGCCAAGTCGGATCGGTATAAGGCGGCCGTCCGCACGGTGCTCGAGGATCCGGGCGTGGACATGGGCATCGTGATTCTGACGCCGCAGTCCATGACCGACGTGGAGGACACCGCGGCGGTGGTGCCCGAATCGATCAAGGGTATCAACAAGCCGGTGGTCTGCTCGTTCATGGGAGCCAGAGACGTGGCCCCGGGCGTGGCCATCCTCCGCAAGGCCGGCGTGCCGAACTATCCGTTCCCTGAAGACGCGGTCAAGAGTCTGGCCGCCGCGTCGAAGCTCGTGGACCTGATGGAGATTCCGCGGCGCGAGCTGCCCAAGTTGGAGCGCATCGACGTCGAGAAGGCCCGCCAGGTCATCAGCCAGGCCTTGGACGGTCAGGAGCAGAAGTATCTCACGCAGGCCGAATGTCGGCCCATCCTCGAGGCTTACGGGCTGCCTCTGTTGGCCAGCGGCATCGCGACCAGCCCCCAGGAGGCTGCCGACATCGTCAAGCGGATCGGCAAGCCGGTGGTCATGAAGGTCATGTCCGCCGACGTGGTGCACAAGTTCGACGCGGGCGGCGTGATCCTGAACGTCAACGGCCCCGAAGAGGCCAAGGCCACGTACGACAAGATTCTGACCAACGTCCAGAAGGCCGTCCCCGGTGCCAAGATTGACGGCATACTGATCGAGGAGATGGCCCGTCGCGGCGTCGAGGTCATCCTGGGCGCCAGCCGCGATCCGCGATTCGGCCCGCTGATGATGTTCGGCCTGGGCGGAACGATGGTCGAGGTCCTCAAGGACGTGTCGTTCCGGCTGGCCCCGATGTGGCAGATCTCGGCCGAGCGGATGGTCCAGCAGATTCGCTCGTTCAAGGTGCTCGACGGCTTCCGCGGCCAGCCTCCGGCAGACGTCCCCGCGATCGTCGATACGCTCCTGCGGCTCTCGGCTTTGGTGTGCAATCACCCGGAGGTGTCCGAGCTGGACATTAACCCGCTGATCGTGCACGCCCAGGGTCAGGGTTGCTCGGTGGCGGATAGCCGTATGATGCTGCGAGCCGCGAGCAAGGCCGGCTGACACTGAAGTCAGACGACGCACCGACGCGGTGCGCGGCGAAACACAAGGGACGCGGAGACAGACCGGATGGGCTGCCTCCGCGTTCCTTTTTTTTTGATTGACCCTTGCCAAGCCTCGGCCGCATAATGCCGCCTATGCGCATCACTCTCTTCACCTCAATCGTCGCTGTCTTGCTCATCGCACCCCAGAGTTTGCCGGCCGCTTCCGCCGAATATCGGGCCGGCGTGGCCACGACGGTCATCACGCCCACGGAGCCGATCTGGATCGGCGGCTACGGCCACCGCAAGGAGCCGGCCGACGGCAAGATCCACGACCTCCATGCCAAAGTCCTCGTGCTCGAGGGACCCGGCGGCTATCAAGTCGCCCTACTGACGCTCGACACCGAGAACGTGCCGAGAGCCTTCGCAGATGGCGTGGCCGCCGATCTGGCAGATCACTTCGGCTTCAAGCGCGAGCAGGTGGTGGTATCGTGCTCACACACGCATTGCGGCCCGGCCCTGGCCAGCGCCGACGCGAAGATCATTTATCCGATGAACGCCGAGCAATACGCCGCCACGGAGCGCTACACCCATTCACTGCGGCGCCAGCTGCTCGAAACGACCGCCCAGGCCCTTGCCGATCTGACTCCCGCGGAGTTGAGCGTAGGCGTCGGGCAATGCGGCTTCGGCGTGAATCGTCGCAACAACAAAGAGGTAGAGGCAGGCAAGGAAGGATTCGTGCCCGTCGGCCCGGTCGATCACGACGTGCCCGTGCTGCGGGTCATGAGCGAAGGCCGAATGAAAGCCGTGCTCTTCGGCTACGCCTGCCACTGCACGACGCTGGACTTCCAGAAGTGGTGTGGCGACTGGGCGGGCTTTGCCAAGTTTGCGATCGAACAGAAGCACCCGGGTACGACGGCTCTGTTCATGACCGGGTGTGGGGCCGACACCAATCCGCTCCCGCGGCGCAAGCTGGAGTTGGCGGAGAAGTACGGCCGGCAATTGGCTGAGTCGGTCGAGAAAGTGCTGGCTGAGCCGATGCAACCCGTGCGCGGTCGACTGAATGCGAGATTCCGGCATGTGGACCTCGCGTTCGAAAGCCTGCCGTCGCGAGACGCGCTCGAGCAGAAGGCTGAGCAGGATAACCCGTACCAGCAGCGATGGGCGAAGTATCTGTTGGCCCGCTTGGCCGACGGTCCCCTTTCGCCCACGTATGCCTATCCCGTCCAAGCGATTCGGCTAGGCAACCATGTGGTCATGGTGATCATGGGCGGCGAGGTGGTGGTCGATTACTCGTTGCGGCTCAAGAAGGAGCTGGGGCCGGGCACGATTGTGTTCGCCTACTCCAACGATGTGTGCGCGTACATGCCATCGGAACGCGTGCTCAAAGAAGGCGGCTACGAAGGCCGTGATGCCATGGTGTACTACGGTCACCCATCAGCGTGGGCCCCCGGCCTGGAAGACAAAATCGTCAACACCGTGCACGAACTCGTCCGCGAGCTGCGCAAAGACTGAACACCGACAGTTTGTTAATCTTGTAATCCTGTAATCTGTGGATCATTTCCCTGGAAGTAGAGGGGATATGCGAGCAAGGTTAGTGCCGCTCGAGTGAAGACGCTTTGCGCGTTGTGCGCAGTTGGTATCCACAGATTACAAAATTGCACAGATTTGAAGGCCATCCATTGTGCGGTCTGAACCTGATGGCACCTGAAATCCCGCCTCTGTTGCCACTGTTTGCTCCTGTTGTCAGCGGTCGGTTAAACCGGCCAGCCAAGGTCACTTGGAGTAGGCCACTCGGCACCGAGGTGGCTCGGATGTTTCTTGCCCCAAGTGCCCTCGGGACAAGGGTGTAGGGCATTGGGGCAAGAAACATGTTAGGGGAATGGGTGGAATGGCCATTTCGACCTTTTGTGGCCGGTTTGTAAGCGACCAATGACACTCCTGTTGAAATTCTGATCCTAACAGGAGGCAACGGAGATAACAGAGAATTCTCTTGTTCGTCACCCATCGCTAGATCGCTCATGCAGGCTTGTTATGGCGCACGCCTCGGGGTTGGGTGGGGGTGGCGCGGAATCCGGCGGATCGAGACGAACGTCCTTGAAGCCTCGACCCAGCTTCGCCGTGCAGATCGCAAGAACGATCGCGGCCACGATCAGCAATGCCGTACACAGTAGCGGACTATGGGGTTCCCAACCCAGGTTCGAGAGCACGACGCTGAAACTGTTGTTGGCCGCGTGGCCCACGACCGCAGGGATAATGCTTCCGGCCCGTTCCACGACTGCGCCCAGGAAGATGCCCAGAACGAACGCAAACATACCTTGCGAGAAATCCAGGTGGTAAGCACCGAACAACAGCGCGGTAACGAAAATCGCGACCCCGCTTCCCCATCTCTGGCTCAGACGCGTTTGGACATAGCCGCGAAAAAGCAGCTCCTCCATGATGCCGGGCATGATTCCGACCACCAGTATCGCGGTGAGCAGGCCCTCGCCCAGGCCTTCCGACATGGCCTCGCCCAGTGCCTCGATCGTACTTGATTGCGGCAGGAGACCGAGCGCATACAGCATCGAAAAGACGAAACCGATCGCCATGCAGCCCAGCGCTGCGGACGCGATCTGCCCGACGGACATGCAAGGCGCCGTGAGTCTCACTCGCTCCCGCCACGGCACGGGCGACGCCCATGCTCCAGTCAGGCCGACCACTCCCAGGACGATCATCGACGCGACGAGCATCCACAGCATGGCTCCGGGCGTTCGGGCGACCTCCTCGAGCACGTTGTCGCTCCGCGGAACGCCCCTCCTGCTAATGACGCCCACGCCGACGAGGACGACCGCCCCGGCGACGGCATTGGCCACGAAGGCCGACACGAGGATGGCGAACACCGTCCAGACGCGCGGAGGCGGCGGTTCCGCCGGCAACACGTCCTCCACCGGGCAAGATTCCACCGGCCGGGCTACCGGTGCAGCCCGTCCGTCCTCAGGAGGCAAAATCGGCTGCGGATCGAGGCTCGCTTGTTCCTGGTCACTCGAACGCATGACTGCCCTTTCGAACAAGCTCGATAGCCGTGAGCCATGAGCTTTGAGCTATGCCAGATAGCCGGCTGAGAACCTATCGCTGATCGCTGACAGCTGATAGCTGATAGCTAGTTTTCGCTGCGTCTCCGCGTCTCTGGGTGAATCCCTGTGGCGTTACCGGGAAGCGAACGTGATCGTGTGAACAACCATGGCCTCGCCGGGACCGTCCAGCGGCGTGAGGGCGACGAGTTCACCACGCGGGTTGATCACGTAAGCCGCTCCGGGCTTCAGGCTTTGGTCCTCTTCCCGGGGCGTGCTGTCGCAGGCGACGTACCACACGCCGTTCTCGCGGGCTCGGGCGAAAGGATACGCTCGCCTGCCCGTGGCCAGTTCCGATGGGCCCGTGGCGTTGGCGTACGGGGCCAGGATGATCTCCGCCCCGTTGGCCCGCAATGCCGCACAAGTCTCCGGGTTCACCGATTCGTAACAGATGGCGATGCCCATGCGGATGCCGTTAAGTTCGAACACGTTCGCATCGTCGCCGGGATCCCAGTATTTTTCCTCGCCGGGCGACAGCCGGCTCTTGCGATGGGTGGCCCGCACGCCGTCACCATCGACCACCACATGCGTGATGTGCGCGCGATCGCCGTTACGTTCGGTCAGCCCGACCGCCAGCACGACACCCGACTCGCGTGCGATCGACATCAGCCGCTGCACCACCGGTCCGTCCAGCGGCTCGGCATACCGGCGAATCTCGCGGCTGGCCCACCAACCGCTGATCATAGTCTCGGGGAACAGAACGAGGTCGGCCTGGTACTCGGCCGCCCGCCGTGCCCAAATCTCGACGCGACCGAGGTTCCCTTCCACGTCGTGCAGCCGGCTCTCGGCCGACACGGCCGCAATCGTCACTGTGCGTGTCGGATCATGACACGCGCCAGTCGCAAGAAGCAAGCTGACGGCGAGCCATGACCGCACCACACGCTGCATGTGAGTCCTTCCCGTGAACTGTGCATTCGCACGGAACAGAGAGTCACTGCGCCGCAAACACGCCGTCGCCTTCCGCCCCGATACGGGTGGCAATGGAGGGATGGACGCGCTGCCGGTTCCAGGCGAGCGGGACGCGCGGCCTCGAAACCACATCGCCCCGTCAATCGCATCCCGGCGTCGCCGGCTCGCCCGGCCGCGTGAAGCACGCGGAAAACGTCAGGAAATCCGTCACATCGACGTCGTTGTCGCCGTCGAAGTCGGCTCGGCTGCAGCCGGCCGGCGGCGCGTTACCCTCGCCCGTGAAGCAAGCCTGCAGCAAGCCGAAGTCCTCCTGGTCCACGTCGGCGTCGCCGTCGAGATCTGGCCCGACGGTCTGAACGGTCAGTTCCACCGCCACCGTCTGTGGGCTATTGATCGCCTCGGGACTGGATATGGTGATGGTCGCCATATATGTACCGGCCCGCATGCCGACCGTCTGATAGGTCACGCCGATGGTGTCCGGCTCGGCCTCGCAGGAGCCGGCCGCCGGCGCGACCTGCAGCCACGGAGCGCTGACGGCCAGGCTGTAGGTCATGGTGCCCGGCCCGACGTTACGGATGGTGAAGCTGTCGGGGGCCGCATTCCCGCCGATCCACACCTGCGGTGTCAAAAGTTCGGTGCTGAGCCGCATGAGCGGCGTCTGCAAATCCAGGATGGCCACGCCGTCGAGGTTCCACTGCGGCGTGCTGAAGAGTCGTACGGTCGCGCCGGTGGCCGGATCGAACTCAAAGATGCCGTTGTGTGGACTGGCCACCCAGATCTTGTCGCCCATCCAGTCCATGCCTTTGGGACCGAAGGGAACGTCAAACTCGGCAACCGCCAGGTTGTGGTCGTTGGCAGGGTCGTCATCGAACAAACGCCCGATATCCAGCTTCCAGATCTTCATGGCCTGCACATCGGAGTGCCAAAGGTAGCCGTACGTGCGCCCTCCGGATGGCGGCTCGTAGAGCAGTCCCTGCGCTATGTTGCCGGGGATGCTCACCCTGCCGGCCGTCCCCAGCGCGCCTGTGTCGAACGGCGCGATACGGTTGCCTGTGACCGGACTCACGCGAGTGAGCAGGTTGCCGCTGAGATTCTGTCGCACGGCGGTCAGCCAGAGCCCCTGTCCGTCGAAAGCCAGCCCCTCCAGAATGCCGCCCAGCGCCTCTCCCGGAAGCGTCGGGCGGATGGTCCGCAGAACGGTGGCCGGGTCATCGAACGGATCGATCAGCTTGGCCCCGTCGGGGTCTTGACTCGGAGCGTCCTTGACCAGGCACCACATCCGCTTGTCACGATCGAACGTCAACTCGTCCAGGAACGTCACCGCCGGGGAGGGCACCGTCTGCAGGACGATGGCGTCGCCTTCGGCGTCCGGCGGATCCTTGCGGTTGAGCGGATCGATCTCGAGGATGCGGTTGTTATTGCCCTGGTTGTCACCCTGATCGGCGACCCAGACCCGTGGCGCCGCCGGCGCTACCGCGGCAGCCCACAACAAGACTGCGGCGACCGCTGTTCGAGACGTCCGCTTCAGCATGCAGTACTCCCTTGGAAGCAGGTTACATCGTAAGTATGCCAATCGCCGCCACTTCTGACAAGAAAAACCTTGCCCCCGCCGGGGCCTGAGGGGCCGGCTCGGGGGAGGGCTGGCGGGCCGGGCGAGCGGTGCCAAGCCCGACCAATTGGCGAACCCGGTGATCAGCGCTGCGTCGTGAACACCTGGTCAGTTATCGCAGGGCAGCCGGACGGGCGCGGCATCCAGCGTAAGGGAGCGTTGAAAGGCGGCAAAGTCGATCATGTCGATGCTGCGGTCGCTGTTGACATCGTGACATTGGCATCGCTCGGGGAGAGCGTCGAATACGCCGGGCGCCGGTGCGGGTCCGGTCACGCAATCGAGAAAGCCATCCACGCCGTTCATCGCATCCCAGCCGTCCACCCGCCCGTCTCGGTTGAGATCGAAGGGGGAATCGCCACAAACAGACGGCGGAATCGCACCCGCCAGCACACGAACGTAATCCACCCACATGGTGCCCGCCTGCTCGTCCGGGTTGATCACCACCGCGTTGCCCGAGCCGCTGCCCGTCTGGGTTGTCCAGACGGTGGCGGGGTCCTCATTGAGCCACGCCTGCACTTGGCCCGTGTTGCTCAAAATGAGGCGGACGACGAAGAACTCACCGGCGTGCGGCCCCTTTTGGTTTGGGCGGGCCAGCGCAACGCACACGGTCTGCGTCGGAAACATGCGCCCCACCAAAGGGTTGGTAACGCCCCACCAGAGTTGCCCCAGCTTGGCACTGCCTTCCAAACCATCTACACCCATCGCAAATTGATATCCGAAGCCCCAGAGTTCGAACAACTCGTACCAGGGATCCCGGTTTCCGCACGCAAGCTTGGCCACCAGTGTCACATGTGTAACACCGGGAGGAACGGTGTAGCGGCCGACCAATCGAACGTACCCGAGGTTTCGATCGGTTCCGGTGGGAGCGGCCAGCGTCTGCACTCTGGGCACGCCCCCGCCGGTGACGATCCGTAAGGGCGGATAGCCTCGCGGTGCTCGGCGAAATCCGGGCGCTCCGAAAGCCGGATGAGCGTGCGGCCCCCAGAGCGTGTCCGTACCGCCGAAGGTCAGGTTTCGTGCAGGCAGAGCCACGGGATAAGGCAAGTCAACGTAGTCCTCGCCGTCATCGAATGCCAGCCACTCGGTGTACGTGCAAGTTCCAAGCTTGCCCGGCGGATCGACCGGCGCGTTGAAGTGTTCGGCCCGGGAGGCCGGGCTCCCATCCGGTGCGCAACCGTAGCCCATGGTGCAGTCGTTCTTCCGGCCGCCCTGGAACCAGCAGGCGTCCTGATAGTTGGGATCAAAAGGCGGCCCGGGGTTTGACGGGCAGTCGGTTCTCAGGCAATGGCTTTCACAGCTCCAGCCCTGCTGGGCGGGCAGCGTGCCCTTGGCGGATTCGTATTCGAGCAGGAGTGTGCCGGTCGAGGCCCAGGCCGCGGCGCAAGCGCTGACGTATGCGATGGCGCAACAGGCTACCGGCCTCATCCCTTCCTCCGAGCGCCGTGAACGAATCGCCGTGACACACTGCGGTACGGATGTGAGCGAACAGCCGAGCGGCCGTAAAGCGGGGGCGCGGCCCGGCATGTGCCGACCCATGTTACCGAGTCCGCCGCGGCAGTGCCATAGATTTCCCGCCGAAGATCCGCAGCAGGACCGATAATAGACGGTCTCGCCCGGCCGGATTGCCCCGTTCAGAGCCGCTCGAACGCGAGGCCGCGATGACGGTGTCTACGCCTGCTTCGCGCGCGACTCGGCCAGGCTTCGGGCTGTGCGAAGGTAGAAGTCGTAAGCGGCCTTCACCTCGGTAAAGCTGTCCCCGCCAAACTTCTCGAGGAAGGCTCGAGCGATCTCGAACGCGACCACGTTCTCCGCCACCACGCTGGCCGCGGGCACGGCACAGACGTCGCTGCGTTCGTAGTCGCTGCGTTCGGGCTTGAGTGTCTGAAGATTGACGCTGTCCATGCCCCGCAGGAGCGTGGCGATCGGCTTCATGGCCGCCCGGACGACCACCGTCTCGCCGTCGGTCATTCCCCCCTCCAGGCCGCCTGCGTTGTTGCTGCGCCGCTTAAAGCCCAGGCAGGGCGTGTTGCGCAAGGCGGGATCGAATTCGATCTCGTCGTGCACGAGGCTGCCGGGCAGACGGGCCGTGCCGAAGCCCAGGCCGATCTCCACGCCTTTGAACGCCTGAATGCTGCCGACCGCCTGCATCAGCCGGCCGTCGAGCTTGTCCTGATAACGTACGCAACTGCCCAGACCTGGCGGGCAGCCGAACACACGAACTTCGACGATGCCGCCGACCGTGTCCTTGTCTTCCTTGGCCTTGCGGATGGCGGCGATCATGGGCTCCACGGCCGCCGGATCGGGGGTGTAGACGTCGTTGGCGTCGCGGGCCGCGACCAGTTCGTCCGGGCTCAACCGCGCCGGGACCTCGGCCTTGACCGGACCGATCGCGGTGACGAAGCCGATGCAGCGAATCCCGAAGGGGGTAAGCACGCTCTTGGCCAACGCCCCCGCCGCCACGCGGGCTGCGGTCTCACGAGCGCTGGCTCGCTCGAGCGTCTCGCGACAATCGCCGGTGAGCCATTTGAGACTGCCGGCCAGGTCGGCGTGCCCGGGCCGCGGCCGGTGGACTTCCGGCGCCTCGTCGATCCGCCAGTCCTTGTTGGCGATCTGAATCGCGATGGGCGAGCCGATGGTCTTGCCCCGCCGCACGCCCGACAGCACGTTAATGGTATCCTTCTCGATCTTCTGGCGCCCGCCCCGACCATAGCCCCCCTGCCTTCGGGTCATCTCGGCGTTAGCGGCGTCCAGGTCCAACGGCACACCGGCCGGCATGCCCTCAATGAAGGCGATCAATGCCTGCCCGTGTGACTCTCCGGCGGTTCGATAATCAAGGTTGGCCATAAGCGGGGTATTGTAGCTGTGACCGGCCGCTGTCGCCAAAAGCGCGGTTGGCCGCGTTTCCGTGGTGCCCGCTGCGATGGGCGTTCGCCCGTCCGGCACCGGGCGTCCTACCCGCCGCGGGCCGGGTGACAGCGCCCACGGGCGAGAGGGTCAGGATAAATGGGACCGACGGTCACCAAAGGACCGCGATGCACCGATCCATCCTGACCCTCCTGGCGGCAGTTCCGCGGCACGCGCTAGCCACGCACACGAACTGCGCCCGGCCTCCTACGCGTGCACCGGATCGACCCGTGTGAACGAGAATCCATCGCCGGCAGCATCGATCTCGACCTGATCGCCGTCTACGTAGTCGCCGGCCAGGATGCGCCGCGCCAGCGGGTTCTCGATCTCCTGCTGGATGAGCCGCTTGAGCGGCCGGGCCCCGTACACCGGGTCGTACCCCGTGTGGGCCAACTGGCGCTTGGCCGCGTCGGTCAGATGCAGCTTGATCTGACGATCCGCCAGTCGCTTCTGCAACAGGGCTACCTGGATGTCCACGATCCGCGTCAGGTCCTCCTCGGTCAGGCGGTGGAACACGACCACCTCGCTGATGCGGTTGAGGAACTCGGGCCGGAAGTGCTGCTTGAGCTCCTCGCGGACGCGCGACTCGATCTCGACGTCGATGGCGCCCTCCTCGCTCATCCGCTGGATGATCCCCCCGCCGATGTTGCTGGTCATGACGATGATGGTGTTGCGGAAATCCACCGTCCGGCCGTGACCGTCCGTGAGCCGGCCATCGTCGAGCACCTGCAGGAGCACGTTGAACACGTCGGGATGCGCTTTCTCGATCTCGTCGAAGAGCACCACCGAGTAAGGCCGGCGATGCACGGCCTCGGTGAGCCGGCCGCCCTCTTCGTAGCCGACGTATCCGGGCGGCGCGCCGATCAACCGAGCCACCGAGTGCTGCTCCATGAACTCGCTCATGTCGAGCCGAACGAACGCCGCCTCGTCATCGAACAGGAACTCGGCCAGCGCCTTGCACAGCTCGGTCTTGCCCACACCGGTCGGCCCGAGAAACAGGAACGACCCGATGGGCTGATTGGGATCGCTGATGCCGGCCCGGCTGCGGCGAACGGCGTCGCTGACGGCGCGGATGGCTTCCTCCTGCCCCACCACGCGCTCGGCCAGGCGCTGTTCCATATGCAAGAGCTTCTCCCGCTCGCCCTCGAGCATCCGGGCTACGGGGATGCCGGTCCACTTGCTCACGACCTCGGCGATCTCCTCGGCGGTCACTTCTTCGCGAACCAGTGGATTGCCATTCTCGGCGAAGCGAGCCAGTTCGGCCTCGCGGGCTTCGAGCTCGGCTCTCAAGTCGCGCAGCTCGCCGTAACGGATGCGAGCCGCCCGCTCCAGATCGCCGCGCCGCTGGGCATCGGCCAGCTCGTTTTCCTTGGTTTCGATCTGCTCCTTGAGCGACTTGACGCCCCGCAGCACGCCGACTTCACGCTCCCACCGTGCGGTCAACGCCCGGTTCTGCTCGTTCAGATCGGCGAGTTGCTTTTCGAGCACCTCCAACTGCCGCCGCGACGCCTCGTCCTTCTCCTTGCGCAGGGCTTCCCGCTCGATTTCCAGCTGCATGATCCGGCGGCGAATCTCGTCGAGCTCGGAAGGCATGGAGTCGTTCTCGATGCGCAACCGGCTGGCGGCCTCGTCCACAAGGTCGATGGCCTTGTCGGGCAGGAACCGGTCGGAGATGTAGCGGTGGCTCAGTGTGGCCGCCGCCACCAGTGCCGCGTCCTGGATGCGCACGCCGTGGTGGGCGTCATAGCGCGGCTTGAGTCCGCGCAGGATGGCGATGGTGTCCTCGACCGTCGGCTCGCCCACGTAGATGGGCGCGAAACGACGCTCGAGAGCGGGGTCTTTTTCGATGTGCTGGCGGTATTCGTCGAGCGTGGTCGCGCCGATGCAGCGCAGCTCGCCCCGAGCCAGCGCCGGCTTGAGCAGGTTCCCGGCGTCCATCGCGCCTTCGGCCTTGCCGGCGCCAACCAGGGTGTGCATCTCGTCGATGAACAGAATGACCTGGCCGTCGCTTTCGACGACTTCCTTGATCACCGCCTTGAGACGGTCTTCGAACTCACCGCGGTACTTGGCTCCGGCGATCAGCGCGCCGAGGTCAAGGGCGATCACCGTCTTGTCCTGCAGGCCCGCGGGCACGTCGCCGTTCACAATCCGCAACGCGAGACCTTCGACAATGGCCGTCTTGCCCACGCCCGGCTCGCCGATGAGCACTGGGTTGTTCTTCGTCCGGCGCGTGAGCACCTGCATGATGCGGCGGATCTCTTCGTCGCGCCCGATCACCGGATCGATCTTGCCCCGGCGGGCCGCCTCAACCAGATCGCGCCCGTAGCGTTTGAGTGCTTGGTAGGTTTCCTCGGGATTCTGCGTGTCCACCCGGGCCGTGCCACGCACGTCCTTCATGGCAGCCAGGATGTTCTTGGTGCTCACGCCCAGCGCGGACAGCACGTCGCGGGCTCCGCTCTTGACCTCGGCCAGGGCAAGCAGCAGATGCTCGGTGGAGATGTACTTGTCCTTGAGCCGGTCGGCCTGCTTTTGCGCCTGATCCAGCACTTGCTGTAACTCGGGCGAGAGTACGGTCTGGCCGCCCGTCACCTGCGGCCGGCGAGCCAGCTCGCTCGTGACGATGCTGTTCAGACGGTCGATGCTGATGCCCACCTTCTCCAGGATGGGGATCACGATGTTGCCGGTATCCGAGCTGTCGGCAATCAGGCTGGCCAGCAGGTGCAAGGGCTCGACTTGCGAATGCCCCGCGCTCACCGCCCGTTCCTGGGCCTGCTGAACGGCCTCGGCGGCTTTCACTGTCAGTTGATCCCAACGCATCTTGACCTCACTTTCGGCGCGTACAGAGTCGCTCGAGGAGCGCTTATGCAAACCCCGTACCACCACCGAAAACCTGCCCGATAATCGGCCATTGACAAGGATTTGCGTCAGATTTGCCACTGCCGCAATGTCAATGTGGCACAACCCCGCGCCAAGCCCGGTCCCCATCGGCGCTCCCGCCCGCGCGTGGCGGAAACCTCGTTCCATCCCCCTTGCCCCGGAGGGGCAGCAGTCAATAGCCGGGTGGCGTAAGCCCCCGGTCAACAGCCGGTCGCGCAAGAATTGGAGCCCCGATAGGGGCGACAGACGCAACGAAGCGGCGAAACACGGTGTCCGTCGTCGACGCCATGCGGGGCGGTCGCGCGATCCGTTTGCCGCCTCGCGTCATGACTGTCGCCCCATTCGGGGCTAACGATCACGTGCTTGCAGGCAAATGGGGGCTCACGCCCGTCTATTGACTGCGCCCGCACACGGGCCGACCTTCATGTCGCGCTCACGCAGCGGATCTGGATCCCGCCGCTCCGGGGCCGATCCGCATCCATTCCCCGCCGCTGGTTTAGGAGAAGGACGCATGTGCGTTCTGCCCCCCAAGGGGCAGCGGTCAATAGCCGGGCGGCGTGAGCCCCCGGTCAACAGCCAGCCTCGCCAGAATGGTGAGCCCCGATAGGGGCGACAGACATAACGTGATTGGCAAGACGTGATGTGAGTCGTCGGCGCCGTGCGGGGCAGTCGCGTAATGCGCTCGTCCGTCCGCACCGGAACTGTCGCCCCATTCGGGGATGACACCTTTGTGACGCAGTATAGCGGAGGCTGACGCCCTCCCCTATCAACTGCAGTCCGCTTGCGAGCCGACGAGCGACGCAAGCATCCGGCACGGTGGTGAGGACAGACACCCTGGGTCGTCGTCACGTTAAATCTATCGCCCCTGGCGGGGCTCCGTGTAAGAGAGAATGAGAGCGTGGGGCCACGGCGGTGAACCGGGGGCTGACGCCGCCCGGCTACTGACCTCTGCCCCTCGCGGGGCAGAAGACCGGCCCGCCGGCGCGGAAGGTGAACAGGACGGCACACACGCCACGCGATGAACCACGGACCGCCCATCGACTGCGGCCCGTTTGCGGGCGGACGACGGACGCGACCCAACTCGACGGGCGTGTGGGTCTTACATCCGGACGGGCAGGGGGCGGCCGGAGTTGTTGCTCTTGCGCGGCGGGTCGGGTTCCCAGACACCGGGGATTCTCGTGCCGCACCCGGGGCACTTGCCGTCGGACATGCGGTTCTCCTGGACGTAGAAGCCGTAGCGACGGATGAGCAGCTCGCTGCAATTGGGGCAGTACGTGTGTTCGCGGTCGCCGACGCTGCCGGGCGAGTTGCCGGGATACACAAACTTGAGGCCCGCCGACCGGCCGATGTCGTACGCTCGCAAAAGCGTGGCAACCGGCGTGCGCGGCGGGTCAGTCATTTTGTAATCGGGGTGGAACGCGGTGACATGCCAAGGAATGTCCGCGGACAGGCCGACCAAAAAGCGGGCGATCTGCGTCAGTTCCTCGTCGCTGTCATTGAAGCCGGGCACGACCAGCGTGACGACCTCAACCCAGAAGCCCATCTCCACCAGCCGGCCGATACTGTCGAGGATGTTCCGTAGCGTGCCGCCCAGCCGGCGATAGTTTCGGTCGTTGAAGCACTTGAGATCGACCTTGTACAGATCCACGCAGGGTCGAATGTACGACAGTACTTCGGACGTGGCGTTGCCGTTGGACACGAAGCCGCAGACGATCCCCTGCTCGCGAGCCAACCGAAACACCTCCATGGCCCAATCGGCGGTGATGAGCGGCTCGTTGTACGTGCTTACCATGACTGGCGCGCCGTGCTCGACGGCGAGGCTCACGAGCCGTTCGGGCTCGATAAACGTGGGCCGGGCCACGGCGTCGTCGTCGCGCAGCGTCTGGCTCGATACCCAGTTCTGGCAATACGAACAGTGCAGATCGCAACCCAGCATGCCGAACGACAACGCGTTCCGCCCCGGATAGGCATGATAGAACGGCTTCTTTTCGATGGGGTCCACCTGCAGGCCGGCCACGTAGTGCGCGGGGACGCGCAGCTGCCCGTCCTCGTTGAAGCGCACACGACACACGCCCGCCTTGCCCGGAGCGATGCGGCAACGATGCCCGCAGGCCACGCAGCGGACCACACCCGCCCCCTCGTCGATGACCAGTTCGGCGGCCGAGGGCATCGTGTTCTGCGACAGCAGTTCCTTTAGCGACGAAGCCATGGCAAACCTCCCGGGTGTTTTCCTGATTATATCGCGGCCGGGGGTAGCCACCCGCGGCAAACCGAGCCGCTCGACCGCGTTGCGGAGCCGGGTTAGAATCGCCGGCTTTGGAAAGACAGACAAACCTCGAGCGAGGTCTGGACGCATCATGAGACGTTACGTTTGGATGACATCGGCATGGACTGCGACGGTCACATGGGCATTGCTTGGCATGGCCACGAGCATCGGCGGCTGCGACCGGCAACCTACCACCGCTCCGGCCAGCGAGCCGCAGCCGACGGCGACCGCACCCGAACCGGCACCGTTGGAGCCCAGGGACGCCGACGACGCTCCGGACGCCCCCCGGACCATGCCGCGATCGGGCGAGGTATCACAATGGACCAAGACGCAGCCGATCGAGGTTGCCGCCGCCGACCGCCTGGCCGACTTTGTCGAGGACGCCACCGTCCGGCGGGTGCTGGCTGGCTTCAAGTTCGATCGGCTGGCCCGCGCGACGTACGAATCGCCGCAGGCAACAGCGCGTGTTCTCCTGGCCGAGGCCAAGACACCGGCCGATGCCATTGGTGCGTTCAGCGTCCTGAGCCCCGTTTCCCAGTGCACGCCTCTGGTAGACGGCTCGCTGCGAGCGTCAGCCGTCCACGACGGTCGGCTCGTGCTGACGGGTTGGCAGAACAACGTTTTTGTCCGAATGGACTGCCAAGTGAAGGATGATGCAGGTCACCAGAGCTGCGAGGCACTACTCCGGCGGACACTTTTCGGCCTGCCCATGGCCGAGCCCCCGCTGCTGCTGCAAGCGGTCAAAGAGGTGCCGAATGAAGGCTGCCGATTCTGGGTCGTGCGGTCGGCAGCCATGCTGAGGCGGCAATCCAATCCGCGGCTCGACCAGATCGATCCGGCGGCGCTGAATTCGCGGCTCGGACTGTCCGGCGAGGCGATACTGACCGTCGTATCGGTCGAGCAGACGCGAGGAGCGGCTCCCATCATCATCTGGCTGGCGAAGTATCCCTCGCCCGCCGACGCGAAGGCGGCCGCCGATCGCTACGGCCAGGCGTTGGCAGACAACGGCCACGGGCTGGACGCGGTCACGCACATCGGCCAAGCCAAAGGCCGATGCCTCATGGGCACGTGGACGGCCGACCAGGAAGCCGCCCGCGAACTCGTCAAGCTGCTCGAGGAGGCCCTGCCCGAGAGCGACTGATGATCCTGCGAACGAATCATCCCCGTCGAGTAGCCGCGTGCGTGCTCGCCCTGACCGCCGCCATCACTGGCGGCACGCTCGCGTGGCGATTCCACGCGCAGCCGGTGCTCGTGCTCGGCCCCATGGTGCAGCAGGTTTCGACCGACAGCTTCGCGGTGTTCTGCAAGACGTCGGGTGACCCCGGGGACCAAACGTTCCGCGCGCCTGAGGCAGGCAAAACCCCCACCTCCCAACAAGTCATAGCAGAACTCTTCGAGGATGGCCGGGCCAAGTGTACGGGCACGGTGGTGCCGCTGTCGGACAACCGGTTCATCATCACGTTCAGCGGGCTGGAGCCGGCCCGCACGTACGATTATGAGATTCGCTCGCCGGCCGGCGTTCGGCTCGCCCGCTATACCGTGCGGACCGCCCCCGCGGACGACCGACCGTTTCGATTCGTGGCCCTGGGCGACACGGGTGTGGGCGACCGTCATCAGTACCGCATTGCCCGGCGCATGCAGAAGTATCGACCCGACCTCATCCTGCACACCGGCGACTTGATCTATCCGCGCGGCCGGCTCGAGGACAATCCGCGCAAGTTCTTCCAGCCCTACGGCGAGTTGCTGCCTGAGGTGCCGGTGTATGTGGCGCTGGGTAACCATGAATACCGCATGCCGGGCGTGGATCCACTGTCGGATGCGTTCGTGCTGCCGCCCAACGGCCCGGCCGGCGCCCCCGCCGAGCGAAGTTATTGGTTCGACTACGGCTCAGCCCGATTCATCGCCATCGACAGCAACAACGACGAGCCGTTCTTCGCCGAAACCGTCGCTCCCTGGCTCGATGAAGTGATGCGATCGGCGGGTGACCGCTGGAAGATCCTGTTCTTCCACGAGCCGGTCCACACGCAGGCGAAGTATCCGCCCGCGGACAAGTTGCTGTCGACCATCGTGCCTGTGCTCGAAACCCACGGCGCCCACCTCGTGCTCTGCGGCCACAACCATCTGTTCGAGCGGACGCACCCAGTCCGCGACGGGCGCGTGGTGGGTGAAGGCGAGGGGACGATATACGTTACGACCGGTGCGGGCGGAGCCAATCTGGCCGACGTCCGCCTGCCCATGCCCGATACGATCGCCGTCTGGGAAGACCGGGAGCACAGCTTCACCGTGGCTGACGTCACCCGCGACGTGTTGCGGTTGCGGCAGATCGGCGAGAGTGGCCGTCTCATCGACGAGTACCACATCCAGCGTTGACGAGGCGTATCCCTCCTGTCGAGTTGCATCGACAGGGATGCGCACTGCATGCGCAAAGAGTCGGCGGGGGCATGCCCCGCCGCGCGCATGAATGACGGCTCAGGTGTCAGCCGTTGAAGTACAGGTAGGCGGCGCCGATCAGTGCCAACACCGCACACGTGTGGATCACGTCCCACTTGTTCCAACTTGCACGAGTCGCCTCGCGGTCCTGGCTCGTGACGGTGGCATAAGTCAGGCCTTCCAGTTGGACGGGCGATGGTTTGTGGGTCAGGAGGCTCACCACGACGATCAGCACCGAGGCGGCCAGGAACAGGAAGATGCACAAGTACAGGAAGTTGACCGTGGCAAAATGATACAGCAGTGTGCCCGGCGTCAGGCGATGGCGGAACAGTTCGATGACCAGCCGGGCCATGCCCAGGACGAACCCGCCGATCAGCCCGGCCATGCAGCCGGCCAGATTGATACGCGGGATGAACAGCCCCAGGAAGAACACGGCGAAGATGGGCGGCGCGATGTAGGCCTGCACCGACTGCAAGTAGACGTACAACTGGTCGGAGATCAGGGCCATGAACGGAATCCAGGCCAGGCCGAGCACGACCATGACGCCGGTGGCCAGTCGCCCCACCCACACCAAATGCGACTCGGACGACTCCGGCCGGAGCTTCTTGTAGATGTCCATGGTGAACAGCGTGGCCGACGAATTGAAGACCGCGGCCAGCGAACTCATGAGCGCCGCCAGAAGACCGGCCACCACCAGACCGCGGACGCCCACGGGCAGGATGCTCTTGATCAGGATGGGGTAAGCCTGGTTGGTGTTCTCAAGGATGCTGCCGTCGATTTGTCCTTCCTTGGCCAGGGCAAACGCGATCATGCCGGGCACGATGAAGATGAAAAGAGGCAGCAGCTTGAGATACGAGGCGAAGATGGTGCCTCGTCGGGCCTGCTTGAGATTGGCGGCGGCCAACGTGCGCTGGACGATGTACTGATCAGTGGTCCAGTACCACAGTCCGACGATGGGCGCCCCCACCAGCATGCCGAGCCACGGGAAATTCGGGTCGTCGAGCGGCTTCCAGAGATTGAAGTACTCCGAGCCGCAGATTTCGTAGAGCCGGCCCCAGCCGCCGACCTTCCTGAGACCGATGAACAGAATAAACGCCGAAGTCACCAGGAAGATGATGCACTGGATGGCCTCGGTGTAGACGACCGCCCGCAGGCCGCCGAGCACCACGTACAAGCCGGTGGCGATGACCACGCCGACGGCTCCCACCCAGAAGTTGTCGACACCTTCGATGAGGTCCACCGGGAACAGCGCCTTGAACACGATACCGCCGGCGAACAGGCCCACGGCCACTTTGGTGAACACGTAGGCGATGAGGCTGACCACCGAGAGGAACCATCGGGCGGCCGGGCCGTAGCGCCGCTCGAGGAACTCGGGCATGGTGAAGACCTGGCTACGGAGATAGAACGGGACCATCACCCAGCCCAGCACGAGCAGGCACCACGCGTGCAGTTCGTAATGGGCCATGGCCACGCCGCTACTGGCTCCCGCGCCGGCGAGCCCCACCAGGTGTTCGGACCCGATGTTCGAGGCGAACAGCGACGCGCCGACCACGAACCAGCCCACATGCCGGCTGGCCAGGAAGTAGTCCGCGGACGAAGCCTGCCGCTGGAGAATGCTCCACCAGGCAACGATGAGAAGAATGGCGAAGTAGGCGCCGATGACGATCCAGTCGAGAAACTCCACGATGATGCTCCCGCCAATGAGCCGCGGGCGCCTCGCCCGCGCGGTGTCCCGTCCAGCGATGTCACACCAGCACGCACTCGATCCCCAGCAGTTCGCACAGCATCTGCCAGCGCCGGACCTGGTTGCCCAGGTGCAGACACTGATGATGCGTGCCGCCGAGCCGCAGCCACGAATCCATGCACGCCTTGATGCCCGTGTCGGGCCGGAAATGGAAGTATGGCATCTCCACGTGCGGCAGCTCCGGCGTATCGAGGATCGTGCCCTTGGCCACCAACAGCCGATACGAGCCGTCGTTGGTGGCCAGCAGATCGGTCAACGTGGCCTCGCCGGGAGCGGCCTGGAACAGCACGGTGGGCGGATTGTCCAGCGCGCCGATGCCCAGCGGCCGGTCGATGAGCCGGATCGGGCGATCCTTGCGGGCGATCTTCCAGTTGCCCTCGCCCATGTGGCTCATCAGAGCCGAGTCAAGATCGAAATCCATGGCGTACATTTCGGTGAAGTGGGCATCGGGGGCGATGGAGTGGCCGGCGGCGACGAGGCTGCAGCAGGTGGTGTCGCCTTCGGCCGCGTAACCGTAGCCCTTGGCCAGGAGGTTCGACGCGGCCAGCATGTGGAGCTGACGGAAGCGGCCGTCGTCCGCCACCGCACCGAAATAGATGCTGAACCCGTCGTAGCCCCCCTGCTCGAGCAGGGCTTGGATGCCGACCTGGAATCGGGCGGCGTACCGGTGGTTCTCTTCGCTCAGCTTGGGATCGATCTCGAAGTTGCGGCGATCCTCGTCCATGGCCGCCTTCACGTCGGCGTCACTGGCGGCCTCGCACAGCCGTTGGACGGTGCCGAGGCTCACGTGGTCGATCTGCGGACCGATCTTCCGCATGAACTGGGCGCTGTCGGTGAGGATGTCGCCCATGCCCGGCATCTGGCCGATGGTGGCGATGCGCATGCGCCGCAGGCGCTGGCAGGTCTGGGCAGCGTGAGCCCAGTCCTGTACGAAGAGGCGGAAGGCGTCGGATCGCCAATCTTCTGTGATGATCGGACAGGGAATCCGCGACCGCATGATGGCATTGGCCGTGTCCTGCGCTCCGTGGATGCCCTGGTTATAGGTGAGGTCGGCCATGTCCCACTTGGCCGTCACGTTGCGCTCGGGCTGGATGTTGGCCAGCATGATGGGCAGGTTGTTCTCGCGGAGCGCCTGCACCGTGCGCAGCGCCGGGCCGTACGTGAGCATCATGATGAGGATGCCGTCGAGCCCTTCCTGGTTGAAGTGCCGCACGCGGGCTTCGATGTCGGCCCGATTGCGGGCGGCTCCGGGGAAGTCGACATCGACCACGTTGGCCAACTGAGCGGCCACCGCCCGGGCATACTCCTCCTGCCGTGCGGTGATACCGGGCAGGAAGTTGTCGTACAGCTCCTGCATGATGCCGAGCAGTCCGATTCGAGGTTTACGTGCGTCCAGCAAGGCAAATACTCCTTCGTGCCACCGCCGTTCGTTGTCCTTTCCTTCGCCGCGTCGCCACGTCTCCGTGTCGCCGCGTCAATCTTTTCCCCGTGTCGCCGCGTGAGTCTTTTCCGATCTCACCCTTGCCCGTATCGCCCGTGATAGCGTGCGTACCACTTCTCGGCCTCGTCGGGCGGAATAGGCGCGGGTCGGCCGATCTGCATGGCCAGGTGCACGGTCTTGGCCACGTCCTCGGTCATGATCGCGGCTTTAAGCGCCGCCCGGGGTGTCGCCCCCCAGGCGAACGTGCCGTGGTTGCCCAGAAGAATGGCCGGCGCGCGATTCTTGTATTTCATGATCGCCTCGCCGATGTGGTCGCCCTCATTGTCCACGTACGGCGCGCAGGGAATCTCGGCGCCGAACTCGTCGGCAATGGCCGTGAGGCAAAGCGGGATGGACATCCCCACTGCCGCGAACGCGGTGGCGTAGTTGCTGTGGGTGTGGATGATGCCGCCGACGTCGGGCATCTGACGGTATAGGTAGAGGTGATGCGGCAAGTCCACGCTGGGCCGCAGACGTGAATCGACCACCTTACCCGTCTCGAGGTCCACCTCGACCAGATCGGCGGGCGTCAGCGTGTCGTAATCCACGCCGGAAGGCTTGATGACGAGGCGTCCGCGCGAGCGGTCCAGGCCGCTGGCGTTGCCCGAGTGCATGGTCACCAGCCCGGCCTGGGGCAGCATGCGGTTCGCGTAACACACTTCTTCCCGCAGTTCGGCGAGACTCATCGCCCCTCCTTCCGAGCCCGGTCGCGGATGACGATGAGGTTTTTCATCACATGGGCCAGGTTGCCCTGGAACTCGCGTGTGCCGAACGCATCGTGCAGCACACGGTAGAGCTTGTACAGCTCGGCATACGTTTTGACCGCCGCGGGATCGGGCTTGTAGACGCGGGACGGCTCGCGGATCATCGCGGCCTGGGCGTCCTGCGTCCGCTTGTACGCCCCGCCGACCACCGCGCCGAAGATGGCTGCTCCCAACGCGCAGGTCTGGGACGACGAGCTGATCTTCATCGGCCGGTTGCACACGTCGGCGTAGATCTGCATGACCATCGGGTTCTTCTCGGCGATGCCGCCGCAGTTGACCACCTCGCGAACCTTGGCTCCGTACTCTTCCAGCCGGTTGATGATGGTCAGGGCGCCGAAAGCGGTCGCCTCGATCAGGGCGCGGTAGGTCTCGGGCGCGGTCGTCTGCAGCGTCTGGCCCACGATCAGGCCGGTGAGCAGCGGATCGACCAGCACCGTCCGGTTGCCGTTGTTCCAGTCGAGGGCGAGCAGGCCCGAGGCACCGGGACGCAGCTTGGCCGCCTCGCGGGTCAGGTTCTGATGGGCATCGCCCTTGCCGGTGTACTTTTCGGGTGTGGCGTGGCGAACGAACCAGTTGAAAATGTCGCCCACCGCCGACTGGCCCGCCTCCAGGCCGTACATGCCGGGGATGACCGAACCGGGCACGATCCCGCACAGGCCCGGGATATCGGGCAGTTCGCGATTCATGGGTGACACTAAAATGTCGCAGGTGCTCGTGCCGATGATCTTGACCAGCCGGCCGGGCTTGATCCCCGCGCCCACGGCCCCCAGATGCGCATCGAACGCCCCGACAGCCACGGCGATGCCCGCGGGCAGGCCGACCTTCGCCGCCACAGCCTCACACAGCCCGCCTGCCTTACGGTCGGACGGCACGGCGGGTGTGGCGTAACACTGGGCGATCCGGACCAGGTCGGGCTCGATGGAGTTCAGGAGCTTGACCGGCAGACCGCCCCACCGCTCGTGATACATGGCCTTGTGGCCGGCGGCGCAGATGCCGCGCTTGAGCGTAGCCGGATCGCAATTGCCCGTGAGATACGCCGGGATGAAGTCAGCGAGCTCGACGAAGGAGGCCGCGGCCTCGAAAACCTTCGGCGCCGTACGCTTGCAGTGCAGGATCTTCGACCAGTACCACTCGCTGGAGTAGGTTCCGCCGCAGACGGCCAGGTATCCTTCCCGGCTCTTGCGGGCAGCGGCCGTGATCTCCGCGGCCTCCGCGTAGCTGGTGTGATCCTTCCACAGCCAGGCTTGGGCGGCAAGGTTGCGGCGGAACTCCTTCTTCATGGCCAGCGGCGTACCGTCACGGTCTACCGGAATGGGCGTCGAGCCCGTGGTGTCCACGCCGATTCCGATGACGTTCTCGGGCTTGAATCCGCGCTTGCCCTTCGCCGCTCGCAACGCGCCGCCGACCGACTTGAAGAACCCCTCAATGTAGTCGGCCGGGTTCTGCCGGGCCAGGTTGGGATCCTTGGGGTCCAGCAGGATGCCCGCCTCACCGCTGGGATAGTTGAACACGTGCGAGGCGAGCTCCGCGCCGTTGTCCACGTCCACGATGATGGCCCGCACGCTGTTGGTCCCGTAGTCCACACCGATCGCGAATCGCTTGCCGTTTCTGTTCTGCACTGTTCCTGTCCTCTCGGGTTGTCCGGTAGCGCGGCGTACCCGCCCGTACGAGAAGATCGCGCAGGCTCGCACCCGCGGCTCGCCGTATTCCGTCGCTGCTTCGGAAGTGCAGAGCTTACCGCCAGGTCCGCCCGCGCGGCAACCCGGCGCGGACGCCCGGTCGAGGGATTAGCAGGTTGGTTGTCGTTTTGAGGGATCCCGTCAGGATCGCGATCGCCGCTCACGCGAGCGGCTGATCCAGTATTGGAAGGCCTGGAGAAGTACGTCCACTTTGCTGGAGGTCTGCAGCTTGCGGTGAATGTTGGTGATGTGCAGTCGCACGGTGGCCTCAGACACCTGCAGCTCGTCGGCGATGGCGGCGTTTTTCATGCCCGTGCACAGCAGGCACACAATCTGCTTTTCGCGGGGAGTCAACTGCCGGTCTTCACAGAACTGAGAAACCGCCTGCTTCAGCTCCTGGTCAGGCGTCCAGCTCGGTTCAGGCTTTCCTCGGTTAATTGCTGCCTCGCGCATAGATGCACCCAAGACTGCTAACCGTACTAGGTCACTGCACCTCCGACAACCTAGAGAATGAGCTAATCTAAGAAATCCTCACCCCGATCGTCGGCTCGCCTACGCCCTCAATTCGGAAACGAAGAGTGACTCGGCACGCCATCGAACCCAACGTTGCTCACGCCGAGCGCTGCCGCCGCTGGCGTCACCGCGAGAGGTCAAGCTTGGCCGGTCAAAAAGAAACGCAGCCCGCGCGACGAGTTCGCGGGCTGCGCTACGATGATCGATCGCTCAGTTGTCGAGCGGGCTTTAGTTCCGGGCGAAGGCCGGGGCATCAAACGTGAACGAGTACGTCAAACTGGCCGAGAAGTTGTCCTCCTGATCGTCCCCGTCGAGCGTCCAACGTGTGCCGAAGCCCAGGCCGTGATGCTTGGTGATGGCCCACATGCCGCCGAACTCCATCGAGTGCTGGTTGCGGTGGCCTCGGTATTCGCTCGTCTCGTGGATGTAGTCCAGCATGAGCGAGAGATTGTCGGTGACCAGGTACTCGGTACCGGCGACGAAGCCCCATTGGAAGTCGCGCAGATCGCCAGGATGCTTCTTCTCGCGGGGCATCGGGCTGTCGCCCGAGGCGACCTTCAGGAACGGGTTAAAGTGCACGCGCCAGCGATCCGTGAGCGACTTGGTCACGAGGCCGGTCAGTTCCCAATCCAAACCGCTGCCGCCTTCGCCGGTCGGAATGAACAGCGTGTTACGCAACGCGAACGCCGGGGCCCAATCCTTCTCTTCCCACAGGCGCCACTGCCAGCCGAACTCGGTATTGAAGTTGCCCTCGGCATCACCATCGCCGAGCAACCACGGCATGGCCAAACTCAGCTGATGGTTCGGAGCGATGCCCCACTCGCCCATCACGAACAGACGAACATCATCGTCGGTCCCGTCACTGGAGGTGGCGTAGGTCACCGTGTGCAGAAGCTGGATTGTGCCCGTGTCCTGAGGATCGGCGCTGCGCATACGAACCGGCGCCCAGATGTCCCACTCGCTGCCCATGCCGACGGTCGCGGGGCGTTCATGGCGTTCAACCTGGGTCTCGACTTCGACCGTGGCGGTCTGTGGATCCGCCTGGGCCAGGCTCAACACCGGCGTCTCCTCGAAAGCATATCGGTCGGCTGAGTCCCCCTGCCCGTTCGCCACCGATGTCACCAGCAAGGCAGAAACCGCCACCGCCGAGATTGCGCGTAAAAAAACCATTCCATCTCGCTCCAAACAGGAAACCTGAATGTCACCGATCAACGGTCCGCCTGGCACTGACGCTCAGGCCAGTGCCGAATGAGTGCATTGCATTCTAAATGGCTCTGGCGGGGTGTCAACCGGAAATGAGAAATGCGGTATGGCAGACTTACGTAACTGACGGTCATCCGCCTCGTGTATTGCGCAGCCGCGGATGATAGCGCAAAAGTTGCCGATTGGCAGCGCCCGCGGACTGCGCCGGATCGTCCAAAGCCGCGCGCTTCACGGACGCGACTGCGCGGCCATGTGCGAGTAACTCGGGTCTCCTTCCAGCCGATTGGCCAACGCTACACCGTCACCTCGCGAACGTTGACCGCCCTGCCATCGATCGGTACTGTAGGGGATTGCAGAGAACCAAGCTGGAGGCGTGCCCGAGCGGCTGAAGGGACCGGTTTTGAAAACCGGCGTACGCGAAAGCGTACCGGGGGTTCGAATCCCTCCGCCTCCGATGGCAGAGCCGAGAACTGGGGAAGAGTCTCCGCCCGCTCGATCTCGGGAACGGCGGCATCAGGCGTAAGACCGTTCCGAGAGGGATCGGCCGGGGAAGCACGCTGCATGTATAAGGAGACGGCGGGGTCAAGCCCCGCCGCTCGCTGGATGCTCCAGATCCCGGTCCCTAGTCCCCAGTCCCCAGGCCCTTGCCTTTCAGCTTGCGGACGTTGGCTGCGAACTTCGCGTCGTACTCGGCCTGGAGCCGGCTGCGCAGGCCGGCGTCCGCGGTCAGCACGACCATGCGGGTCAGGTCGAGCCTACCCAGCTCCAGGCTCACCGCGCCGTTCCCGGCCGGCTGATGCTTCACGTCGAGCAGGCCGTCGGCGGAGACCTCGAACACGTCGGCCGTCTTGATCCACGCCGGCGGCGAGACCTTCACCCGGGTGTTGAGCCGGGGCTTGTACACCGTCCCCAGCCGATCGGAGGCCAGGTTATCGTTGACCACCAGCAGGATCATGGTGTCGCCGCCGGCGAGCAGCGACCGGCACCAGACCATCTTCGACGACTCGACCGGCACGCGGGCCGGACAGCCGATCGCCACCAGGTCGCCCACCGTCCGGGCTTCAGCGCCGAGCAGGCCGATCTCGGTCCACAGCGGCTTCATGTCCTCATGACCCACGCCGTGATACCGATCGTACTGGCAGTACCACCAATACGAAATCTGCTTGGCTCCCGCAGCCAGCGCGTAGTAGACCTCGACCCGCTTCTCCTCCGGCGTCGGCCCGCGGTACGGCGTCTCCTCGGGCGGGAAGTCAAACTTGCACGTGTGCAGGATCAGGTGCATGGGATTGGGCGCGCCGGCCGACTGGTAGATCTCGCCCACGGCGTAGACGTAGGTCGGTTTGAGGTACGCGCCGAGGTTGGTCGGGTCGCAATGCCAGACGCTCTGTACGCCCTCCTGGTAGTACGGGTCTGCACAGGGAATGTCCGGCAACTGGGCGTACATGTACCAGTTCTCCGGCTTGTACGTGTTGTCGATGTTCAGGAGTAGCGGCGTGGCGGCCTGGTCCTTGCGGCGGAACAGATGGCAACGGTCCACCAGCCACTGGGCCAGGCTGCCGAGACGCTCTTCGGGCGGCAACATCTTGCTGGCGAAATCCGCCGCGTCGGGTTCGTCGGTGAGGAAATAGAAGATGGCCGGATGTTGATCGTTGATCCAGTGGAGCATGCGGCGGATGCCCAGTCGCTCGAGCATGGCATAACCCGCCTCCGAGTGCATGAACTCGTTGGCCGCCCCGGGGCAGTGGCTCATGTGCAGGTTGATGTTGTGCAGATGCAGGTCGTTGAGGAATCGCGGCCCCACATCCTCGGGCGTCCCTGAACCGTTGTCGCATCCCCACATGCCGTACAGGAACCCAAGCTGCCAGGCCCCCAGTCCGGCCATGGCCACCGTGCCGTCGGCGTAGTCGGCACGGAACACGTGGAACGAGCCGCGGGGCACGGGCCGATCGAGGACGATCGTCGCGGCCACGGTGTCAACTTTTTCATCGGCGACGATGCGCGAGCGTGCGGTCACATCCCGGCCGTCGAGCCAGAGCTTCGTCGGAGCGATGCCCTTGCCGCTCGGGTGCCGCAGGTAAACGTACGCGGCGTCGAGCTCGGGCGAGAAGCTGATGCTGTAGAAGCGCGGTTGACGCTGCGACGATCGCAGCTTCATCTCGACCGTCTTGCCGCCGACGGGCACGCCGATGGTCATCTCGTCCACTTGCGGCTGACGTCGCAGGCGGATGGTGACCTCGGCCAAACCGCCCGGCGGAATAATCATCGGTTCGACCTTCCACCAGACCGGCGTGCCGGCGACCGTGAGCTTCTCGATCTGCTCGGCAGGCAGCTTGGAAAACCGCAGGCTCGACGGGTATTTCTCATCCCCGCGCACGCCCTTGTAGGGACCCTCGGGCGCGACGCCCTTGGCCAGGCTGACGCCTTGCAGGAAGACGTCCTCGACCTGCAGCGGCCGGTCCGTGCTGTTGCGGAAGTACGCGAACAGGTAGCCGCCCAATGGCATGTCGGCATGACCGTAGCGAACTTTGTCGCCGTTCTCGTCCGTCCACGGCCATCCCTCGCGCCACAACGGCGCGAACTCGGGATAAGCCACATCCGGCAGGTACACGGCATGGATGCTGCCGTCGGAGCCCGGTGCCGCGAAAGCCACCGCGCCGACCACGGATGCCGCGAGCGCACCACCGATGATCAAGTTGGTCTTCATATGCGTATCCAGTCTCCCCAAGAGCTGTCAGCCATCAGCTCTCAATTTTCAGCGGTCGGCCGAGCGTCCGGGTTACACTCACAACTCAGAGCTCCTCGAACCGGAATGCGAACACATCGGCGTCTTTGAGCACGAATCGCAGCCGCACCGGCTTGCCCGCCAGCGAGCCAACGTCGGCGCCGTTCTTCCATCCCACCGGCCGTTCCAGCTCGTCGCCGAAAATGCGCGGGCACTCGGCCAGCGTGTAACCCGGGATGGGCTTGCCGTCGACGTCCTGGATCTCGACGAGCACGTGAGCGACGGCCGACGTCGAGACGTTCAAAACCAGCCGATTACCCTTGAAGATCAGCGGCTTGGTGACGACCTCGCCGCCGTCGTAGCCCGCGTTGATGCTGGCGAAACCATCGAGCCGCACCGTGCCTCGCCGCAGCGAGGGGATGCCGTCGGCGTCCTCCTGCCAATAGATCGACAGCTCCGACGGGCTCGTCTGCAGGATGCCCCATGCCGGCGTCTGGTTGATATGGGCGTTACCCCAGTTGTGCGGTTCCAGCCCCGGCCGGATGAACGCTTCCATGAAGCAGCGATGCCAATGCTGCCCGTCGTGACTGGACATGAACACCGCGTCGGAGAAGCCGTCGGTCTCGCGCGGCACGAAACCGATGACTTTGCACTCGCGGGGATGGACGAACCGCATGGGCAACCCGATGTACAGCCGCGGGTTCCGCTCGTACTGGAAGATGCCGTTGGTGTAGAAGTGCTCGGTGGGCACGGGGCCGTAGTCCAGCAGCTCCGACTTCGTCCAGTTCACGAAATCCTTGGACGTGCAGCGAGCCACATTCTTCTTGCCGTCCTTGGTCTCCCGCACGTAGCAGACGTATTGCTTCTGCACCACGTCCCAGAAGGCCGTGTTGTGCGAATCGAACGCCCCGTGTGTGATGATGGGCTCCTTGCGAAGCGGTTTGAAGTGAATGCCGTCGGCCGACACGTATGCGGCCAGCGTCTTGCGGTCGTCGGTCTCGCCGGGCAGGAGCGTGACGTCGCAGGTCACGGCCTTGTAGCGCTGGTCGGGCCGACACGCGGGATTGCGGTCGATGAAGGGCGAGAAGTTGTGCGCTTCGTGGAACGCTTTGGCCTCGGCGGTGAAAAAGATGTTGTTGTCTTTGGAGCCCTTGCACTCGATCAGGCCGAGGTTGGGCCGCGTCCAGTGGATGCCGTCGTCACTGAAGGCGACGCAGGTGTACTCGCGGTCGGTGTTGCCGAAGCCGCGGTAGTACATCCGGTACTGCTCGCCGTCCTTCAGCATGGTCACATACGCGGAGTTGTTGCCTTCCCAGGGAGCGTCGAAGCGAAACACGACTTCGCGCCGGACGGGGCTGTGCAACTTCAGCCGGGCGTTCTTCATCTCGTCGATGAGCCAGTCATCCACGAATAGTTGCCAATCCGAGCCGACGTCTCGCGGCCCCTGCGAATCCCGGACGGGCGCCGCCGCGCGAGTCGCGTTGATTCCGACCGCCAGGCACGCGGAAAACGCCCAGACGATCCCACAAAACTTGCTATAAACCATCGAGACTTCTCCTCCAGCCCCAAGAAGAGCCCTCACCGCCGGGCCGCGGCCAGTCTACAAGAACGCCCCAAATCTGTCCACAAAGTCAGATGCTCACCGGCTCCGTCCGGCGGGCACAACCGCACCACGAACGCGCTGGTCCGAGGCAGTCTGGCGATCGGACGGTGTAAACTTTTGACACTCCGAACGGCAATACATAGCATGGAGGGTTCATGGTAACCGTCTGATACCGAAGCGGGCCGCTGCTTGAATACGCCGTGTCGTAACGGCCGGTGTGGTTTTGCGCGCAGCTTGCTTCGGACCTACCCGCGCTTTCGATCCCCCGTCCAATCCAAACGAGTCACCATACACAAAATCGCACGCCGCCCGAACAGGCTATGCGTGCACCGAGAGAAATACTGCCATGAACGACCACGAACGAAACGACTTTTTCTACGAGATGTTTCACCCCTCACTGGCTCGGCTGGGGCCGGGAAGCGAGGCCACCACACTCAGGGCGCTGGATTGCATCCGCGCGGCCATGGCCCGGGACGAACCTCGCCGCCCCGCGACGCCGCTGCGGATTCTCGATCTCGGCTGCGGGACGGGACCGCAATCACTCGTGCTGGCCCGGCATCTCGATGGCCGAATCCTGGCCACCGATCTGCAGTCGGCGAATCTCGAAGCTCTGCGCCGTCGGGCCGAGGCCCAAGGCGTGGCCGAGAAGATCGAAACCCGCGTGCACGACATGCGGACGCTCGAGTTCCCTGAAAGGTCGTTCGACCTGATCTGGAGCGAGGGCGCGCTGTTCTGTATGGGCTTTCGCGAAGGGCTCGCACGCTGCCGCAACTGGCTGAGCCCAGGCGGGTTCTTTGCCGTCAGCGAGTTGTGTTACCTCCGGCCTGATGCGCCGCCGGAGTGCCGCCGGTACATCGAGGGCGCGTATCCGGCCATCACCGACGTCGAAACCAATCTGTCAGCGATGCGGGAATGCGGCTACACGGTCATCGATCACTTCGAGTCCCCGGTAACCGACTGGCTCGATGAGTTCTACAACCCGCTCGAACGCCGGCTGAACCTGTTGCGGGAACGGCATGCCGGCGACGCCGAGCGAATGGACATGATCCAGGGCATCCAGGCGGAGATCGACAACTACCGTCAGTACTCGGCCTATTACGGCTACGAGTTCTTCATCCTGCGGCGATAGGCCGCGAATGCCCGCCCCTCGCATGTAACAACCCCGGCGTGAACGCCCTCACGCCGGGGTCGTTTGCTGAACGCGCGAACGCATCTGCTCGCATGAAAAGGCGCGAACCACAGAGGTCGCAGAGGAGCACAGAGGCGAGCATCTCAGCTTTTCCTCTGTGACCCCTGTGGTTCATCAGGTCGAAGGAGCGTATCACCTCGCCTGTCAGGGCCGACGACATCAGATCCGTCCTCCCGAGGCCTTGTGGCGGCGGGCGGATCAGGCGCGACTTGACCAGTCGCGGTGCATGCAGTCGAGGCGGGCACGGTCGAGCGGGCCGGCCAGGACGGCGACACGATAGCTGAGGGCCAGCGTCTGGCCCTTCGGCAGGCGCCACGGTTCCTTCTCGTCGATCCAGAAGAACGGCGTGGGCGAGGCGAAGCCGTAGTCGCGGGTGAACCATTGGCACGGATACCAGGGATTCTGCGGATCATCCATGAGCACGATGGACTCGGTCTGGCCGAAGCGGACGCCCTCGAATCCACACCAGGAGGCGGGCTGGCCGAAGGTCGCTTTCTCGCCGGACTGGCCCGCGGAGTTGAGCAGCCGACCGCCGCCCAGCGGCGCCAGTCCCCGCGCCGCGCGAACGGCAAAGAGCGAATGGTTGGTCTTGGTAATCTGGATATCCGTCCGGGCCGTCAGCGCGATCCGGCAATCCAGGATGCGCGTCGATGCGTCGGGGGCGGTGATGCGATAGGTACGGCGATCCTCGATGATGGGCTCGTCATCGCCCCGCCGCCAGTCGCACACGTCGGCGAGCAAGACCGCGCGTTCGTCGGCCGATTCGATCCTGGGGCCGCGCGAGACGATCTGCCCGCGGCTCAGTGCGTCCTGCCAATAGTTGCCCCCGTTGACGTGATCGCAGCCGAAGAACAGCGACCGATGATGCGGCCAGGGCACCGACGATTCTTCCGTCACGCTCATCCCAGTGGCCGGCCCGGTCAGCGGATAGAAGTACGGATACTTCTGGTCCGCCCCGGCGCGGTAGCAACAGAAGACGGCGTCGTCGATTCGGACCCAAATATTGCGATCGCATTGATAGGCGGACAGTACGCCGCCCGGACGGTTCGAAGCTGGAATGTCCGCAGGGGGCGGCGTCTGCCCGGCCGCGTTGCCGACGGACCGCAAAGCTATCACCCCCACTGCCGCCGTCCCGCCTGCCTTGAGCGCATCCCGCCTGGAGAGCTTGGCGTCCATCCTGCTCGCTCCGCTGATGGAGTGTGGTCGGCACGCCGGCGGGCTACTCTTCCTCAGCCGGCACGACCGACAGATCGATGATGACTCGCTCGGAGTTCTCGGGATCGAGCCGCAGCGTGTACACCAGGAGCGAGTCACAGCTGTAGTCCACGCCCAGCAGCGACACGACCGGATCGGCCCGGACGGCATATTTCTCGACCGCGTTGGCGTCGGGATCATCCAACGGAGCAGCGGTGAAGTAGATGCCCGTCCGCAAAGCGGCTTCGATCACCGGCGCGTTGTTGAACGGCTGGAGGTCCGCGGCCTGAATGCGATTGATCAACGTCTGGCCGCCCAGGCTGAAGACGCGGCCGCAATTGACCGCGAAGCTCCGCCGCGGCGTAACGGTGTCGGGATCGAGACCCCGGTTGAAGGGCGTCGGGTCCTGGTCGGGATCGACGGCAAACTGACCGTAGATCGGCTCGGAGGTCTGATCCTGCGGATCGTACGACCCGAACGTGAAGATGGCTCGATACGGAGTCTGGTTGTCGAAAACCACTTCGATCGTGCCGCGTCCGCCGGCCGCGCCGCTGCCCAAGGGGTAAATGGAGTTGATCCAGATATCCTGGCACGAGGGCAACGCGACCAGCAAGAGCAGCCCGACCAGTGTCCGTCCCCAACGCTTGGCTTGTTTCATCGTGTCACTCCGCCATCCGGGATTTCCGGTCCATTACACACCCGGGCGTGCCAAAACGCAACGGCCGAAACGTCACCGCCGGCTCGAGGCGAGCCGGCCGACAAAACCTTGCGCCGGTCCGCCCGGCGCGACGCGTTTCGCAATGGCGCGTTTTTATATATCGGCGCCGCTCGCCGGTTTTCGCAAATATGGGCTTGGGGGGCGAGCATCTTGCCCACCTCGGCGGTGGTAGGGACGCTCGGCGAGGAACCAGGCGCAAAGGGCGCGGTATCGTTCAAGTGGAGAGAAAAGCTATCGGTCCTACGGCTCCAGCGAGCAGTGGCTGCCCAGCCAGGCGCGGGGAATGTCGAAGTCGTCGGGGCCGTCGACGCCGAGGTGCCGATGAGTCGAGCTTTCCTTGGAAGGCGGCGCGGCCAGCGTGCCCCCCACCGTCCAGCTCAGCATGGCCGGCGAGTCCTGATAACCCATGGGACAGACGGAAGCGTGCAATCGCGCGTGCTTGAACCACTGATCGCTCATGAGGCGTCGCGCCGTCGCGGTCACGTCCATGATGTCGTCGGGATCGTGCGTGTGCCGCAGCCCCAGCAAGTGTCCGATTTCGTGCGTGGTCACGTTGGCCAGAGCCTGGGCGATTTCCTGGTCGTCGGGCTCGAAGGCGGAGAACAAGTGAAACGTCTCGGTGTAAACAATGGCTGCTTCGGAGACATTGTCGTTGAACGGGTCCACGCCGTCGGCCACGCCGAGCAAGTCGGGGTTGGCCGTGCCGAAGTAGACGATGGAGTGCGGGCCGGGCGGAACCGCGGGATCGGAAGCCAGGTAGATCTGAACGTCGATGCCTTCGTAGTCGGCCCGGACTTTCTCCAGCACGGACCGGACGATGACGTTTGTTCGTCCCGCGTAGCGAGAATCGATGGAAGCCGCATCAAATGGCGGAATGACTGAGAAGTGTCGGCCAGCCACCGTCACGCTCTCTGCCCCATCGAAGCTGAGTAGAACCAGTTGGGGACGCCGGGTCCGTCCATGATTGTTGCGGGTGAGATCCACCGTGGCGGCATAGGCGTTGGGCACACCCGCCTGCGGAATGGAAGCCACGAGGAAAAGGTGTTCGACCGGCTCGGGCACGAACAACGTCAAGGCTCGCGGCTGGTGCGAATTTTTGGCGCATGTTCGAGCCAGCAGCCGCTGGTACGGGTCGAACACGCACAGGCAGGTTTCGCCCTCGACGGGCGTTTCAATGGCCGCTTGCAGATAGTTGTTGTCGCCGAGCGGCCCCAGGGTGAACACGTCGTAGTCGTCGGGCGAATCGACCCGGCCTTCGATGCGAACGGACCGCGAAGCCGTCACGGCCATGCCGGCGGCAAAATCATCGTTGGGTTCCTGTTCCTCAAGTGCGCCGTCGTCGAGAGCCATCAGTTCGCCCGGCCTGGCCGTTTCCTCATTCCCGGTGGAGTCCACCGGAACACAACCACACCATGTCCAACCGATTGAAATCGCGACCGCGACACCCCTTCTACCTTTCAATTGCATGTGGGAACCCCGGCCCGCACGAAGGTCGCGTTGCGCCGGTGCAGGCCGGTGAACTTATAGATTGCAGCGCCACCGGTGTGGCTCAGTGTGATACCCGCCCGGGTTGGTCACTACTCGCGAGAATTCCCGAGGTGAATTGCGTGGCGGATGCGGCCGGCTGGCGTACCCGTTTGCAGCGCCCGCGTAAGATCAAAAGCTGCACCTTCTTAAGCGCGCGGATCGATCGGGCCGCCGGTCGCAACGCCGTGATCGCCCGCGGGTTGGTTCCCTAGGTCGTCCATGGTCGTGCTTCCTAACCCGCCGTCCAGACCTGGCGTTCAAAGGCCTGCCGATCGACAAATGCACGCGAACCCGAGCGTGAGGCGGGCGGGAGGCCCGACGAGGCGAACGCGAAAGGCGGTGACCTGAATCGGGCCGGCCGGCAAGAAGCACACTGCATGTGAGGGAGATCCGAAAGGAGAGCACACTGCGTTGGATAGGAGACGGCCGAGGCAAGCCCCGCCGCTCGCGGGGATTGCATGCGAGGGTCAGGTTGCGGGGTGGCCGAGAGGGCGGCGGCCATAGCCGTCGAGGCCGCCGATCATCCAGGACAGCGGCACGTGGCGGTGACCGCCCAGCGTGAGCAGCGTGGCAAAGAGAATCTTGATGTCGAGCCAGAGCGAGAAGTGCCGCACATAAGCCATGTCGTAGTAGATCCACTCGTGGAAGTCGCCCTGCGAGCGGTCGGGGGCGCGGCAAATTTGCCAAAGGCCGGTGATCCCGGGTCGCACGGACAAACGGGCCTGCCGCCACGCCACGCAAATCTGGTTTTCACGGAACGGTGACGGACGCGGGCCGACCAGACTCATGTGTCCGACGAGCACGTTGAACAGCTGCGGCAGTTCATCCAGGTTACTCGCTCGCAGCCACCGGCCTACCCGCGTCACGCGCGGATCGTTGGCGAGCTTGAACTGCGGACCGTCCACCTGGTTCTTGTCGAACAAATCGCGCTGACGGCGATCGGCGTCGGGCACCATGGTGCGAAACTTGAGGCATTTGAACTCCTTGCCGCCCCGCCGCTCGCGGATGTGCCCGAAGAGCACCGGGCCGGGTGAGTCGAGCCACACGAGCAAAGCGATCAGCAGGAGCAAAGGCGACAAAACGATGAGCGCCGAAGCCGAGACCAACACATCGAAGGCCCGCTTGGCCACCCGCTCGATCCGGCGGGCATCGTGGACCGGTGGTGCGGTGAGTTCCAGCGGCACGAAACTCGAGTCCGTCGGCGCCGCGACGTCATCGTGAACCGGACTATCCGGCGACGGCTCCGTCGAGACGCCGCGGGCGTCAATCACCTGATGCCGAACAATTGCCCCTCTCGGAACCGTCGTCCCCGGCAGCACCACCGCCTGGGCGATCACCGCCTCGTCCTCGATCTGCACGCCCGGGCCGATGATGGTCGGTCCCACGATGGTGACGTTATCGCCGATGACGACGTTCTCCCGGACGAGCACATGCGACACCAGACGAGCGGTGCGGGGAATCGTGCAGCCGCCGGCCACACGAACGCCTCCTGGCGAGGAACGGTAACCACTCGGTACGGGCCCGCGGCTCGCCCGCACGAGAACCTGCTCGCTGAACGCCAGGTAGCAGTCGATCTGCTGGAGATTAAGGATTCGGCAGGACACTGGCTTGTCGCGGGTGAGGACACCGCGAACGGTCAGTTGATGCCGCAACTCGCCGATGGAGTCGAACCGCACGCCCCAAAGCGCCCTTACCGGTACGACCGAGTACGCGATGGAATGGCCGGCGACTTCCGGCCAGTTTGCGGTGGCATAGAGCCGCTGCACGCGCCGAATCTGTCCGGCATGATCGGATTCGATGCGTTCGACGGCCCGATCCAGGCGGTTCCCGACGGCGATGGCATGCGTAGCGCCGTGGTACTCGCGTCCGGCGTCTCGCATCTCACGCGGATGGGGCCAGGGGGCCGGCCAGCTCCTCGTGTCCAGGACGACGAAGAGGTCGGAGCTGTCCAGATCCTCGATGACACGGTCCAGTTGCTCGCCGGTGACGCAGCGGACCGCCGGCCCCGCCTTGCCGAGTGACATGGGCACGGATGGTGCCGTGTCGGTCGTCCTCAGCCACACGACCATTCTCGGCTGCAGTTCCGCAAGCCAGGCAACGGCCTGTTCGAAGACCGAGGCCGCACCCGCCGGAAGCGCCAGCACCGACCAGTGCTGACCGTCGTCACCCACGACAGGTGCCGTGCTGTCGATGATGAGGGGAACGTAGCCCATGGACGATCAGAAAAGCAGTTGTACTCAACAAGCCACTCGAACCGCCGCCGGCTGCTTGGGCAGCCAGGTCGGGCTCCAGATCGTGCGGTAATCGTCCGCCGGCCGCCGCCCCGTCCAGAAGGTATCTCGCAATTCCTGGCCGGCCGGCACATCCGTACGTTGGGCGAGCAGGCAGTTGTCCACCACGGCGTTACGACCCGCACGGCAGAACGACCAGAATGTGGACCGGCTGACCACCGCCCCCTGCTCGAGATGGCATCCCGTGCCGATGGACGTTGGTCCGACCACGACGACGTCCGCTTCCAGCGTGCAGCCCGGCCCGATGATGGCCGGCCCGATGATGCGCACGCTCGGGTGAATCACGCACGCGCGGTGCACCCGGGCTTGGCCGACGGTCAGGTATTCGGAACCGCAAACGGCATCGAGCGATTCACAGATCATGATTCGATTGGCCCGCATGTACGATTCCAGATCCGTCACGCGCAAGACCTGCTCCGCGTGCACGCGGAACATGCCGACGCGTCCGCCCAATCGTCGCAGGTGCGGCAGGAGCGTCTCTTTGATGTCCTGGTATCCCGTCGGGGCGATGCGATCGAGCACTTCGCGAGAGAACAGGTACATGCCGGTGGGTTCGAGCGAGCCGGCCGCCCCGGGGCAGGCCACCACCGTTACCAGCGATCTGCTGCTGCGATGATGGCGGACGGCATCGGTGATGCCGATGCGCGGCACGATCATGCCCGACAGCATAAGGAACGTTTCGGCGTCGCAGTCGACGGCGGCATCCCGGAAGCAGCCGGCTGGGCCTCGGGGCATGACGTCGCAGTAGTAATCGAGCGAGAGGCCGAACTCGCGTCCATCGCCGAGGTGCCGCCGCACCGCGCTAGTGTTGCTGTTGGCGCAGACAGCCGCCGAGCGAATGCCCTGTGCGCTCAACCAATCAAGGCCATGGGCGATGATCGACCGGCCGGCGAGTTCCAGCAACGGACGACAGGAGATCTCGCCGAAGGCGTCACCGCCCCATCCGTGGTCGCCCGCCACCACCACCGCATGGATCGCGGCTGTACCGTCGCCGGGGTCCGCCGGCCTGCTCGCGGGCTGCGACTTCGGGCGGGTGGCGTCCGCCCGTGCCGGGTTTTTGTCGCGAGAACTCCGCCGAGAGAGCGGCGGAGCCACGGTCGTCGCCGTCCCGCCGCTCTGTTCACCGCCCCGGCTCCATCCCGCGCCGCCGCTGTCGGCCGTGGCTTCGATTGCATCCCCGTCACGATCGCTCATGATCTTCTCCCTGCCCATGAGTGGATGACTGTCCCCGTCGGCCCGTCCGTGCCTCGAGCCCGAGCCCGCCGGGCCGGCCGGCTCTCTGTCGCATCCAAGTGACTTTATTGTGTCACAAAGATCGACATGCTGGATGCCCGGGCCGCTCCGAATCACGAACCCGTCCGGTACCCTTTACGACTTGAGCTCGCCATCGCTTCACGGTCCGGCTGACCGCCTCGCGGACCGCGGTGCGACGGTTGTGGCTCCGCTGTTGCCTCTCGCCTTTCCACACACGTGATCATAAGTACGTCGGGCGGAACAAGACGACTCCGCCGCTGGCGACGCGCGACACACCAGGGAATTCAGGACCGGGCGGTTACGCCGGTCGGGGCCGCTCTTCTGCGGTTTCCGGCAAACCCCGAACGCGCAGCCGTCTAATATTCCCATTGTCACGAGCCCGCGTGATTTCCATAATTGTTGCATCGCGGGAACCGCTACGGAGCGGGACCTTAGCGAACAACGGCGCGGCCGGGATACGCGAGCTTCCAACAACTTCACTCTGTTTTGAACGACGTTTCGAAGTCTGCGGCGGGAGACCGGAGTTCCCGCATCAAGCGTTCGCCCTCGGCACCGGCGGGCGGGCACGGGAGCATCGCGGATGACGCTACGGGCACACGCGTGCGATTGCTGTGGGGCGCCGGCCCGCGTCCATGTCCTGCACGACATCGGCCAGCCGGGCAGCGTCCGTCATTACTGCATGAAGTGCGCTGACGGATGCGAGCCGAACGTCAGTTCCGGCTCCTTGAACCGCGGGGCCGCCCTCCTCGCCATCGGCTCGCTCCTGCTGAGCGTGTCGCTACTGGCCCGTGGATTCAGCATCAAACATCACGCGGGGCTGACGTTCTGGCCGACCGTCATGCTGGTTTCGGCGCTGCTCGTCGTGGTGTCGGGCCTGATGATCCGGCTCACCAGCCTTTGCTTGCTCGGCGTCTTTTTCGCGACGGCAGTGTTGGTCAGCGAGTATCTCGGGCTGCGAACCGAAACCGGCTTCGGTTTCGGCCCGATGGCGGCTCTGCTGGTGCTGGTTTTGATCACCGTGGCCGGCGTACTCATCCGGCGGAGTCCGCGGCCGGTGTTTCGCACTTCCGAACGAAGGCAGCAAGCGGCAGACGACTCGTCACGACGAGCCTGAATTGATTGCGGGAAAGGCCGGATCACGCTGTTCAGGGAACAGCCGCAGAACGACCCGGATTTCGGGGCCGGGCAAGTTGAGCATGAGTTTGAACGAGAATGACGTAACCGCCGCAGGACAGGAATCGGCCGTGGCATCCGAGTCAACGACTCCGATGCGCCCGAGTCCACCCCTGCCGATCGAACGAGGCGGACGTGGTGTGTTTTCGTTGTAACGTCGCAGGAGAAGTTCCTGCCGACCCGCATTACTCGTACCGGGGTGAACCGATGAACGCCTGCAATCATACCAACCAACAAACGGCCAGAATCCTGATCGTCGAAGACCATCCGGTCGTGCGGCGGGGGCTGGCGGAACTGATCAACGCCGAGCCTGATCTGAGAGTCTGCGGCGAGGCCGACGATGCACCGGCCGCCGTCCAGTTGCTCGGGCAAGTCCATCCCGATCTGGTGCTGGTGGACATCTCGCTCAAGCGCGGCAACGGTATCGACCTGGTCAAGCAGATCAAGGCCCGCGACGGCCAGGTGAAGATCCTGGTAACCAGCGTGCATGACGAGGCACTGTACGCCGAGCGAGCCTTGCGGGCCGGAGCAATGGGCTACCTGAACAAATCGGAGCCCATCCCGACGATTCTCAACGCCATCCGCCAGGTGCTGCGCGGCCGCATCTTCCTCAGCATGCCCATGGTCAACCGCATGCTTCAGAATCCCGTCCAGGACAACACGCCCGAGTCGCCGATCGCCAGCCTGTCGGACCGTGAACTGCAAGTCTTCGAACTGATCAGCCGTGGCCTGACCACGCGGGAAATCGCCAGCAAGCTGCTGCTCAGCATCAAGACCATCGAAACGCACCGGGATCACATCCGCATGAAGCTCAAGCTGAAGAACAGCACCGAGCTGATCCACCACGCGGTGCAGTGGTTCCTCGAAAGCAACGCCGCCCTGCGGATGGGCCACGAGGAAAAGACCGACGTGCTGGAGGAGCGGCAGGCCGCCTCCATCGGTGCGGTGACCGCGAACGGCAACGGCAACGAACCGGCGGGAATGCCGGCTACTTACGCCGTCCCAGAAGCGTCTCGATGATCTGACGCTCCAGCTCAGCCGCGGGCTCGCTCTCGGACGAACGGCTCGCGGGCCGCAGTATCTGCGCCTCGAGAGCCTCGGCCCCCAGTTCCTGCTCCAGCGATTGCAGGGCGCGGGCCACGGGTTCCTTGTAGGCGGCATGCGCGATGATGCGATCGTCGTGGTAGCCCGTCCGTTCAGCCCAGGCCCGAACGGCCTGAAGGTATCTGCCCAGCGAGGCCGCCAGTTCCCCCATCCGCGCCCGGCGATCATACGCTCGCTCGAACCGCAGCGCGTGAGCGTGGATCTCCAGCAGAAACGACAAGTCCTCCACCGCTCGCGCCGACCAATCGCCGATCAGGATCCCCAAGCTGCCAGGCAGGTCGGGCTCGTCTGCCAGCCGTCGCAGTTCACCGGCCAGCAAGAGTGACTCCATCGCGTCCTGTCGGCCCAACGACTCCCAGGCCCGCACGAGCTTGGCCGCATCCTTGGCGACCAGTCGTCCGGCTAATCGCCGCAACGTGTGCGTACCGTCCATGGGCCGGCCATCCTGCCAGGCGGCGTCACTCAGCCGGGCGATGTTGGGCAACTGAACCAGCGGCGTTTGGGCGTTGCCCTGAAGGGCGTCGAGGCCAGCCTCACGCGCGGTTCGGACGGCTGCGTCAATGCCTTCGAATCGTAACTCGGTGAGTGGTGCCGACGGTTCGGTCTCGACCAGGTTGTAGGGAAAGTAAGTGGCCCGATCGAGCACACCCAATTCCCGGCACACGCCGAAGTGTTCGGGAAGACACACGTGCAGCCGCCACGGCTCAGTCAGACGCTGCTTGATCTCCGTGAGCGTCCGCCGCCAGTTTGCCTCGCGGCTGTCCGGCCCCCAGCCGTACCACATCCAGTAGATCAGCGGCTGACTCGCCGGGCGCGAGCCGTGGCGGTCGATCAGGGCCCGATGGCCGACGAGAATCGACACGAAGTCGGACGGCGGACTGCCAGGCCAGCCGCCCGGGTCGTTGTCGATGACCCAGTAGCCGTCCGCGTCCGGGACGGCCCGATAGAGATCGCTTCGTGCTTCCAGGATACGCTGCAGCGCGGCCGGATCTCCCGGGTTCAGCCGCTTTTCCAACCGCCGGTATTCGCGTTCGGCGATGGGCACACCGCCCGCGTTCTCCGTGATGCTGTTGGGGCAACTGCCGATGAACACCTTCATGCCCCGCTCGTTGTGGGCGTAGTCGACGATGGCGGCGTAGCGCTCGAGGTACGCGCGGTCCTCGGCCGAGAGCGGATGCGGCAGAAGCTCCATCATCGGCCAGATCTGGACGGTGTTGAAGCCCAGATGCGTGAGCAGGTCCAAATAGCGCTCCCAGTCCTCGCGGTGCCAGGAGCGCAGGGCGTACGGATGGTTGTACGCCCAATGCAGATGGGCGTACATGCCGCGCGTGGCGAAAAGCGGTTTGCGTGCGATCCGCAGCGGGAGCGGCAAACATACGTCGCCATCGGCGATCTGCAGAAGGCAGATCAGCTCGATGATGCCGAACTTGAGCCCGGCCGCATCGCTGCCCGTGATCGTGATGGTGACACTCCCGTCATCCGTTCGCGAGTCGATCCGGAATGCCTCGGGACTGGCCGCGACCTCTCCGTGCCAGTCAGGACCCGACGCCGCAACAGTCTCAGAAGCGACCTTCAACTCAATTTCGCAGGTCGCCGATCCGGCGCCGGGCACGGCCGACGATCGGCTGGAGAACTCGAACACCACCTTCTGGAAGTCCTCGACGGCGCGGCTAACGAAACGTGGTGCATCGGCGGGGATGAGGATGCGAGCGTCGCGTACCGAAACGCTGTTCGCAGCGGAATCGGCTCGCGCCCCCGCCGTGCCGACCAGCAACGCGCTGACGACGGCCACCACCATCCGGCGCGGCCGGAGACAACGACCGCGTTCAGACGTGTGTAGTACCGCGAGAAATCGGTTACCATTCATGCTCGATCCGCTTTCCAGGAGGAAGTCGTGTTTGTGACTCTGTTCGCCCTGTTGTTTGCGGCCGGCCAGTGTGCCGGAATCGAAAGTCCGAGCTCTGCGCCCGCCATGAAGCAACGGTCCTATTCGACCGGGGTGCCCATTGTACAAGGCGGCGTCGGCTGCACCATCATTCGGCCAGCCGACCGCGGGCCTTGGCATGACCTGGCCGACTCGATCGCGCGTGAACTGCGCCGGCTGGGGGCTCGCGAGGTGCGCGTCCTAAACGATACGGACGTGATCCCCAACCGTCTGGACCCGCTCCCGCCGGCACTGGCCGACCAGCCTCTGATCCTCCTGGGGGACCTCGAGTCGAACCGGGCGTTCTTCCCGTTCTATGCCAACTATTACACATATTGCGACGCGGACTACCCCGGTCAGGACGGCTACGTGGTACAGACGGTCGTGCGACCGTTCGGCAACAAGACCAACTGCCTGATCGTGGGTGCATCCTCAATCGACGGAGCTCGCGCCGGCGTCGAACGGTTGATTCAGCGTCTGGCCGCGCTACCGCCGGGCGAGAATGTTGAATTGCCGTACTGCCAGGACGTGAAACTCGGCGCACGGCTGGAGGCTATCATTGAGCCGATCGTTGCGTCCGCCTTGGAGCAGGATGGGGGGCCGCCGCCCATCGGCAGCGATGGTTCGAGTACGCGGGCCTCCGGGCCTGCCGGTCTGCCCGCCGACGCGATCGAGTATGGCACCGCCCGCGACCGCTTCACCAGCTACGCCCACCTCTACTTCTACACCGGTCGCGACGATCTCGCGCAGCGAGCGCGCGACTGGGGCGTGTACCTGGCCCATCGCGGCGAGCCCGGCGAAAAAGGCATCCGTATCGCCGACTACACCATGGAAAACCTCGCCGCGGCCTGGCGACGGGTGAGCCCGGCCCCGGTGTTCAAGCCGCAGCAACGGCAACTAATCGACACCCGCATGTATGAGACGATCGAGAAGAACGCGACCGCCTGGTGGCGACAGAAGGGCGCCATTCCTGAGATTGGAGGCAGACATCACACCACCGGAATGCTCGCGTGGTGGACGCTGATCCGCTGCATGCTGGAGCTCAGCGAACCCAACGACGCCGCACGCACGCAGTTGCAGGAGTGGCGGACCGAAGCCGAAGGCTACCTCGATGGACTGCTGCGGCATTACTGGGACGACTTGGACGACTACCAATCGGCCGATTCCGCCCAGATCGCCGCCAGCTATGCGTTGCAAACCGGCAGACTCGAATGGTTTAACAATGGGTTAGCCCGGCGGGCGGCTCAGAAACTACTCGCCCTGACGGACAACCGGGGCTGGTACGTCGGTGTGCAAGGCTATGGTGAAGCCATTCCCGGGTGGGAACGATTCACGCTCAACGGCGGTCTGCTGCTCGGGGCGTGCGCGTTTGTATATGATGACAACAGCTATGATTGGCTCCTCCAACGATTCCCCACCTTGTCCTCTTCATGGGGAGCATTACAGCCCTGGGGCTTGCACCAGTACGCGACGAACAAGACCAAAGGCGCCGCCGCACCCGCATGGCTGACCGGCATGCAGGTTCTGCGGCTCACCCCCTACCGCTTCGACCTCCTGACAAAGGGCACGTTCCTCAATAGCCCGCTCATGGACGGATTCGCCGTGGCCGGCCTGCGGGTACCGTCCATCGATTCAGAGCGCGCCTTCGACAAGGTCATCTTCCGATCGAGCAGCCAACCCGACGGCGCGTTCCTGCTCCTGCAGGGCATGTCCGGCATCGCCCTGAGCACCATCGACATGAACTCGATCATCCGCTACACGGACCAGGGCCGGATCTGGCTCATCCACAACACGGGGCGTATGTCGTTGTTCTTCAAGAACGCGGTCTACGTCAGCAACGGATTGAACGATGAACCCGTGCCGGCCGCGTGCGAACTCCTGGCCCAGGCGGAAAGCGACACCGTCAGCATGGCCTCGAGCCGGCTGGCAGACTACCGCGGCACGGACTGGACACGCAACGTGCTGTTCTGCGGCGAGCGGTTCACTGTCGTCATCGACCAGGTCGAGGTTCGCAAGCCCGGTTCCTACGTCGTGAGCTGCGCCTGGCGCACGCCCGGATGGGCAGAACTCGAAGCTGACCGGTGGACGGCCCGCCAGGACGACGTGACCTTCCACGTCGTGCCGGGCGAGCTGACCGGCATGACCAGCGAACGCTTCACCAGCGGCGACGGTGCCACTCGGCCGACCGTCCTGCGCCAGAACCGCCATATCGACGCCAGGCCGGGCGACAGCGTGGTTCTTGAAAACCTCTTGTACACCGCCTCGCCGCGTCGCGAGCAGGTATGCGACGTCCGCCGTGTGGCCCCGGGCGCACTGGCAATTCGCGTCGCGACGCCGGCCGAGGAGCAGTATTTCCTGGCTTTCGCTCATTCGAATGGACTTGATCTGCCGGGCATCGGTTCTGACGCCCGGGCCGGTCTCATCGCACCGGACGGCATCACGCTTTCGGACGCGACGTACATCACCATTGGCGATCACCGCGAGCGTCGCGAAGATCGCGGTTCGCTGCACGTGAAGCTCGACGCTGCCACGCAATCGGACGTGATCAGCCTCGTTCGCGAGTTGTTCGCGAGCAGTGACCGTTCGGAAACCGCCACGCTCGCGACCACGCCGCCCGCCGACAACCATGGAACAAGCTTGGCAACGCTCTGGGCCAACGACGGCCCGGCCACGCGAGGCAAGCTGGTGGACGGCATCGAAATCACGTCGGCCCCGAACCTGCACGGTCTCTCGCTGTTGACCACCGACTGGATGCTTCCGACGCTCGTGGCCGAGCCCAAGCTTTCGCCGCAAGGCGGCAGCGGACTGACGTTCGAGACGCCCAAACACATTGGCGGCCGTGACGCTGGTCGGACAACGCTCGAACCGCTGCTGGATCCGCTGGCGGGCAGCGAATTCACCATCACGCTTCCCCGCTCGCTGACCGTCAGTGAGATCGAATTGACCGGCCGCACGGCAGGGTCTATCACCACACCCATGCCACCCGCCCGGCTCGACGTCGAGTTGACGTTCGACGCGCCCGGCACGCCCGAGCGAACACGAAAACTCACGCTCGACCGCGAGACGCACTATCACAACCTCTACAAAGGACATGCGTATGCCTTCGAAACCTACCGGGCCCGGGATCTGAACGAACCGGCGTCGTCGATTCGCGTGCGCGTACTCGGCGGGCCGGACGCGAGCATGCCGCTGAACGACGTGCGCGTCCGCGCGACGGACGACGGCTTCCAGCCGGTGCAGGTACGGGCCATGGACCTCGACGGTGACGGCCACGATGAACTGCTGTGCTGGGCGAAACATGGCGAGTTCGCTCTGCTCGATGCCACGGGACGCCAGCGTTGGCGCCGCGACTTCGCCACGGACATCCTGGCCGTCGATGCCTGGGACATCGATGCCTCGAGCGATAACCCGGCGACACGGACACGTGAGATCTTCGTCAGTCTTCAGGACTGGCGGGTGATCGTGCTCAACCTCGATGGCTCCGTGCGCTGGCAGGTCAACTGGGGCGACATGAAGCGAAAGACCGACGGCAAGTTCTATTCCGACGGCAGTCTGGTCTACGGCATGGTGGCCTGGCAGCCGGACGACGCAGCGGAGAAGGAAGTTCTGCTGACATCCTACTATTTCGCGGCCACGCTCGATCCGCGCGGCAACCTCCGCGAGTGCTTCCGACGTTCCGGTCATCACACACAGATTCGTGAAGTGCCGCCAGGGCTGCCCGGTGCCGGCGGTTTGGTGACGCGCAGCGACATCCCCTGGACCGGCCCCGTTCCGCTGGAGTGGCTCGACCCGCGAACGGGCAAGGTCGTCACATCGGTGAACGTGCCGAACGGTCCGGCCGTCCTCGTGGAGGTGGATGACTTCGACGGCGACGGTCAGGCCGAGGCCATTGTCGCCACCGAACAAGGTATCGGCCTGTATTCGGCCAACGCCCCGCAGCGTCGATGGGAGCAACTCGCCGAGGCCGCCCTGACCGGCGCCGCCGTCGTCCCCGGCTCGATGCAGCAGCCGATCCGATTCGCGTACGGCCGGCAAGACGGGTACTGCTTCGCCTTGGGCATTGATGGTCGCGTGCTCGCCCAAAAGCTCTTCGACGAGCCGATCCGAAGCCTCGCCGCTCTGATGGCGCAGGACGGCACTCCCTTGGCCGTCGTCGCCACCGGCACCGCGCTGCGGTGCGTCCGGCTGACCGACCTGACCGAGGTCCATCGACTGCCGGGGCAGTTCCAGTTGGTCACGGCCGCGCGGACGGGCAGCGGGCGCATCGTGGTCGCGGTCCGGTGTTCGGGCGAGGTCGTCGCGCTGGGGCTGTAACCCCACCTTGCCCGCCGCCGCCGGGGCGGGTAACCTCAGTGGATGATGAATGATTCCGCATCCACGCAAACCCTCTTGGACGCGTCGAAGATCCAGGCGACGCTGGAGCAGTTGGCCCGCGAGATCGCGGCCGACTTGCCCCCCGACACCCCCACGGCGGTCATCGGCATCCGCCGTCGCGGCGAGGTGCTCGCCGAACGGCTCATCGGAATGCTCCGCGACATGGGCCTGGAGGGAATCCGGCACGGCTCGCTGGACATCACGTTGTACCGCGACGACCTGGCCGAGCTCGGCCCGCAGGCCATCGTACGCCGCACAGAGATCGACTTCGATATCAGCGGCATGTACGTGATCCTGGTCGATGACGTCCTCTACACCGGGCGCAGCGCCCGGGCGGCCATGGACGCACTGATCGACCTCGGCCGGCCCAAGGCCATTCGTCTGGCCGTGCTCATCGAGCGGCCCGGCCGCGAACTGCCCATCCAGGCCGATTACATTGGCCTTCGCGTGCCCCAGCAGGACGTTCAGGTGACCGTCCTGTTGCAGGAATCGGACCAGGTGGAAGAGGTGCGGGTCGGATGAGCACAGACATGACCGATACGCAAGCCGCCACGCCCAACCCCGCCGCGACCGCGGCCACGCCCGGCTCCGGCGGATTCGTCTGGAAGCGCAAGCATCTGCTCGGGCTGGAAGACCTGTCGGCCGAGGAGATCATGCACATTCTCCGGACGGCCGAGAGCTTCCAGGAGGTCTCGACCCGCAGCGTCAAGAAGGTGCCCGCCCTCCGTGGTCGAGTGGTGGTCAACCTGTTCTTCGAAGACTCGACCCGCACGCGGATGAGCTTCACACTGGCCGCCCAGCGACTCAGCGCCGACGTGCTGGACTTCTCGCCCAAAGGATCGTCAGTGTCCAAGGGCGAATCGCTGCGCGACACCGTGCGCAACATCGAAGCCATGGGCGTGGACACGTTCGTCATACGCCACTCCGCCGCCGGCGCCCCCCACCACATCACGCGCTGCACCAACTGCCACGTGATCAACGCCGGCGACGGCCAGCACGAACACCCCACGCAAGGCCTGATCGACATCTTCACCATCCGTGAGCGCAAGGGCCGCATCGAGGGCTTGAACGTGGTCATCGTCGGCGATATCGCGCACTCGCGCGTGGCGCGCTCGAATTTCTGGGGGCTCACACGGCTCGGCGCGAAGGTGACGTTCGTCGGGCCCACCACGCTCGTGCCGCGGGCGTTCGAGCAGTTCGGCGCCAAAGTCAGCCACGATCTGGATGCCGCCCTCAAGGAAGCCGACGTGGTCAACATGCTCCGCATTCAGCATGAGCGAATGACCAGTCAGGTCTTCCCCAGCATCGAGGAATATGTCCGACTCTTCGGCCTGACGCGCGAGCGCATGAAAAAGGCTAAGCCCGACCTGCTGGTCATGCATCCCGGCCCCATCAACCGCGGCGTCGAACTGGCCAGCGACGTGGCCGACGGCCCGCAGAGCAGCATCCTTCGCCAGGTCTCCAACGGCCTGGCCATCCGCATGGCCGTCCTGTTCCTGTTGAATCAGGTCGGGAATGGCGAGGGGTGAAAAAGCAGGAGACAGAAGCCAGGAGACAGGAGACTGAAGAGAAGAGAGGAAGGGGAGCATAGACAGACACGGGACATGAGCGGGGGAGTCGGGAGGAGGAATGCCGGAGAAGAAGGGCAACCCGCGAGAACCCGCGCGACGGTTCCAGGACTTGCTGGTCCGGTAAAAGGCACATCGTTTCGTACTGAATGTCTACCGTCTCACCCAGACGTCCCCGAGCCACGAGCTGTACGGGTTAGCCACGCAGTTGCGGCGGGCTGCCGTGTCCACCGCGAGCAACATCGCCGAAGGCTTCAAGAAGAAGGGCGCCACGGACAAAGCCCGCTTCATGAACATCGCACAAGCTTCGTTGGAAGAGTCGCGGTATTACCTGATCCTTGCCGCCGATCTGCCCTACGCCGACACGACCGGCCTGCAGACCTCGCAGATGAAATCAGCCGCATGCTGGACGCCTACACCCGCTCCATTCTTTCTCCCCGCTTCTGACTCCGCCTCCTGTCTCCTGTCTTCCGTCTCCTGTCTCCTCTTCCTGACTTCCTCCCCCTCTTCTGCTACACTCCTGTCGCTATGCCTCGACATCGACGCAACCCCAACCAGAAGTACCACGACCGCATCGCCGGCCGATACGAGCAGATCTACGACAACGAGTATTGGCAGTGGCATGATGCGCTGACATGGGATCACATCAAGCGGTTCCTGCCGACCAACCTGGCCACGCCCGTGCTCGACCTGGGCTGCGGATCGGGCAAGTGGGGTCGCAAGCTGCTCAAGAGCGGCTACCACGTGACGTTCGTGGACCTCTCGGCCAAGATGGTGGACGAGGCTCGCAAGCAGGTCGCCGAGATCGGCGGCGAGTCCAAGGCCGAGTTCCTCCAGGCCGACCTGATGGAGTTGTCCGCCCTGCCCGCCGGCCACTTCGGATTCGCCGTGGCCCTGGGTGAGCCGATCGGCTCGACCGACGATCCGGCCAAGGCGCTGCGTGAGATCGCCCGTTGCCTCGCCCCTGGCGGCATCCTTCTGGCCAGTTTCGACAACCGGATCGCCTGCATCGACTACTATGTCGAGCGCGGCAAAGCCGACGAGTTGGAGGCCTTTCTCCGTACGGGCCGCACGCGCTGGCTCACCCGTGACGAGGCCGAGCGCTTCGAACTGCACACGTTCACGCCCGACCAGCTCCGCAAGCTGTTCGCGGCCGCGGGTCTGGAGGTGCTCGACATGATCGGCAAGACCGTACTGCCCATGCGGCGGTTCCGGGACTACCTGGCGGATCCCGAAGCCCGCCGTCGGTGGGCCCGGATCGAAAAGAGCTTGGCCGGCGATCCGGCCAACCTCGCCCGCTGCCCCCACCTCCAGGTGGCCGGCCGAAAGGCCCCCGCCTGATGTCCCCGCCGACTCTTTCCGCATTGGAAGGTTGCGTCCAGCCGGTTCCTTCTCTATTGGACGTTCCGCCCCCTCGTCTTTCGTATCCGGGCGCCGATTCCTCCACCCCATTCCCGCTCTCGGAAGCCCTGCGTCCCAAGACCGCCCCCAAAGTTCCGACATCCGCTCTTGACCGGCGGCTCCAAACTGCTTAACCTACTTGGTTTCCGCTTGGGAGCGGCTGAGGAGACCCGGTCTGTCTGCAGACGACTCCTTTCCCGGGCGATTTGGAATACGAGCGAAACACGAACAAGCACAAGCACTTAGTGGGAGCCCGTTCAAACCTATGGGTGGTTACATCGGACCGAAACTCAAGTTGACCCGCAGCGTCGGCGTCCCCATTGCCGAGACTTCCAAGCACACGAATCCCCGCCGGACCAGCCGGCCCGGTATGCACGGTTTCCGCCCCGCGCGTCGAAGCCTGTACGGGCGTCAGCTCACCGAGAAGCAGAAGCTGGCCTACTACTACAACGTTCGCGACCGTCAGCTCCGGCGATACATGGCCAAGGCGACCAAGTCCAAGCGGCCGACCCCGGAAGCCCTGTCCGAGATGCTCGAGACCCGGTTGGACAACACGCTCCGCCGCCTGGGTTGGGCCCGCACCATCTGGCAGGCTCGCCAGTTGGTCAGCCACGGGCACATCCTGGTCAACGGCCGTCGCGTGGACATTCCGTCGTTCCAGGTCTCGGCCGGCGATGTCATCACCGTCAAGGAAAAGAGCAAGGAATTGGTCAAGCGGTGCATGGAGTCCGTCGAAGAGCGGCTCATCCCCGCCTGGCTGAGCAGTGATGACAACAAGCTCGAGGGCAAGGTCGAACGCATGCCGTTCCCCGAGGACGTCCGGCTGCCGTTCGACATCGAATACAGCTTGGTGATCGAATACTACACCCGGTAATCGCGGCGTTTGCGTTGCCGCTGCCGCAGGTTTTCAAAACGGTCGTGCCAAAAGCCCCCGTCCAACCTGGCACGGCCGTTTTCTTGCGCGCACGCTGTTGAACTGCGGAAGAAAGATGATGGCCCGGGACCTTCGGATCAGGGGCTGGGGACTGGGGGCTGGGAAAGACATGCGGGTTGAGATGTGACGCGCAAGCCCTAAGTGTACAGCCTCCTTGAACCACGAGGCCACTGCACAAGCTCATGAGCTGTGAGCCAGACGACTGGCTGACAGCTGAAAACAGGCGTGTTCACACGCTCATGGGGCGGGGACCGACGCCGGCGCGGGAGGCGGCGATGATTGGTTGAGGCTCGAATAGTATCCGCGGAGGATCGAATCGAGGCGGCGAGGCACACGCTGTCGCCCCACCTCACGGAGTTGCTTGACCTCGTCCGCCTGCGGTGCGTGCGTGGCCTGAAGCGAACGCGCTGCGCGGGCCGGGCGCCCCGTGGCTCGATCCACGCCGGTGCGACCGCCCGAACCGCCCTGCAAGAGGCCCGATGCCTTCGGCAACTCGCTGCGGTTCACCTGGGGCTGCGCCCCCTTGACCTCGCGCCGGTAGTCCTCGACGAACTGCCAGGCCTGCTCCACGTTCCAGCCGAGTGACTCCAGCAGCTCGGGATCCACCTCGTCCCGCCGCAAAGCCATCTCGAGTTCGTCCATCAGCTTGGACACGCGGCCCGTGGGGTCGATCTTCTCCGCCTTGCGCTCGGGCTCGGGCAGGTTGCCGATCTTCTCGCTCCGGTCGTCCTCAGGCTTGTCGGGCACCTTGGAAGGACTGCCCGATCCGTCGGCTCCTAGTCCGGGCGCGTTGGCGTTGCCTCCGCTTTGCAACGCAGTGTTTCCTTCCTGGCTCAGCCCTTGCGGTCCGTCGCTTTGCCCCTGCCCTTCACCTTGGTCCTCTGCTTGTCCTTGCCGTTGGCCTTGTTCCCCTCTGTTCCCTTTGCCTTCCCCTTGTCCTTGACCTTCTGCCTGTGCCTGCCCTTGGCCTTCTCCCTGCCCCTCGCCCTCACGCTCACCTTGGCCCTGCCCGTTCGCTCCAGGCTGCTCTCCGCTCTCGCTTTGGCCTTGGCTTTGCCCTTGCTCACCCAAGGACTGGGCACTGGCGGATGAGGACTGGGAAGACTGTTCCTGCGGCGTGCCTTCTTCCTGTGCCTGGCTTTGTTCCGGGGCCTGACTTTGTTCCTGCGATTGGCCCTGAGCAAGTGAATCGCCGGCTGGCTGCTCGGCCGGGAGCGTCTGATCACGCTGTGCTGGCTGACTTTCAGGCGGGCGTTGCGTCCGTGCCTGTTGTCCCGGCCGCTGCCCCTGCTGGGACTCGCGACTGGAGGCTGGGGACTGGGGAGGCGGCTCCTGCGATTGGCCTTGTTCCTGCGCCTGGTTCTCTTCCTGTGATTGGTTCTCTGTCTGTGTCTGGCCCTGTTCCGCCGGTTGCTCCCGGCTCCGTCGCCGGCTGGAGTCACGGCCCTGGCGACTGCCAGCGGACTTGGTCTCATCCGTGTCGCCGGTTTCGTGCGGAGCGGCTTCGCGCCGTTGGTCGTCCCGCCCTTCGTCGTCGCGTTGTTCGTTGTCGCGGCGGGCGGCGCCTTGGGCGCCATCGGTGCCGGCCTGCGAATCGGCGTCATTATTATGTCGCTCACGATCCTCATCGGCATCGGAATCGCTGCGCAGGTGCCGTGCGATCGCGTCCAGTTCTCGCGCCCGTCGATCGGCAAACTCTTTCAGCCGGGCCTGCCGGTCGAGTTCTTCGTTGCTTTCTTCCTGTTCGGGGTCCGCTTCCTCCTTCCCTTCGCCTCCGGCGTCCGAATCGTCCGGACGCGATTGCTGATCGCTCTGTCTGTCCGTGGTGTCCTCATCCGCTGCCGCGGAGTTCCCGTCCCGCTCTGCGGCGGCCTCGTCTGGTGCAGGCTCCTCTGGATCGGCGTGGCGGTCTGTGACATTCGCTGGCGGGCCGGAAGCGGATTTCGCCTCATCCCCCAGCCGTGAGCTGGCCGGCTGGGTATCGGCGGGCTGAGATTCATTGGGTTTGCTCACGCCATCCTGCTTTTCGGCCGGTTTGCTATCCCCGGGCAGTCTGTCATCCCCGGACTGCGCCGGCTGCGACTGCGCCGGCCGGTCTGGCGCACTCCCGTCGGCTCGATCAGTCCCACGATTGTTCGGAGCACTCTCGTCACCCGGCGGCGACACAGCGGTTCGCGGCGGCTCGAGCACGCGAATCATGCGGACAGGGCTGTCGGTCCGCTGATGCGCCGGCCGTTCCATCGCATCCTCGCGATTGTCCCACACCGACAACCAGCACTCGATCGACTCGCCCGGCTTGACGTCTACCTGCGATAGCGGGATCTGCTTCTCGATGATGGCCCGCGGGCCGTCGGCCGAAGAAGAATCCACTTCCAACAACAAGGGCACGTTGCCGCTCCGCCCCCCCTTCATCGCTCGCCAGAAGAACGCCGCCTGCGACAGCCCGAAGTCGTCCCGGGCGACCGCTTCGACCGTGATGAATCCGTCCGCCGGCAACTCATCCACGGCCGGTTGTCGAACGTCGAGGCTCGGCGGCGCGTCGGGGCGAGCCCGCACCTGGTACTGAATGCTGTCGCGGTTGACCGCACCATACGTGTCGGCGAACGCAAGCTCGTACACGTCGTCGCGTTCGACGTCGAGCCGACCCTCGATCAACTCGCCCGGCTGGAGTGGCATGCTCATGGCCCGTCGCCGCTGTCCAACCCCCGTTCCCTCGACCAGAAGAGGATCCCGCACGGGAACGTTCGTCCGCGCGTAAATTGTGACCTTGGTCCCGGTCAGCACGTCGATGTTGCCTCCGGGCTGCGTGGTCGGCGGCAAGCCGGTATATTTCGGGAAGTCGTATCGCGTATGAATGTCGATGACGGCCGGCACGGGTCGCACGTGCAGCCGCCTCAACTCCGACCGGGCATCACCCGCAATCACCTGCCAACAGAACGAACGCTGGACATCGCTGCCGGCTTTCGTCCCCGTCCAACGGTGGCCGCTATCGGACTGCCCCTCGGGCACGCTCAGTTCGAGCCGCTCGCCGTCCAACCAAGTCGCGCCGTCGTCGGCACTGAACTGCACGTAAACGGACGACGGCACGTAGCCGCGCAGTTCGACAAAGAATTCCACGGGCTCGCCACGGACCACGGATGTGCCGTCGGCCGGCCCCAGATCCACGATGCGGACGCGCGTCGGAGCCGGCACGTGCGAGCCGAACGCCCGGCGAATGCTGGGCCCAACGGGCTTCGGTGAAATCAACGCGTACACAATGAACGCGGCCAGGCCGGCCACCAGTGCCGTGCTCACCTGCCACAACCGCCGCCGAGGCAGACACGGCGCGATCGCCAGGCCGGCCAGTTCGTCGGCGGCACGCGACACCACCGCAGCCCGGATCGAGCCGGCCAGATCCGCGCGCCTCGAAAGCTGGATCGCGTCCACGATCGTATTGTGCACTTCGGGATGAGCACGCTCGATGAGCCGAGCGGCGTACAGATCGTTGAGACGGCGGACCAGTAGCCAGCCCGGCACGGTGACCAGCCACGCTGCGCTGACCACCAGATACACCGTGCCCGACAACGTGCAGGTCAAATTCGACAGTCCGCCCGGCCACCAATGGTCGAGCAGCACGAATCCCAAGACGAACAGGACCGTGCCGCACAGCCACAGCCCCAATGCCGTCGAGAACGTCAGCCATTTCAGGCCACTCTTGACCGTGCGCAGGAAGATTCCCACTTCGTATTGGGCTTCCGGCAGATCAAGCGGTGTGTTCATGGACATGAACTGAGCACCTCAGCGCGTTTCGGGGAGCAGGCGTCTCGCCCCCCAACTCTGCCGGCCGCACACCGTCACACAGAATTGTACCCGCACACCCGGCGTGAGGCTCGCCATTCCAACGGCGGCGGCTCGTTGACCCTCTGCGAACCCGACCCTACATTAGGCCCGGGCCGCCGCCCTCGATCGGCGGGCAGGGCTCGAACACTCTATATTCGCAACCAGGAGGAGGTCCGATGACCATGGCATCTCTTGTCACGCTGCTGTCCATGTCCGCCACCGTGGGTCTGCAGCCACCGGTCCGGTTCACGTCGGCCCGCCCCATCTGGCCCGAGGGCCGCGAAAAAGAGATCAACGTGTTCGTCGGGTTCCGGGCAGTGATCGATGCCCCCCAAGAGGCACGGACGATCCTACGCCTGACCGGATCGAGCATCTATCGCGTGACGGTCAACGGCGAGTTCCTGGGACACGGGCCGGCCCGCGGTCCGCACGGGTTTTTCCGCATTGATGAGCTCGACCTCACGCCTGCCCTTCGCGCGGGTCGGAATGTCGTAGCTATCGAGGTCGCCGGCTACAACACCAACAGTTTCTACCTGCTCGATCAACCCTCTTTCTTACAGGCAGAAATCATCGCGGACGAGAAGGTGCTGGCTGCCACGGGCGCTGGCGACCCGAGCGACGGCATCGCCGATTTCGAAGCGTTCATTCTGCCCGAGCGGGTACAGAAAGTGGCTCGGTACAGCTTCCAACGGCCGGCCAGCGAAGTCTACCGGCTCCAGCCGGGGTATACCCGCTGGAAAACCGACCCGGCGGCACGCATCGATGCCGTGGCCTGCGCGATCCTGCCGACCGGGCAGTACCTGCCCCGTCGCGTGCCCTACTCGACGTTCAACTGCCGCCCGGTCGTGTGGGACGTCGGCTGCGGCACGATCAAGACCGGCGTTGAGCCCGCCAACCTGTATCGCGACCGGTCGCTCGTCAATATCGGACCGCAGCTCAAGGGATACCCGGAATCCGAGCTTGATACCGTGCCGTCCGTCGAACTGCAGAAGACGGTCAGCGAGCCGGGGCCAGTCATCGATCAGCCCTTCGACGGCACGCAGCCGGTCCGCCTGAACGCCAACACCTATCGCCTCCTCGATTTCGGCACGAACCTCACCGGCTTTATCGGAATGAGCATTGCCTGCCAAGAGAAGACCCGGCTGTTCCTCGCCTTCGACGAGATCCTCAGCAACGGCGACGTAAACTTCACCCGCCTGCAGTGCGTCAATGTGATTCTGCTCGAACTCGAACCCGGCGAATACGCGTTCGAATCATTCGAGCCGTACACGCTGCGTTACCTCAAGCCGATCGTTCTCGAAGGGGCCTGCACGCTGAGCAACATCTACCTTCGCGAGTTCGTCAACCCCGACGTGCACCGCGCTCACTTCGCCGCCAGCGATGTGCGACTCAACAAGCTGTTTGAGGCCGGCCGCGAGACCTTCCGCCAGAACGCGACCGACATCTTCATGGATTGCCCGTCACGGGAGCGGGCCGGCTGGCTGTGTGACAGCTATTTCACCAGTCGCGTCGCCCTCGACTTCATGGGCAACACCGTCATCGAGAAGAACTTTCTCGAGAACTTCCTGCTGCCGCCGGGCTTCGCCAAGCTGCCCGAAGGCATGCTGCCCATGTGCTACCCGGCCGACCATTACGACGGCGTGTTCATCCCCAACTGGTCCATGTGGTTCGTGGTGGAATTGGAGGAATATCTTGCCCGCAGCGGTGACCGGACCATGGTGGATGCCCTCCGGCCGCGCGTCCTGCGACTGCTGGAGTTCTTCAAGCAGTTCGAGAACACCGACGGCCTGCTCGTCAACCTGCCAAGTTGGGTGTTCGTCGAGTGGTCGGCAGCCAACAACTTCGTCCGGCCGTTGAACTACCCGAGCAACATGCTCTACTCCGGAATGCTGGCCGCCGCAGGTCGGATATATGGCATACCGGAGCTGATCCGCAAAGCCGAGGCCGTGCGGGACACGATCCGTCAGCAGTCCTTCGACGGCGAGTTTTTCGTGGATAACGCCGAAATCAAGGACGGCAAGGTCGTGCCCACCCGCAACCGAACCGAGACCTGCCAGTACTACGCGTTCTTTTTCGACGTGGCTACGCCCGAGATGCACGGCGAGCTGTTCCGCCGGCTGATCGAGGACTTCGGCCCCGATCGCAAAGAGACGAAGAAGTTCCCGGAGATCCATCCGGCCAACTCGTTCATCGGCAACGTGCTGCGGATGGAGATCCTGTCGCGTCACGGGCGCGGCCAGCAGATCCTGAACGAATCCATCGACTATCTGCTGTACATGGCCGACCGCACGGGCACGCTGTGGGAGAACGTGGATCCGGGCGCCAGTTGCAACCACGGCTTCGCTTCGCACATCGTGCACACGCTCTACCGCGACATCGCCGGGCTCTATCGCGTGGATGCGATCGGCCGGCGGATTGAACTGCGGTTCTGCGACGTGACCGGCCTCAATTGGTGCGAGGGGAGTGTGCCCGTCCGGGACGGCATGGTCTCGCTGCGATGGTGGAAGGAAGGCGATCGGACCCTCTACCGTCTCGACGCGCCCGCCGGCTACACCGTGACCGTCCAGAACCTGACCGGCCGCGAGCTCGTCCGCAAGCCGTGAGCTGACGTCGGCTGGGAGGAGATGCGGACGCCGGGCCATGGCGATGCACGCTGCACCGGGCTGCTGATCAGCAAGAGGCGGTGGTGGCCGCCCGTCGCCGTGTCACCGCGCCGCCACGTCGCCGCGTCGTTGTTCCCCCGCGCTTGACAACGGCGACCGGGTAACCGACAATACGCGTGTCCGGCGGCCCTCTCGGCCGTCGGCCTTTTTTGGGCCGTGGTGCAATTGGTAGCACACCTGACTCTGGATCAGGATGTTCTAGGTTCGAGTCCTAGCGGCCCAGTTCACAACCCCCTCAGTTACAGAAGCTTACGATCTGACCAGATTTGACCCCGTAGTGGTTCTGCGCGGCTTCGGATCGCCGGTCTGTGCGGTTCCGGCTCATAGCACAAAGCTCACAGCTCATAGCTGACTGGAGGCGGGCAAGATGCCCGCCCCCGTCCGCTATTGTCACTGTTGCGTCGCCGGAGCCTCGGGCAGTTCCGCCTTGAGATCCAGCCCCAACTCCTTGCCCAGGGCGACCACCTTGGCCAGCAAGCCGTCACCGTCGCTGCGAGCCATGGTCAGCAGGTCATGCGCGCGGCGGCAGTCCAGCTTGGCCTCGCTCAGGTCCTGATCGGCGGCGGCGTTCTGCCCCCGCTGACGGGATTGCAGGCTGCGCTTGTGCAGGCCGAAGGCCGCGTGGTAGTGCACGGACGCCATCTGAACCAAGTCCTGGGCCGAGGCAGCGTTGAGGGCGGCGCGGATGGCGCTGATCCCGCGATCGTATTCACCGCTCAGCACGAGACTCCAGCCCAGCGTGTCCAGCATATTGGTATGATTCGGAACCAGCCTGGCCGCCTCTTCCGCATAGGGCAGACCCGCGGCCGGTTGCTGGAGATCCTCAACCAGCAGATACGCCAAGTTGTTCAGCGCGATCGCCCGCGCGCCGCTCTGGGGCGGAGCGATCTCGAGCAATTCTTCGTACGCCTTGCGGGCGGACTCGAACTGCTTGAGCTTGTGGTACGTGGTGGCCAGGTTCTGCAGCAGGTCCAGCCGTAGCGGCACACTCGCGGCGTCGCCCGTGGACAGCTTGGCGAGAACGTCCGTGGCCTGCGAGACGAATGCCTCATCGTCACCGGTCAGCAGCGGGCTGTAACTGGCGGCCACCGTAGCCAACGCATTGTCCGGATGCTTCGCCGCCTGCTCGCGCAGGAACTCAGCTACCGTCTGCGCCCCCCCCCACCGCGGAATTTCCCGGATAATTACAAGTACCTGCGGCCCCAGGTCGCCGACGTTGGCCAGCATCTTGGCGTATTCTTCGGCGGCCTTGGTCCGGGCTACGCTGTCGCCCCGGGCCAGATAAGCGGTGACCACGCGAGCCAGCACCAGCGGGTTGCTGCGACTCTGCTCGGGCAACTGGGTCGCCACATACTTCAGCATCTCGTCGTACCGTTTGAACCGCAGGTAGGCTTGAAGCAGTGCGTCAACCGCCTTGGGATCGAACTGCGCGTTCTGTGCCGTTTCGACGGCCCTCTGAATGGCCCGGACCTGATCGCCCCGGGCGGCCGCCACCTCGGCCAGGAGGCTCGTCCATTGCGGCGATTTGGGGTCGGCCTGGTAGTTCGGCATCACCAGGGCCTCCGCCTCGTCGTAGCGCTTATTGGCCATGTAGACGCCGTAGAGTTCCATCGCCGCCGTCATCGCACCCCGGCTCTCACCCAGGATGGAGTTCAACTCGCCGATCGCCTGGTCCGTCTGGCCGGTGATCTGCAGGCAGCGTGCCAGCAGGATGCGATGGCCGTAGTCGAAGTCCGAGGGGGCCAGGGCCTTGGCTTCCCGCAGATCGCTAATGGCCATCTCCCATTCGCCGCGGCGATAGTTGATGCTGCCCCGTCGATACAGCCCGATCGCTTTGTCCTGGCCGGACGTGGCGTTGATGTACTGCGTAATGCTGTCGATGGCGCTGGTCTCGCGCCCCAGCATGGTCGCGTACTCGCTCATCGCCAACAGCCCGAAGGGATCCTTGAACTCGGCGCGGTATTGCTCGATTTCCTTCTGGATCTCGGCCGAGCGTTTGAAATCCCGCGTGGCCAGCAACTGCTGAATCAGTGTTTGCCGGACCTGCATTTCCACCACGGCATCCTTCTTCGCGTGGGCGGCCGCGATGGCCTTGCGAAGCCACTCCTCACGTTTGGTGTAATCGCCCTTTCGCAGGAAGTGATTGGCGATGTCCACCAGCAGTTCCGGCTTCTGCGAGATCGCCGCCACCCGCGTGAACGCCTGCTCGACCTCCTCCGGCGAGGGCGCGCCGGGCACCCTGTTGGCCGCGAGAGTCTCCATGTGCGCCGCCAGCAGAAGCTCAGCGGTGGCCTGAAGATCCTTTTCGTCGGGGCCGATGCTCTCCAGAGTCTTGCGGATCGCGGCTTCGGCCGCCTTGTAGTCAGGCGGGTTCAACGAGCGAAGGAATCTGGCGTAATCCTGGAGGAAGTTCAGGTTCTTGGGCTGTAGCCGGTGGCACGCCTCCAGGACTTCCCGCGCCTTGTCCACCTGGTTCGTCCGGACATAGAGCTGAGCCAGCATGGCCAGATTGCCCCAGTCGTCCGGCTTGCTCTTGCGAATCTCCTCACGGCGGGCGATGCCCTTGACAGGATCCGCCTCGTCCTGGGCGAGTTGCTCCTGAGCCCGCGTCCAATCATTGGAGAAGTTGAGCTGCCGACACAGCTCCAGGTACTGCTTCTTGGCCTCGGCGTCCCCGCGGTCATTGGCGAGGAACGCCAGAAGGTAGGCCGCCATGCCGTTGAGCCGGTTCAGCCGCAGCGCTTCCTCCAACGCCTTTTGGGCTTCGTCGTTTCGCTTCTGGGCCAGCAGCGTCCGCCCCAGCCAGGTGTAACCGTTGGAATGCACCGGGAACACGCGAAGCGCTTCGCGGAACTCTCGTTCCGCCGCGGCGAAATCCTGCTGGGCGAAGTACAACTGGCCCTGGTAATAGTGCCCGTCAGACCGGTCGAGATTCAGCTCTTTGGCCCGCGTGATCATCTGTTGGGCCAATGCATAATCCGGCTTGACGATCTCTTTGCCCTCGCTGTCCTTGATCGAGCTGATAGAAGCCCTGAAGAGCATCTCGACCACCACCGGATCGTCCTTCTTCAACTCATAGGCGGCCTTGAGCTGAGGAATCGCTTCCTGCTGCCGACCCGGCGTGGAGACGTAAAGCCGGTACAGTTCCACTGCGGCCATGAACGGGTCCGGGTTCGACTTCACCAATTCCTCTGTCTTGGCGAGTTTCTCCTCCGGGCTCGTGGAAGGATCAGCCATCACGCCGAGCAAGGCGATTTTGTTCTTGGTCAGCTGCAGCTTATTGCGATCCGCCTCCTTCTCAGCCTCGGCGAGCTTGCGGTCGATTTCCGCGTTGGCTTTGGCCAACAGTCCGACCACTTCCTCTCGCTCGGACGCATCGGAGACCAGCGTGGAGAGCAGCGCACGCAAGGCTCGCTCGTTGGCCGGCTCGATTTCGAGGATCTTGCGGAGCTTCTGCTGAGCCTGGGCCACCAGGGCCGGCTCCGGCTGCTCCGGATCGTTCGCCCTTGCCAGCAGGAGCGAGGCCTCCAGCAGATCGTTCTCCGTGCTGGAACGGCTGCTCCCGAGCATCTGCTGGATGCGCTCCAGTTCCTTCCAGTTCTTCTGACGCTCGTAGACTCGGGCCAGTGCCATCAGTGCGCCGGTGGGAGGCGCCGTCTCGCTGGCCTGGCTGATGGTGAGCGCACGCTTGGCGGCCTCTTCGGCCTGTGCATCGTTGTCCGGCAGAGCAGACAGAGCCTGGGCCAACATGCCCCACGCCAGCCCCAGGTTCGGCACGGCGGTGGTCACTTCCTTCAGCGCATCCACCGCCGGTCCCGGCTCGCCGATCTGCAGACAGAGCTGGGCCAGGTACATCTTGCTCTGGACCCACAGCTCGTATGGCGGACTGATGTGGGGTTGCAGTTCGCGGAAGGCCTGGATCGCCTCCACGGGCTTGCCCTGGAACATCAAGAGGCGGGCCTTCATGAACAAAGCCACCGGATCCGTTTGGCCCCTGCGAGCCTCAGCCGCGTAGTCGAGCCGGATCCTCTCCATTTGCTCGAGCACCGGCTTGATTTCCTGCTCGGCGGCGGCCCGGCTTCCGGCCAAGTCAATCAGGCGCTCGGCGTAGATGCTGGTCGCCCGGAACAACTGATAGCGAAGTTCCCCCAAGAGGCTCTTGTCTCGCCACTGTGAGACACCGCCTCCGATTCCTCGCTTGATACGCTCCTCCAGGACTTGGGCGGCCTTTTGCGTGCTCTCGGCCAGGGCGGTCTCGTTGCGGGCGGCAAAAGCGTCATCCGCCTGGCGCACGTAGAAGCGATGCAGTTCCAGGTACGGAATGAAGCTGTCCGGATCCGCCTGGATCGCTTTCTTGTACCACTCGCACGCCTCGACCCAGTAATCGTGCTCTTTCTGCTTCTGCTCGACCGGGTCACCGGTCTGCGTGGGCGTGCTGCGGACATAATTGCCCATCAGCACGAGCGATTCCACGTCGTTCTTGGACAGTTCGAGGGCTTCTTCGATAGACTCTTTCGCCAACTGGGAATGAGTGTCGATGCGCTGGCGCACCTCCTCCAATTGAGCGGGTGTAGCCCTCGCCTTGGCTTTCTGCTTGAGTTCGGAATCGGCCGCTTCTCGCAGCGCCAGGTGGAACTGAGCTCGCTTGCGCCAGGCAGTCGCCACGACAGCACGCTGTTCTTCGCCCAAATTCTTGACCGCCTCGATGAGCCGATCGTACACCTCGCAGGCGAACTTGACCGCTTCGCCTCGGTTTCGCTCCATCGCTGCCGCTTCTTCACTGCGGCCTTGACGACGAGCCTCGGCGATGCGCCTCTCCAACAACCGCAGCGGATAAAGGGCCAGGCTCTCGGCAAACTTGGGATTGGTGCGATCCGCTTCGAAAGCTTTCTCGAGGAGCTTGCCGCCCTTTTCCATCTCCTCGATCGTGGTATTCGGAGCCTCCACCATGCAACGACCGAGGGCGTTGATGCCCACAACGTTGTCTGGATCAAAATCCGCAGCGACGAGCTGTTCCGCCTGCTCGCGCAACTGGTTCCACGCGTCGCGGCCGTAAATCTCGGCCCACTGCAGGTGAAGCTCCACCAGCTTCTGTTGGGCCTCTATATTCTTGGGATTATTGCGCAGGACGATCCGCCAGCACTCCGCGGCCATCTCCGGCGTACCGGCGGACATCGCGACATCGCCCGCCTTGATCAGGTACTTGCTGGCGGCGGCGGCGTCTGAACCGCCCAAGGCGCGGCCGTAGGCTTTTTGAAAGTACTTTTGTGCGGCCTCGTAGCAGTCCTGCAGCGAGGTCTGCAGCGTCTTGCGCTGCGCCCGCAGCGCATCCTTTTCCTGTTCCGTCTTGGCCTCCGCGAGTTTCGTGTCAATCTCGCGGATTTGCGTGCGGATCTGTTCGGCCTCGGCCAGCTTCTTCTCGCCGGCCTCCGCCACCGGCTTGGGATCCCGACCCGGCAGGCTGTAGACCAGCAGAACGCCGGCACCTGCGATGAGCAGCATGCCCGCGATGGTCAGACCTACTACCAGCTTCTTGTTCAGTCGTTGTGCCATTGCAATGGTTCTCTCTACTCACAAACCCGCCCGCCGCCGGCCCGCGGTATTCTCCGTGCCTGCGGTGGAGTCGAAATCCTCCGGCGTCCGCCGGATGCGTGTCGTCGATGTGCGAAAACGTCACGGCGAATCGGCACGCCCGCTGGCGTCCGACGCGGCCTCGACCTGCTTCCAATCCGGCCAGTGATCGTTCACCAAAACGGGGACGACCTTCCGAAGGAACCGGCCGGCCGCCTCGATGGCCTCCGCTCGTGTAGGCGAAGACTGAGGCGTGCCGAAGCTCAGTTCCAGCTTGCTGAAATACGCATGCGTGTCCGTCGGATTCATGAGGATCGTCCGGACCAAATGCCGATCCGCGGCAAACCGCCCATTGGTATGGAACGTGTACAAAACGATCCGGCTTTCGCGCCCCAAAAAGGCCGACCGCTCGAACGTCAGCACCTTGAACGGGACATCCTGGCCAAGTTCCGGAATCGGGATGGTGATCAGTTCGTCGCCGGTTCCCTGGTAGCCGCCGCCTTGGTAGCACTCTTCCGGCACGTGCGGGACTTGGCCCGGATCGTCCGTGTAGTACGTGACGAACAAGTGCACGTAGCGGACCGGCGAGGTCTGGTCGACCGACGTGTCCTCCAGCGTCCACTGGATGTATTCGCGGGTGCCCAGGGCGTCGAGGATTTCGGGCTTGATGTCCACCGCCCCGCCGGGAACGAGCACATACGGGGCCAGCTTGGCCTGGTCCAGGAATTTCAGCGGCTTGCGCGGCCAGACGGGAGCTTTGATCACTCTGAGGTTGGTCGCCTTGGCCAGGATCTGGAAACAGGCCGCGCAGGCGATCAACAGGATCAGGCAAGCCAGGAAGCCGCGATTGCGAAAAGCGCCTCGAATCGGGTCCAGCACCGGGCTGCCGGCGGCCGCCGCCGTCATCGGCATCGCGGGAGTCTGCGGGTGCTCGCTCGACATCAATACCACCTTCCCATTTGGCAGCCGGGTAGCGGAAACGCCTATGCCACGGGGACTTGCGATCGGGCGGTACTATAAGCCCCGGCTCGGCGGGCGGTCAACCGAGGGTGTCGGGCCGCCGCCCGGCCGACCTGCGTCCGAGTCCCGCCTCGTGCCGCTTCCAACGGCGCGCGTAACGCTATCATCGGTCGGTATTTAATCTGAGACCAGTTTTGACGGCTTTCCTCGGTCGCGGATCGTCCCGGCGTCGCCCTCCACCGGGCTGCCATGCAAGCTATACGACCTCACCGTGCCACAGAGGGGGATCGGTCTTCTGACCACGATCAGCGGCCCAGACCCCGGCGCAGACGCGGCGGCCCCAGCCCGGTACCAGCGTTTCCTACGGCCCCGTGCCGGAAAAGGTTCAGCGGGCGCAAATCCCGTCCGATAAAGAGATGAGGCGGCGCTTCCGGTAGGACCGCCCAGGATATTCAGTCCCGCGATGGCGGGCCGCATGGACAGTATGGTCGTGAATCATTCATCCGGACCCGATCACCGAACCCCCTGCGTCATTGTGGGCGCCGGCGGCCATGGTCGCGTCGTGCTGGACATACTCTTGTCCGCCCGGCGATACCGGCCGGTCGGCTTTTTAGACAGCAACCCCGCCCTGCACGGCCGGCGCATGGATGGGCTGCCCATCCTGGGCGATTTGTCCGCGTTGTCGGGCTTGGCGGCACAGGGGATCACCTCGGCCGTGGTGGCGATCGGCGACAACGGCACGCGGCGAGGCTTCGCCGACGAGATCGAGGCGGCCGGTTTCACGCTGATCAATGCCATCCACCCCTCGGCCAACCTGGCCCACAACGTGAGCCTCGGCCGGAACATCGTCATCGCCGCCGGCGCGCTGGTCTGCGCTCACTGCCAGATCGGCGACTCGGTCATCCTGAACACGGGAAGCATCGTCGATCACGAGACGATGGTCGGAACCGCGGCACACATCTGCCCGGGCGCCCGCATCGCCGGCCGCGTCACCATCGAAGCGGGCGCGTTCGTAGGCATTGGTGCGACGGTTCTGCAGTGCCTGCGAATCGGCTACGATGCAGTCGTCGGCGGCGGCGCGGTGGTCACGCGGGACGTCGAGCCGATGACCACGGTCGTCGGCGTGCCGGCCCGACCCATCCGTACAGCCATGGATCCCGATGAGCTCACGGCGTTCATGCTACCGCGTTCCTTGCAGCACCGGTGAGCCGCTGTTTTCGCCGTCTCATTGCACCCCTATGATAGCTGGCAGCTCTCACCTGCAAGCTGGATACCCGAGAGCAGTGAAGCCCCGGTATCAGCAGAAAGGCGGGCAAGATGCCCGCCCCCCAGCATCCGGTTGACGTGGAGTGAACAGCATGCGGCTCGCACGGAGGTTCAGGCTGGTATCCCTGCTCATCCTCGTCGCCATGCTCGCCGGCTGCCCGGCCGGTGAGGATGCGGTCATCGAGACAATCATCCCCGCGAATGCCGAAGCGGGCAGATGGATAGTCCTGCCGGGCGCCAACAACACGCGCGACATCGGCGGCTACGCCACTCGCGACGGGCGAACCGTCCGCCGCGGCATGGTCTACCGATCGGGTGCGCTGTCGCGATTGACCGACGAGGGTTGCCACGGTTTTCGCGAGTTGGGGATTCGGCGAGTGATCGATTTCCGCAATCGCTTCGCTCCGTCGCCGCTGTTCGACGGCGACGTTCCCTGCGTTTTCGAGGCTTCGAGCATGAGCCTGTTGCCCGTGCTCAGCGAGCCGACCGACGTGCCCGAACAGCGTTACGTGCAGACGGTGGCGAAATACGCCCACTCCTACCGCCAGGCGTTCACGCTGCTCGCCGAACCGAACAACCTGCCGCTCCTGTTTCACTGTGCGGCCGGCAAGGACCGCTCGGGAATCATGGCCGCCCTGCTGCTCACGCTTCTGGGTGTGGAGCGAGACATGGTCATCGCCGATTACGAGCTATCCGACCTGGTCGCCGCGCCGGTCAGCACAGGCTGCTTGATCGAACTGCTCGACGAGGTTGAACGGCAAGGCGGGATCGAGGCGTACCTGAGGAGCATCGGTGTGCCCACAGAGACGCAGGAGAGGATCCGGGGACTCCTGCTGGAATAGTCGAGAAAGGTTTGAGACTTGAGACCTGAGTGCTTGAGGGCCTTGAGCTCTGAGCCAACACAGACCGACCGCTTGCCGGCAGCTGATAGCTGACAGCTGATAGCCGATAGCTGCTTCCATCCGTGTTTCGTCAGAGGATGAAGCGGCTCACGTCGTCGTTCTGGTAGATGCCCTCGAGCGTGCGGCGCACTTCCGCGGCGTCGATGGTAATCGTCTCGCCGCTTCGATCGGGGGCCTCGAAGGATAACGCCTCGAGGACCTTCTCCATGATGGTGTACAACCGCCGCGCGCCGATGTTGATCGTGTTGCGGTTCACCTGGTAGGCGATCTCGGCCATGGCATCGATCGCATCATCGGTGAACGACAGTCGCACGCCTTCCGTCGCCATGAGCGCGATGTGCTGAGTGGTAAGAGCATTCTGCGGCTGTGTGAGGATGCGTTTGAAGTCCTCCTTGGTCAGGTCGTTCAGTTCGACGCGGATGGGGAAGCGGCCCTGCAGCTCGGGCATGAGGTCCGACGGCTTGCTGTTGTGAAAGGCCCCGGCCGCCACGAACAGGATGTGGTCCGTCCGCACCGGCCCGTGTCGCGTCATAACGGTGGAACCTTCCACAATGGGCAGGAGATCGCGCTGCACACCCTGCCGTGACACGTCGGGCCCGTGCAGCGTACCGGTGGACGCAATCTTGTCGATCTCGTCGATGAAGATGATGCCACTGTTCTCCGCCCGGCGGATGGCCATTTCCTTGACCTTCTCGCGGTCGATGAGCTGATCCACCGCCTGCTGGAACAGCACCTTGCGGGCTTCGCGCAAGGGCATGCGGCGATTCTTGCTCTGCTGAGGGATGAGCCGCTCGAAGAACTCCTGCATCTCGGGTCCGAGTTGATCGACGCCGATGGTCGCCATCATGCCCACAGGCACGGCCTTCTCCTCAGCGACGATCTCGACGTCGCGATCTTCGAACTCGCCATTACGGAGCATCTGACGGAACTTCTCGCGCGTACGGTGGCGTTGCTGGGCCGCTTCGCTGGTGGCGTCCAGGTCCACTCGGCTCGCCCCCGCAGGCAGCAGCGCGTCGAGCAGCTTCTCCTCGGTCAGACGCTCGGCCTCGGTCCGCACGACCTGCGTCTGCTCCTCGCGGACCATGTTGATGGCCAGGTCGAGCAAATCGCGGACCATGCTTTCGACATCGCGGCCATGGTAACCGACCTCCGTATACTTGCTGGCCTCGACCTTCACGAAGGGCGCGTTGACCAGCTTGGCCAGCCGCCGGGCGATCTCCGTTTTGCCCACGCCGGTGGGCCCGACCATGAGGATGTTCTTCGGCCCGACTTCCGCCCGCATGGCCTCGGGCAATTGCTGGCGCCGCCAGCGGTTGCGGACCGCGACAGCCACCGCCCGCTTGGCCGCGTCCTGGCCGACAATGTACTTGTCGAGTTCAGCTACGATTTGCTTGGGTGTCAGGTCGTGCATGGTGTTTGTCAGTGGTCAGTGGTCAGTTGTCAGTGGCCAGTGGTCGGGTCATTGGTCCATTGGTCCGTGGTGGAGTACTCGTTTCTCACTGTCTCAACGCCGTTTCCGCTCACCAGATCACCACCCGACTGTGAACTGCGTATCATTCCACAACTGACCAACGGACCAAGGCCCCACAACGGACCACTGGCCATCGGCCACTGACCACTGACTCTTCTCAAAGCTTCTCGATGGTCAGATGATCGTTCGTATACACACAAATGTCCGCGGCGATCAGCAGCGACTCGCGGACGATGTCCTCGGCCGGCAGGTTCGAATGCTTGAGCAGGGCCCGGGCGGCCGCGGCGGCGTACATGCCGCCCGAACCGATGCCGATTACGCCGTCGGTCGGCTCGATCACATTGCCGTCGCCGCTGACGATGAGTGACGTCTCGAGGTCCACGACCGCCATGAGCGACTCCAGCCGCCGCAAAATCCGGTCCGTTCGCCAGTCCTTGGCCAACTGGGTGGCCGCTCGCTTGAGATTGCCCTTATGTTCCTCGAGCTTGGCTTCGAAACGGTCGAGGAGAGCAAACGCGTCGGCCGCCGAGCCAGCAAAGCCGCAAAGCACCTTCCCGCCGCCCAGCCTCCGAATCTTGTTCGCGTCGTGCTTGAGGGCGGTTTGCCCCAGCGTCACTTGACCGTCGCCGCCGATGGCCACCTGCCCGTCCCGCCGGACGGCCAGGATGGTCGTTCCGTGAATCTCTTCGCGTCTGCCCATAGCCGAATCCGCTCCGCTGCCGCAACCGTTCGGGCTGCTACGCATCCAATACACTGAACGATATGATAGGCGAAGGCCGTCAGATCAATCCAGCGGACGGAGTCTGGCCTACATCCGAGGGAGTAGTCATGCGGAAGATCGCGTTTGGGAAGGCGGCACGGGCGATCCTGTTCGGAGGCGGGCTGCTGTTCTCCGCTTTGGCCACCACCTGCAACGAACAACGATCGGCCCCGCCAGTGAACACGCAACCGGTGGCACCGTCGCCGGAAGACAGCCGGCCGGCAGAGCTGCAAGAGTCCGATACCGCCGAACGCTCACAGACTCGCGAGACGCAGCCTGAGGCCAAGCCCCCAACCACGCGTCCCGCCGACACGCAGCCGGCGTCGCGTCCCGAACCGCCGCAGCCGGTTTCTACCTACGACTCCAGACCGCCCTACCCGGTCGCTCTCTACGTGAAATCCCCGAAGGAGGAACAGCCCGGCTGGCTGCGGATCGAGGCGTTGGCCGAGGAGGGCAAGCTTGCCACCGCACAGGGCCGTTTCCCCGAACAGAATCGCATCTACGTGAACACGGGCAATGTCCGCCGCATCCGCATCCACGTTGGCCACCTGCCCTTGCGTGCCAACGAGCGCGTCATCCTGCAAATCGACGGCCAGGGAATGGTCATCAGCCGAACCCGCCCGTTCACCACGCTCGAGCTCAGTCCGACCGGTCAGTGGAAGGTGTTGAAAGAGCAAGAGTGACTCGGATGCGCTGCCACATCCGTCCAATGGGAACCTCACCCGCCGGTTTCCGATCGTGGCAGCGCGGGCCGGGATCCGGCCGCCATGTGTCGGCTGGACAGAAGTACTCGAGTATTTGCGCCGGCCCGCTTTCGCCGGGCGCGATCGCTCAGGTGGCCAAGCTGACGATGACGATCGGAAGCACGAGTTCCATCAACTCGCCGGTCGGACCGCAGGGGCTCAGATCCAGGGCGAACAGCGTACCGGTGATCACCATGCCCCATCGCACGAGTCGTCGCGTCATCATGTTTCCACTCCAACCGGCGCGATCGCAGGAAACATCGCCACCCAGGTCGCGCCCGTTCCCGGCGGCGAACAGGGGCATCCTAACCGGGCCGGACCGGCAAGCAAAGGCTCCGTCCATCAGACCGGTTCGATGCCGAGCGATTCGAGCCAATCACGGGCCTCTTCCAACTGGCGATCGTGCTCGTAAGCATACCACTTGTCGAGCAGCCCATGCTTGGCACAGACATTGTTGGAGCGGCCGAACGCCCCCCCGGCCCTCGATGGCCCGCGCCAACCGGTTCCGCATGTCCTCGTTCTTCAGCGTGTAGATGAAATCCACCATGAACCGATATGCCCGGTTCGTTTCGATGCGGTCGATGGCCACGTACCGATCGCCGCCCTCGACGATCCGCCGAGCCCGCTCCCGCTCTTCGTGCATCCATTCCGGCTCGTCGGGATCGGATGCTTCGTCTTCATCGTCCGAGTCTGCCGTCCAACGATAGTAGCACGTTCGTTGCCTCCCGCGATAGTGACGCCATCCCGCCTATCGAAACGTCTGGGCCTTCCAGTATGGCCGAAATCGTGACAAAAACCAGAATGAGGCGCTCCGCCGCCGCTCATGCCGGCACTTCGATGATAGCCGGATGAAATGGGGTACCGCATTGTCTGGAACCCACCTTGCGGAATGCTCACAAATCCATGAGCATGTATCCTGCCTGCAAATGGGATTCTCTACGAAAGACAATGCCAGATAAACACTTGTGCCGAGTATATCGTCCTGCTAATATTCGGGCCGCCTGTCCCCGTGCCGTCGGCGGAGTGACCGAGAATGGGTCTTTCCATCCAAGTGGGATCGCTGGCTTACCTTCTGGTCAATGACGCGGAAGGCGCGGCGAGCCTGCGCGAAGACTTCTCGCGGCTCAACGCCTTCCTCGGGAGCGTCGGGCTCGAGCCACACATCGAGCCACAAGACTGCGCGGTGTTCTCATGCGATATGTACGGCTACCTCGGCTTGCACTACCTGCGCCGCGTGGCCGCTCACCTCGATCTCGAGGGCGTACTCCCTCCGCCCGGCCAGGAGGATGACTTCCAGGACGAGGCCATGGAAGCGTATTACCTGTCGGCGAGCAGACCCTCCGGCGGCTGGCTGGACCGCTTCTTCGGCCGCCGGCCCATGAACCGCACATTCGACCACCTCATGCTGCACAGCGATGCCGAGGGGTTCTATCTGCCGCAGACGTTCCCGCAGGTGCTCATGGCCCCGGACAAATTCGGCGTCCCCGGCAGCATGGTTGGCTCGTCGGTGCGGCTGCTTGAGGAATGTCGGCGTTTGGCCCAAGCCCTGGAGCTGCCGCTGGATCTGGATCCCGAGAGCGATCTCGTGTGGGACGCCACGCAAACGCAAGGTCAGGGTGACACGCAATGGCAGCGATACGCCATCGAATCGTTCACCTGCCTGCGGCTGCACAAAGCGTGCATCCATTCATTGGAGACCGGCGCCGCCATCGTCTTCTGCTGAACCCGTCAGAAGCTCTCCGCGTGAACGACCGATGATCTGGTTCTGGGCTCCTGGTCCGTAGGCTCACGCCTACGGCTACTGACCGTCGCCCCTTCGGGGCGAGATGACGCCGGACGCTGAACGCGTACACGCCGGATGCATACATTACAACAGAAACCACCCGGCAAATGCTGACTCAAGCCTCAGGACTCAGGTCTCAAGCCTTTCTCGCCAGTCCCCAGGCCCCAATCCCCAGTCCTTGCCGACAAACTGACACAATAGTGTCACTTCAAGCAGCAGATATGCTGGCACAGTCGACAAGCTGGCCATCAAATCCTCTCGCCCAGAGCGGCGGCGATGGCGTCCAGGTCGTCGGGGACCTTCTTGGGCGGGTTGGCCATCACGCCGGTGGGCGGCGTGGCGGGCGGCGGTACGGCCAGCTTCATGTCCAGGCCGGTGTGGTACTTCACGGTGGCGTCGGGATCCTTGAGTTCGTGGCCGGTGAGGATGCAAACCACGCGCTCGTCGGGCGAGATGACCTGCTCGGCCAGGAGCCGGCGCAGGCCGGCCACGCTGGCGGCGCTGGCGGGCTCACAGCCGAAGCCGTAGTGGCCGACGATGGCCTTGTGCTCGAGGATCTCCTCGTCGGTGACTTCGCGGACGACGCCGTTCATGAAATCGAGCGCCCGCAGCACCTTGGGCAGGTTGACGGGCCGGGCGATCTCGATGGCCGAAGCGACGGTGTGCGGCAGGTAATGGCTTTCGTCCATGGCCGCGTACAGCCCGCCGATCTTGGCTGCATCAAAGCGCCCGCCCTGCCAGCGAAGCGATTCCTTCTCGTACAGGTGATAGAGCGTGTTCGCGCCGGCCGCGTTGATGACGGCCAGTCGCGGCACGCGATCGATCAGCCCCAGCTGGTGCAGCTCGATAAAAGCTTTGCCGAAGGACGACGAGTTGCCGAGATTCCCGCCGGGCACCACGATCCAGTCGGGCACTTCCCAGTCCAGACCCTGCAGGACGCGGTACATGATGGCCTTCTGGCCTTCGAGGCGGAAGGGATTGACCGAGTTCATGAGGTAGATGCCGAGCTTGTCGGCGATCTGCCGCACGCGGCGCAGGCAGGCGTCGAAGTCGCCCTCGATCTGCAGCGTGGTGGCCCCGTAGTCCAGCGCCTGGCTGAGCTTGCCGTACGCGATCTTGCCCGAGCCGATGAAGACGATGCCTTGCATGGGCGGGTCGGACTTGTTGGCAAAGACGGCCATGGACGCCGACGTATTGCCCGTGCTGGCGCAGGCGACGCGTTTGCGGCCGAGCATGCTCGCGATGGTGATCGCGGCGGTCATGCCGTTGTCTTTGAAGCTGCCCGAAGGGTTGAGGCCTTCGTATTGCAGGTAGAGCCGCTTGGGCTTCATGCCGATCTGGGCGCCGACACGGTCGTTCTCCTCGAGCAGCGTTCGGCCCTCGCCGATGGTGACGATCTTGTCGTAGGGAGCGAAGGGCAGCAGTTCGCGGAAGCGCCACACGCCGGAGAAGTCGAGCCGGGCCTCGACGCTGTGGCCCTTGGTGCACCAGCGCGGCTCGAAGAAGCTCATGCGGTGCGGCACGGGCAGCCGGTCCCAGTCGTAGCCCACGTCGAGCATGGACTGGCACTTGGGGCAGGCGAAGATGACCTGGCCGATATCGAACGTCGCCCGGCAATCGGGGTTGATGCAGATCTGGAAGGCTTTGTCGCTCATGGGGTGGATTGTAACCGTTCGGCGGGTGGTAAGCCAAAAAAGCTATGAGCTATGAGCCGGACACAACCAGTTGCTCGCGATCCGAAGGTGGGTTGGGGTTATCGGGCGCGCGGGCGTCCATTGGAGATGGTGTCCAGAAAAGGAATGTGTCCGCCAGGGCGAAAGCGCCGGTCGCAATCGGAAGGAGTCCGCCGGGGCTCGCCCGGCGGCTCGCTGGGCGGATCGCTGGGTTGGCGGGATGCAAACGACCAAGGGACAACGGACCCGACCACTGACCACTGACAACTGGCCACTGACTAAGCCTTGAAATACTTCGCCTGCGGATGGTGGGCGATGATGGCCGAGGTGGACTGCTCGGGATCCAGCATGTACTCCTCGGACAGGCTGACGCCAATGCGGTCAGGCTGGAGGAGCGGCCACATCTTCTCCTGAGCAGCGACGTCGGGGCAGGCAGGGTAGCCGAAGCTGTACCGGCTGCCGCGGTAGCCCTGGCGGAAGATGTCCCGGATCTCGCGGGCATCTTCGCCGGCGATGCCGAGCTCGACGCGGACCTGCTTGTGCATGTACTCGGCCAGGGCCTCGGCGGCCTCGACACCCAGACCGTGCAGATGCAGGTAGTCGCGGTAACGGTTCTGAGCGAACCATTCGCGGGCGACCTCGCTGGCCTGGCGGCCGACGGTGACGATGGTCATGGCAATCACGTCGAACTCGCCGCTGCTGCGGGGCCGCCAAAAATCGGCGAGACACCAGTACGGCTCCTTGGCCTGGCGAGGAAACTCGAACTCGGCGATGACCTTGTCGCGATCGTCGGGGTCGTAGACGTACAGCGTGTTGCCCTCGCTCTGGCAGGGCCAGTAGCCGTAGACGGCCCGCGGCTGCAGAATCCCCTCGCGCTCGCACTGGGCGGCGAGCTCGCGATAGATGGGCCGGACCTCAGTATCGATATAGCGATCAAACTCCGCCTGCGGGCGCCCCTTCTTGCGATACTCCCACTGGACCTGGAAGAGCATGACCTCATTGATGTACGCCAGGACCGACTTGAGCGGAATGTGCTCGACCACGCGCGAGCCCCAGAACGGCGGCGTGGGCACGGGAACGTCGACGGCGATGTCGTCGCTGCGTTGCGTGCGCACGGGACCGGCGGCTATGGCGGCGGCCTCGGTGCGCGACACGAGCTGGGATCGCGGCCGTGCCTCTTCCCGCTCGATCTCGCCTTCGACGATGGCCCGCATGAGGTGCAGCCCCTCGAAGGCGTCCTTGGCGTACATCAGCGGCCCCTTGTAGAGCGGGCGCAGATCCTGCTCGACGTATTTGCGGGTCAAAGCCGCCCCGCCGAGGATCACGGGCGGCGTCAAGCCACGCTCGTTGAGCACGGCCAGGTTGTCGCGCATGACGATGGTACTCTTGACGAGCAGGCCGGACATGCCGATGGCGTCGGCTTTCTTTTCCTGCCAGGCGTCGATGATGGCATTGATGGGCTGCTTGATGCCCAGATTGTACACGGTGTAGCCGTTATTGGTCAGCAGGATGTCCACGAGGTTCTTGCCGATGTCGTGGACGTCGCCCTTGACGGTGGCCAGCACGATGGAGCCCTTGCCGCCCTCGTCGGTCTTCTCCATGTGCGGTTCGAGGTACGCGACGGCGGCCTTCATGGTTTCGGCCGATTGCAGCACGAACGGCAACTGCATCTCGCCCGCCCCGAACAGATCGCCCACGGTCTTCATACCGTCCAGGAGAATGTCGTTGACGATCTCCAGCGGCCGGTAACGTGTCAGGGCTTCGTCGAGATCGTCAGTCAGTCCCGTGCGATCACCGTCGATGATGCGTTGCTTGAGCCGCTCCTCCACGCTCGCCGAGGCTCGCGTGGATTCCGCCCGTTTGGGACCGTCGTCCGGGAACTGGGCGAGCAGATCAGCCAGCGGGTCGTAGCCGTCGCTGCGTTCGTCGAAGATGAGTTTTCTCGCGATTTCCCGCAGTTTTTCGTCGATCTTGTACAGCGGCTGGATCCCCCCCGCGTGGACGATGGCGGCGTCGAGGCCGGCCTCGCGGGCGTAGTGCAGGAAGACGCTGTTGAGCACGTGACGCACCGCGGGTTTGACGCCGAAGCTGATGTTGCTCACGCCGAGCAGGATGTGGCAGTCGGGCATCTCCTGCTTGATGCGGCGAATGGCCTCCAATGTTTCGAGACCCAGGCGGCGGTCGTCCTCGTTGCCGGTACAGATGGTGAAAGTGAGCGGATCGAACAGCAGGTCGCCAGGGGCGATGCCGTAATTCTCGGTGACCAATCGGTAGATGCGGCGGGCGATGGCCACCTTGCGATCGGCGGTCTTGGCCATGCCCTCCTCGTCAATGGTCAACGCGACGACCGCCGCACCGAACTTCCGGCACAAGGGCAGGACTTCGGCGCAGCGCTTTTCACCGTCCTCCAGGTTGATGCTGTTGACGATGCACTTGCCGCCGGCCAGCTTGAGCGACTCTTCAATAACGGGCGTTTCCGTCGAGTCGATCATGAGCGGCACGGGCACCTCGGTGGCGAACCGGGCGATGATCCGCCGCATGTCGCTCACTTCGTCGCGGCCCACGTATGCGGCGCAGACGTCGATCATGTGGCTGCCGGCCTTGACCTGTTCCTTGGCCATGCGAACCATGCCGTCCACGTCCTCGGCGGCGAGAAGCTCGCGGAACTTCTTGGAACCGTTGGCGTTGGTGCGCTCGCCGACGATGAGGAAACTGTTGTCCTGGCGGATGGGGACGGCCTGGTAGAGGCTCGAAACACTGGGCTCAAAGCGAGGCTCGCGTTGTTTGGGCGCTCGGCCGCCGACGGCTTTGACCAGCGCTGCAATGTGATCGGGTGTGGTCCCGCAGCAGCCGCCGACGATGTTCACACCGTCCTGCTCGACGAACTCGACCAACCAGCGAGTCAGTTCCTCCGGGCTGAGCGGGTAATGTGGCCGCCCCTCGACCACCAGCGGCAGCCCGGCGTTGGGCAGGACGCTGAGCTTGCGCGTGCAAAACTGGCTCAGGTAGCGAACATGCTCGCTCATTTCCTGCGGGCCGGTGGCGCAGTTCAGGCCGATGACGTCGATCTGTGGGTAGGCCTCCAGCGCGACGACGGCGGCGGCGATGTCCGTACCGACGAGCATGGTGCCCGTGGTCTCCATGGTGACCTGGACCATGAGGGGCACGCGGCGTCCGGCTTCGGCGAACGCCTTCTCGATGCCCGCGATGGCCGCCTTGCATTGCAGGATGTCCTGCGCCGTCTCGACGAGCAGCACGTCCACGCCGCCGGCGAGCAAGCCGCGAGCCTGTTCGGCGTAGCTGTCTTCGAGAATGTCGAACGTCGTCTGGCGGAGGGACACGAGTTTGGTGCCCGGGCCCATGGAGCCGACGACGAAGCGCGGCCGGTCGGGCGTGCTGTACTTCTCGCAGGCTCGCCGGGCGATTTCGGCCGAAATCCGGTTGAGCTCATACGTCCGGTCGGCCAGACCGAACTCGGCGAGAACGATCTTGTTGGCGCCGAAGGTATTGGTCTCGACCGCGTCGCAGCCGACGCGCAGAAACCGCTCGTGGACTTCGCCGATGACATCCGGTCGCGTCTGCGACAGAATCTCGGTGCAGTTCTCCAAGCCGGCGAAATCCGACAGCGGCAGATCGAACGAGTGGACGCTCGTGCCCATGGCCCCGTCGAAGACCAGGACTCGTTCGTTAAGCGCTTGCCTGAACAGGTTTTCCATTCCTTGCTCCGAAGAAAGTCAACTCAGCAATCCTAGCGTGGTGCTCTTACGCGGGCAAACGGGGGCGTGGGGGTCATGCTATTGCCGACCTGAACCGGCGACGGCAATGCGAACCACGACCGGGCGAGCCACGCCGGCCGAGAGGTTCACGGGAATCGGTCAGAAGGCCAGAAGATGTGATTGCCGTCCTGCGAGCCCTGCGAAGACGTGAGGCTCCGGGGAACGGCGCTGCTATCGATCAACCGAAGAAGTGTGCTTTCATTCCCCTGTGAGCCGCCAGCCGTTGGCACGACTGGCGACTCATTTTCCACACTCGCTACGGCTTATAAGCCTCGCACAAACGCGCCAATTCCGACCCCTTCTACAAGGTTGCCCCCCTTTGGTCAAGGATAATCTTGATGGACACAGCCCTTTCGGGTATTTGCCCGGCCGGCGAAGTGACTCGCACGGGCGCCTATCTCCGCCCGCGCAGAGTGCCGCTAAATTCATGTTTATTTTGAACTTCCGAAATGCGACGCTTGGCGGCAACCGGGACCGCCCCACCCGCGTGATAGGACGTAGCCAGCCTGGATAATCAGTCCACATCGGACCCCGTTTTGACGTCGCTAACGACTGATGGAGCGCAACGGCGGCCGGGTTAAACCGGTTCAATCGGGGCCGTTCCGAACCCCTGCCGCGCTGACGGCATGGCGAAGGCGTTTTCTCGTGAGGCGGCCGATGGTTTTCGGCTGACATTAATCTGACGCTCACGAGGTTCCTCTCCGTGGATGCAGCCCGCTCGCCCCTGCTTGCCGGCGTGCCGGCGACCGTGCCGGCCAGTCCCGCCCCCATCATCCCGCTGCTGAGCTACCAGGCCGACGACATTCAATCGACTGCCCGCTTCCGCTGGTGCTGTTGGTCGCGGCAGGTCGGCAAGAGCTTCACCAAGAGTCTGCGCCGGTTGCTTCGAGGTCTCGAGCGGCGACGGACGCAGATCTTTCTTTCCGCGGGCGAACGGCAGAGCCGTGAGTTGATGATCAAGGCTCAGCAGCATTGCCGAGCGCTGAATCTGGCCGCTCATTTCCACGGCGACCGGTTCTTTGCCGGCACGTCGTTCAAACAATTGACCATCGAGCTGCCCAACCGGGTGCGGATCATCGGGCTGCCCGCCAATCCGCAGACGGTGCGCGGCTTCACCGGCGACGTGTTTCTCGACGAGTTCGCCATGCACCGCGACGACCGGGAGATCTGGGCGGCCGTCTTCCCCACCGCCCTGCGCGGCGACGGCGAGATCGACATCGCATCGACGCCCAAGGGCCGCGACAACATGTTCGCTCTTCTGCGTGACAACCCGCAGTTCGAGCACTCGACGGTCACGCTGGACGACGCCATCGCCGCCGGGCTACAGGTCGATCGCGAGCAGATCCGCCGTTCCATCCACGATGACGAGATTTACCGGCAGGAGTTCGGCTGCGAGTTTCTCGACGAATCGTCGGCCTTCCTCACGTACGAGCAGATCGCGCGGGTGGAGGATCCGCAGCTTGCCGGCGGGTTCGACGCCGCGGCGCTGGCCGACTGTCGAGGCGAGTTGTACTGCGGCGTGGACGTGGGCCGCGTGCGCGATCTCACGGTGATGTGGGTGTTCGAACTGTGCGACGGCGTCTTGGTGACGCGAGCCGTTCGCGAGAGCGTCAACGAGCCGTTTCGCCGCCAGAGCGAAGCGCTGCACGGCCTACTCGCCAACCGTCGCTTGCGCAAATGTTGCATCGACGCGGGCGGCATCGGCATGGCCATGGCGGAGGCGGCGGTCGAGGCGTTTGGTGCTGCGCGGGTCGAGCCGGTCACGCTGACGGCGGCGGTGAAGGATCAGTTGGCCAGCCGGCTGCGGATGCGGGTGGAGGACGCGACGCTGCGCATCCCATGCGAGCCGGCGATTCGCAACGACTGGCATTCCGTACGGCGGTCGGTCACGGCAGCCGGCCCCGCACGGTACGACTCTAGCCGCGCCGAAGGGAGCCACGCCGATCGGTTCTGGGCGGCCTGCCTGGCCGTGCGAGCGACCGAGAATGCCACCCCGCCCATGGGCGACGTCGGACTCGTTCAGAGCGGCCCCTTCCGATACGCGAGAAACGGCGTGTGGTAAGCACAACCAACCAGGTCAGGAGCGATCATGAGCATCACCGAGCGGATTCTCAACACGTTGCGAGGCACGAAAGCTTCAACCACGCGCCCCAAGCCGGGCCGGCTCGTGAACGGCGAGGCACTGGATCGATGGCGCGAATATCCCGCCGACGGGCTGACGCCGGCGGAACTGGCTCGCATTCTTCGCGAAGCCGACGAAGGTGCGCCAGATCGGGCATTGGCCTTGTTCGAGCAGATGGAGGAGAAGGACGCGCATCTGCACTCGGTGGCGAACACGCGCCGACTGGCGCTCACCGGTTTGCGGTGGCAGGTGATCTCTGCCGCACAGGTGCATGACGGCGTCGATGCCGCACGAGCGGACGAGGCTGCCGAGTACTGCCGCCGCGTGCTGGCCCGCATCGAGCACTTCGACGAGGCGCTGCAGCACCTCTCGCTGGCCATGGGCCGCAACGTGGCCATCGCCGAAAATGTGTGGGAGATCTTGGATGGCGAGTTGCAGTTGGTGGACGTGGTACCGGTGAGCTTCGACCGCGTGACGTTCGACATGGCCGGTCAGCCTCGCATCCTGACCAAGGACGCGCCGTACGAAGGCATCGAGCTCCCGCCAGACAAGTTCGTGGTGCACACGCCGCATGCCGTCTCCGGCCATCCCATGCGGGGCGGGCTTCTGCGAGCGACGGCGCTGGCATATCTGGCCAAGCACTTTTCCATGAAGGACTGGATGGTCTATGCCGAGTTGTTCGGCATGCCCGTGCGCATCGCGCGATACGAGCCGGGAGCCACGGCGGAGGAGAAGCGCGAACTGCTGAGTATGCTCGAATCGCTCGGCGCTGAGGCAGCGGCCATCTTCAGCAAGGCGGTCGAGGTGCAGTTGTTGGAAGCCGGCCGCGGCGCCGTCCCGCCGCCGTACGAGCACATGTGCGACTTCTTCAACCGCGAGCTGAGCAAGGCCTGGCTGGGCCAAACGCTGACCGTCGAAGGGACGGCCAACGATTCGCGTCCCGGGGCCAGCGGGCCGGCCATCCACAACGAGGTGCGGCTTGACCTACGGCAGGACGATATCGTCAAGGAAGGCCGCACCATCCGCCGCGACGTGCTCGGCCCGCTGACGCGGCTGCGCTTCGGGCCGGATGCGCCGGTGCCGTACTTCAAGCGGGTGCTCGAGCCGCCGCGCGATCTCAAGCAACTGGCCGACGTGCTCAATGTGGCGGTCAATGACCTGGGTATGCAGGTTCCGTCGCAATGGGCGCACCACGCCCTCGGTGTGCCGCACGCGGCCGATGAGCCGGCGGTGCTGACCGGTAGGAAAAGATGACGCGGCGACACGAGGACGCGGCGAACTTTCGGGGGGCGGGCGAGACGCCCGCCGCCCCCCAGCCACCAGTCCCCAGCCCCCAGGCCCGGGGCTTGGCCCTACTCCCGATGGGTCGCTCGCCAGTAATCGGCGCCGATCATCTCGACCGGGATGTCCTTGATGCCCAGACTGCGGGCGGGCGAGTCGCTGCGCAGCCGGTAGTCGTCCGGAGCGGCGTCGAGGAACATGGGATCGGCCAGAACGGTGTGGGCGTCCATGCCGGCGGCTTGCCACTCCGCGTAAGAGCCGGCAGGCGTTACCTTCGAGTCAAGCCTGGTCAGATCCGATTCGCGGCACCAGTACAGATTGTGATCCCATTCGGTGAACGTGCCGGGCCATTTGCTCCACGCGAAGACAAGCCTGCGATCCTGGGCTGAACCCTCCACCGTACTCGCCGAGAATGCCACGATGTTGCGCACGAAGCGGTTGCCGCGCATGAAGTCGTCGCGCGGCTGCAGGCGGATCTGTTCGTTGGCGGCATCGACGAAGATGTTGTTCTCGAACGTGTTGTTCTTGCCCCCATGCACACAGATGCCGCCGTTCACGGTGCGAGCCACGATGTTGCCGTAAACAAGCGTGCCGCTGGAATAATCATCGAGATAGATACCCCAGTTGAAGTACGGCGTGAGGATGCGGCCGTCGCGGTCGGTGCCCATGCCGATCACGTCGAGGATGAGGTTGTGCCGGATCACGTTGCCGGTGTCCTGCTTGTGGCGTCCGAGCGTTTCGATGGCCCCGGTGTCGTTGGTTTCCAGGTTGGTGCGGCGAATATCGTTAAATTCGACTCGATTGCGGTGCGAAAAAGCATGGTCGGTGTAGGACTTGAGGGAGATGGCATAGCGGCTCAAGTCGCTGAACGTGTTGTGCACGATCTCGTTGTCGCTGGAGGTCGTGCAGTACACGCCGGCCACGTGTTTGTAGATGAGCCCCAGCCGACGCATGACGTTGCCCGCGATGTGGATATGGTGTGGTTGATCGGCGACGCCGCCATGCAGGAACAGGCCCCCCTGGCCCAGGTCGTACAGATCGTTACCCGTGAACGCGACGCGATGCGTGCCGGCCTCCATGCGGACGGCATAGCCGCCAAGGCGACGGAACGTGCAGTTGCGGATTGAGCAGTCGCGCACGCGGGCCATGTGAATGGCGGCATCGGCTGGCGAGTAGTATTCGCGCGTGACGGTGTAATCGGTGTCGATGAAGGACAGTCCGACAAAGTGCACGTGCTCAACCCATCGGTCGTCCTGGCCGCGCAGTTCGATCAGGCGGTCGAGCCGAGGCGCAACCACGTTCTGCGGCGTGGGCGCATCCTCAAAAGGTATGTACTCGACCCGGCCGGCCTTCTCGTCCAGATACCACTCGCCGGGCGCATCCAGGGCCGCCCGCACATTCTCGACAAAATAGCGGTTGCCCATGCGGATCTCTTGGGCGCCCCCCCCGGTGAAGTAGATGCGGCGCGAGTCCGCGTCGATGCGCTCGATGGGAACGATGCCGTTCACCCAGCCCCATGCGGGGAAGATATGTACTTCGGCGCCCGCGATCTGTCCCCACGCCGGGATGTCGCCCGGCTTGTAGCGCAGGTATGCCGTGATTCCGGCGGGCGTGGGCGGCGAGGGTGGCTTGACCTTCCCTCCCTGGGCTTTCTCGAACGCCTCGGCCTGGATGAGCAAGAGCCCGTGCGGCGATGTCGGTGGTTTGACTTCGAACGCTCCCCACCACGTCGGCGTCGAGATGGCCGTACCAGGATCCCACGCGTCATCGGACGTAAGGGCCAACGCATCGAGGCTCAGCCCGCCGCCCTTCACGTTGCTCCAGGTCAGCACGCATTCGCCCTGCGGGAGTTGGATCGTCGCCGAGCGGGCCCAATGAAAGTTGCTCCATCCACCCGTATCGGGCAAGTTCTCGAGCGCGACCGGCTCAGCGTCGCCGGCCTGCAAAGCAGTGCGTCCGCTCATATCGCTCACGCCGCGAGCACTCGCGCGACTGGCGTAGCGCAGCCAGACGTGATACCGGCCGGCTGCAGGCACGCGCAAGCGCCACGTGAGCTTGGTGCCCACCTCGTGGAGATCAGCGACCGCCCGATCGAACCGGCCGACCTCCCACGGCTCACCGTGCCAATCGGCGAAGAGCCAACCGCCCTCGTGCGGCCGGGCCGGATCGAAGTCAGGATGCCGCGCCCGGCGGGCCCAACGATCGCCCACGCGGAGGATTCGGAACCGCCACTGGCCGTCGGCCGCTTGCGGCACATCCGCCGACCACAGGCCGCCCGCATTCTTGCGCCAGCCTTCAATGGGCACGCCGCCGCTGAAGATCACCTCGCCCTCGGCGCGGTACGTGATCGGGCAGCGTTGCGTTCCCGAGTCGGCCGGCGTGAACGCCAGCGGCGCATCGAGCCGATACGTGCCCGCATGCACGACAACCTCCACCGGCTCGCTCAGGCCGGTGGCAATCAATTCCCGGACCGCTTGCTGAGCCCGGACCGGCGTGGCAAACGGGCCGTCCTGCCCATCGGCCGCGGCGCGCCGGCCAGACCATGCGTCATTGCCGGCAGGCGAGACGTGTAGCGTCACCGCTTCGACAGAAGCGGCCACGAACGCAAACACACAAACGGTCAGCCGAACGAAGTGCGCAGGGTGTGACATGGGACCTCCTCCCAGATGGGGTCAGTTCGTTGCGTGCCGGGCGGAATTGTAATACAACCGGGCACGGGTATCGACGGCCAATGGTGACACAAGCTCCCGGCCGGCAAACGGCGCACTGGAAGGATGGCCCACAACAACAGTTGGAAAGGGAGTACCCATGATCGCGGCACGAGCTGAGACCCGGTTCCTCCCAGGGGTTCTGATCCCCGGACTCTTGGCGGCCCAACTCGTCACGACGGCGTTCGCGCAAACGACCCCGTCGCAGAGGACCGCGGGCTCGCGCCCCAACATCCTGTGGATCACGTGCGAGGACATGAGCCCGGATCTAGGTTGCTACGGCGACTCGTATGCTCGCACGCCCACGCTGGACAACCTGGCTGCCCAGGGTGTGCGCTACACGAACATGTTCTCGGTGGCCGGCGTGTGCGCTCCCAGCCGATCGGCCATCATCACGGGCATGTATCCCTGCTCCATCGGGACGCATCACATGCGCTGCAAAGGCGTGCCACCCGCACACGTGAAGTGCTTCACCGAATACTTGCGGGCCGCCGGCTACTACTGCACGAACAATGTCAAAACGGACTACAACTTCGACGCCCCTGTCACCGCGTGGGATGAATGCAGCGCAAAGGCCGACTGGCGCGGGCGGGCGCCCGGCCAGCCGTTTTTCTCGGTGATCAACATCACGACCACGCACGAAGGCCAGATCCGCTCCACGGAACAGAAGTTCGCGCTCCACATGAGCCGCGTGAAACCGGAAGATCGTCACGACCCGCTCAAAGCCGTACTGCCTCCGTACTATCCCGACACGCCCATCGTCCGCCGCGACTGGGCCCGCTACTACGATCTGATCACTTCCATGGACGCCCAGGTGGCGGAGATTCTCCAACGGCTTGAAGCGGACGGCTTAGCCGACAGCACTATCGTGTTTTTCTTTAGCGACCACGGGCGGGGCCTGCCTCGGGCCAAGCGGTGGTTGTACGATTCGGGCCTGCACGTGCCCATGATCGTGCGCTGGCCCGACCGAAGTGGAGCAGGCAGCACGTGCGACGACCTGGTAAGCTTCGTCGATCTGGCTCCGACCGTGCTTTCGCTGGCCGGTGTGGAGATCCCCGAGCACATGCAAGGCGGTGCGTTCCTGGGCGACCAGAAGGTGGCCAAGCCGCGTGAATACGTCTGTGCCGCTCGCGACCGCATGGACGAGACGTACGACATCATCCGGGCCGTGCGCGACAAGCAATACAAGTACATTCGCAACTTCAGGCCCGGCCGCCCCTATGCTCAATACATCCATTACGCGGAACAAATGCCGACCATGCAGGAGATGCGGCGGCTGTACAAGGAGGGCAAGCTGACCGGCCCGCAGAAGATCTTCTTTCTGCCGGAGAAGCCCGAGGAAGAGCTGTACGACACGCAGGCCGATCCGCATGAGATCAATAACCTGGCCGGTTCCGCCGAGCACGCGACCACACTGGAGCGCATGCGCAAAGCGCTGGAGGACTGGATGACGGCCATCGGCGATCTGGCATTCGTCCCGGAAGAGGAGCTCAACGAGCGCATGCGGCCGGGTGGCAAGTGGGCCAAGACCGAAGCGCCGGTGATCTCGTTATCACGGGGCGGGCAAGATGGTGTGGTGACGGTCACCATCACCTGTTCGACGCCGGGTGCCTCCATCGCGTACACGACGCAGTCCGGCAAGGACGCGCACTGGTTGCTCTACAGCAAGCCCGTCGAGCTGCCTGGATCGGCGACGCTGCGAGCCAAGGCCATTCGGCTGGGCTATCTGGAAAGCGACGAGGTGGAGCGACGGCTCCAAAAGCATTAGTGCCGGGAGGGGAAGCACGCCCCACTCGGAAAGAGGCGGCCGGGTCAAGCCCCGCCGCTCGCAGCGTAACCCACATGATCGCTTGGACCTGTGCTGAAAGCTGACAGCTGATAGCTACTTTTCAAGGGCCTCCTATGCACGCCTGGACACGCTTGATCGCATTGGCATCGCTTTCGCTCGCTTCGTGCAGTCACCTGGCCAGCCGGCCCGACTTCGTGACGTACGTGCCCCATCGGCTCGACGGCAGCGACGGCACGAATCAGCATTTTCTTGTCACGCCGGTGGCGAATCGGGAGTTCCTCGCGTTCTGGACGCAGGCCACGCGCGAGAACGACCCGGATCAGCGGGTGGTCATGAGCCGCAGCCGTGACCAGGGCCGCACCTGGAGCGAGCCGGTCATGCTCGCCGGCGACCCGACGGCCAAGACCGGCCGGATCGCTTCGTGGCAGTTCCCCGTGGTCGTGCCCGACACTGGTCGCATCTACCTGTTCTACAACCAGAACATCGGGATCGTCGATGCCCGCGAGGACACCACCGGGGCGTTGGCGTACATCTGGTCGGACGACAACGGGCATACCTGGTCCAAGCCGCTCACGCTGACCATCCGCAAATCCGCCTTGTCCAACCCCGAGCCGGGCTCGCCGGAGAACTGGGTGGTGTACCAGGCGCCCATCATCACCAGCCGCGGCGAAGTGATTGTCGGTTTCACGCGATGGGCCAGCAAGAAAGTGCAGAAAGAAGGCGGCCTGTTCGAGCGGGACTCGGAAGTCTGGTTCCTGCGCTTCGACAACCTCCTGATTGAGCCGGATCCCGCCCGACTGACGGTGACGACGCTCCCCGACGGCGAGCACGGCCTGCGCGCGCCCTGCCCCGGCAAGCCAAGTCTGAGCATCGCCCAGGAACCGACCATCCAGGAGTTGAGCGATGGCCGATTCATCACGGTGATGCGCACGCGAACCGGCTACATCTACTACGCCTTGTCGAACGATCGGGGCCACACTTGGGACACGCCGCGACCGTTGCGATTCGCCCCCGGCGGCCCCCCCATTCCACAACCGTTGGCCCCCTGCCCGCTGTACAAGCTGGCGGACGGCCGATTCATCCTGATCTTCCACAACAATGACGGCTCGGCCAATGGCGGGACGGGCCCGACCGACAGCCGCCGTGTCCGCCGCCCCGTCTGGCTGGCCGTCGGCCGCGAAGTCGCCCAGTCTGGCAAGCTCGCCGGAAACGTGCACCCAAATGATGACCAGCCGCTGATTTTCAGTCCGCCACGCATTCTTGCCGACAACGGCGGCGTTGCGGTCGGCCCCGCCAAGCATACCCAGATCGGCACGTACCCCAGCCTCTTCGAATTCGAGGGCCGGGTGTACTTCTGGTATCCCGATCGCAAGCACTTCCTGCTGGGCAAGATCATCGGTCCGAATCTGCTGGCTGACTCGCTCGCGTCTCCCTAAAGCCACAGACGGTTCGCCGCCTGGCCGCCGGATGGGTGGAAGCAGCTGGCTCCTGAGTTCTCCTGATCCGAATTGCTCGTGCTTATTCCCCGAGTGGGTCATAAGATCATCTGCATCGTTCGGCCCCGGCGCTGAACGTGATCGATTGGCCACCTGATGGAGGCTGGAGTCATGAACCTGTATGAGAGGGCCCTGCTCGGCCACCCGTTGTCGAATTGCTCCTCATGCGAGGACGTTGCCCTCGCGACGCCCGGCCCTTTTCTCCGCGAGCTCTACACAGTCGTGAACCAAGATGAGGACGAGGACGAAGACTTCGACGAAGATGAGGAGCTCGAGGAGGATGAGGACCTCGACGAAGATGAGGACCTCGACGAAGACTTGGACGACGACTTCGACGAGGAAGAAGAGGACGAAGACTACGGCGACGAGGAGGAAGGGGAGGACGACTGATTTCGGCAGAACAACCCGGACACTCGCGCCGTCGCCATGGTCACGACGCTCGCTCAACGAAGGGGATTCCCCGGGGTCGCTTTTTTGTCCGCAGATTGCGCAGATTGTCACAGATGTTGAGTTATGAAAGACAGTAAAGTGGCACTTGCGGACTAGCGCTATATTGCACCATCAGCGTCCGTTCAGTAACGGCTGTCGATCCAAGACGACGACGGCGTGCACTGGATGGTCTGTTAATCTTGTAATTCTGCAATCTGTGGATCATCCGACGACGGAAAGGTCGCTAGACGGCCGGGATGTGCCAATCTTCCGGGCCGACGGGCAGCGGGACTCCCAGGCGGATGGATTCGAGCAGCTTCATGGTGATGCGCGTGACGGTGACGGCGGAAACCACGTCGCAGGGGTTTTCGCCGTTGCCTTCGATGCAATCGAGGAATCGGTCGAGATGCCGGGCATGGCCCTTGTCGGGAGAAACAAAGAACGGCGGCGCACCGGCGGCGGCCTGCTCATGGGCGAGCGTCACGGCCTCATGAAACGCCTCCATGCCTTGGGCGAGCTTGCCGTCCGGATCGGATTTGAACGGGTAGGTGAAGCGGAAGGGCTCGTCGGGCAAGCCGCGCTGGCGGACTTCGACGTGGTGATCCATGGCCAGCGTCACGTGGTTGGCCGTCACCTCAATCAGTTCCTTGGGATAGTCGAAATGTCCACAGAGTGATTGCGTGATGGTCGTCAGCGAGCCATCCTGGAACCGCAGCATCAGCGTGAAGTTGCCGCGAGCGGAGCCCTCGGCAAAGACGCGGACGGGCGGGGAGGGGTTGAGCCACAGGGCCACGTCGATGAAATGCACCATCTCGGCGAAGAGGATGGTTTCATTGTCGCGGTAGATCCAGTCCTGCCAGCTGCGGCAATCGTCGTTGACGCGCATGAGGATCTGAATCTGCCGCTCCTCGGGGAGCGACTCGCGGCGTCCCTGGCCGCTGCGATCCACCGACGCCGGCAAGCCACCGGCGGACGCGACGGCCTTATGCAACAACCGGCGCAGCTCGAGGATGGCCGGGCTGCTGCGGCGATTGTGGCAGACACACACGGGCACGCCGGTCTGACGGACGGCGGCGACGATCCGCTGCATCTCGGACACCGTGGCCGCCAGTGGTTTCTCCACGAACACGGGCTTGCCCGAGGCCAGAGCCGGCACAATCACTTCGCTGCGCAGATTCGTGTGCGTGCACAGGACGATGACGTCCACGTCCGGGTTCTCGACCGCATCCTGCCAGTCGGTGCAGCTCGCGGCAGCCCCGAAGACCTTGCGGAAGTTCTCGGCCACTTGGGCGTTCACGTCGCAGACCACGGCCAGCTCGGTGCGCGGATTGTTCACGATGTTCGGGCAGTGCCAACCCCGAGCGATGGAACCACAACCGATAACCGCGACGCGATGCTTCCTCATGCGAGCGTGCTCCGCGAAATGCCCTTCTTGTGGTGCATGCTTCCTTGTGGTGCACGCTTCCAGCGTGCACGTGCCGACAAGATGCCTGCACCACAATCCGCGTGCACGTGCCGTCAGGATGCCTACACCACAAACTCCCCTTCGCGTGCCGGCTCACCACTCGCCCGTACGGGCGGCCTGCCACGCGCAGCCCGCGGCACCGATGAAGCCCGCGTCGTTGCCCAGCGTGGCGAAGAGGATTTCCGGTCCGTCGTCCAGCAGCTTCCAGGTCAGTTCCTTGAAGTACTTGCGGATGGGCTGCAGCAAGGCGTCGCCGGCCGCGATGAGCCCGCCGGCCATGACCACGCGTTGAGGATTGCTCACGTGCTGCATGATGACACAGGCGACGGCAAGGAAGTAGCACGCCTCGTCCCAGACCTGGCGAGCCAGCTCGTCGCCGGCGCGGCTGGCCGCCACGACGTGCTCGGCCATGAGCATCTCACCGCGATCGACGTACGTCTTCAGGCTGCTCGGCCGGCCCTCGGCGATGAACTCCTCCGCCCGACGGGCCAGGAAATACGCCGACGAATAGGCCTCGAGGCAGCCCTTCTGGCCGCACGAGCAGAGTCGTCCGCCGGGCTGGACCAGCATGTGGCCGAGTTCGCCGGCGTTCTCAAAGTAGCCGCGCAGCAGCTTGCCCTCCGTGATCACGCCGCCGCCCACGCCGGTGCCCAGCGTGAACATCACGAGATCCTGCACGCCTTTGCCCGCGCCGGCCCAGAACTCGCCCCAGGCGGCGGCGTTGGCGTCGTTCTCCAACGTCGTGGGGATGCCCGTAGCCTTGGCCACCAAATCACGCAACGGGACGTTCTTCATGCCGGGCAGGTTCCCCGGGTTGATGACCAGGCCCTGCCGATGGCTCATGGGCCCGGGCGAGCCGATGCCCACGCCGGCCACGTCCTTGCGGTCCACGCCGGCCTCGGCGATCGCTCGCTCGGCCGCCGCGACAATGTTGGCCACGACCTTGTCCGGCCCTTCTTCGATGCCGGTGGGAACGCTGAATTTGATCTTGACGTTGGCGTCCTCATCGACGAGGCCGGCCTTGATGTTCGTTCCGCCCAGATCGACTCCGACGAAGTATGCTGCCACCGCTCACCTGCCTTGTTGAGATTCCGCTTGGGTTCACAGACACCATCGCCGCGAGCGTTCCTGGCCGGAAAACGTCACGGCCGGGCCCGCCGCCGGATGACCGGCTTGTCGCGCACGGACAACGCCTCCATCGTAGTGTGACATGTCATTTTGCTCAACTGCAAGGCTTATCGCCCGCAAGAGTTTGATGGCCGTGTTCAACCTCTCCTCTCGCACGTCCCTCCGCGAACGGCGGGGCTTGCCCCCGCCGTCTCATTCCCCCGTCGGTTCGCCCCCTCTCGCAACGTGAGCTGTGAGCTGGGAGCTCTGAGCGATCTCATTGCCCCGATGATCTCCACGACCATAGCGTGTACGTCCGTTCGCGTGCGGCGCTCGGACCCCGTGGGACTGAGTCCGCCGGGGCAAGCCCGGCGGCTCGCGCGGGTTTGCGTCCTTCAGGGCAGTCGGATCACGCGGACGTCGGTTGGAGCGACGCGGGGTCGATCTGTTTGAGCTGGCGCAGGAACTGCTCGATCCAGAAGCGGCGGTCCGGCGGAACAGGCCGGTTTCCGAAGGCTTGGCCGTAGTAGAGGCGAATCAATTCAGGGGCGTCCTGCAACGCCGGGTGACGAGTCGCCAGTTCGTCGGCGAACTCGGCCGGCGTCTGGTCCGGGCGGCGATGGAGCCCCAGCGATTCCAGCCGGCGGCAGAATCGCGTGTAGAACTCCACCTCGGCTCGACCGCCGCCCGCACGCCGTCGCAGACGCTGCGCCGACCAGCCGATCCGCGCAACGAGCCATCGGCCGGCGGCGACCACGCCGCGTCCGAGGAGAACAGCCAGCGCGATCACCAAAAGCGTGAACACCCAATAAAGCACGCGATCGCGGGCGGACAATTCCATGCGCCAGCCGAACAACTCGCGGGCGAAGGCGACGATGCCCCCCACCAGCGTGGTCTCGTCCTGAGCCGGCCGAGTCACCCAGGCCTGAAACCGCTCGAGCAACTCTCGCTGCGACGCCGCATCGTAGGCGAGGACCAGGCTGGCCCACTGGAACTGCATGAAATCCGCCACCTTGCGCAGCGGCTCGTACCACGACGCCGTCGGCGAGGCCACCACCGATGCGCCGGGCGTCGGATCGAACGTCAGCCACCCCTTGCCCCGAAGGAAGACCTCCACCCAGGCATGTGCGTGCTTCTCGCGAACGATGAGGAAGCCGCCCACCGGATTGTATTCGCCGCCCCGATAGCCCGTGACCATTCGGGCCGGAATGCCCTTTAATTGGCACACAACCGCCATGGCGGTGGCGAAGAACTCGCAGTGTCCCTGCCGGGTATCGAGGAGGAACTCGCCCACGGGTTCCCGTCCCGGCCCCAGGCGCGGCGGCGACAGCGTGTAGGCGAATCGCGAGGACGAGAGGAACTGCTCCAAATCCCGGACGAAAGTCTCGCGGCCGTCGGGCCGGTCGAGCATGCTGGCACTGGGAATCTCGTTGTCGATCAACTGCAGGATCTCCTCCGTGCGAGGCAGCGGCACCACGGGCACGATCAGTGGAGGATCCTGCTCCAGCTCCTGCGCTTGTTGCGCCCGCAGCAGCGGGAGCGCGTAGGGCGCGATGGTGGTCACGGTGTAGCGGACCAACCTGCCCGGCCGGGGCACGTGAAGAATCTGGTGCTCCGGGTGAAACCGGACTTCGCTGAAGTCGTGTGAGGCCACAGCGAGAATCGGCTCGGGGCTGAACAGATTGCCGTATCGCCGCGGTTCCAGCCAGAACTGGTACTGCATGGTGTCGGGCGAGTCCGCAGCCGGCGACAACGTGACCTGGTGCTGGCCGGGCTCGAACTCGACGGTCACGAAGTCATCGGAGGACCGATACGGCCGATGCCAGCCCCAACTGGAAGCGAGACCGCCGGCCCGCCGGCCGTAACGGGTTCTGACTTCGCCGCGAAAGTAGTGTTGCGTCTCGTGCTCCTCGGCCGAGAACGGAACGGGTCCCGTCACCTTGACCCGCATGACCGCCTGCTCGGAAGGGCTGATGTCATGGCCACCGCGCAAGTCCTCGGAGCCGCCGAAGCCGGTGAGCACGGGGCCCGCGGCGGCCGCTTGCATCTGCCGGAAAAGCGTGGACTCCACGCGCGGACAAACCAGGAAGACAACCGCCCCGATGACGGTCGCGACCATGAAAATGGCGGCCACCGTCGAGCGGAACGGCCGCGAGGGCAGGAAGAGCGCATCGTCTCGCGATTCGGACGCGGGTGAGGCGGACCCCGGCGACACCGAGCCGGGACCGGACGACACGACGGCCGGACCGATCGCGACCGTCCCAGTTCGAGAGACTTCCGCGGCCACGTGCAGTCGGATAAGTCGGCCCAGTCCCAGCACCAGGCTCACGACCAGAGCGACGGCAAACAGCACGTTACCGCTGACGATGGCCCCCACCACCAACAGCACGAGAGACAGCACGATGACGTGTGTTTCCTCGCGCAGCGACCGAGGCAGCAGCAGCCGAACCACGCACACGGTGATCAGGAAGTGCGACAGGGCCATGATCAGAATGACGTCTTGCTGCAGGTACTCGTGCAGCAGAAACCCGAAGGCCAGCACGACGATCAGCTGAGAAAGGCGTTCGAGCAGCGGCGTCGGCCGCAGGCGAGCCGACGTGAATGGGCCAAGCAGGCCCGCGCATACCGCCACGATGAGATACAGCAGGTTGCCCTCGGCGGCGGCGATGGGCGCGACCACACTGATCAGGAGCAAGGCGTTGGACCACGGGCTCGGAGCGATCATCAAGCGGTCCTCCGGCGCTCGGGCACGGTTCCGGACAGGTCGAACAGTTTGTCGAGCCATCCCGATTGCGGCGTGATCAGCATGACACTGGCCGTACGCCCGCTGAGGATGCGGAGCAAACGCGCATGCGATTCGTGCGAACGGACGGTGAGCAGCACGCACCGGGCGTTCGAGCCGCTGCACCAGCGTACATTCTGAATCATCTGATCGAACGATCGTTCCGCTCCGGGGGACAGCAAAGCCAGTTCGTTCAGAATGCGCTGTCGCTGAGCACGGCCGCCCGCAGGAGCCAGCACGACGGGCACAACGCCGCGAGCGATCATGCCCACGCGATAGCCGCGATCGAGCGCTTCGCAAACCACGGTGGCGGCCGCGCTGATCATGCGTTCGACAGTGGGATCCGGACGAGGATCTCCCGGCGTGCCGCGAAGTCGCTGCCACAAGCCGCGGCGAACCGCCTTGGCCGGCGGACTCTCGGGCCAGGGGTCGAGCAGCACCACCAGCTGGCTGTCGCGCACGGGCTGATGCTCACGCACGACCAGCTGGCCGGTGTGGGCGCTTCGGCGCCAATGAATCCAGCGAGGGTTGTCGCCCTGGCGGTATTCGCGGACGCCGTGAAACTCGTCCTGGCCGGCGGCGTGTTCCTGCCGGCGAGCATCGGGCGACTCAGCGAGAGCCTGCTGATGCCAAAACTCGCGTCGCACCCGCCCCGCCGCCGGGAAGACGATGAGCTCGGCGGGAGCTTCGATGTCCACGGTGCAGGTGAAGAGCCCGAAGGGGAATCCGCACGACACGCGAATGCCGCGCAGAGCAAGCCGGCCGCGGTTCGGGCAGACGGCCTTGAGCTCGACGCGGCGCTCCTCGCCCGGCCGGAGAACGGCTAGCAGCAGTTCCGCCAGCGGTGCGCGCCCCGCCACGGGCGTCTCGCCGATGCGGACGACCCATGACTTGAACCATCGCTTGCGATGACGGATCGTGTACACGAGTCGGAACGGCCGGCCGGCCACGGCGGCCACCACCGGCCCGCGCTCCACGTCGATGCTGCGCACGGTCTGCACGCAAGTCACTGCGTTGAACGCGACGACCGCGATTGCCATCCCGAACAACAGGAGCAAGAGATTGGCCTCGCTGGTGAACGAGGCGATGGCAACCAGAATGGATACCACGATGACGATGAGCCCGCTCCCCGATGCCCGCAACCCGCGCAACGGTGAGCTGCGGCGAACAGCCGCCGCAAACACCGGCAAGGCACGGGATGTCATGGGTAGCGTTGCCATCGTGCTGGCCTCCGAAGAGGCGATTACCTCCGAGCCGTTCCCACCGATTGTGGCTAATCGGGTACGGTCACGTTCCGGACGATCTCGCCGAGCAACTGGTCGGTGTTCACCGTGTGGCCGTCGTGCAGGTAGCTCTTGGTCACCACGCGATGCGCACAGGTCGGCACGAACAACGATTTGATGTCATCGGGCACGACATAATCGCGTCCCATGAGCAAGGCCAACGCCTGTGCACAGCGCACCAGCGAGATGGCTCCGCGGGGAGAGACTCCCACTTCCAACAGCTCGTGGCCACGGGTGATCTCGACCAGGTCCAGGGCGTAGTTCACCAGCCGATCGTCCACCTGGATGCGGGACACGCGATCCTGCAGGAGGATGACATCCTCGCGACTCATCACCGGTCGCAGGGAATCCAACCGATTGGCTCCGGGCTGCTCGCGAATGATCTGCATCTCGAATTCGCGCGAGGGATAGCCGATGCGAATTCGCAGGGCGAAGCGATCGAGCTGGTTCTCGGGCAGGAAGTAGGTTCCCTCGAACTCGAACGGGTTCTGCGTAGCGATGACCATGAACGGACGGTCAAGCTTGAGCGTACGGCCATCGACGCTGACCTGCGCCTCGTTCATCGCTTCCAGCAGCGCCGATTGCGTGCGAGGCGTGGTGCGATTGATCTCGTCGGCCAGCACGATGTTGGCGAAGACCGGACCGCGTTTGAACTCGAAGGCGCCGGTCTGTGCGTCGTACACACTGACGCCGATGATGTCCGACGGCAGGAGGTCGGGCGTCAACTGAATCCGCGAGAACGACAGGTCCAGGCTGGTAGCCAAAGCACGGGCCAGCACGGTCTTGCCTACACCCGGCACGTCCTCGATCAGCACGTGGCCCCGACTCAGCAAGCCGACCAGTACCTCGGTGACTGCCGTCGGCTTGCCCAGGAACACGCTCGCGATGTTGGTTCGAAGCGCGGACAAACGCTCGAGTAACGGATCGGATACAGCTAACGTTTCGGTGGCCATCAAGAACTCCAAGCAGATCCGCGGTCAGCCGCCTGTTCGCGCCGGGCCGTGGCAGGAAAATAGTAGTGTGCCTCAAGCTGTTCGACGTTACCGGGCTGTCCTGAGTTCAAGGCACCGCCAAGGCCGGCCGGACGGGCCCGATAACCACCAATCGAATGAATGTATCGGATCAGCGGGCGGAATCCCAGAACACGGGCACCCGAAACCGGCTCGCGGAATGCTTGCCGACTTCCGCTCCGGAAAGTGCGATCCGCGCCCGCCGGACGTACGGAATCCGGTTCGGCCAGCCCTGATTCTCGGGCTTGGCGCGGGACGGGCCGCTTGGTGAGAGGTACAATCAGGTGTTGAATCCGCCGGCGCGGGCTGCGCCGCCGATTCCTCGGAGCAAGGAGAAGCACGTGACCAGCCCCTCTCGGACGACTTTTCGTCTCTTGGCGGCCATTCTACTCGTGGGGACTTCCGCGGCGGCGTTCGCGAACACGCCGGCCGAAGGTGGTCAAACCACCGAAAACGGCCAAGCGGTCGAGAACGGCCAAGCGGCCGAGGCGAAGGGCCATCGCCCTCAGCCCGGCTGGGTCCGTCGCAGCACCGAGTTGCGGCTGCCCGGCGGAGGTCGGATTCGAGCGCTTCACGAGCCACCCCACAAGGCGGTTCCCACCCGCGAGCGGGCCCGGCCGGTTCGACCGGCTCGGCAGCAGCGGAGGTTAACCGATTCGGCGACGCTCGGCGTGACGACCGATGCTCCTCCCTCCGTTTCGGTGTCCATCATCGACAGTCCGCCCATTGACGGGTTCGTCCCGTGGATCGCCGTGCATGCGACCGATCGGCGCAGGGCCGTGGGCGGAGACTGGGATGCCGTGTACTCATCGTCCGTGGAAGGCAACTATTTCGTGTCCAACCCGGAGAACAACTACACCATCGGCCTGCTGGATACGGGGGCCGGCATCTCAGTGCTGAGCTATGCTGCCGCCTCGCAACTTGGGCTGTTCGCCGCTGGAAGAAACACCGGCGGCACGGTGGAAATCGGCGGCGTGACCGGCTCCGTCGATGCCTGGGTCAGTCAACCGTTTGGGTTATGGATCACCGGCCTGGGAAGCATCAACCCGGACCAGAGCCTCAATCTGTCCTCGCTGGTAGGCGAATGGAACGTCTCAACGGCTTTGGGTGCCGAGCCCGCACCCGGAATGCCCGACCTGGTGACCGCGATCGGCTCGCCCATGACGGTGTTCATCGCCAGTTGGATCCGCAATGACATTCGCCGCCAGGTGGAGCGCGATGGCATCGTCTACGAAGGACCTGATATCACCTTCCACGAGTTGACGAGCCCAAACCTGCCCACCTACCCCAACACACTGCCGCTGGAACTGCGTCCGGCCGGAGCGGCGGCGGTGTGGTATTGGCCCTGCTTTGCTGTCCTCGAGGTCTGCCCCGGCGGCGACAACTCGCCGAAGATCCCGTCGGTGATCCTGGGCATTTCCACGCAGAGCCTGTTCTTTGCCGGCAGCGTCAATCTCAGTGACCGCGGCTTCATCGCCAACGGCAAGACAAAGTTCATGGTGGATACCGGCGCCCAGGTGACGGTGATCGGCTCGACCGTGGCCGCACAGTTGGCACTCAATCCGAACAACCCGGATTTCACCGTCGAGATCCAGGGCGTGGACGGCCAACTGGTATACAAGCCGGGCTTCTATCTCGACACGCTGGATATTCCCGCGCTCGGTGAATGGCTGAGCTATACGAACGTGCCGGTGGTCCTGCTGGACGTCGCCTCGCCTGAGGGCGGAACGCTGGAAGGCATCATCGGCATGAACCTCTTCCTTCGCTACAACTTCGTTTTCCGTGGCGGGGGCATGGTGGGTCAGCCTCAGCCCCGGATCGACTTCGAACCCATCCCTGCCGTCGATGCCGACTTTGATGACGACGACGACGTGGACCAGGAAGACTTCGCCTATCTGCAGCGCTGCCTGAGCGGTACGGACGTCCCCCAGACCGATCCGCTTTGCGCAGACGCGTTCCTCGACGGCGACACGGACGTCGACCAGGACGATGTGAGCATCTTCCTGGAGTGCGCGAGCGGCCCGGACATCGTTGCGGAACCCGCCTGCAGGGGACAGTAAGTTCTACACAGAACCTTCTGACTCGAAGGATTCCGTTCACCGCCCTGGCGGCTTGGGCGGCCAGGGCATGGAGAAGCGATAATCGCCCGAGCCGGCCTCGAAGATGACACGGTCGCGCTCGATGCGATGCAGCTTGATCCCCTGGCTCTGCTGGATGTGGCGATCTGCCTCGCGCATCTCCTTGATCTCGGGCGTCGGGAAATGGATCAGGGCTGACGTGTTCGCGGGCAACGTCACGTGCATGATCAGCCGATGATCCTCGATCCGCCACTCGCTGACGATCGGACCGCGAATGGAGTCGTAGCGAGCCCGCACCCACTCCAGGCCGGGCACGATGGCCGGCTGAATGACGATGCGATCGAACCCGGCGGCCTCGGGATGCGGGCGGATGCCCGCCAGCACCTTGAAGAACCACTCGCTCACCGAGCCGAACATGGGATGGTTGTGCGAGAACGTATTGTCGCTGAACTCCCAGTGCTCCCAGAGGGTGGTCGCCCCGCTTTCGATCATGTGGCCCCAGCCCGGGAAATCCCGCTGATTGACGATCCGATAGGCCACGTCGGCATGGCCGCTGTCGCTCAGGACCGAGAGCATGTACTTCGTGCCGAAGATGCCCGTGGTCAGATGAAAGTTGTGAGCGGCGATGTCGTCGAGCAGCACCTTCAGAGCGTTGCCGTGGGAGATGGCGGGCACGAGCCCCATGTACAGCGGGAACGCCTGTGAGGCCTGCGAGCCGGAAGCGTATCGGCCGGTGGCGGTGTCGAGGAATCGCTGGTTGAATGAGGCCTTGATGGAAGCGGCACGGTCGGCCAGGCGGTTGGCTTCCTGCGACCGACCGATGATGCGGGCGATACGCGAGACAAGTTCGGCATTATAGTAGTAGAATGCCGTGCTGGTCAGCGGCACGACTTTCTCGGCGATGCTCTCGTGATCGCCGATGCCGCGCTCGATGTAGTTGTCCACAGCCTGCTCGCCCAGGAACTCCATCCAGCGGACGGCCAGCGGGAACTGATCTTCCAATAGGCGGCGATCCCCGTAGTACTGGTACATGTGCCACAGCAGCACGGGTTGCACGGTCCCCCACCCGATGGGGCCCGCTCCGCCACCCAGACCGTCCTTGAACGCGTCGATGCCCACGAAGGGAGCCGTCTCGGTGAAGCCGCCGTTGGGCCGCACGTCGTCGGCGAAATCCCAGGCAGTCTTGTGGTAGAACGCGGGCATGTTCAGATTGAACGAGGCCATCTCGGCACTAACCACGATGTCGCCGCCATAGCCGAACCGCTCGCGATGCGGGCAATCGGACTGCACGCCAAACATGTTGCTCAACAGCGTCCAGCGAGTGATCTCCTGGATGCGGTTGAACAGCGGGTTGGAGCATTCGAACGTGCCGGCGGGCCGAACGTCCGAGTGCATGAGATGGCCTTCGATGGCATCCAGCGGCGGGCGTCCGGGATAGCCCGTGACCTCGACGTAACGGAATCCGTGAAACGTGAATCGCGGCGTCCAGGTTTCCAGCTCGCCGCCGCCCTTGAGGATGTACGTGTCGGTCTGGTAAGCGACGTCCGGCGCGCCCGGGCCGCCGATGCCGGGACCTTTGATTTGCCCGCAGACGGAGGTCATCGGGTTGAGTGTGCCGTCGGGATAGAGCAGCTCGCCGTAGCGCAGCCGGATTTCGGTGCCGGCCTCGCCGCGAACTCGCAGCGTGATGGTCCCGGCGAAGTTCTGGCCCATGTCGAAGATGTACACGCCCGGCGCTGCCTCACTCACGCGAACGGGCTTGATGCTGCGGGTGGCACGGATGGGTTCGACCATCTGGGCCCGCAGTTCGCCGACGTTGCCGGGGGCGCGGACCGCCGCCCGCCAGGCGCGGTCGTCAAAACCGGGGCAGTCCCAGCCGGGCAATTCCTTGCGGGCGTCGTACACTTCGCCGAGATAGATGTTGTTCTTCAGGATGGCGCTATCGCCTACGCGCCACGTCTCATCGGTGACGATGCGTTCGAACGTGCCGTCCTGATACTCGATGTTGAGTTGCAGGATGCCGCGAGGTCGGCCGATCTCCAATCGCTCGCGCAAGTTGAGCCATCCCCACAGCCGCATGGGCAGCGGGTTGTACCAGCCGTTGCCCAGAAGCATGCCCACAGCGTTGGCGCCAGGTCGCAGCTCGCCCGTCACGTCGTACGTCGAGTACAGCACGCGCTTACCATAGGACGTCCAGGCCGGGTCCAGCCGGCGGTTGCCCACGCGCTTGCCGTTGAGGCTCAGCTCGTAGTACCCAAGGCCGCTCACGTAGGCCCGGGCCCGCAACACCGGCTTGCTCAGGACGAACTCCTTGCGCAGCATGGGCGCGGGCAACACACCGTACAGATCGGCCTCCGCCTCGGGCAGCGGACGCGAATCGCTGATCCAGTGACCCGTCCACTGCGACGGATCAAGCAGGCCCATTTCCCACCGCGCGGGCGGACAGAACTCCGAGACGGCACCGTCCTGATCCCACACGCGCACGGTCCAATGAGCAGGCATGCCGGAAATCAACGGCTTGCCCGCGTATTCGACGTGCAGGCTCTGGTTGGACTCGACGCGGCCACTGTTCCACAGATCGGCCTGGTCGGGCGTGAGCCGGTCGGGATGCGTGGCGACCAGGATCTGATAGGCGGCCTGCCGACGGTTGCGGTACGGTGATTCGAGCTGCCAACTGAGCCGCGGTCGCGGCACGTCGATGCCGAGCGGGTTCTCGAGGTACTCGCAGCGCAGGTTGACCGGCTTCATCTCGGCCACCACTCCAACGGCCGAACTCAGCATGATGGCTGTCGTGACTCTCCAACTTGTAGGCATGATGTCTCGCTCACAAAGGTCTTCGTTTCGGTTGCGACCCTTTCGGTCCGTGCCTTGAGGACAACCAATATCCCGCCTTATAATCGTGACGTTAACAAGACACGTCAGTATGAGATTCTCTCACTGACTCCGCGCCCTTTCAGGGCGAAACCGCCGCGATGTGCGGTACTCGTGCAGAGCGAACAGCATAGACCGGTCTTCCGATGTCGCCGCACCCGCGGATGAAGGCAATCCTATCCATGAGGCGGGCGGGACGCCCGCCCCCCGAGATCGCCGTCCGCGCGAGGTCGAGCAGACCGAGGGGCTCCCCCATTCGCCAGGCCCCTCACCTAGCACCGCCTTCGCCGGTCAATCAAATACTGCACGAGGGCCCGGTCGAACGTCATGGACGTATCCACCTGGACGAAATCCGCCCGCAAAGCGGCGGCCTCGTCGCGATAGCGCGCGGTGAACTCGCGCAACGCCGCCAGGTAGCGCTCGCGCACGGCCTGTGGATGAACAATCAGGCGACGCCCGGTCTCCGGATCCACGAACTCGCTCAGCCGATCGAACGGAAACCGCACCTCGGTTTCGTCGAGCACCTGGAACAGAATGACGTCGTGTCCACGAAACCGCAAGTGATGCAGACCCTGAATCACCTCGTCTGGATCGGCGAGCAGGTCGCTGAGGATGATCATGAGCCCGCGCCGCCTCACGCGCCGGGCCACGTCGTGGATGGCCTGAGCCAAACCTTTGCCCGTCGCGTCGGGGGCAGGCTTGACGCCGGCCAACTCGCCGATGAGTCGCATGAGGTGCGTCCGCTTCGACTTGGGCGGCAGGTATGACCGCAGCCGGTCGTCAAAACGGGCCATGCCCACCGCGTCCTGCTGGTTGATCATGAGGTAGCCCAAGGCAGCAGCCAAACAGATGGCGTAGTCCAGCTTGTTCATTCGGCCCGCTTCGACGCCGGGGTCGACGGCCGGGTAGCCCATGCTGGCCGACGTATCGACGAGTAGATGGCACTCGAGGTTGGTCTCGGCGTCGTACTTCTTGATGTAGAAGCGGTCGGTCCGGCCGTACACCGACCAGTCGATCTGACGCAGGTCGTCGCCGGCCGTGTACTTGCGATGCTCAGAAAACTCGACGGAGAAGCCCTGAAAAGGCGAGTTGTGCAGGCCGGCGATGAACCCCTCGACGATGAACCGCGCCTTGAGGTCGAGCCGTTGCACCTGGGCGATGACATCAGGGCGAAGATATCTGGCCGCGGAGCTCATGACACTGGAGCATACCCGCGAACCGGCGACCGTTCCACAAAAAAAGCTGTAAGCTATAAGCTGTGAGCAGCTGTGAGCTATGAGCTATAGGCCGCGAGCGGCGGGGCTTGTCCCCGCCGACTCTTTTCACATGCAGTGTACTCCCCCTCGCGCAAACGGCACCCGTGCTTTTCACGTCGCGTAGCGCGGAGTATGCTCGTCGCATCGGGAGGACATCGTACCATGCGGATGACACGGCGGACGTTGTGTGCGGCAGCGATCGGTTTGGTCAGCGTGCTGAGCGGCTGGGCGCCGGCGTTGGCACTTCAGGTCGTGGACGTTCAGGGCATGCGGCTGGTTTCCGTCCCGGACGACGCCGTGGCTGCCGAGAGCCGGCAGGCGGACATCGTCATTCTGGGTGGGAGTCTCGGAGGCGTGGCCGCCGCCCTGGCCGCCTGCGATGAGGGCCGGACGGTCATCCTCACTGAGGAGACCGACTGGCTGGGAGGTCAGGCGACCTCGCAGGGCGTTTCCGCACTGGACGAGAACCGTTGGATCGAAACGACCGGCGGAACCCGCAGCTATCTCGATTTCCGCCGCCGCATCCGCGACTGGTACCGAAAGAACACAAAGCTCACGCCGCAGGCCCGCGACACGGTCGAGCTCGACCCCGGCAATAGTTGGGTTACACGACTTGGCTTCGAGCCCAAGGTGGGCGTGGCCGTCATCGATGACATGCTGGCCCCCCACCGAACGAGCGGCAAGCTTTCCACGCTCATGCGGCACAAGATCGCCCGCGCCCAACGGGAGGGCAGCCGGATCCAATGGGTCGAAGTCGTCGATCTCCAGACGGGCGAGCTCACGCGGCTGACCGGCACGTACTTCATCGACGCGACGGAATTGGGCGAACCGTTGGTCGTCTGCCGTGTGCAACACGTGGTCGGCGCGGAATCGCGTGAGCAGACCGGCGAACCGCACGCCCGCACCGACGGTCCCCATCCCGAATGTGTGCAAAGCTTCACGTATCCGTTCGCGTTGCGTTTGCAAAGCGAACCCGGCAAGCCGGTCGCTCGCGTGCCCAATTACGAGCACCACGTGGTCAACCAGCCCTACACGTTCATGCATCTGTATTACGACCAGCGGGGCTGGGTGCGTTACGGCATGTTCGAGCGCGTCGAGGGCAGCTACGGGCCCTTCTGGACGTATCGCCGCCTGATCGACAAGACGAACTTCGACGACCCGGCCTATGGTCAGGACGTCGCCATGATCAACTGGCCGGGCAACGACTACCGCCGGATGAGTCTGATCACCGATGAGCCCGAGCAAATGCTGCAGGCACTCCGCGAGGCGAAAGAGTTGGCGCTGGGATTCTGCCACTGGCTCCAGACGGATGCCCCGCGCGACGAGGGCGGCAAGGGCTACCCGGAAGCCGTGCTGGATGCGTCCGTCATGGGCACGTCCGACGGACTGTCCAAATACCCGTATATTCGCGAGTCGCGACGTATCAAGGCCCTCTACACCATCGTCGAACAGGACGTGGCCGCCGAGTTCTTCAAGGATCAGGTGCGGGCCCGGCATTTTGCCGATTCGGTGGGCATCGGCTGGTACGGCATCGACATTCATCCCAACGATGCCGAGACCAAGTTGCCACCGGCTGCCACCAAGCCGTTCCAGATTCCGCTCGGCGCGCTCATCAGCGTGGACACCGACAACCTGCTGGCCGCCTGCAAGAACATCGGCACGACGCACATCACCAACGGCTGCTATCGGCTGCACCCCGTCGAGTGGAACCTCGGCGAGGCGGCCGGGCTGCTCGCCGCCCGCTGCATTCGGAGCAACGAGACACCCCGGCAGATCCACAGCCGGTCCGACCGCGTGCTTGAGCTGCAACGGCAACTGGTCGCCCGAGGCGTGCCCATCTTCTGGTACGATGACGTCGGACCGGCCGACGCCGACTTTGCCCAGGCCCAACTGACCCCGTTCACCGATCCCGCCGAACTGCGGCGCGTCAAGAACACACTGAGCTACCGGCCGCCGCGGTGATTACAGATGAAACGGATAAGCCTCAAAGAATGTGAACAAGATAGGGAACGCCAGCTCGGAAAAGAGTCGGCACTACAATTCGCTTGCTTGCCGGCAACCGGATTTAACCACGGAAGATGCCGAGGTCGATCGGCGGATGTTATATAACGCTCATTGATCTTCCTTGCGATTCCGGTATAGTGTGGATTTGGTTCGCACGAGAGGCGCGATTCGCACAGGAGGTATGGCTGTGAAGGGGAAGATGACCCGTCGTCAGTTCACCAGAGGCATGGCGACCGCCAGCATGGCGGTGGCGGGCGCGAAAACCGTGATGGCTGCCGCCGGGGCCAACGAACGCATCCGCCTCGGCGTGATCGGCGTGGGCAACCGCGGCGATCAACTGATCGACGCCTTCAAGCCGCACGCCGACTGCCAGATCGTGGCTTTGTGCGACGTGTACAAGCCGTACCTCGAGTTCTCCGCCAAGAAGGTCGGCGGGGATCTGTTCCTCACGAAGCACTACCGCGAACTGCTCGACCGCAAGGACATCGACGCCGTGGTGATCGCCACGCCCGACCACTGGCACGCCCAACAGTTCGTCGATGCCTGCAAGGCCGGCAAGGACATCTACGTCGAAAAGCCGCTCTCGCTCGTGGTGGCCGAGGGCCGAATCATGGTCGAGGCCGCCAAGAAGTACAACCGCGTGACGCAGGTCGGCATCCACCGCCGGTCCATGCCCATCTGCCAGCAGATGGTCGAGGCCATCCGCGGCGGCGCGATCGGACGCGTGACGTCCGTGCGCTGCTTCCACATCAGCAACGAGTGGCCCATCGGCCTGGGCAACGATCCCGACAGCCCGCCTCCCGCCGATCTGGATTGGGACCTGTGGCTCGGGCCGGCCCCCAAGGCGTCCTACAACGTGAATCGCTGTCTCTACAAGTTCCGCTGGTTCCGCGAATACTCCGGCGGCCAGATGACCAACTTCGGCACGCACTGGCTCGACCTCATCCAGTGGGCCATCGGCCAGGATGCCCCGCGCGGCGTGTTCGCCGTGGGCTCGAACTTCATCCCGGATAAGCGCGGCGTGCCCGACACCATGGAGGCCGTATGGGACTACCCTGACGGCACGCTGGTGACGTTCTCGCAGTACAACACCAATGCCACCCCGGGGTCGCGCCCTGGCGCCCACGTGGAGTTCCGCGGCACGGAAGGTACGGTGTACTTCAACGACAGCAGGGTGGAGATCGTGCCGGAAGCGGTGCGGACCGAGCCCGTGGCCGCGTTGAATCCGCTGGATCGTGCCGAAAGCCGTCGCCAGGCGCTGGCCACGACGCGACCGGCGGGCAAGCAGAACGTGACCATCCCGGGCAAGGGCGACACCGTGGCTCACGCTCGCAACTTCCTGGACTGCGTCAAGAGCCGCAGCCTGTGCAACTGCCCCATCGAAACAGGCCATCGTTCGACCACCACCACGCTGATCGGCAACGTCGCCTGCGATTACAAGCGCTATCTGGCCTGGGACGCCGAGCGCGAACGCTTCATCAACGACGACGAGGCGAACAAGGCGCTCTCGTATGAGTATCGCCCGCCGTGGAAGCTGGAGCTGACATGAGCCTCGCCGTTTGACCCAAAAAGACGCGGCGACCCGGCGACAACAGGAAACAATGACCTTGAGGGCGGGTACCACCCCGCCCTTTCTTTTTGTTCACCACGTCGTAGTATCGCGATTGGCTCGCCCCTGACTGTCCACTCTCCCTTTTCACCGCCTCGCCGCGTCGCCGTGTCACCGCGTCGATCTGTTCCCCGCGTCAGCCTGTTTTTCACCTAATCCCCTCTTCTGCAGGGTATAGTTCTATAGGGAGGCGCGACATGACCGGCTCACCGGGCACATGGCTGTTCGGGATGAGTCCGTTCGTCCTGGCGGGCTTTCTGCTCTGGCGGTTTCCACGATCTCGGCAATTTCGGCCGGGCCCGCTCGTGACGTATGTGGTCGTCATGAGCCTGCTCATCTGGGGTGCACTGGCCGTGGTGGCATACCTCGCCTCCGCCCGCGTGGTGCTCCGCGAGGTGCCTTTGATCCTGTGGTTCACGATCTCGTGCCGGCTGGCGTGGGAGATCTGGTCGCAATACGTGAATCGGCTCGGCCACGGCTGGTGCCGATGGGCACGGTTTCGCAGGCAAACGGGTCGACCTGTTCCCTGCTTGGTCCGACTCATCCCGGCCGGGCGGGCCAGTCTGACCGCCCTGGTATTCCTGCCGGTCTCCGTAGGCGTGGTCGCCACCCACCGCTGCAAGCTTGCGGACGGGCAGGATCCCATGTCCGTCTTCAACCTGCCCTACGAGCATCTGCGTATCCCCACGCGCGACGGCCTGATGCTCGACGGCTGGTTCATCCCCGAGAACAAGCCGTCGGATCGAACCATCGTCATCTGCCACGGCGCGGGAGCGAACAAGGGCAACTTCGTGTGGTTCCTCGGGCCGCTCGCCCATAGCGGCTACAACGTCTTGTTCTTCGATTTCCGCGCTCATGGGTCGAGCGATGGCCGCACTACGACGTACGGCATCCGCGAGCGAGCGGACGTGATCGCCGCAGTGGATTGGCTCAAAGCCAACCGGCCGCATGAATCCCGTGTCGTCGTTGGGCTCGGATCGTCGCAGGGGTCGATGGCACTTGCCCTGGCCGCGGCCGAGGATGCACGGATCGACGCCGTCGTATTGGACAGTCCGTTCGTGTCGCCTCGCGACCTCCTGCGCGACAACACCCGACTCCTGCCGATGCTCGGACCATTGTTCGCCGACGGAATGTTGGCCTTGGTTTCGTTGCTGACAGGCACGAGTTTCTTTGCCGTTTCGGCCGAACAGGCCGTCGCAGCCATCGGCGCTCGCCCGGTGTTGGTCATCCACGGCGACGGCGACTTCGTCATGCCGCGATCGCACGCCGAGCGGCTATACGACGCCGCAACCGGGCCCCGCGACATCTGGTTCGGCCCGGGTCCACACAGCAACATCATCACGCAAGCGCCCCATGAATACGCTGACCGAATGTTCGGTTTCCTCAGGCAGCATCTGCCGCGCGGAGAGCCATGAGCTTTGGGCTATAGGCTGTGAACGAGGTGCCAGAGTCAAAGGAAAAAGGCTGCCGGCGGGCCCGGTGTAGCCGAGGCTGGTGTCGGCGCGAGGGGACATTCTCCACATTGCTGCTTCGTTATGGAGTACTTGACTTTTCCCAGTTCCCTAGTATCGTATCCTAGGCTAATCCTCTCCGAACAGCAATACAGAATGGAGTTCGGAGGCAGCGAGGCTCTCAGAATGACGACCCCCCAAAAAGAGGGTGGGGACTTCGTCTGCCAAGGAGATGCAACACACTTCTCAGCAAGTGGGGCCGCTTGGGCTGGTCTGAGCCGAGGCGCGAGGGATTACAGCAAGAACAATCGACTTCATCGGGCCCGACAACCCCGGTGTGGATTGGATATTGGCTGGATTCCGATCCCTGCCCGACTGTGTTTTCGCGGTAGCGGATCTTGTCTCTATTGAAGGAGCGACCAATGAAGCGACTTCTGTTGAGTTTACTGGCCGTATTGATCTTCTGCTCAGGGCAAATGTGCGGAGGGCCTCCAACTCCGGTAGAGGAGGATGAACCATCTCACCCCATTTCGCCTAACGGCAGCATGGCGACTTCGAAATGGTTCACCGGCGAGACCCCACCCGACGCATCGATGGGAGTGGACGGAGACCTGTACCTGAATACCGTCAGTTCAGCAGTTTACGTGAAGAAGGACGGCAGCTGGATATCCGTTGCGGAATTGCGCGGTCCAGCAGGGCCAGCGGGGCTCGAGAAGCGCTATGCCGACTACGGCACGACCGGCAACAAGATCGCCTATACGTACACCGCCGAGGGCAAGCTCGCCAGCCGCACCTGGGCGCGGAGCAGCAGCGGCAGCCACGTCACGACCTATGACTACGACGCCGACACCGGCGACATGACGGAAGTCGATTATGCCGACACGACGCCGGACGTAACCTTCACCTACGACCGTCTCGGCCGCAAGAAGACCGTCACCGACATCGTCGGCACGCGGACGTTTGTCTATAATGACGACATGACGCTCGATACCGAGGACATCGACGGTTCCTCCGGCGGGCTGTACAGCAAACTCATCACGCACAAGTACCAGGACGGCAGCGGCGG